>CAWHHH010000027.1:0-52422 GCA_963829075.1 uncultured Alphaproteobacteria bacterium | reverse complement strand
TGCCGCATTTGCCCGCGGCTTCGGAGGTCGTGATATTCGATCGCAGCTGGTACAACCGCACCAGGGGGTCGAACGCGTAATGGTTTTTGCACCGAGGAGGAGCTTGCGGCATTCTTCCATGCGGGCCCACCGGTCGAAAAAGCGATGGTCAATCCGGCATTATTTTGCTGAAAATACTGGCTTGAAGTTGAGTCCCCGAGGAACAACCACGTCTGGAAGCGCGCATAACGGACGGCCGCAAACTATGGAAATTGTCGGAAATGGATTTGAAATCCTATGCGCGCTGGAATGATTATTCACGCGCCCGCGATGAAATGTTTGAGAGGACGCACACCCCCTGGGCGCCGTGGCGCGTCGCCAAATCGATGATAAAAAGCGGGCGCGGCTGAACGTGATCACAGACCTGCTTGAGCAGATCCCTTACGAACATCAGCGGCCCGCGAAGATCGAGCTGCCGAAGCGCAAGAGCGACGGCTATGTCGAAAAGGACTATTCGGCAATGCTCATTAGGGAGACTTTCTGAAGCCCTAGCAGTCATTTCGCCACGCCACGCAAGCGGAACGCCGCAATAATCCCCCCGCTCGACGAATAGATCGAGGCGGCTTCCGGGGAGGCTTACATGAAGGACGCATCCGGCCCAACCGCTTCGACCGCCCGGCTCTCTTTCGATGAGCGCTATGACGCCGGAAAGAAGCGCCGCGCCGAAATCTCGCGCGAGTCGCTCGGCGAATTCTCCGCCCCGGCGCGCGATCCCGTGACGATCTTCGAGGAGACCAACAAGGGTCGTCTTCCCAATCTGATCCCGATCCGCCGCCAGAGGATGGCCGCGTCGCCCTTCGCCTTCCTGCGCGGCGCCGCGGCGCTGATGGCCGTCGATCTCGCGGCGCAGAAGGCGCCCGGCTTTACCGTGCAGGCCTGCGGCGACTGTCATCTGATGAACTTCGGCGCCTTCGTCTCGCCGGAAGGCGCGTCGCTCTTCGACATCAACGATTTCGACGAGACGCTGCCCGGCGTCGATTTCACCGTCGACCTGAAACGCCTCGCCGCCAGTTGCGCCGTCGCCGCGCTTTCCGAGGGCGACGCGGAGAAAAAGGCGCGCGCCGTCGCAAAGGAGGCGGCGAAGGCCTATCGTGAGCGCATGGCCGAGCTCGCGGAGCTTTCTCCCTATGAAGCCTGGCATGCGCGCGTGGATCTGAAGCGCGAGGCGGCCGATGTCTTTCAGGGCCATCTGGCGAAGACGCTCCGCGACGCCGCCTCGCACCAGGGCGGCGACCGCACGGACGACAAGAACTTCCCGCATCTCGTCGGCGATTCCAAGGAGGGCGCCTGGCGCATCGCCGATCATCCGCCGCTGATCTATCACGACAACGACGTCGAGGACGCGACGATCCATGTGGATCTGCCGCAGGTCTTCGAGAGCGTCATCGCAACGCTGCCGACCGGGGTCGGCGCGCTGCTTTCGCGTTATCGCCTCGCCAATTCGGCCGTGAAGGTCGTCGGCGTCGGCAGCGTCGGCACTTATTGCGCGGTCGGCCTCTACGTCACCCCTGACGGCGAGCCGCTCTTTTTGCAGCTCAAGGAGGCGATGACCTCGGCGCTCGAGCGCCTGCAGGTCAAACCCTGGGGCGGACAGCAGGGGGCGCGCGTCGTCGCCGGACAGCGCACCATGCAGACGTCCGCCGACTTCTTTTTGGGCTTCACGCAGGACCCCGTCTCGAAACGGCAATTCTACGTGCGCCATCTGAAGAACCGCCGCCTCGGCTCGATCAGCGAGCTCCTCGAGGAGAAGGCGCTGACGCGATATGCGATGCTTTGCGGGCTCACGCTAGCTCGCGCGCACGCCCGCACTGCGGATACCGCGGCGCTTTGCGGCTACATGGGGAAGAGCGAGGTCTTCGACGACGCCATCGCCTCCTTCGCCATGCTCTACGCGGCGCAAAACAAAAAGGATTTCGACGCATTTACCGCGAGGCACGCCGACGAGCCGAAATCCAAGACCCAGGTCGCCGCCGCAACGCAGTGAGCCGGGCGCGAAGATTATCCGCGTCATATCACGCTGCGTTCAGGCGGCCTCGCTTGAACGCAGCGTGATTGATTTTAAAAATTAGAGCGCGCGTTACGCGAAAAACCGGTTTCCACTTTTTTGCGAGCCGCGCTCTAAGCCCGCGCTCAATCGACGACCGAGCCGCCTTTGGCTTCGCAGGCCTTTTGTGACTTGGCGTCGACCCAGCCCTGCCCCTTGCACGCATTCTGGCCCTTGCAGGCGTTGCTCGCCGTCTTGCAGGCTCCCATGCCCTTGCAGCCGTTTATCCCTGAGCAATGCACGGGCTTCGCCTTCTTCGCCAGGGCGGGCGCCGCAGCCCCGCTCAGCGCGAGGGCGATGGCCGTGCCGGCCATGGCCGCGCTCGAAACGACGGTGATTTTCATTCCGTTCTCCCGATTGAGTGTCTCGCTCTACGAACCGTCTAGTTCGCGCTCTTGTCTTCGCGCGCTCCTCGACGCCTGTTACAGTCCCGCTTCCCGCCGGCGAGAAGCCGCCGCTCGCTGCAAGACGGCGATGATGATAGAGGGACGCGCGCCGCAGGGCCTCGCGCCGTAACGCTGGATCGCTTTTCGACGAGAAGGGGAGAGGGGCATTGGGTCTGGCCCGCGCCGAAGAGGAGTGGGAGGCGCTGATGCGTCAGGCGACCGCCGGGGATGGCGCGGCCTACCGGCGCCTCTTGGCTTCCCTGACGCCCGCGCTGCGCGCCGTCGTGAGACGAAACTGCGGGCGCATCGGTCTCGACCCGGGCGAGGCGGAGGACGTGGTGCAGGAAACGCTGCTGGCGATCCATTTGAAGCGGGACACCTGGGAGTCCGATCGGCCGATCGGCCCTTGGATCATGACGATCGCGCGCAACAAGCTCGTCGACGCGCGTCGCCGGCGCGGCAAGGTGGCCACCGCGCCGATCGAGGATTTCGTCGACCTGCTGAGCGCCGCGGGCGCCGACGGCGACCACGACCACGACCGGCTCGATCTCGACCGGATGGTCGCGCGGCTCGGCGAGCGCGACCGGAGCCTCGTGCGTGCGCTGGCGATCGAGGGGCGCTCGGTCAAGGAGACGGCCGCGACGCTCAACATGAGCGAAGGCGCGGTCCGCGTCGCGCTGCATCGGGCGATCAAGCGGCTCGCCGCCTTCTTCCGCGGAGAGGACTCGTGAAAACCGACGCGCTGATCGATCTTCTCGTCGCCGATCTCGCGCCCTCGAGGATCAGGTTTCGCGCGCGACTGCGCCTCGAGCTCGTCTGCGGCGCGTTGTTGGCCAGCCTGATCCTGCTGGCCGCGCTTCGTCTGCGGCCCGACCTTGGCGCGGAGATCGCCTCGCCACGATTCTGGTTCAAGTTTGCGGCGACGCTCACGCTCAGCCTAGCCAGTCTCGGGCTCGTGTTGCGTCTTGCGACGCCCGGCGCAGAGATCAAGCCCTGGCTGAGGGCGCTTTTCCTTGCGCCGCTCGTCTTAGGCCTCGGCGTGCTCGCCGAAGCCGTCGTGACCCCGGCCTCTTCCTGGCCGGCGCGGCTCGTCGGCCATTACGCCCCTTATTGTGTGACGCTGATCCCGCTTCTGTCGGCGGCGCCGCTCGCCTGTCTCCTCCACGCCCTGCGGCGGGGCGCGCCGGCCGATCCCGGCCTTGCCGGCGCGGCCGCGGGACTCCTGGCGGGCGGGGTCGGTGCGACGCTCTATGCGCTGCATTGCACCGACGACAGCCCTTTCTTCGTCGCCGCATGGTATTCGTCGGCGATCGCGATTGTAACGCTCATCGGCTATGCAACGGGGCGGCGCTGGCTCAGATGGTGAGCAGCCGACCGGCAAAGGGCTTTCTGGAAGCTTGCAGATGCCGAACCCCCTTGAAACCGAGGGCTTGATAGCGACGCCGCGCGACGACCGCGCGGCGGATCTCGTCCGGATGCGTTTCGTCGCGACGCTGCTGCTTTTGCTGATGGCGGCCGTTTTCTTGGCGACGAAGCGCCTCGGCGACGCCTACCCGTGGGTTCCGTATCTGCGCGCCTTCGCCGAGGCCGGAATGGTTGGAGCCTGCGCCGACTGGTTCGCCGTCGTGGCGCTGTTCCAGCGGCCGCTCGGATTGCCGATCCCGCATACGGGGATCGTCCCCGCCAATAAGGACCGCATCGCCGACGCGCTCGGCCGCTTCATCGCGACGAACTTCCTCACGCGCCGCACCATCGACCGCAAGCTGCGCAACGTCGACGCGGTGGGCGCGATGACGCGGTGGCTGGCCGATCCCAAAAACTCCGCCAGGATCGGCGCGTTTTGCGGCCGAGCGCTGCCCGAGATCGTGCAGATCGTCCCAAAAGACCGGATTCGACGGGTCGTCGACGAAGTCGCGCGGCAGGGCGCGCAGTCCGTTCCGATCGCCCCGCTCGGCGCGCATCTTCTGGAGACGCTGTGGGCGCGAGGCGAGGCGCAGGCGCTGCTTGACCGCGCCATCGCCGAGGCTGGCGATCAGCTGATGGCGAGGCGCGAGGACATCCAGCGGCGCGTAAGAAAGAAGGCGCCGCGCTGGCTGCCGAAATGGATCGACGCCATCCTCGTCGAGAGGGTCGTCGCGGGGCTCGTCGAGACGCTTTCCAATATGCGGAAGCCCGAGCATCCTTGGCGTCGCGAGCTGCAGAAATCGGTCGAAGGCTTCATCGAGACCCTCGCAACGGACCCGAAAATCAGGGAGGAAGGAGAAGCGCTGAAGGCGAGCATCCTCGCCGATCCCGTGTTTCTGCAGCAAACCGAAGTCCTGTGGAAGAAGATCGAGGCGGGCCTCCTCTCCGATCTCAGCCAGCGCGGCGACGACGTCGCGAAGGGAATCGACGCCGCGCTCGCTGGGCTCAGCCGCTGGCTGTCGAACGACCCCGCGCTCACGGCCGCGCTCAACCGACGCATCCGGCTCTGGGCGTTGCGCGCGCTGCCGCCGCGCCGCGCCGAGATCGGCGCCTATGTCTCCGACGTGGTTCGCCGATGGGACTCGCAGACGCTCGTCGACAAGCTCGAACTGAGCGTCGGCCGCGATCTGCAATTCATCCGCATCAACGGAACGCTCGTGGGCGGCCTCGTCGGTCTGCTGATTTTTGCCCTCAGCCAGGCGGTCGAATCATTCTGAGCGGCGCCGCCTACGTGGGCCGTGAAATTGACCGTGCTGATCTCGCAGTGCGGCGGTCGGGCGCTATCTAATAGTTTCATGCAATCCATCGGGGCAAAGGGGAAACCTGATGACCATCCAAGTCCTCTCGAGGCCGGAAGGCTGGTTTAAGAAACATGCGGGGACGCTGCTCGACCTGCTTTGGGGCGCGACGCTCGTAATGACCTTCGCCTTCGCGGCGATCCTCGCGCTTGCTCTGGCGGTCAGTCTCGCCGCAGACGCCAATCTCATCAAAATCCCGGACCGAGTTTGCTATTCGGCGTCGCCGACGGGCGGGGGAAAGGTGATCTGCAATTAATTCGCTGCATCGCGTTCGCTGGTGAAAGCTCAAGTTTGCGCTTCTCGCCCGCCGGCCATAGGATGCGGCCATGCCGCAGCCGAGCGCGAAACGCAGAAAAGAGACCCCCGCGAAAAGGCCGACGCCGCGGCGCGCCGCAGCGTCCAAGGGCGCGGGGGTCATGGCCGCGACGGCGACGCTCGGCGCGGTCGGAGCGGGCGTCGCGGTGCTCGAAGCGGCGGCGCTGTTCCTTGCGCTCGGCGGCGCGGTGGTTCTCGCGCCGCGCCTGTGGCGCGGGGTTCGGGGGCGCAGAAAGCCGGCAGCCCTTCCCTTGCCCCCGCCGGCCCTGCCGCCGTCGAGCGACGCCGGGACGCGCCTGATTTCTCTGCCCGGGTTCAAGATCAAGCAGGCGGCGGCCAAGACGATCACCTATCGCGTCATCGTCACCGCCTGCGATCTTGGCTGGAACTACGCGATCCTCGGCGAGATCGCGGCTGCGGCGGGACTTTCCGCCGTCTCGCTCGCGGGGGGACCGGTCTTCTACTTCCTTCACGAGGCCGCCTGGAACCGGTTCGGTCCGCGCGGCGGCAAAACCAGCCTCGTCTCCGTTCCGCTGCCGGTCGGCTGGAGATCAGGCGCGCCGCAGGCGGAGCAGAACGCCATCGCGGTGGAGCGGTCCGTCGCCAAAACCGTCACTTTCCGCGCCTTCGCCACAGTGATGGAGTTCACGACGAATTATGTCGTCGTGCAGGACGCGGCGACCGCCGTAGCGCTCTCGGCCTTCGGCTTCGTCCTCGGCCCCTTCCTCTATCTTGGCCACGAGAAGGCTTGGGAGCTCGCCGACGCGCCGAAGTCCCCGGCGCCGCGCCGCCTCGCCTTGGCTTCGCCCGCGGGATGAGGTCATGCGGCTCTTCGCGCTGAGCGGCGCAGGCGTCTCGGCCGAAAGCGGGCTTGGGACCTTCCGCGACAAGAAGCGCGAGGGAATCTGGGCGCGCTTCGATCCGATGAAGCTCGCGACGCCCGAAGCCTTCGCCCGAGATCCCGCCGCTGTACAGGCCTTCTATGACGCGCGGCGGCGCAATCTTCTGAGCGCCGAGCCAAACGGCGCGCATCTCGCCCTGGCCGATCTCGAGCGCGCGCTCGCGGCACAGGGCGGCGAGCTGACGCTGGTGACGCAAAACATCGACGACTTGCACGAGCGCGCCGGCTCGCAGCGCGTGATCCACATGCATGGCGAGCTCTTGAAGGCGCGCTGCCTTCGCTGCGCAGCGGTCTCGCCCCGGCGCGACGACCTGGGCGAAGCGAGCCAGTGCCCAGCCTGCCAGGCCCTCGGCGCGCTGCGACCGCATGTCGTCTGGTTTGGCGAGGTTCCGCTGCATATGGAGGAAATACTGGCGGCGCTCGTTCGCGCCGATCGCTTCGTCGCGATCGGCACCTCGGGCTCGGTCTACCCCGCCGCGGGCTTCGTCGCCGAGGCGCGCGCCTTGGGGCTAACAACCTGCGAGATCAATCTCGAACCTTCCGACAACGCTCATCTCTTCGACGAGCGTCGCTACGGCAAGGCGAGCGAGGCGGTCGCCGCATGGGCAAAAGAAATCATCGAAGCGCTCTAAAACGATGAACCTTCTCAATCTCCTCAAGATCGCCGGCGTCGGCGTCATGCTGCTCATGGCCTATGAGGCGGTCGTCTCCTTGTCGAAGCGTCTCTCGCCGCTTTCGCTCTTTGCCGACCCCGCCGCCTTGCCGTCGGCTCTCGACGATCCGCGCGTGCATTTCCAGCCGGGCGGAGACGGTTGCGCGCGCGATGTCGCGGCGCTCATGGGCGAAGCGACCGCGCGCGTCGTGGCGGCGCAGGGTCGGCCCTTCGCGAAAGAGCCGATCGTCGTCGTCTACACATCCTACGGCGATTACGGGCGCTCGAACGGCTATGACGACGCGAGCATCTCCGCCACGGCGCGCTCGGGCCGCGTGTTGCTCTCGCCAGCGCTCTGCAAGGAGGACAAGCCGAAGCTCAAGAAGGTGTTGACGCATGAGCTCTCGCACACGCACCTTTTCGGCTGGCGCGGGGTGATCGCAGAGCGCCCGCCGAGCTGGTTTGCCGAAGGTCTGGCCGTGATGATCTCGGACGGCGGCGGGGCGGAGAGCGTCGACGAAAAAGAGGCGTTGGGGGCCTTGAAGGAGGGCTTCGCGATCAAGGTCGCGGACAAGGGCGTCTGGCGGGATTTCAACTCCATCCCCTTCGAGAAGGAGCCGAAGCCCAAGGGAGAGGGCGCGGATTTCTTCCGCTATCGGCAGAATCTCGCCTTCCGCGAGGCGGGGCTCTTCGTCACCTTTCTGAAGCGCGAGCAACCCGAGGCTTTCACGAAATTGCTGACGAGCCTGCAGGAGGGCGCAGCCTTCGGCGACGCCTTCAAGGAAGCCTATGGCCAAAGCCTCGGCCAGGAGTGGCTGAAGTTTCGCGACAGCGCCAAGGAATAGACGCCCCTGGTTCCTCTCGGCGCGCGAAATCCACACGCCCCCGTTAGGATTTGAATGTCCCCTATGCGCCAGGAGCGGCCGTGTGCTTTAAAATGGGCAGCTATACCTCGATCTTCGCGAACAGGTAGGCTCCTACGGCCAGAAGGATCACAGTGAGGCCGCCCAGCACCTCGAAGTCCGTCGCCACGCCGAACGCGAAAGCGCCGCTAAGCGCGCCGCGCAGGCCGTCGACGCCATAGGTGAGTGGGTTGAGCAGAACCGCGATCCACAAAGCCTGCGGCAGATCAGGCACCGGGAACAGGGCGCTGGAGAAGAAGAAGAGCGGCATAGTGATGAAGCTCATGATCAGCTGAAAGCCCTGCATGTCCTGCAGCACCGTCCCGATCACGGTGCCAATCGCCGTGCACATGATTGCGATAAGCATCATGAACAGCAGCGCCAAGGGCAGCAACAGCGGGTCTGCGGGCCGAAATCCGGCGACAAGACAAACGAGAAAGACGATGCTCCCTTGAATTAGCGCGATCGTCGCGCCGCCGAGCGTCCGCCCGAGAACGATCTCGAGCCGTGGCGCCGGCGCGACCAGAGTTTCCTTGAGAAAGCCGAACTGCCGGTCCCAGATTATTTCGACGCCGCTGAAGACGGCTATGGACAGGATGCCCATGGTGATGGTGCCCGGCGCCAGAAACTGCACGTAGTCGCCATGGCCGGCGCGGGCATACATCGGGCCAAGTCCGAAGCCGAGCGCCAACAGGAACAAGATCGGCTGGCCAAGACCGCCAATAATGCGGGAGCGCGAGCGAAAGTAGCGCTTCAATTGCCGCAGCCACAGGATGAAAACGGCGTTCATCGGCGGCCTCCCCACACCTGACGCATCGCACGCATACGATCGGCTGGCTCCGCCTCGGCTTCCCTGATGCTGCGCCCCGTCAGCGCGAGAAATGCGTCCTCCAGTGTGCGGCCGCCGGTTTGCTGCCGTAACGCGGCGGCCGTGCCTTGCGCGACGATCCGTCCGTGGTCGATGACCGCGATCCAGCCGGCGACGCGCTCCGCCTCCTCCATGTAGTGCGTCGAGAAAAACACCGTCAGGCCCTCATTACGGCAGAGGTCACGGATGAGCCCCCAAATCTGGTTGCGGGTCTGGGGATCGAGCCCAACGGTCGGCTCGTCGAGGAACAGAACTCGCGGGCGGTGCTGCAACGCGCGGGCAATTTCGAGCCGCCGCTTCATGCCGCCCGAGAAGTGTTTGACATAGTCGTCGCGCCGCTCCCACAGCCCGACGAAGCGCAGCAGCGCCTCAACGCGTTCGCGGCGCTGCGGCCTTGGCACGCTGTAGAGAGCGCTGTGCAGCTCCATATTCTCGGCTGCCGTCAGCTCGTCATCGAGGCTTGGGTCCTGAAACACGATTCCGAAGGCGCGGCGCACCTCCAGTGGCTCTTTCACCGAATCGTGGCCTGCGATCAGCACGCGCCCCTCGCTAGGCGCTAGGACGGTCGTGAGCATTTTGATGGTCGTGGATTTGCCCGCGCCGTTCGGCCCGAGAAATCCGAATGTGCTTCCCTGCTCGACGGCAAACGAGACGCCTTTTACGGCTTCGAAATTGCCGAAGGTTTTTTTCAGGTTTTCAACTTCGATGATGTTCGGCATTCCGGTAAGTCTCTGGTTGAGCGGAGAGGGCGCGTCCGCGGACCGCCGTCTCCCTTGGTTTTATGGAAGCCGGTAAGCTGACGCCCGCGATGTGCGCCCACCCAGCCTCGTTATCGCGAGGATGACGACCACTGTGGAGGAGGACACCGCAAGGGAAGCAGCGGATGATGGCAAGCCGCCGCGCCAATGGATAAGAGTGACGCCTCTCAGACGTGCGGACGCGGATAGGCTGGCTTCGCCGGCGCAAACTCGCCGGCCAAGGCGCGCTCATGCACTTTCCACGGAGATGCGCCGGCCTTGCGGGCCTCGACTAATTTTTCGGGATCGACGAATGTCCGCGGAGGACGTTCGTTGGAAGAAGACGCGGCCTTCATAAATTCCGTCGCAGTCCAGTCGTTTCCGTAGCTGTTGACGTTGAGTTCGACGCTGTTCCGGTCGGGGTCCTCATAGTAGAAGGCGATCTGCATCCCTTCATCGAGGGCCATCACGGGCACGATTCCCAAGCCCTTGAGGCGGACATAGGTGCCGAGGAGATCGTCGAGTGTCTGATATTCATATGCGACGTGCTGCATCCGTCCACGACTGGCTTTGTCGGAATTGCCGCTGAAGCCAGGCATTTCAAATAAGACCACGCGATGATGAACCTCATCGTTGCTCGCGAATGCGGCCGCCGAGAAGGGTGCTCCCGCAGGCATGGTCGAACGATAGTTGATGGTCATGCCCAGCACCTTGCGGTACCAGTCGATCGTGGCGTCGATGTTGGCCGTGCCGAGCGCGTAGTGCTGCAGCTTCGGATGGATGATGATCTCTGTGTTCATTTGAAGTCTCCTTTCGTCTGGCGCTCATCCATGATTGTTAGCGCCCTTACAACATATGTTAGGAGGCTAACTATATCAAGGACAGCCTTTACCGCCTGATCGCTGGCCGGTGAGAACCCGAGCTGGGACAGGGGATGCGCTGACAGGGAGATATTCGCCAGCTGGATGATTGTTCCGACATTCATTTGAAGCCTCCTCTGGTCCAGGCCTGCAACCTATCCGTTAGGTGACATACAAAATTAGTATGGCGACGAACTAATGTCAAGACCCTATCTTGTCAGACTGATCGTTGACCGCGAGGAGCATTGACAGCCAGATAGTTAGGGGCCAAACTGATTATCGAGAGTCATGGACCAGAGACAGCGATGGGTATTGAGAAAGCAGCCAAGTTGCATCAGGGGCCGCCGCCCGCGGTCATGGAGGAAATGCGCAAGCGCCTCTCTGATCGGGAGGTACGGGGGGTGGAGGCGATGTTCATGCTGCGCGCGACCGCGCGACAGGTGGAAAACGCCTTCGGCGAATGGATGGCGGATACGGTGGGGTCAGTCGCCCGTTATCAGATTTTGATGGCGTTGCTGGCGACCAAAGGGAATGGGATTTCCCACAAGGAAATAGGCGCGGCGATGGGCGTCACGCGTGCAACCGTCTCCGGTCTTATGGCAGGTCTCGAACGCGACGGCTTCGTGAAGTCCTATGTGGACCGCGACGATCGCCGGAAACAAATCGCGCGATTGACGTCAAAGGGTGACGCGATCATCAACAAAGTGTTCGAGGCCAACCTGGCTCGATTTCGCTCGGTATTCGCCTCGCTCTCGCCTGCGGAGCTAACGAGCTTGATGGAACTGTTGCATCGTGTCCGCGAGAGCTTTCCTCCGGCCGACTAGGCACGTCGGAGCATTTTTCTTGCAAAAGTCCGGTGCAGATCTGATGCCTTATTTTGCAGCTTGGCCAGTGTCGGCGGGGACGGCAGATTTGGGTCATTAGCCGCCATTCGGACTGGCCCACTGCCGCGTTTTGCGACTATGCCCGCCCCCGGCAACATTGTAGCCTCGAGGCGCGACCTCCATTCGAGACCCCTCCTACATGCATAACCGCTTTCATCTCGCCGGCGTCATGGGCTGGCCAATCGCTCATTCGCGCTCGCCGAAGATCCACAATTACTGGCTGAAGCTTCATGGGATCGAGGGCGGCTATGCGCCTTTCGCCATCGAACCCGGCAAGCTCGGCGAGGCGCTGCGCGCGATGGCGACGCTGGGCCTCGCCGGCTGCAATCTGACGATCCCGCACAAGGAGGCGGCGCTGAAGCTCGTCGACGTCGTCGAGGATGCGGCGGCGCGCATCGGCGCGATCAACTGCGTCGTGGTGGGGGCGGACGGGCGGCTCACCGGCAAGAATTACGACGGCTTCGGCTTCATCGCGGCGCTGCGCGCTAGCGCGCCGGAGTGGCGCGCCGAGGCCGCTCCCGCCGTCGTGATCGGCGCCGGCGGCGGCGCCCGCGCGATCGTGGCCGGGCTTCTCGACGCGGGGGCCGAGGAAATCCGCGTTTTCAATCGCACGCGGGAGCGGGCGCAGGCGCTGGCCGCGGACTTCGGAGCCTCGGTCTGCGCCCACGCCTGGGAGGAGCGCAATGCGGGTCTTGCAGGCGCGGGACTCCTCGTCAACACGACGAGCCAGGGCATGGTCGGCCAGCCGCCGCTCGACATTGGCCTTTCCGCCCTGCCGTCTTCGGCCGTCGTCTGCGACATCGTCTATGCGCCGCTCGAAACGCCGCTGCTGGCGAGCGCGCGCCGCGCCGGCCTCGTCGCGGTCGACGGGCTCGGCATGCTGATCCATCAGGCGCGCCCGGCCTTTCGCGACTGGTTCGGCGTGATGCCGGAGGCGACTCCGGCGCTGAGAGATTTGATCGCGGCGACGCTTTAAGCGCGGCGGCGCCGTCGCCAAAGCTAGGGTCGCGCCCTACTTTGCATGCGGCGCGACCGCGCCGTCAGATTCGGGAGGGATTGATGTCGGAAGGCTTGAAGAAGCGACAGCCGCCGGAGCCCAGTCAGAAGCCGCTGTGGCTCGTCGCTGTGGGATTATGCATCGCCCTCTACAGCCGGACGATGAAGGACGAGAACATCGGCATGGTCGTTCTCTGGTTCGGCCTCGCCTTCTCGGTCGTGAGTCTGCTGTATCATTTCTTGCGCCCCAAGCACGGGCTGCCGCCAGGCAAATGAAGGCCGCCGTAAAAAAATAGCGGCGCGCCGTGAGCGAGCGCACCGCCAATTCTGACTGGAGGCTTGGAGAGCGTGAAGGTTCTTGCTTGTGGTTTTTCGCGCCTCACCTCTCCCGCAAACGCTTTGCGTCCGCTTTAAGGACCCTCCCGCGCGCAGTCACGAGCGTCGCGCCTGTCCTCGTTTCCCACTGACGGGCCATGACGAGATGATCTTCGTTGACGGCTCTCGCTTGCTTAAGCATCGGCGAAACGCTCATCTGCGTCTTGCGTTCGCCGCTCTCGCCGTTTTCGGAAGTCCCTCGCCCCCTTCAGTGACGAATGTTTAACGTTTCACGCGCGAACGGGTTTCGGCGACAGGTTGTCGCAGCATGAAGAACGTGCCTTGGAGCGAATTTCTTTTGCGATCAGAATTCGCTCCAACATTTTATTTTGGCGCGATTTCTTATCGCTCGAACCATTCCGTTCGAGGGACAAGCGCCTAGACCAGCCGGCTCTGCGCCTTCGCCGCGGCGATGAAGCTCGCGAAGAGCGGATGCGGATCGAAGGGCCGGCTCTTCAACTCGGGGTGATATTGCACGCCGATGAACCAGGGATGATCGGGAATTTCGACCGTCTCGGGGAGAGTGCCGTCCGGTGAGGTTCCGGCGAAGATCATGCCCTTCTCCTCCAGCCGCGCGCAGTAAGCGTTGTTGACCTCGTAGCGATGGCGGTGGCGCTCGGAAATATCGAGCCGTCCGTAGATCTCAGCGATGCGCGATCCTTCCCGCAGGCGCGCCGGATAGGCGCCGAGGCGCATCGTGCCGCCCATGTCGCCGCCTGCGCGCCGCTGCTCGAGCTCATTGCCGCGCAGCCACTCCGTGAGCAGACCCACGACCGGCTCGTCGCAGGGCCCGAATTCCGTCGAGTTCGCGCCTTCGACGCCGGCAAGCGAGCGCACCGCCTCGATCACGGCCATCTGCATGCCGAAGCAAATGCCGAAATAGGGCACCTTGCGCTCGCGCGCGAAGCGCGCCGCCTGGATCTTGCCCTCGGTCCCGCGTTGCCCGAATCCGCCGGGAACGAGAATGCCGTGGACGTCCTCGAGCTGCGCGGCCGGGTCGGCGCCTTCGAAAATCTCCGACTCGATCCAGTCGAGATTGACCTTGACGCGATTGGCGAGGCCGCCATGCGCCAGAGCCTCGATGAGGCTCTTATAGGCGTCCTTCATTCCCGTGTATTTGCCGACGATGGCGATCCTGACCTCGCCCTCGGGATTGTTGATTCGCTGCGCCACCGCGTTCCAGCGGCTCATGTCGGGACGCGGCGCGGGCTCGATGCCGAAGGACGCGAGCACCTGCGCGTCAAGCCCCGCGGCGTGATAGAGGCGCGGCACGTCATAGATGTTCGGCGCGTCGCGCGCCTCGATCACGGCGCCCTCGCGCACGTTGCAAAAGAGCGCGAGCTTGCGGCGCTCCTCGCGCGGGATCTCGCGGTCGCAACGACAGAGCAGAATGTCCGGCTGAATGCCGATCGAGCGCAATTCCTTGACCGAATGCTGGGTGGGTTTCGTCTTCAACTCGCCCGCGCTCGGAATGAAGGGCAGAAGCGTCAGATGGATATAGACGCAATGTCCCTTGGGCAGGTCGTTGCCGAGCTGGCGGATCGCCTCGAAGAAAGGCAGGCCCTCGATGTCGCCCACCGTGCCGCCGATCTCGATCAGCGCGAAATCGGCGCTGTCGCCCTCGTCGAGCACGAATTCCTTGATCGCGTTGGTGACGTGCGGGATGACCTGGATCGTCGCGCCGAGATAGTCGCCGCGCCGCTCCCGCGTGATAATGTCCTGATAAATGCGCCCGGTCGTCACATTGTCGGCGCGCGAAGCGGGCCGGCCGGTGAAGCGCTCGTAATGTCCGAGATCGAGGTCGGTTTCGGCGCCATCGTCCGTGACGAACACCTCACCGTGCTGATAGGGGCTCATCGTGCCCGGATCGACGTTGAGATAGGGATCGAGCTTGCGCAGCCGCACGCTGAAGCCGCGCGCCTGCAGCAGCGCTCCGAGCGCCGCGGAGGCCAATCCTTTGCCAAGGGAGGAGACCACGCCGCCGGTGATGAAGATGTAGCGCGCCATGGGGCCTCACGCCTAACGCCAAAAAGTCGATTCGGCTAGTGCGTTAAGATCGCGTTCCGTGGATTCGGAACGCGGGCGAAGAGCGTTCGCCCCCGCGCCCAGTTAAGGCCACTGGCGCGACGCTTCCGCCTCACTCTTTTGAAAGAGCTGAGGAAAGCGCGGATCGGCGCGATCGATCGGGCGGACGCGGGCGCGTCCGCTTCGTCTTATTGGGTCGGCGACTTCCACTGCACCGGCGGCGGAGGCGCGGCGGGCGCCGGAGCCGCCTCGGGGGCCGGCTTCGAGTCCTCGGGCTTGGCCTCTGGCTTCGGAGCTTCGGCGGCGGGCGTCGTAAGGGCAGGCGGCGCCCCTGCGTTCGTCGGCGTCCGGCTTCGGCTTGGGCGGCGGGCGGCGCAACGGCAGGCGGCGTCCCCGCATTCGGCGCTTCCGGCTTGGCTTCGGCCGGCTTCGTCTCCTCGGCCTTCGGAGCCTCGGATCCTTGCGCAGGCTGCGCCGGCTCCTCAGGAGTTCTTGCGCAACGTCGGCGCGCCGCCGCCTTGCTGGCGCTGCTCCTGGGCGCGCTTCAACTGCTCGAAAATGCTGTCTTTGTCCTTGGGGATCTGCGTGTCCTTCTGAGCCTGCAGGCGCGGCCTCGGGCTTGATCTCCTTGAGCTGGATCTTTTCCTGATCGAGCGCTTTGGTCCAGTCCTCGCCGCCGATCGAGCGCCGATCCCAGGCGGGAATGACCGTCAGCAATACGCTCGTCACGAAGAAGACCGTGGCCAGGATGCCCGTCGCGCGGGTCAGGGCGTTGGCCTGTCCGCGCCCGGTAAAAAAGCCGCTCTGGCCGAGACCGAGCGCTCCGCCCTCGGACTTTTGATAGAGAACCAATGTGACGAGAGCGACCACCGTCATTAGGTGGATCGCCATGACGACCTGCTGCATAGTATTTTCAGTCCTTTGCCCGCGTCATGCGCGGCTTCGCGGTGTTTTGCCGCGGGTTTTACACGAATGGCGCTGGCGCGCAAAGGGGCGCGAGGTCTTCGGAGCCCAAGCGAACAACGGCCCGCGCGCCGCAAGGCGCGCGGGGCCGGCGTCGACGAAGCCTGCTACCGTGCCTGCTGCTAATAGAGATTGCCGTCCTGCCCCTTCCACTTGCCGCTGTCGGTCTTGTCGAAGCGGGTCTCGTCCTTGAATTCGATCACCTTGCCCGGCTCGATATATTGCTTTTCCTTGATCATCTTGTTCTGGATGGTGGTCGAATAATAGGTGCTGGGCGAGCAGCCTTCCGCAACCTTGCCCGCGGCGTCCGGCTTGCATTCGAGATGGGCGCCCTTCGGGAATTCGACCTTGACGGTGTAGTAATATTCGATCCCTTCGTGACCGGCGCCTTCGACGTCGAGCCGCCAGAAGCGGTCGACCTTGAAATCGACGATCTTCGCGTCGGGATCGAATTTCTGATGGATCAGATTTTCGAAGACCTTGCGCGCGTCCGCCTCGGTCGGATCGCATCCGAAAAGGCAGAAGGCGGCCGCGGGCGATGCGGCCATGAGCGCCGCGGCCAGGACCGCCGGCGTGAGAAACGACTTTGCGTTCATCGAGATCTTCCTCCCTTTTCGCTCTTTTCGGGCCGCTGGGCGCGCCCGGTGAGGGGGCCGAACGGTCGATCATTTTTTTTGCAATATCAAGCTGCACGCCTCCCGAGCCTTCGGCAAGCCGCCGGCGCCGGACGAATTGTCGCGGGGGCGACATGGGCGCTGTTGCGCCGCCCGGGCGAGCGCCTTATTGAGCCGCCAACGCCGCGAGGCCGCAACCACAAAAAATAGGTGAGGTTCGAATGTCCGCCTTCAAGCTGCTGCTTCTCCCCGGCGACGGGATCGGTCCCGAGATTGCGGCGGAGGCGGAAAAGGTCATCGCGCTTTTGACGAAGGCCGGCGTCGCCCGATTCGAGATCGAGAAAGGTCTCGTCGGGGGCGCGGCCTATGACGCCCATGGCGTCGCGATCAGCGAAGACGACATGAAGCGCGCGCATGCGGCCGACGCGGTGCTGCTCGCCGCCGTCGGCGGTCCCAAATGGGATGGCGTTCCTTACGACGTACGGCCCGAGGCCGGCCTCCTGCGTCTCAGAAAGGATCTCGGCCTCTTCGCCAATCTGCGCCCGGCGATCTGTTATCCGGCGCTCGCCGACGCCTCCTCGCTGAAGCGCGAGGTCGTCGACGGTCTCGACATCATGATCGTGCGCGAGCTGACGGGCGGCGTCTATTTCGGCGAGCCCAAGGAGATCGTCGATCTCGGCGAAGGCCAGAAGCGCGCCGTCGACACGCAGGTCTACGAGACCTTCGAGATCGAGCGCATCGGCCGGGTCGCCTTCGAGCTCGCCAGAAAGCGCGGCAACAAGGTGACCTCCTCGGAAAAAGCCAATGTGATGAAGTCGGGCTATCTGTGGCGCGAGGTCATCACCGCGCTGCACAAGCGCGAATATGCGGACGTGAAGCTCGAGCACATGCTCGCCGACGCGCTCGCCATGCAACTCGTGCGCTGGCCCAAGCAATTCGACGTCGTCGTGACCGACAACCTCTTCGGCGACATGCTGTCGGACGAGGCCTCAATGCTGACCGGCTCGCTCGGCATGCTGCCCTCCGCCTCGCTGGGCTCTGCGGATAAGAACGGCAAGCGCCATGCGATGTACGAGCCTTGCCACGGCTCGGCGCCCGACATCGCCGGCAAGGGGATCGCCAATCCGATCGCGATGATCGGCTCGCTCGGCATGGCGCTGCGCTATTCCTTCGACCTGCCCAAGGCCGCCGACGCGATCGAGACGGCGATCGGCGGCGTGCTGGCCAAGGGACTTCGCACCGCCGACATCAAGGGCGACGCGCCGTCGGGCGTCTCGACGAGCGCCATGGGCGACGCGATCGTCGCGGAGCTGGCGAAAGCGCTCGGATGAGCCGGTCGTGTGGCCGTCGAGCCGCCGCGGTCGCGCTGCTCCTGACGATCAGAATTTCGCGCGCAGTGTGATGAAAGCCGAGCGCGGCGCGCCCGGCATGATGTTGTTGTCGGCGCTCGCCGCCGCGTAATAGCGGGCGCCGGCGAGATTCTCGACGTTGAGCTGCGCGCTGACCTTCTCGCTCAATTTGACGTAGAGCGCGGCGTCCACGCGCGCATAGCCGGGGACGACGACCGCATTGTCGATCTCCGGATAGAACTTGGCGTTGTAGATCACGCCGAGACCGACGCCCAGCACGCCGGGGCCCGCCTCGAAGAGCGACGAGAGGTCGTATTTGTTCCAGAAAGAGAACGTGTCGAGCGGAACATTGGGCGCCTTATGGCCGATGTCCGTCTGCAGCGGATTGGCCGGATCGGGGGCGCCATTCGAGGCGGTGATCAGCGAGATCTGATGTCCGTATCCGAGTGACACGCGCCACTTGTCGTTGAGTTGCCCGACGAGGCCGACCTCGCCGCCTCTCGTTTGCGTGTTCACGGCGACGAAATTGACCGAGCTCACCGCGGCCGGCTGGTTGGAGCGATTGAGAAGGTAGAGAGCGCCGGTGAAGAAGAGATTTGGCCGGGGCTCCGCCTTGAAGCCGATCTCGTAATTTTCGATTCCCTGTGGCGAAAGCGCCGAAAGGTTGGGTGTGATCAGAACGAACTGATCGCCCGAAGGCGGCAGGAAGGAGCGCGAATAGGTCCCATAGAACGAAAGCTGCGGGTTTGGCTTCACCACGACGCCGACGCGCGGAGACCATTCGTTGTTGACCGTGTGAATATAGCCGTCGATCGTCGCCGAACCCTCGTCCGCGTCTCCGCTCGCGGTGAGGTTGGGGTTGGCGAAGTCGTTGCCGACGAATTTCAGATCGAAGCGGTCGTAGCGCACGCCGGCGAGCACATCCAGATATTGGGTGATCGCGATCTGATCCTGGATATAGCCCGAAGCGGTCAGCAGGTCGGCGCGTCGCCGCTCCGCGACATTGCCGTAGTTGACCGGATTGTAGATCGTCGGCGCCAAATAGTAAGTGTCGACCTCGGTCGTGGCGCAATCGAAATTGAAGCAGGCGAAGTCGCGATCGCTTCTCGACGCCTGATGCCCGACCTCGCCACCGAAGGCGACGGTGTGCTTAACCTCCGGCGTCATCTCGAATTTATAGACGAAGTCGAGCTGGTTGATGATGTTCTGACGCGGCGTGTTGTGCAGGTAGCCTTCGATCCCGTTGATCGAACCCTCGAAGACCTTGATCGACTCTCCTGTGAAGGTGTTCTGATAACGCTTCTGGTAGCTGGCGAAGGTGATGTGGTCGCGGATTTCCAATCCGAAATCCGTCTTGTGCTCGCCGGCGAGATCGACCGTGTTCACGTCGACCTTGGAATAGTTCACCTGCGCGGCGCTGGGATTGGCGTCGCCAAAGAAAAGATAGCTCGGGACCGGCGACGGGTAGCCGGGGAACACGGTCGCGAGATCGCCCGGCAAATTGGGGATATAGGACGAAGGACCAAGCGAATTGATGCCGCGATCGGCCGTTCGGCGGTCGCGGTAATGCTCATAGGTCAGCCAGACGTCAGTGCTGTCATCCGGCTTCCAGGTGAAAGTGGGGCTGACGCCGTTGCGCTCGAGACCGAAGAAATTGCGATAGCCGTAGGACTGCTCGTACATCCCGTTCAGTCGCGCGGCGAATTGACCGGACACGGCTCCACCATAGTCGATGGTGACTCGCTTGCGGCCGAAGCTGCCGGAGCTCAGGTCCAATTCCTGAATGGATTCGCCATCCGCCTTCTTGGTGACGCGGTTGATGATGCCGCCGGCGCCGCCGCGCCCGAAGGTGAGAGCGCTCGGCCCTTTGAGCACCTCGACCGACTGGATGTTGTAGAGATCGCGGATGTATTCGGCGTCGTCGCGAACGCCGTCCTTGTAAAAGTCGGCCGTCGTCGACTGGCCTCGGATCACCACCTGGTCGCTGTTGCCCTCTCCGCCTGCGACCGTGACGCCCGGAACATAGGAGACCGCCTCCTGCAAGGTCAGACTGTCGCGATCCCGAATCTGTTGCTGCGTGACGATCGTGATGGACTGGGGAATGTCCATGATCGGCGTGTTCGTCTTGGTGGCGGTCGACGTGCCGCTCGCCGAATAGCCCACGACGCCGGTCGGACCCCGTCCCACCTGCTGGCCCGGCGCCAGGAAGGGCGCCGGCCCCGGGTTGGCCGTAGCGGCCGGCGCGGGAATCGGATTGGCCGCTGGCCGCGGCGCGGATACGGGAGAGGCGCTGCTATGCGACGCCGCAATTTGACGCGGCGCCGGGGCGGGACGCGCCACGACGCGTTTCGGCTTCGGCTTGCTGACGGTGATGTCGGGCAGCGCAAGCTGCGCGACGGCTTCCTCCGACGTCAGCGCTAGAGCGCAAAGGGAGGCGCCAAGCAGAAGGCTCTTCGCCTGCAAGGGTCCGTGGCTGCGCCGGCGCGTTCGTCGCGCGATCGGCTCGTCGGGGCTCATCATCGTTTGCGTCCACGATCTTCGGCGCGACCAGAGGCAGCCGCGGACGCAAAAGCTAATCGCCGCCGACCACGACGTAAACAAACGAAGCAATGATTTGGAAATGTTCTTGCCGATCCAGCATATAACCAAGAACGATTCCAAACTAACTGGAAGAATAATTCCAATTTGTCATTTTAAATTTGACTGTTGTATTGGCGCCACACCCGAAATGGACCGGCGGATTTATGGAGCCCGAACGAGGCCGCTGGCCTCGCCCAGGAATTTACGCCGATAGCGCCGCAACGCCTGGCAGCTGCTTGCCCTCGAGCCATTCGAGGAAGGCTCCGCCGGCCGTCGACACATAGGTGAATTGCTGCGCGGCGTGCGCCTGATTGAGCGCCGAGACCGTGTCGCCGCCGCCCGCCACCGACAAAAGCTTTCCCTCCACCGTCAGGCGCGCGGCGGTCTTCGCAACGGCGTTGGTGCCCTCGTCGAACGGCGGGTGCTCAAAAGCGCCGAAGGGACCGTTCCAGACGAGCGTTTTGCATGTCTCGAGCAGGGTCTCGACATGGGCGACCGCCTTGGGGCCGACATCGAGGATCATGTCATCGGCGCCGACGTGATCGACGGTGACGAAATGCGCCGGCGCGTGTGAAGCGAGCTTCTTGGCGACGGTCACGTCCTCCGGCAGCACGATCTGACAGCCGGCGGCCTTCGCCTTGCTCATGATCTCGCGCGCCGTGTCGAGTAGCGCCGTCTCGCAGAGCGACTTGCCGACCGCCTTGCCTTGCGCGGCGAGAAAAGTATTGGCCATGCCGCCGCCGATCGCGAGATAGTCGACCTTCGAGACGAGATTGCCGAGGAGATCGAGCTTCGTCGAAATCTTCGCGCCGCCGACGATCGCCATGACGGGGCGCTGTGGCGAGCCCAGCGCTTGGGCGAGCGCCTCGAGCTCCGCCTGCATCGCGCGGCCGGCATAGGCCGGGAGCTTGTGGGCGAGCCCCTCGGTCGAGGCATGGGCGCGATGCGCCGCCGAAAAGGCGTCGTTCACATAAAGATCGCCGAGCTTCGCGAGCTCCGCGACGAAGGCGGGATCGTTCTTCTCCTCGCCCTTGTGGAAGCGCGTGTTCTCGAGCAGCAGCACGTCGCCGTCCTTCAGCGCGGCGATCGCCGCTTGCGCGGGCGCGCCGACGCAGTCGTCGGCGAAAGCGACGGGGCGATGCAGATGCTCGGCGAGCGCACTCGCCACCGGCTTCAGCGAATCCTCGTCGCTCCTCGCGCCTTTCGGCCGGCCGAAATGGGCGAGCAGAACGACCTTGCCGCCCTTGTCGGCGATCTCCTTGATCGTCGGCAGCACGCGGTCGATGCGCGTCGCGTCGGAGATGCGGCCCTTCTCCATTGGCACGTTGAGATCGACGCGCAGGAGAACGCGCTTGCCCTTGAGATCGGCTTGATCGAGCGTTTTGAAGGAGGTCATGTCGCGCCTTAAATCAGTTCGCCGATCGCCGCGGCGACGTCCGTCATGCGCGCCGAGAAGCCCCATTCATTGTCGTACCAGCTCAGCACCGAGACGAGCGTCCCGTCGATGACCTTGGTCTGGTCCATGTGGAAGGTCGAGGAAGCCGGGCAATGGTTGAAGTCGCTGGAGACGAGCTTGTCGTTCGTATATTCGAGCACGCCCTGCAGCGGACCGTCCGCCGCGGCCTTGATCGCCGCATTGATCTCGTCCTTGGTGGTCGCGCGCTTCGCCACGAACTTCAGATCGACGAGCGAGACGTTCGGCGTCGGCACGCGCACCGCGTAGCCGTCGAGACGGCCGTTCAGCTCCGGCAGCACGAGGCCCACGGCCTTGGCGGCGCCCGTCGAGGTCGGGATCATCGAGAGCGAAGCGGCGCGCGCGCGGTAGAGATCCTTGTGCATCGTGTCGAGCGTCGGCTGGTCGCCCGTGTAGGAGTGGATCGTCGTCATGATCCCCTTGTCGATGCCGATCGCCTCGTGCAGCACCTTGGCGACCGGCGCGAGGCAGTTCGTCGTGCAGGAGGCGTTGGAGATCACGAGATGATACTTCGTGATCTTCTGATGGTTGACGCCATAGACGACGGTCAAATCGGCGCCGTCGGCGGGCGCCGAGACCAGCACGCGCTTTGCGCCCGCGTCGAGGAGAAGCTTCGCCTTGTCGCGCGCGGTGAAGAGGCCCGTGCATTCAAGGGCGATGTCGACGTCGAGCGCCTTGTAGGGAAGCTCCGCCGGATTCTTGATCGCCGTGACCTTGATCGGGCCGCGGCCGGCATCGAGCGTGTCGCCCGAGACGGTGACCTTATGCGGAAAGCGGCCATGAACGGAGTCGTAGCGCAGCAGATGGGCGTTGGTTTCGACCGGGCCGAGATCGTTGATCGCGACGACCTCGAGATCGGCGCGGCCGGATTCCACGATGTAGCGCAGCACGTTGCGTCCAATGCGGCCAAATCCGTTGATCGCCACTCTCACGGCCATGAGGATCTCCTTCTCGGTGCGGGATTAAGCGGCAGCATTGATAGCATTAGGCCCGCGCTGTCAACGCGACCTCGGGGCGCGCCGCCGGCGTCATGAGCGCCGCCGAGGGGATAGCCCAATTCCAAGGCTCAAGCCCGCCGCGGGCGGCAGGAGAGGCGGTCGCGGGGAGGCCTGATCCTGCCTCTGGCGCGCAGGGCGTCCTTTGCGCTAGAGCAGGGGCCTCCACAGAAAGGGCCCACCCCGCCATGACTTCGACCGATCGCCGCCGCTTTCTTCTCGGCGGCGCGAGCCTCGCTCTCGCCGCGCCGCGCGCGTTGGCGCAACCGCAGCCGGAAGAGGAGCTGCAGGTGCGCGTCGAGAATAATTCGACGCCGGAGCTTTGCGCCGAAAAGGACAACATCGAGCTCGACTTCTATGCGACGCGCCTGCGGCGCATGCAGGTGCAGGCCGTGCATCCCTCTTACATCAACATGATCGGGAGCGACCGTTACGCGCCCGACTGGTCGAGCTGCGATTTCTCCCATGACTACTCCGGGTTCGCCGAGCATACGCAACGCGTCACCTTCTGGGAGACGCCGGACCTCTGGCTTGTGGGCTATAGGCTCCCGAGCCATGCGTTTTGGCGGCCCGCCACCGTGCCGGTGCGCGTCGGCGATCGCGTGGAGCCCGGCTTTCACCTCGTGCAGCTGTGGATGAACTATCGCCAGCGCGCTGAAGAAATCATGGTCTTCTATCCGCCCGACGGCTACTGGCGCGCGCGCCCTCTACCCTTCGAGGAAATGCGCTGGACCGCTTATGGCTCATCCTTCCTGATCGGCCCCGTCGAGACGCAGCAGCGCCCGATTTGCGATTTCGAGGAGGTCGCCTTCGAGCCGGCAACGCGCAGCTTTATGCTGAAATTCAAGCGCGGCGGCGAGGCGCGGATCAGGCTCGACAAGGTCGACCAGGAGCGCCTCGTGCTCGATGTCTCCTACAGCGGCGAGATGCCGGACGGGCTGCCTTTCGCCTCGCTGCGCTCGATGTTTACGATGCAGACGATGAACGACGCGGCGCGCGTCGCCTGGCGCACCAAGCGCGGCGCGGGCTGGCAGGAGGCCGAGGTGATCGGCTTCCCGGGAGCGAGCGCGACCGAATTTTGGGTCGGCCGGCATCTGCCGTCGCGCCATAATCTCTCGGCGCCCGACATGGTGTTCGGCAAGTTTCAGGCCGCCGCGCTCGGCATGAGATGACTGCGCCGGCGCGGGGACGGGTCGTCCTGCTCGACGCGGCGCGCGGCTTCGCCGTCGTCGCGATGGTCGGCTATCACCTCGTCTGGGACCTCGGCAATTTCGACTATATCGATCCGTTTTTCCCGTATTCTGTGTGGTTCAAGAACTCCGGCCACGCGATCGCGCTTTCCTTTCTCTTCATCGCCGGCGTGAGCCTCGTCCTCGCCCATGAGCGCAATCCGAGCTTTGGCCCGTTCTGGCGGCGCCTCGCGCGCCTCGCCGCCGCCGCCGCGCTCGTCTCGCTCGGCACCTATCTCGTTTTTCCGCAGTCCTTCGTGTTTTTTGGCATATTGCATTGCATCGCGGCGGCGAGCCTCCTTGCCGCGCCCTTTCTCTTTCTTCCCTGGCCGGCCGCCCTGGCCGCCGCAGCCGCCGCCTTTCTCGCGCCGCGCTTTCTTGCGGCGCCCGTCTTCGACGCCCCCTGGCTGAGCTGGATCGGCCTCTCGACGATCGAGCCGGCGACCAACGATTATCGGCCGCTTTTGCCCTGGTCGGGCGCCTTGCTCGCCGGAGTGGCCTTCGCTAGGTTTCCGGGCGCTTTGCATGCGCTGGGGGCCGCCCCCGCTCCACGGGAATGGGGCGTGCGGATCGCGGGCGCCTTCGGCTGGCTCGGCCGCCACAGTCTGGCGATCTACCTGCTGCATCAGCCGCTGCTCTTCGGCCTTTTTCTCGCGCTCGCGCGGCTCTCGGCGCCGAGCGAGGATCAATTCGCCAAAAACTTCGTCGCCGCTTGCGAGACCCGTTGCGAGGCGGACGGCGGGGCGCCCGAGTTCTGCCATGCCGCCTGCCTCTGCGTCGAAGCGCGCTCGCATGGGAGCGATCTGCCGAGCGAGCCGAAAGAGCGCGCCCTGCGCCTCAGAGCCCTGGCGGGCGACTGCGTGCAGCCGTGACCCGGTCGTTCGCGCGCGGGGACGTGGATCGTGGCCCGACGCGATCTATCTGTGGCTCGAGATGCGGTCTTCTCCTTCGCTGTGCGGGGGAGCGGGGAGCCGAGGGGGATTGAGATGAACGACGCTCCAAGCAAAGAACTCCCCGATTTTGCGCAGGGCGTCGCCCATGCCGAGCTCGCGCGCGCCGGCAAGCTCGTCGGCCGCGTCGGCGAAGCGGAAGTGCTGCTCGTGCTGGACGGCGAAAAGATCTTCGCCGTCGGGGCGCATTGCACGCATTATCATGGGCCGCTCGTCGACGGGGTCGCTGCGGCCGGAGAAATTCGCTGCCCCTGGCACCACGCCGCTTTCGATCTTTCGACGGGCGAGGCGCTGCGCGCGCCGGCTTTCGACGGGCTCTCCTGCTGGTCGGTCGAGCGGCAGGGCGACACGATCTTCGTGCGCTCCAAGCGTGAGGCGAGCCCCCGCGTCAAGGCTCCCAAGGGCAAGATCGCGCGCATCGTGATCGTCGGCGGCGGCGCAGCGGGCTTCTCGGCCGCTTTCGAGCTGAAACGCGCGGGCTTTGACGGCGCGCTCACGATGATCGGCGCCGAAAAGGCGCCGCCGCTCGACCGGCCCAACCTCTCCAAGGATTATCTCGCCGGCAATGCGCCGGAAGACTGGCTGCCGCTGCGGCCCGAAGGCTATTACGCCGAAAACGGCGTCGACCTGCGGCTCGGCGCCACAGTGAGCGCGATCGATCCCTCGACCCGCGGGGTTGCGCTTTCTGACGGCGGCAAGCTTTCCTATGATCGCTTATTGCTCGCTACCGGTGCGGAGCCGGTGCGGCTACCGATCCCCGGCGCCGATCTCCCGCATGTCAGCGTGCTGCGCTCGCTCGACGACTGCCGTGCGATCATCGAGCGCGCCAAGACGGCGAAGCGCGCCGTCGTGCTCGGCGCGAGCTTCATCGGCCTCGAGGTCGCGGCGTCGCTGCGCGCGCGAGAGATCGAAGTCCATGTCGTCGCGCCGGAAAAAGTTCCGATGGCGCGCGTGCTGGGCGAGGAGATGGGCGCCTTTGTGCGCGCGTTGCATGAGGAGCATGGCGTCGTCTTTCATCTAGAGGAAGTCGCGACCGCGATCGACGCCGACAAGGTCGCTTTGAAGAGCGGGCTCTCGCTACAGGCCGGTCTCGTCGTCGCAGGCGTCGGCGTGCGGCCGCGCGTCACATTGGCCGAAAAATCCGGGCTCGCCGTCGATCGCGGCGTCATCGTCGACGCTTTTCTCGAAACCAGCGCGCCGGGGATTTTTGCGGCGGGCGACATCGCGCGCTGGCCCGATCCGCACAGCGGCGAGAAGATCCGAGTCGAGCACTGGGTCGTCGCAGAACGTCAGGGCGCGACCGCCGCGCGCAACATGCTCGGCGCGCGCGAGCCGTTCGAGGCGGTCCCCTTCTTCTGGAGCCAGCATTACGACGTGCCGATCAATTATGTCGGTCACGCGGAGGGCTGGGACAGCATCGAGATTGACGGCGACATCGCCGGTCGCGACTGCGTGCTGCGCTACAAGCGCGCAGGAAAGACGCTCGCGGTCGCGTCGATCTACCGCGACATCGACAGCCTGCGGGCGGAGCTGGAGATGGAGAGGGACTTGGCGCGCTGACGGATGGATTCGTCCGTCACTCCCCGCCGCCGTTCTCGGTCTAAACCGGAAAGTGACGGGACATTTTCAGTTTTGCGTTCGCGATGTCACAGCAAAAGAGTGCTTACGCCGACCCTGGGCCCCGCCTCGGCCAGCCGGCGATCCAATGTCGCCAATGTCGCGCCCACATCGGCGCAAACAGCGAGGTGAAGGGCGTCGCCGGCCCGAAGGACGAGCGCATGCTGCCCCACGAAATGGGCCGCCGCGCGAAACTGCTCCCTTTTCAGGGGTAAAACGGTCAGACTTTCAGCGCAAAGACGCCCGAAGGTCGTTTGCGCCGACGCGCGATGCTCGAGGTTGAGCTCGTTGCTTCTTAGCTTAAGCGACAGCGCAGAAGAGAACTCTGTCGTCACCCAATCGCTGACAAAAAGGGATCCCGCGGCCTGACGTCCCAGCCAATCCAGCGCCTCTTCGCTCTTCGCCTCCCTGGTCAATGCCGCAACGAGGAGAGAGGTGTCCAGGTAAAATATCAATAACGTTCCTCGTCGCGCATTCGCCGCAGGGAGTCGTCCGCGGAATTCGTCGGCATCGGCATCGCGAGGATCATTTCCCGGAGAGCGGCGACATCAATCGCCTTGCGATCCGACGCGACCGAGACGATCCGGGCAACAGGCTTGCCTTGCCGCGTGATGCAGACGTCATCGCCCGCCGCGGCGCGATCCACGAGCTCGGCGAGATGAGCCTGCGCGTCAGAGAGAGTGACCGTTTCCATCGACGCCTCCTGCGACGATGAGCATCTCATAACTTCGGTTTCGGCGGAAGGGCGTCCCAATCCCCGACGCCCTCTAAATCCTCCGGGCGCGGCTGCAGCATGATGTTGTAGCCGGCGTCGATGAGATGGACCTCGCCGGTCACGCCGCCGGAGAGTTCGGAGAGGAAGTAGAGCGCCGAGCCGCCGATCTCGTCCAATGTGATCATGCGCCGCAGCGGGCAGTGCGCCTTCTGGAAAGCGCCCATCGCGCGCGCGCCGCCGATCCCGGCACCGGCCATCGTGCGCACCGGGCCGGGCGAGATCGCATTGACGCGAATGCCGCGGCCGCCGAAGTCCGCGGCGAGATAGCGCACCGACGAATCGAGCGCGCCCTTGGCGACGCCCATCACATTGTAATTCGGCATCACATGCGTGCCGCCGGCGAAGCTCACGGTGAGCATCGTCCCGCCGCTCTGCATCATCGCCGCGGCGCGCTTCGCCGCTTCCGTGAAGGAAAAGCAGGAGATCACCATCGTGCGGATGAAATTCTCGCGCGAGGTGTCGGCATAGAGGCCCTTGAGCTCGTTCTTGTCGGAATAGGCGATCGAATGGACGAGGAAATCCAGGCCGCCCCACTCCTTTTGCAGACGCGCGAAAACGGCGTCGACAGTCGATATGTCCTCGACGTCGCAGGGAAGGACGAGGTCGGAGCCGAGCTCCTTGGCGAGCGGCGCGACCCGCTTCAAGAGCATCTCGCCCTGGTAGGTGAAGGCGAGCTCGGCCCCGTGCCGGGCGAGCACGCGCGCGATCCCGTAGGCGATCGAGTGATCGTTGGCGACGCCCATGATCAGGCCCCGCTTGCCTTGCATCAGAGCTGTAGCGGCCGTCATCTAGCTTCTTTCCTTCACAAAGTCGAAATCTCTCCCTCTGCCCGCTTGCGGGGAGAGGGCAGGGGTGAGGGGCCTGGCGTAATCAGCGAACGGTCGCTCGGACCAGAAAGTCGAAGAGGCGCGGGAAGGTGCGGGCAAGCACCCGAGCCCCTCACCCTAACCCTCTCCCCGCAAGCGGGGAGAGGGAATCTGCATCACGCGTCCGGGTGCTTGAACACCAATGTCGCATTGGTGCCGCCGAAACCGAATGAGTTGGACAGCACCGCGCGCAAGTTCACATTGTCGCGCCGCTGGCGCAGGATCGGCATGTCGGTGAAATCGGGGTCCAATTCCTCGATGTTCGCGCTCTTGCAGATGAAGCCGTGCTTCATCATCAGCAGCGAATAGATCGCCTCCTGCACGCCGGTCGCGCCGAGCGAATGGCCGGTCAAGGACTTCGTCGCCGAAAGCGGCGGGCATTTGTCCTCATTGCCGAAGATTTCGCGGATCGCTTCGATCTCCTTCACGTCGCCCACGGGCGTCGAGGTCGCGTGCGGGTTGATGTAGTCGATCGGCACCTTCACGTTCTGGAGCGCCTGCTGCATGCAGCGCACGGCGCCTTCGCCCGACGGCGCGACCATGTCGAAACCGTCCGACGTCGCGCCATAGCCGACGATCTCGGCGTAGATCTTCGCGCCGCGCGCCTTGGCGCGCTCATATTCCTCGAGCACGAGCACGCCCGCGCCGCCGGCGATGACGAAGCCGTCCCGGTTCTTGTCATAGGCGCGCGAGGCGGTCTCGGGCGTATCGTTATAGGAGGAGGACATCGCGCCCATCGCGTCGAACAGCACGGAAAGCTCCCATTCGAGCTCCTCGCAGCCTCCGGCGAAGATCATGTCCTGCTTGCCCCATTGAATGAGCTCGAAGGCGTTGCCGATGCAATGATTGGAGGTCGCGCAGGCCGAGGAGATCGAGTAGTTGACGCCCTTGATCTTGAACCAGACGGCGAGCGTCGCCGAGGCCGTCGAGGCCATGGTCTTCGGCACGGCGAAGGGGCCGACGCGCTTCGGGCCCTTGTCGCGGGTGATGTCCGCCGATTCCGCAATGACCCGAGCGGACGGGCCGCCTGAGCCCATCACGATGCCGATGCGCGGATCGGAAATCTCGTCGAGCGAGAGACCCGCGTCGGCGATCGCCTGATCCATCGCCACATGATTCCATGCGGTGCCGGCGGCGTGAAAGCGCGCGGCTCTGCGGTCGACGACCTTCATGGCGTCGAGTTTCGGCATGCCATGCACCTGCGAGCGGAACCCCAGCTCGGCGTATTTCTCGGCGCGCACGATGCCGGGCTTGGCTTGAAAGAGCGACTCTTTGACTTCCTCGGCATTGTCGCCGATCGACGACACGATGCCCATTCCGGTGACGACGACTCGTCTCATGATGTTCCTCCCCGAGGCCTTAGGCCCGTTTCTTGGGAGCGAGTAGCGAGTAGCGAATAGAAGACTCCATGCTTCTCTATTCGCTACTCGCTACTCGCTATTCGCTATGCGCTTCTGGCGCTTCATTCCTTCGCGAGGCAGACGCGCAGATCCTTGGCGTCGTAAATACGCTTGCCGTCGGCGGCCATCCAGCCGTCCGCGATGCCGAGCATGAGCTTGCCCTTCATCACGCGTTTGAAGTCGATCCCATAGGTGACGAGCTTCACGGTCGGACGCACCATGCCGGTGAATTTCACCTCGCCGACACCGAGCGCCATGCCGCGGCCCGGCAGATCGAGCCAGGCGAGATAGAAGCCGACCATCTGCCACAGGGCGTCGAGGCCGAGGCATCCCGGCATGATCGGATTGCCCTTGAAGTGGCAGTCGAAGAACCAGAGGCTCGGCTTGATGTCGAATTCGGCGCGCATATAGCCCTTACCGTGCTCGCCGCCTTCCTCGAAAATCTCGGGGATGCGGTCGAACATCAGCATCGGCGGCAGCGGCAGTTGCGCATTGCCGGGACCAAACAGCTCCTCGCGGCCGCAAGCAAGCAGATCTTCATAGCCGAAGCTCGAGCGTCTTTCGCTCATCGACGGGGTTTCCCTTCCCTCATGATCGTCATTGGACGGAACGCGCGCGCAGGGCCGCAAATGCAAGCGCCGCCGGACGAATTTTCGTAACATAAGCAAAGGCGCGGTCAAAGCCGCGCCTTTTCAAAACGTCGAAGCTGCCCTCAGGGAGCCGTTCTCAGCTCGGAACGCTCGCCCCTTGGGCCTTGGCGGCTTCCGCCGCCTTCTGCTGATAGAGGCCGACAAAGTCGATCGGATCGAGGAACAGCGCGGGGAAGCCCCCGTCGCGCGTCGCATCCGAGACGATCTGACGCACGTAGGGGAAGAGCAGGCGCGGGCATTCGATCATTACGATCGGATGCACCTGTTCCTGCGGGATGTTGGTCAGGCGGAAGACCCCCGCATATTCGAGATCGAGCTTGAAGAGCACGTCCGCGCCCTCGCCCGCCTTCGCGTCGAGCTTGAGCGAGACCTCGAAATCGGTCGGCGCGAGCTGCTTGGCGTCGACATTGACCTGAACCTGAATGTTCGGCGGCTTGTCCGGCGGGGCGAGCGAGCGCGGCGCATTGGGGTTCTCGAAGGACAAGTCCTTCAGATATTGACCCAGGGCGTTCAGCGCCGGCGCGCCGGAGCCCGGCTGCGCCGTGTTGTCATTGCCGTTGCCGTCCGCCATTTCCATCAACTCCCGTCGAAGATTTCGCGTTTTTGCTGGGCCCCGCCTAACACGTTCATTTCGGCGCGACAAGGCGAGCGCGAGAGGCGCTCGGAACGGGCGCTCGAGGCGGGGCGGCGCGCCTTGGCCAAATCGGACGATGGCGTTCGCCCGGAGCGCCCGGCATTTGAAAAACATTACGACTTGCTCCCCGCCTCGAAGCGAGTAGTATCGGGTTGGTTGCGGCCGCTCTCACGTGGGACGGAATCGAGCGGGATGCGACGCAACGCGATCGCGACTGTGCTGTTCGCGATGGCGCTGGGGCTGAAAGTCCTCCTGCCGGCGGCCGCGGCCGTCGCCGACGCCTCCCGCCACGGTTCGCAGCAGACCGCGTTCCAGGACTGCCTCAAGGTCGCCGCGGACGGCGCGCTCGGCCAGGGGCAGACGCCCGGCAAGGCCCAGCACCGCGCGGCCGGTTGTCCGCTCTGCCAGATCTCCGGCGATGGCTCCGTCGCCCTCCTGGAGCGAGCCCCGCAGCCGGCCCCGCTGACCTTTTTCGACCGCGCCGCGCCCTTCGGGCCTGCCGACCGGTCCGCGCCGCCAGCTCGCCTCGCGGCGACCCATCAGCCTCGAGGGCCTCCCCACTTCTCCTGACCCCTCGCCGCGCGAGCGTCCTGTCGGTGACGGGGAGCGCGCGCGTTTTGGCGCGGCGATCGCCGCGCTTTGAAGCGAATCCGAACAGGAGAACGTCAATGTCTACAGTTTTGGAACGAGCGGCGGCCTTTGCGGTCGCAAGGCTTCGCCCGGACACTCCGGGCAAGCCGGCAGCCGCGGCCGTCAGGGATGCGCGAGCGCCCGGCGCTGCGGGGCGCGTCGAGAAGCGCGGGCCGACCCTGCGCCCGATCGACCTCGAGCGCCGCGCGCGTTTCGCGCGGATCGAAGCTGACGCGCCTCGCGGCGCGTGAGCTCACCAGAATGCCGGATCGCTCCTCCCCCGTCGGCGGCAGCCGCGCTTCGCACGATCCTCCCGCGAAGCTGCTGCGCCGTCGAAACGGATCGCGAAACCGGTAAAGTCGGCATGGCGCCCGTTCCAGCCCGGGACGGAGGCGGACCGCGCCATGCCGGCGACCGTTCTTCCAGCCTTAGCGAATTGACGCAAAAGTTGGCAGACTTTTGCGATCAGAATTCGCTCCACCCTTTGAATCTGGCGCGATTTCTTATCGCTCGAACGCGCCGTTCGAGCGGAAAGCGCGCTAGGCGGCGCCCGCCGCGCTCAGGCCAGCTTCGAGATCGGCGATCAGGTCGTCGAGGTCCTCGAGCCCGACCGAGAGACGCAGCATCCCATCGGAAATGCCGAGCTTGGCGCGCGCCTCCGGGGTCAGGCGCTGATGCGTCGTCGTCGCGGGATGGGTGAGGAGGCTCTTGGCGTCGCCCAAGTTATTGGAAATTTTGATGATCTCCAGCGCATTGGCGAGCCTGAAGGCCGCCTCCTTGCCGCCCCGCATCTCGAAGCAGACCAGCGTGCCGCCTCCCAGCATCTGACGTTTCGCGAGCGCCGCCTGCGGATGGTCGTCGCGAAACGGATAGAGCGCGCGCGAAACGCCTTTTTGCGCGGCGAGGAAATCGGCGATGCGCGCGGCGCTCTCCGCCTGGCGCGCGACGCGCAAGGGGAGCGTCTCGAGACCCTTCAGCAGCACCCAGGCGTTGAAGGGAGAGAGCGCCGGACCCGTCTGTCGCAGGAAATTATGCAGCGTCTCGTCGATCAGCGCCTGCGAGGCGAGAATGACGCCGCCAAGACAGCGCCCCTGGCCGTCGATGTGCTTCGTCGCCGAATAGACGACGATGTCGGCCCCGAAATCGAAGGGCTTTTGTAAGAGCGGCGTCGCGAAGACATTGTCGACGACGAGCTTCGCGCCCGCCTCATGCGCGAGATCGGCGATTCCCTTGAGATCATAGACCTCGAGACCCGGATTGGTCGGGGTCTCGAGAAAGAAGGTTTTGGTCTCCTTGCGGACCGCCTTTTTCCATTGCGCGAGATCGGCGCCGTCGACGAGCGTCGTCTCGACGCCGAAGCGCGGCAACAACTCCTCGACGATATAGAGACAGGAGCCGAAGAGCGCGCGCGCCGAGACGACGTGATCGCCGGCCTTGACCTGCGAGAGCAGGGAGGCGGTGACCGCGGCCATGCCGGAGGCCGTGGCGCGCGCGGCTTCCGCGCCCTCGAGCAGGCACATGCGCTTCTCGAACATGGACACGGTCGGATTGGAGAAGCGCGAATAGACGAAGCCCGGATCCTCGCCTTTGAAGCGCGCCTCGGCGGCCTCGGCGGAAGGATAGGCGAAGCTCTGCGTGAGGTAGAGCGCTTCCGAAAGCTCGCCGAAGGAGGAGCGCAGCGACCCGCCGTGGACGAGGGCGGTCGCGGGCTTCATGGGGCGGCGGGGAAGGTCGGACATGGTCGCTCCTCGGAACGTGTGGCGCGGCCGGGGCTTCCGAGGAGACCCGGCCTTTTAGCGCCTTGTTTTACGTGGCGGCAAGCCGGCCGGCTCAAATAACCACAAGCGCGATTAAGAGGATGCGGACGCGGCTGTCAATGGCGCGGCGCGTTGCTAGCTAGACGTTAATGGGAACTCTAACCCAGATCAGCCTGCGCCCCGCAACGCGTTCTTGAACCAAAGCCCCATTGAACCCAGCCCATAGAGCCGCCCGATGTCCCTTAAATCCACGATCCTCGCTCTGAACCCCACGAGCTACTGGCCGCTCAACGACGCGCCGGGCTCGCGCGCCTGCCTCGACGCCATGGGCCTCAAAAACGCTATGCTTCCCACGACCGGGACCGGGGTCACGCTCGCGGCGGTCCCTTTCGGCGCGAGCGCCGCGCCTCTCTTCGACGGCGCGCTCGGCAGCCGGCTCACGATCCTCAGCGTCCCGCAATATTCTCAGTGCTTCGCCAACGCGCTCACCGTCGCCGTCTGGATTTGCCCGCTCGCGCTCAACAACACGAACACGGCCGGATCCGGGGACCAATATGTGCATTTCCTCGAAAAGGCGGTGACGCCCGTCCTCGACACGGAGTGGGCGATGCGGTTCTACAATCAAAACACGAGTCGCCCTTCCCGGTTGTCCTTTTACATGTTCAACTTGGCCGCCACGGCGGCCAACCCGACCAACAAGGGCGCCGGCTCCTACATGCAGTTCGGCGTCTCCACCGATGCGACGCCTGTCACTGTGGGAAACTGGCTGTTTCTCGTCGGCGAGGCGGAGCCGTGGATTTCGACCGACGATCAGACCACGGGCTGCATCTTGTGGAAGCAGGACGTCGAGTCGCAGCGCAGCTGGGGCGACAAATACGAAAATCCCGAATTTCAGGTGCATCCGCAGGCGGGCGAGGGGCCCTTGAGCGTCGGCGGAACCGCAGAGACCGGGTTCAACGGCGCGATCGCCCATCTCGCCCTATGGAACCGTCTGCTCTCGCAAGACGAGATCGACCAGATGTGGACGCAAGGCTCAGCCGATCTGCAAGCAACGCCGAGCTAGCGTGCTGTGTTCGAGCGAAACGCGCGCGGCGGTTCACGTGTCCATCGTTTCGTTGAGGCGCGGCCTTCGGGCGCCGATCGCCATATCGTAGATTGACGAAAGCGCCTCGTGGCTGACGCTGGGCCGCGTGACCGCGATAAAAGCGGCGTGCGCAATCGAGCGCAGGGGCGTGTTTGGAAACTCTTCTTTGACCGCGGCGATCAACTGATCGCCGTCCATGCCTTCGGCGGCGCGTTCGATGATGCGCGCGGCGAGTTGACGCTCTTCGTGGTCGAACACTGGGCCCTCTGATGCGCGCCTACTAAGCCCTTTGATGCCGCCGTGAGATGTGAAGCTAGTTGTCCCGAAAGCCGGAGTCAAACGAGCGTACGTAGATCTACGTATATATCGGGAGAAAAGCAGGGCCGCCGCGGCAAAACGGCCCCGGCGGCGCCTTGCGCCATAGGCTGACCGACGAGGCCTTGGCGTGGCCGTCGCTCTTTGGTTTAAAGGCGCGTTAATTCTTTGCGATCAGCGTCGATCGTGAGTTTGTCCCGCTCACGCGACCGGCGCCTCGCGCTGGTCATGGAGGGAAACAGCCAGTGACCACGACGCTTTCCGCCTATTTGACGGTCGCGAACAATCTCAGCCAATGGCAGACGATGACCGCGAAGACCGCGGCGGTTCGGACGGCCACGCAATATTTTGAAAACAACATCGGCAGCGTCACCTCGGCCAAGCAACTCGTCGACAATCCGCGGCTCTTCGATTACGCGATGACCGCCTTCGGCTTGAGCGACATGACCTACGCCAAAGGCCTTATGGAGAAAGTTCTGCAGCAGGGCGTCACGAGCAGTAGGGCGCTGGCGAACACGCTCGACAATTCGAACATTCACGCCTTCGCCAAGGCCTTCGATTTTGCAGACAATGGATCTGCGACCACGTCGTCGTCGAGCCTCGTCAACCAGGTCGTCAACAAATATATCGAGAACTCCCTCGAAACCTCACAAGGGCAGCAGGACCCCGGCGTGCAGCTCGCGCTCTATTTCCAGGCGAACGCGCCGAGCGTGACGAGCGTCTACCAAATTCTTGCCGACAAAAATCTGCTCACGGTCGTGCAGACGGCGCTGGGCGTCTCGTCCATGACGGGCCTGGAGCCCATCGACACCCAGGCGCAGATGCTCACCTCGAAGCTCAAGCTCACGGACTTTCAAAATCCGACGAAACTGCAGAGTTTCATCGAGCGCTTCTGCGCCGAGTATGACGCCAACAACAACACGCCGGGCGCGACGACGAGCAGCTCATCGACCACGACATTGACCACGGCGTCGCTGTTTCAAACGACGCCCATCGCCGGCAGCGGGATCATCGAGATCAGTCCCGCGACGCTGCTCAGCGCTGCGAATTTTAGTTCAGGCCTCTATTTATGAGCTGTGCGCCGCGAATTGTCGCGGTCCCTGCGTCTTTCAAGCCAGCTCGTTTTTGAAAATTGAGCCGCCCTTCATGATGAGCTTCAGGTTGTTTTCCGGGTGAAGCATGACGCCCAGATCGGCGAGTGGATCGCCTTCAACGACGAGAATGTCAGCATAGGCGCCTGGCGAGATCGTTCCCAATTGACCCTTCTGCATGAGAAGCTCCGCATTGATTGCCGTCGCCGAGTGGATCACATTGGGAGCGGTGTCGAGCACTTGGCGAATTTCAAATTCCCTGAGCTGCGACTTTTGGGCTTCGGGGCCCCAGAGATCGGTCCCAAAGGCGATCGGCACATTATACTGTCTAGCCCATTTATAGACTTGTTTGCCCCTCTCGACCGTTCGCTGGATATTCTCGACAATCTCCTCCAAAAGATGATTCTCCTCGGCGCTTTCGATGCGCTGCACGAGCGAGATGAAGGTCATGTCGAGAAAGGCGCCGGATTGCGCGATCATGGCCACCGCCTCCTCGCTGGCAAAATTGGCGTGCTCGATCGAGCGCACGCCGGCCTTCAGGCATCGCCTTACCCCTTCGTCCGAATAGACATGCGCCATGACATAGGTGCTCCGCGCGGCCGCTTCTTCCACCGCTGCGGCGAGCTCCGCTTCGGAGAACTCGTAGCGCGTCGGATGGCCCTCGGCAGGGAAAACCACCCCGCCCGACACGAACACCTTGAGCTGACTGGCGCCTTTGCGCAGCTCCTCACGCGCCGCCTCGCGCACCTTGTCGACGCCGTCCACGATGACCGACATGACGGAAAAGGGGCTGACGTGACCGCAGGGATCGGTCGATTCGATCGGCGTGCGAAAGTCTGCGCCGCCGCCGGTCTGGGTCAGCGCCTTGCCGGAATAGAACAGGCGCGGACCGATGATCGCGCCGGTCTTCAACAGACGGGCGATCGCGAAATCGGCGCCTCCCGCTTCTCTGATCGTCGTGAACCCCGCCATCAGGCTGTTGCGCAAATAGGTCGCCGCCGCGAAGGCGAGATCTGCAGCAGGGCAGGCATGGTTCTTGGGACTGAGCGACAGGCCGGTGATGTGGGCGTGCGCGTCAATGAGTCCGGGCATCAGCGTCCTGCCGCCGACGTCGATCACTGTCGCGTCCGCGGTTTCGATCGGCTCCTTGGTCACCACCGCGATGCGATCGTCCTTCACGAGAATATTGACTGACGGCTCCAGCGCATCGCGGCCTTCGAACACGACTTGCGCATTCTTGAAGAGAATGTTGGACATGCTTCTCTCCGCATCCTTATGGGGTCGAGACTAACCCTAGCGCGCCTTCCGCTCGAACGGAATCGTTCGAGCGACAAGAAATCGCGCCCGCTTAAAATACTGGAGCGAGTTCTTATCGCAAAAGTCTGTCAACTTTTGCGGAATTCGCTCTAAGAGAGCGCTAAAGGCAATCGAACCCGACAAGGAGTAGACAGCGACGCCTCATTCGCCTTGAATTGCGCGAGCCTTTGCGCGACGATCCCAAGACCAGCCTCCCTGACGTGTCGAGTGCCGGGGACAGGCGTTCATGCGCCGCGTCGAGTGACTGGCGCTCATGGATTTGGAGTGGAAGCATGAAAGCAAAGATTGGTCTCGAAGAGCATTTCTCGCATCCCGACACGCTTGGCGACTCGCAAGAATATTTTGTGGAGGGAAAATGGAGCGAGATGAAGAAACGCCTTCTCGATGTCGACGAGCTCCGCCTGAGGCTCATGGATCAACATGACATGGAGATGATGATCGTTTCGTTGAATGCGCCGGCCATTCAAGCGATCAGCGATGCGCCCAAGGCGATCGATACCGCGAAACGCGCGAATGATCTGCTCGCGGAACACGTCTCGCGACGATCCGACCGATTCCGCAGTTTCGCGGCCTTGCCGATGCAAGACCCCGAGGCCGCGATCCTCGAGGCGAGGCGCTGCATCACTGACCTCGGATTTGTCGGCGCGCTCGTCAATGGGTTCTCGCAGGTGGGAGACGAAGAGACGGCCGTCTATCTCGATGACGCCCGCTACCAGGGGTTTTGGGCTGAGTTCGTAAAGCTCGACCGCCCCTTTTACCTGCATCCGCGCGATCCTTTAGCGTCGCGGTCTCGCATCTATGAGGGCCACCCCTGGCTCCTCGGCTCAGCCTGGGCCTTCGGCGTCGAGACCGCGACGCATGCTTTGAGATTGATGGGGAGCGGTCTTTTCGACCGGCATCCCGAACTGCAGATCATCCTCGGTCATCATGGGGAAGGTCTTCCCTTTCTGATCTGGCGGGTGGATCATCGGGTGGCGACCGCGCCGCGCGGCATCGAGATCAAGAAGACGTTCCAGGAATATTTTCGTCAGAATTTCTACATCACGACCTCGGGCTCGTTTCGGACCCAGGCCTTGCTGAACGCCATTCTGGAGATCGGGTCGGATCGCGTCCTGTTCTCGACCGACTATCCCTTCGAGGAAATCAGCGACGCGGCGACTTGGTTCGACGCGGCGTCGATCGCCGAAAACGATCGCGAGAAGATCGGCCGGCTGAACGCCGCGAGGCTTTTCAGATTCTGATCGACTGAGGCTCAGGCGCCGATGTCGAAATCGCTCTTCTTGAAGATCGAGACGAGCTCGATGCCTTCCTTTGCGAGATTTTCCGCCGCGCCTTCCTCCCGGTCGATGACGACGAGCGCCTTCTTCACGCCGCCCTTGAACCCTTCTTCCTTCAAGATCGCGAGAGCCTTGAGGATCGAGCCGCCGGTCGTCGCGACGTCGTCGACGAGAAGAACTTCCTCACCCTCGCCGGTGTAGCCGTCGATGATCTCGCGCGCGCCATGGCCCTTCGCCTCTTTCCGCACGAAGAAGGCGAAGACCGGCGCGCCGCGGCTATGGCTCACGGCCGTGACGCTCGCGACGATCGGCACGGCGCCGAGCACGAGGCCGCCGATGTAGCGCAAGCCCTGCGCGCGCATATAATCGACGATGATCTCGGCGGAGAGACAGGCGCCTTCGGGATGGAGCGTCGTCTGCCGCAGCTGGAAGATGAATCTGCTCTTGCGCCCGGAAGAGAGCGTGAAGTCGCCGATCTGCAGCGAGTCCTTCTGGATCTGCGCAAGCAGGCGCCGCCAGCGCGGATCGCTCGGATCGACGACCCGGCGCGAGCGGGCGTCAGTAGGCGCTGAGGCGAGATCGGTCACGAGGCGGCTCCTTTACACGTGAGAGGCCATGTGGATGGTCGCTGCGACTTGCGCAGTCTACTCCCCTCCCCCTTGCGGGGAGGGGCTGGGGGCGGGGGTCGCGGAATTCTTTGCGGCGATCGCGCGACCCCCCACCCTAACCCTCCCCCGCAAGGGGGGAGGGGACACGCCCGACGGCTCGATCAGCCGGAAGTCGCATCAAGTCGATGGTCTTCGCGTCCGAGGTAGAGAGGAGCCAATTGACTCCGCTCACACCGCCTCTTCCTCCTCCTCCGCGAAGAGCTCCTCGCGCGTGACCGTCTTGTCCGCAATCTTCACGAGCCCCGAGAGATGCGCGACGACGCGCTCTTCGTAGATCGGCGCGCGCAGCGAGGCGAGCGCCTGCTCGTTGTTGCGGTAGAAGTCCCAGATTTGCTTCTCCTGGCCCGGGAACTGGCGCGCCCGCTCGACGACGGCCTCGGTCAGGTCCTTCTCCTCGACCGTCACGCCGGCCTGCTGGCCGATCTCGGCCAGGACGAGGCCCAGCCGCACGCGGCGCTCGGCGATCGCGCGATATTCGGCGCGCAGATCCTCTTCGCTCTTGCCCTCGAACTCCTTCGACGCCGTGGGCTTGGCGCGCTCGCTCTCGACCTCGCGCCAGATGCCCTCGAACTCCTGCTCGACGAGGCTTTGCGGCAGCTCGAAGGAATAGCGCTTGTCGAGCGCGTCCAGGAGCTTGCGCTTCAGCTTGTCGCGCGAGGCCTTGTCGAAATCGGCCTCGATATTGGCGCGCACGGCGGCGCGCATCGCGTCGAGCGACTCGAAGCCGTATTTCTTGGCGAGCTCGTCGTCGATCTCCATTGATTTCGGCGCCAGCGACCTCCTTCACGGTCACGTCGAACTCGGCGTCCTTGCCGGCGAGATTCGCCGCGGAGTAATCGTCCGGAAAGCGCGTCTTCACGAGGCGCTTCTCGCCCTTGGCGGCGCCATCGAGCTGCTCCTCGAAGCCCGGAATGAACATGCCGGAGCCGAGCACCAGATCGACGTCGCCGCCGGTCCCGCCCTCGAAAGGAACGCCGTCGAGCTTGCCCTCGAAGTCGATCGTGAGCTTGTCGCCCTTCTCGGACTTGGCGCCTTCCGCGGTCTTCGGCTCATATTCGCGCAGCCGCTCGGCAAATTGGCTCATCGCCTTCTCCACCTCCTCATCGGAGACGGGGGCGACCGGGCGCTCGAGCGAAATGTCGTCGAAGGAGCCGAGCTCGAAGCTCGGCAGCGTCTCGAAGCGCACGACGAAGGCGAAATCGCCCGCCGCCTCCAAGAGCTTTTCGATCGTCTCGCGGTCCTCGGGCAAGTCGAGCTTCGGCCCGCTCGCGACGCGGAGCTTATTGTCCTCGACGATCTTGCGATTGGCCTCGTTGACGGCCTCCTGCAGGACCTCGCCCATGATGTTCTTGCCGTAGAGCTTCTTCAAATGGGCGATCGGCGCCTTGCCGGGGCGGAAACCCTTGATCTGCGCCTTGGCGCGCACCTCGGCGAGCTGCGACTCGAGTTTCGCCGCGAGATCGCTCGCCGGCAGAACAACCTTGAATTCCTGCTTCAAGCCCTCGGAAAGGGTTTGGGTAACCTGCATTTCATCCGCCTCTTGCAATGACATTGCGGCTGCGAAGCCTTCTTGGCTTACGCCGTCCGTCGCCTCGACGATCTCTGGTTGGTGCGGGCGGAGGGAGTCGAACCCCCACGACTTGCGTCACCGGAACCTAAATCCGGCGCGTCTACCAGTTCCGCCACGCCCGCGACGGCCTTGCCGTCGAGACGACCGACCGGCGTTCCGAGCCAGAGCCGCGCCGGGCTCTATAGCAAGGGGCGGGAGGCGGCGCAGCACAAATTTGCCGGCCGCCGGCCCCCCCCCGGTCGCCTCGGGGGGAAGGGCGCGCTAAAAGGGCGGCCTCGGATCCATCCCAGCCCGGACGCCGCCATGCCGCTCGCTCTCCCCCGCCGCGCCTTTCTCGCCGGCGTCGGCGCCCTCGCCCTGCCGCTGCCGGCGCGCCCCGAGGAGCCGGCGGCCCGCCTCCTGGAGGCGCGGCCGGGCAAGGCGCAGCTCCTTCCTGCTCCAGCCCCCGCAACCGAGATTCTGGGCTTCGACGGCGTCTCACCCGGGCCGCTCCTGCGCTACAGGCAGGGTGACACGCTCTTCGCCCGGCTCGTCAATAAGATCGAGAGGCCCATGAGCCTGCACTGGCAGGGGCTGCGCGGCGAGAACGCGATGGACGGCGTCGCGCCGCTGACGCAGGCGGCGGTCCCGCCCGGGGGGAGCTTCGACTACAAGCGCAAGCTCGAGGACCCGGGCCTCTTCTGCTACCGGCCCGGCGTTTTTAGGGAGGCGGGCGAGCTGCTCGGGCGCGGGCTCAAGGGCTTGCTCGTCGTCGACGAGACGACGCCGCTCGAGAGCGACGCGGATCTCCTGGTCGTCCTCGACGACTGGCGGCTCGACGCCAAGGGCGCGATCGACGGCGATTTTTTCAACGCCAATGAGGCGAAGGGCGCCGGGCGGCTCGGCGATCTCCTCGCCGTCAATGGCGCGCGGGCGCCCAAAAGCTTCGAATATCAGCCCGGATCGCGCGTGCGGCTGCGCCTCGCCAATCTCGCCATCGCGCGCATCATGGCGCTCAGCTTCGAGGGCGTGACGCCCGATGTGATCGCGGTCGACAGCCAGCCCTGCGACCGGTTCCAGCCGGTGCGCAACACGATTCCCGTCACGCCCGGCGCGCGCTACGAACTAATGTTCGATCTGCCAGCAACCGAGGGCGCCAAGGCGCGCGTGATTCTGCGCGCCGCCGACGGCAAGGACCAGGACATGCTGCTCTTCGCGACGAAAGGGCCGCCACGTGCGCCGCGCGAAGCGATCCGCGGTCTGCCGCAAAATCCGGCGCTGCCGCCGGTCATTCATCTCGAGCACTCGAAGAAAGTCGATCTCGTCATCGCCCAGGACGACGGCCGCTGGACGCTCAACGGCCAGCCGAGCAAGGCCTATGCGGGCGATCCGCTGTTTCGCGTCAAGCGCGGGACGCCAGTCACGCTCGGCTTCGACAATCGCACCGGTATTCCCCTCGCCATGCATGTGCATGGGCATTGCGTGCGGCTGCTGCACGATCTCGACGACGGGTGGGAGCCTTATTGGCGCAACACCGTCGTCGCCCCGCCCGGCAAGACCAAGCATGTCGCGTTTTTGGCCGACAGCCCCGGCAAATGGGCGCTGCACGACGACATTTTGGAGCATGAGGCGGCCGGCGTCGCGACCTGGTTCGAAGTGGGGTGAATCGCGGCGAGCGGCTCGCGCGCTTTCTGGGCCTGAGCGCCTTAAGCTACAGCTCCGCCTCGCCCCGGAACCTGCCGTAGCTGACGCTTGCCTCCCGGCTCGAGCGCTTGGCAAGACAAGATGTCGGACCTCGTAGCTCTCGGGAGCGCCGCCCATGCCGGGCGAGCCCGCCGGCATGCCGGAGATCGGACGGCGAGGTCCTTGGGCGTGGGGACGCTCGCGCAACACGTGCGCCGTTCGATCGCGGCTACGGCGCACGTGGCCCTCGATGACATAGCCGTCGATCTCGGCCGTATGGCAGCTCGCGAGCTCCTCAGGCACGCCGAGTCGGAATCTGATTGCCCTCATATCCGACTCGCTGCGGATTTCGACGGCGTAGCCCGCCGCGCGCAAGTGCTCCGCCCACTTGCCGCAGCAGCCGCAGTTGGCGTCGCGATGCACGAGGACGCGCCTCGGGGTCGCGGCAAAAGCGCCGAGCGCCTGGGTGCATGCGCTCCCGGCGACGGCGAGGAGGAAGTTGCGGCGGGCAAATCGGATCATCTTCGCCTCCATTGCGCAGGGGGAAAGAAAAATATGCTTCGGGGACTAGCGCGCCGCAAGCTAGGGAAACACCTCTTTCTCACGCCCCCCTCAGCGCGGCGACATGCGCCGCGACGCTTTGCTCCAAATCCTCCGGGCGATAGCCGCCTTCGAGCAGCGAGACGATGCGGCCGCCGCAACGGGCTTCCGCAAAATCCCCCAGGCGAAGCGTCAGCGTGCGGAAATCTTCGGCTTCCAGCCGCAAGCCTGCGAGCGGATCGTGCTTATGGCCGTCGAAGCCCGCGCAGAGGATCAGAAGGTCCGGACTGAAGGCCTCGAGCGCCGGAAAGATGCGCTCACGCCACGCGGCTGCAAAAACGTCGCCGCCGTCGCCTTTGACGAGCGGCGCATTGACGATATTGCCGTGCTCGCCCTGCTCGGAAACCGCCCCCGTGCCCGGAAAGAGCGGCATCTGGTGCGTCGAGGCGTAGAGCACGCGCTTCTCGCTCCAGAAAATCTTCTGCACGCCATTGCCGTGATGCGCGTCGAAATCGAGGATCGCGACGCGCTCGGCGCCCAAGCCCAGCGCATGGCGCGCGGCGATGGCCGCATTGTTGAAGAAGCAGAAGCCCATGGCCTCATCGGCAAGCGCGTGATGCCCCGGCGGGCGTGTCGCGACGAAGGCGTTTTTCGCGCGACCCTGCATCACGGCTTCGGTCGCGAGCACCGCGCCGCCCGCGGCGTGCAGCGCCGCGTCGAGCGTGCCGGGGCTCATGACGACATCGGGGCTAAGGCGCGCAAAGCCCTCGCGCGGCGAGGTGGCCTCGAGACGCTTGATAAAGGCTTGGTCGTGGACGGCGAGCAGCGCTTCGAGGCTGGCTTTCGCCGCGTCGACCCGCGCGGCGGTCGCAAATTCGGGACGCGCCAGCGCACGGCGCACGGCGGTGAGCCGCTCGGGCCGGTCGAAGGCGCCGGGGCCGGGATCGTGCGGCGCCGCGCCTTCGGGCGGCAGAATCAGCAGCAGATTGTCGCGCGTTTCGGCGTGGAGAGGCAGCGGCGCCAGCGCGCCGAGAATCAGCGCGGCGCGGCGTGTGAGCCTCATCCGTTCTGCCCACGATGGCGCAAAAACTGGTCGGCCAGCACGCAGGCCATCATCGCCTCGCCGACCGGTACGGCCCTGATGCCGACGCAGGGGTCGTGGCGGCCCTTGGTGACGATTTCCGTCTCTTCGCCGGCGCGGTCGATCGTCTTGCGCGGCGTCAGGATCGACGAGGTCGGCTTTACCGCGAAGCGCGCGACGACCGGCTGGCCGGTGGAAATGCCGCCCAGGATTCCGCCGGCCTGGTTGGAGAGGAAGGTCGGGCCCTTGCGCATCTCGTCGGCGTTTTCCTCGCCGGTGAACTCGGCCGCCGCGAAGCCCGCGCCGATCTCGACACCCTTCACCGCATTGATCGACATCAGCGCCGCGGCCAGCTCCGCATCGAGCTTGCCATAGATCGGCGCGCCCCAGCCGACGGGAACGCCCGTCGCCTCCAATTCGATGACTGCGCCGATGGAGGAGCCGGACTTGCGAATGTCGTCGAGATAGGTCTCCCAACGCTCGGCGGCGATTTTATCCGGGCAGAAGAAGGGATTTTTCTCGACCTCGGCCCAGTCGAAACGCGCGCGGTCGATCTTGTGCGGCCCAATCTGCACAAGCGCGCCGCGGATCGTGACGCCGGAGATGACCTTGCGCGCCACGGCGCCGGCGGCGACGCGCGCCGCGGTCTCGCGCGCCGAGGAACGCCCGCCGCCGCGATAGTCGCGAATGCCGTATTTCGCGTCATAGACGTAATCGGCGTGGCCCGGCCGGTATTTCTGCGCGATCTCGGCATAGTCCTTGGAGCGCTGATCCGTGTTCTCGATCACGAGCGCGATCGGCGCCCCGGTCGTGACCTGCTGGCCTTCCTCATCCGTGAAGACGCCGGAGAGAATCTTGACCGCGTCCTCCTCGCGCCGCTGCGTCGTGAAGCGCGATTGGCCGGGCTTGCGCTTGTCGAGGAAGACCTGAATTTCCTCAGCCGTCAGCGGAATGCGCGGCGGACAGCCGTCGACGATCGCCCCGAGCGCCGGGCCGTGGCTCTCGCCGAAGGTCGTGACGCGAAAGAGATGGCCGAAGCTGTTGTGGGACATGGGGCCGGGCGCGTTTGGTCGTCGCGCTCCCCGCGAAAGGAAGAGAATTTGCGCGACGCTTGGGGGATGGCGCGGTTTTAGGGCCGGGGCGCCCGGGGGTCAAACCCGCGTGCGGCGCGCGCTCATTCGCCCTCCTCGACCTCAGGCGACGCGACGCCGCGATGCGGCTCAAACCCTTGCCTGCGGCGACGCCCCTGTCCGCCCATTGGCGGACGGACAACGAGCCGATAGTATCTTGCGCCATGAACGCGCCGCTTCGCTCGCGCCGCCGCGCTTCGCGGCCCGCCCCCCTCCACGATGCGCCCGCGCCGGACGAAGCCGCGCGGCTGGCGCTCGCGGAGCTGGCGCTTTCGCTGAGCCTCGCCGGCGGCGCCGATTACGCCGACATCCGTCTCGGCGCGACCTTCTCGGAATATCTGCGCGCGCGCGAGCAGCGGCTCGAGAGCGTCAAGAGCGGCGAGACCTGGGGCTTCGGCCTGCGCGTGCTGCGTCGTGGCTCCTGGGGCTTTTGCGGCGCGACGATCCTGACGCCGGACGCGATCCGCCGCGCCGTGGAGACGGCGCTCGCCAATGCGCGCGCGGTCGAGCCGATCCAGGGCGCGCCGATCGAGCTCGAGGCGCTTCCCGTCGTCGAGGACCGCTGGGAGATGGCGCTCGGGATCGATCCCTTCGCCGCGCCGATCGCCAAGAAGGCGGATTTGCTCCTCGCAACCAACGCCACGGCGCGCGACGCCGGCGCGGATTTCTGCACGTCGCAATTGACAGTGGCGCGCGAGGAGCGGCTTTTCGCCAACACCCGCGGCAGCCGCATTTGGCAGAAGCGCACACGGGTGTGGCCCGAATTCCAGGTCACTGCGGTCGACAAGGCGAGCGGCCGTTTTGTGTCGCGCGACAGTCTGATCCCGCCGCTCGGCGCGGGCTGGGATTATGTCGAATCTTGCGGGCTTTTAGAGGACGCGCGGCGCGGCGCCGAGGAAGCGCGCCAAAAGCTTCACGCCAAGCCCGTCACGCCGGGAAAGCGCGATCTCGTCATCGAGCCGAGCAATTTGTTTCTGGCGATTCACGAAACGGTCGGCCATTCGACCGAGCTCGACCGCGCGCTCGGCTGGGAGGCGAATTTCGCCGGCACCACATTCGTGAAGCCGCATCGGCTGAGCAATCTGCGCTTCGGCTCGGAGCTGATGACGATCTTCGCCGACCGGCGCCAGCAGGGCGGCTTGGCGACAATCGGCTATGACGACGACGGCGCCCCGGCCTCCTTCGCCGACTTCAACATCGTCGAGAAGGGCGTGTTCAAGAATTTCCAGATGGCGATCGGCCAGGCGCATTATCTCGGCCTGCCCATGACGAACGGCTGCGCCTATGCCGACGATCTCTGCGCTTTCCCGTTGCAGCGCATGCCGAACATTTCGCTGAAACCCAATGAGCGCGCCTGCTCGCGCGACGCGCTCATCGCCGGCGTCGAGGACGGGCTTTATGTGGTCGGCGCGGGGAGCTGGAGCATCGACCAGCAGCGCGACAACTTCCAGTTCGGCGGCCAGATTTTTTACGAGATCAAGAACGGCAGGCTCGGTGAGATGGTGCAGGGCGCGGCCTATCAGGGACGCACGCTCGATTTCTGGAGCGGGCTCGATGGGCTGGGCGACGCCTCGACTTACGAGCTTTGGGGCGTCTTTACCTGCGGCAAGGCCGAGCCGATCCAGCTCGCTCCTGTCTCGCACGGCGCCCCCTGCGCGAGGTTTCGCGGGGTGGAGGTGCTGAACACGGATGTGGGGGGATGACAAAGGAAAAGCCCATGTCGTCGAATGACAATGGATTAATAAAATTACGCGAAGCGGGTCGACGAAGGGAGCGTGATTTCATGGCTCTCTTTAATGCTATTTGGTACCGAGATTTTCCTTTTATTCGTGACCACGAACCGAAGGCGGTTCGGGCAATGTTCACTGCACATATAAATTCCGTTGTGAAGGCATGCGCTGATTTAATGGGTTTTTTGCTTTGTATGAAGAGGGCAATAGAACCGACATGTAATTACCCACGCCCATTTTTAGGGCGCGTGCGCGGGTTTTTGCGGCTTCAGGCCAGGGCGCCGAGGATCGTCTGGAAGGGATTTGCGCCTTTGAGCCTTGCTGTGTCGACGGCGGTGCGCACATCCGCTTCGGCCTGTGCGGCCCACATGGCGCGATAGCCGTTGGTGACCTTTCGCTGGATCACGCAGGGCCTCAGCTTTCGCTCCGAGCCATTGTTGGTGGCCTCGACCTCGCCGGGATAATCGCAGAACGTCAGCAGCTGGTCCCGCGCCCGCCCGATCTTGGCTTGCAGTTCGTGCGCTAGATCGCATTGCGTCGCCGCGCCCAGGATATGGGCGAGTTGCAGTTCGAGCGCCCGTTTTTTGCTGGCGATGGTCGCGGCTTTGAAATTGGCGATGTCCGCGGCGAGATCGAAGGCCCTGCCGAACCACAGCTTGAACCGCAGGGGCAGATCGTCCGAGCCGTGCTCCAACGCGAAAGCCGTATCGCGCGCCAGATGCGCCAGACAGGTTTGCTGCGCGGCGCCATGATTTTGCTGCGCGGAGTAACGATCCGAGATCCAGACTTTCGGCTCATGGCCGTTCATCATCTCTTCCACGACGCGGGCGCCGCGCGAATGATCGGGCTGATGCACCACCGCATCCTTGCAGTGGAACACCCAATGATAGGAGTTGGTCCCCTCGATGCGAACACCGGTTTCGTCGCTGGCGACGACCTTCGCCTGACGGAGAATGGCCTTCGCCTTATCCGCCTCGGTTTTGAACCCGGCGTGGGAGCGGATGAACATGTTCATCAACGCGCCCTCGCTGACGATCAGGCCGAAAGCGTCGCGGAACAGGAAGCGCAGACGCTCGTAGGAAAGCGCCTGAAAGCTCTTCAGATAAATCGCCAGCGCATGGATGCGCGGTCCAAACGGCGTCTGCGTGGCGACCGCGGGCGGCGCAGCTTTGACGTTTGTGCCGCAATGCGCGCAGCGGCAGGCAAAACGCCGGTGGCGCGCGACATGGGGCTTGACCGGCGGGATTTCGATCTCGTCGTATTCGCCGATCAATTCCATGTCGGCGTCCGCCGCCATGGCCCCGCCGCAGAGCTCACAATGCGTTGGTCGATGATCGCGGAATTCGTCGGGATCGTCGGCCAGCCGACGATTGTGCGGCTCATGTCCGGGCTTCGCCCCGCCGGGACGCGAGTTCTCGCGCTTCTCCTTCTTGTCGGTGGACGGAGGCTTCGACGAATTGCGCGACGACTTGTCCGGTCGTTGAAGCTGGATCACCAGCTCAATCAGCTCGTCCTTGCTCAGCCGCTGCAAATCAGTGCGATCCATGCCCACATGGATTCAGAGTTTTCGAGTTCATGGCAAGAGCGGCCCCCAAATCAGCCGCCGAGCCCCGTTCGGAGCCTTAAAAATGGGCGTGGGTAATTACACCGACATTATCATTCAGAAAGCAAGCCGTAAGAATTGGGCTAAAGTTGAAATAGAATGGAAGATGCCAATCAGAGAAACGGTGAACGAATTTAAGAAATTATCTGATGCGGCAACGGCCGGCGAGGCTGACACATATATTATTATAACATATGCAGATAACAGGAAGCTCAAAGAAAACGTTGCTGCTATTGAAAGACAATGGGCGCATTCGGATGCCTGTCTTCTTGTATTCTTGCTAGCGTTCGATGTTAACGGAAGGCGTCGTAAATTAACGACTTTGCAGTCATACATAGTTCGGTCTGGGCGAGCCGTTAAAAAACGAGAGCAGTATGCGTTGCCTTGGGACGTCCCTGAGACTCGTTGGCAATAGGCTAGAAATCAGTATGCAGGGCGAAACATTTATATAAATCGTGTAATACGCGTGCCAGTAAAATAGTTAGCTTGTCTCCTGAAAAAGATGTCTGCAAAAAGTGAGCGCTGTTTCACCGCCACGGATTGACCACCGGCGCGCGCGCCCGCTCGAATTCGGCTGCGTCGCGTGTCACGACCGTCAGGCCGTGATGCAGCGCGGTCGCGGCGATGAACAGATCGGGTTGCGAGTAAGTATGACCGGTCTTGCGGCCCTCCTCGACGAGCAGCCGCCATTTGAGGATCACGTCTTCGCTTAACTGCACAACGCGCTGCTCGAACATCGGGCGGACCTTATGCGCGAGCCAGTCGCCGAGCTCTCCTCGCTTTGTGGCGTCCTCGACGCGCTCTATGCCGAAGCGGATTTCGGCGAGCGTGACCGTGCTGACGTAAAGCGACTCAAGCGGCTGCGCGGCCACGAATGCGACGACCTTCGGCTCAGGCTTCGGGCGGCGCAGCTCCGAGAGAATGTTTGTGTCGAGCAGCCAGCCTGTCACAGCTCGACATCGCGCACCGGCATCGGCTCGCGTCTCGGCTCGATTTCAATCTCGCGGTAAGGCGACGCCTGCATCGCGGCGACCAGCGCTTCGCCGGTGCGTTCGCCCTTGAGGCGGCGGAAGTCGTCGGCGGCGACGACGACCACCTCTTCGCGCCCATGCAGAGTGACGTGCTGCGGGCCCTCGGTATGGACGCGCCGCACCAATTCGCTGAAGCGCGCTTTGGCGTCCTGAAGCCGCCAGGGACCCGGCGGGCGCGGCGGCGTTTTTCTCGTACTGGTCATCCTGACCAGATTATCACAAGGGCCGCGTTAAGGCGAAGCGAAATCGCCGCGCTGCGCGGCGGCCCTCACCCACCGCTCGCGACGCGCGTGAGAAGCTTCGCGGTGTAGTCCACCATGGGCACGATGCGCGCATAGTTGAGGCGGGTCGGGCCGATCACGCCGAGCGCGCCGACGATGCGGCGGTTGGCGTCGCGCAGGGGCGCGGCGATCATCGAGGAGCCCGAAAGCGAAAAAAGCTTGTTCTCGCTGCCGATGAAGATGCGCACCCCCTCGCCTTCCTCGGCGCGCTCCAGGAGGTCGATCACCTCGGTCTTGGTTTCGAGATCGGAGAAGAGCAGGCGGATGCGCTCGAGGTCCTCGAGCGCGGTCAAATCCTCCAGAAGATGCGCCTGGCCGCGCACGATGAGCTCGCGCCCGGCGCCGCCCCAGCTCGCGATCCCCGCCTCGACGAGCTTCGCGGTCAGCGCGTCGAGCTCGGCCTGCGCGGCCGCTCTCGCCGCCTCGATCTCGCGGCGGGCGTCGGCCAAGGTTCGGCCGCGGATGCGCGCGTTGAGGTAATTGGCCGCCTCGATCAGCGCGGAGGCCGGGAGGTCTCTCGGAACGGGCAGCACGCGGTTCTCGACGCCGCCGTCCTCGGCGACCAGAATGGCGAGCACCCGCTCCGGCTCGAGCCGCACGAAATCGATCTGCTTTGAGGCGCTGATCGGCCTTGTCGACCGCGACGACGCCGGCCGCGCGGGCGAGGCCCGACAGCAGGCCCGTCGCCTCCGCGAGCACGCCCTCGAAATCGCGGTCCTTGGAGGCGGCCTCGACCTGCGCTTCCATGCGCGCGCGCTCCTGCGGCTCGACGTCGCCGATCTGCAGCAGCGAGTCGACGAAGAAGCGCAGGCCCATCTCGGTCGGCAGCCGCCCCGCGCTGATGTGCGGCGCATAGACGAGGCCGAGCTCTTCGAGATCCTGCATGACGTTGCGCACCGAGGCGGGCGAGAGCGTCATCGGCAGGACCCGCGAGATGTGGCGCGAGCCGACCGGCTCACCCGAGGCGAGAAAGCCGTCGACGATGCGCCGAAAAACCTCGCGCGAGCGCTCGTCGAGCTGGGCGAGATGCAAGGCGGAGAGAGGCGCCGGGGTCATGGCGCGAGCATAGCGCAACGCGCCGGGAGGTCGAGACGGGGGCGGAGGCGAGAGCTGGGCGGCCACAAAATCCCCTCAAGCGGAGAATAGGCGAGGTGTAAGGGAGCGCCAGGCCGAGCGGCGGACTTGGGCTCCATCCTGCGAAGGCGCCGCATCGACGGGGACACGCACGATGAAAGCTCTGCTCCTTGGTTTCGGCGTCCTCGTGGTCGCGAATGGCGCTTTCGCCGGCGAGACCGACATCAAACACGCCGTGCCGCACATCACCGTCCGCGCCGAGGCCAAGAGCGAGGAGCGGCCAAATGTCGCCTATCTCACTTTCGGCGTCGTCAACGACGCGCCGACCGCCGAGCAGGCGGCGGCGGACAATGCGGCGCCTTCCACGGCTGTGATCGACGCGGTCAAGGCGATGGGGGTCGATCCCAAGGATATCCAGAGCCAGTCCTTCTCGGTCTCGCCGGTCTATCTCGAGGAGCGCGATCCCGCGACGCGTCAGCCGATCAAACAGAAGATCGCCGGCTACAGAGCGAATCATCTCTTCCGCCTGCGGCTGCGCGACGTGGACAGGGCCGGTTTCGTGGTTGCGAAAATCCTCGCCAAGGGCGCCAATGAGGCGCAGGGTCTTTCCTTCGGCGTCACGGACGAGGCCGCAAAGATGGACGCGCTGCGGGTCCAGGCCGTCGCCGAGGCGCGACGCCGCGCCGAGGTCTATGCGGGGGCCGCCTCGTTGAAGCTCGGTCGCCTCTTGGCCCTCGATCCGCAGCCTGGACCGGTCGCTTACGCCGATATGCCGATGCGCAGCTTCGAAGCGAAGGCGGTTATCCCGGTCGAGCCGGGCGTGATCCCGCTTTCCACGACAGTCGAAGCGACGTGGGAGCTCGCGCCAAAATGAGCCATGGGCGGTCCAGAACGCCCGGAGGCTGCTTTCAGCGCGCAGATGCGCTAAGAAGCTGCGACCCAACCGTTTCGAGCTCTGACCCATGCCTCTCGCCGCCGCGATCCGCACCATTCCCGACTATCCCAAGAAGGGCATCCTCTTTCGCGACATCACGACGCTGCTCGGCGACGCCCGCGCCTTTCGCAAGGCGGTGGACGAGCTGGTGCAGCCGTGGTCCGGCTCCAAAATGGACAAGGTGGCCGGCATGGAGGCGCGCGGGTTCATCCTCGGCGGCGCCGTCGCGCATCAGCTTTCGGCCGGCTTCGTGCCGATCCGCAAGCGCGGCAAGCTTCCCTACAAGACGGTCTCGATCAGCTATGAGCTGGAATATGGGGTCGACGAGATGGAGATGCACGAAGACGCAGTGTCGCCCGGCGATCGCGTGATCCTGGTCGACGATCTGATCGCGACCGGCGGCACCGCCGAGGGCGCGATACGCCTTCTGCGCCAGATGGGCGCCGAGATCGTCGCCGCTTGTTTCGTCATCGACCTGCCGGAGCTCGGCGGCGCGAAGAGAATCGAGGCGCTCGATGTTCCCGTGCGCAGCCTCGTCATGTTCGAAGGGCATTAGCTTGAAGCGGGCCTTTTGCGCGCTCGCGCTGCCCGTCAGGAATTCTCCCTCGGACGACGGGGTCGGCCGGGGGGATCGCGCCGCTTTCCAACCGAGACGGCGCGCACCAGCCGAGCGGGGCGAGGCGCTGTCGCGATGAGCGTATCGGCGATAAGGCCAAGTCGATCGCAGCTTCTGCTGGCGATCCTGTCCACGGCGACGATCGCGATCGGCGTTCTCGCGCTGAGCGTTGCCCCGGACAGGGACGAG
>CAWHHH010000026.1:0-19400 GCA_963829075.1 uncultured Alphaproteobacteria bacterium | reverse complement strand
CGGCTGCGCGGCCACGAATGCGACGACCTTCGGCTCAGGCTTCGGGCGGCGCAGCTCCGAGAGAATGTTTGTGTCGAGCAGCCAGCCTGTCACAGCTCGACATCGCGCACCGGCATCGGCTCGCGTCTCGGCTCGATTTCAATCTCGCGGTAAGGCGACGCCTGCATCGCGGCGACCAGCGCTTCGCCGGTGCGTTCGCCCTTGAGGCGGCGGAAGTCGTCGGCGGCGACGACGACCACCTCTTCGCGCCCATGCAGAGTGACGTGCTGCGGGCCCTCGGTATGGACGCGCCGCACCAATTCGCTGAAGCGCGCTTTGGTGTCCTGAAGCCGCCAGGGACCCGGCGGGCGCGGCGGCGTTTTTCTGTACTGGTCATGCTGACCAGATTATCACAAGGGCCGCGTTAAGGCGAAGCGAAATCGCCGCGCTGCGCGGCGGCCCTCACGCACCGCTCGCGACGCGCGTGAGAAGCTTCGCGGTGTAGTCCACCATGGGCACGATGCGCGCATAGTTGAGGCGGGTCGGGCCGATCACGCCGAGCGCGCCGACGATGCGGCGGTTGGCGTCGCGCAGGGGCGCGGCGATCATCGAGGAGCCCGAGAGCGAAAAAAGCTTGTTCTCGCTGCCGATGAAGATGCGCACCCCCTCGCCCTCCTCGGCGCGCTCCAGGAGGTCGATGACCTCGGTCTTGGTCTCGAGATCGGAGAAGAGCAGGCGGATGCGCTCGAGGTCCTCGAGCGCGGTCAAATCCTCCAGAAGATGCGCCTGGCCGCGCACGATGAGCTCGCGCCCGGCGCCGCCCCAGCTCGCGATCCCCGCCTCGACGAGCTTCGCGGTCAGCGCGTCGAGCTCGGCCTGCGCGGCCGCTCTCGCCGCCTCGATCTCGCGGCGGGCGTCGGCCAAGGTTCGGCCGCGGATGCGCGCGTTGAGGTAATTGGCCGCCTCGATCAGCGCGGAGGCCGGGAGGTCTCTCGGGACGGGCAGCACGCGGTTCTCGACGCCGCCGTCCTCGGCGACCAGAATGGCGAGCACCCGCTCTCGCTCGAGCCGTACGAAATCGATTTGCTTTAGGCGCTGATCGGCCTTGTCGACCGCGACGACGCCGGCCGCGCGGGCAAGGCCCGACAGCAGGCCCGTCGCCTCCGCGAGCACGCCCTCGAAATCGCGGTCCTTGGAGGCGGCCTCGACCTGCGCTTCCATGCGCGCGCGCTCCTGCGGCTCGACGTCGCCGATCTGCAGCAGCGAGTTGACGAAGAAGCGCAGGCCCATCTCGGTCGGCAGCCGCCCCGCGCTGATGTGCGGCGCATAGACGAGGCCGAGCTCTTCGAGATCCTGCATGACGTTGCGCACCGAGGCGGGCGAGAGCGTCATCGGCAGGACCCGCGAGATGTGGCGCGAGCCGACCGGCTCGCCCGAGGCGAGAAAGCCGTCGACGATGCGCCGAAAAACCTCGCGCGAGCGCTCGTCGAGCTGGGCGAGATGCAAGGCGGAGAGAGGCGCCGGGGTCATGGCGCGAGCATAGCGCAACGCGCCGGGAGGTCGAGACGGGGGCGGAGGCGAGAGCTGGGCGGCCACAAAATCCCCTCAAGCGGAGAATAGGCGAGGTGTAAGGGAGCGCCAGGCCGAGCGGCGGACTTGGGCTCCATCCTGCGAAGGCGCCGCATCGACGGGGACACGCACGATGAAAGCTCTGCTCCTTGGTTTCGGCGTCCTCGTGGTCGCGAATGGCGCTTTCGCCGGCGAGACCGACATCAAACACGCCGTGCCGCACATCACCGTCCGCGCCGAGGCCAAGAGCGAGGAGCGGCCAAATGTCGCCTATCTCACTTTCGGCGTCGTCAACGACGCGCCGACCGCCGAGCAGGCGGCGGCGGACAATGCGGCGCCTTCCACGGCTGTGATCGACGCGGTCAAGGCGATGGGGGTCGATCCCAAGGATATCCAGAGCCAGTCCTTCTCGGTCTCGCCGGTCTATCTCGAGGAGCGCGATCCCGCGACGCGTCAGCCGATCAAACAGAAGATCGCCGGCTACAGAGCGAATTATCTCTTCCGCCTGCGGCTGCGCGACGTGGACAGGGCCGGTTTCGTGGTTGCGAAAATCCTCGCCAAGGGCGCCAATGAGGCGCAGGGTCTTTCCTTCGGCGTCACGGACGAGGCCGCAAAGATGGACGCGCTGCGGGTCCAGGCCGTCGCCGAGGCGCGACGCCGCGCCGAGGTCTATGCGGGGGCCGCCTCGTTGAAGCTCGGTCGCCTTTTGGCCCTCGATCCGCAGCCTGGACCGGTCGCTTACGCCGATATGCCGATGCGCAGCTTCGAAGCGAAGGCGGTTATCCCGGTCGAGCCGGGCGTGATCCCGCTTTCCACGACAGTCGAAGCGACGTGGGAGCTCGCGCCAAAATGAGCCATGGGTGGTCCAAAACGCCCGGAGGCTGCTTTCAGCGCGCAGATGCGCTAAGAAGCTGCGACCCAACCGTTTCGAGCTCTGACCCATGCCTCTCGCCGCCGCGATCCGCACCATTCCCGACTATCCCAAGAAGGGCATCCTCTTTCGCGACATCACCACGCTGCTCGGCGACGCCCGCGCCTTTCGCAAGGCGGTGGACGAGCTGGTGCAGCCGTGGTCCGGCTCCAAAATGGACAAGGTGGCCGGCATGGAGGCGCGCGGGTTCATCCTCGGCGGCGCCGTCGCGCATCAGCTTTCGGCGGGCTTCGTGCCGATCCGCAAGCGCGGCAAGCTTCCCTACAAGACGGTCTCGATCAGCTATGAGCTGGAATATGGGGTCGACGAGATGGAGATGCACGAAGACGCAGTATCGCCCGGCGATCGCGTGATCCTGGTCGACGATCTGATCGCGACCGGCGGCACCGCCGAGGGCGCGATACGCCTTCTGCGCCAGATGGGCGCCGAGATCGTCGCCGCTTGTTTCGTCATCGACCTGCCGGAGCTCGGCGGCGCGAAGAGAATCGAGGCGCTCGATGTTCCCGTGCGCAGCCTCGTCATGTTCGAAGGGCATTAGCTTGAAGCGGGCCTTTTGCGCGCTCGCGCTGCCCGTCAGGAATTCTCCCTCGGACGACGGGGTCGGCCGGGGGGATCGCGCCGCTTTCCAACCGAGACGGCGCGCACCAGCCGAGCGGGGCGAGGCGCTGTCGCGATGAGCGTATCGGCGATAAGGCCAAGTCGATCGCAGCTTCTGCTGGCGATCCTGTCCACGGCGACGATCGCGATCGGCGTTCTCGCGCTGAGCGTTGCCCCGGACAGGGACGAGAGCGCGGAAGCGCCCGAAGCCCCCGCGGCTTCCCCAGCGCGACCCGACGAGGGACTCGGCGGCCGGTTTCTGCATGCGCTTCGCGGGGGTCTGTCGACGCTGCGCGGCAGCGAGCCGGCTCCGCCGTCGCCAGATTCGCAGATCGCCGACCTTATTCCCGAGGTTCCGGCGCCGCTGGAGGCGCCGCACCCCGTGGACGCGCCGACGCCGCCGCGTCGGCCCGAGGGGCTGGGCGAAGAGGAAATTCCCTTGCCGCCGCGGCGGCCGGCTACGCTTTTGGCGGAGGCCAGCGCCGAGGCGCCCGAGGCTCAGGCCGCCGCCCCCCAAGCCGCCGCCGCCCCAGCGCCGGCCGAGCAGCAGGTCGCGGCGCTCGCGCCCGAGCCGACGCTGAAGCCCGCGCCGCCGGGGAGCTTCGATCGGCCCGATCAGCCGCCGCCGCGAATTCAACATGGGCGCGCCGGCCTATGTGCGTATTTTCAAGAAGGAGGGCGAGCTCGAGCTGTGGCTCAAGGTCAACAACCGCTACACGCTCTATCGCACTTTCCCGATCTGCAAATGGTCGGGCCACCTCGGGCCCAAGCTCAAGGAGGCCGATTATCAGTCTCCTGAGGGCTTCTATGCCGTCTCGGCGAAGCAGCTCAATCCGCACTCCAACTATTTCCGCGCCTTCAACGTCGGTTATCCTAACGCTTTCGACAAGCAGAACGGGCGCACCGGCGGTCTCGTGATGGTGCACGGCGCCTGCAAATCGGTCGGCTGCTTCGCCATGACCGACAAGGGCGTCGAGGAGATCTACGGCTTCGTCTCGGCCGCGCTTTCCTCGGGCCAGCGCGAGGTGCCCGTGCATATCTTCCCGTTCCGCATGACCGACGCGGCTCTGCAGAAGGAGACGACGACTAGCGGTTGGATGTCCTTCATCTCCGAGGACGCCGTAGCCGGCAAGGAATGGGTCGCCTTCTGGAAAAATCTGAAGGAAGGCTATGATCGTTTCGAGGCCAACCACGAGCCGCCGACGGCTTACGCCTGCGGCGATCATTACGCCTTCGAGGCGGGGAAGGACGGCTGCCAAAAGATCGCCGGCTGGTGAGGCGGCGCGCTCGAGCGAGCAAAGGGTCTGAGGGAGTCGCACCTGTGAAACGCGCGTCATGGCCGGCCATGACGCGGTTGACGCCCCCAAAAAAAGAGCGGCTCGCGCCGCTCTCTTTGGCTTTCCGTCAGTAATTCGCGAAGATCGGCGTCTTGTCGATGAAGTCGAGCGGGCCGCTGATCGTGAGGCGAACCGCCGGCGGATCGACCGGCTTCCAGGTGCGCTCCGCGATGCCGAGGGCGCTGCCGCCGACGTAACCGGGCCAGATCGCGAAATCCTGCTTGCCCCAGACATTCGCGTAATAGTCGATCATGTCGGCGCGCGAGTTCAGGATGTTGAAGGCGTCGACCTGCACCCTCCAGCCGTTCTCGAATCGATAGCCAAGCCGCGCATTGACCGTGAAGGTCGCATGCGATTCGACCTGGCCGTCCTCGGTGAGGGGGCGCGCGCCGAAATACCGGCCGCGCAGCGCGCCGAACCATCCCGTCTTTTCGCCAAGCTCGAGGCCGAAAGTGGAGACCCAGACCGGCGCGAGCATGAGATAATTGCCGGGGCTAGATCCTGGGAGGCCGAGCGGCCACAGGCCGCCATCGCTGCCCGGCCCGCCGGAGAGGTAAGTGAACCAATTCGCGAACCCCGGCATGTCAAATCCCCTGAACCGCGCATGCGTGCCGGTGACTTCGGCGTCCGCGTGGGCCCAGCTCGTGATCTCGTAGTTGCCCGTCCATTCGAAGCCGTAGCGGCGGCCGGGACGCCCGTATTGGCTCATCGCGCTATCGGCGTTGAAGGTCTGCTCGGCGTCGAGGTCCTGCCAGAACAAGCTCAGGCTCGTGTCCAATCCTGGGAAGATCCCCTTGCTGCGGAAGCCGAACTCGGCGCCGCGCGTCTTCGTCAAGAGCTGCACGTTGGGGATGTAAGAATAGGATCCTCCATCCGTCGTCCAGTGGTTGAGCGCGCCGCGCATGTCCTCGGCGCGCAGGCCTTCGCCGAAGTTCAGGAAGAGCTCGGTGTTGTTGAAGGGTCCGAGCACGGCCCCGAATTTCGGGCTCGTGAAGAACCGCCCCAGCTCACCGTTGTTGAAGCTGCCCAAAGCGTAGGGCGTTGCGAGCGCATTCCCGAGGAATGCGCCGCTATCGTCGAACTGCTGAACGAAGGGCGGGTAGGAGCCGAGAGCAAGCGCCGGGTTGGCGACGGAGTTCACGGAGCCGTGCACATAGTCGAGGCGGAAGCCTTCCGTCGTGCGGAACCAGGGCGTCCAGAACTCGGTCGTGTCCGTCCAAGCGCCGTGAATGTACTCCTTGATATAGTTGTATGAGATCTGGTCGAATTGCATCCTCTGGAACGAGTTGCCGTTGCCGTTCAGGATGAAGTCGGCGAGGCCCTGATAGCCGACGCGCGTCTCCATCTGCGTCCCCAGTAGGGCATATTTCCAACCATGCATGGCCTTGAGGCCATATTGCTGGCGATGATCGAATTGGTGCGTCTGATCCCCGAAGGGGATGACGCCGAAGTCGACGGGCTGCCAGAGCTGAGTGAAGGGATTGCTCAGCCAGTAGGAGAAATTGTCGTAGAGGTTCGTATCATTGTGGATCATATAGGCTTCGATGCGCGACCAGTCGTTCTTGTTGGTCTCGCTCCAACGCATTGACAGGCTGTAGCGCGCGGCGTTGCCGCCGTCGGTCGGGTCTTGCGTGTCCCAGCGCGACATGAGCCCTTCGGAGACCAGATTGTAGGGAATCTGGTCCGTCGCGAAATAATGCTGCGAATAGGCCATCGCCGTGAGGGAGAAGCCGTTTTCAAACGTGCCCTGGCTCCAGCGCGCGAAGCCATTGATCACGCGCCCCTCGTCGGGACGCTGCCACGGACCGTTATAGTTGCGCAGCTCGATGGCCGCGATCAGCTCGCCGACGCCGACGCCCCAGGACTTGGCGCCCATCAGCCGGCCCCAGCCGAAGCTGCCGCCCGAGCCGACGACGAGGCCCTCGCGCAGCTTGTCGATGTAATTCATGTGAATCGCGCCAACGGCCGAGAACACGCCCTCGTCGGCGAAATAGGGCCCCTTGCGAACCTCGAACTCGCTGAGCAGCTCCGGGATTAGCCAGTTGACGTCGGCGTAGCCGTTGCTGTGAATGTGTGACGGCTGGTTCACGTTCATGCCGTCGAAGGTGATGCCGATGTCATAGCCATGATCAAGCGCGAAGCCGCGCAGGAAGAACTGGTTCGCTTTGCCGGAGCCGCTGTGCTGCGCGATGACGAGGCCCGGGGCGATCTCGAGGGCCTCGCCGGGCTGCGAAACGGGGCGCGCGTTGACCTGCTGCGGGCTGAAGTCTCTCGTGCTCGAGGCCGTGTCGGCCCTTGCTGGCTGACTCAACGGCTTGTTGATCTCCGAATATGTCGGCTGCTGCGTTCCCGGGGCCGCTTCCGACCAGGGCTGCACCTGCGGCTGCTCGGGCTGCTGCTGGGGCTGCTGCTCGGCCCGCTGCGGAGCGGGCCGCGAAGGAGCGGGCCGGGTCGTCCGCGCGGGGGCGATATGCGTGGGCGTCGCAGCGACATGCGTCGTCGGCTTGGCGCTCGGCGCGGGCTTGCGCGCCACGTGTCTCGCGCCGCCGACGTCGATCGTCGGCAGAGTGGTTTGCGCGAGGGCCGCATCGGCGGTCAGAGCGATCTGCAGGGCGGCGGCGCCAATGGAGCCGGCGCGGAGGAAGCGAAAGACTTGACGGGGCGGCATGATTTTTCACTCCGAATCCGCCACAGCTTGGCGGAGCCCGCACGCCAGCTTTCTTCGCGGCGCGGGCGCGGAAACTCATCAGGGGGGGACGACGCAAACTTCGCGCGCAATGGCGCGGACTGCGCGGCGGGCGAAGCCGCGGCTTAAGCAGCCGCCGGCGGAGCTCGGGCCCGATGCGCGCTGGCTTGTTCATGGCCCCGCATGGCGGGTTCGACCGCCAGCGGCGCGAAGCGCCGGAGCGTGGCGACCCGACCCGGCGTCGGCGCTTCGGGCGGCGCGACGAAGGCGACGCCGCAGAGGAGACAATGCTCGCAGGGCGACGCAGGGTTGCCTCCACCCGGCGCGTGATGGCCCAACATGTGCGCGCAATGCGACGGCGCCGCTGCCGTGACGACGGAATGGTCCGACGCGCCGACGACGCTCGCAAAGCCGGGGTTCGCGACGAGAAGCGCGACCACCGCGGCCAGGAGCGAGAGCCAGGACTTTATTGCGCGCATCGGACCGATTCGCCGCGATCTTAGAGTTGAATCTTCAGAGCCGAAGCACGGCTATGATGACGTTAGGCTAATCGGCGCATCCTATTGAGGCAATGACCAATCGGAGGTTCAGCGCAAATTCTTGCAAGGCGTGACATTTCTACAACAGGCGTCGAGTCATTGGCTTTCGATCAAATCGAGTCGTGCGGTGGCGCCGCGGGCTCATCGGCGCCAGAGGCGATCGGCCTTGCGCAGGCGCTTCACGCTTTTTCTGGCGCCAGCGAGACTCGTTGACCCGGCGGTTCAAGCGCGCTCTTTGACGCATTCGAGGCTTCTGCGAAAATGGGCGTCGTCAGCCGCTTCGCCGCCCTCAGGAGGCGCGGCGCCTTTAGAGCCTCAACCGGAGCTTTGCGCATGCCCGCGGACCCAAACGCCGTTCCAGGCCAGATTCTCGTCGGCGCGTCGCGCGTCGCGGCCAAGGGCAGGCCCGCGCAAAAGCGACAATATCAATATCTCCTGCTGCCGCTCGGCAATCGCCACGGTCTCGTCGCCGGCGCCACGGGGACCGGCAAAACGGTGACGCTGCAACGGCTCGCGGAAGGTTTTTCGCGCGCCGGGACGACGGTTTTCCTCGCCGACGTGAAGGGCGATCTCGCGGGGCTCAGCCAGGAGGGAGACGGACGCGCCGTCTTCGTCGAGCGCGCCAAGGAGCTCGGCCTCGACTACCGCCCTGAAAAGTTTCCCGTGATCTTCTGGGACCTTTTCGCCGAGCAGGGCCATCCGGTGCGCGCCACGATCGCGGAGATGGGGCCGCTTCTGCTCGCGCGCCTGCTGGAGCTCAACGACACGCAGGAAGGCGTATTGAACATCGTCTTTCGCGTCGCCGACGAGCAAGGGTTGCTGCTCTATGACCTGAAGGACCTGCGCGCGACGCTCAGCTATGTCGCCGAAAATGCGAGCGAGCTGCAGACCAAATACGGCAACGTCGCCACCGCCTCGATCGGCGCCGTGCAACGCCAGCTCCTCGTGCTCGAGACGCAGGGCGGCGAGAAATTCTTCGGCGAGCCGGCGCTCGATCTCAAGGATTTCATCGGCCAGGACGAGAAGGGCCGGGGCTATGTCAACATCCTGGCCGCCGACAAGCTCATGCGCTCGCCGCGGCTCTATGCGACCTTCCTGTTGTGGATGCTGACCGAGCTTTTCGCGCATTTGCCGGAAGTGGGCGATCAGCCGACGCCGAAGCTCGTCTTCTTCTTCGACGAAGCGCATCTTCTCTTCACCGACGCGCCGAAGAACCTCTTGACCGCGATCGAGCAGGTCGTGCGGCTCATTCGCTCCAAGGGCGTCGGCGTCTATTTCGTGACGCAAAGCCCGCTCGACGTGCCGGATACGGTGCTAGGCCAGCTCGGCAATCGCATTCAGCACGCGCTTCGGGCCTTCACGCCGCGCGACCAGAAGGCGGTGCGTACGGCCGCCGAGACTTTTCGGCAGAACAAGGATTTCGACACGGCCGCGGCCATCACCCAGCTCGCCGTCGGCGAGGCGCTCGTCTCGATGCTCGACGAGAAGGGCGCGCCGAGAGTCGTGGAGCGGGCGTTCGTCGCGCCGCCCGCGTCGCGCGTCGGGCCGATCACGCCGCAGGAGCGCCAGGCCTGCATCGAGGGCGGTCCGCTCTATGGCCTCTACGATACGCCGATCGACCGCGAATCCGCCTTCGAGGTGCTGCAGAAGCGCGCCGGAGCGCGGATGGAGAACGCGGGCGCGGGGCCGGCCAAGGCGCCGGAGACCGAGAGCGCGCCGCCCGTCGAGGCCTCAGCGGACGGCGGGATTTGGGGGAGCGTCAAGGGCGCGCTCGGCGGGCTCTTCGCCCGCCCGAGCCCGAAACGCCTGTCGCCCGCCGAGAAAGCCGCCAGCGCCGCGTTGCAATCCGCCGCGAAGAGCTTCGGCACGAAGATCAGCCGCGAAATCCTGCGCAATATTTTCGGGGGAATGTCGCGGTAGCGGCCAAAACACTTGGAACCCTCTTCAATACTCTATGCGAGAGGGCCTCGGGTCGGGCGCGCGCCACTCTGTCGCCTTCGCGAAGGGCGAAGAAGCGCCACAAGCGGTCATTCGATAAAAAGCGGCGAGATGAAGAGAGACAGCAGAAGCGGAAAGAAGCGGCAGCAGCCCAACCGACCGGCGAAGAAAGAGCAGAGCGTGACTTAGACAGAGCGTCCTAGTACAGCGTTTCGGAAGTTCGAATCATATCAGGCTGCGTCGAGTTTGTAAGTCCATGAATGGACTACGGGATGTTGGTTGACGTCGTCGATGGCGCCGATGAGGCGTTCTTTCAGCTCTTGCTTTGACGCGACGCGGATATGACGCAGCACGGAGCGAGCCAGCTTGGAGAAGAAGCCTTCGATGAGATTGAGCCAGGAGCCATGCTTGGGCGTGAAGGTGAACGTGAAGCGGCCCACCGGCTGCCTGGCGAGCCAGGCTTTGGTTTCCTTGGAGACATGCGCCGAATGATTGTCGAGGATCACCTTGATCGCCGCGTTCGTCGGATAGGCCGCGTCGAGCAGCTCGAGGAACTCGATGAATTCTCGACTGCGATGACGATCTCTGACCAGGGCGTGAACCTTGCCGGTCATCAGATCAATGCCGGCGAGCAGGCTCAGCGTTCCGTGTCGGACATACTCGTGATCGCGCCCAAAGGCCTCGTGCTCATGAGGCTTGGGCGGCAAATCCGGCGCCGTCGTTCCGATCGCCTGCACCCCAGGCTTTTCATCGTAGGAGACGATCACGACGCTCCCGTCGCCTTCGCCTGCCTCAGCGGCTTCCTTGAGAAGGGCCACTTCACGATAGACGCACAGCACTTCGGCCATCTTCGCCTCGAAGTCGGCGTCGCGGCGCTCCAGGTAGTAGCGCACCTTGTGCGGCTTCACCTCATGCTGATCGAGGATCTTGCACACAGTGCCTTGCGCCAGCTGGGCAAGACAGACATGGCCTGCCGCCGGCCCATGCTCGCGCGCATGGCGCGCCAGCAGACGCGTCGTCCAAACTTCATGCGGATAGCCGAGTTCCTTGGCCTTGCGGCAGGCCAGCGACACCACCCAAGCCTTGGCCTCGGTCGTGATGAGGGGCGCCTTGCCTGGCCGCGGACGCTCGTCGAGCGCCGCCAGCGGGCCGAGGGCCACCGCCCGTTCGACGCAGCGCTGCACGGTCTGATGGTGCAATCCCAGCGCCCGGCCGACGGCGAAAAACGACGGTTCTTCGCGATAGGCCAGCAAGATCCGCGCGCGCTCCACACGCCTCGCCGGCTCCGTGCGCGAGCGCGCAATCGTCGTGAGCTGAACCAAATCCTCATCTTCGATCACCAACGCCAACGCTTGTCGCCATGCCGCCATCTTCGTCAACCCCATTACGAATCAAGCAGAACGCTATACCGCAGCGGCGCCAGAATGAATCCCGCACAAATGACAACCGCTACGGAATCCATGTACTAGTTTTCCTTTCCGAAGTTCAGTAAAACCACTTTTTCGTTACCGCTCCTTAAAAGCAATGACCACTTGCTGTACCAAAAACAAGCGCCAATAGTTTCCACGGGGCAGCCAGTCCGAATATCAATGTATAGCGGGCCTACTGCTCTAATACGATCAACCTTTATGAAGAGTCTATTTCTTACTATGCATATAGAACCATTATCCTGGTTGTCATTGAAGCGCTGACTCTTTATATCTAGTATGATTTTGCAGCGTTCTAGCTCGTATAAGGAGATAAAAGCATAATCAGAAACAATATCAGCGCTAATATCTGTAAGTCTGAGAATCTGTATACTTTGTGTAGTTTTTATTCCCTTGAAAACTATTGTTTTTCCGTCTTGAACGCCTACGTACCATTTCCCTGGGAGCGCGTCGGCGACGCGTGTGATTTTTCCTAAACTCACGACGGTTCTCCAGCTATGGCGTGAGCGACCCCGGGCGGCGTTCATGTGCTCGCTTGACAACTTAAAATGGGGATCCGAGCTTAATTTTGGAGTTGGGAAAACTTGAAATCCCGGGACGTGGGCGCGCCTTCGACCGCGCCCCGATCCTGCGCAATACGTGGCGGGATTATCGCCGCGTCGGCGCGGCGTCGCTCTAATCCGGCTCAACGCGGCGTGCGGCCCTTGAGGTCGAGACATGCGACGAGCAATCTCCGGCAGGCGTCGTAAGCGCCCGGACTTTCGCCCTCCCGCGGCCCGGCGATATTGATTGAATGCGCCGCTCGAAAGCGCTCGAAAAAGGCGGCGATTTCCTGCGCCGCCTCCTCTCTCGAGTAAACAATGACTTTTAACGGCTTGCGGAGCTTTGACGCGCATTGCGCGGTGAATTCGCTTCCCGGCGAAACGAAATTTGCTTGCCGAACGAGAAGCAAGGTCGCGTCGCTGTCGCGAACGTTCCACTCGGTGCGCTGCGCAGGGTCTGCGTCGGGCGTTTCCTTCAGGAATTCGTACCTGGTCAGCAGCCCTGGGGCTCCGAAAAATCCTCCGCCCATCCGCCTTTCGGACACCATCCCTCGTAAGGGAGGCCCACGGCGATGGCGGCGTCGAGGGCCGCTCGATCGACCCCGGCCTGTCCGCCGGAGCGGATACGAAAGCTTAAATTTCGGCTCATCTCGACTGGCGGCTCCAACGCGTCGTGTATGGTAATTTGCCGAGCGCCGCGACGCTCCGCGCGTGATGAAGGAAACGCCATGAATTGGAAAACCTTGATCGGCGCGATTGTTCTTGGTCTCCTTCCCTGGACGACGGCTTGCGGGGAGCCCGCGCCGCAGTCGTCTTCGGGGGCGGAACCTATCAAGGTCGCCGCCGTCGACTTCGTGCCGGCCTGGGGCGACCTGGACGGCAATATTCGTCGCCTCGTCGAGGCCGCCGAAGCGGCGAGCCAGCAAGGCGTCACCTTCGCCGTCTTCCCGGAGACCGCGGTCAGCGGCTATCTGTTCAGCAGCCCGGATCAGATCGCGCCTTTTCTCGACACCATTCCTGGCAAGACGACGGATGCGCTGCTGCCGGTTCTCGCACGCGCCGGCATGTATATGAGCGTCGGCATCGCCGAGCGCGACGCGGACACCGGCATCCCCTTCAATAGCGCGGTGCTGCTCGGCCCAAGGGGCATCATCGGAAAATACCGCAAGAACGGCCTCAACCTGCAAGACCAGAAGGTCTTTGCTCCAGGCGATACGGGAGTCGAAGTCTTCGAGACGCCCATCGGCCGCATTGCGCTCATCATTTGTTACGATAACGTCTATTGGCAATATGCGCGTCTTGCCGCTCTGCGGCGCGCGCAGATCATCGCATGGAGTTCCGTTTCCGATCGCGCCATGCCCGGCGCGCCTCCGGCCGAGGCCAAAGGCGACCATTCGACCGTGGCGAACGTGCAATACATGAGCGCGCAGAACGGCGTCTTCGTCGTCGGCGCCACGCGCAGCGGCATCGAGGCAAATCCGATCACCGGCGGCAAGGTCTATTACAACGGCGGCTCCAGCATTTGGTCCCCCGAGGGGCACAAGCTCGCCCAGGCGCCCGTCGAGCCGCCGAAGGCGCTGGCGCCGGGCTTCCATGGCCTCGTCGCCGCCACGATCCAGCCCGCCGACGCCGATCCAAGCCGGGCAGCGCGCCTCGCGCTCCGCCGTCCGTCCCTCTACCTGCCCCTGTTGGCCCTGCACCGCAGCCCTGTGGATGGCGCCGCCACCGGGAGGCCGCTCGCCGTGTCGCTCGCCGCCGCGCAGTGGCCTGAAGGTCCCTCGCTTCTTGGCGCCGTCAGGCCCACTGAGGGCGAGCTCATGGTTTTGCCGGAACTATCGGGACTTCCTTCCGGGATTGGCGACGACGAGATCAAGGCTCGCGCCGAGCCCGCGGGGGGCGCCTTCGAGAAGGCGCTCGCGAGCGCCGCAGAGGCCGGCAAGGCTTATCTGGTCGGAAGCTACCCGGAGCGCGAAGGCGATAAGGTCTTCCACACCGTGGTCCTCGCGGGACCGGAAGGCGCCGTCCTCGCGCGCTATCGGGTCACCCATCCGAGCGCCGCGCACGCCGCCTGGGCGACCCCGGGAGATCAGCTAACAGTCGTCGAGACGCCGATGGGCCGGATTGGATTAGCCTCGGCCGGAGAACTTTGCGTGCCGGAGCTCGGCGGGCTCTACGCCGTTCTGCGCGCCGATATCGTCGCGGCGCCGGCCGGCGCGCCCGAGTTGCTAAAGGTCGAGATCGATCCGGCGCTGTTTTCGGTCGCCGATCCTCCCACGGGCCGAGCGAGCTTTTTCCTTTACGCCTCCGCCACGCAGAATCAATTTTGGCTCGTGAGCGGGGGACGGCGCGCCGGCGACCAAACCGCCGCCGCCATTTATGGGCCGGAGCCTGTGGAGTTGACGCCCACGCTGACGGCCTCTGCGGGAGAGCCGGCGGTTCGTTACCGGACGATCGTGCCGGCGCCGGGGACCTGGATCAACCAGGCCCAGCTCATCGATGGCCAGCAGGCGCTCTGGTTCCGGCCGCTGGTTCTTTCGGAGGGCAACGCCTTGTCTCGAGAACTGGCGCCAAAAAGGCTCCAGCCCTTTGCTTTGCCATTAGGCTCTGCGGACCGTCCGACGCGTCGCTAACGATAAAGCCAAGCGTTGCGCTCCAGCATCCCGCGCCCGCCGATGAGCGACATGACGGCGTCGCGCGCCTGCGCCAAGGGAAAGCCGGCGTGCGCGAAACGGCCTTGGCGGCGCGAGGCCGTCTGCACCTTTGTCGCGCGCGAAATTCGCGCGCGTTCATAGCGCGCGAAGGCTGCCGCGGGCGACGCGCCGTCCGCGAAGGCTCTCCCCAAGGCTTCCGCGTCCTCGATCGCTTGCGCCGCGCCCTGCGCGAGGAAGGGAACCATCGGATGCGCCGCGTCGCCGAGCAGCGTCACGGCGCCGCGGCTCCAGGAGCGAAGCGCGGGGCGGCCCCAGAGCGGCCAGCGACGCCACGCGTCGCAAGACGCGACGAGCTCGCGCAGCGGGCTCGCGCAGTCCTCGAAATCCGCCGCCTCGAGCAGGCTCGCGCCGTCTCGCGTGGGCTCCGTCGCAGGCGGTTCGACGTCGCCGTCCTCGATGATCATCACGGCGTTGACGATCTCGCCGCCCCGCAGCGGATAATGCACGACATGCGCGCCGCGCCCGAGCCAGAGATTGACGTGTTTCGCCCTCAAGCTCTCGGGGACCGCCTCGGCCGGCAGCAGAGCGCGCCAGGCCATGTTGCCCGAATAGAAGGGCGCATCCCGCTCATCCCGAATGAGGAAGCCGCGCACCGAGGAGCGCACGCCGTCGGCGCCGACGAGGCCTGAGGCCTCCATGTCCTCTGGACCGGCGGCGCCATGCACGCGCAGGAAGACCTTTTCGTCCTCCTCCTCGAAATCGCCGACGCGGGCGTCGGTGCGGATCGCGATTGTTTCGCTCGCCTGCGCCGCTTCGAGCAGCAGGTTCTGCAGATCGGCGCGGTGGAAGAGTCGAAAGGGGGCGCCGAAACGCTCGCGCGCCCCTGCGAGGACAATTCGCGACAGCTCTCTGCCATCCGCAGCCCGGCGGACGACGATGGCTTCGGGCAGCAGCGCGTGGGCGTCGAGCGCGGAGGAGAGGCCGAGGCCCTGGAGAATGCGTCCGGCGTTCGGCGCGATCTGCAGGCCGGCGCCGACCTCCTCGATCTGGGGCGCCTTTTCGAGCAGCGCGACGCGCTTGTCGGCGCGCGCCAGAGAGAGCGCCGCGGCGAGGCCGCCAATTCCGGCGCCGGCGACAACGAGGGGTAAATCCGAAGCGGGACGGCTCACGAGGCGGCGGCGACGGGCTCCGCCGGTTCATAGACGCATTCGGCCGGATCGGCGGCGCCGTGAAGCGACGCGTCATAGACGAAAAGCGTCGCGCAATAGGGGCAAAGCGCCTCAGTCGCCGCGCCCATATCGAGAAAGACATGCGGATGGTCGAAAGGCGGCAGCGCCCCGATGCACATGAATTCCCTGGCCCCGACGCGAATGCGCGGGACGCCCGGCTGATTGTGGAAATGCGGCGTGGCGTGTTCTGACATGGGAAACGATCCGTTAAGCGGACGCGCCGCGGCGGGCGCGGGTTGCGGCCCGGTATAGAGCGCGCCGCGAAAAAGTGGAAGCCGGTTTTTCGCGAAGCAGCGCGCTCTAAATCTTTAGAATTGATCACGTTAGGACAGGGTAAGAAAACAGCGCCGCCCCCGGGGAGCGGCGCCGCAATCGCAGGCGTTGCTCGCGTCGGGGGAAATCCCCCGTCGCGCGCTAGAAAATCTTGCTGAACAGGAAGTAGAGCGATCCGGCGAGAATCATCGCGCAAGGCAGGGTCAGCACCCAGGCCGTCGCGATGCTCTTCACCGTGCTCATCTGAATTCCCGACCCGTTCGCCGCCATCGTGCCGGCGACGCCCGAGGAGAGCACATGGGTCGTCGAGACCGGCAGGCCGAATGTGTCGGCGATGCCGATCGTCGTCATCGCGACGAGCTCGGCAGCGGCGCCCTGGCCATAGGTCAGATGCTCCTTGCCGATCTTCTCGCCGACGGTCACGACGATGCGCTTCCAGCCGATCATCGTGCCGAGACCAAGCGCGACCGCGACCGCGACCTTCACCCAGGTCGGGATGAATTTCGTCGCTGCGTCGATCTGCGTCTTGTAGTCGGCAAGGATCTTCTTCTCACCGGCGGTCAGCTCCGACGCCTCGTCCTTGGAGAGGAAGCGCAGGGCTTCCGAGGCGAGATAGATGTCGTTCCTCGTGTTGCCGACCGCCGCGAAGGGGATTTTCGAGATCGAGCCATATTGCTCGATCTCCTGCGAGATATCCTGCATCAGCGCGGCGAGCGCGACATAGGTTCCTTCCGACGGCTTGAAGCCCGCGTCGCCGTGATAGGTGATGTAGGTCGACACGGCCGGTCGCGGATTGCCGAGCATCTGATGCCCGGCTTCCTTCGACTGAACGACCTTGATCGCCGCAGCCGACGCCTTCGTGAATTCGGCGATGTGGCTTGCCGGCAGCGAGCGGTTCAGCGCATAGGCCGTGGGCACCGTGCCGATCAGGATCAGCATGATGAGGCCCATGCCCTTCTGGCCGTCGTTCGAGCCGTGCGCGAAGGAGACGCCCGTGCAGGTCAGGACGAGCAGGCCGCGAATCCACCAGGGCGGCGGCGTCTGACCTTTCGGCTCGGAATAGAGCGCCGGATTGCGAATGACGAACTTCATGAGGAGAAGCAGCAGACCCGCGCAAACGAAGCCGACGATCGGCGAGATCAAGAGCGCCTCGCCGACCTCGGTCGCTTTGTGCCAATCGACGCCGGACGTTCCATCGCGGCCGCGCATGAGGGCGTTGGTGATGCCGACGCCGATGATCGAGCCGATCAGCGTATGCGAGCTCGAGGCCGGCAGACCGAGCCACCAGGTGCCGAGGTTCCAGACGATCGCCGCGATCAGCAAGGCGAAGACCATCGCGAAGCCGGCCGCGGAGCCGACCTGCAGGATCAACTCCACCGGCAGCAGCGAGACGATGCTGAAGGCGACCGCGCCGGTCGAGAACAGCACGCCGAGAAAGTTGAAGAAGCCCGACCAGATGACCGCGAAGTTCGCCGGCAGCGAATGGGTGTAGATGACCGTGGCCACCGCATTGGCGGTGTCGTGAAAACCATTCACGAATTCGAAGCCGAGCGCGATCAACAGCGCGAGGCCGAGCAGGATGAAGGGCAGATAGGTCACGACGGGCGCGCCCGTCTCCTGGACGTCGCGCCAGATGCTGTAGGCGGTGAAGCCTAGCCCCAGCGCCAGGATCGCGAGAAAAAGCAGGATGCTTTGAATGCTCGTCTGATGGTCCAGCTTGGGCTTTGGATCGTTCGGGCCGACCTTGAGATCGATATCGGCGCCGGAAGTGACGGACGTCATTTTCTGTTCCCCGTTAAGACGGGCCTAATTCAAGCGGAAGACAAATACGAACACATGACAATCAAGTGACAATGCTGATCCGCAGATCGGCGCGCCGGCGCAATCGCGGAGGGATGAGCGTCACGGCTGAGGGAAAAGGGGCGGCGAAGCCCAGCCGGTCATGTCGACCCAAGCGAGGGGTGCCGGACGCCCCGCTGATGGCCTCGGTCTTACCCTCTTCCACCTCCTTGCGCAGCGCCGCTTGATCCCGGTCGGGTTTCCCTGACTCCTGGAGCAGCCAGGACGCGAGGTCGTAAACGCCTTTGACGCTTTGCTTGTGGCTCGAATTCGACCTGCAGGGCCTTCATTTTTGAGCCTTCGCGGCGGATGCGGGAACTTTTTCCCGGGCGAACGGTTCCACAGTCGCGAAGCAGGAGAGGCTGTGAGGCTTACGATGGATAACGAAATCGCCTTTACGGGAGAGTTTCAGGTCAAAACTTTGCTGAGCATGCGGCCGGGCGGATGGTACATTGGCTACGCTTGCCGAAATTGCGGGCGTCATTTTGCAATGATGGACGATCCGACGAACGGCGGTCACGTTCGCTTTGCAGGAGACGCGATTTTTCGCGCGGCCTGCCCGAACTGCGGCGCCGAGAATGACTATTCCGTCGAGGACATAATCTTGTTCGAGGCTGCGCAGGGCGGCTCGGTCTCTACGGCGTAATGCGCGCTCCTTTGCGATGAGGTCGCAGGCAGTCATTCGATCGGCGTCAAAAAGCCTCCTCAGGTCATATTGGCGGGTTCTTTTTTATCGATGTGATGCGCTCTTTTGCGGAGACTGAGGAGACGGGCGACCGTGCAGCTTGACCCGTTGGAACACGGGTCCAACTGTCCTCGCGTGGCGCAAGTTCGCATCTTGGCCGAGAGTGCCTGGAAAGGAAGGGCGAATGGTGAAGCGCTTCGATCACCTCACAATTGTCGTGCAGGATATCGGTCGCACCAAAGAATTTTTCGCGCTCTTGGGGTTCGTGGAGGCGCTATCTGTCATCATAGCTGGAGAGCCTTTCGCCAGCTACATGGGTGTTCCAGGCATCAAGGCTGAGCACGTTACCCTGGTTTTGGAAAATGCTTCGCCACGAACAGAAATCCAGCTCCTGCGGTATCTTCATCCAAAGCCTCTGCCTGATCCACTCATTCGCGACTTGCATAAGCTTGGCTTCAATCACGTCTGCTTTGCAGTCGATAACATCGAGGTCGAAGTCGCCAAGCTCAGGGCGCATGGATTCCAGACCCGGAATGAGATCATGGATTTCCACTCCCGCAGACTGGTGTTCATCGAAGGTCCCGAAGGCGTCACCATCGAACTTGCGCAGTGGGTCTGAAGCTCGTTCTGAAATATGGCTCGCCGTCCCGCTTTCTTTAAGACACAATGCGCACAAACTCGACCTCTCCAATACCTTGGCTCTGCGCGAAGGCCGACGCCTTTATCTCCAGATCAGACACCACCCGTGACTGATACTCTGCGTTGGGCGCGTCGATGGGAAGGTCGGTTTCGACGATCAACCTAGTCGCGCGAGAGCCGCCCGACACGGCGGCAGACTCGACGCGGGAGTTGATGGCGTGTTCATGGTTGAAGGAGCGCATAACCTCACCCGTTCGAGGCATATCAATTAGCGCGCGCCCGATGGGTCTTTATCCGTACGATCACGTTCCCCCGACAGCACGAGAGCGTCGGCTCGACCGCTTGGCGCAGTAAGGAACAGGCCCCGCTCGGGATGCAGCGGCAGGTCGAGGAGATGAGTTCTTCGGGGGTAAGCGTGGAGGTGAAGGGCAAGCCGCCGACGCCGCTCGGTAGCCCGAAAAAGCGCCCGTTGCTTCCTCCTGCTTCCCCGAGGATGAAGACGATGACGTCTAACCGCAACTCTCTGGGTTTAATGGTGG
>CAWHHH010000025.1:0-108158 GCA_963829075.1 uncultured Alphaproteobacteria bacterium | reverse complement strand
CTGCTTCACGGCGATGATCGGCGCCGAGGCGATCCGCAAGCTGCTCGAGTCCATGGACCTCGAGAGCATCGCGGCGAGCCTGCGCCAGGAGATCGCGGAAGCGACGACGGAGCTAAAGCCCAAGAAGCTCGCCAAGCGTCTCAAGATCATCGAGGCCTTCATCCAGTCCGGCAATCGCCCGGAGTGGATGGTCCTGAAGGAAATTCCGGTCATTCCGCCGGATTTGCGGCCGCTCGTGCCGCTCGACGGCGGACGCTTCGCGACCTCTGATCTGAACGATCTCTATCGCCGCGTCATCAACCGCAACAACCGCCTGAAACGCCTGATCGAGCTGCGCGCGCCGGACATCATCATCCGCAACGAGAAGCGCATGCTGCAGGAGGCGGTCGACGCGCTGTTCGACAACGGCCGCCGCGGCCGCGTCATCACCGGCGCGAACAAGCGGCCGCTGAAGTCGCTCGCCGACATGCTGAAGGGCAAGCAGGGCCGCTTCCGCCAGAATCTGCTCGGCAAGCGCGTTGACTACTCGGGCCGCTCCGTCATCGTCGTCGGCCCCGAGCTGAAGCTGCATCAGTGCGGCCTGCCCAAGAAGATGGCGCTCGAGCTCTTCAAGCCCTTCATCTATTCGCGTCTCGACGCCAAGGGCTTCTCGGCCACCGTCAAGCAGGCGAAGAAGCTCGTCGAGAAGGAGAAGCCCGAGGTCTGGGACATCCTCGACGAGGTCATTCGCGAGCATCCGGTGCTGCTCAATCGCGCCCCGACGCTTCACCGCCTCGGCATCCAGGCCTTCGAGCCGGTGCTCATCGAGGGCAAGGCGATCCAGCTGCATCCGCTCGTCTGCGCGGCCTTCAACGCCGATTTCGACGGCGACCAGATGGCCGTGCACGTGCCGCTGTCGCTCGAGGCGCAGCTCGAAGCGCGCGTGCTGATGATGTCGACGAACAACATCCTGCATCCGGCCAATGGTCAGCCGATCATCGTGCCGAGCCAGGACATCGTGCTCGGCCTCTATTATCTGACGCTCGAGCGCGACGGCGAGCCGGGGCAGTATCGCGAGGACCCCAAGACCAAGGCGCCGATCTCCGGCATCTACGCCAACATGGGCGAGATCGAGCACGCTTTGGCCGCGGGCGCGGTCACGCTGCACGCCAAGGTCAAGGGCCGCGCCTGGACCTTTGACGCGAACGGCAAGCGCGTCTTGAAGATCTTCAACACGACGCCCGGCCGCATGATCCTCGGCCAGCTCATGCCCAATCACGTCAAGATTCCCTTCGACGTCGCCAACAAGCTGATGACGAAGAAGGAAATCTCCAACATGATCGACACCGTCTACCGCAATTGCGGGCAGAAGGAGACGGTGATCTTTTGCGACCGCATCATGGCGCTCGGCTTCCGCGAGGCGTTCAAGGCCGGCATCTCCTTCGGCAAGGACGACATGATCGTGCCGGAGACCAAGGAGCGCATCGTCGGCGAGACGCGCGCCGCCGCCAAGGAATATGAGCAGCAGTACAACGACGGTCTGATCACTCAGGGCGAGAAATACAACAAGGTCGTCGACGCCTGGGGCAAATGCTCCGAAAAGCTCGCCGAGGAGATGATGAGCCGCATCTCCTCCGTGCGCAAGGACGAGCACGGCCGCGATATGCCGATCAACTCGATCTACATGATGTCGCACTCCGGCGCGCGCGGCTCGCCCGCGCAGATGCGCCAGCTCGCGGCGATGCGCGGCCTGATGACCAAGCCTTCGGGCGAGATCATCGAAAGCCCGATCATCTCGAACTTCAAGGAAGGCCTGACCGTTCTCGAATACTTCAACTCGACGCACGGCGCCCGCAAGGGTCTCGCCGATACGGCGCTGAAGACGGCGAACTCCGGCTATCTGACGCGCCGGCTCGTCGACGTGGCGCAGGATTCGATCATCTCGTCGCGGGATTGCGGCTCGAAGGCCGGCATCCGCATGCGCGCAATCATCGACGCGGGCCAGGTCGTCGCCTCGCTCGCCTCGCGCATTCTCGGTCGCACCGCGGCCGAGGATTTGCGCGCGCCGGACGGCAAGGTGATCGTCCCCGCCGGTGAGATGATTCAGGAATGGCACCTCGAGCCGATCACCGTGGCGGGCCTCCAGGAGGTGAAGATCCGCTCGGTTCTGACCTGCGAGGCCGCGAACGGCGTTTGCGCCGCCTGCTACGGTCGCGATCTCGCGCGCGGCGTCCCGGTCAACATGGGCGAGGCCGTCGGCGTCATCGCCGCGCAGTCGATCGGCGAGCCGGGCACGCAGCTCACCATGCGCACCTTCCACATCGGCGGCGCGGCGCAGCTCGCCGACCAGTCCTTCGTCGAATCGAATTTCGACGGCAAGGTGCATGTGCGCAACCGCCACGTGGCGCGCAACTCCGACGGCGATCTGATGGTCATGGCGCGAAACGTCGCCGTGGTGATCCTGGGGCCCGACGGCGCCGAGCGCTCGGTGACGCGCGTCCAATATGGCGCGCGGCTCAAGGTCGACGAGGGCGATACGATCAAGCGCGGCCAGCGCGTCGCCGAGTGGGACCCCTATACGCGGCCGATCCTGACCGAGGTCGACGGCGTCGTGGGCTTCGAGGATCTGGTCGAAGGCCAGTCGATGGCGGAATTGGCCGACGAATTGACCGGCATCACGAAGCGCATGGTCATGGACTGGCGCCTCAATCTGCGCTCGGCGAGCCTCAAGCCCTCGATCTCGATCAAGGGCGCCGACGGCAAGATCATCAAGCTCCAACGCGGCGGCGACGCCCGCTATCCGCTGCCCGTCGACTCGATCATCGCGGTCGAGCCGGGGCAGAAGGTGACGGGGGGCGACATTCTGGCGCGCATCTCGCTCGAAAGCGCGAAGACGCGCGACATCACCGGCGGCCTGCCGCGCGTCGCCGAGCTCTTCGAGGCGCGCCGGCCCAAGGACCACGCGATCATCGCGGAAATCTCGGGCACGGTGCAGTTCGGCAAGGACTATAAGAACAAGCAGCGCGTCTCGATCATCCCGCATGAGGAGGGCGCCGAGCCCGTCGAATATCTCATCCCGAAGGGCAAGCACATCCATCTGCAGGACGGCGACGTGGTCGAGAAGGGCGACTACATCGTCGACGGCAATCCGGCGCCCCACGACATTCTGGCGATCAAGGGCGTCGAGGAGCTTGCGGCCTATCTCGTCAACGAGATCCAGGAAGTTTATCGCCTGCAGGGCGTCAACATCAACGACAAGCACATCGAAGTGATCGTGCGTCAGATGTTGCAGAAGGTCGATATCGTCGATCCGGGCGACACGGGCTTCCTCGAGGGCGAGCAGGTCGACGAGCTGGAGCTCGAGGAGGCGAACGCCAAGGCGCTGGAAGAGGGCGGGAAGCCCGCGAGCGGCACGCCGGTGCTGCTCGGCATCACCAAGGCCTCGCTGCAGACGCGCTCCTTCTTCTCGGCGGCCTCCTTCCAGGAGACGACCCGCGTCCTGACCGAAGCCGCCGTCAACGGCAAGGTCGACCCGCTCGTGGGCTTGAAGGAGAACGTCATCGTCGGCCGGCTGATCCCGGCGGGCACCGGCGCGGCGATGTCGAAGTTCCGCCACCTCGCGACGAGTCGCGACGACCTGATCATCGCCCAGCGCGCCGAGAGCAACGAAGCCAAGGCGCAGCAGGCGCCGCGCCTGCCGGCCGCCTCTTCCGCGGAGTGATCGGTCGCGCCAGCTCAAGAAGGGCCGCCCTACGCGGCCCTTTTCTGTGTCACATGCCGCCGACTCTGAGCGTGTCGGGCATACGGCGGGAGCCGCGAGGCGAGCGCTGTCAGCCGATTAGCCGGCGCGCCCGCAGCGCCACGACCGCGAGCGCGAGGCAGGCCAGACCCGCGATGCCGGCCCCGGGAGTCGGCCCGGGAACCGGGGCGGCCCCGAATTCGAAGCCAGTGACCAATCCTTTGTTGTCGGTCCCGCTGCCAAAGGCGCCGTCGGCCCCGTAAAGCCGGCTGAAGTAAAGGCCGCTCAAATTCTCGTCGAGTGCGAGGCCGCCGTTGGACACCAGATTGGTCCCGGTGACGTCGAGCAGCAGGTTGCCGTGGCTCGGATCGTAATTGAACGACGTTGAGAACTGGATGATGAACTGGTTGCCGCTCAGCGACGGCAGCGCTCCCGTGAATACGATGGTGTTGTCGGCGCCGATGTTGCTCGCGGCCGGGCGCGCCAGCCCGCCGATGGGCGCGGAGGTCGTCGAGAGGCTGATCGTGAAGTCGCCGCCGAGCGGCGTTCCGGTAGGGGCGCTATTATAAAAGACGAGTCCGTTGATCGACAGCGGCCCGGGAAAATTGCTGGAGCCGTAGACCTGCTGATACTCCGGCGCCCAGTAAACTGGATCCCCGAAGGGGTAGGAGTTGCCGAAAATGCCCGGGGCGCCGACCACTAGAACCCCGGCGCCGGCCGAGGCGATGGGGGAGAAGCCGAGAGCAAGGCCGAGAAGCGCCGCGGCACAGATCTTTTGCGTAATTTTCATATTAGCCTCATTGCGATTTGCATAAACATCGAGCGGGACAATCACGAGCACAAAAAAGGACAAATTTGTGGCGCGGCGTGTTGACTGCGCCCTCGCATCGCGCATCCCCCCATCCTCCAAATAAGGGGGACCGGCGTCACAAAATCGCCCGAGAACTCGGGCTTCTTAACCTCAAGGTCACCCCTTTCGGCGAAAAAAGACATTCGCCGATCCCCCGCGCGCGTCGCGTATTCTCCCGATTGGAGCTTTGCCCTTGTCCAGGACCACGACGATTCGCTTTGCCGCCGGCGCGCTGCTGGCTCTGAGCCTTTCGGGCGGGGCCCTCGCCGGCTCATACGACGGCCAGGCCGAATGGGCGCAGCGCTACGACGCGGCCGAAAAGCTGACCGTTTCGCGCTCGACGACGCCTCTTCTCTCCGAGCAGACGATTGCTGCGACCGAGCGCGCGATCGAGCAATATCGCCAGATCGTCGCGGACGGCGGCTGGCAACCCGTGCCGGGCGGGCTGCAGCTTTCCGTTGGCTCGAACGGACCTGCGGTCTCGGCCCTGCGTCGGCGCCTGGTCGCATCGGGCGATATCGGCCCGGAAACCGGCACGAGCCCGGTGTTCGACTCTTATGTCGAGGCGGCGGTGCGGCGCTTCCAGGCGCGCCACGGCTTCAACGAAACGGGCGCCGTCACGCCGCAGACCTTGAGCGCGCTCAACGTGCCGGCCGAGGAGCGGCTGCGCCAGCTCGAGATCAATCTCGCCCGCTTGAAAAGCGTGGGGCGCGACCCCGGCAATCGCTTCGTGACCGCCAATATTCCGGCGGCGCATGTCGAGACCGTCGAGAACGGCCAAGTGGTCACGCACCACATCGCCGGCGTCGGCAAGATCGACCGCCAGTCGCCGATCATGCAGACCAAGGCGCTCGAGATCAATTTCAATCCCTTCTGGACCGTGCCGGCCTCGGTGATCCGCAAGGATCTGATCCCGAAGATGCAGAACGACGCCAATTATCTGCGCGACAACCACATTCGCGTCTATGACAAGGACAATCAGGAGCTCCAGCCCGAGCAGATCAACTGGAACTCGCTCGACGCGATGAATTACCGCTTCCGTCAGGACACGGGCGGCGACTTCAACTCGCTCGGCGTCGTGCGCATCAACATCAACAATCCATACGGCGTCTACATGCACGACACGCCGGCCAAGGGCGTGTTCGGCGACGATTTCCGCTTCGTCTCCTCGGGCTGCATCCGCCTGCAGAACGTGCGCGACTATGTCGCCTGGCTCTTGAAGGAGACGCCCGGCTGGGACCGCGACCACATCGACGAGGTGATCCGCACCGGCGAGCGCCTCGACGTGAAGATCGTTCCGCCCGTGCCGGTCCACTGGGTCTATGTGACGGCCTGGGGCTCGCCGGACGGCGCGACGCAGTTCCGCGAGGACATCTATCACAAGGATACGGGCGACGTCGTCGGCATGGAGACGACGCCCGTTCCGGCGCAGCCGCACGCCAAGCACGACGCTAAGTCGAAGACGGCCGCGAAGGACGCCAAATCGAAGACGTCGGCGCAACCCGCGAAGGCGAAGACGGCCGCCCAGAAGCCGCAGGCGGAGCATGTCGCGGCGCCCAAGCCTCGCAACGCCGCGCACGTCTCGCGCCGCGACGACGAGCCGACCTGGCGCTGAGCGCCGGCGGGCGAGGCCGGCGCGTGGCGAGGCGCTATGCAGTTAGGTTCGTCTTGGGTGGAAAGCCCGCAGGTGTGACCATCATATCGCCGTCGCCGCCCGGCAGTCGATTTACGCCTAGAGCGCGATGCGAAAAAGTGGAAACCGGTTTTCGCGTGGAGCGCGCTCTAAACTTTTCAAATCAATCATGTTAGCTGCGTTTGAGCGCTTCCGCTCAAACGCAGCGTGATCAAGGTCCAACTGGCGCAGCCTCCGCGGCTGCTGGCCATCCCCTCCTTGCAGAGTGCAAAGCGCACCCAGCGAACGTTCTTCTTGAACGAGTTGCCGCCGCCGGCAGCCGTGTCCCTGCTTCGCCTCTTGCCTCCTGAAAGCGGAGACTTCGTCCAAGCATTTCGAGGCGCCCCAGGAGGTCACCGGAGTGGTGGCCAATGACGGCGTCATCCTGGATCGGCGGGATCATTCTGGAATATACTTATGTTGCAAATATACAACACGGGATAGGAATTTAGGCCTCCTAAGGGTTTGTACTCAAAGCGCACAACACGCTTTTTTGATTTACTGCCAGGCAAAAGGGGGGCCAACGTTAACCTCGGTTCAACACCCTGAGGCGCACGACTGAAAAAGGGGGGACGGAGAAATTACCATTTATGAGTTGATGGGTGACGATTGGTGGGGTTGCGACGATGCGAAAGAACATACTGCATCAAGGGAGTTGTTGCTGTGGCGGTTAATTCAAAAGAAACATTGAAGCATATGTTGATAACAGATCCATATTTTGGAGATGCTATTAAGTTCGTTTTGGATAATATTGGGGACGTAAAAAATAAGGTTGTTATCGATTCGGGATGTGGCGGGGGATACATAAGTATTTTATTTGCTCTTGACGGCGCCTATGCAATAGGTTTCGATAAACTTGAGGCGAAGGTGCGCGTTGCTAATATTAATGCGCGATCATATAATGCTCAGAACAACTGTTTTTTCATCAATGCTAGGTCCGAGGAAATGCCTATCGCAGACTCATCGGCCGATGCCGTTTTTTCTAGAAGTGCGATGCAATACATGGAACATGAAGAGGTGACTATTGAATATTTTAGGGTATTGAAGCCGAATGGCATTCTTGTAATAATCGAAAATCTACGTTATAGCCCTTTCATTAATATTTATAGATGGCACCGTTACATTACTGCAAAAACACCGGCCGAGGTAGCTTACGTTAAGTCGATACGTAAGTATCTGAGTGCAAGCCAAGTCGAGCAGCTTGCAAATTGTTTCATAGCCTCAGAACACCGCGAGTACCATTTTTTTCGTATCCTCTCAATTTACCTGAGCGAACTCTCAACTGAGAGCGTCCTCATTAAGAAGTGCGATACTCTACTTTCTAAACTCGATAGCAGATTATTCGCGATGTTTCCTTTTTTGCGGCGCTTTGCATGGTTCACTGCCTTGATATGTTGGGGCAAGAAACATGAATACGACGCCAGACAACAGTGATCCTGCTCGGTTCCTGTCGGAACGATTTTCTTATCTAATTGAAGGCGGTCGACCAAAAACGGTTAGCGGCATAGGGCCATTTCTGTGGTCTATTTGGAAGAGAGGAAAAGCAGCCGAATTTATTTCCTTCGTGGTTTGGGAAATAACACACGCAGTTGGCTTGTTTAGATATATCAAATTTACTGATATCACACCAATAGTGCCGCATCCTGATTGGAGCAACGTAGGAACGTTCCTACCTAGTAAATTATCGTGCAGGGTTAGCGAACATAGGTGCATATATATAATTTTTGTTGATATTTATACAAATAAATATATCGTATATTACGATGAGCCAGACACTATATATAGTTTTGTAGGCGATATACCCCCCGTCAGTGTCAAGTTTGCGAGCGGAATTACATCTGTTTTCGTTTCCAATTTAGGAACTGTGTTCATCTCTTTAAATGGAGGATTCATCGTCAGGAGCACCGACAGGGGTAAGACCTTCCAAAAATCTCTTGAACTTAGTGACAAAAGGAGTGTTGTTCCCTTCGATCAAGGAATTACGGAAACGAACCGTAATGAAGTGCTGGTAGGCGAGTATGGAAACATCATAGAGAATTCCAAATTCCGTTCAGTTGCGTTTGTGTATTGCAGCACGGATGAGGGAAAATCCTGGGAGCGATCTGATTTTCTTGTAAAGCAAGGAGTTAATAAACATGTGCACATCATAAGATATTGTAAGAATATAAATTGTATCGTATTGACCGACGGGGATAACAAAAAGCAGCTATGGCTTGGTAAATTGTGCGATAATGGGCGCGGCTTAACTTCTATAGAGTGGCGTCTTGCGAATAAATTCCACATCCAAACGGGTGGATATATGTCTCTGTCTGAGTATAAAGAGAACATAATTTTCGGTACGGATTATATGGGCGGCACTAATTTTATCATAAAGCGTTGTAGTCGTGGACGTCTCACGAAATTAGCTATGCCTGATCCTTACCGAAGGTGCCCCATCGTGCATATGACGAATAGATCTGGAGCGTACGGGACTGAGATATGGGCTAATATTCATGGATCGGTTTTTGAAGGCACGAAAAGCTTGTTGATGGTTAGCTATGACGGCGGCGAATCATGGAGCAAATTGATTGAATATGATGGCTCCCGGTATGTCGTTTATATTGCTTCCGCTTCATCGACAACACCAAACGAAATATTCATAAGCGTATACGAATTGCGCCCTCGTGGTCAAGTTGGGTTATTCACGTTGAGAATTCAGAACTCGTAGGCGCTCGGAGAAATGTCCTCTCTCCATCTGCGTGGTTGAAGCCTGATGTCCGTAATGGCGAAATAACGAATTACTGACTCTCGCAGCGACCCCGCTTAAGACATCAGACGGGCGCGCTACAGCGCGCTGGTCCGCCTCTTGCCCCTCAATCGCCGAAGCCCTTGGCCGGCGGCCATTTCGAGCCGCCGCCGGCCCAAATCGGGATTTGGCGGTGGAGCGACGGCGATGGCGGCGCCATTTTGGATCGAGAACGCTTCGGCCTATGCCCGCGACGCCGCGGGTCCGGTCGTCAGCGCCTCTGGAGAGCGCGCTCCCGGCTCGCTCGCCATCGGCGGGGCGCGCAGCGAGCTCTGCGTCGAGACGCTCAATCTCGAGCAAATGGACGCCCATGCCGATGCCTGGCGCGCCCTGGCGAAGCGGGCGCTGGAGCCCAACGCCTTTTTCGAGCCGGGCTTCGCCCTGGCGCTGGCGCGCCATCGCTCCGTTTGGGCTCAGCCGCGCTTTGCCATTGTTTGGCGAGAAGAAGGTCGGCAGGGGCTCGTCGGCCTCTTCCCGCTCGCCCCAACGCGGCTGGGACTCGCCCGGATTTGGCTCGACGAGCAGACGCCGCTCGCAATCCCGCTCATCGACCGCCACTGCGCCGAGGCGGCGCTTGGCGCCTTCCTCACGCATATGCAGGAGTCCGAGCGCACCGCCGGCCTCGTCTTTCCGCGACTGACGCAAGGCGGCGCGGCGCATCGCGCGATTCTTGCCGCCGCGCGCGAAACCGGCCGCGAGGTTGAGACGCTTGGCGCGTTTGAGCGCGCCGCGCTCCTTGCCGGCTCCGACGTCGACACGCTGGCGCGCCGCGGCGCCTCGAACCACGCGCTGCGAGAACTCTATCGACGCCGTCGCCGACTCGAAGAACTCGGCGCGGTCGAGTTCACATTGATCGGCGAACCCGGCGCGGCGCAAGCCGCGCTCGACGAGTTTCTGGCGCTCGAGGCCTCCGGCTGGAAGGGCCGCCGCGGCGCGCTGCTGCGCGAACGAAAGCTTGCGGATTTCGCGCGCTTCGCGACGCAAGAAATGTCGCGCGGCGACCAATGCAAAATCGCGCGGCTCGCGCTCGACGGAAGGCCGCTGGCGATGGGCATTCTCTTCGAGAGCGGCGGCCGCGCCTACTTTTGGAAGATCGCTTTTGACGAGCGCTTCCGCGCCTATGCGCCGGGCATCGACCTCGTCCATCGGCTGACGGGCGTGCTTGCAGACCGCGACGATATCGCGCTGACGGACTCCTGCGCCATCGCCAATCATCCGATGATCGACCGTTTTTGGCCGGATCGGATCGGCGTCTGCGATGTAGCGGTCGCGCTCGATCCAGCGGGACCTAAGGCCTTTGGCGCGGCCTGCGCGGTCGAGCGGCTCAGACGCGGCTTAAGGGAGCGAGTCAAGCGCGTCGCCAACCACGCCTTGCGCCGCAAGGTGAGCTGAGTTCCGCGACTTTCGTTTTACCGGAATGCCCCCTCCCCAGCCCTCCCCCGCTACCGCGGGAGAGGGAGCAGACTCGGGGCTTCACTCCGACCCCGCGAAACGCCGATCGTTAGGGTCCCCTCTCCCGCGATAGCGGGGGAGGGACAGGGAGGGGGCCTCACCCGGCCCCGCCCAGCGCCTCGCGCAAAGCCACTAAATCTTCCGGCAACTCGCTCTCAAACAGCAGGTCCTCGCCCGTCACCGGATGCGTGAAGCCGAGCGTCGCCGCATGCAGCGCCTGGCGTCCAAGCCGCTCGACCGCCGCGCGAGCCTGGGGCGCGAGCCTTGCGACCTTGGTCTTGAAGCCCGCGCCATAGGTCAAATCGCCGATCAGCGGATGGCCGATATGCGCCATATGCACGCGGATCTGATGCGTGCGGCCGGTCTCGAGCCGGCAGGCCAGCAAGGACGCCGCGCCGAAATCCTCGATCCTTTCCCAATGGGTGATCGCCTCGCGTCCTCGCGCGAGCGGCACGACCGCCATGCGCTCGCGCTGCGTCGCGTGCCGCCCGATCGGAGCCTCCACCGTCCCCTGCGCGCGCTCCGGCGCGCCCCAGACGAAGGCGAGATAGTCGCGCGTGAGATTAAGGTTGCGGCCGTGATCCTCGAAGAGTTTCGAGAGGCCGGCATGCGCCGCGTCGGTCTTGGCGATGACGACGAGGCCGCTCGTGTCCTTGTCGATGCGATGCACGATGCCGGGCTTCTTGACGCCGCCGATGCCCGAGAGACTCTCGCCGCAATGGGCGATCAGCGCATTGACGAGCGTGCCGCTCTCATGCCCCGGAGCCGGATGCACGACGAGCCCCGCAGGCTTGTCGACGACGAGCAGATGCGAATCCTCGAAGACGATATCGAGCGGAATGTCCTCGCCCTGCGGCGTGGCGGCCTCGGGCTCAGGGAGCCGCAACGCAACTTGATCGCCCTCGGAGAGCTTGGCGCTCGCGTCGCGTGCAGTCCGATCGTTGAGCGTCGCCGCGCCCGCCTCGAGCAGCGCCTTGATCCGTGTGCGCGAGACATGCGCCGCCACGATCTCGGCGCGTTCGGCGAGAAATCGGTCAAGCCGCGTTCCCGCCTCCTCCGCCGCGACGATGAAGGAAAAGGCAGTGTCGGACGGGGGCGTTTCGGACTCGGCGCTCATCCGAGCTCCCGTGCGAGCTTTTCGCGGTCGAGCTCGCCTTCCCAGGCCGCGACCACGATTGTCGCGACGCCATTGCCGCAAATATTGGTCAGCGCGCGGCACTCGCTCATGAACTTGTCGACGCCCAGCACCAGCGCCATGCCCGGCGCCAGTCGCGGATCGACGGCGGCGAGCGTCGCGGCCAACGTGACGAAGCCCGCGCCGGCCACGCCCGAGGCGCCCTTCGAGGTCAGCATCGCGACGCCGATGATCGTGAGCTTCTGCCAGAGGGTCAAATCGACGCCCAAAGCCTGCGCGATGAAGACGGTCGCGAGCGTCATGTAGATATTGGTGCCGTCGAGATTGAAGGAATAGCCGGTCGGAACGACGAGGCCCACCACGCTTTGCTCGCAGCCCAGACGTTCGAGCTTTTCCATGAGCCGCGGCAGCGCGCTCTCGGAAGATGACGTGCCGAGCACGAGCATCAGCTCGTCCTTGATGTAGGCGAGAAAGCGAAGAATGGAGAAGCCGGCAAGCCGCGCGACGGCGCCGAGCGCCATGACGACGAAGAGAATAGAGGCGAGATAGAAGGAGGCGACGAGCCAGGCGAGCGAGGCGAGCGAAGCAAGCCCGTAATGGCCGACCGTATAGGCCATCGCGCCAAAGGCGCCGATGGGCGCGGCCTTCATGATGATGCCGACGACGCCGAAGGTCGCGTGTCCCGCGTCATCGAGAAAGACGCGCAGCCGCTCCGTCTTCTCGCCCGCCGGCATCAGCGAGAAGCCGAAGAGGATCGCGACGAAAAGGACCTGCAGGATCTGCCCTTGCGAGAAGGCGCCGAAGATCGTGTCCGGAATCACGCCGAGCAGAAAGTCGACTGCGCCGAGGGATTGGTTCGCCCGCTTGGCGTATTGCTCCACGGCCGCGGCGTCGGGCCTGCCGGGAAAGCCCACGCCTGGCTGCACCAATTCGCCGACGAAAAGTCCCAGGACCAGGGAGAAGGTCGAGACAATCTCGAAATAGACGAGCGCCTTGACGCCGACGCGGCCGACCTTGCGGGCGTCCGAAAGATGCGCGATGCCGCCCGCCACGGTGCAGAAGATCACCGGGGCGATCGTCATCTTGACGAGCTTCACGAAGCCGTCGCCGAGCGACTTCACCCACAAGGCGTCGGCCTGCGCGGGGAATATCGCGCCAAAGAGGGCGCCGAGCGCGATCGCGGCGAGCGTCTGCGCATAGAGCTGGCGATGGAAGGGCGTCTTCGGATCGGCCAAGGCCGGGGCTCACAGGCTTAAGGGGCTCGGCGGGGAATAGGCGGCGGGAGCCCGCGAGGCAAGGCTCGCGCTCGGCGGAGCTCCGCAACCGTGGAGATCGACGACTGTGGCGCCAAAGACACAGTCTCCAACAATTTTAATCATGCGCTAGGCGGGATGTTGACAATCGTTTTCTCTTCGGCCTGAATATCCCCATTGTGAAAAGAAGCCCTTTTAAGGGGCCTGATCCCGGATGAAAGGACAATGGCTTCCGCATCGGGGCCATCGCCAGCGAATTCCGGATGAAGCCAGGAGACCAGCGATGGCCACTCTGTTTAACGCGAAGCTAATGTCCCCGTTGAGCGCCTCAGCTGCCCTAGCGTTCGGGGTTTTCACCCTCGGCGCTGCAAGCCCCGTGAGGGCTGAAACGTTCTCGACTCCAGGCGAATACAGCTATGTCGCGCCGACCACCGGCGTATACGACATTACGGCCTTCGGGGCGCAGGGCGGAGGCGGGGGGCAAGGGCCCTTATGCTCCCCCGCCAACGGGTGCTCTCCCGGCGTTGGCGGCCTGGGGGCCGAGATCGGCGGTTCGATCCACCTCACAGCAGGCACGACCTTGACCGTCATCGTTGGCGGCCAAGGCGCTTTCGGCAGCGGCGTCGCCGATCAGGGCGGTGGCGGCGGCGGCGGCGGCGGGAGTTTCGTCGTCCTCGGAGCCCAGCCCTTGGTGGTCGCTGGCGGCGGCGGCGGCGCCGGGGGCTTCCAGGGCCCCTTGGGCTTTGGCTCCAACGGCGGCCCAGGCGGCGTCGGCGGCGCGGGCGGCGACGGCCTTAACAGCTCCGTCGTTGGCGGCAGCGCCGGCAGTGGCGGCAGTGGCGGCGGCGATGGCGGCGGCGGCACCGGCGGCAGTGGCGGCGGCGGCGGCTTTTTGAGCGTTCTGGGCGGAGCCCCAGGCTTTGGGAGCGTCGGCGGCGGCGGCCTCGGCGGCCCCTTATCACTTGCCGCCGGCGGCGGCGGCGGGGGCGGCGGGTACAGCGGCGGTGGCGCCGGCGCCGGCTGCAATACTATTCTTATCGTCTGCGGCGGCGGCGGCGGCGGCGGTGGCGGCTCTTTTCTGGACGGCTCCGTGTCCGAACTCGTCGCCATCGCCGGCGAGAACGGCGGCAATGGACTGGTGGACATCTTCGCTGCCCCCGGCCCCGCTCCCGGCGCAGGCCTCGGCGGCCTGATCGCGCTCCTTTGCGCGGGCCTCTTCGCCAGGACGCGCGACTTCTTGGCAAGATAGTCGCGCCTAGTCGCGGCCCAGGGCGGCGGCTTCTCTTGTGAGCGGCCCGCCCCCATGCTAGCGATGGCGGCGCCGCGGGCGAGCGTCGGGGCATAGCGCAGCCCGGTAGCGCGGAAGTTTTGGGTACTTCAGGTCGCAGGTTCGAATCCTGCTGCCCCGACCATGCCCCCCGGAGGTCGCGGCGAAGCATATAGACAACAAGACGAGCCCCTATGACCGCCTGCATCTATCGCCCGGAAAACCAATCGGTCGAAAGCGCGAAAAAGCCCTGGCGCCTGCGCTTCGACCCCGAATTGGCGCGCGAGCTCGATCCCTTGATGGGATGGACCTCCTCGTCGGACATGCGCGCGCAAGTCAAGCTGCGCTTCGCGACGAAAGAGGAGGCGATCGCCTACGCCGAGCGCGAAGGCGTCGCCTATCGGGTCGAGGAGCCGAAGCCCAACGCCGGTTGGCGCCGCATCGTCTCCTACGCCGACAATTTCAAGCCGACCCGCAAAGGCCTGTGGACGCACTGACGCGGGGACTCTCCCGCTTCCACGCGTTTTCTGCGCCGAGCCGGCGCGGGCTTCGCCGGAAAGCGCTGTTCGTTTCGACTCCGTAGCTCAGTCGGATAGAGCAACTGCCTTCTAAGCAGTAGGTCGCAGGTTCGAATCCTGCCGGGGTCGCCAATTTAGAAGAAACTGGGCGCGCAGTGACGGAAAGCGGCCAGTCGCTCGCCGCGCGGTTGTGAAAATATAGTCTCAGCTTTGCCTTTTGGTTGGCGTCGAAAATTGCGGCGCGATAACCGTCCGATGCGGTGCTTTCAAAGGAGCAGCCGCGACCTGCGGCTGCTTCATATGGTTTGCGGGCTAAAAACAAGGAGAGAACGCGCTAATGTCCAATCACGAGCCTGTCCGGTCCTATCGCGCAATCGCAGCGAGCTCGAACCGCACCTTCGGGTTGGTCTTCGGCGGCTTTTTTCTGATCGTCGCCGTCTGGCCCCTGCTCCGGCATGGGCAGCCGCTGCGCCTATGGGCGCTGGCGCCGTCAGCGGCCTTCTTGGCTCTTGCGCTCTTTGCGGAACAATATTTGGCGCCGCTCAATCGGCTTTGGTTCCAGCTTGGGCTCAAGCTGCATGCGGTCGTTTCGCCGGTCATCATGGGCTTGCTGTTTTATGGCGCCGTCACCCCCATGGGCCTGCTCATGCGGGCGTTCGGCAACGACCTCCTGATGCTTCGCCGCAGCGAGGACGGGACTTACTGGATCGAGCGCGATCCTCCTGGCCCTGCCGAAGGCTCGATGAAAAACCAGTTCTAACGATCGTCGCATCCTGGCCCCCGCCCTGCGCGGGAGAGCCTAATCCCCACCCCTCTCCAAAACGGGAGAAAACAACATGTCCTTCATCCAGGAACTCTTCGCCTATCTGGTCTCGCACAAAAAATTCTGGCTCATTCCGCTGACCATGCTGTTCGCGCTGATCGGCGTCTTGTTCGTGGTCAGCCAGGGTTCGGTCGTCGCGCCTTTCATCTACACGCTCTTCTGAAGGCCGACGCATGATCGTTCTCGGCATTTCCGCATTTTACCATGACAGCGCCGCGGCTCTGATCCGCGACGGCGAAATCGTCGCCGCAGCGCAGGAGGAGCGCTTCACGCGCAAAAAGCATGACGCGCGTTTCCCCGAGAACGCGATCCGCTATTGCCTGCACGAAGCTGGCGTCGATGGCGAGAAAGTCGATCGAGTTCGCCTATTACGAAAAGCCTTTCGTGAAATTCGATCGCTTGCTCGAAACCTATCTGGCCTTCGCGCCAAGGGGCTTTGAGTCTTTTTCGCAAAGCGATGCCTGTGTGGATGAACGAGAAGCTCTTCCAGCGGGATATCCTGCAAAAGGAGCTCGAGAAGCTCGACGCCGCCCTTGCTGCGCCCGAGAAGCTGCTTTTTTCGGAACACCATTTCTCGCACGCCGCTTCGGCGTTTTATCCCTCGCCTTTTGAGCGCGCCGCCGTGCTGACGATGGATGGCGTCGGCGAATGGACGACGACGTCGCTGTCTCTCGGCAATGGCTCCGACCTTCGGATCATCAAGGAAATTCGGTTTCCGCATTCGCTGGGGCTGCTCTATTCGGCTTTCACCTATTACACCGGCTTCAAGGTCAATTCCGGCGAATACAAGGTTATGGGATTCGCGCCCTATGGAGTTCCGAAATACGCGTCGCTAATTCTAGAAAATCTGATCGACGTGAAACCCGACGGCTCCTATCGGCTCAACATGGATTATTTCGAATATTGTACCGGCTTTACGATGACGGGGAGGAAATTCGAGACTTCTGTTCGGAGGGCCGGCCAGAAAACCAAGTGAACCGCTTGAGCAGCGACATATGGATCTCGCGGCGTCGGTTCAGGCCGTAACCGAGGAAATTGTTTTGCGGCTCGCCCGCTCTGTCGCGCGCGAGAGCGGAGAAAAGAACCTTTGCCTCGCCGGTGGCGTGGCTTTGAACTGCGTCGCCAACGGCAAGCTTTTGCGTAACGACTTGTTTGATGAATTGTTCATTCAGCCCGCAGCCGGCGACGCCGGCGGCGCTCTCGGGGCGGCGCTCGCCGCCTATCATCTGCAAGAAGGCGGCGCGCGCCATCTTACGGGGCGGCGTGACGCGATGAAGGGTTCCTATCTGGGCCCCGCATACGACCAAAGCGAGATCGAACGGCGCCTAAAGGCCGTAAACGCCAGGTTCTCTGTCGTGGATGACGATGCGCTCATCGAGGAGACGGCCGAGGCGCTCGCCTCGCAACAAGCTGTCGGCTGGCGCCAGGGGCGTCTCGAGTTCGGGCCGCGCGCCCTCGGCGCCGCCTCGATTCTCGCCGATCCGCGCTCGCCCACGATGCAGAAAAATCTCAATCTCAAGGTCAAATTCCGTGAGAGCTTTCGCCCCTTCGCGCCCTCCGTGCTCCGTGAACGCGCTAACGAATGGTTCGAGCTGGATTGCGACTCGCCCTACATGCTGCTCGTAGCCGATGTGCAACAGAGTCGTCGGCGGGACATGACTTCGGCCGAGAGGGCGCTGTTTGGCATCGACAGACTGAATGTCTCGCGCTCAGACATTCCCGCCGTCACGCACGTGGATTATTCGGCTCGGATTCAGACCGTTCATGAAGACACCAACCCCAAATATCATCGGTTGCTCCAAAAATTCGAGGCGAAGACCGGGTGCCCTGTGTTGGTGAATACGAGCTTCAACGTTCGCGGAGAGCCCATCGTGGCGACGCCCGAGGATGCATTCAGATGCTTCATGGGCACGAATCTCGACTTCCTCGCGGTGGGCAATTGCGTGATGCGGAAAAGCGAGCAGGATCAGAGTCTGCTGTCGAATTACGAAGAAGCGTTTGAGCTCGATTAGCTTTGTTAGGAACGGCCCGCTGGCGGCGCAAGGCGCGCCGAGCGCGCCCTTCAGGTTATAGACCGCCCCGCGCGCTCAACCCTGCTGAGGATGCGGCTTCGGGTGATGATGACGGACATGGCTGTGGCCGCTCAAGCCCCAGCTTTGGGAAATGCCGGGCCCCGCCGTCGCGCCGATCAGCGCGCCGCCGACGAGACCTACGGGACCGAGCACCAGGCCGCCCGCGGCGCCGCCGAGAATGCTGTCCACGACCGCCTCGCCCGCGCTGGCCGGCGCGGCGCAGAGAAGGATCATCGGCAAAGCGAGAAGAATTCGGCGCATGAGATCCTTCGGGTAATGATGCGTCGCCGCTTTCGCGGCGGGGACGATTTTGCAGACAAATGAGTTAAAAATCCGGGCGCCGGCCAGAACTCGCGCCTTGCCGCCCCGGGGCGGGCCTCTTCTCTGCTTGGCTTATCCCGCTCGCGGCCTTACACCCGCCCATCGGCCCCGTTGGAGCGATTCTCTTTGGCCACGCCGCCCCGTCGCCTGCTGACGCCCGAAAAGCGCGACGACGACCGCGAGGACGCGTCGATCCGGCCGCTGGCGCTCGCCGATTTCACCGGCCAGGAGTCGGCGCGCAAAAACCTCAAGGTCTTCATCGAGGCAGCCAAGGCGCGCGGCGACGCGCTCGATCACGTGCTCTTCGTCGGCCCCCCCGGCCTCGGCAAGACGACGCTCGCCCAGATCATCGCGCGCGAGCTTGGGGTCAATTTCCGCTCGACCTCGGGCCCCGTCATCGCCAAGGCGGGCGATCTCGCGGCGCAGCTCACCAATCTCGAGCCGCGCGACGTGCTGTTCATCGACGAGATCCATCGCCTGAACCCGGCGGTCGAGGAAATTCTCTATCCGGCGATGGAGGATTTTCAGCTCGATCTGATCATCGGCGAGGGGCCGGCGGCGCGCTCCGTCAAGATCGATCTGGCGCGCTTCACGCTTATCGGCGCGACGACGCGCGCCGGCTTGCTGACGACCCCCTTGCGCGACCGTTTCGGCATTCCGGTGCGGCTCAATTTCTATACGGTCGAGGAGTTGGAGACGATCGTGAGCCGCGGCGCGCGCGTGCTCGGGATCGCGATGAATGCGAGCGGCGCGCGCGAGATCGCGCGGCGCTCGCGCGGCACGCCGCGCATCGCCGGCCGCCTGCTACGCCGCGTGCGCGACTTCGCAATCGTCGAGCGCGCGGCCGAGATCACGCGCGAGCTCGCCGCCCGCACGCTGACGCTGCTGGAAGTCGACGACATCGGCCTCGATGTGATGGACCGGCGCTATCTCGACATGGTCGCGGTGAATTTTTCCGGCGGGCCGGTCGGTATCGAGACCATCGCCGCGGCGCTCGCCGAGCCGCGCGACGCGATCGAGGACATCATCGAGCCCTATTTGCTGCAGCAGGGTTTTCTGCAGCGCACGCCGCGCGGCCGGGTGCTGACGGCGACGGCGTTTCGCCATCTCGGCCTCGCGCCGCCGGCCAGCTCGCCGGCGCAGATGGGGCTCTTTGGCGAGGGGGAGCCGAATTAGGGCTTCTCGCCTTTGGGCTTTTTCGGCTCGGCGGCCGGCGCGGGCTTCGGTGGGGCCGGCGCAGGCTTCGGCGGGGCCGGCCCAGGCAGCGGCGCGACGGGCGCCGAAGACCCGAGATTGGCGGCGATGCCGAACAGCCGCCATTGGCCGTCGACCGGCGCGTAGAGCAGCTCGAAATTGATCTGCGTCGGCGCGGAGGGAAAGAAGCCTGCAAAGTGCAGCATGCCGTTTGGAGTGATCTCCGGCATCGCCGTCAGCTGCGGCTCAAGGACGAGCACGCCTGAAAGATCGACCTTGTCGCGTCTCAGATTGGCGAAAACCTCGGCGAGCCGCGCCGGATTGTTGGCGGCCGCGAAACTCGGCGCGGCGAGATCGCGCAGCACCGAGTAATTGCCGGTCTTGTTGGCCTGGTCGAGCGCGAGAAGCGTCGACTTGAGCAGGATGATGAGGCCGTTTCGGTCGATCTGCGCGGCCTTGGGGGCCGGCGGTTGGTTGGCGCCTTGCGCTCTCGCCCCCAAAGGCAAGCTTGCGGCCACGAGGGCCGCAAGCAAGAGAGCAACAAAGCCTTTTCTTTGGCGGTTCACCGTCACCATGCCCAGGTCGCGCCCGCACGGCCGCCGACCCCGCCATAGTTCAAGCCGACTGCTACGCCTGCGTCAACAACCACGTTGGGGTTGACGCGAAACGCCGCCGCGCCGCCGAAGGCGTTCTGACCCCGGAAGTCGCCCCAATGCGCCGAGACCGCGAACTGCTTGCTGTCCGGCAGATAGGGACTGGTGGCCGCCAGGGCCACCGCCGCGCCCTCATAGCCGCGGCGTACGCCCCGTTGCAGATCGTAGATCTGCTGCTGAAGCCCGAATTCGCCGATCGCCAAGCTGTTCACCGAATTAATGAGGCCGGCGATGGTGTTGGGTCCGAACTGCGACGCGCCGAGCGTGCCGTTGGCGTCGGTGGTGGTGAAGTTCGTGGCGCCGACCTGCGCCGCCGTGGAGGCGCCGCCTAGGGTGACGCCCGGAGCCGTGACGATGGTCCCTCCGCCGGCGAGCGGCGTGCCGAGCATGATCTGGTTGGCGGCGGTGTTGGTCGCGCCGGTCCCGAGCGCGGTCGAGGCGGCGAAGCCCGCGGTAGTGGCGTTCTGGCCGAGCGCCGTCGAGGCGGCGCCGCCGGCGCTCGCGCCCGCGCCGATCGCGACGCTGCCGAGGCCCCCGCTGGACGCCCCGACGCCACCCGCGCCGATCGCTCCGCCGATGGCCACCGAACCGGCGCCGCCCGAAACCGCGCCCAGGCTTCCCCCGCCAGCCGCCGAGGGCCCGCCGATCGCCACCGAGCTGGCCCCAATGGACTGCGCTCCCTTGTTGCCTGCGCCGCCAGCGACGACGCCGCCGATCGCCACGGAGTTCGAGCCCGTCGACGTCGCGCCGGAGTCGAGGGCGTCGGCGCCGCCGATCGCCACCGAGCCGTTGCCGACCGCTTTCGTTCCAGTCGTCGCCGCGATGGAGGAGTTGCCGACCGCGAGCGAGAAAGTCCCCGTGGTCGCGTTGGCGAAGTCGCCATAGGCCGCGCTGCTGGCGTTAGCCGCAGCGCCGACGCCGATAGCCGGGCCGCCGTTCGAAACCGCGCCGGTGCCGATGGCGATGCCGTCCGTGCCCGCCGCTCCCGCTACCGCGCCCGTGCCGATCGCGATGGAGCGCGCGCTCAAGGAGCTGGGGGCGAGGCCCGAACCCACCGGAGCCGTCAGGTCGGTGCCGCCGATGGCCACACCGGCCGTTGCGCCTGCAGCCGTATTGGCTTGAAATCCGACCGCGGTGCTGAAATTGCCAGCCGCGTTGGACAAATTGCCAACCGCCACCGAAGCGATGCCGGTGGCGTTTGCCGCCGGAGCGACCGCGACGGCGTTAATTCCGGTCGAATTGGCGAAGGCGCCGACCGCCACGCCGCCGCCCGACGAATTGGCGAGGCCGCCGATGGCTACGTCGTTGACGTTGACCGCTTTCGCCTGAAAGCCGGCCGCAACCGAATTGATGCCGGTCGCCTGCGCCTGCGAGCCGAAGGCCGAAGCCTGAGCGGTATTGGCGAGCGAGCTCGCGCCGACCGCGGTGGTGTCGTTGCCGATCGCATTCGCTTGCAACGCCGGCGCGCCGTTGACGCCCAGGCCGCCGATCGCGACCGCGCCGCCGCCGATCGCCTGCGCGCCGAAGCCCGCGGCGAAGGCGCCGCTCAGCGTTCCGGCGCCGCTGCTGTCCGCCTTTGAGGAGAAGCCGATGGCCGTGTCGGCAGTGCCCGTGCCGGCCGCGCCGCCAGCGCTCGAGCCAAAGCCCACCGCCGTCGAAACGAAGGCCGACGCGGTTGAGTTCGTGCCAACCGCGACGCCAGCGCTAACCGCCTTGGAGCTCACGCCGACCGCCGTGCTGTCGCCATTGGCAAATGAGTTAGCGCCGATGGCCGTGTTGCCCGGAGTGCCGTCCGTGGTGGGACCGGCGAAGGCGTTAAGGCCGCACGCCGTGTTGACGGCGAGGCCATTATCGGTTGCGCCGCAATCAGAGGGCCGGCCGTGAGGTTAAAACAGGTCACGGCGTGAGCGGGGGTCGCCGAGAAGGCCGCCGCCATCGCCACGGCGGCAGCCCCGCTGCTCAGCAGCGCCTTGCGCAGCTCGCGCGCGCCGGCCTGGAGTTCAGCCTTTCGTATCGATTGAGCAGTCATAGTGTTTCTCCTGGGGCATACGTGGGCAGCCGAGCGGCCCTTTTTGAGCATTGAACCGAGGTCGAGAATTAATCGAAAAAGAGCCTCGCGTCTTCAGTAGAAAGGCCCAGACCTGCGGATTTCCAATTAGTGTTGCAATTTTGCAACAGTTGTAATTTTGCAACACCAGTCTTCCCCAGTGTTTTTTCGATCGCAATTAAGAAAAAGAGAAAAAGACGCCCCGCCTGAGGGGAGGTGCACCCGAAAACTCGGGCTGGTCTCCGTGGAGCGAAAGCAACAAGCCCTTATTTCGCTAGCATAGACCCCGCCGCAATCGGAAAAATCGTTGAGCGATTACCGCGGACCCAATCCTGCGGAACTCTGCCGGCCGTCGGGAGCGCCATGAGACCTATGATTCCCGCGCTCAAACCGGCATCGCTGTCGGCGCGGGCGCGGGAGGCCTCGGCCGCGGTCGCAGTGGCCTTCCATGTGGCGGCTCGTCTCGCGCGCGCGGGTTAATCGTTCACGCGATCAAGCAGGCCTTGCGCGCGAGATCGGCGAGCACGCGGTCGACATGTTCCTCGCAGCAAGCCGCCACGTCGTCCGCCTCCGTCACCGGCGCGCCCGCGCGCTGGAAGGAGACGCGGCCCTCCGCCGCCGCGGCAGCGACCGCCGCGACGAGCGATTCGCGGTCGTTCGTCCCGTCGAGCAGCGGCGTTGCGATCTGGGCCACGACGTCGAGCGCCACGCTCTCGTGGCGCAAGTTGGCGGTGCTGACCCAGCTCGCCGCGGCGTCGCCGCGCACCAGCGGGCAGGCCACGGGCCTCGCCGTAGGGCTCGCCGCCGCCGGCGTCGGCTCCGTCGACGGACTGACGATATTGGCGAGCGTCATCTTCAGCAGGGCGTCCGCGACATTGGCGCGCGCCTGCGCGTCGGCGCGCGCGCCCTGCGCCCCGAGCGCCGTCATCAACTCGTCGAGCGAGCTCGATCCCGGCAGGCGAGCGACGAGAATCTCCACCGCCTTCCTGGTTGTGGGGTCGTCGGTGGCAAATCGCGTGCCCGTCGCGTCCATGAAGACGGCCTGGCCGGCCTCCTCGCGCGCGAAGGCGAAACTCGGCCGCGCCGATAGATGCAGGCCTTCCATGACGGGCGGCAGCAGCCTGCGGACGAGCTGCGATTCGCGCTCCTTATGTACGAGCAAGCTTTGGCGGAACGTGCGCCCGGTAAAAATGTCGATATGCTGCTCGAGCGGGACTTGATGGTCGCCAGCCAGAGCGCGCAGCAGCGGCGCGGCGGCGGGGTTCATGTTTTCCGGCAACATGGTGAAGAGATCCGATTCGCCAAGATAAGCGAGGCGGAACTTCTCGGCGTCGCGCATGAAGTCGGCGAAGCTGCACGGCTCATTGCAGTCCTCCAGGAATTCGTGGCCGATGTAGGAATCGCTCGCGTTTCTTGAGCTGCGCCGCCTCGCCGCGGAAGATGCGGCCCCACGCGCTCTCCGCGGGCGTGTGCTGCTCCAGGAAGGAGAGCATCTCGCGCGCCTGCGCGACCCGCGCCCGCAGCGGCCGCTCGGGCGCGACGTGCAGCGCCAGCGCGTCGCGCAGCGTCTGCCGCAATCGCCATCCCGGCAGCACATTGTAGCTGATGTAGGCGACGCCGGTCGGGGCGAGATTGTCGCGCGCGATGCGCAGAATAGCCTCGCGCACCGGCGCCGGCACCCAGCTGTAGACGCCGTGGCAAATGATGTAGTCGAAGGTTCCGTCCTTCGGGCGCAGCTCCGTCAGGCTCTGGCGGCGAAGACTGATGTTGGAAAGCTTCAGCGCCGCGATTCGCCTCAGGCCATCGTCGATCTGGCGTTGCGACAGATCGATCCCGAGAAAACAGGCGTCAGGGAAGCGCGCAGCGAGCGGGATCAGATTGCCGCCGGCGGCGCAGCCGAGCTCGAGCACCCGCGCGGAGCTAACGGGCGGCGCCTCGAGTCCGAAGAGGCGCGCCGTCGCGGCGAGCCGTCCGGGATGCGTTTGCGGGAACGGATGCGATTCGTAGGGGAGGTCGTCGTAGGAGGCGGCGTTGCGGGCGATCGCGCTTTGCACCGCGGCGGTGAACAGCTGGGTCATCTCTAAGCCTTCCGGCGATTGGGACACGGGGCGTTCTTTGCGCCGAGCCAGCCTTATTCCGCATTGCGTGAATTGGCCAGAGAGCCGGTCCGCCGCCCTCTTCCTTACGCCCGCCCTCGACGCTGGTCGCGAAAGCCGCCAGAATGCGGGGCGATTCGCGTTAGAGCGCGCCTCGCGAAAAAGTGAAGCCGGTTCTTCGCGCAAGGCGCGCTCTGATGCGGAACCCGAAGGATCGCTTCGGTTCGAGCGCCACTCCCCTCCCTATAGCCTGTCGCTTGCGACGGGCGTCCGGAGACGCCCTGTGGAGGGGACAGGTTGGAAGAGGGAGGTTGCGCAATCTCGGGATTAATCCCGCGCCCCCCTAACCCTACCCGGCAAGGGGGGAACTCGCGCGTCGCGTGATTGGACGGACGCCGCATCGGAGCTTGGGCGAGATGGACGACGATTTGGACCGCCGTCTGGGCCGCGACCGCGATCAAGAGCGCACCTCCTGGCTCGCGCGCATCGGGCCGCGACGCGTCGCCCTCGCCATCATCGCGCTCGCAGGGACGGCCGTCGCGGGTCTCTTCGTCCTCGCGCCGCAGGGCCCACTCGACGCGACGCTCGGCGGAAGACCGTACGCCGTCGCCAAGATCGAGCCTTTTTCGCCCCCGCCTTCGCCCCCTGCGCCCAAGCCGGCGGACGTCGTCAAGGCGCAGGAGGCCCCGCCTCCTTCCTCCGTTCAGGTCCGCAGCGCCGAGGAGCACGCCCAGGCGGCGGCGGAGGTCGAATATCAGAACGGCGTGCGCGTCGTGCGCGCGGGCGGCGGAGGCGCCAATCCGCTGATCATCGAGATCGAGCCAAGCTCCAATTCTCGCCTCGCGCCCGCGCCCGACAAGAGGCTCGTCGAGAAGAGCGGCTTCGGCCTTTTGCCGCGCATCGGCGCCGACGGCGCCCGGCCGATGGACGTCTACGCGAGGCCTTTCGAGGCCTCGCAGCGGCTTAAGGCCGACGCGCCGCGCATCGCGCTCGTCGTCGGCGGCTTAAGCCTCAATCCGCAATCGACCGAGGCGGCGATCGCCGAGCTTCCCGAAAACGTCACGCTCGCCTTCGCGCCCTATGGCGCCAATGTCGCCGCCGACGCCGCCAAGGCCCGCGCGCGCGGGCACGAAATTCTGCTGCAGACGCCGATGGAGCCCTTCGACTATCCGCAGAACGATCCCGGCCCGCACACGCTGCGGGTCGAGGCGGGCGATACGAAGGAGGATCTCCACTGGCTCATGAGCCGCTTCTCGGGCTATGTTGGCCTCATGAGCTTTTTGGGCTCCCGCTTCACCTCGGATGAACAGGCGCTCGCGCCGGCGCTGGAGGAGATCGCGCGCCGCGGCCTCTTCATCGTCGACGACGGCGGCTCTCCCCAGTCGCTGATCCCGGCCACGGCGACGAAGCTTTCGCTGCCCGCGACGCGCGTCGACATTGTCCTCGACCAGCGGGGGACGCCGCAGTCCCTGGAGGCGGCGCTGGCGGCGCTCGAGACACAGGCGCGCCGCACGGGTTCGGCCGTCGGCTTCGCCAATGCGCAGGGGCCGACGATCGCGCGCCTCGCCCGTTTCGCGCGCGAGGCGGAAAAGCGGGGGCTCGCCGTCGCGCCGATCTCCGCGACCGTCGAAAGAAGCGCGGGCGCGGCGACGGCCGCCGAGGCGCCGCGATGACCGGACGCTACCGGCCCTGCGTCGGCGTGATGCTGCTCAACGCTTCGGGGCTGGCCTTCATCGGCCGCCGCCGCCCAAAGGCTCCCCACGACCGGGTTGACGGGCGCCATGAGTGGCAGATGCCGCAAGGCGGCATCGATCACGGCGAAGCGCCCTATGAGGCGGCGCTGCGCGAGCTCTGGGAAGAAACGAATGTCCGCAGCGTCAAGCTCCTCGGCGAGATCGAGCCTTGGCTGAGCTACGATGTGCCGGCCGGCGCCGGCGGGCGCTGGGAGGGGAAATATGTGGGGCAGACGCAGAAATGGTTCGCCCTGCGCTTCATCGGCCATGAGACCGAGATCGACATCCACCATCCCGCCGACGGCGCCCATAAGCCGGAGTTCGACTCCTGGCGCTGGGAGGAGCCGGCGCGCCTGCCCGAGCTGATCGTGCCCTTCAAGCGCAAGGTTTACGAGCGGGTCGTAGCGGAGTTTTCGACGCTCATCGGCGGGACGCCCGAAAAGTAACGGGCGACCTCAGGGAGCGACGGCTGCGTGGCCGCGATGAAGCCGCCGCCGAGCACGCGGGCGTCCGGCCCTTGATCCTCATAAAAGACGCAGGCCTGACCGGGCGAGACGCCATACTCGCCCGCCTCGAAGGCGACGACCGCCTCATTGGCGCCGCGCGGCAGGACGCGGGCGGCGACGGGCGGGCGCGTCGAGCGCGCGCGTGCGAAAACCTTGAGCCCCTCGCGCGGCAGATCGGCGAGGGCGCCGGGACCGATCCAGTTCACGTCGCGCAGGGCCGCCGCGCTGGTCTCCAAAGCTTCGCGCGGGCCGACGACGACCTTGGCGCGGGCGGCGTCGATCCGCACGACGTAGAGCGGCTCGCTCGCATTGGCGGCTTTGGAGGAGCCGAGGCCGAGACCGCGCCTTTGTCCCACCGTGTAATTCACGACCCCGGCGTGGCGGCCGAGCACGCGCCCGTCGAGATGGACGATCTCGCCGGGAACGATGGCCTGCGGCGCCAAGCGCTCCAAGACCTGCGCATAGCGGCCGGAAGGCACGAAGCAGATGTCCTGGCTGTCGGGCTTCTCGGCGACGCTGAGGCCGTAGCGGCGCGCAAGCGCGCGAACCTCGCTCTTCGCAAAATCGCCCAGCGGAAAGCGCAACAGCCGTAGCTGCTCCCGGGTCGTCGCGAACAGAAAATAGCTCTGGTCGCGAGAGGCGTCTTTGGCGCGATAAAGCGCGCGCGCGCCCTGCTCGTCCGCTCGCGCCGAGACGTAATGGCCGGTCGCGAGGGCGTCGGCCCCCAGGTCGCGCGCCGTATCGAACAGATCCGCGAATTTGATGAACTGGTTGCAGGCGATGCAGGGCACGGGCGTTTCGCCATTGGCGTAGCTCGCCGCGAAGCCGTCGATCACCTTCTCCCGGAAGCGGCGCTCGTAGTCGAGAACGTAATGCGGGACGCCGATGCGCGCCGCGACATTGCGCGCGTCCTTGATGTCCTGCCCGGCGCAGCAGGCCCCTTTGCGATGGATCGCCGCGCCGTGATCGTAAAGTTGCAACGTGACGCCGACGACGTCATAGCCCGCCTCCGCCAGCATCGCCGCGACGACGCTCGAATCCACGCCTCCGGACATGGCGACGACGACGCGCGTCTCGGCCGGGCTCTTGCCGAAAACGAGCGGGAGAAGTTCGCGTGCTGCGGCGGCGTCGTTCATCAAAATGCGGGGCGTTCGAGGCAGAGCGAAGCGGCCGCGCCGCTTCTCGCGCAAGTTAAAGCACCAATGGGGGGCGCCTTGCAATTTCAAGGCGCGCGACGGTCTGGCCCAAGTTGGGTTTCGCCCTTGGCGCGCGCTCGCCCCTTGTGGACTGTGCGTATTTGGCCACAATCCCTGTGAAAGACTGTGGGGAACGCGGCTTTCGCTTGCCACCGACTCTTGCGCGTGATTCACTGCAAAGAGTAACGTCGTGTCCGTCGTCGACGGCCTTTAAGCCACTCGACGTCTTCTCTTGAGTTTGCGTGCGCTGCCGCCGTCGGCTTCTCCGACTCGGCGAACGCTATTGGATTCTCAGATCGGCGCCGCAGCCGATGCTTGGCGCGAACGTCGAACGGAGGCCCAGATGTCTTGGACGCAAGAACGGGTTGAACTGCTACGCAAGCTTTGGCTCGAAGGATTGAGCGCGGCCCAGGTGGCCGCCGAGCTCGGCGCCGGAGTGACGCGCAACGCCGTGATTGGCAAGATTCACCGGCTTGGATTGGCCGAACGCGGCAAGCCTGCGCCGCAGGCGCGTCCCCGCGCGCCCCGGCCGCCCCGCGCAACGGCGGGCGAGGTCGTAACCCGGAACGGCGGCGGCGCGATGGTGGTCGGCAATGTCGCGCTCGCCGTCTCGCCCCGCCCGGTCATCGCGACGGCGCTGCGTCCGGAGGAAGAGGTCGTAGTCCCCATCTCGATGCGCGTCACGCTGATGGAGCTGCGCGAGACGATGTGCCACTGGCCGCTCGGCGACCCGACGACGCCGGAATTCCGTTTCTGCGGCTCCCAATACGATCCCGGCGCAGGCCCCTATTGCTGCCACCATTCGAGGATCGCCTATCAGCCTCAGGCCGATCGCCGCCGCCAGGCGGCGCGCTCGGGGCGCTGAGCGCTTCGTCCGTTATTCTAAAGCTTCTGAGTTCTCCGAGCGCGCTAGCTGCGCCCGAAGGTCTCGTCGAAGGAATAGCCGGCGCCGCGCACGGTGCGGATCGGGTCCTTCTCGCGCGAGCGGATGAGCGCCTTGCGCAGACGCCCGACATGCACGTCGACCGTGCGCTCGTCGATCTCCGCCGACATGCCCCAGACGCTGTCGAGAAGCTGCGCCCGCGTGAAGACGCGGCCCGGCTTCTCCATGAAGTATTCCAGCAGCCGGAACTCGGTCGGCCCCAAATGAATCTCGCGCCCCCCCCTTTTGACGCGCCGCGTCTCGCGATCGAGATCGATGTCGCCGGCGATGAGCTTGTTCGCGACGCGCTCGGGGCGGGCGCGGCGCAGCAGCGCGTGAACGCGCGCTTTCAGCTCATCCATTGAAAAGGGCTTGACGACGTAATCGTCGGCGCCGAGCGACAGGCCGCGCACCCGCTCGCTCTCCTCGCCGCGCGCGGTCAGCATGATCACCGGCATGTCGCGCGTCTCGTCGCGCGCCCGCAGCCGCCGGCAGATCTCGAGGCCCGAGACGCCCGGCAGCATCCAATCGAGAATGACGAGGTCCGGCGGCAGACTCGGCGATGCGAAGCTCCGCTTCGTCGCCTCGATCCGCATGCTCGACGATGAAGCCCTCTGCTTCCATGTTGTAGACGAGAAGCAGGGCGAGCGACGACTCGTCCTCCACGATGAGAATGCGCGGCGCCCGATCGCTGGCGTTCGTCTCGCGCTGAACGACGGTGCGGGTTTCGTTCATGTCGTTGCCCTAGCTGGTGGGTCGTGGCCTTAAGATTTTGCCGGGGCCTGGCCGAAGCTCCGGGTTTTCGGGCGCTCGGTGGGCATCGGCTCGCCGGTGACGAGATACACGACGGTCTCGGCAATGTTCGTGGTGTGGTCGCCGATCCGCTCCAAATTCTTGGAGCAGAAGAGGAGATGGGTGCAGAAGGATATGTTGCGCGGATCTTCCATCATGAATGTAAGAAGGTCGCGGAACACCGAGTCTTCCAAGGCGTCGAGATCGGCGTCGTTCAACCAGACGGCGCGGGCGCGCTCCGCGTCCCGCTGCGCATAAGCGTCCAGAACCTCTTTCAGCTGGATGGCGGCGAGATCATGCATCGACTTCAAGCCGATGATCGCGCGCAGCGTGCGCGCCTCGTCGACGAGCTTGGTCGTGCGCCGGGCGATGTTCTTGGCGAGATCGCCGACGCGCTCGAGATCGCCCGAGATACGGATCGTGCCGATGCATTCCCGCAGATCGACCGCGAGCGGCTGGCGCCGCGCGATCGTCAAGATCGCCGCCTCCTCGATTTCGCGCTGCAGGGCGTCCAACCGATGATCGGTGGAGACGACCTGCTGCGCCAAGGCGAGATCGAAGGTCGAGAGGGCGTCCATCGCGTCCGAGAGCATCTTCTCGGCGATGCCGCCCATCTCGGAGATCTTGCGATCGAGCGCTTCGAGGTCCCGGTCGTAGCCTTTGACGGTGTGTTCGCTCATTGCTCTTGTCCCTGAGGCGACCGAAAAAGGCCGCGGATAAAACGCGTCATAAAACGTCAACCGAACCGACCTGTGATGTAATCTTGCGTTCTCTTCTCTTTCGGCGTCGTGAAGACGGCGTCCGTCTCGGCGAACTCGACGAGCTCGCCCAGATACATGAAGGCCGTGAAGTCGGAAACGCGCACCGCCTGCTGCATGTTGTGGGTGACGATCGCGATCGTGTACTGCGTCGCCAGCTCGTCCATCAGCTCCTCGATCTTGGCGGTCGAGATCGGGTCCAGCGCCGAGCACGGCTCGTCGAACAGGATCACGTCAGGCTGGACGGCGACGCTGCGCGCGATGCACAAGCGCTGCTGCTGGCCGCCCGAAAGCCCCAGTCCGCTCGATTGCAGCTTGTCCTTGACTTCGTTCCAAATCGCTGCGCCTCGCAGCGCCTGCTCGACGCGCGCATCGAGGTCCGCTTTCGCAAGCTTTTCGTAAAGCCGAACGCCGAACGCGACGTTCTCGTAAATCGTCATCGGAAAAGGCGTCGGCTTTTGGAACACCATGCCGACGCGCGACCTCAAGAGGTTCACATCGACGCGAGGGTCGAGAATATTCTCGCCGTCGAGCAGCACCTCGCCCTCGGCGCGCTGGTGGTCATAGAGATCATACATGCGGTTCAACACCCGCAGCAGCGTGGACTTGCCGCAACCGGAGGGGCCGATGAAGGCGGTCACCTTGTTCGTGTGCAGCGGCATCGAAATATTCTTCAAGGCGTGGTGCTCGCCATAGAAGAAGTCGAGGTCCTGCACAGCTATCTTGGTTGGAAGTTCGGCTTTCACGATCGAGGCCACGTTCATTCCTTTGCCCTCTGCGCGCCGAGCGCGCGCGCGGTGATCGACAGGCACAGCACGGCGGCGGTGACGAGAAAGGCGCCCGTCCACGCCAGCTGCTGCCAATCCTTGTATGGCGAGAGCGCGAACTGGAAGATGACGACCGGCAGGCTCGCCATCGGCGCATTGATGTCTGCGCTGAAGAATTGATTGTTGAGCGCGGTGAAGAGCAGAGGGGCCGTCTCGCCGGAAACTCTCGCGACGGCGAGCAGAATGCCGGTGATGAGCCCTGCCTTCGCGGCGCGGTAGGCGACCCGGCGAATGACATAGGAGCGCGGCAGGCCCAGCGCCGTCGCCGCTTCGCGCAGCGAGCCGGGCACGAGGCGCAGCATGTCCTCCGTGGTTCGCAGCACCACCGGGATCACCAGGATCGCCAGCGCCGCCGCGCCGGACCAGGCCGAGAAATGCTTCTGCCGCGCGACGATCACCTCATAGACGAAGAGGCCGATGACGATCGAGGGCGCGCTCAAGAGAATGTCGTTGATGAAGCGAATGACGGTAGCGAGCTTCGAATTATTCCCATATTCGGCGAGCCAGGTGCCGGCGAAGAGCCCGAGCGGCGCTCCGACTGCGACGCCGAGAACCGTCATGAGCAGCGATCCGACGATGGCGTTGAGCAGGCCGCCGGAACTGCCGGGAGCCGGCGTCATTTGCGTGAAGACGGCGGGCGACAGGCCCTTCACTCCCTCGTAGATGAGCACGACGAGAATGGCGACGAGCCATGCGAGGCCGAAAACGGCCGCGGCCAGGCAGAGCTGCTTGGCGATGGAATCGGCGGCGCGACGGCGGGCGTATATGGACACGCTCAACCTCCCCCTTGGCGTTCGACGCTCATGTGCAGAAGCCTTGCGATGGAAAGCTCGACGAAGGTGATGACGAAGAGGATGAGGCCGAGCAGGATCAGCGATGAGGTGTAGAGATCGCCCACGGCTTCCGTGAATTCATTGGCGATCGTCGCGGAGATCGTCGTGCCCGGCGCGAGAATGGAGGTCGAGATCTTGTGCGCGTTGCCGATAACGAAAGTCACCGCCATGGTCTCGCCGAGCGCGCGACCGAGCCCCAGCATGATCCCGCCAATGACGCCGACGGCTGTGTAGGGGATGACCACATGCCGGACGACCTCGGTCGTCGTGCAGCCGATGCCGAACGCCGCCTCCTTCAGCACGACGGGAACCGTCTCGAAGACGTCGCGGCAGACCGATGCGACATAAGGCAGAACCATGACGCCGAGGATCACGCCCGCGGTCAGCATGCCGATTCCGTAGGGAGGGCCGGCGAAAAGCGAGCTGAGGCCTGGCATTCCTTTAAAAGTGTCGATGAGCCAGGGCTGAACATACTGCTGGAGGAACGGCGCCAGGATGAAGAGGCCCCAGATTCCGTAGATGATCGATGGGATGCCGGCGAGCAACTCGATCGCAATGCCGATCGGGCGTCGCAACGGCGCTGGGCAGAGTTCCGTCAGGAACACCGCGATGCCGATGCCGACCGGCGCGGCGATCGCCAGCGCGATCGCCGAGGTGACGAGCGTGCCATAGATCGCCGGTCCTCCGCCGAACTTCTCGGTGACGGGGTTCCAGGACTGCGACGTCAGGAATCCGAGGCCGAAAGCTTGGATCGCCGGCAGCGACCCCTGGATCAGCGAGAGAATGACGCCGCCGAGGAGGATCAGCACGAGAAGCGCGCAGCTGAAGGTTGCGCGACGGAACATGACGTCGACGAAGGCCAGTCGCTGCAGCACGCGCCCCCGTTCCGCCGTTGCGGAGCCTTGCGACGCCACCGCGCCCAGGTCTCCCGCGCCCGCGCGCTCCATGACTCGTTCGATCACCTGTGCTTCCTCTCCCCGCCGGCGCATCCCTCGCGCGCGGCCTTACGACGCAGACCTTACTCCTAAGCTCGCGTCAGTTGTACAGCGCCTTGCCGTCCGCGCCTTTGACCTCGGTCGCCCATGTCTTCTTGATGAGCGTGACGACGTTCGCCGGCATGGGAATATAGTCGAGCTCTTCGGCCGCCTTGCCGCCGTTAGCGAAGGCCCAGGTGAAGAACTTCAGGGCTTCCCCCGTGGCGGCGGCGTCCTGCGGCTGCTTGGGCAGCAGGATGAAGCTCGCGGCGGTGATCGGCCAGGACTTCGCGCCGGCCTCATTGGTCAGGATCTCATAATATCCCGGCGACTTCGCCCAGTCCGCGTTGGCGGCGGCGGCCTGGAAGGACTCTGAGGTCGGCGCGACGACCTTGCCATCCTTGTTCGCCATCTTCACGTAGGTCATCTTATTTTGCTTCGCATAGGCGTATTCGACATAGCCGATGGCGCCCTTCGTGTTGACGACGGCGTTCGAGACGCCTTCGTTCCCCTTGGCGCCGACGCCGACCGGCCATTCGACCGCGGTGTTCTCGCCAATCTTTTCCTTCCAGGTCGGCGAGACCTTGGAGAGATAATTGGTGAAGTTGAAGGTGGTGCCCGAACCGTCGGAGCGATGTGCGACGACGATCGGCAGCTGCGGGAGCTTTGCCTTGGGGTTGAGCTTCTTGATCGCGGGATCGTCCCAGCTCGTGATCTCGCCGAGGAAGATCTTTGCGAGCAGATCGCCGTTCAGCGTGAGGGCCCCTGGCGCGACGCCTTCCAGATTCACGACGGGAACGATGGCGCCAATGATCTGAGGCCATTGCACGAGGCCGGCGGCCTGAAGCTCCTCGGGCTTGAGCGGCTGGTCGGAAGCGCCGAAGGTCACGGTGCGCGCCTTGATCTGCTTGATGCCGCCGCCCGAGCCGATCGATTGATAGTTCAGGCTCGCGCCGGTCGCGGCCTTATAGGCCTCCGCCCATTTCGCATAGATGGGATAGGGGAAGGTCGCCCCCGCGCCCGAGATGTCGATGGCGAGCGCGGCGCTCGCGGACGCGACAAGACCGAGCGCGACCAGCGCCGCGCGCTTGAGAGAGTGCGAAATCATGACGGAGAGTCTTCCTGGCTCGAGAACGAGAGCGCGTGAGCGACAAGCTCCGGCGCGCGCACAAGGCTAGCGGGCCTCGGCCAGTGTTTTCACGACAGTTTTACGACAGTTGAATGACAAACAAAGGCCGAAGCGGCCGCCAAGCCTCGCCGAGGACGGCCGCCCTGCTCAGACCGGCTCGGCCGCCTTCGCCGCCTCGGCGCTCATGCGCCGGTAAATGAAGGCGGGGGCAGGCGCTTCGGCCTCGCCCTCGCCGAGCCTCGCAAACGCCTCGTGGGCCGGCGAAAGATGACAGGCGGGGTCCGTCGCCCGCGCGTCGCCGACCGCCGCCATCGCCTGGCAGCGGCAGCCGCCGAAGTCGATCTCGCGCCGATCGCAGGAGCGGCAAGGCTCCCGCATCCAATCGGTCCCGCGGAAGGCGTTGAAGGCCGCGCCGTTGAGCCAGACGTCTGCGAGATCGCGCTCTCGCACGTCGTCGAAGACGAGGCCGGGGATGGTCTGCGCTGCGTGGCAGGGCAGCGCCTTGCCCGAAGGCGTCACGGCGACGATCGAACGGCCCCAGCCGCCGGTGCAGGCCTTGGGCCGCGAGGCGTAGTGATCGTGGATCACGAAATCGAAATTGAGCACGCCCTTCAAGCGCGTCTTGGCGTCCTCGACGATCCCGACCGTGCCGAGGAACGTCTCGCGCGTCGGAATGAGCGCGGCGCGGTTCTTCAAGGCCCAGGCGTAATATTGGATATGCGCGATCTCGATACGCTGCGCCTCTGCCTCGACCGCAAAGTCGATGATCTGCGGCAGATGCGCGATGTTCTGACGGTGCATCGGCGCGTTGATCGTGAGGCCCATGCCGAAGTCGCCGGTCCACTGCGCGACCTGGCGCTTTTTCTCGAAGCCGCCCTCATAGTGAGAGATGCGGTCGGCGTTCTCGGGCTCGACGTCCTGAATCGAGAGCTGCACATGGTCGAGCCCGATCTTGGCCAGACCTTCGAGTCGCTCGCGCGTCAGCGTCACGCCCGAGGTGATCAGATTGGTGTAAAGGCCCGCGTCGACAGCGAAGGCGAGGATCTCCTCGAGATCCTTGCGCACCGTCGGCTCGCCGCCCGAAAGATGCAGTTGCAGCGCGCCGATCTCCGCAGCCCGTCTGAAGGTCTCGCCCCATTCGCGCGCCGTCAGCTCCACATTGGCGCGCTCGAGCTCGATCGGATTGGAGCAATAAGGGCATTGCAGCGGGCAACGATGCGTGAGCTCCGCCAGTAGCCCCGCCGGACCGCCGGCAAAGGGCGCGTACTGCTGCGCGCGCGGAGAGGGGGCGGGCGCAGAAAAAGGCGACGGCCCGTCGCGCAGCAGCCGCTTGTCCGAAAGACCCTGCAGCAGAGCGATCACGTCGGGCGAAACGACGTCGAGCGGCGCGCGGTAACGCGCCGAGAGGTCTTGAGCAATCTGTCCGACGGTCTTGAAGCCGTCGATCTCACTCAGAACCGCAAGCGAGATGGCGTCGATCTCATAGGCGCGTTCCGGCGCGAGCACGACGCTGCGCGATCGTGGCCGGTCATGATGAAGCCGCGCCCAACGCTCGAATGCGGGACGGCTGCTCGAGTCGATGACGTATCGCGCCGAACTCTCGCTCACGGGAAGATCTGTCCAAGCTGGAAAGCGCCCGGCGGAACGATGGCGGGCGTCACATAGGCGTGATGTAGCGCGTCGAGCTGCGCCCACAAGACGTCGCATTTGAACCGCACGGCGTCAACGCAGGCCTCCTGCTCGGCGCGGCTCAGCGCGTTCTTCTTGATGTAGTCGAGCGCGAAGTCGGCGTCGCGCGGCGCCTGCGACAGCCGGCGCTTGAAATAGGCCATCACATGGTCGTCGACGAAGTCGTAATTTTCGAGCATGCCAGCGATGCGCTCGCGGTGAATCGCCGGGGCGAAGAGCTCGGTCAGCGAGGAGGCCACGGCGACGACGAGCGGCTGCTCGACGACATAGCGAACATAGGCTTCCACGGCAAACTTCGTTGCCGGCAACGCGCCGCGGCGCGAGATCACATAATCGCGCGGCAGGCCGAGCCCGTCGGTCAAAACGAGCCAGCGCTCGATGCCGCCCGCTTCTTCACCGACCCCGTCGTGATCGTGAATGCGGTGCAGCCATTCGCGCCGCAGCTCGCGATCATGCGCGCGGCTCATGAAGGCGGCGTCCTTGCGCGGCACGGCCTCCTGATAGCAATAGCGGTTGAGCGCCCAGGCGCGCACCTGCTCGCGATTGAGCTTGCCGCCATGCAGGAGCTTATGGAACGGATGCTTGTCGTGATAGCGCTCGGCGCCGACCGCGCGGATCGCGGCTTCGAACGCCTCGGGCGAAAGCGGCAGGGCATTGAGAAATGCGTGCGAATCGAGAACGTCGTTGTTCACAGAAGGACCTCCATGCCGTCTTCGCCAATCACCCATCCGGCGGCCTCAGCCTCTCGCCGCTCCTTCGAGAAGGCGTTCAGCGCCGGGTTCGAATTGTTGATGTGCACATAGATCTTTCGCGCGACGCCGAGCGGCGCGAAGGCCGCGAGCGAACCGTCAGGCCCGCTCATGTTGATGTGGCCCATGCGCATTCCGGTCTTGCCGAGGAGACCCTGCTCGATCATCTCGTTCTCATGCCAGAGCGTCCCGTCGAAGAAGACGAGCGCCGCGCCGCTGAGGCGCCCGGCGAGAGCCGCATCGACGCCGGCGCAGCCGGGGATATAGAAGAAGGCCTTGCCGCTTTCGGTCTCGATGATCTTCAGCCCCAGCGTGTCCCCCTCGACGCTGCCGAAGTTGGCTTTCAGCGCGTCTTCCAGCCACAGCGCGATCTTGCCGGCTACGGCGAAGGCTTCGACCGAAAGACCGAGGTCGGCGTCCGGGCCCTTGATCGGAATCGGCGTGTCGAGCGGCAGCGCCTGCTGCGAGACGCAAGAGGGCGAAAGCACGTTGAAGATCCGGTTTTGCGCCAGAACCTCGAGCACGCGCGGCGAACCGTAGATCGTGAAGGGCTGCGCCTCGCGCAGCGTCAGAAGACCAGTCACATGGTCGACGTCGCCGTTCGTCACCACGACGGCCTTGATCGGACTGGCGCGCACGGGATCGTCGCCGCTGGGCGCAAGCTCGGGATTTCTCTCGATCTGCTGGCGCAGGTCGGGCGAGGCGTTGAGCAGGACCCAGTCGCGGCCATTGGCGCTCACTGCCAGCGAAGATTGCGTGCGCGGCGAAAAGCCCGGCTCGCCCGCGCGCACGGCGCGACAATTGGCGCAATTGCAGTTCCATTGCGGAAAGCCGCCGCCGGCTCCCGATCCGAGAATCCTGATGCGCATGTCGCCTGATCGAACGGCGCGACCTCGCTGCGGCGCGCCATCCTCCCCTGTCGTCGTTATTTTTCGGCACTATGCACGCCAGGGCGCAGCGGGCGCAAGTGCGGCATATCGGCGCGAAATTTCTGAATTTGGGAGCCGCCAGCCAATTGTCGCAGCTCAAAGCGCCAGGTCGCTTTTCGTGCAGCCGGGCCGAGGCTGGCCGCGTCGTTCCTTCCCCTTCCGCGGTCTTAAGCGCTGGCGGCCGCAGCGCGTTCCTTTTCCGCCCGCGTCAATGACTTGTATCGGCGAACGGCGAACGGGATCGAGACGAGATAGCCGAGGCTGAGCAGGATCAAAATCTCCATCGGATAGGTCCACAGCAGCAACAGCAGCACGACGACGCAAAAGAGCAGAGGAATGATCAGATCGCGCGGCACGCGTCCGATCTTCTTTCCCGAAAAATGCGGGATGGGGCTCGCCATCAGAAAGGCGATCGCCAGGACATAGACGATGAAGAGCGGCGCGAAGGCCTTGGAGGCCGGAAGCTCCAGCGCCGAAAGGTGCAGATAGAGCGGCAGCAGCACCGTCACGGCGCCGGCCGGCGAGGGCATGCCGACGAAGAATTGCGCGTGCCAGGCGGGCCGCGTCGGGTCCTCGGCCATCACGTTGAAGCGTGCGAGGCGAAGCGCCGCGGCGATGGCGAAGGCGAGCGTCGCGAACCAGCCGAAGTTCTTGACCTCGTGCAGGAGCCAGAAATAGAGCACGAGCGCCGGCGCGACGCCGAAGTCCACGAAATCGGCGAGCGAGTTCGAGCTCGGCGCCGAATCGCGTCGTTCCCTTGAGCGCGCGCGCAAGTCGACCGTCGAAACCGTCGAACACCGCGGCGGCCATAATGGCGAGCACGGCGGTATCGAATTTTCCGTCGACCGCATAGCGGATCGCGGTCAATCCCATCGACAGCGCCAGCAGCGTGACGAGGTTGGGCAGCACCGCGCGGAGCGGAATGTTGCGAAAGCGCAGCCGACGCCGCTCGATCGGCGTGAGCTGGTTCTCGGGATCATCGAACGACTGGCTTTCGGTCACTGGCTCGAGCCCTGTCGGAAGGTTCAGCGGCGCCGCGGCGTCAGCCCGCTTTGAACGACAGCGCCGGCGTGTGCGCGGAAAGATCCGCGAGCACGGTCTCGCCGGCGATGGCGCGCGAGCCGACGGCCACCATGGGCTTCGCATATGACGGCATATAGACGTCGACGCGCGAGCCGAAACGGATGAGGCCAAAGCGTTGGCCGACGGCGAGCTGCTCGCCCTCGCGCACGAAGCAGACGATGCGGCGCGCGACGAGGCCGGCGATCTGCACGACGCCAAAGCGGCCCTGCGGCGCGTCGATCACCAAGCCGTTGCGCTCATTGTCCTCGCTCGCCTTGTCGAGATCGGCGTTGACGAACAGCCCCGGCCGATAGGCGATACGCGCGATGCGGCCGGCGATCGGCGTGCGGTTCACATGCACGTCGAACACGCTCATGAAGACGGAAACGCGCTGCAGGGGCTCGGCGCCGAGCCCAAGCTCGGCCGGCGGCAGGAAGAAGCCCACCGAGCAGACGATTCCGTCGGCGGGCGAGACCACGAGTCCTTCGCGCAACGGCGTCACGCGCTGCGGATCACGGAAAAAATAGGCGCACCAAGCCGTGGCGATGAAGCCGATCCAGCCGAGCGTTCCGGAGATCCAGTGGAGCAGGAAGGCTACGATCGCAAAGCCCGCGATGAAAATATAGCCTTCCGGATGGATCGGCGTGAGCGATTTGCGAAAGGAATTGAGCACCGACATCCGACTCTCCCGCCCTCGTCGCGCCAGATCACGCTGCGTTTGAGCGCATTCGCTCAAACGCGGAACGTGATCAATTTAAGGCTTAGAGCGCGCTTTACGCGAAAGACCGGTTCCCACTTTTTCGCAACGCGCTCTAGTGGCGACGCTTTTGGCATGGTCGGGCCGGATTGTCACCCCGCTTAAGGCGCGGAAGCGCCGCGCCCTGGTTGCAGGCGCGACGAGCGAAGCGCGGCGACGATTTGGGCCGTTTACAGCGGGCGGCCGAGCTGCCGCACGTCGACGCCATATTGGGCGAGCAAGTTGCGCAGCTTCTCGGAGAGCGGCAGGACGCGCGAGGCGTTGGCGTTGGTCTGGCAGGCGCTTCTAAGCGAAAGGTAACGGGCGTAGATCGTCCCGACCTCCTTGTCGCTCAGGACGGAGCGCGCCTCGTTGAGGAGCGTGCGCACGTCGGTGTCGCTATACTTCTCAAGCAAAGGACAGCCTACCACAATCTTGTCGGCATGAGCGGCCGAAGAAATGAGCAGGAAGAAGAGCGCTAGGGCGGTGCGTTTCATGCGGTCACCTCAGAGACGACGGGTTGGTGCGATCGGACGCAGCTCGGCGCGCGTAGGGCTAAGATCTTCGAAGCCTTGGAGCTTTATAGGGGGGACGCCGGTGTTTCCGCGTCGCCCGCGCTCGATCGTCTGATCTAAGAGCACGGCTAGGATCAATGACTTTCTAGGCGAAATTTTGACCTCCGCTCTCTCGACTTCTCCACTGCTTTAAAGCCACGCTTCATTGCGGCGGAGGAGTCGCCATCCTCATGGCCGCCTGCGGTCAAGTTATGGCGTCTCAAATCTCGAAATCCGCCTGTGCTTTCTCCGCGCTTCCAAAGCCGACGACGAGCGCGCGGGCGCAAAGATCGTCGAGCGTGACCGTCTCCAGGATTTGGAAGAGCTCGGCCTCGATTTCCTGCAGCGCAGGCGTGATCGCCGCCTCGAGCGAGACGGGCGCTATGTTCGGTTCGAAGCCCTCCTCCTCGTCGACGCGCAGCGCGACGCGCAGAATGTCGGCGAGCGTCAGGCGCCGCCTTTCCTTGGCGAGCTCATAACCGCCGGAGGGGCCGCGCAGCGACTTCAGCACGCCGGCATGGACCAGCGCCTGCAGCAGCCCCTCGAGTCGGCGCGGCGGCAGAGCGTGCCGCGCCGCCAGCTCCTTCGAGCTGACGGGGCGGCCGCGCGCATGCAGCGCGATATCCAGCACCGCGAGCAGAGCCGCGCGCGCAGCGCGGGGCAAGAGCGTCATCGAGGGGAGCCCTCGGCGAGCCCCGTCGAGCCGAAACCGCCGGCCCCGCGCGGCGTCTCCGCAAGCTCCGCGATCTCGACGAGCTCGACGCGGACCACAGGCGCGACGACGAGCTGCGCGATCCGCATGCCGCGAAAGATCTCGAAAGGCCGTGGGCCCAGATTGACGAGGATCGCCTTCACCTCGCCGCGATAGTCGCTGTCGATCGTGCCGGGCGCGTTGAGAATGGTCACGCCATGCTCCAGCGCGAGGCCCGAGCGCGGACGCAATTGCGCCTCGAAGCCCGGCGGCAGGGAGAGCGCGAAGCCCGTCGGCACGAGATCGCGCGCGCCGGGCTCGAGCACGAGCTTGGAGCCCACCGGCAGCGCCGCGCAGACATCGAGCCCGGCGCTGCCGCTCGTCGCGTAAAAGGGCAGATCGAGCCCTTCCCCATGCGGAAGACGGCGGATTTCGACTTTCATGCCGCTCCCTCCTTGGCCGCGCGCCCTTTGAGCATCGTCGCGATCCGCGCGACGAGCCTCGAGGCGACTTCGTCCTTGCTAAGCCGCGGCCAGCCCTCGACCCCTTCGGGCGTGACGAGATGGACCTCGTTCTGGTCGGCGCCGAAAACGCCGGAAGCCGCATCATTGGCGACGATGAGATCGACGCGTTTGCGGGCGAGTTTTTCGCGCGCATGATGCAGGAGGTCCTCAGTCTCGGCGGCGAAGCCGATGACGAGGCGAGGCCGCCCGCGCCCGCGCGCGGCGACGTCGGCGAGAATGTCGGGATTTTCGACGAGCGCGAGTTCCGGCGGCGCGCCGCCCTTTCGCTTCTTGATCTTGTCGTCCGCGGCTTCGACGCGCCAGTCGGCGACCGCCGCGGCGCCGATGAAGACATCAGCGGGCAAAGCGGCGTCCACCGCGGCGAGCATCTCGCGCGCCGTTTCGACGCGACGAATATCGACGCCCGGCGGATTCGGGATGTTGACGGGCCCGCTGACGAGCGTCACGCGCGCGCCGGCCTGCGCCGCGGCGGCGGCGATCGCGTGACCCTGCTTGCCGGAGGAACGGTTGGCGATATAGCGCACCGGATCGATAGGCTCATGCGTCGGGCCCGACGTCACGATCACATGGCGGCCGGCGAGTGAACCCGAAGTGAGCGCGAGCGCCGCTTGAATCGCGTCGACAATGGCCTCCGGCTCGCTCATGCGGCCGGGCCCATGCTCGCCACAAGCCATGTCTCCCTCCTCTGGACCGACGAAGAGCGCGCCCTCCGAAGCAAGCTGCGTAGCGTTGCGGCGCGTCGCGGGATGAAGCCACATGCGCCAATTCATCGCCGGCGCGAAGAGCACGCGCTTGTCGGTGGCGAGCAACAGTGTCGTCGCGAGATCATTGGCGAGACCATTGGCCGCGCGCGCCAAAAGATCGGCCGTCGCCGGCGCGACGACGACGAGATCGGCCTCGCGCGAGAGCCGGATATGGCCCATCTCGCCCTCCAGCGCGGAGTCGAAGAGATCGGTGTGGACGGGAGCGCCGGAAAGGGCGGCGAAAGAAAGGACGGTGACGAATTCCTTACCCGCGGCCGTCAGGACGACCCGCGTCGAAGCGCCCGCCTCGCTGAGCCTGCGAACGAGCTCCAGCGCCTTATAGGCGGCGATCCCGCCGCCGACGACAAGGAGAATCCGCTTGCCCGCGAGTTTTTGCGCGGGCTCGAAAACCGTCACGCCGCCCTCCCTTCGCGCTCCTTAGAGCGAATTGACGCAAAAGTTGACAGACTTTTGCGATCAGAATTCGCTTCAGTATGATGATCTGGCGCGATTTCTCATCGCTCGAACGACTTCGTTCGAGCGGAAAGCGCGCTAAGGCTTTGCGCAAGGATACAGAATTTCTCCGCGGCCCGCCAAGCCGATGGCGCCGATTCTCCCGACGCATCGGAGGGCATGAGGGCGGCGCTGCCGCCGCTATGCCGTGGAGAGCGCTTCGCGCTCGGCGGCCGCGCCGATTTCAGGCGGCTCCGGTCTTGGGCGGCCGCAGGGCTTCGCTTCTTGGCGGCGTCCTCGGCTTGTTCGGCACGAAGGACAGGGCCTCGTGCGTTGTGCAGTAAATGGCTTCCACGGCGCAGGCGCAGCCGCAAAAACGAAACTTTTCCAAATGGCGCGGATCGCCGATCGGCCAGCGGCATCGGCCGGGGCGAAGCTCCATGAAGGCGATGGGCGTCGAAACGGGGAGCGGCTTCCAATTGCCGCCGCGCTCTTGGGCGTGCAAAAAATGTTTCGCCGCATCCTGCCGCGCTTGCAACATGCCGGTGGGCGTCGCAGGTCGCGCCGCTGGTGTCTTGGGTTTGCTCACTTCGAAGCCGTCACGCTTTCTCTCGTGCGCCGCAGGGGGCGAATGCCCCCACGCCCTTTCACGAAAAGCCGCTTGCCGGGATCACCCTAGCAAAAGCATTGGCGGCGAGTCTCAAATAAACATCGCCCGATCGACGGAGCGGATCGGGCGATGGGAGGCGGAGCCGCTCAGGCTTAGCCCTGCTGGGCGGCGGCCGTCATGGGCTTGAAGGCGTCCTGGGCGAGGGTCGCATAGAGCGCGCCGATCTTCGTGGCTTGCGCCATGAAATCCTCATAGGCGGTTTTTGCGAAGTCCGACTGAAGCGCCAAGGCTTCGTCGAACTGCTTGACGGCCATCAACTTCTCGCAGAAGACGCGACCCTTCTCGAAGGAGGTCTTGGAATATTCGGCCGTCTCGGTGGCGATGGCCTGCAAGCCCTCGGTCGAGGGATTGGACGTGGCGAAGGCCTCGAACGGATTGGCGCCGAAGGCTTTGATTTCGGAAAAGTCGAAGAGCATTGGATTGTCCTTTCGAGGTCCTCGCGCGGGGACGCCCCGCTGTTCCTGACAAATTTTGTTTATGTGCGCTGCACAAAATTGTCAAGGAAAAATATTGCACCGCAGCATAAACGCCCGCGCCCACTGTTAAGCCGCGCCAGCGAAAGGCGTTGGCGCGGCGCCCGAACCGCCGAGCGCTCCGCGCCAGCGCGCACGGCCGCTCCTTGCCAAACGCTTGCTCGGTCGATGTGAGCCGCGCCCGGCGAACCGTCGAAGCCCAATCAACGGATGGTGTTCTCCTACGTCGCCGCCCCATAAAGATCATAGGCGTCGGCGCGCTCGATCTTCACGCTGACGATCTCGCCAGCGCGCAACGGACGATGCGAAGCGACATGCGCCGCGCCATCGATCTGCGGCGCGTCGCCCTTGCTGCGGCCCTTGGCCGGCTTGCCCAGCGGGCCGCCGCCCGCTTCGTCAATGATGACGGACAAGCGCTTTCCGACCTTGCGCTTCAGCAGCCGCGCGCTGATCGCCTGCTGGCGCGCCATGAAGCGGTTCCAGCGGCTTTCCTTGACCTCCTCGGGAACGCTGGGAAGCCCTAGATCGTTCGCCGGCGCGCCGGCGACCGGCTCATATTTGAAAGCGCCGGCGCGGTCGATCTCGGCCTCCTCCAGCCAGTCGAGGAGAGCGGCGAAATCCTCTTCCGTCTCGCCGGGAAAGCCGACGATGAAGGTCGAGCGCAGCGTCAGTTTCGGAACCGCCCGCCGCCAGGCGCGGATGCGCTCCAGAACCTTCTCCTCATTGGCCGGACGCTTCATCGCTCTCAGGACGGAAGGCGCCGCATGCTGAAAGGGAATGTCGAGATAGGGCAGCGCTTTTCCCTGCGCCAGCAGCGCCATCACCTCGTCGACATGCGGGTAGGGGTAGACGTAATGCAGCCGCACCCACACGCCGAAGTCTCCGAGCTCCCTTACGAGATCGAGAAAGCGCGCGCGCACTTGCCTGTCTTTGTAAAGGCTCTCGGCGTAGCGGAGGTCGCGTCCATAGGCGCTCGTATCCTGCGAGATGACGATGAGCTCCTTGACGCCGGCCTTCACGAGCTTTTCGGCCTCGCGCAGCACTTCCGCCGCAGGGCGCGAGACGAGCGGCCCGCGCAGATGCGGGATGATGCAGAAGGAGCAGCTGTTGTCGCAGCCTTCCGAAATCTTCAAGTAAGCGTAATGGCGCGGCGTGAATTTCACGCCCTCCTCCGGCACGAGATCGAGGAAGGGATCATGAGCGGGGGGCGCGGCGCGGTGCACCGCCTCGACGACGCTTTCATAGTCCTGCGGACGCGTGACCGCGAGAACGGCAGGAAATTTGGCCAGAATGTCGGAAGGATCGGCGCCCATGCATCCGGTGACGACGACCTTGCCGTTCTCCTTCAGGCCCGCTTCGATCGCCTGAAGCGACTCGGCCTTGGCGCTGTCGAGAAAGCCGCAGGTGTTGACGACGACGACGTCGGCTCCCCCGTGGCTTTTTGAGAGCTCATAACCCTCGGCGCGCAGCCGCGTGACGATGCGCTCGCTGTCGACGAGCGCCTTCGGGCAGCCGAGCGAGACGAAGGAGACGCGCGGCGCGGCGGAAGAGGGGCTTTCGGAAGAGGACATGGCGCCGCAGTGCCACGCCGCGCCGTCGATGGCAAACGCGGCTTTAGAGCGAACTCCGCAAAAGTTGACAGACTTTTGCGATAAGAATTCGCTCCGACGTTTTGATCTGGCGCGATTTCTCCCGTTCGAGCGGAAAGCGCGCTAGCTAGCCGCCGATGTAGCGTCGCGCATAGCGGCGGCCGAGCCGCGTCAGAATCTCGTAACCGATCGTGCCGGCGCGCTCCGCCAGCGCGTCGACGCCGCTGGTCTCGCCCAGAATCTCGACGAAATCGCCGCGCCGCGCGATGAAGGACGGCGCATCGGTGAGATCGAGCACGATGGCGTCCATCGAGACGCGGCCGACGATGGGACAGCGAAAGCCCGAAACGAGCGCTTCGAGTGGCGGCGCGCCCGGCCTCCGCGAAGCGCCCCAGGGCAGGCCGTCCGCATAGCCGACGCCGAGCGTCGCAAGCCGGGTGGGGCGCGGTGCGGTCCAGGTCGCGTCATAGCCGACGCTCTCGCCCTCCTTGATCTCACGCAGCGCCAGGATGCGCGCCTCGAGCTTGACGACGGGACGCATGGGGTTGGGGCTTCCGGGCGTGGGATTGCCGCCATAGAGCGCATAGCCCGGACGCACGAGCTCGAGAAACGGGCGCTGCGGCAGAAAAATCCCTGAAGAATTGGCGAGCGAGGCGGCGACGTCGGGAAAATGCGTGCGCCCCAGCGCGAACTGGGCGATTTGCCGATCGTTGCGGCGATTTTCCGGCTGCTGCGACGAAACGAAATGGCTCATGACGAGCTCGAGCGAAAAGGCCTGCGCGAGCTGCGCCGCAGCGCCCGCATCCTGAGGCGCGACCCCCAACCGGCTCATGCCGGTGTCGATATGGAGCGCCGCCGGCTTGCCCGGCGCGAGCGCCGTCCAATCGGCGATCTCGTCGATCGAGTTCAGCACGGGCCGCAGCTCTTCCGACGAGCAGCAGAGGGCCGGAGCCCGGCGGCGCGCCGTTGAACACATAGAGGATCGCGTCGCGCGAGACCGCGCGCGCCCGTGCGCCTTCGCGGGCGGTGGCGACGAAGAAAGTGCGGCAGCCGGCGGCGAGCAGGGCGCGCATGACGGGCTCGAGCCCGAGCCCATAGGCGTCGGCCTTGACGACCGCTGCGCATTCCGCTGGGGCCGCCCGCTCGGCGAGGAGCTTAAAATTTCGGGCGAGCGCCCCGAGATCGATCGTCAAGACCGCGACCTCGCCCGCGTCGCAGGACGCGGCGTCGCGGGAGGGGGATGAGGGCTTTTTGAGGCCGGACATCGAGAGGAGCCTGAAGCGTCGGGGAAGTGCGCTCATCATAGACGGCCGGCCGCCACGGCCCAAATGGCGAGGTCGACGGCGGACGGTTTTTGCGTTTCGCGCAAGATTATTTCGGCCGGAATATGTTGGCAAATTTTGCCATTAGGGATAGCATGACGGCGGAGACATACTGCCATGCCGACCATGAACGTAAGCCTGACGCCAGAAATGGCGGAATTTGTCGAAAAGGAATTGGCGACCGGCGATTATGCAACGGCGAGCGAACTCGTTCGCGACGCGCTGCGGGTTCTGCGCCGTGATCGCGATTTGGAGAAGGAGAAGACGGAGATCCTTCGGCAAGCCATTGATCACGCGCTCGTCCACGCGCAGCAAGCTCAGTTCTCTCAGCGCGGCGTGATGGAAATCGCGGAGAGCGTGCTGAAAGAAAGCAAAGCGTGAGATACCGCCTCACCGTCGACGCGGATGCCGATATCGCTCAAATTCTCAGAACCACGGCGCAATTGTTCGGCGAAAGGCAGGTGAGGGAATCCGCGAGGATTATCGCCCTCGGAATCGAGAGGATTGCAGAAAATCCACAGCGAGCGGCAAGCGTGGACGCCGGTTGGATCAGGGAGGGCGTTCGCCTCTACCACCTGGAGCACGCCGCCGAACGCCGGCGCGGCGCGGCGCATGTTCTTTTCTACAACATCGCCGAAGCCGTTGAAGAGGAAGACGAGCTTGTCGTGTTGCGCGTGCTGCACGAGCGAATGCAGCCAAAGCGACGCTTGATCCAAGCGCTGCGCGGGGAGGAGATCGAGGACCTCGGCTCTTAACCGATGGCTTCTCCCCTGGCCGAACGCCTAGAAATGCGCCCCGCCGTTGACGCGGCGCCGCAGCATTCCTACTGTGCGCGTCCCCTCCCCGCTCGCGCAAACGCCGATGTCCGCACTCCCCACTGAGACCGCCGCCTTTCCGTCCGAGCTCGTCGAGGCTGCGCGCGTCTCGCCCGCCTGGCCTTTCGAGGAGGCGAGGAAGCTCGTCAAGCGCATCGCAGCCACCGGGCAGAAGCATGTGCTGTTCGAGACGGGCTACGGCCCCTCGGGCCTGCCGCATATCGGCACTTTCGGGGAAGTGGCGCGCACCTCGATGGTGCGCCGCGCCTTTGAGGTTTTCACCGAAGGCAAGATCGCCACGAAGCTCATCGCCTTCTCCGACGACATGGACGGGCTGCGCAAGGTTCCCGACAACATCCCCAACAAGGAGCTTGTGGCTCAGCATCTCGGCAAGCCCCTCACCAAGGTGCCGGACCCGTTCGGGACGCATGAGAGCTTCGGGGCGCACAACAACGCGCGGCTGCGCGCCTTCCTCGACGCCTTCGGTTTCGACTATGAATTCGCCTCCTCGACGCATTACTACCGCACGGGCCGCTTCGACGAAGCGCTCTTGCGCCTGCTCGCGCGCTATGACGCGGTGATGGAGATCATGCTGCCGACCTTCCGCGAGGAGCGGGCGGCGACCTATTCTCCCTTCCTGCCCGTCCATCCAAAAACCGGCGTCGTGATGCAGGTCCCGCTCGCGGGACGCGACGTCGACGCCGGCACGATCGACTGGCGCGATCCCGAAACCGGCGAGAGCTTCACGACGCCCGTCACCGGCGGCCATTGCAAGCTGCAGTGGAAGCCCGACTGGGCGATGCGCTGGTATGCGCTCGGCGTCGACTACGAGATGGCCGGCAAGGACCTCATCGACTCGGTCAAGGTTTCGAGCGCGATCGTGCGCGCGCTCGGCGGCAAGCCGCCCGAGGGCTTCAACTACGAGCTCTTCCTCGACGCCGAAGGGCAGAAGATCTCGAAGTCGAAGGGCAATGGGCTGACGATCGAGGAATGGCTGACCTATGCGAGCCCCGAGAGCCTCGCGCAATTCATGTATCAGAGGCCGACGGCGGCGAAGCGCCTGCACTTCGACGTGATCCCGAGGAACGTCGACGACTATCTCGCCTTTCTCGACGCCTATCCGCGTCAGGCGTGGAAGGAGCGGCTCGGCAATCCGGTCTGGCACATTCATTCCGGACGCCCGCCCGAGCCGGAGGTCTTGCATCATCCAGGCGGGTCGAACGCCAAGGGGACGACCGTCAGCTTCGCGATGCTGCTCAATCTCGCGACCGTCGCCAACGCCGACGACCCGAGCGTGCTCTGGGGCTTTCTGCGCCGCTACGCGCCGCAGGCCTCGCCCGAGAACCACCCCCGGCTCGACAAGCTCCTTGGCTATGCGGTCGCCTATTTTCGCGACTTCGTGCGGCCCAAGAAGCGCTATCGGCCCGCCGACGAGACCGAGCGCGAGGTCCTGCAAATGCTGTCGGAGGCGCTCGCGGCGCTTCCCGAAGGCGCCGACGGCGAGGCGATCCAGACCGCGCTCTACGATCTCGCCCGCACCGTGCCGCGCTATCAGGATTTGAAGGCCAAGGGAGCGACCCCGGAGCGGCCCGGCGTCTCCAATGATTTCTTCAACATGCTCTACGCGGTGCTGCTCGGCGAAGAGAAAGGACCGCGGTTTGGCTCTTTTGCCGCGCTCTATGGCGTGCAGGAGACGCGCGCGCTGATCGCCAGGGCGCTTGCGGGGGAATTGTGCAAAGACGCCTGAAGCCGGCTGCGACTTTCAGGCTTCGTAAACAACCTCGCCCGCGACCACGGTGAGCTTCACGACGCCCTGCAGCAGCGCCTCGTCGAAAGGCGTGTTGCGGCAGCGCGAATGGAGCTTTCCGGGATCGACGACGAAAGGTTCGTCGGGATCGAAGCGGATGATGTCCGCCGGCGCGCCCTTTTGCAGCCGGCCCTGCTCCAGTCTCAAAATCTCGGCAGGACGCGAGGACATCGCGGCCAGAAGCCGCGGCAGCGGCACGTCGCCCGAATGCACGAGTCGCAGACCCGCGGCGAGCATCGTCTCGAGGCCGATCGCGCCGAACTCCGCCTCCCCGAAGGGCAGGCGCTTCGTCTCCACGTCCTGAGGATCGTGATCCGAGACGATCACGTCGATCAACCCTTCCGCGAGCGCGCGCACCAGCGTCATGCGGTCTTCCTCGCAGCGCAGCGGCGGGCGCAGCTTCAGGAAGGTGCGATAGTCGCCGATGTCGGCCTCGTTCAAGGTCAAATGATTGATCGTCGTCCCGCAGGTGACGGGAAGCCCCCGCGCTTTCGCTGCGCGAAAAGCTTCCAGCGACTGCGGCGCGGCGAGGATCGTTGCGTGATAGCGCGCGCCGGTGAGCGCGACGAGGCGCAGGTCGCGGTCGAGCGCGATCGTCTCGGCTTCGCCCGGCACGCCCGCGAGACCGAGACGCATCGCCGTCTCGCCCTCGTTCATGACGCCGTCGCCGGCGAGGTCGCGGTCTTGCGGGAAATGCGCGACGAGCGCGTCGAAGCCCCACGCATAGGTCAGCGCGCGTCGCATGACGAGCGCATTGGCGATCGAATGGCCGCCGTCGCAAAAGCAGGCCGCGCCCGCCTGTTGCAGCAAGCCATATTCGGCGATCTCGCGGCCTTTGCAGCCCTTGGTCAGCGCCGCCATCGGGAGGACGCGCACGCGCCCCGTGTCACGCGCGCGGCGCAGCACGAAATCGACGACGGCCGGATCGTCGACGGCGGGAGACGTCGTGGGCGACGCGAGGATCGTCGTGACGCCGCCCGCCGCCGCGGCGAAGGTCGCGCTCGCGATCGTCTCGCGGTGCTCGGCGCCCGGCTCGCCGACGAAAGCCTGCATGTCGATGAGGCCCGGCGCGACCACGTCGCCGCCGCAGTCGATGACGCGCGCGCCCTCGGGCGCGAAGGTCGCGCCGGGCCCGAGATCGGCGATGCGCCCGTCGAGCGTGAGCAATCCGCCCCGCGTTTCGCTCCCGCTCGCCGGATCGACCAGACGGGCGTTTTGGAGGAGCAGCGGCGGAGGCTTCGAAGCGCGAGACGTCAGACATGAGCGCGAGCTTTAGGGGATTTTGCAGCGGGAGGGAATGTGGGGGCGCAAGGGTGCGGTCGTTCAGAGACCAAGCGACCACCTCATGTATCTTTGCCAATCTCCCTCATGGGGCTGTGGCGGCCTGCCAGGGCGGAGACGCAATGCGGCTCCGCTCACGGCCGCGCGGGCCCCACCCCTGGCGGCTCAGTCGCCGAGCTGCATATTTCCAGGAAGGGACCGATTTGACCGCGGGCCCTCCGCGGCGGAAAGGTGAAGGAAATGCAAACGGCTAGGATCATTCCTTTCGAGAGCGGCGCGCGTCCGCACCGCGTCAATCGTGAGCTCGAGAGCTGGCGCCGACGCCTGCGCCTCGCTTACGAGAGGCAGTGGGACTGGCGCGCGCGCGAAATCTGCAAGAAGGAAATCCGCAGGTTGAGCGACCTCATGCACGCCGAGCCGCCCGACGGCGCCGCATGAGCTGCGCCTCGGGCGACGCCGCTGAACCTCACTTCGTGTGCTGCGGCAGCAGCGCCAGGAGCTCGGCCATCTTTGGCGCCGCGGCGGGGTGCATCATGCCGACGACGTGATAGCCGGCGTCGACATGCAGGATCTCTCCCGAGACGCCGCGCGCCATGGGCGAGAGCAGGTAGACCGCCGTCTCGCCCACTTCCTCGATCGTTACGACGCGGCGCATCGGCGCGTTGTATTCGTTCCAGCGCAGAATATAGCGGAAGTCGCCGATCCCCGAAGCTGCCGCGGTCTTGATCGGCCCTGCGGAGATCGCGTTGACGCGAATGTTTTTCTCGCCGAGATCGGCAGCGAGATAGCGCACGGAAGCCTCGAGCGCCGCCTTGGCGACGCCCATCACATTGTAATGCGGCATCCATTTCTCGGCGCCGTAATAGCTGAGCGTCAGCATCGAGCCGCCGTCCGTCATCAGCTTCTCGGCGCGCTGCGCCAGCGCCGTGAAGGAATAGCAGGAGATCAGCAGCGACTGGGTGAAGTTCTCCGCCGTCGTGTCGACATAGCGGCCGTTGAGCTGATCGCGGTCCGAATAGGCGAGGCAATGCACGAGGAAGTCGAGCTTGCCCCAGAGTCGCTCGACCTCGGCGAAGACGGCGTCAACCGTCTCGGTCTCGGCGACGTCGCAGCGGCCGACGACATGCGCGCCGAGCTCGGCGGCGAGCGGCCGCACGCGCTTCTCCAGTACTTCCGCCTGATAGGTCAGCGCCAGCTCGGCGCCCGCCTCGCTGCAGGCCTTGGCGATGCCATAAGCGATCGAGCGATTATTCGCGATGCCGAGGATCAGCCCCTTCTTGCCGGCGAGAACGCCGCTGTGGGGGAGACGGGGCGTATCGGCTTGCGTCATCGTCAAATTCCTCGAGCTCGCGTGTTGCTTCAGGCCGCGCCGTTTAGCGCGCTTTGGCTTTGAAGGAAACCCGCAAGGGCTCCAAGCTCCGCCGCAAAAAAGAAGACCCGGCTGAGGCCTTGAGCCGCAAGCCGGGTCTTTCTTCCGTTTTTTCGAACGGCGCTCCCGCGCCTGGGCCTTCAGTATCCGTAGAAGCCGTGCTCGGGGCTCGCGCCCATGGCCGGATGCAGCGTGTCCATCATGAAGGTTCCGGCCTGATAGGTGCCGGGCGGATCGACCTCGGAATAGGCCCGCATCCGCGCATATTGGTTATAGGTCCCAACCGGCACCATTGGCCCCGGATCGAGCCAGCTGCGGCGCTCGATGACGATCGGCGCGCGGCCGCCGACATAAACGTAGGCATAGTCAGGGTGATGGCGCCTCGGCTTGGTCTTCGCCTCCGCGCTCGGGACGAGGGCGAGGACGAAGGCGAGCGCCATCGCAGTTCCAAAAAGCTTGCGCATCGTGCGGGGCTCCTCTCAAGCCTTGCCAACCCGGCGCGACACTAGCCCATCGCTTCGGGGAGCGATAGGCCCGCTTCGCCGCCGGGGAGGGAAAACCCCGCAGTTCGCAACTCTTGGTTAGCGCGCCTTCTTGGCCGTTTTCGGGGGCAGAGCCGGGCTGGCCGCCGCGGGAAGGAGGGAATGCGCGGCCATCCAGTCCGCCTTCTCCGTGGAGACCGCCGCCTGCGCGCAGGCCTGACCGCGCAGCGGCTCGGCAAGCTGGAAGAATTTGTCCACGGTCGGCGCCCCGCCATTGGAGCGGAAGCTCAACTCGTCGACGAGGCAGCCCAGCATGCGCCGATCGAAGGTTTGGCCCGGCCCGGCGCAGACAACGCCGGCGATCTCGACGCCGAGCTTCGCGCCCGCGAGGCGCAACGTCTGGCAGTCGCGCTCGAGGCTGGCGCCCGCGGCCGTTTTGCCCGAGACTCTGGCCTCGGCGGCTTCAAAGGCTCCGAAGCGCGAGGCGAAGGGCGAAGGCTGCCCACTCTTCGCGATCTTGAGGCCGGCCTGTTCCACCTCATGCGCGAGATCGAGCGTGAACTCGGGATTGGCGCGCGCGTCGCCGGAGGCCTGACGAAGGTCGAAGCGCGCAAAGGCGCCGCCTTGACCGAATTGGCCGATCGTCAGGCTGTCGATGCGCACGGCTCCTTCGTCGCTGCTTGCGAGGGCGCGCGGCAAACCCGAAAATTCCGGGGCGCGCAGGTCGAACTGGACCGCGGGCTCGGCTGCGGCGGAAGAGCGCGCTTGCGGCGCGGGGCTCGGTCCGCTTTCGCTCGGACGGCCAGAGAAAGCCCAAAAGCCGAGAAGGACCGCCACGGCGGAGACGCCGAGCCCGAGCGAGGCCCGAACGCCGAAAGGTCTCGCCTCGATGGGCTCCTGACGGGGATCGAGGAGCCAGTCTTTTTCCATACCGCTGACGCTCATCACGCAACTCCGCCGGAATGATGTGCCAGGGCGAATTCTGATCGCAAAAGTCTGTCAACTTTTGCGTCAATTCGCTCTATGCCCGCCGCAGGCGCTCGCGCGGGCGTAAACAACGCGGTGATTTCGCATCCAATTGTCGAAAATAAAGTTACCGGCGCTCCACCACGAGGCTTCGTGGTTAAGGCAAGGTTGACGCTGGAGCCGCGCGCCGACGCAAAATAAATTGGCAGCCGGCGCGATGTCCGACTGCCTATTGCCGACTGCCCGAAGATCACGCCGCCTTTCAGCGGAATCGCTCAAAGGAAGCGTGATCGACCCCAGGGATCCGGAGCGAGGCCGCCGTTAGGCGGCGGGCTTCTTCTTGTCGAGGAAGAAGTGCTTGTAGGCCAGACCAAAGCCCGCGATGGCCAGAACGGCGAAGAAGATCGTGATGGTCATGTCCTTGCCGGCGGTCTGCCCGACCGCGAAGGGAAAGCGCGAGGTGTAAACCTTCGTGCCGTCGTCGCTCTTGGCCGTGACGAGACCAATGTAGTTGCCTTCCTTGGCGAAGTTGTATTCGAAGTTCAACGTGCCGGTCTTGTATTTCTTTGGCGGCACGTAAATTTCGGTGTTCGCCTCCATATTCTCGTTGTCGTCCTTCTGGCCGACATTCCGCAGGATGCGGATCTCGAGCGCCATGTCGCGGAGTTCGTCCTGCTGGGCGTCGAGGACGACGATGGTCGGGCCCACGTCCGGAATGTCGTCGCAGAAGGTTTCGCGCGATTTGATCGGTTGATAGCCGGTGAAGGACATCGTGTCCGGCCCGATCTTCATGATGCACTGGCCCTCGTTGAGGCTGACGCCGCCATGGGCGTAGGCCTCGCCGGAAACGCCGAGCGCGGCGACCGCCAAAGCGGCGAGAAGCGTCCTCTTCATGTTTCATCCCCCGTTGCTTTTTTGTGGGCGAGAGCCCTTATTGCGCGCGCCGCCCCCTCAGGGGCCCTCGGCCGCCCTGCGGAGACCGAACGCGCGTACCAAGTCAATCTTATATCAGCTTTTTACGCCTTGTCCCGCGACGATCCGCCACATTGCGTCGCAGTGCGATGAAAACGGGTCGCGCACGGTAGCGGCGCGCCATGGGGCGGCGCCCCTATCGCCATCCGTTCTTTGTGCTATAAGCCGCGCCAGCCCGGGCGAGTCCGGGCTCCCGCTAAGGCGACCGTGCTGGACGACATCCCGGCAATGGCCCTCCTCGAGCGGCTGAACGAAGAGAAAGGAACCACCGATGTCGATCACCGCGGAGCGCAAGCAGGCGCTCATCAAGGAATATGCGACGAAGCCCAACGACACGGGCTCGCCCGAGGTGCAGGTCGCGATTCTCACCGAGCGCATCGTTAATCTCACCGAGCATTTCAAGTCGCATGTGAAAGACAATCACTCGCGCCGCGGCCTGCTGAAGCTCGTCTCGCAGCGCCGTCAACTGCTCGATTACGTCAAGCGCGGCGACGAGCCGCGCTATCGTTCGCTGATCGAGCGTCTCGGCATCCGCCGCTAGTTTTCGCGCGGAACCCGTCGCCTAGCGCGCTTTCCGCTCGAACGGCGTCGTTCGAGCAATAAGAAATCGCGCCAGGTCAAAAAAGCTAGAGCGAATTCTGATCGCAAAAGCATGTCGACTTTTGCGGAATTCGCTCTAGACCCTCTCCCCGCCCGCGGGGAGAGGCTCAAGCCGCAGTCGCGGCGCCAAAACCCCCGGCCAAGGGCAATCAGGCCCGCGGCCCCAAGAGCCAGACCCGCGTCGGGGCAGGATCGCCAGACGCTGCGCGAGAAGCCCTTGAGGCTTTTTGAGACGTCCCGCAGCTTCTCGCCGTCTTGCTCATGACGATCCCACGGCTCGCTTCATGAGAGAAAGACCGCAAATGTTCGAAGTCCACCGCGAAGAGATCGATTGGGCCGGGCGCAAGCTCGTGCTCGAGACCGGCAAAATCGCCCGCCAGGCTGACGGCGCCGTGCTCGCGACCTGGGGAGAGACCACCGTGCTCGCCTCCGTCGTCTCGGCCAAGTCCCCCAAGCCCGGCCAGGACTTCTTCCCGCTCACCGTCAACTATCAGGAGAAGGCCTTCGCCGCGGGCCGAATTCCGGGCGGATATTTCAAGCGCGAGGGCCGTCCGTCGGAGCGCGAGACTTTGGTCTCGCGGCTGATCGACCGACCGATCCGGCCGCTCTTCGTCGACGGATACAAGAACGACACGCAGGTCATCGCGACCGTGCTGTCGCACGACCTCGAGAATGATCCCGACATTCTCGCGATGGTCGCCGCTTCCGCCGCGCTGACGCTTTCCGGGGCGCCCTTCATGGGTCCGATCGGCGGGGCGCGCGTCGGTTACATCAACGGCGCGCTGAAGCTCAATCCGACGATCGAGGAGATGAAGACCTCGGCGCTCGACCTCGTCGTCGCCGGCACGGCGGACGCTGTGCTCATGGTCGAGTCGGAAGCCAAGGAGCTCTCCGAGGAGACGATGCTCGAGGCGGTGATGACCGGCCATCGCGGCTTCCAGCCCGTGATCGACGCGATCATCCGCTTGGCCGAGCGCGCCGCCAAGGAGCCGCGCGATTTCGTGGCCCCGGACAAGGAGGCCGTCGCCAAGGCGATCGCCGAGATCGGCGAGAAGGAGCTGCGCCAAGCCTATAAGATCACCGTCAAGCAGCAGCGCTATGCGGCGGTCGACGCCGTCAAGGGAAAGGTCTTCGCCGCGCTCCTGCCCGACGGCGGCGAGGCGAAGTTCTCCAAGGAGCAGATCGACGAGGCCTTCCACGATCTGCAGGCCAAGGTCGTGCGTTGGAACATTCTCGACGACGGTCTGCGCATCGACGGGCGCGACGTGAAGACCGTGCGGCCGATCGTCTCCGAGGTCGGCATCCTGCCGCGCACGCATGGTTCGGCGCTCTTCACCCGCGGCGAGACGCAGGCGCTGGTCGTCGCCACGCTCGGCACGGGCGAGGACGAGCAATTCGTCGACTCGCTCGAGGGCACCTACAAGGAGCGCTTCCTGCTCCACTACAATTTCCCGCCCTATTCGGTCGGCGAGACGGGCCGCATGGGCTCGCCCGGCCGGCGCGAGATCGGCCACGGCAAGCTCGCCTGGCGCGCCATCCGCCCGGTGCTGCCGGCCCCCGCCGAATTCCCGTACACGCTGCGGCTCGTCTCGGAGATCACCGAGTCGAACGGCTCCTCGTCCATGGCGACGGTCTGCGGCTCCTCGCTCGCGCTGATGGACGCCGGCGTGCCGATCAAGCGGCCGACCGCGGGCATCGCGATGGGCCTCATTCTCGAAGGCGAGCGCTTCGCGGTGCTCTCCGACATTCTCGGCGACGAGGATCACTTGGGCGACATGGATTTCAAGGTCGCCGGCACGTCGGAAGGCGTGACCTCGCTGCAGATGGACATCAAGATCGCCGGCATCACCGAGGAGATCATGCGCGTCGCGCTCGCCCAGGCGCGCGACGGCCGCCTGCACATCTTGGGCGAGATGTCGAAGGCGCTTTCGAGCTCGCGCGACGAGCTCGGCGAATTCGCGCCGCGCATCGAGACCTTGAAGATCCCGACCGAAAAGATTCGCGAGGTGATCGGCACGGGCGGCAAGGTGATCCGCGAGATCGTCGAGAAGACCGGCGCCAAGGTCAACATCGAGGACGACGGCACGGTGAAGGTCGCCTCCTCCGACGCGAATTCGATCAAGGCGGCGATCAATTGGATCAAGTCGATCGCCTCCGATCCGGAAGTGGGCCAGATTTACGAGGGCACGGTCGTCAAGACCGCGGAGTTCGGCGCCTTCGTGAATTTCTTCGGCTCCAAGGACGGCCTCGTGCACATCTCCCAGCTCGCGGCGACGCGCGTCGCCAAGACGACCGATGTCGTCAAGGAAGGCGACAAGGTCAAAGTGAAGCTCCTGGGCTTCGACGATCGCGGCAAGGTGCGCCTCTCGATGCGCGCGGTCGATCAGACGACCGGCGAGGACCTCGAGGCCAAGGCTGCAAAGTCCGACGGGACGGGCCCGCAGCCGCAGGCGTGAGTGGATAAAACCCCGGAATGGGGAAGGGGCGCAACCCGCGCCCCTCCCCGCTCCGCTCGGGGCTCAGGCCGCCGATGAAATAAGCCGATTTGTGCGATGAGCTTTTTCCAAGCGCTGCTTACGCTGGCGAGCTCCAAGATCGCGCCCTAGGAATAAGAGGACTGGCGCGAGTTCTCGTTAGCTTCCATGCCGATCAGCACCGCAGAATTCGCCTACCGCGCCGCCATCTTCATTGCGCTCGCGCTCACGCCGCTCCTCATCTGGCAGTTGTTCGACGTCGTCTTGATCGTGACTGGCGCCGTCTTGGTCGCTGTTCTGCTCCACGTCGTCGCTTGGCCGTTTCGCAAGATCAGATTGCCGAGAGCTTTGGCGCTGATGATCGCCGGGCTGCTTCTTCTCGGGGTCATCGGGGGCGTCTTCTACCTCTTCGGCAGCGGCATGAGCAAAGAGCTGCAGGAGATGCTGCGCCGCGCCGAGGCCGGACAGAGGCAGATCACCGTGTTGCTGCAAGGTTCGACTTTCGGAAAGACCGTGCTTTCGCACGTCCAGGGGAGCACGTTCTCTCTGCCCGACCTCTTGGAGAAGGTGTTCAGGATCAGCGCGAGCTTTCTGGCCGGCGTTGCGATCGCCATCGTCGCGGGCGCGTTCCTTGCCGCCGAGCCGGAGCTTTATCGCGAAGGTCTGAGCCTTCTCTTTCCGCGGGCCAATCGCAGAGCGGCCAATGAAACCATCGACTATCTCGCCGGCGCGTTGAGGCTTTGGACTCTCGGCCAGCTTATCGAGATGGCGCTCGTCGGCGTGATGGTCGGCCTCGCCGCCTTCCTCGTTGGCCTGCCTTCGCCCTATGCGCTTGGCGCGATCGCCGGCGTCACACAATTCGTGCCTTATGTTGGCCCGATCGTCGGAATGATCCCCGCCGTGCTCGTCGCGACGACCGTCAGCTGGACCGCGCTGCTCTGGACCATCGTCGCCTACCTGCTCATCCACCAGTTCGACGGCTATGTGATCATGCCGATCATCCAGCGGCGCATGGTGTCCGTGCCGCCCGCGCTCATGCTCTTGAGCATCGTCGCGCTCGGGGAGTTGTTCGGCATGACGGCGACGGTCTTCGCCGCGCCGATCACCGTCCTGCTTTATGTTCTGGTCACGAAGCTTTACGTGCGCGATACGCTGCATGAAGAAGTCGCCGTGCCGGGCGAAGCCGATGCGCATCCGCCACAGTGATTGCCTTGCTCCGATCCGGTCAGAAATCGATCGTGAGCCGGCTGAAGCTTCTCGTCACGATGAGATCCCGCTCGAGCCGGCAAGGCTTTCCGTCCGCCTGGGCGCGCTTTGCTCTCGGATATCGGAACGTGATCCGCTCAGGCGCCGGCCCCGACAAGGCGAGATCGACCATCGCCCGAGACTTGTCGCGCCGGGCCTCGAGATTGAGAGCGCCGAAAGCGGTCGGCAGGTCTCGCAGGCGAATTCCTTCTCCCTGCCACCAGATGTCGGGAACGGCGCGGAACAATTCGAGCGTTTCGCCCTCTTCCCGCACGAGCATCCTGCGCATCGCCGTGGCGAATTCGGCTCCGATCCAGGTGTGGGGCATGTCGCCGATATATTCCGGCGCCCGCGCATCGCTCCAGACGACCTCGGCCCACTGCCGCCAACCCCCGGGCCTGCGGCCGGCGAGCACGGCGGCGAGCAGACGGAAGGCGTCGTCGAACCGGCCCAAGGACACAAAGACGTTGAGGTTGCGCAGCAAATAGGGGGTGTAGTTCCCCTCGAACGCGGGCGCCGAAATGCGCTTGATCTGAGCGGCGACGAGATCATAGGTCGCCTGGACGAGCTCCGCCGGCAGAACATCCGCGACGCGGCACGGCTCGAAGGCGATTGCGGTCGAGGTTGGATCGACGTCCTCTCGGTCGGCCGAGCCGGCGATGAGGCCTCGCCCCATGAGCTCGGAGCTCATGCGCAAGGAGCGCGCGAGGTTATTTGCGAGCTCGCGGCCCTTGGCGTTCGCCTGTTCCGCAATCTTCCGATCGCCGGCCTCCACGGCCAGATACTCGCAGTTCCGCCAGGCGCTCAGCGCGAAGAAGTCGTCCCAGTAGCTATAGGAAGGCTTGCTGTAGCCCTCATGACTGATCGAAGGGGCCACGAGGCCATGGAATCTCGATTCGGGGCCGTATCGCGCATTGGTCCTCGCGCATAGCGCCTCGATGAATCGGGTCGCCCGGACCACGGGTTCGAAAATGGCGCCGAGGAAGGCGCGATCTTTGCTGATCCGATAAACATCCGCCGCGACGCCGACGAATTCGCCCTGCGCGTCGAACTCGATATCGCTCCCATAACCTCGATTGACGGTCCCGTCCCAATTCAGGATCGGGGGCGCTAAGCCATTCTCGTAAATGTGTTTGGAATACCAGACGACATAGGATTTGGCATCCTCGATCAAGCCGGCCCATAGAAGAGCGAGGGCCTGTGCGGAGCCGTCGCGTATCCATATGCGGTCATAGTTCCTCGGGCCGGGTTTGAAGGCGAAGCGCGTGGCGTTGACGAGAATGAGCGCGGTCTGCGCCTCGATCGTGTCGCCGACCTCGGGATCGCCCACGCTGATCTTGCGAGGACCGATCTTCTCGCGCCAGAGGCGCGCGACCTTTTCGCGCAGGGCGGGAAACGCGGCATCCGCATGAGGCGTGATCCCATCGCGCAAAGGCGAAGCGACGACGAGAGCGACGGTTTCGCCCGGGCCTAAGGAAAAGGCGAACTCGCAGGCGGCGCTCAGGAGACCCGTATCAGAGCGAAGGCTCCGCAACGTCGCTTGCGGGCCGTTCGTGAGGAGCCTTACGACGTCTCCTTCCTCGAGGTCCGCGATCGTCACGACGTCCGGTTCGCGCGAGAATGCGGCGTAAGGCGAATCGTTGACCCGCATCGCGGCGCCGTCGACGCTGATGGCGTTGATGAACGCGTGACCGCCGTGTTGCCAGTAGGGATTGATCTGCACGGGGCGCGTCGCCAGCACGAGCGCGCCCTCTTGCCGGATGCGGCGGCGATTGGCGATGCGATATTCCACCAGCGCCTGACCGGCGTGAGCCAGCGCCGTCGCCCGAAGCTCTATATCCTGCGTCGACCAGACGACGCCGGGAATGGGGAGCGACCCGTCGACGAGGAATTGGCTGATCGTTCCGCTTGCCGGAGCGCCGTGCAAGGACTCACCCAACCGCAAAAGCGGCATGAGGTGACCGAAGCCGCGCCGAGCTTCGAGATTGCCGTATTCGTCGAAGAGCGCTTCGCCGTCCTGGCCGAACTCCCCGAGCACGGTCCAATAGACTTGACGGCCGAGAAGCGACTGCGGGTAAAGATCGGCGCGCCCGCTGCGCGCCGCACGCTCCAGCTGCCCGATCGGCATCCGATCCTTGTTGAGGATTCTGAGCTTCAGTTCCTTCACGATTGCGCCTTGGGGCGCGCTCGCCTCATGCACGGTCAGGCGAAAATACCGGCTTGTCGTCGAGCGCCACCAGAAGCTGTCCGCGCCGCCGTCGCCGGTGGTCATACGGCCCACCTCACGGAAGTTCGTGCCGTCGTCGGATAGATACGCCGAAAAAACAGTTCCGTAGGTTTCGCCCCACTCGACCAAGGCTCCGAGGGGAGATCTCACGCAACCGAAATCGACCGTTATGCTCTCTCCCGCCGGAAGCTTGATCGGCGCATGGCCGAGCGCCGCGACGCGACCCTCCTCCAGCACTCTCGCTCCGTCGGCAGGACCATAGAGATTGATCTGGACGATCTCCTCTCGCTGCGCCGGCCCCGGCGCGTCACAGCTCCAGCGCACGAACCTTGCTTCGACGGGCGGGAATGCGAAGACGTCCTGTCCGCCTTCGCCATGACGCGTGCTGCAAAGTGATGACCATGACTTTCCGTCGAGCGACGATTGGAACCCGTATTTGTCCGCCGCGTGGCCGCCCCAATAGACTTCCAATCCGCCCAAGGTCGCTGCTTCGCCAAGGTCGATCTCGAGCCAAGCCTTGGTCGACGGCTCCGAAACCCATGTGGTCGTGTAGCGATCGTCGATGGCGCGCCGGGGATCCCCGCTGCTGGCGGTCGCCTTCCATAATTTTTTCGGCGGGACTTTCATCAGCGCTCCGCGGCGGTTTGCCGGCAAGCCGCACGCGCAATTAAGGCTTGATCCGAGGCTTTCGACAAGCCTCGCTCGCCGGACTAGAAACGACCGGCTACGGCAGCGTCTCCTCCCAGCCGCCGCCGAGCGCCTTATAGAGCGTGACAAAATTCGTCGCGACCGTTGTGCGGCTTTGCGCCTCCTGCAATTCCGCCTGAAGCGCCGACCGTTGCGCGTCGAGCACATTGATGAAGGTGGAAACGCCGGTTCTGTATCGCGCCCGGGCGAGCGCGAGCGCCTCGCGCTGATGCGCGGCTTGCGCCTTGAGGCGCGCGTGCCGAGCCCCTTCCGCGCCATAGGCGACAATCGCGTCGACGACCTCGGTCCATGCGGTCAGCACGGTTTTATGATAATTCATCGCGGCTTCCCGCGCCTGCGCGTCGCGCAGCTCCAATTGCGACTTCAGGCGTCCGGCGTCGAAGATCGGCACGGTGAGCGAGGGTCCGATCTGATATTGCAGCGAGGTCTTCTCGAAGAGCTTCTTGGCGTCGAGCGCGCTGAAGCCCACCGACCCGTTGAATTTGAAGGTCGGATAGAATTCCGCGACCGCGACGCCGATGTTTGCGGTCGCGGCGTGAAGATCGGCCTCGGCGCGGCGGATGTCGGGCCGCCGTCGCGCCAAGTCGGAGGCGAGGCCCACCGGCGGACGGGGCGGCGTGAAAAGCTGCGGACCGGTATGCGAGAGCTCGCCGCGCAAGGCCTGCGGCGGCTGGTCGAGCAGCCTTCCGATGGCGTCGATGAGCGCGGATTCCTAACTCATGAGGGGAGGCAGCTGAGCGCGCGTGCTCTCGACCTGCGCCGCCGCGTTTTCGACGTCGAGATAGGTCACGACGCCCCCTTGAGCGCGCGTCTTGGTAAGGTCCAGGATTTCCTCGGCGCTCGCGAGGTTGGCCTTGGTGATCGCGATCTGCGCCTCCGCTCCGCGAAGCTCGGCGTAATCGCGCGCGAGCTCGGCGATCGTCGCGATCAAGGTGTCGCGAGCTTGAAATTCCGAAGAGTTCGACCTGCGCCTGCGCGGACTCCACCTGTCGGCGCACATGGCCCCAAAGGTCGATCTCCCAGGAGGCGTCGAACCCCGTCTGCCAGAGACTGAACGCGGGAATGTACGGCAGCGGCCTCCCCTGATTGAAAGCGGAGCCAAGAGCGATGAGACCGTTCTGGCTCATCAGCTCCCGAGTGTATTGCGCGGAGCCGTTGACAGTCGGCAAGAGCGCCGAGGCGGCCGCGTTGCGCTGCGCCCGGCTTTCCCAGAGCCGCTCCGTCGCCACGCGCACGTCGAGATTGACCTCTGCAACGCGCTCGATGAGCGAGCAGAGCGTCGGATCCCTGAACTGGCGCCACCATTGAGCGTCGAGGCTCGCAGGCCGATCGGGCTCGAGAACCGCGGGCTCCGGTTTGCCGAAGAAGGATTTTTCCGGAAGATGCGGATCGGGCGGCGCGAAATCGGGACCGACGCTGCAGCCGCCAAGCGTAGTGATGAGCGCTATGATTGCGGCCTTTCGCGCAAATCGACGCGTGCTTTCGCACATGTTCAATGCGCCCCGGCCCGGCCGCCGCCGCCCTTGCGGGGCGAGAGCAGAATGCAGAACGGCACAACCAAGAAGGAAATGACGCCCGCAACGAGAAACACATCGGCATAGGCGAGCGTCGCGGCCTGGTCCTGATAGACTTGATAGACCCGGCCGAGCGCCTCCTGATGCGCGGCGGCCGCCGTGCGCCCCATGGCGAGAAGCGCGCGCTCATAGGTCTGGACCAGCGTATTGAAGGGTTGATGGAGCGAGCTCGCCCATTGCGACATATTCGCCTGATGCACCTGCGAGCGGCGGAGGATCATCGCGCTCGCGACGGCGATGCCGATGGAACCGAAGACATTACGCAGCATGACGAATAGCGCCGTTGCGTCGCCGTTGAGCTGTCGCGGCACATTGGCGAAGGCGATCGTGCTGATCGGCACGAACAGAAAGGCCAGTCCCAGTGTCTGCGCTGCGCGAAACAGCATCAGCGTCGTGAAGTCGATATCCAGTGTGAGCCGCGCCGAGTAGAAGAAGGAGGCACCCATGCAGAGGAAGCCCAATGCGATCAGAACCCGGGTCTGCACCAGCGGCATGACGTATCCGACGACGGGGATCAAGAAGATGATGAGCACCGCGCCCGGCGACAGCACCAGTCCCGACCAGGTGGCGTTGTAATTAAGAAGCGTCTGCGTGAACTGTGGAATAACGACCGCGCCTGCATAGAGCACGCCGCCCGTCGCGGCGATGCAGACGCAAGACATGGCGAAATTGCGGTCTTTGAGCACCGAGAGATCGACCACCGGCTTGCGGGCCGTAAGAAGCCAGGCGATTGCGCCGACGATGCCGAACACCGCCAGCGCGGCTGTCGTGCGGATGAAGGGCGACGACAGCCAGTCCTCGTCCTGGCCGCGGTCGAGCGTCACCTGAAGGGCGCCGAGGCCGAGCGCGATCAGCCCGAGACCGATGTAGTCGATGTCGCCGAGCGTGCTGCGCGGAAGCCAAGGCGGGTCCTCGATGAGCATCGAGATGAGAAACACCGCGGCGGCGCCGACGGGGATATTGATGAAGAAGACCCAGCGCCAGCTATAGGTGTCGGTGATGTAGCCGCCGAGCGTCGGCCCGAGCACCGGCGCGACGATGGTGGCGATGGCGGTAACGCCGAAGGCCGCCGCGCGCTTGTCGGGGGGGAAGGTGTCGAGAATGATCGACTGCTGGCTCGGCTGCATGCCGCCGCCAAAAAACCCTTGCAGGAGTCGGAAGGTCACGAGTTGCGTGAGACTCGTCGCCGCGCCGCACAGGAAGGAGCAGACGGTGAACATGAAAACGCAAATGATGAAATAGCGCTTGCGCCCCAGTAGCGACGAGAGCCAGCCCGATATCGTTAGGACGATGCCATTCGCAAGCAGATAGGAAGTCAGCGCCCAGGTCGCTTCGTCATAGCTCGCTCCCAGGCTGCCGGCGATGTGCGGAAGCGAGACGTTGACGATCGTCGTGTCGAGAATCTCCATGAAGGCCGCGATCGTGACGACGACGACGATCGCCCAAGGATTGGCCTTCGGCTTCCAATCATGATGCTCGTCGACTTCCTGCGCCGCGCTCATTTGAGAAAGACCCGTGGCGTGACCGAGAGGCCGAGCGGCAGAGGAATTGCCGGATCGAGCCCGGAGTCGATGACGATCTTGACCGGGACGCGCTGCACGATCTTGACGTAGTTGCCGGTCGCGTTCTCGGGCGGAAAGGCGGTGAACTTCGAGCCGGCGCCAAGCTGAACGCTGTCGACATGGCCCTTGAGCTTGAGTTGCGGGTAGCCGTCGACCTCGACGTCGACCTTCTGGCCGGGCCGCATGCGCGCGAGCTGGTTCTCCTTGAAGTTCGCGGTCACCCAGACTTCGGGAGAGACGATCGACATGATTTGCTGACCGGCCGTGACGTAGTTCCCCGTCTCGACATTGCGCTTCGTCACCCAGCCGTCCTGGGGCGCGGTGACGGTCGACCAGGACAAATTGAGATTGGCCTGGTCCAGTCGCGCTTGCGCCGATTCGATCTGGCCTTGCAGCTGGCCCACCTGCGTGTCGGCCTCGCCAATGCGCTGCGGCACGGGCTGGGCCGCCACCACCTGCGCTTCCGCGAGCGCCACCTGCGCCTTTGCCTGCTTCCAGGCCGCCGCAGCGGCGTCAATCTCCTGCTGCGTCGTCGCCTTCGCGGGAAGGCTCCTCTGGCGCTGATAATCCGCCGCGGCGCGCGCCTCGACGGCCTGCGCCGTCGCGAGTTGCGCTTGCGCTTGCTGAAGCTGCGCCGGAAAATTCTTGCGCGCGATCTCGGAGCCGTATTTAAATCCTTGAAGTTGCGCCTTCGCTGTGTCCAAGGCGCCCTTGGCCTGATCTCGGTCGATCAGGAACTGGCGCTGATCGATGTGGATCAGCGGATCACCTTTGCGGACGAATTGATTGTCCCGCACGTCCAGCGCGGTGACCTGGCCTGCGACCTGCGGCGCGATGGCGATCGCGCGCCCGTCGGTGAAGGCGTCGTCCGTGGATGCGATGTTGCGCGTCGAAAGCCAGTAATAGACCCCCGCTCCCAGCGCGAGCAGGACCAAGGCCACCCCGATTGGGAGCCGGAAATCCGCGGGCTTTTTCGGCGCTTGGGCGAGCCCGCCTGAGCTCCTGGACGGCTGGCCTCTCTTCTCGTTCGCTTCCGTCGGCGCGTCGGCTTGCGTCATTTCGCGAACAAGCCTCCTGCGAGGAGCGCGCCGACATGCCGTTCCAATTGCTCGCGCGCGACCGGCGCCATGGCGCTCGAGCCCCCGGCAAGAGGCAGAAGAGTGAGGGCTACGATCGAGATGAAAACGAGAGAGGGCTCGATGTCGCGAGAAAACAATCCATGGCGCCCCCAGCTTTCCAGACGTCGATCCGCTTTTTCCGTTCCGGTCTCCTCGAGCCGCTTTAGCAATCGATCTCTGAGCGCGCCGCCTTCGCTGAGCATTTCGCGCACCCAAAGCGGCGGCAGGCAGGGGCATTCCTCGACGGCCTCGAGAAGTCGCCGAACGAGGGACGCGATCATCGCCGAGGCTTCTCTTCCATCCTCGTGGAAGGCTTGGTTGATGCGGATGGCGAGCGGAAGAAGCCGTTCCTCGACGACCGCGTCGAGGAGCTGCTCTCGGCTATGGAAGTAATAATGAGCCATCGCCGCCGTGAGCCCCACGTGATCGGCGATCATCCGAAGCGTGGTGTTCTGAACCCCCTGTTGGGCGAAAAGCGTCAGGGCCGCGTCCAAGAGCAAGGAGCGCCGGTCAGCCTTGCCCGTCGGACGGCCCGGGCGTCGAGCGGTCGCTGCGGCGGCCTCCCGAGGGTGCGCCGGGACCCGACGTTCAGCCGCTTGCATGGCTTGAATCTCCTTGCCCAATCTCATGGGCGTATTTAATTAACGTATGAATTAATTTGTGCAAGCCGAAATGAGCGGCGCCCCCAGTCCGCGGCGCGCAGAGAATCTCCCCAAAACCCCTCAAGCGTTGCGGCATGTCCCCCACCTCGAAGGACGCTATGCCTTATCGGGCTTTCCTTGGCCTGGCGACCATGCGGTTCCGGGGAGACGCAGCATCATTACCTGGCCAATGAGCCACCCCCCCCCCCCGCCCCAGTCAGGCCGCGGCGAGGCGAAGCCTCGACCGGTTGCTGACGTCCGAGGGGGGAGGCCTCACGTCGCCGCGTGCTTGAGAAAGAGGCCCAGGGCGGCGATCGACGCGCCCCTCAGCAGCAAGGCCACGCCGACGAAGACCCCGACCGCCCACAGGCCGGTCAAAGGCCATCCTAGGATCAGGAGGAATCCGAGAATCACGCTGATGACGCCGTCCAGCGCATGCAGGGCCGCGCCCTCGACATGGGCCGATAGCGCGAAGCCGATCTCTCCGAATCCGGCGACGAGAAAATAAAAGCCCATGAGCAAGGTTATGGATTCCGCGCCCGCTCTCGGCTGCGTCAGCAACAGGACTCCGGTCAAGCCAAGCAGGAATGCCCAGAGGACATGGACGAAAAATTGCGTCCAATAGCCCGTCGTCAAAAACGCGAAAGCGAGAATCGAAAAAGCGGCGAGGCAGAAAATCGCCCCCAGCACTTGAACCGAGACCACGCTCGCCGCGCGCGCCCGCCACATGGCCAGCAGCCCGAGAATGGCAATCCCCACGCCCAGAGCGACGAGCCAGAACCAATGCGCCGCGAGCTCGGGCGGCGTCTCGGTGAAGAACACTTCGAATTGATGCTGCATCGATTGCTCCTGATGTGGCCTCGACAGCGCCGCCGCCGCCCACTCGAGGGTCGCTGCGCGCTTTCGACGATGAAACGCTCAAGCCTTCGCTTTGTTCCGAAATCCTGCAATTTGCAACGCCGACGGCGGCGGTCATAGAGCGCAGCTCTTGGTTCGCGCGACTTTAAGCCCCTATGTGAGCCTTGCTCCACGCAATATTGTCGCAAGCAGTTATAGGGCTCGCGTCTTCGGAGATGTCGGCGCCCGTTGCGCAACTGACGCCAACCTCTTGTGCGTCCAGCAGTAATTGGCTTCCGGTGAGCATGTGCAACCGCAGAAGCGGAACGTTTCTAAATGGTGTGGGTCGCCGATCGGCCAGCGGCACATGCCTCGGCGAAGGTCCATGAACCCGACAGGAGCCGAAGCGAGGAGCGGTTTCCAATTGTTGCTGCGCTCCTGATTGCCGATGTAAGCGCGAGCAGCATCCTGCCGTCTTTGGATTAATCCGCCAACGGGCGCTGGATGGCTGATGGAGGCCTTTGTCTTGCTCATTTCGAGATTCCAGCTCTTTCCTTGGCCGAGACGGCAGATTGCGGCTAGAATCTCGCCTTGAGAGGCTTACAAACGGCGAGTCCTCAAATCCCCCCTCAAAACGGACGGCGCCACTTCCAAAAAGCCGCTCAATAGGCGGAGGCTATCGAGCGGGACTACGCTGGCGGAAATTGCCGTCCTAAACCTCGTAAGATGAGTTCTGCTCGGCGGCGACGGGCGCCTTCGACCGCGAAGCATATTGCAACGCAGCATAACTTTGGCGGGGCCCGCGTTTCGAGACACGGTCATCAATAAGCAAAGGCCCCGCAGCGCGGACGCTGACGGGGCCACTCGCTTCGCTTTGCGAAGCTCCTCGGAATGCCCTGCTATCTGAGGGAGGCGACGCGCTTGCTATCGCGTGCCGCGCCCTGCTCGGAGATGGAAGGATCGATATCGACGCGGGGGGAACCTCAATCCTGAAGCGCTCAAGACGCCTGCAACCCTAGGCGGATCGCCCCATAAAATCGGGTGGCGTCAGACTCCCTCGCACCTTTCCTTTCGTCACGAGTGGCTGCTATCCATCGCGGCCAACATCTCGAGGTCCCTCTCGATCCGGGCCGCTGTCATCCGCTGCCCGCATGTCCGCGATGAAAGGAGATATTGAACCCGAACGACGCTCGGGTCAATCGCAAATTGCCCACCGCGGCGATTTCCCTTCGAACGGAGGCGGAAGAGGGAGGTGGCGGCGGCGCGTATCGGCTCTTTCTCGGCTTGTCAAAACCGGACATTCGCGCCCAACTTTTGCACGGCGGAAGCCTTTCGTCCTCGCCAGTCCAGTCTTCCTCAGAAAGCGTCCGCTTACGCTCAAAAATCCGCCAGGGCTGCCTCCGCGCGTCCTCCGCGCTCGGCGCGTCTGGCTATCGGATTCCACCATCAAGGCCGGCCGTCTCAGAATGGCGCTCGCCCGGCCGCTGCGACTGGAAGGGTCGGGAGCTGACTCGCCGCGCCTATTATTTAAGCAAGCGAGCGGTTGTACTAAAGACCAGAAGCCACGAAGCGGCCCGCCCGGATGTATCGGCGGGCCGATTTGGGCGTCAAGGTAGCGACTCCCACCACAAGAATCGCAAAGTGTGTGAGACGAGCCTCATCCCGAACAAGAAGGCCAAGCTCAGCGAGCCGTATTTTATCAGCGACATGATGAGATGATGATGGTCTGGATGCATCATTTGCGTGTCCCCTTCCTCTCGCGAGGCGGTGAAACAAGGGAAACCGACGCCTCAAGCGCACGAACCGCATCCTGAACGGATGCAATATTTCCGCCACAGCTTTCGCCGAGCTGGACGCTCAAACTCGAGTGGCTTCTGCCCTCGCGCCATGCCCGGCCGATTCGACGGTCCCGCGGTGGACCTGCCAACGGGCGCGCCCAGGCGCGGGCATATTCGGCCGCCCGTTCCCCTTCGCGCGATGCTGGCGCCAGTCCGGCGACACGTCGGCGCGCACGGACCCGCGCACCCCGCAAACGAAAGGGCGCGCCCGCGATGGCCGAATAGGGCGTCTCGGGCGCGAGACCGATAGCTCCTTGGGCGGGACAGCCGTCAATCTTGCCCCGCGCCGACGGGGCGCCGATACAGGACATCTGGAACGATGACGCCCTTCGGCCGCGGCCTATAATTCCTTGATTTAATTGGTGGAGCCAGACGGAATCGAACCGACGACCTCTTCAATGCCATTGAAGCGCTCTCCCAACTGAGCTATGGCCCCACGCTTTCGCCGGCTTGGGATTCCGGCATTCGTCGCGACAGCCGTCGCGGCGACCGGCGCTCTATAATGGAGCGGGCCCGGCGCGGCAAGAGCGGCGTTTCGCCGCCCACGCTCTTCGTCGCCGCGCGAAGGCTTCCTGCAGGAAAGCGCAGGCGCTGCGCGCCATGGCCCCGGTCTGGCGCGGGGCGCCGCAAATAGTGTAAAGGAGCGCCTTCTCATTGAGACGCTCGTTCATCCAGCGCCTTGGGGACATGATTCGACGGCGCGCTCCGCGCCGGGAGCGAGGGCCGAAACGAAGTGACGAAGCACAAGAGCCTCTCCGACTATGCGGCGAGAAGATTCCGTTTTGCAGGCAATGCCTTACTTGAATTCTGGGACCCTTTTTTCGCGCAGATCGACAAGCTCAAGACCGATCTCGAAGCCTCTGGGACCCATTTCGTCAGCTTCGCCAACTACGACTATCTCGGCCTCTCCAAGCACCCGCAAATCGTGACTGAGGCCAAGCGCGAGCTAGACCGTCTCGGCGTCGGGGCGCTGGCGTCGCGCCTCGTCGGGGGCGAGCGCTCCACGCATAAGCCCTTCGAGGCGGAGATCGCCAAGTTCCTTGGCTTCGAGAGCGCCCTCACGCTCGTCTCGGGCTATCTCGCCAATGTGACGACGATCGCCTGGCTCATGGGCAAGCGCGACGCGATCTTCATCGACGAGCTCGCGCACAACAGCATTCTCGCCGGAACCGACGCCTCCGACGCGCGGGTCATCAAATTCAAGCACAACGACCTTGACCATCTCGAGCATCTTCTCGCCCGGCATCGCGAGGAATATCGCTACGTTCTGGTCGTTGTCGAAGGCCTCTACAGCATGGACGGCGACGTCTGCGACCTGCCGCGGCTCGTCGAGATGCGCGACAAGCATCATTTCTGGCTGATGCTCGACGAGGCCCATTGTCTCGGCGTCTTGGGCGAGACCGGGCGCGGACTGCCGGAAATGAGCGGAGTCGATCCGGAGCGAATCGATCTGCTCGTCGGCACGATGTCGAAGACGCTCGCCTCTTGCGGCGGCTATGTCTGCGGCCGGAAGAAGGTCATAGACTGGTTCCGCTACACGCTGCCGGGCTTCGTCTACAGCGTCGGACTCTCGCCGGTGATCCTGGCTTCCGCGCGCACCGCGTTGCGGCTGATGCAGGAGGAGAACTGGCGCATCGGCCGTCTCGCCGAGAACGCCACCTTCTTTCGCGACTACGCCAATGAAGTGGGACTGTCGACAGGTCATGCGATCGGCCGCGGCGTCGTGCCGATCCTGTTCCAGGACGACGTCGACACGATGTGGGCGTCGCAGCGCCTCCTGGACAAGGGCTATTACGTGCCGCCAATCGTGCAGATCGGCGTGCCGAAGGATCAGCCGCGACTGCGCTTCTTCTTCTCGGCCAGTCACACGCGAGACGAGATCAAGGGCGTAGTGGACTGCCTGCGCGACATGCCGCCGGCGTCGCAGGAAGCGCGCCAGATGGTCGCGACCGCCATGGCCGGGGCGTGATGCGGCGCGGCTTGGGATAACCCGCCGCTGCGTCGATATGCCGCTGATCACAAGTTCTTAAACACGGATAGGCTTTTCTCATGGCGCAGATCGAAATCGTCGAGGCCAAGGGCGTCGCGCATTTTCTGACCTACAACAAGCTGCCGCGGCTCCTCTATCGGGGCATGGAGGGCTTCGCGCCGCCGCTCGACGTCGAGCGCTGGACGCTGCACGGCCACAAGCTCAATCCGCATTTCAAGCTCGTCGAAGCGCAGGAGTTTTTGGCGCGACGCGACGGCCGCTGGGTCGGGCGCATTCTGGCGCAGGTCTACCGGCCGGAATTTACGCCCGTCGAAGCCTCGCGTTTCCAGTTCGGCTCCCTCGACGCGGAGGATGATCTCGAGACCGTTCGCGCGCTGACGGGGGCGGCCGAAGCCTGGCTCAAGGCGCGCGGCGCGACGGTGATCCACGGCCCCTTCTCACCGTCGATCAATGGCGAGATGGGCATGCTGGTGCAGGGCTTTGACGAACGTCCGGTGTTTCTTACGCCTTGGCACCCGGCCTATCTCAGCCATCACGTCGAGGCGCTCGGCTATGTGAAGGCGCGCGACGTGTATTCCTACAGAATCGAGAACACGCCCGGCGCGCCAGACGTCGCCGCGCGCATGGCGAGCCGCCGGGAGTGGAAAGACCGGCTGAAGACCCGTCCGATCGATTTCTCGCGCCTGAAGAAGGGCGAGACGCAGTTGATGACCGATCTCTTCAACGACGCGTGGCGCGATAACTGGGGCTATGTTCCCTTCACGCTTGAAGAGTTCAATTCGATCGCCGACGCGCTGGGCTTCGTCACGCCGCCCGAATTGACGATGGTCGTGGAGCTCGACGGCAAGCCTGTGGCCTTCGCGGTGGCGCTGCCCAATCTCTTCGAGATCATCGACGATCTCGACGGCCGCCTGCTGCCCACGGAACTCGTCAAGGTGATCTCGCGGCTGCGCAGCCATGCTTACGAAAGCGCCAAGCTCTTGCTGCTCGGCATGAGCAAGGAATTGCAGGGCAGCGCCACCGGCGGCGCCATATTGATGACCATGGTCGAGGAGATTCGTCACCGCGGCCGTGGCCAGCCCGTCGCCGAGATCGAGGCCGGCTGGGTGCTCGAGAACAATCTCGCGATGCGCAAGCCGATCGAGCTCTTCGGCGGCAAGATCACCAAGACGCACCGCATCTACGAGAAGCGCCTATAGGCGAAACAGCCAGGAGCCGCAGACGCATGACTCTCTCTCTCACCAGCGCAGGCGCCGACCGATCGCACATCGAGCGGCGCAATGCGATCCTCGCCAAATATCCGCAGGTGCGCGAGCTCTTCGGCACGGACATACTGACGTTCAAGATCACGGTCGCGCTCTTCTTCCTGCAGCTCGCGATCGCCGCTTTTCTCGGGCGTCTCGGCCTCGCCTATTGGCCGTTGACGGTGCTCCTGGCCTATTGCGTCGGCGCCTTCGCCAATCACGCAAATTTCGTGATCATCCACGATTCGATCCACAATTGCGTGTTCAAAAATCCGCTTTTGAACAAGCTCAATGCGCTGCTCGCCGATCTCTCCAACGGCTTTCCGACGGCGATGGGCTTCCGCTGCTATCACATCAAGCACCATTCGCATCTTTCGGCCTATGACTACGACGCCGACGTGCCGAGTCATTGGGAGGTGGAATGGGTCGGCGACAGCAGCTGGCGCAAGGCGGTCTGGCTCTTCTTCTTCCCGGCGATCCAGCTCATGCGGCTTTCACGCCTCAAAGGCACGGTGCCGATCATGGGACAATGGACCTATATCAACATTGCGGTGATCCTGGCCTTCGACCTCTTCGTGCTGTGGGCCTTCGGGCCGAACGCCCTGCTCTACTACTTTCTCTCCTTCTGGTTCTCGGTCGGCGGCCTGCATTTCCTGAGCGCGCGCTGGGTGCAGGAACATTTCGCCTTCGCGCCCGATCAGGGGACCTTCGATTATTACGGCCCCTTGAACACGCTGGCGCTCAACATCGGCTATCACAACGAGCATCACGACTTCCACGAGATCCCCTGGTCGCGATTGCCGCAGCTCAAGGCGATGGCGCCCGATTACTACGACGATCTCGCCTGCCATCGCTCCTGGATCGCGCTCTTCTTCACCTTCATCTTCGATCCGAGATACTCGCTGCGCACCCGTTCTGAGAACGTCGAAGCGGGAAGTCTCGCAACCCAGCCGGCGGAGTGACCGCATGAACGTCGATAACGCCACGCGCCTCGGCGATCCGCTATCCGCCTCGCCGCGCATTTTCGAGAGCGATCTGCTCGACAAGCTGTCGCGCGTGCATCATCTGACCCCGGTGATCCTCTATGTGCCGATCATTTTGGGGCTCATCGTCTATTCGGCGACGCAGGTGAGCGTCGGGCTGATCGTCGCCGGCCTGCTCATCGGCTACCTGCTGTGGACCCTGACCGAATATCTCGGTCACCGCTTCCTCTTCCACACCGTGTTTGCTCTGCCTTTCGGGCTTGGGCCGCGCTTCCAGTTCCTCATTCACGGCGTGCATCACATCTACCCCAGCGACCCGCTTCGGCTGGTGATGCCGCCGCTGCTCTCCGGTCCGATCATGCTGATCGCGCTTGGCGTGGCGCGGCTGCTGTTTGGACCGAGCTTCTGCTGGGCGCCGCTCGCGGGCTTCATCAGCGGCTACGTGCTTTACGACTGCGTGCATTATTGGACGCATCACGGACATCCGAAGTCGCAATTCGCCCTTTACGTTCGCCGACTACACATGCTGCATCACTTCCGCGACGCGACGCGGGGCTTCGGCGTGCACGCCTTTTGGTGGGACTATGTCTTCGGCACGGCCTATCGAAAGGACGACACACCTGGCTCGACCGCGGTGTGATGGCGTATCGCTCGCCGTGACGAGCTAGCCCGGTCACACCGGCTCGCGGCGGAGAAATTCCCAGATCTCGCGCGGCGCCGCGTCCCAGCACCAGAAGCTGTAGGCGCCGCAGCCCGTCTTGCGCACGAGATGCAAAAAATTTCGCGTCGCAGCGAGAGAGGCGGCGGGGCTCTTCAGCCGCATATCAGCCTGCGTCGTGATGTTGCCGGTCGGCTTGTAGCGGCGCTTGATCGCCTCCTTGCCGATCAGCGCCTCGTAATCCCTGAGCGATTTCTTGAATCGCCGAGCGACCGCCGCGGAGCGGTAATAGACCTGCGGCGTCACATCCTCGACGATCCCCAGCGCCGTCTGGAGAGGCGCGTCGGGATGGAGCGAGGGCTGGTCATGCGTCGAAAGCGCAATGCCGCGGCCTTTGGCGGCGAGACCCTCGGCGAGGAGGCCGGCGTAGATCTCGGCCTCGCGCGGCCCGCCCTGGAATCTCGGATTATCCGGCGTTTTCTCGAGATCGAGCACGAGCCCGTCGAGTTCATGGCGCTCGACCCATTGGAGCGCGAGCTCGGCCTCACGGCGCGCCGCCGCCGGGGTCGCGCAAAAAGAGACGTGCCAGCCCCAGAGGTCGACCCCCGCGTCCTTGAGGGCTCGGCGCAGGCCGGCCAATACTGGCAAAGCGAGATTGGGGTCCATCCCCTCGCCGCGTCCGACCCGGATCCACAGGGCGGAAAAGCGTGAGGCCGTCGCCCGCTCCAGGAAAAGCGCCGGTCCGATCGGCTGGAGCACATTAGCGAGGTTGACGATAAAAATATTGCGGCCGTGAATTCGCTTCATGGAGAGATCCCCGCTCCCGCCCCAGGGCGGCCTTCCGGCCTAAGCGAGCCGCGCCATTGCGGCAATGCCTCTTCTGGCGGCGAGGGACGGCTCGGCCATTGGATTCTCGCGTCGATCTCAGTATATCCCTTCCAGGCCGCCGTGATGCGGATCAGGAAGCCGGAAGCCTTGGGGACGAAAAATGAGCACCTTCGACAAGCGGGAGGAAACCTTCGAAAAAACCTTCGTCCACGAGGAGGAGTTGCAGTTTCGCGCCGAAGCTCGCCGCAACAAGCTCCTGGGTCTCTGGGCGGCGGAAAAGCTCGGCAAGACGCCTGAGCAGGCGCGCATCTACGCCAATGAGCTCGTCGCGGCCGAGACCGCGGCCAACGCCAGCCAGATCGTGATCGAGCGCGTGCTCAAGGATTTCCAGGGTGCCGGCGTCGACCAGTCCGAGCATCAAGTGCGCCGCGTGATGGACGAGCTGCTGGCGACCGCGACGGCCGAGATCAAAGCCGGCAAGTAGGGGACAAAGGGCGCGGGCGATGGCGCAGCTAAGATGAGCCATGGTCGCGATTAGGAAGAACGACGTCGAGCGATTCGTCGCCGCCCCTCCGGAAAATCTTTTCCTCTTCCTGTTGCATGGCGCGGACGCCGGCCTCGTGCGCGAAAGCGCTCTGAGGCTCGTCGCCCGCCGTGTCGACGATCGCCACGATCCGTTCCAGTTCCTGGAGCTTCCGGGAGACGCGGTCGCAGCCGATCCGCTGACGCTCATCGACGAAGCCAATACGGCGCCGCTCTTTGGCGGCAGGCGGGCGCTGCTGGTCGAGGCCGGCGCAAAATCCTTCGTCGAGGCGATCGAGATGCTGCTGCGGGCGCCGCCCGTCGACTGCAGCGTGATCGTCGCCGCTGGCGCGCTGCGCAAGGACGCGCCGCTGCGCAAGCTGGTGGAAGGCTCGAAAATGGGCGCCGCGATCGAGTGCGCGCCCGACAGCGACGCCGACGTCGCCGCTTTGGTCGAAAAGAGCCTGGCCGAGGCCTCTCTGGCCATCGCGCCCGAGGCGCGCGCGCTTCTGCAGGCGGCGCTCGGCGAAGACCGGCTGATGAGCCGGGCGGAACTGCAGAAGCTGGTCCTTTATATGGACGGGCGCGGGCGAATCGAAGCGGCCGACGTCGCCGAGATCGTCGCCCATGCGTCGTCGATCGCTATGGACGCCGCCACGCTCGAGGCCTTTTCGGGCGACATGCGCGCCGCGGAGACCGAGCTCGACGAGGCGCTGACGAAGGGCGCCGACGCCACGCAGTTGATTTCCGGCGCCTTGCGCTATGCGCTTTCCCTACATCGCGGACGGGTCGCCGGCGGCGTCATGGCGGTCAAGAGGGGCGGATTCTTCTCGGTTCCTGACCGGATCATCGATGCGCATCTCAAGCGCTGGAGCCTGGAGCGGCTGCTGGAGACGATCGAGCGGCTGCGCGCCGCGCAGACACGGGCGCGCGCCCATGCCGAGCTCGCTCACGTCGAGGCGGCGCGCGTCTTCATGAATGTCGCAAGAGCCGCCTCAAAGGCGTGAGCTCCGACATCGGTGAAGCTCACGCCACGCGAGAGCCGCAATCGAGCCCTATATCCACATGTGGGGGCGCAATTCGCGCAAGCGAATCAACTTGGACTAGCGCAATTGACTTCGCTCAATGACCGCATGGCTGAATTCGTTGTGGATCGACTGCCGGACGATGAAGGCCCCGTCGAGGTGCTCTGCATCGATCACAACGGAACCTATCTGCTGCCATTTCTCTGCCGGCGAATTTCAGGGGACTGGATCAACACGCGGACGGGCGAGAGAATTCTCGCTGACGTCGCCGGCTGGCGGCCGCGCGAGCGCTGAGATCGCGGTTGGATCAAGCGAACTCCTTAAAAAGCGCGGCAATCCTTCCCCCAAGCGCTCCGCCACCGCCGCGGCCCGAAAGCCCGGCCAGGGCGGCGCCACTCACGCGATCAAGAAAATCCAAGTCTCGGCCGCCCGCCCCCTGGCGTCTTGATCGATGATTTGATGCAAGAAACGCATAGTTGCGCCAATCCGGGATGCTCCCCACTCGGAGTCTGAGGGTTGCTTTCTAGTTTAATATTTTAGCGATGAGCGAGCGCCGAACAGGTGCGTGAATGACACGGATCAAGATCAAGCGCGCGTATGAGCCGGCGGATCCTGACGACGGAATGCGGATTTTGGTCGATCGGTTGTGGCCGCGCGGATTAAGCCGAGACGCAGCAAAGATCGACGCTTGGCTCAAGGACGTCGCGCCGAGCGACGCACTGCGCCGTTGGTTCAACCATGAGCCATCAAGGTGGAGCGAATTCTGCCGACGATATCGTAGAGAACTCGCTGAATGCGCCGCGTTTACCGAGCTTCAGCAAGCGCTGGAGTCCGTTCCAAGGGCCACCCTGCTTTTCGCCGCAAGAGATGTCGCCCACAATAACGCCGTCGTTCTTCGGGAGGAGCTCGCCCGATATCCGCCCGCGCATTGAGCGCGGTTCCCTTTTCCGCCTTCCGCCCTCACGGCGAGAAGGCCTCGTCCAGTATCGCTCTGAGCTGCGCCATGTGCCTCGCCATCGTGCCGGCGGCCGTGGAGGCCGAAGCCGGGCGGCCGACATAGCGCGCGCGCTTCGATTTTCCCGCCGCCTGGCCGAGCGCCCATTCGAGATAAGGCTCGACGTAGCTCCAAGCGCCCATGTTCCTGGGCTCTTCCTGACACCAGACGACTTCCGCCGCGCGCATCCGCGCCAGTCTCAGCGCAAGCTGCCTCAAGGGCAGTGGGTAGAGCTGCTCGACCCGCAGCAGATAGACGTCGTCCGCGCCGCGCTTCTCGCGCTCCTCGACGAGGTCATAATAGACCTTGCCGGAGCACAGGATGAGCCGCCGGATCTCCTCGGCGGGGCGCAGCGACAAGGCGCCCGGTCGCGAAAGCTCCGCCTCGTCGGGAAGCAGCCGGTGGAAGGTGGAATTGGCGCCGAGATCCTCGATTTTTGAGACGCAGCGCTTGTGCCGCAGAAGCGACTTCGGCGCCATCAGGATCAGCGGCTTGCGGATGTTGCGATTGAGCTGACGGCGCAGAATGTGGAAGAAGTTCGCGGGCGTCGAGCAATTGGCGACCTGAATGTTGTCCTCGGCGGCCAGCTGCAGATAGCGTTCGAGCCGCGCCGAGGAGTGCTCGGGTCCCTGGCCCTCATAGCCGTGCGGAAGCAGGCAGACCAGCCCCGACATGCGCAGCCATTTGCGCTCGCCCGCCGAGAGGAACTGATCGAAGATGACCTGGGCGCCATTGGCGAAATCGCCGAATTGCGCTTCCCAGAGCACGAGCGATGTCGGATCGGCGAGCGAATAGCCGTATTCGAAGCCAAGCACCGCCACTTCCGAGAGCATCGAGTTGATGACCTCGAACCGCCCTTGGCCTTCTCCGACATGGGCGAGCGGGACGTATCGGGCTTCGTTCTCCTGGTCGATCAGCACCGCGTGACGCTGGGAGAAGGTGCCACGCTCGCTGTCCTGCCCGGATAGACGGACGCGATGGCCTTCCCGCAAGAGCGAGCCGAAGGCCAAGGCTTCCGCCGTGGCCCAATCGATTCCGGCGCCGCTTTCGATCGCGGCGCGTCTGGCGTCCAGAAATCTCTGAACGGTCTTGTGGACATTGAAGTCCGGCGGCGCCTCGGTGATGCGGCGTCCGATGTCGCGCAAGAGGTCGATCGCGACCCCCGTCTTGCCGCGCCGCTCATCGTCCGAGGACTGGTAGCCGGGTTTGAGGCCCGACCAGTACCCGTCCAGCCAATCGGCCTTGTTCGGGCGGAAGGATTGCGAGGCCTCGAGCGCCGCGTCGAGCGTCGCGCGCCACTCGGCCTTCAACTTCTCAAGATCCGCCGGCGACACGTGGCCTTCAGCGATGAGCTTCTCGCTGTAAATTTCGAGCGTCGTCTTGTGCGCGCGGATCTTTTTGTACATCAGCGGCTGCGTGAAGGCGGGCTCGTCGCCTTCATTGTGCCCGAAGCGCCGGTAGCACCACATGTCGATCACGACCGGCTTCTGAAACTGCTGCCGGAATTCGGTCGCGACACGCGCCGCGAAGACGACCGCTTCCGGATCGTCGCCGTTCACGTGAAAGATCGGCGCCTCGACCATTTTGGCGAGATCGGAAGGGTAAGGCGAGGAGCGCGAGTAACGCGGATAGGTGGTGAAGCCGATCTGATTGTTGATGATGAAATGAAGCGAGCCGCCGGTGCGGTGTCCCTTGAGGCCCGAGAGACTGAAGCATTCCGCGACGACGCCCTGCCCCGCGAAAGCCGCGTCGCCGTGGATCAGCAGCGGCAGCACCTCTCTGCGGTCGTCGTCGGGGCATTCGTGCTGATCCTGCTTGGCGCGCACCTTGCCGAGCACGACCGGATCGACGATCTCGAGATGGGAAGGGTTCGCCGTCAGCGACAAATGCACCTTGTTGCCGTCGAACTCGCGGTCGGAGGAGGCGCCGAGGTGATATTTCACATCGCCCGAGCCTTCGACCTCGTCGGGGAGGAAGGAGCCGCCCTTGAATTCGTGGAAGAGCGCGCGATGCGGCTTGGCCATGACCTGGCACAGCACGTTGAGCCGCCCGCGATGCGCCATGCCGAGCACGATCTCCTTCACCCCGAGCGCGCCGCCGCGCTTCATGATCTGCTCCAGCGCCGGCACGATCGATTTGCCGCCGTCGAGGCCGAAGCGCTTGGTGCCGGTGTATTTCAGGTCGAGAAACTTCTCGAAGCCCTCGGCCTCGATGAGCTTGTTCAGAATCGCGCGCTTGCCCTCGGGCGTGAAGACGATCTCCTTTTTGGGGCCTTCGATGCGCGCCTGCAGCCAGGACTTCTCGGCAGGGTTCAGCACATGCATGAACTCGAAGCCGATCGAGCCGCAATAGGTGCGGCGCAGGATCGAGACGATCTCGAAGAGGCTCGCGGTCTGAAGGCCGAGCACGCCGTCGATGAAGATCTTGCGGTCGAAATCCTCGTCGGTGAAGCCGTAGGTCCCGGGATGCAGCTCGCCATGGTCGTGGCGCTGCTCGAGGCCGAGCGGGTCGAGATTGGCGTGGAGATGGCCGCGGGCGCGGTAGGCGCGAATCATCATCAGGGCGCGGATGCTGTCGCGCGTCGCCTGTCGCAGCGCCTCGCTCTCAGGCGGGCGCGCCGGGCGGATCACGGGAGCCGTCGCTGCGGGCGCAGCTTTCGGCTCTGCCGGATAGGCCTCAAAGCCAGCCAGCAGCTCGTCCTTGGCGCGGGGCAATCCCGCGCTCGCCCAGGAGGGTCCCGTCGCGGCGCTCGCCGAGCCCGGAAGGACGCCCATCTGCGAGAAGAAGGCGCGCCAGTCCGGGCTGACCGAAGCGGGGTCGGCCTCGAAGGCGGCGAGCAGCTGCTCGAGATAGATGGCGTCGCCGCCGTTCAGAAAAGAGGTCCTCGAGAGCTCCTCGGCGCCCGCCGTGCGGCGAAACACCGTCGCTCTCTCGCCTTCCGTCGTTCCGGGACGCATGCTGTCGCCGTCCTTTTCCTCGGGACCGGTCGGGCGTGGCTCGCGAGCCCCGCCCCCCCTCGAGCTGTCCCCTCATGCGAATAGAGGACGCAAACTCTCGTTAGTAAAGGCTGAAAAACGGACAACTTCGCGAGACGACGCGCCGCCGCCCTCGCTTTGCGAGGGCGGGCGGAGCAAAAACCTCGAGCGTGGCCGGAGACCGGAGGCTTCGGCGCTTTCTCCCCGCCGAAGCCGGCGACGCCTTAGCCTTTGAGAGCCTCGACCAGAGTCTTTCCGAGCCGCGCCGGCGAGGGAGAGATGCGGATGCCCGCCGCCTCCATCGCCGCGATCTTGCTCTCGGCGTCGCCCTTGCCGCCGGAGACGATCGCTCCAGCATGGCCCATGCGGCGGCCGGGCGGCGCCGTGCGCCCGGCGATGAAGCCGGCGATCGGCTTCTTGCGGCCGCGCTTGGCCTCGTCGATCAGGAACTGGGCGGCGTCCTCCTCGGCCGAGCCGCCGATCTCGCCGATCATGATGATGGATTTCGTGGCGGCGTCGGCCAGGAACAGCTCCAATATGTCGATGAAGTCCGTGCCCTTCACGGGATCGCCGCCGATGCCGACGGCGCTCGTCTGGCCGAGGCCTTCGGCCGTCGTCTGGAACACCGCCTCATAGGTCAGCGTGCCGGAGCGGGAGACGACGCCGACCGAGCCCTTGCTGAAGATGTTGCCCGGCATGATGCCGATCTTCGACTCACCGGCCGTGACGACGCCGGGGCAGTTCGGACCGATGAGCCGCGACTTGGAGCCCGAAAGCGCGCGCTTGACCCTGATCATGTCGTGGACCGGCACGCCCTCGGTAATGGCGACAATGAGCGGGATTTCCGCGTCGATCGCCTCGCAGATCGCGTCGGCGGCGCCCGGCGGCGGCACATAGACGACCGAGGCGTCAGCGCCGGTCTTGGCCCGCGCCTCCGCAACCGAGTCGAAGACCGGCAAATTCAAATGCTTCGTCCCGCCCTTTCCGGGCGAGACGCCGCCGACCATCTTGGTCCCGTAGGCGATCGCCTGCTCGGAATGGAAGGTTCCCGTCTTCCCGGTGAATCCCTGGCAAATAAGCTTGGTGTTCTTGTCGATCAGCACTGACATGCGGAGCTCGTCCTCGGAGCGGCGGCAAAGGAAGGCGCGCCCAAATCGGCCGCCGTTCCATGCTTTGATGAAGTTTTGCGATCTCTCGCCGCCGGGATCGCAGATGCGCGCGCAACCTATTTGGGAAGGGAGCGCGTGGCAAGGCCGGAGAGCAGCGACAATACGTCTCTCGGGGTTTGGAGCCTCCCGGCCCGTCCGGCTATTTGCGAGGGCCAGCCGACAAGGCCTCGCCCATCAGCCTTTCCTCATAATCGATCGACCATTCGATGATGCGCGTCCAGAGCTCGGCGGAAAGATCCTGCGAGAGCCCGTCGCGCCTCGCGGCCTCGAGCACCCGCGCCAGCACTTCGTCGATGCGCTCCGGCACGCGCGCCGGCATCTCGAGGAGCGGCTTCACGCGCGCGGCGCGCTCGATCTGGCGCTGGCGCTTGGCCAATAGCGCGACGATCTCCGCGTCGAGCGCGTCGATTTGCCTGCGCACCTCCGCCATTTCATCCTGCGGCGAAAGCGCGCCGTCCCCCAAAGGGCCGTTCATCGAACCCACCAGGGCTCGGGCAGCTCGATCTGCGGCGCCGCCTGCTCCATCGTCGAAGCCAGCGCGAAGAGCGTCTCCTCGTCGAAGGGCTTGCCGATGAGCTGCAGGGCGAGCGGCAGACCGTTCGAGGAAAGCCCCGCCGGCAGGGCGAGGCCGGGGAGCCCGGCCATGTTCACGGTCACCGTGAACACGTCGTTTAGATACATCTCGACCGGATCGGCCTTGCCCTTCTCGCCGAAGGCGAAGGCGGGCGAGGGCGTCGCCGGCGTCAGCACGGCGTCGACGCCAGCTTCAAAAGCGAGATCGAAGTCGCGCTTGATCAGCGTGCGGATTTTTTGCGCGCGCACGTAATAGGCGTCGTAATAGCCGGCCGAGAGCACATAGGTGCCGATCATCACGCGCCGGCGCACTTCGGGCCCGAAACCCTTGGCGCGCGTGTTCTCATACATGTCGATGACGTCGCGGCCTTTCTCGCGCAGACCGTAGCGTACGCCGTCGTAGCGTGCGAGATTGGACGAGGCCTCGGCCGGCGCGAGAATGTAATAGGCGGGCAGCGCATAGCGCGTGTGCGGCAGCGAGATCTCGACGATCTCCGCGCCGGCGTCCTTGAGCCATTGCGCGCCCTGGTCCCAGAGCGCGGCGATCTCGCCCGCAAGCCCGTCGAGCCGATATTCCTTCGGGATGCCGATGCGGCGGCCTTTGACCGAGGCGCCGATCGACGCCTCATAGTCCGGCACGGGCGCGTCGACGCTCGTCGTGTCCTTGGGATCGTGGCCCGCCATCGACTTCAGCATGATCGCCGCGTCGCGCACGCTGCGCGTGATCGGGCCGGCCTGATCGAGCGAGGAGGCGAAAGCGACGATGCCCCAGCGCGAGCAGCGTCCATAGGTCGGCTTGATGCCGACCGTCCCCGTGAAGGCCGCGGGCTGGCGGATCGAGCCGCCGGTGTCGGTTGCGGTCGCGCCGAGGCAGAGCCGCGCCGCCACCGCCGCCGAGGAGCCGCCAGACGAGCCGCCGGGCACGATGCTCGCTTCGTCGAAACCGCCGTTCTTTTGCCGCCGCCAGGGCGAGACGACGGGACCGAAAGCGCTCGTCTCGTTCGACGAGCCCATCGCGAACTCGTCGAGATTGAGCTTGCCGAGCATCAGCCCGCCATCGCGCCTCAGATTGCCGCTAACCGTCGATTCATAGGTCGGCGCGAAGTCGTCGAGGATGCGGCTCGCCGCCGTCGTGCGCACGCCCTTGGTGCAATAGAGGTCCTTGATGCCGAGCGGCAGACCCTCGAGCGGACGCGCCTCGCCCTTGGCGAGCCGCGCGTCGCTCTCCTTCGCCGCTGCGAGCGCGAGCTCCGGCGTCTTGGTGATGAAGCAATTGAGCAGATCGGCGCGCTCGATTGCGTCGACATGCGCTTTCGCGAGCTCGCTCGCCGAAAGCCGCTTGGCGCGCAAGGCGTCGCGCGCTTCACCCAGGGAAAGATGCGTTGGATCCGACATGAAGCCATTCCGATCGCGGCGCTAGCGCGCTTTCCGCTCGAACGGAATCGTTCGAGCGATGAGAAATCGCGCCAGATCAAAAAGGTGGAGCGAATTTTGGTCGCAAAAGTCTGTCAACTTTTGCGGAATTCGCTCTAAGGCGCCGCTCGTCATTCGACGACCTTGGGCACGACGAAAAATTGATCTTCGCGCTCGGGCGCGTTGGCGAGAATGTCCGAGGCCTTGCCGCCGTCGGTCACGACATCCGTGCGCTTCTTCATCTTCATCGGCAGCACGGAGGTCAGCGGCTCAACTCCCGAAACGTCGACGGAGTTCAGCTCCTCGACGAAGGCGAGAATGGCGGAGAGCTCGCGGCCCAGCCGCTCGACCTCGGCCTCCTCGACCTTGATGCGGGCGAGATGCGCAATGCGATGGACGAGCGCCGGGTCGACCGTCATGTGGGGCTCCGCTCCAGAGCGAATTCCGCAAAAGTCGACAGACTTTTGCGATAAGAATTCGCTCCAAGGTTTCGAGCCTGTTCCATTCCAAAAACCGCTTCGCACTTTTTGGGAGCAGGCTCGGGGTTATCCGGGCGCTATAGCATCGCCGCCTTTCGCGGCGCAATGCGGCGCGGCCCTCAAGGGTTTGCGCCGTATTTGTGCAGTTGCGAGCCCTGGCGCGTCAACCAGGCCTCGGCGCGGTCGACCTCGCTCGAGAGCCGCCGGGTCAGCGTCCAGAAGCGCGGCGAGTGGTCGAGATGCACGAGATGCGCGACCTCATGAGCGGCGAGATAATCCAGCACGAAGGGCGGGGCCATGATCAGACGCCAAGAAAAATTCAGCGATCCCGTCGCCGAGCAGGAGCCCCAGCGGCTCACCGGATCGCGCAGGCCCACGCTGCGCGGCGGCAGGCCGAGCGTTTGGGTGTGACGGGCGACGGCGACCTCGAGATCGCGCCTCGCCTCGCGCTTGAGGAAATCGCTCACGCGCCTCGACATGTGCTCAACCGCGCCCGTGACGCAGAGCGCGAATTCCGGAGCGTCGTCCCGCTCGACGAAAGTCCCGGCCGCGGAGAGCGGCTCGCTCCAGACCACGCCGCGCGCTTCCGGCCGATGCGTCAGCAGATGGTCGACGCCCCTGAGCGGCGCGACGGCGCCCGGGACGAAGGGAATCGCCTCGGGAAGCCTTTGCAGACGCGTCGCGATCCAGGCCGCGTGCCGTTCCGCGAAGGCGCGCGCATCGCGGAGCGATCCGCGCTGCGGCATCGTGAGCACGGCGTCGCGGGCAGCGAAACGTACGCGCAGCGTATAGCGCCGCGCCGCCCGCGAGCGACGCAGCGCGACGACGATCGTCTCTCCGGCGTGCCGGAGCACGAGCTGCGACGAACTGGATTCCGAGGCGCCCTCAGCGCGAAAGAATCGAAGCATGGCGCATGCTAGAGCGCGCTGCGAAAAAGTGGAAGCCGGTTTTTCGCGTCAAGCGCGCACTGGTCTTTTTGGATCGATCACGTTTTCTGCGCTCAGGCGATTCCGTCTGAACATGGCGCGATCTAACCCAAAATGCGCGCTTCGCTGCATCCCTGACGTTTGCGGCAGGCGTTTTTGCTTCTCGCGCGGACCTACATATATCGTTGCAGCTCGCGCGCGGCGTCGGCGGGCTTGCGCGCGACATTGAAGATCGTCACGAAGCGACCGTCCTTGTCCATCAGATAGACGGCCGTATTGTGATCCACGCCATAATTGCCGTTCTCGACTGGCGTCCTCTTTGCGAAGATTTTGTATTCCTGGAGCATGGGGTCGAGGGCCTCGTGGCCGCCAGTCAGCCCAAGGATGCGCGGATCGAAGCTTTCGAGATATCGCTTGAGCTGCTCGGGCGTGTCGCGCTCGGGATCCACCGTGACGAAAAGGCCGCCGACCTTCGCGTCGGGGCCCAGAGCCCGCATGATCTCGGACATTTCGAAGAGGGTCGTGTGACAGATGTCGGGACAGTTCGTATAGCCGAAGAACACGAGATAAGGCCGGCCAAGCATGTCCTTGTCGGAGAAGCTCTGACCGTTCTGCGCCGTCAATTGGAACGGGCCGCCGATGACGGGGGGCGGGACGGGCCGGCTCGTGTAGGCGACGAAGGCGCCAAAGAGCAGGGCGGCGGCGAGCCCCATGCCGATAAGCGATCGCGTTCCAAGTCCCGTGGGCTTCGCCTGAGCCTTGTCGCCTTTCCTCGCCGGCCGCTCAGGCGCGGGTTTCCCTTTGCTCGATACTCTCGACATGGCTTCCTTCCCGATCGCCCTTGACTGCTTCATTCCCGCTTTGCTGCGGCTCGGGACCTTCACGGCTCTCAAGCTTGGCCATGTTTCGGCGCGTCGGGGCGCCGCTGGTCCCTTAGGGCGAGAGACTCTAGAACGCTCGCGTAGCTTCGCCAAGGGCCAGCGTCGCGCCTGCGCGTTTCGGCGCATGCGGCTTGCTCTGGCCTCGCCCGAAGGGCTAGGGGTGGCGCGTTTCGGGCCGAAAAATGGGGAGCGGCGTCGAACGGCTCATGGCGATCGGCCATGAGCCGACGGATCAAGCGAGCGAAGAGGCGCCAAGCCGAAAATGTCCAATCTGACCGAAATCCTCAATGTCGGAGCGGGAAACGCATGGCTCTTCGCGCCGAGCGCGATTCTCCTCGGCGCGCTGCACGGTCTCGAGCCGGGCCACTCGAAGACGATGATGGCGGCGTTCATCATCGCCATTCGCGGAACCGTGGCGCAGGCGATCCTGCTTGGCCTCGCCGCCACCCTTTCCCACACCGCGATCGTCTGGATCATCGCGCTGGGCGGACTCTATTTCGGATCGAAATGGACGGCCGAGGGCGCCGAGCCCTATCTGCAAATCGTTTCCGGCCTGCTCATCATCGGCGTCGCCGGCTGGATGTCCTGGAGGAACTGGCGGGATCATCATGGCCACGCGGAACATTCCGCTGCGCATCACGGTCACGAACATCACGACCACGAAGGCCATGACCATGACCATGATCATGATCACGATCACGATCACGCTCATGATGATCAGCATGATCACCTTCATCCGCACGCTCGCGGTTACCAGGGGCATCATCACCGCAATTTCGGCCATCCGCGTCATGAGCGGCCGCAGCGGCGTGCCGCAGCGGCCAAGGACGCGCGGTTCAAGGAGGATTTGCTGGTCGTCGACCCCGAAGCCATCGCCGACGCGCATGAGCGCGAGCATGCGCTCGAGATCAATCGGCGCTTCGCCGACCGCAAGGCGACGACGGGCGAGATCGCGCTCTTTGGTCTCGACGGGAGGGCTCATTCCCTGCCCCGCTGCGATCACTGTGCTGCTTCTGTGCTTGCAGCTCGGCAAGATCGCGCTCGGCGCCGCGCTGGTGCTGTGCTTCAGCGTCGGCCTCGCGCTGACGATGGTGCTCGTCGGCGTCGCCGCGGCCTTGAGCCTGCGCCATGTCTCGACGCATTGGACGGGCTTCGAGACTTTTGCGCGCGTCGCGCCTTATGTTTCGGGCGCGCTCGTCGCGGCCTTGGGCCTCTACACGCTTTATCTCGGAGCTTCGGCGCTGGCCTGAGCGCCTAGAGCGCGTCCAGCAAACTTCGAGTCGAACGCGCACTACATTCTCCCGATCGCGCACGTTCTTGTCCAAAAACCGCTTCGCACTTTTTGCGAACGTGCACTAACCGGCGGGGTGGAAGCCGCCCGGGCTCACGCCCTTCGTAAAGGGCTTCTCGAGGAAGAAGTCGAGCAGCGCGTCGACGCTCGGATCGACCGCGTAAGCGGAGAAATCCGTCACGCCTTCCTCGCCGAGCACGAGGCTGTCGATGAAGAAATGGCCGCTGCATTCCCGGGCCGGCCGCGTCAGGATCGCATGCGCGGCGTCGGCGACGATCTCCGCCTTTCGGGAGCGGCGCAGCGCCGCTTCGCCCCCCAAGAGATTGCCCACCGCCGCCGTGGCGATCGCCGTCTCGGGCCAGAGCGAATTGACGGCGACGCCATCGCGGGCGAGCGCGCGCGCGAGGCCGAGCGTGACGAGGCTCATGCCGTATTTGGCGGTCGCATAGGCGAGATTGGGCGAGAACCACTTGGGGTTCAAATCGAGCGGCGGCGACAGCGTCAGAATGTGCGCATTGGCGGCTTTCTTGAGATGCGGCAGAGCGAGCTTGGCGCAGAGATAGGAGCCGCGCGCATTCACCTGCTGCATCAGATCGTAGCGCTTCATGTCGAGCGCCTCGATCCCACGCAGATCGATGGCGCTCGCATTGTTGACGAGAATGTCGATTCCGCCGAAGCGCTCGACGGTCGCCGCGACCGCCGCCGCGACCTGCTCCTCGAATCGAATGTCGCAGGGCTGCGCCAGCGCTTGCCCGCCCGCCGCCTCGATCGCCTCAGCCGCGGAGTAGACCGTGCCCGGAAGCTTGGGATGCGCCTCGACGCTCTTCGCCGCGATCGTCACATTCGCGCCGTCGCGCGCCGCCCGTAAGCCGATCGCAAGTCCCACGCCTCGGGAGGCGCCGGTGATGAAGAGAGTCTTGCCGGCCAGAGATCGGGTCATCGAGAATTCGGAGCCTGAGGTGTCACGCGGCTTCGAGCCGTCTCCATTCCCTTTCGAAGTCGGCGCGATAGCGCGCGCCCTCTTCTTCGGGAAGGAAATGCGTCATGTCCGGGAAAATCTTCTGGTAGAGCAGCTGCAGTGAAAAATCCCAGGCCATTCTCGGCTCGGCGCGCATCTCGGTGAGAATGCGCTCCAGCCTTTGGCGCACGCGGTCGGCGTTGGGCTGCGGCGGCGGAGCGGCGGCGGCGGACAAGTTTCCGTGGGTCGAAGCTTTCGAAGATGTGCCTGGCGTAGCCATAACGTCCCTCCGAATCGAGTGCATATACATATGCGCCTAACAAGCTTTTGTGGCGAGAGCGAGAAAAGGTTTTCCACGGGGAAAAGCGCAGCAGTGACGCTCCGCTGATTTTTTAAACGCAAGCGTTAGCTCAAATTCGGCGCCGATATCCTTCCTTAAGCTGATGCTGCTCTTGCTCGCCGCAACGAGAGTGGCGCGACGCGGACGTTCGCCTCTAACGCTTGAGACGCCAGCCCGGTCTCCCGATCCTTGCGCTTTCGTCGCCGGCCCGTTAACCGTGCTCCGCCTCTGACACCAGCGGAATGGAGCCGATGAAAGCCCGCGTCGTCGTCACCTTAAAGCCCGGAGTTCTCGATCCCCAGGGAAAGGCCATCGAGGGGGCGCTCGGCTCTCTTGGCGTCAAGGGCGTCGCGAGCGTGCGGCAGGGCAAGGTTTTCGACGTGGAGCTTTCCGCCGGCGATCCGGCCGAGGCGCGCGCGAGCCTCGAGGCGGCCTGCCAGAAGCTCCTCGCCAATACGGTCATCGAAAACTACTCGATCGACATTTGACGGGCTGAAATCATGAACTGCGCCGTCGTCGTCTTTCCGGGCTCCAATCGCGAGGGCGACATGGCGCGCGCGTTGAAGGCCGCCACGGGTCGCGCGCCTTCCATGCTCTGGCATGACGACCATCAGCTCCCGGCCGGCACGGATCTCGTCGTGCTGCCCGGAGGCTTCAGCTATGGCGACTATCTGCGATGCGGCGCGATCGCCGGACGGACCGCGATCATGGACGCGGTGCGCACGCATGCGAAGCGCGGCGGGCTCGTGCTCGGCGTCTGCAACGGTTTCCAGATTCTCTGCGAGAGCGGGCTCCTGCCCGGCGTGCTGATGCGCAACGCCAATCTGCGCTTCGTTTGCAAGATGCAGCATCTCAAAGTCGAGCGCGCCGACACCGCCTTCACGAGCCGCTATAAGAGGGGCCAGACGATCAAGGTCGCGATCGCCCATGGCGAGGGCAATTACGAGGCCGCCGACGAGGAGATCGAGCGCCTCGAAGGCGACGGGCTCGTGGCCTTCCGCTACTGCGACGCGTCCGGCCGCCTCGGCGGCGAGGCCAATCCCAACGGCTCGCGCAACGACATCGCCGGCATTTATTCGCCCGCGCGCAACGTGCTGGGGCTGATGCCGCACCCCGAAAATCTCATCGATCCGCTGGTCGGCGGCGTCGACGGGCTCCCGCTTTTCGAGAGCCTCGCGGCCGCGTCGGCCTGAGCGCGGCGATCTGACCGCAATACCTGGTCCTTGCTTCGCGTTCGAAACCGAAGATGACGCATTGACGCTCCAGGCGGGCGTCACTCGTGCAGTCCCATCCGCCGCAGAAGCGCAGTGAAACGGGCGTCCGTGCGCAAATCGGCAAAGAGGCGATCCACCTTGATCGTCACCGCCCAGGCGTCATGGTCCCTGCAGCTTTTGTCCAGCCAGTCCAGCGCCGAATCGAGATCGCCCAGCCCGAGGTAGAGTAACGAGAGCGCCGTTGCGTGGACATAGGGGTGCTTCTTGGCGTCTTGAAGTTCAGTCAGGACCGCCATGGCCGCGGCCGCTTCGCCAAGCTTGGCTCGTGCGTGACCCAGGACGCATTGCGTCCAAACCGCGCCTTTCGAAAGCTCCGACGCCTTGCTGAGCGCGGCCAATGCGGGGTCGCGCTGGCCCGCGGCCAACAAGGTTTTGCCTAAGAGGAAGACGCCAAATACAAAATTCCCGTCCAGCTCGAGCACCTTACGCAGTTCTCGCTCAGCCTCGTCAAAATCGCCGGCGTTGTAATACATCCATCCCAGAAATGTGCGCGCGAGCGGCGAAAAAGGTTCGTGTTCGACCGCCTCTCGACAATGCCGGATCGCAGCTTCATGCTTTGCCAGGCAGGAGCATAAATAGCCGAGCCAATAGCGCGCGGGAGCAGTCCGGCCGTCCAATTCTATGGCCCTACCGAATTCCCGCTCGGCTCCCGTCCAATCCCAGTCCTGATGGGTTAAGCAAAATCCGAGCGACGTGTGCGCCTCGGCGAGTTGCGGGTCTAATTGCAAAGCGCGCTTCGCCGCCGCGGAGGCTTTCGGAAGCGCCTCAACCAGAGGGAGATAACCATACCAGTGCAGCAAGCTATATGTATCGGCAAGGCCCGCCAGGGCTAAAGCGTAGTCAGGGTCCTCGAGCAAAGCGAGCTCAAAGTAATGTAGTGCTTTGCTAAGCCCGACTCCGCGGCTATTCCAGAAGAAGCGGCCTTTCAGGCATAATTCATAAGCCTCGGTGCTGGTCGTTTGCAGCTTCGCGAGGCGGCGGCGACCGGCCAAACGCAACCGCAACGCAGCCACGATCGCGCTCGTAATGTCGTCCTGGATCGCGAATACATCTTGCATCTCGCGGTCGAAACTGTGTGACCAAAGACGAAATCCGTCATCGACATTAATGAGTTGGGCCGTGACTCGTAGCCTATTGTCCACCTTGCGGACGCTTCCTTCCAATACCGTCTCCACGCCGAGCGCCTCTCCGATCTTGCGGACATCCTCGTTGCGGCCCTTGAATGCGAAGCAAGAGGTCCGCGCCGCGACACGCAGCCCCTCGATTCGCCAGAGTGCGTTCAGCAAGTCCTCGCTGATCCCGTCGCTCAAAAATTCATTCTCGATTTCGGAGCTCAAATTCACAAAAGGCAGAACGGCGATCGATTTTTGCCGTTTATGCTTGTGCTGGCCGGATGGGGACACCTTTCGTTGATCGCTTGCGCCCTCCGCAGTGGTAACGGGATCATGAACGAGACGATACACTTCAATACTTTCTTCTATATTCTTTAATTTTCTTTTACCGATGGGTATCAAATGCTGTGTGATTTTGTTGTGTACCTGGTCAAATACTTGTTTGGTCACGGCGACCCCGCCGGGATCTGCCAAAGGCTCGACTCGCGCGGCGATGTTCACTCCGTCGCCCACAATGTCGCCGTCTCGGACCAGCACGTCACCCAAGTGGATGCCGATGCGAACACGCAACTCCCCGCCCGCCAACACGTCCGCATTACGTTTAGCCAGCGCCGTTTGAATTTCAATGGCGCATTCCACGGCGGCAACCGCGCTTGCAAACTCAATTAGAAAACCATCGCCAATAGTCTTGATCTCATGTCCACTGTGCTCGAGGAAGACGGGACGCAACAAATTCCGGTGTTCTTCCAGGAGTTCGATCGCAGCCCCTTCGTCGCGCTGCGCGGCGGCGCTAAACCCCACCATGTCCGTGAACATGATCGCGGCGAGTCGGCGCTGTTCTGAGCCTCTTGCGCTCTTTTCCTCTGCCATCTCAATACGTTAGTGGGTCAGCTGTTCAGTTTCAAGGGTTTTGACGCTCAATAGTTTAACGCTCGGCGTTCGAAATTGCGTAGGAAGCTCACGCCCGACTTGGAAAGTGAACGGGATCAGTCCCCGAGATCGCCCACCGCGGGCCAGCCATAGACCTCGGCGGCGCGGCGGATGAGCGCGGCGATCAGCGTCGAGCCGTTATCGGAATTGGTCATCGCGACGATCCCCTGCCCCGTCTGCGGAAACATCAGCAGGTAGGACTGGTACCCGGGGTTCTGCCCGCGCTTCTCTACGGCGAAGACCTCGCCTGCTCCCGCAATTCTCAAGCCCAGGCCGTAGGGTCCATGGTTTTGAGGCGTCAGCATCTCTCCCGCGGCGCGGGGTCCCATCAGGAGAGAGCGCTCGCCACGCGCGGCGCGGCTGATCTCGATGATTAGGCGCGCCATGTCGCTCGGCGTCGACCAGAGCCCGCCGGCCGCAAGCTCCGGCATGATCCGCCAGCCGCCGGGAAGCGTGCGCCCGGCCTGGTCGTGGCCTTGAGCGAGCCGCGCCTTCATCGCCTCGTTCGGCGGCTGCGCGAAGCTGCTGTCGTTCATGCCGACCGGGCGGAAGACGAAATCATAGGCCGCCTGGGCGAAGGGCATTCTGAGCTTGGTCTCGACGAGCGCCTGCACGATCTCGAATCCGCCGCCCGAATAGGCGTAAGCGGTGTCTGGGCGCTGCACGACCTCGACGGCGGGCGAATTGGCCGGCGGCGCGCCGTTCAGGATCTGCGGGAGCGTCGGGATGGCCGCGCCCGGCTCATAGCCCGAATAACCCGGGACATTCACGCCGCCCGTCATGCTCAGCAGGTTGCGCAGCGTGACCGGATGACCGGCGGTTAGATCGTTCTCCGGCGCGCGCCAGATGAACTCATCGTCGTTGACGCTGCGATCGAGGTCCAAGGCGCCGAGCTCTGCGATGCGCAAGGCGGTGACCGCTGCGACGATCTTCGAGAGCGAAGCGGCCTGGAAGAGCGTCTGCGGCGTCGCCTCGCCCCAGGCGTGGGCGTAGGCGATGCGGCTGCCGTTCATCAGCGCGATGCTCAAGGACGGAACCTTCAGCGCCTTCATGGCGGCCTTGAGGTCCATCCGCTCGACCCCCTTGCCGCCCGGCCGCTCGATCTCCAATCCGCGCTCGAGCGGAGCCCAGCTCGCCGTCTCGCGCGCAAGCGCCGGGGAGCAGCCGATCAGGAGCGCGAGGAGGGGGGCAAGTCCGTTCATCGCTAATCCTCGCTTTGCCGGTTCGGCGCCTTCCGCGCCTCGAGCCTCATGCAATCCCCGAAGGCGTCGATCGCGAGCAGGAAAACCGCCTAGCCGACGTCTTTTTGACAATCAGGAATCTTCATAGATCGAAAGCGCCGAAGCGCAAATCGTTTTTGGCCAGCGAGCGATTTTCCGACCGGAAGCGTCACTTCTCCCGCCACCATGTATCGAGGGTCGCCGGGAAGATCGGCGCGCCGTAGCGGGGCAGCCGCTGCGGCCGCTTCAGGGCCGAATCATGCGCGACCCACTGGTCGGCGGCATGAAAGAACGGCACGATGTAGAATCCAGACAGCAGAATCCGGTCGTAAGCGCGCACCGCCGTGACGAAGTCCTCCCGTGCCTTCGCCGAAAGGATCGCCTCGATCAGCGCGTCGAGCGCCGGCGAGGCGGCGCCGCAGAGATTGTAGCTCGCCTCCTGATTGGCGGAGGCCGAACCCCAGCGCATGCGCTGCTCATTGCCGGGCGAGGCGGAGGCCATCCATTGGCCCGGCATCATGTCGAAATCGAATTTCTGGCGCCGCCGCTGATATTGGACCTCGTCGACGATGCGCACGCTCGCCTCGACGCCGATGCGCTTGAGCGAGGCCGCGTAGTTCAATGCCAGCCGCTCTTCCGCGCGGTCCTTGACCATGATCTCGAAAGCCACGGGAACGCCGTTCTTCTTGAGCGTGTCGCCCTCTAGCCGATAGCCGGCCTGCGCCAGAAGCGCGAGCGCGCGTCTCGCCATCTCGCGGTCGCGCCCTGAGCCGTCATTGACCGGCGGGCGCCAGGTCCCCTCCATGATGTCGTCGGGCACGGCCCCGGGGAAGGGCGCGAGCAGGGCGCGCTCCGCCTCGCTCGCGGGACGGCCGGTCGAGGCGAGCTCGGACTGGTCGAAGAAGCTCTTCGTGCGGGTATAGAGACCGTTGTAGAGGTTGGTGTTGATCCATTCGAAATCGAACATCATCCCCAAGGCCTCGCGCAGGCGAATGTCCTTGAAGACGTCGCGGCGCAGATTGAAGGCGAAGCCCTCCATCCCCTTGGGGTTTTCGTTGTGGAGCGCCTCCTTGACGATCCTGCCGTCCCGCGCCGCGGGAAAATCATATCCTTCCGCCCAGCGCGTCGGGCTCGTCTCGTCGCGATAGTCAACGAGTCCGGCCTTGAAAGCCTCGAAGAGCGCATTGCCGTCACGAAAATAGTCGATGTCGATCTCGTCGAAATTATAGAAGCCGCGCTGACTCGGCAGCTCCGCGCCCCAATAGTTCTCGTCGCGTTTCAGCACGATCCGCGAGCCGGGCTTCACCTCGGCGACCTTGTAAGGCCCCGAGCCTATGGGCGGGGCGAGCGTCGTGTCCTGAAAATGCTCGACGTCCGTCGCATGTTTCGGCAGCACCGGCATCAGCGCGAGGATCAGCGGCAACTCCCGATCCTTCGCGCCGGTGAGATCGTAACGCAGGGTGTAGGCGTCGGGCGCCTCGATCGATTTCACGAGCCCATAGGCGATGCGCTGCTGCGGCCGCCCCTTGGATTTCAGGAGATTGAAGGTGAACAGCACGTCCGCCGAGGTGAGCGGCGCGCCATCCGAGAAATGCGCCCGCGGATCGAGATGGAAGACGAGCCGCGTGCGGCCGGCGTCGAGCTCCAGCGATTTGACGATCAGCGGGTAGAAGCTGAAAGGCTCGTCCTGCGAACGCATCATCAGCGTCTGAAAGACGTTGCCGGCGAGACCCTGCGCGGTCGAGCCCGCCTTCAGATTGAAGGGATTGAGGCTGTCGAACGTGCCGGAGAGACCTAATCTGAGACGCCCGCCCTTCCTCGCCTTCGGCTCCGCATAGGGAAAATGACCGAAATCGGCGGGAAGGAGCGGGGCGCCATGCATGGCGACGCCATGCGTCGGCTCCTCCGCGCCGCCGCGCGCGGCCGGCGCTAAAGCGAAGAGAAGCGCCAGGCAGAGACCGGCGCGAAGCCCTTGAAGACATCGCCCCCAACGGAGAAGGCGGCGAATCGGAAATCGTTGCATACGCGCAGGATAGACCGGCTCTGCGAGAAAAAAACGGCGGGGCCCAGCTTTTTGCGATTCTCGAGGCCCCGGGACGCTGGAATTTGCCTCGCCGACCATGTATGACCTCGGCGCGGTCGCGCTCCCGACGTCGAGGGCGGGGGCGGGATCTCCCATGCGCCGCAACGCCCTTCGCTTTCCGGAATGGCGGGGGCGTCGCCCTTTGCAGAGCGCGCAAAGGCGAAAACTGGGGCGCCCTCCGTGGCGTCGGCGGGAACCTCCCTCCGTTAGGAAAGCAGCCCCAAACAATCTAGAAGGCGCTCTAAAAGGCACTCGAAAGGAATTCCTATGTCCTTGAACATTCTGCGTTCCTGCGTCGCGGCCGCGGCGCTTCTGACGGCCGGCGCGGCCATCGCTCAGCAAGCCCAGCCCGGGCAGCCCGGCGCCGGGGCCCAGCCCGCCGGTCCGCCTGCTCCGGTCGTGCAGGAATTCGTCGCCGTGGATCCGGAGTGGAACAAGGTCTGCTTCAACGAGCCGCAGACCCAGAAGCAGATTTGTCAGACGACGCGGCTTTTCGGCGATCGCGCGGAGAATCCGGTGCTCTCGATCCTCGTGACCGATCCGGGCGGAGCCGACAAGGCCATCCAGGTGCTGGCTCCGATGGGCGTGGCGCTGCGGCCGGGCTTCCGGATCGGCGTCGACAAGGGAGCGCCTGAAGGCGGCGCCTATGAGCTCTGCACGCCTCAGGGCGCCTATGGCGGCCTGCACGTGAAGCAGACTTTCGTCGACTCGATGAAGAAGGGCGAAAAGCTCGCCGTCTCGGTCAAGACGATCAATGGCGCGGAATTCGTCTTCAACCTGCCTCTCGCCGGGTTCGGCAAGGCGTTCGACGGCCCCGGAATCGACCCCAAGGTCGCCGAGGAGCGTCAGCGCAAGCTGCAAGAAGAGCTCATGAAGAAGGCCGAGGAAGAGCGCAAGAAGCTCGAGGCGAACAAGGCAGGCGGAGCCGGCGCGGCGCCCGCGAAGCCGAAGTAAGGCGCCACGGATAAGGTTTGCGCCGCGGCGCGTTTCCTTCCCCTCCGGGAGGGGGCGCGCCGCAGCGTTTTTGACGGCGGCGGCGAGCGCTTGCGGCGAGCGCGCCTCTCTCGATTTTCCTGATCTTCCTTCCAGGCGGCTTGAGCGCATTCGGAGAATTCAGTTTCGAACGCGCTCTCGAAGTTATGATCTCAACATTATTGATTGAGCTAAGAAGCCGGTTGCGGTTAGAGCGAATTTTCGCAAAAAGTTGACAGACTTCTGCGAGCAGAATTGGCTCCAGCATTCAGATCTGGCGCGATTTCCGATCGCTCGAACGATTCTGTTCAAGCGGAAAGCGCGCGCTAAGCCTCGCTCAAGGCGTTGCTTCACATCAACGTCATGCTGGATTGGGATAGATTGCCCTATGCTGGCAGCGCGACGGCCCCTTCCCCTGTTAGAAGCATGAGCCGCCCAGTCGATCTCATCGGAATGAAAACGCGAGCGGTTGGCGTCGCCAACCGCGGCTCGATCGATTGGAGCGTCGCCCGCAGCGTCACGGATGGCGGACGCAATTTTTGGGATAATTTCAAGGCTGGGGAGCACGGCCGCGATGACGATCAAGCTGCATCGTAACACGACTTATGACGAGCTCGAGGTCGGCGCCGCCGCGAGGATCGAGCGCATCTGCCGCGCCGAGGACCTGGTGCTCTTCGCGCACGCCTCCGGAAATCTCAATCCGCTGATGCTGCCGCCCCATGACAGTCTCGAGAGCTGCCACGCCATCGCCCCCTCGCTTTGGGTCGGCTCTCTCGTCTCAGCGGTGCTCGGCAATCTTCTCCCGGGCGCCGGCACACTCTATCTCTCGCAGAACTTTCGTTTTGGCGCGCGCGTCCGGTGCGGCGATCTGCTCGCCGTCGAGGTGCGCTGCATCGAGAAGCGCGAGCGGCCGGTGGCGCTCTTCGACGTTCGCGTCACGAAGTCCGATGGCTCGATGGCCTGCGAGGGCGTCGCCGAGGTCGCGGCGCCGCTGGAGTTGATCGAGACGCCTCCCGAGGAGCTGCCGCCTCTGCTGCTCGGCCGTCACGAGAATTTCGATCAGTTGATCCAGCGGGCCTCGGGCCTGCCCCCGCTCGCGACCGCCGTCGTGTGCCCCGACGACAAGAATTCCCTGGGCGGAGCCGTGCTCTCGGCGGAACATGGACTGATCGCACCGATCCTCGTCGGCGCGCGCGCGGGGATCCAGAAGGCCGCCGACGAGGCAGGCGTCGATCTCTCCCCCTATAAAATCGTCGAGGCCGACGACGCCGAGGAAGCGTGCGCGCGCGCCGTCGAGCTCGTCGTGCGAGGCGAGGCGCAGGCCCTCATGAAGGGCAATGTGCATTCGGACGCGTTGCTCCCCGCGGTCCTCAAGAAGGACGGGGGGCTGCGCGGAACCCGGCGCATCACCCATGTCTTCGCCATAGACGCGCCGGCGCTCGACCGCCTTCTGTTCGTGTCCGACGCGGCGGTGAACATCGCCCCCGATCTCGCGACCAAGGTCGACATTGTTCAGAACGCGATCGATCTCGCGCGCGCCTGCGGCGTCGAAACGCCGAAAGTCGGCGTGCTCTCGGCGGTCGAGACGGTCAATCCGGCGATCCCCTCGACGCTCGATGCGGCGATCCTCTCGAAAATGGCCGACCGAGGTCAGATTAGGGGGGGCATCGTCGACGGTCCCTTGGCGATGGACAACGCCGTCGACATCGGCGCCGCGCTAACCAAAGGGATCACCTCGCTAGTCGCCGGCCGCGCCGACATCTTGATCGCGCCCAATCTCGAGGCGGGCAACATGCTCGCCAAGGAGCTGACCTTCGTCGCCCATGCCGAGGCCGCGGGCCTCGTGCTGGGGGCCAAGGCGCCGATCATGCTGACGAGCCGCGCCGACAACGACCGCGCGCGATTGGGCTCCAGCGCGCTCGCGCAGCTTTATCAATACTGGCGCAAGACGGGAAAAGCCCACGGCAGCGCCCAGCCGCTGGCGCGAGCGACGGAGTGAGCCCATGACCGATCACGTCCTCACGCTGAACGCCGGATCGTCCTCGATCAAATTCGCGCTCTTTGCAGCGGCGGCGCCTTGGCCGCGCCTGTTGGCGGAGGGCCAGATCCAGGGCCTTGGCGCGCAGCCGACCTTCGAAGCCGCGATCGTCGGCGACGGATCGGTGCAAGGCCCGATGGCCGGCGACAATCACGCGGCCGGCCTTCAGCAGATTTTGGAATGGCTCAAGGAAGCTTTTCCCGAGATCGCGATCAAGGCGGTCGGCCACAGGGTCGTGCATGGCGGCGTGAACTACGCCGCGCCGACGATCGTCGACGACCGCGTGTTGCAAGAGCTGCGCGAGCTGGAGCCGCTAGCGCCGCTGCATGAACCGCATAATTTGGCGGGCATCGAGGCGGCGCGCGCAGTGTTTCCTTCCGCCCCGCAGGTCGCCTGTTTCGACACCGCCTTCCACCGCGGCCATAGTTTCGTGAACGAGGCCTATGCGCTGCCGCGCGCGTATTACGACCGCGGCATACGGCGCTTCGGCTTCCACGGCCTTTCCTACGAATATATCGCGCTTCGTCTGCGCGCGATCGACCCCGTGCTGGCCTGCGGCCGGGTGATCGCCGCGCATCTCGGCAACGGCGCTTCGCTCTGCGCGATGAAGGATGGACGCTCCGTGGCCTCAACCATGGGCTTCACGGCGCTCGAGGGCCTGCCAATGGGCACGCGATGCGGCGAGATCGACCCGGGCGTGCTTCTCTATTTGCTCGACCACGAAAAAATGTCGCCTGAGGCGCTCGGCGACCTGCTCTACGAGCAGTCCGGACTGAAGGGGCTCTCGGGCGTCTCGCAGGACATGCGCGCGCTGGAGGCGAGCGACAACCCTCACGCTCGCGAGGCCATCGCCTATTTCACGCATCGGATCCGCATGGAGATCGGCGCTTTGACTGCGGCGCTCGGCGGGCTGGACGCGCTCGTCTTCACCGGGGGTATCGGCGAGCATTCCGCACGGGTCCGCGCCGACGCGATCAACGGAATGGGCTGGCTCGGGCTGACGCTCGATCCGGCAGCCAACGCTCGAAACGACATGCGCATTTCCGCCGAGCAAGCGAAAATTCCGGTCTTCATCATCGCCGCCAACGAGGAGGCGACGATCGCCCAACACGCCATCAAGACGGCCGGCCTCACCCAAATTTCTGCCGCCGCTTGAGTTGAATGGAGATTTGTCCGTGGAGCCTTCTTTCAGTCCCAACGTCGCCGCCACTCGCTTCACCGAGCAGCAGGCTGAGCTCGGCCTGCAGAGCCGCCGCATCATGCTCGCCCTAGGGCGTCATTTCGAGAAGATCGGCCGTGAGCACGGCGAACGGCTGCATGAGCTGTGGTCCAAGGCGGGCGAGGCGATCCGGTCGGGCGAGGCGGACGGCGAGAACCGCAAATTGCTCGACGACGCGATCGTCTATGCCATCGACGCGGCGCAACGCGGCATATTGACGCTCGACGCCCTCCGGCAGCGCGCCGACAACGACAAGCAGCACGAAGCCGCGGGCACGCCACCCGTGCTCATCTATGATTTGGAGGTCGTCGTCGACGGAAGCCGACTGCCTCGGCCCGTCAACTATCTGCTGCTGCGGATCCTGCCGCCAGAAGGCGTAGAGGTGTTCGATTGGAAGCGCCCCTACATGATCATCGATCCGCGCGCGGGCCACGGCGCCGGCATCGGCGGCTTCAAGTCCGACAGCCAGGTCGGCGTCGCGCTGCACGACGGCCACCCCGTCTATTTCGTCGTTTTCCATCCGCAGCCCGTGCCGGGGCAGACGCTTGCCGACGTGACGAACGCCGAGGCCGAGTTCGTTCGCGAGATCGCGCGCCGCCATCCCAAGTCGCCGAAGCCCATCATCGTCGGCAATTGCCAGGGCGGCTGGGCGACGATGGCGCTCGCCGCCGCCAATCCCGACATCACCGGCCCGCTCGTCATCAATGGCGCGCCGCTCTCCGCCTGGTCGGGACGGCTCGGCGAAAATCCGATGCGATACAACGGCGGACTGTGCGGCGGCGCGACGCCGGCGCTGCTGCTTTCCGATCTCGGCCACGGCGTCTTCGACGGCGCCTGGCTCGTGAGCAATTTCGAAATGCTCAACCCGGGACGCAATTTCTTCGGCAAATATTATGACCTGTTCACCGATCCAGAAGGCCAGCGCGAGCGCTTCCTCGATTTCGAGCGCTGGTGGGGCGGCTTCCACTTCATGAATGAAGCCGAAATCCGCTGGATCGTCGAGCAGATATTCCTCGGCAACAAGCTGTCGCGCGGCGCGGCGCAAATGGAGCCCGGACGCGCGCTCGACTTCAAGGCCATCCGCTCGCCAATCATCGTCTTCGCAAGCCGGGGCGACAACATCACGCCGCCGCAACAGGCGTTGAACTGGATTCCCGACACCTATCTCGATGAACACGAGATCCGCGTGCGCGGGCAGCGCATCATCTATATGGTCCATGAAAAGGTCGGGCATCTCGGCATTTTCGTCTCCTCCTCGATCGCCAAGAAGGAGCATGCCGAGGTCACCTCGACGATGAAGACCATCGAAGCGCTGGCCCCGGGTCTCTATGAGATGATGATCGAGGAGCAGATCGGCGAGGGCGTGCACGCGCATTTCCGCGTGAACTTCGCGGCGCGCAAGGTCTCGGACATTTTGGCGATCGACGACGACCGCGGCGACGAGAAGAATTTCGCAGCCGTGGCGCGTCTCTCCGAGACGGCGGTCGACGCTTACGACCTCCTGCTGCGACCGCTCGTGCAATCCGTGGTGACGCCGCAGGCGGCGCAGGCCTTCCGCGACGGGCATCCCGCTCGGCTACAACGCAGCGCTTTTGGCTCTGCAAATCCGCTCATGGGCTGGGTTCCCGCCGCGGCGGAGAGCGCCCGGGCGCAGCGCCGCACGGCCGCGGGAGACAATCCCTTGCTGCTCGCGGAGCGCCTGTGGGCGGAAGGCGTCACCCAGGCCTTCGACTTCTGGCGCGACGTGCGCGACGCCATGGTCGAGACGACCTTCCTCACGATCTATGGCTCACCGATGATGCTTTGGATCGGGCGCGCCTTCGACTATCGGCGCGCGCAACTGCGGCCCGAGCAGCTGCGCTATCTGCCCGTCGTCGAAGCGGCCTTGCATCATGTCGACCAGGGCGGGTTCAGCGAGGCCGTCATTCGCATGATGTTGATGCTCAGCGGCGCGCGCGGCTCGGTGCGGCGCGATCGCCTCGAACGCTCCGCGCACATGCTGACCCATGATAAGCCGTTCGCGGGCCTCGGCCCCGAAAAGCGCGCGCAAATCATAAAAGACCAAACGACCATCGTCGAATTCGCGCCCGAACGCGCGCTCGAGACGCTGCCCAATCTCCTTCCTACGCCGCAGGAGCGTCAGGACGCGATCGGCGCCGTCGAATTCGTCGCCGGCGCCATCGAGGAGATGGAGCCGCGCACCTTGGCGATGCTGCAGAAGATTCGCGCCGTGCTGGGCTTGCCGCCGATCGCGACCAATCTCGCCCTGCAAGACCCGCTAGCTCTTGACGAAAAGGCGCCCATCGACGACGCCGCGTGACGATCAAGACCACACGCCCGGCGGCGTCGTGGCGCCGGGTCCAAGCGAGCGCTGCACCATCATCGAGTCCGTCCACTTGCCGAATTTGTAAGCAACCTGCGGCAGACAGCCGACCTGACGGAAGCCGAAACTCTCATGGAGCTGGATCGAGGCGCGGTTCTCCGCGTCGATATAGCCGATCATCTGCCGATATCCCGAAGCGGCGCAGGCGTCGATGATCCCCTGCATCAGCTGCCGGCCGATGCCCGTGTGCAGATGCTCGTGATGCACATAGATCGAGTGCTTGACGACATGGCGATAGGCTGGCCGCTTGCGAAAGGGCACGGCATAGGCGTAGCCGACCACCGTTCCGTCGAGCTCGGCGACGAGATGCGGCAGCTTGTGCTTCAGCATGTTCTTGCGCCGCCGCTTGATGTCCTCCGCGTCGGGCTGCTCGAGGTCGTGCTGCTGCGAGGGATCGACGCCGTGCCGGATATGGTGGAGATAAATGGCGAGCATCGCCGGCACGTCGGTCTCGCGCGAGGCGCGCACTTGCACACCGCGCGAAGCGTTCGACGACGGAAGCCCCGTGTCGAGGCTCATGTGCTCAAGCCCTCCTCGCGCGCGACATAGGTGTAGAATCTTATCGCGCTATTCGCGTCGATTTCGCGATACAGGCCCTGAATCTCCGCTTCGAAGCCCGGAAACAGATTGGCGGCACGCTCGAAGGACTTGAGATAGTCGATCATTGGCCTCGCCTTGTCGCAAAGGCGCTCGCCCGGCACGATCGTGGCGATGCCCGGCGGATAGATGACGAAGAGCGTCGTCGCGATGCGGCCTTCGATCTGATCGATCGGCACATAGTCTACGTCGTTTCTCACGAGATAGCGCGCGGCGGCGCGCGGCGTCATGACCATTTCGGGCAGATGCTCGGCGCGAAACTGCGCCTTCTGCAGGGCGCTGATATTCGCCTCGCGAAAGAAGGCGTGCATCTCGCCGCACAGATCGCGAAGACGCTTGCCCTTGTAGCGCAGCGGACGCTTCGCGACGAATTCGGGCATGACCTCGTCGAGCAGGACGTTATCGTCATGCAGCCGCTTGAAGGCGACGAGCGCGGAGACGAGCGTGCCCGCCTTGCTCGAACTCGACGCCAGGCGTCAGGAGAAACAGAAGGGAATTGAGATCGTTCTTCTCCGGCACGACTCTGTTCTCGCGCAGATATTGCGCGACGATCGGCGCCGGAACGCCGTACTCCTCATAGGCGCCGGTCTTGCGGTTGAAGCCGGGCGTGAGCAAGGTGAGCTTCGCCGGATCGGTGATGGCGAAGCCTTTCTCGACATTGCCGAAGCCGTGCCAGGCCGCGCCCGGCGAAAGCTCCCAAAACCGCGAATGACGCGCCAGCTGATCGGTCGGAACGCTCTCCCAGGCGACTTCATGAACGCCGCCTTCTCGCGCGGCGTCGGGAATCGAGACGCGATCCGGCACGAAGGGATCGAAGAACCAGCGCTTGCTCGGATCGCGCTCCTTTTCGTCGAACTCGCGACGAATCGCGCGAAGCTTCTTCCTGAGCTCAATGCCGAGCCGGATCGTGTCGTCCCACAGCACCTCGCCGGAGCGGCCCTTCATCATCTGCGCGCCGACGTCGAGCGAGGCGAAGAGCGGATAGAAGGGCGAGGTCGAGGCGTGCAGCATGAAACCCTCGTTGAATCGCTTGTGCTCGACGCGGCGCCGCTGTCCGGTGATGTGTCGGTCGCGCACATGGATCTGCGAGGCCTGCGAGAAGCTCGCGAGCTGCTTATGGGTCGATTGCGTCGCGACGATCCCGGGCGACTGGGGTGAGAGATCTTTCAGCCCCATCGCAAAGCGGCGCTCGTAGATCGGATGGAACTTCATGAAGCCGGCCCAGGCCTCGTCGAACAGGATGTAATCGCATAGATGCCCGATCCGCTCGACAATCGTCTGAGCGTCGTAGATCGTGCCGTCATAGGTGCACTGCTCGATCACCGCGGCGCGGAACGGCCGCTCTTTCTTCCAGGCTTTCTTGTCCTTGACGAGCGGGTTGTCGCGGATGCGCTCGCGCAGGGCCGTCTCGTCGAAGTCGAAGAAGCGCGTCGGCCCGATGAGCCCATGCGCATTGCGATCCGCGGGCAGGAAGATCGGAATGCCGCCGCCGAGCAGCAACGCGCCGTGATGCGCGGCCTTGTGGTTGTTGCGGTCGAAGAGGACGAGATCGTCCTCGGCGACGAGGTTGCAAAGGACGATCTTGTTCGAGGAGGAAGTGCCGTTCAGAACGAAATAGGTCTTTTCCGCGCCGAAAATCGCCGCCGCCGACTTTTGCGCGGCGAGCGCCGGCCCCTCATGCGTCAAGAGATCGCCGAGCTCCAGAATCGAGTTGTCGAGGTCGTCACGGAAGATCGCCTCGCCGAGATGCTCCATGAAGATGCGGCCGATCGGACTGCGGCTGTAAAAGATTCCGCCATTATGACCCGGGCAGGTCCAGAGCTGGTTGCCTTCCTCGGCGTAATCCACGAGAGCGCCGAAGAAAGGCGTTTTGAGCGTGTCGGCATATTGCTTCAGACGGCTCACGAGATTCTTGGCGATGAACTCGGGCGTCTCCTCGGCGAGGAACACATAGCCGTCAATGAAGTCGAGCACCTCGACGGGAATGTCCTCGAAGCGCTTGCGGCGCACCAGAATCACGATCGGCATGTCGAGACCGCGCGAGCGCATCAGATTGATGAGCGAGGCGGCCTTGCCCTCCAAGCCCTTCTTTCCCCAGTCGACGACCATGCAGCCGATCGCGGCGTCGGTCTGGACGGCGAGCTCGGCGTCCTCGAGACGCCTGGCTTTGACGACCTGAAAGCCCATTCGCTCGATGCAGGCGATGATCTCCTTGACACGCATGCCCTCGAGATCGTCGGCGTCGAAGATCGGCGAGGAGAAGAGGAAGGTGAAGCGCTGGGAGAAATTCATGTCCGACCCATTCCTTGGCTCGAGCGAGGGAGCGCGTTGTTTATCTTACGGCGCGCGGGTCATGCGCCGCGCAGCGGATAGTCGCCTTGGCGGATCACCCGAACCATTTCCTCCGCCGACTGGCGCCAGCCGATCGTTTCGATCGGCGGCGCGCGGCGGGGCTCGTTGAGCGTCGCCTCGATGGCGGCGGCGAGGCTTTCTGGTTCGAGCAGCTCGAAATAGCGGGCGCCGGTCCCGCCGACCTCGCGGAAGATGGGAATATCGCTCGCAATCACCGGGACTCCATGCATCGCCGCCTCGACAACCGGCAGACCGAACCCCTCGGCGACGGAGGCGTTCACCGTTCCCCGCGCCTGCGCGTAAAGCAGATGCAGATCGGCGTCGCTCGTCTGGTCGAGCCAGTTCAGGCGGCGCCCGGCCTCCGGGTGCTCGCGCAGGCGCTCCTGCAGCGCCGTCGTGTTCCAGCCAGGGCGGCCGACGATCGTGTAGCCGATCTCGCAGCCCTTGGCCCAGAGCCGCTCGAAAGCGCCGAGCGCGGTGGGATAGGCCTTGCGCGGCTCGAGCGTCCCCACGCTGAGGAAATAGGGCGGCCCTTCCGCGATGTGGCGCGCCTTTGCGCTCGGCGCGCCCTCCGCGGATTTGGCAAAGTCCGCGCCAAGCCGCCACCAGCCGACCGGCAGGGACTTTCCGCTGGGCGCGGCGGAAAGATAGTCGACGACGCTGTCCGCCGTCGCCCGCGAGATCGCGATCACCGCGTCGGCGCCGCGCACGATCTCATCGAACCAGCGCGCGAAGTCGGCGCCGACCTTGAGGTTGAACAGCGACGGGTGCAGGAGCGGCAAGATGTCGTAAATCGCGACGACGGTGGTTCCGCCTTTCGCCTTCACGCGGCGCATGGCGGGCGGGTAGAGCGCCGCCTCGTTCCAGGCGGCGTCGAGCAGGAGAAGGATATCGCCCTCCATCGGCTCGATCTCATCGGAAAGGCCGGGGATGGGATAGCGGCGGCGGAATCGTCCGTCATCCTGAATGGTGATCGGCGTGCCGAGACCCCCGAGCGCGCAATGCCGCGCGATTTCGCGCACCACGCGCTGAATGCCAGTCTTGGCCCCGGAGCGCACGGTCGGCGTCATGTCGATCAGGAGGCGCGGTCCCTGGGTCGGCTCGCGAATCTCGCCGTCGAGATCGTTCGGCAGCTCCGTGCGCGCAACGCCGCGCAGGCGGTCGACGCCTTCGCGCAGATGGCGCAGCGCCCGCGAGCTCGTCCAATAGAACTCGAGCGCGCGCACATAGGTCCATTTGCTGTAACGGTCGATCGGATAGCGATTGAGCGCGTCGAGCTCGGCGCCAAGGCTCTCCAAGAGATAGGCGTCGATCTTCCGCCGTTGCGTTTCCATGTCGCTCATGACGCCGCATCTAGCCTCAATTAATGACGCCCGTAACCGGTCCCGCGCCTTTGGCGCCCTGATCGCCGCGCGTCCTTTTAGGGCAAGTCCCCCGCAAGCGCGAAGCAGTTTTTGGAAAAAGGGCGCGCTCGATCAATAAGATGCAGAACGCTTTCGACTCCGCGCGTTCTGAAGCGAATTTACGCAAAAGTTGAAACCTATTCGCGATCAGTCTTCGCTCCAGCTTTTGGATCTGGCGCGATTTCTTAACCCTCAAACGATTCCCTACGAGGGACAAGCGCGCTGGAGCCGCGGCCGGCGGAAAGGCGCAGCCGACGCCTCTCTTGCGCGCGGCCACGGGCAAGGTTAGGCCACGCCATGACCGAACGCGCTCCGACCATCGTCTTCGACCTCGACGGCACGCTGGCCGACACCGCGCCCGATCTCGTCGCGGCGCTCAATACGTTACTTGTGCGGGAAAATCTTCCCCCGCAAAAAGTCGAGACGGCGCGCCCCTTCGTCGGCGCCGGCGCAAAGTGGCTCCTCGAGAGGGGTTTCGCCGCCGCCGGGGCCTCGCTCGAGGAAACGCGCGCCCCAGAGCTCCTCGCGGATTTTCTCAAGCTCTACGAGGCGCACATCGCCGACGAGACGCAGCTCTTTCCCGGCGCGGAGCGGTCGCTCGACCTCTTTCGCGACGCGGGCTTTCGGCTGGCGGTCTGCACCAACAAGACCGAACGCCTGGCGCAAAACCTTCTCGAGCGGCTCGGCGTCGCCGACCGTTTCAGCGCGATCTGCGGGCGCGAGACCTTCGCCCATATGAAGCCGGACGGCCGCGCGCTCCTCTCGACCATCGAGCGCGCCGAAGGCGATCCCGCGCGCGCGGTGATGGTCGGCGATTCGAAGACCGACGTCGCGGCGGCCCGCAACGCCGGCGCGCCGGTCGTCGCGGTCGATTTTGGCTACAGCGACCCGCCGGTCGCGACCTTCGCCCCCGATCGGCTGATTTCGCATTTCGACGAGCTTTGGGAGGCGGCGACCGGGCTCCTGCGCTGAGCGCGCCGTCCCCGCGACCAGTTTTCCACAGCCGGCGGAACGATTTCCGAGCCGGCCGTCCTAATTCCGCCCTATTGTTAACGAATTGCTAATGTATGTCGATATGAGCGCAGCCCTTGGAGTGTGCGATGAATTCGATCGATGTTAGCCAGCTCGCCAGAAAGATCGTTCCCAGAGACGACATTGGCGCCGAGGCGGCGAACGACCAGGGTCGCGAGCGGGGGAACTCCAGTCCTTCGGACGACAAGGCCACGGTTGCGCTGGAGATGGTGTCGGAAGCCGCCGCAGCGATCAGAGAGCTCGAAGAGCAGTCTGCGCAGGCCGTCGCGCGTGCGCAGGATATCGCCAACTCGATCGTCAACCAGCTGGAGGCCGCAGAGGCGAGAGCCGAGCGCGCCGAGACGGCGCAACGAGACGCCGAAACGGCGGTGCAGGAATTATCCGCAGCGCTCGCGCGCACTCGCTCCGATCTCGAGATCACGCGGCGACAGCTCGCGAAGAAGTCCGAGGAACTGACCCAGACGGAAGACCGCCTCCGCCTGGCCGAAGCGGACGCGAGAGGCGCGCATCTGCGTGCGAATGAGGCTCACGCCAAAATCGAACAAATCGTCGACGCGATCCGGACCCAGCTTCCGAGCCGCGACGACTTGTCCGCGCCGAACTGATCGCGCCGCGACCTCGACCGGCTCGCCTCGGCGAAGGTCGAGGCGATCGCGTTCGGCGTCAATTTAGCCGATTAAGCCAGCACATTGCCGAATTCCGGGGACGCTTGCGCTGCAAGGTTCAAGCGACTATACCCCTGCGGCGCGCCCTGTCCCGAGCGGCGCGCTAGATCAAAATGTTGGAGCGAATGCTAATCGCAAAAGTCTAGCAGCTTTTGCGGAGCTCGCTCTAGAGGGCGCGTAGCTCAGCGGGAGAGCACTTCGTTGACATCGAAGGGGTCACAGGTTCAATCCCTGTCGCGCCCACCATTAAAACCAGAGAGTTGCGGTTAGACGTCGACTCGTCTTCATCCTTGGGGAAGCAGGAGAAGCAACGGGCGCTTTTTCGGGTTACCGAGCGGCGTCGCCGGCTTGCCATTCACCTTCACGCTTACCCCCAGAAGAACTCATCTCCTCGACCTGCCGCTGCATCCCGAGCGGGGCCTGTTCCTTACTGCGCCAAGCGGTCGAGCCGACGCTCTCGTGCTGTCGGGGGAACGTGATTGTACGGATAGAGACCCATCGGGCGCGCGCTAATTGATATGCCTCGAACGGGTGAGGTTATGCGCTCCTTCAACCATGAACACGCCATCAACTCCCGCGTCGACTCTGCCGCCGTGTCTGGCGGCTCTCAGGTGACGTCTCGGTTGATCGTCGAAACCGACCTTCCCATCGACGCGCCCAACGCAGAGTATCAGTCATGGGTGGTGTCTGATCTGGAGATAAAGGCGTCGGCCTTCGCGCAGAGCCAAGGTATTGGAGAGGTCGAATTTGTGCGCATTGTGTCTTAAAGAAAGCGGGACGGCGAGCCATATTTCAGAACGAGCTTCAGCCCCACTGCGCAAGTTCGATGGTGACGCCTTCGGGACCTTCGATGAACACCAGTCTGCGGGAGTGGAAATCCATGATCTCATTCCGGGTCTGGAATCCATGCGCCCTGAGCTTGGCGACTTCGACCTCGATGTTATCGACTGCAAAGCAAACGTGATTGAAGCCAAGCTTATGCAAGTCGCGAATGAGTGGATCAGGCAGAGGCTTTGGGTGAAGATCCGCCGGAGTTTGGATTTCTGTTCGTGGCGAAGCATTTTCCAAAACCAGGGTAACGTGCTCAGCCTTGATGCCTGGAACACCCATGTAGCTGGAGAAAGGCTCTTCAGCTATGAAGACAGATATCGCCTCCACGAACCCCAAGAGCGCAAAAAATTCTTTGGTGCGACCAATATCCTGCACGACAATTGTGAGGTGATCGAAGCGCTTCACCATTTGCCCTTCCTTTCCAGGCGCTCTCGGCCAAGATGCGAACTTGCGCCAAGCGAGGACACTTTGGACCCGTGTTCCAACGGGTCAAGCTGCACGGTAGCCCGTCTCCGCAGTCTCCGCAAAAGAGCGCATCACATGGATAAAAAAGAACCCGCCAATATGACCTG
>CAWHHH010000024.1:0-139257 GCA_963829075.1 uncultured Alphaproteobacteria bacterium | reverse complement strand
CACCTTCAGGCTCTCCATAGAAGCATCGAAATGGGCCGGCTTCAAATCGCCGCGCACCATCTCGTAGCGCAGAAACACGCAGAAGGTAGCGAGAACATCAGTCAGGCAGTAGTCGGCCACTTCTTTCAACCGCCCTCCCGCCACGTATGACTCGACTTGGCTGCCGTCGACGCCACCGATCTTCACCGGAATTCTCGCCAACGCCGCCATCTCGGCGAGACTGGGTTTGGTCGAGCCGCCGTAGCCGGACAGCACGTCGCAAAGATCGACGTGGTCCGATCCGAAACGATGCCAATAGTTGCGGTGACCGCCGCCGTGCAGTCCCGGCAGTGGAACGCCAAAGGCCAAGGCCCGATAGCGCAGCAATGGCAGGTCGAAGCCATTGCCTCCAAAGGTCACCAGGATCGGGCCAGTGCCGCGGCCATCCACTGGCAGGCTTTTGACGAAGCCAAGCAGCAGTTCCGCTTCGGTCTTCTCGCCGACCGAGCGGCTGCCGATCTGGGTTACCGTCCAGGGACCGCCGCCATCTTCCCGCTTGGCATAGAGGGCAGCGATGGCGACGATCCGATAGATCGGCGTCTTGAGGAAGGCCGTCGTCGGGTCCTCGCCATTCCGCGCATAGCGTTCCCCCAACATCCGTCTGATCTCGGCGTCAGACGCCTCATCCGGCCGTCCGAGGAGGCGGCGTCCCGCCTCTAAGTCGGGAACGGCCTCAATATCGAAGACAACCAGTGCGCTCATGAACCAATCCGATGCGAACAGGCGCCCTATCGGGGCGGTGCTGACGACGAGATCGGCGCCCAAGGGGTTGAACACCGACTGATCGACGACACTATCATCGTCCATCCTGGCGGTCAGGTTCGGTCCCAGAGGTTGGCGCATCGAGTTCTGGAGGTCGGCCGGGTCAAGACAACCAACTATGCGGGTCGTCGCGAGTGACCGCGAGGTTCCGCATGCCGCGCTCGACCTTCGACGTGTCTCGAGGGCCAAGAAATTGGGGTATTTGGCGCCACCGGGCAACGCGAGCTGCCGGTTCGCTTTGGCGGCCCTTCAGAAAATCGGTGGGCCCAGGCCTATAATGAGGAAAGTTCGGAGACAACCAACCCGGCAGGCCCAATTCCCCGGCATCCTGGTCGGTTTACATCCCATGATTCTATGGGAATCTGAGGGGAGTGGTCTTTCCGATAGAATACGACGTGTCGCGTCTTTCAATGCAACGTCTCTTTTCTGCCCGACCATGGAGTTGTCCGCCTGCGCGACCGCTTGCATGAGAGCACGATCGCATTGACTTCACGTTCGGCGATTCTCGTCAGCTCTCGCATGTGATCGCGCGTGACCTTGAGATCCTTCTCCGTCGCTGGCTTTGTCGGATCGGACGTCAAGTCCGCGATTGCGACGAACATCGTTCGCAGGTCCACAAGCCTCGTCATGCCTCCATCTGCGCGTTCGGGGAGATCGACGTCGCTTTCGAAGCCGAACAAGCCTTCCGTAAAGCCATCCATTTCCTGTCTTCGCAGCGTCGCAGTCGCGCAGAGGCTCTCGCGCGTGGGTTCCATTGCGACAAGCGTCAAACGGAAAGGGTTGCTGCGGTCCTGATGCCGCGTCAAGCGATTCCATAGGCCCATGACGAGCGCGCCAAGCAGTTCGTCGACGTCATCCATCGTATCGAACGGCGGCAACTCGCCGCCCCACAGCCCTTTCACGACCTCAAGTGGCGACGCCGACATGACCGGGCTGGCGATATTGCCGAGGAACCGCGTCCGTACCTCATGGAACGCGACCGGGCACTTGTAGCGATCGAGAAGAGCGCGAACCTGCTCGTCGGATGCGGACGGAGGGTCGGAGCGCTTGGTCATTTACGGCCTCCTGGTAATGGTTGGACGGTCGTGCAAGCCATAAAGGACGAGAGCAGGCTAGCCTGTCCGCGTCGCATTTGGAACCACAGCGCGTTGGTGGCTCCCGGGCTCGAGGCGGCGCTGCGGGCCCGAGTTCGACCGACAGCCATTCCTTGAGCTTCGTCCAACGCCGCTTGCGGCCGTGGGCCCGCACGGCAATCGCCAAGGCCTTGCGCTGCCCAACGATAACGACGAGCCGCTTGCCGCGCGTGATGGCGGTGTAGACGAGGTTTCTCGCGAGCATCTTCATCTTCATCTGCGGCAAATCTCGGCGGGGAGCCTTCCAACTTCAGCGGAAGACCCGGCGCGACCGCACGCGGGCGAAGCTCCAGGAAATCAAGGCGGAGCTGCGGCGACGAATGCACCAGAATATCCCAGCGCAGGGACACTGGTTGAGGCGAGTCGTTACAGGCCACTTCGCCTACTATGCGGTACCCACGAACAGTCGGGCGCTCTCAGCGTTCCGGCACTATGTGGCCGACCTCTGGCGTCGAACGCTCCGGCGGCGCAGTCAGAAGGACGGATTCACGTGGGACCGGATGACGAAACTGGCCGACGCCTGGCTTCCCGCGCCGCGCATCCTTCACCCCTGGCCCGACCAGCGCTTCGCCGTCAAACACCCGAGGTAAGAGCCGGATGCTCAAATCGGGCCTGTCCGGATCTGTGCGGGGGGTGCCCAGTAATGGGCATCCCTACCGCGATCCTGGACCCATATCTGCCCTTCATTCAGCGACTGGGTGGTCCTTCGCCTCCTGGCGCACTTCAAGTGGGGTCAAGGCATCTCGATTTCACGCCAAGCACATTTCGGTCACAATGCCGCGTCGCGCAGGCCAAGGAAACGGACTTGATCTGCGCTACTTCTCGCGCCGATACCGGCGGCCATACGCATCGAGGACATCGGCCGGCGCGAAGTCGTCGGTTAACACCTTGCCCCCAAGCGCCTTCGGAACCGGTATGCGCCTTTCGCTGACAAGGTGCGACACATCGAAAGGGAACTTGTAGCGCGCCTGCGCGGTCGCCGCTCTTTGCAGCGTCTCGGCTTCGGATAATGGGTCCATCCGCCCGAGGACGATCACGTTCGACATGGAAAGGACCCGGTCGCCCGAATTGAAGAAATCCAGGTTGTCGAAGGCGAGCCTCACAGTGCGAACATTGCTGTCAAAAAGATCTACCGTGGGAAGAAAATTGAACGCCGCCGCACCGTGTGGCGCGAGGCGGCTACGTACAAGCTGGTAAAACTCCTTCGTCATGAGATGAAAAGGAATGTAGCTGCCGGTGAAAGCATCGACGAAGATGAGGTCGTATGGCTCGGTATGCCGGTTCAAGAACACACGGCCGTCACCCTCGATGAGACGGAAATTTTTCGTTTCGCGAAGCCCGAAATATTTCTTGGCGACGTCGATGACGCCGGGATCGAGTTCGACCGTGTCAATCGTCGCGTCCGGGAGAAAGCGGTGCAGATAAACGGGAATCGAACCAGCGCCAAGGCCGAGAACCAGCACGCGCTTGATGTCCTGCGGAAAAATTGCGGCGATGCTCATCGCGCGGGCGTACAGCATTGGCAAATCGTCGGGGTCCGCAAGATTCACCTCCGACTGGTTGAAGACCCAGCCCTTCCATTGGAAGCTCAATATGAGCAGGCTTCCGACCTTGGTGACGAAGATGTCGTTGTAGACGGTCTCGACGTGAGCAATCCGGCTGTTCTTCCGGGCCAGCATGCTGGCCCGGATTTGCGGATCGAAAGACTCTTGGGCGCGGACCGGCGGGAGCATCGCCGCCTGCGACGCAAGCAGAGCCGCGAGAACCCCAAGCTGGGCGGGCCGCCGCCACCGCGAGGAAGTCGTGGCGACCAGCAGCGCACCGCCGAGCAGACCCAGGATGCCGAGCGTAAAGGTGATCGCGCGCGTTCCGATCAGCGGGATCAGGAAAAAAGTGGTCGCAAGCGTGCCGAGGATGCTGCCCGCTGTAGAGATGCCGTAAACCGTTCCCGAAACCGTGCCTGCGTTCTGCTTCGAGCGCATCAGAAGGCGAATCGCGAAGGGTGAGTACATCCCGAGAAATGTAACTGGAAACAGCATTATCGCCATCGCCGCGGCGAGGCTACCCAACTTGATGTCGTCGATTTGCCAAGCGAAAAACTGCAGGACCTGCTCGGAAAACGCGGGCAACAACAGCAAATAGACCGAGGCAACGGCCACCGTGGCTCCGAGCAATTTGGGGGACGGATAGCGGTCAGCGACGTAACCGCCGAGAAAATAGCCCACACACAGCGCCGCCAGCACCGTCGAGATCAACGAAGCCCAGGTATAGATGCCGGCTCCGAATGAGGGAGCGAGATAGCGCGATCCTAGCATCTCGAAACTCATCACGATCGCACCAGTCACGAAGGCAACGAGATAGAAGCAGATGGCAGAGCCACCCCCGCGCGGTTCTTCCGGCGGCGCCTCGAGATTCATTCGCCGTCCCTTCTCTTGACTTTGGCCAAAATTGAACCGGTTCATCGGCTTCGCGGGATGCGAACATCGGATCGTTCACGACGAACTGGCCGCCCCGATCTGGTGGTCCAAGGTAAATGTTAGTTCATGATCGGTCTTGCCGCTACCGTCGGCGTGGTCGCGGCTGGGGCAGAGGCCGGGCCCGCGGCGTTTACCTCGCGCCGGTTGTGCCGATTGTGCGCGGTTGCCATTACAACTGCCGCTGGGGCCGGACGATCTACCCGTATCGATCGTCGCTTGGTCGGTGTGATCCTACCGCATGATCCGAACAGAAAATCAGGTGTACCGGTTAGGGTTGTGTCGTGCGCGCCCGCGACGGCGAAGGCGCGATCGACAAGGCCCGCGACCACCAGCTTTCTGCATTCGAACGGCTTTCAATCTGCGCTTCCCGCTGCAAACTTCGTGCGGAGTTTTTGTCGAAGGGGGCGGAGTCGCAGCTCTCAAAGCAGGCTATGCGCCTTCGGCGACGCTCGGGAAAGCGCCCCCTATGCGCCGCAATCGCGGCTTCACGCTCATTCATGTCGCAACCGGCTCGCCGATCGCCCAGTCAAGGGACACGACTGTAGCCGCTCGAGCGGGCGGTGCAAGCGCGCAACCTAACAGCGAGCTTGCCATGCGGTGGCCGGAACCACACTCGCCGAATTCAGTCGTGGCGGACCTTTCCGAATGTATGCTCGCATCGGCCGTCCGGTTTCGACGACTGCTTTTGGCGCAACCGAAGGGTCAAAATTGGCGCTTTTGCGCCTTGCGACGATGACAGAGCGACCGATCTCTGCCTTCATTGCGGGCCATCGCGATCCTGCGCCCGGCATGCAGCCGTGGCGTTCGCGAAGGCTACAGCATGGCGCATTGCGACCGCACGATCGACGGTCGCGATGCGGCTGCGCTCACAGCTCAATCTGCTCTGATAAGGTCAGCGCGTCTTCGACCTCGACTCCGAGGTAGCGAACGGTGCTCTCAAGCTTGGTGTGGCCCAGCAAAAGCTGCACGGCGCGGAGGTTCCCGGTTTTCTTATAAATCTGCGAGGCCTTGGTGCGACGCAGCGAATGCGTTCCATAGGCGGCGCTGTCCAGCCCAGCGCTCGTCACCCATTTGCGCACGATGCGCGCGTATTGCCGGGCCGAAATATGTGGCCGGATTTTGAACCGGCTCGGAAACAGATACTGCGAAGCTTTCGCGCGTCGCTGACCCAGCCATCCTTCGACCGACGAGCGCGTCTGTTCCGTCAGCTCAAACTGCACCGGGAACCCGGTCTTTTTCTGGACCACGGCGGCACGATCCCGCACTCGGCCGCCGACACAGACATCATTCACTTGCAAGCGCACAAGATCGCAGCCCCGGAGCTTGCTATCGATGCCGAGGTTGAACATCGCCAAGTCTCGCTTGCGACCCTCAAGCTGCAAACGAACACGGATTGTCCAGACATCTCGCGGTTTCAGCGGACGCTTTTGACCCGTCAGCCTTCCTTTGTTCCATAGCTCGCGCTGGGGGGCAGAGTTTGCTTGATCTGGAGCGGGCATGAGTTTCCCCCGTCATGCCAGCCCCAGGGCTGTTCAGTTCTCTGACCTTTGATGGCGGTTTGGGGATTCCCGCCGGCCGGGATGTGTGAATCTATGGGCGACAACCCGAATCGGAGGTTGTCGCATGCCGGTCTCGCTATTGGAGGTTTTGCGGTCCATTCCGGACCATCGTCGCCGGGAAGGCAAGCGCTTCGACTTGGCCACGGTGCTGCTCTACGCGATCCTCGCCGTGGTCGCCGGCGCCAATTCCTATCGGCAGATGCATGAGTTCATTCGTATCCATCGCCAGCGTCTCAACGAAGCCTTCGGGCTCGAACTGCCTTATTCGCCGTCCTACACCGGGCTACGGCTCATTCTGCAAGGCGTCGACGCAGAGGCGTTGGAGGCCGCGTTTCGACGCCATGCCGCAGGTATGCCGACGCCGCCTGCCGTGGAGGGGCTGACCGCCATCGCCGTCGACGGCAAGACGCTGCGCGGCAGTTTCGACGCCTTCAACGACCGCAAGGCCGCGCATATGATGTCAGCGCTGCGCCATGCGGACAGGATCGTGCTTGCGCATGTGATGGTCGCGGAAAAGAGCAACGAAATTCCGACCGCGCCGGAACTGATCGAGGCGCTGGGGCTGAAGGGCTGCCTGTTCACGCTCGACGCCGAACATTGCCAAAAAAATTGTTCGAACGCGTGATCGCCTCGGGCAATCATCTGCTGACGCAGGTGAAGGACAATCAGCCCGGCTTGCGACGCCGGCTCGAGCTCGGTTCCGCGGGCCGCAAGCCGAGCGGCTATGCGAAAAGCCAAACCAAGGGCCGCAATCGCTGGGAGACGCGCGAGCTGACAGTCTTCCCCGCCAAAGCGTGGTTTCGCCATACGCCGTGGGAGAGGCTCATAAAAACCGTGCTGCGGCTGGAGCGCACGGTGTGCCGGCGCGATCCCGCGACGGGTCTTTGCAAGCAAACGACCGAGATCGTCTTCTGGGTGTCCTCGGCCGCCGGTTCGCCGCCGGAAAGCTGGAACGAATGGATCAGAGGCCATTGGCGCATCGAAAACGGCAGCCACTACGTGCGCGATGTTGCTTTCGCCGAGGACGCGTCGCGCATCCGCAAGAACCCCGACATCGTCGCCCGCCTGCGCTCCTTCGCCTACAATCTGCTGCGCGCCAGCGGCTGCGACAACATCAAAAACGCCCGATGGCGCGCCGCGATCGACATCGACACACTCCTCAGAATGCCCGGATTAGCAGAGAACTAAACAGCCCTGCCCGCCGACCTCCCCTCTGTGATCGAAACTATCAAAAGAAGCTTTGGCGGCGGCGGCGAACCCGTCCCGCTCGCTTCCGGCGACGGACAAGACATGGTCTTCATCGTCGAATCCCGTGGCGATCCATTCCGCTATTAAGGCCCTCATAGCTCTTTTGTCCAAGCGGTTCTGCCGGGAGACGGTAGGGCCTTGGAGGGCCTCCGGCGAGGCGCTAGGAAGAGCGCGAGACGGCGAGACGGAGAGGCGAGACGGAGAGGCAAGATAAAAGCGACAGCCTGCGGCGTGTCGTGGCGTAGGCCCTTCTCTGAAGCATCAGCATCTTCGCGCAGGCTGCATTTTTGGCGCGCAGCCTGCCGCGCCGAGCAATGGATTGCAGCCAAACGATATTTTCTACCTCGTGCAGCTTTTTGGTTTTACCCGCGGCCCCCATGCGATGCTCGCGCCAGTCGGGCCGAACGTCATTAGGCCGGGCTACATAGAGCGAGCAGCGTAGACGCCAACGCATCCTCGAGCCGGAGAGAATCGACATGTCGACGCTGGCGCGCGGGCGGCAGTTTCGGAGCCGCGGCGTTATTGAGTCCGACTTCGAGTAATGATTGCTCGCGCGTCGTCGTCCTGCGCTCGGCGAGAAGGTCTTCGAAAGGGGAGGTCGCCTGAACGATGGCGCCCTCGAAATGGAGAGGGCCGCCATCCCGGCGCAATGCGGGAGGCGACCCTAGAGATTCAGAACGGCTCGGCAGCGCGTTCAATGCGAACATTAGCCCGAAAAACGGCCGAACGCAACGCGCTACGGACACGCGTCAATGAGACGCGATTGCGCCATCGCGCGTATACTTCACCCATTTGTCCAGCGGCGCTCCTCGAGCCTCAGCGGTCCACGCGCCGTCGATGAAATTGCCGTTGCGGGAGCCCTTGGGCGCGCGGGGCTCAGCCCTCCGCGCAGCATACGCCGTGTGCGCCCTCGGATCGCGGGACCCCGACAAGGGGGGCCGGCACTGGTCTTCGTCCCACAGCGTGGAGGCGAGCAGCGCCACAACGTCCGCGCCCTTCTTGCCCTCCATGGCCGCGGTGTGCCGAGCGGCGCAACCAAAAGGAAGGCCCCGAAGCGGCTGCCGCAGCCTCGGGGCCCCAATGTCGCTAACGCTATCGTCGGCGGCTTGCCGGCGTCAGACGCCGAAGCCTCAGTAAGAGGCGACGACCGGCGCAGGAGCCGGGACCGGCGCCGCCGCGACCGGAGCGAACGGCGCGGTCCAGGCACCCCAGCCCCACCCCCAGCCGGCAGCGGGAACGCCGACCACAACGGGCGTGTAGACGAAGCCCAAAGCGCCGTTAGGCGCCGCGGCCTGGCACCATCCATGACGGCAGCCAGTGATGTTGATCGCCGCCGTCGCGGGGAGCACTTCGATCACCGCCGACCGATGCCAGGGATGCACGTGCAGCGCCTTCGGCGCGGACAGAACCGCCTCGAAAGCGAACGTGGAGGTTGCGCTCGCCGCCAGGGCGACGCCGGCCACCACAGAGAGGAATCTCGATGACATTTTTTTCACTCCGTTTGAATCTTTTGGCTCCGCCGAGGGCTCGTCCAAGCCCCAGGAGTCGGGACAACGCGGCTCGTGCTGTTTCGTTCCAGCCTGGATGTGTGAATTACGGATTTTGCGCCTCAAAAACCGATCGAGAGCGAAACTCCGGACGGCGCCTGAGCCGTCACTACCTCAGGACGCGGCAACACGAAAACCGCCAGCACGATTGCAACTACGGTCGCGAGAGTCACGGCTATCCCGTGCCAATCGTAACGCTCGCGGAGCGGCAGTTTCGCCCATTCCTCGCCCGCAGCTCGATCTCGATTGTATTGGCCCCGGCAGCCCATCATTCGCCTCGCCCCCGTCGCAATTCGCTCCGACGTGTTGCCAGTCGCGGGCCTCTTCATGGACGCTGCGCAAGAGACGGCGCGCCGGCGAGTTGGGGCAGCAGCGCGCCTTGAGTTCGCGGGATTGGCAATCGTGCGTGCTGGCCCGATATTTACGAACGCCGTTGCGGGCGCTGTCCGTGCGCGGGACCGTGAAGTTGCGGCGATATTGCTTCAGCATCTTCCCCGCCGGGCAGGCGTATTGATCCTGAGCAAGGTCAAAGACGAACTCCGATCGGCTGAATGTGCCGTCCTCGCGCTCGCCCTTGTCCCAGACCGGAATGTGCGGCGTGCCGTGGCGCAGGGCGTTCTCTGGGGCATCAACAGCTTTATGCAGGCTGTGCTTTTGAGACTTAGCCTGTGACGGCAGCCAACGGATTGCAGCCAAGCGGCATTTTTCGCCTCGCGCGGCTTTTTGGTTTCCGCCGCCGACCACTAATCGTTGTTCGAGACGCGCACAAAATTCGCGTCGAGACCAAGTTGCCGGCAAGGGGAACGACGGATGGCACGGGTCCTCAATCGGCGCGCGCAACGTTTGTGGCTGGTCGGCGAGCCGGGACTTCGGGCTAGCCTAATAAAGCGACAACGCAGCCAACTCGACGGCGCGCGAGTGAAAAACTAACCTCACGCCATGTGCGGTCGCTTCACGCAACGGCTCTCTTGGGCGGAACTTCACCGCTTGGCGAACCTCATCGGGCAACCGCGCAATCTCGCCCCGCGCGCCGACAACTGAGATCCAAGTCATTCGGAAAGGCGAGGCCGGCAATGAGCTTGTTCCGATGCGATGGGCAGTGTGCCCTCCTGATGGAAAAAGCCGCTTCACGAGCTTCCCGCGACCTTCAATGCGCGCGCCGAGACCGTCGCCGAAAAGCCGATGTTCCGCTCGGACTTCAAGTCGCGCCGCTGCATCATCCCGGCGCGGGGTTCTATGAATGGACGGGGAAAGCCGGCTGAGCGCTTATCACGATCGTATGCCGACTATTTTGGCTTGGCGAGACGCGCGCGAGTGGCTGCGCGGCGACCGTCCGGCGACGCTGTTGCGCCCGACGCCGGAAGACGCGTTGCGGGAATGGATCGTCTCGACGTGGGGGTCAACCGCGTGGGGGTAGGCGATGACGACCTCAAGCTAATCGAGGCCGTGTAGCAGCGCTTCGCAGAATAGCTGACGCTTTTGCGTTTTGAGGTCGCGCAGGAACTCGGCAAGCCCCCAAGCACGGAGAGCATGAGCGGCCCGTGTGATGCCGTGGTCTCCGACGACGACAAAGATAAGCTTACGTCGCCACACATATTAGCCACAATTATGGCTTTCGAATAAAGCTAAGTCTCTCAAGGCTGAGGGTGACTTCTCTAAGAGCACGGATTTTTGCACTTGGGTTCTAGGGTTGAGGAGTTGGGAATGCGCTCACCTTACGAAGGCGTCACAATGCAAAGCAAAGATGATATTCTCGCCCGATTAGAGCGTCTCCTCGCCGAGCGAGAAGGTTCCTGCGAGTCCGTAGTCGAACCGCAAGGCCCGCTCCCATTGAGCGCGCGGCAAAAAGGCGAGGCTCCGCGGGATCGCGCAATCGTTGACGAGTTGAAGGCTCTTCTGCGGACCGATGGTGCGGCGATCGAAGCCGAGATCGGGGTGAAGAACGCGCGACCGCACACGCCCAACGCGGTGTCACGGAAAGCCGCGACACCAAATGCTCTTCCGGGCTCGACTGATGAATTTACGGCTTCGCGCCAAGAGGCGCGAACTGTGGCTTGCGATCCCCTCGGCGTCGTTGATCGGAGAGACGCCCTGCCTCGCATCTACCTCATGGCGGCGGTCGTCATTGTCGGACTTGCGGGCCTTGGCGCGGGCATAGCTTTCTGGAACAACGACTCCCATTTGGCCGGTGCCTCCGAAGCCGAAACTGAATTGGCCGAGCCGTCGTCACAGGTCGCGACTCGCGTCGACGCCCCGACCCACTTCGGTGCGCTGGTCCACCCCCGGTCATCGGCTTTTTCAGGCGAACAAGCTGGGGATGCGCCGAAACCGCTAGCGAAGACGCCACTGGCCATTGCCCCGCGCGGCGACAGTGGACCTGAGAACCAAACGGTTAGCGCTCTGGTGCCGCCGACACCCACCTTTATGCAGGGAGAGCCCGTCGGCATAATGGCCTCGCTCGAGCCTAAGAAAGGAGAGACTTTCTTCACAGCCTTCTTCAACAGCGCAATTCCTCCTTTAGAGGCGCCGCCCGAAGCCGCAGCAAAGCTTTTGTCACCGCAGAACCTTGCCGCTGTGGCGCCACCGTCGACGCCGGAATCAGCAGCACGAACAGCGAAGACGGCAAAACCTTCTGTCGCAGCCGGATCGGACAATCGCCGGCATCCAGAACCAATCGTTAAGCCAGCGTCGGCGCCTGAGGACGCTGCTCCATCGGAAAACGATAGGCTGTTTCCAAACCTAAAGGGCGCCCAGGAGACCGTGGACTTGCTCCAGCAAGTCGTGCTGCCGGAGACGACGGCTCAAGCCCGTGTGGCCGATAAGGCCGCCTACGGCGACGAGGCGGCGGCCGCTGCGGAGGCCGCAGCCGTCGCGCCGCCGCCTCCGGCCGCGAAGGCGCTGGCCGCCGTCGAGCCCCCTGCGCCCGCGTCGGCTCCGCCGATGCCCGAGGCTCCCGTCGCCAACCCCACAAATCCGGCGAATAAGCCGACAAAGCCCACGGCCGACAAGTCGGATGACCGATCCGCAGAGCGGGAGCCGCGATCGAACCGCCATTCGAAGGCGAAGCCCGCGAAGATCGCCAAGCCCCGCTCGGCCGCCGATGCGCAGGCGAACGCCGACCCGGACGTCTTCTCGCAGGCCGTCGCCTCGATTACCGGCACGGTCAAAGACTGGGCAGGCCTCGATGCCTCCGCGCATCCTTGAGAGGGCCCGTTTCCGAGCAACCGCGAGCCTTTGGCTGTCGCAGAAAAGTCACACCTCCAAAGAAATTGCATCTGACCTATGCTGCGCCAGGGCTGGTCCGCTCTCCCGCGCCACCATTTGCCCTCCTCTCGGTCTTCGCCGCTTAGGCTTGGACGCGCTGCGCTGAGCCATTCACGATGGATCGCGAGAAAGCTCGCGAGCAGAACGGCTCTGCCCTTTGAATCCTATCGCTCCCGAAGCGGCAGTTTCGCCCATTCCTCGCGAGCGTCTTCGTCTCGATTGGCTTGACCACGTCAGCCCATCATTGCCAGGACTTGCAGCCCGCGCCAGCGTGCCGCCAATCGGCCCATATGCGCCGCCGCGCCTCCTCCAGTCCGATCCTACCGGCGCAGACAGCACGCGCCAGACAAGTCTCTATCCCGTCTTTTTCGGTCGCCTCATCCCATGGCCCTACTTGAACACCTGATTTCTATAAGCTTCTGATATTACGCAATTTGCGGCGAAATTTGAGGCGGCGTGGCACCACGCTTGGGGCGACCTCGGCGTTTTTTGGCGAGAGCGGGCGGAGCCTGCGGTTTTGGCGGCGCGGTCTGCCGCGCACGGGGCGGCAAGGCGACATGGGCTGCGCGAAACAGCGCAGTCACCGAAGGCGCGGCGTCGGTGCGCACCAGCCAATCGGCGCCACGATGTTGGATGCGGATTTGCTGCAGGCGGTCGAGATCGCGCAGCAGCTCCTTCCACTCGGGCGCGATCTTCGCCTCGCGCATGAGGTCCTCGAGATGCTTTTGCATCGCCAGCGCGAGGAAGGAGCAGAACACATGGCCGCGGATGGCGGCGTCCGAGGAGTGGAAGATCGGCCGCGTGCGCATGATCGCCTTGGTGCGACGGAAGAGCTCCTCCACTTGCAGCAAATCGCGATAGCGCAGCACCGCTTGCAACGGCGTGACTTTCGCGTTCGTGCGCAGCACGAACACGCCGTCGAAGCGCGCTTCTTCCGCAAGCTTGCCGGCGTCGATCTCGAAGGCGTGCTTGTCCTTGGACCCTGGCGTTCTGCGCAGATAGCGCCGATAGGCGGAGTTGCCGACGAGCGCCTTGTCGCCTTTCTTCAGCTGCGCATCGAGGGCGCCGACGATCTTCTCCCGATCCTTGCGGTCCTTCTCGGCCTCCGCCTCATTGCGGCAGACGACGTAGCGCTTGCCGTCGACCTTGACCTCCTTGACGAAGAGCTGCGTCTCGCCGGCCTCGCGCTCGATGTAGAGCGGCGTGAAGGCGGCGGTGTCGCTCTCGAGCACCATCTTCTCACGATGGCGTCGGAGCGCTCTCTGGCGCCGAGGATGTAGTCGAGCCCGCGCGCCTCCAGCCCCTCGATAGTGGCCGCCGAGATCATGCCGCGGTCGGCGACGACGCAAACGCGTCCCATCGAGAAGCGCCGGCGCAGCCGATCGACGACTGGCAGCAGCGTCGTGACGTCGGCGGTGTTCCCCGGCCACATCTCCGTGCAGATCGGCCGACCCTTGCCGTCGACGATCAAGGCCAGGATCATTTGGTTGAGATCTGGCCGGTAGTCTTTGGAGTAGCCGCGCTCGCCGAGCGTCTCGCCGCCCTCGCCGTAAAAAGAGAGCGAGGTCGTGTCCATGAACACGGCGGAGAGATCGCAGAACAGATCGCGCCTTTTCTCGAACAGCCTCTCCTCGATCGCATCCTTGACGCAGCGCGGCGCGCGCGCGTCATCGGCCTTCTCCTCCATCTCCTCGCCGAGCCAAGCCATGGCGCGATAGAAATGATGCAGATCGAGCCCCGCCGCGCCGGCGATGTCGTAGTCCTGCATCCAAGACGCGCCGTCGCGATCGGAGCCCGAGACGAAGAGGCGATGCAGCGTCGAAACGAACACGGCGCGCTCGACGGAGAACTCGAAGGCGCGGTCAGCGAGCAAATCGCTGAGAACCTCAGGGACGCCCAGCCTCTCCCAGATTTTGCCAAACAGCAGCGGGCCGCCGAGGCGCTTGGCCGAGGCCGACACCGCGCCGCCCTCGTCTTGATCGAGGGCGGTGATCAGCATCACCTGGTCGGTGAGCTTGGCGCCCGAGGCGAGCAGCGAGGCGAGCGCGCCGGAGGCTTCGAGCTCGTCGGCGCGGCCGAGCGTGGCGACGACACTCTGGCGCACGGCGCCGTCGATGCGCTTGTTCTCGACGATCTGCACGTAAGCGCGTTCGCCGGACTTCTTGAGGCGGAAGAACATGGCGGCCCTCGCAGGAGAGAGCACCACGGAATCAGATTCTGTAGGTCGATGAAAAGCCCAAAAACCAGGCAAACGTGGCACTACATTTTCGAAAAAATCCGGCTCCAAACACGTAATATCAATGGCTTACAAGCGCCTGACCCGCGATCACTGTTCAAGTCGGGCATGGCTGCAATTCGAGGTTCCGAGGATCGGACGGTGCGCCGCCGAGCGCGAGGGGGATGCGATTCGGCGAGCGCAAGAGTCACGCTCCCGTGGACGCACGCTGGGGCGGCTTTCCGAGCGTAAGCGGACTCGCTCGAAGAGTTCGCTCACGGCGCAGTTTGACCCTCAACGGAAGTTCCGCTGAGAGTTCTCGATCACCGGTTAAAACAGAACGGAGCTAACGCCAGGAACCGGCGGCGCAAGGCGCATTGCGCACCTTGCAATAATTGGCTGTGGCTTCCAGTCTCTGCCGCCCCCTCGAAGAGCTCGGGCAGGCAAAATGATAGTCGATGAAATTGCAAGGGAAACCATTTGGCGCTGGCTTCGGCGCGAAGCCACAATGAGATTGGGCGTGGCGCTTAAGCTGATGATCCAGTTCGAGCGGTAGACCGAAGCCAGTTCGCCGATGTCGTCATACCGCTTTGCGCTGGCGGTGAGACCGCCCCTGCTCTAATTCCATGCGGTCCTTCAGTGGATGCGTGTCAAGCTATAGCCTCTGCAGAGGCCATTGAAGTCGCAGGGACAAAATCTTTTTCCTCGGCATTCTCGCTCTATACGTAGCACTTCTTCATCGTATTCGTCTGCGACTTCGTTGATTTTTGCGCTGACAGCAGGGGCTAGATAGCCATCGGCCAATTGTCGAAAATGGCATGCCATCAGAGCCAGCTTGCTGGCACGAAGTTCAAGTAGATCGGCCATCCTAGCCTCCCTCTCAAATCACCCTTGAAGGTGAGTCGCACCGTATTAAAATGAGCTTAAGGTTAATGATTTGTTAACGATTGATCCTGGTGGCAATTTGCCGCAATGGCGCTTCACTGCCGCGTGAGAATGCGTCCGTTCCTGCGGCTATGTGGGGACGAGCGGACGCGCTCCTGGCAAGGCCGGACGGGCGAAGTTGACCCCTAGCCCGCCGTTGGCTCGTCGCGGAGCTGCGACTGCCGCCCTTTCGTCTTCCCGGAGTTCGGCTGCGCGGTCACGAGCCGGCTTTGATAGGGAAAGCGGCCGGAGGAGCGGCTTCCTTTGTCATCGCCTTATGAAAGCGATCGCTCAATTTCGTTGCAGCTTGATCCTCCACTTTTACCCAGTATTTCTCTTGTGACTCGCGCGATTCTATTGGCAACTCAAAAAACACTCTCGGCAGAGAAGTGTCACCGTCTGGATTCAATATAATATAATTCGTGGGGGCAATGGAGTCATACTCCTCTGTTTTAATTGGATAAATAGTAGTAATTTGGGAATAAGTCCTATAACGAGCCCAAAATCTCTCGACGTCCCCCATGTTATCGCTGGATTCTGGAATGAGGAACGTATATTTAACTCCTCTTTTGAGATTATTTTGAATAATACCTTCTACGTCCGAATCTAAAGCGAACTTGAAAAAACTTGACCCGACAATCAAAACAAATGCGCAATCAGGTTTAGCTTGCCACGCTAAAATATCTTCCCAAAAATAGAGAGATGGTAGGTCTGGGGCGCATTCGATTTCCGATCCTTTCACGATGTCTTCGAAAGAGTTCTTAGGGCAGGCCACCATACCTCAAACTGTTTTCTGAGGCGCTCGTGCGGCACCTCTTGTTCGGGTTGCAATGCTCTATTTATACTAGTTACTAATTTAAAAACCTCTTCCTTGTTGAAGCTTTCATTGTCACCGTAAACTGTTGCTTGAAATTGTTGAAAAGGCCCGGTGAGTGTTCCGCTCTTGACATGAAACAGGAATGGCGAAACGCATGAATGATCGATGGCGTTTGATATGGCTCCTGCTTCGAAATTTGCCCACCGAGAGCTAATATTATGCGGGGTCAAACATATAATGCCGTAGTGCGCTTGCTTAAGCTGATCCACAAGCTCATCTTGCCATCGCGCTCCTTTGCTTATGTCACTGGATGATACGAATGTATGAACGGCTTGTATGACGTAAGGAAGCCAGTCAGCTAAAGCGCTTGCGACCTTTTGGCTTATATGATTTGACCAGCTTAAGAACACTTTCATGTAAAGACCCTTTAAGAGCTGGCTTGTCGCTTTTATTTATCTCCGCGAGGACTTTAATCCGACATTCATCGGATAGCTGACGGCTCTGAGCAACAATGCCTAGATTTAGGGTTTTTAACAAACCGGAGCCTTCCCTCCGACCTGCCTACCTCATTAGCCGGCATTCGCCAAATAACCCTCTCTTCCCGCCTAAATGTGCAACGGTTTGGCATTTTTCGCAAGGCTGAACCGACGCGGGGCAATTCGGACGGGGTGTCGGACGAGCGGACGCTTTGCCGAGCGTCGAAGTGACGTTGCGTTTCCCTCCATCGCGACGCATAGCGCATGACAATCAAACAACATGGTCGCTATACGAGGCAGCGGCCGCAGTCCCGCAATCAATTGCAAGATGTCGGCAATTGGCGCTAACCCGAAGCGCGAGAACGCGCGTGTCGCGGCGGCGAAGTGGGAACGAGCAGACGTGTTTGAACAATGGCCTCGCGGCGCAGGTTGGCGCGAAGCCGAAGCGCGAGAACGCCCGTGTCGCGGCGGCGTTGTGGGGAGGAGCGGACTCGCCTTCCTGGCGCGGGCCTGCTCAGTCTGGCCTTCTTCGTCCTCGCGGGCGTGTGGACCAAGGCGCGCGGCTTGCTGGCGCGTTCCTGTGCAAGGCGAGCCCCCTAAATCGCTCGAAAAACGAGAACCTGGATTAATCCGCCCCGCGCTTTCGAGCCACGTCCCGTCAGGCTCATGCAAGTCATAGAAGCCTGCTTCGGCGTAGCGCGGCATTCCTTCCTTCGGGAAGGCTACAAAATGACCCGAAGCAGACCTTCCCATTGCTCCTGTCAAGACCCAGCATCGTCTCTACTTCTCTTCACATCTTCGGTGCAAACGATGTATTCGGAAGAACCCTTATCCGAGAGCGAACCGCCGCGGTCTATACGCCGAGCAAAAAAGCCTGACATATGACTCGCGCTTAACAGAAGCAGTATATAAAGAATAGACGCGACATTTTTACTCATTAGTGATTATCTCCTTGATATATTGCCATTTTAGAAATATGAATGTTTTCTCATTTATCTGGTAAAGCAGAACGCCTTTCTCTCCGGAGATAACCGCAACCACAGGCATTATTTTAACGGATTCGCTTGTGATCAATGTCTGGGATATTCCGAGAGGTTTTCCAGACCTGTAAGTAGCCGCCTTCGTAACTCCGTAATAGTATCCCGAGACAAGCGCAATCATATAAGAACTCACAATGAAAATATAAATTTGGCGATTCTCTGAATGCCGCTCATTACGAATGATCCCGGCAATAAAGTATGAAGAAATAGAAAAGAAAACAATAATATGAAGAAGAGGCTGCAACGTAGCACTCTGGACGAGTTCAAAATATCTTCGCGATAGCACGTCAAAATGTCCATAATGGCCTAACCACCCTAGAATAAAGGATTTATATTTGTGAGTCAATAGTAAAAACAACGCAATAGCTATTATATATGCAAATGGAACAAGTTTATACCATTCTTGCGTGCTCGATGCTATTAACGCATTTCTAAATTTCTTAAGAAAATGAAAATTTACGTATGCTATACATGCTATAGCGACACCGTGCGGAAGGTTTTTTATCACGAATATTATATGTTCCTGAAACGTGAAAAAGGTGAATGAAGCCGTTCCTAGTTCATTGAAAAAACCTATTCCATATGAAAGCGCAATCGATGCGGCTACAGTAGATGATAGGGCTAGTGTTTTTGTAAATAGCTCTAGCGCGCCAACCAATTCGGTGGGCGGACTGAGCTCATGAGAAGAATTTCGTCGTTGCCAAAACCTGTTTTTATTCGACTTGTTGGTGATAGACGGGTTGCTTCTCTTCATCGTAGTTGCTCTTTATGTGAAGTCGAAAGACCGCTGTAGCAGGCCCTCCTGATCGCAGATTTTGCTGTGGAGTGCGAGGCGACCTGGCGGATCGCAGCGTTCATGCGACTTTCAACTTCAGACGCGGATTCTGTTGTCTCTCTCTTTGGAGCAAGATCCTCCTGGGCATTGAGTATATGGATCCGGATTCGCCAGACGCCCCCGATTCAGGCGCAAGGGTGCTGCTTGTTCGGGATTTTCGACAAGATCAAGCCCTCGCCGTGAGCGTTCAAGCGGTGGGCAAGGCATGTCGGCCGGAAAGGGGATTTCGACCTTCGAAGACTACTAAAATACGGAAATTCACGTTCCGCAATTGACACTTTCGCGAAACGGGCGTCGCCCGCCCACATGCAACGCTAAAAACGCGTTGTTCCCCTTATTTCTCAGAGGAATCTGCGCAAATCAAAATTCTTGAATTCGTGACAAGCCGCGCCATCCAGGCGGAGCAACGTAGCGGCCAAGCGTCGTGAGTGAAGGGTTGTTTTTGGCGCTTCTGTGCCCTTCGCGAGGCGACCGAGCCTCGACGGAACTCTCCACACTCTCCACGTCTTCAGAAAAAGGAGAACCTGGAATAATCCGCCGCTTTCCCTTCCAAGCGGGTTCCCCGAAGGTCGCGCTCGTATCGCTCCGCCTTCTCTTTGAGCCTCGCATAGGTCTTGCGCCACATGCGACGCGGACGCTCGGGGAAGGGCTGGGCGATGGTTGGCGGGCCGCCGATGCTGAGGCGAATCTTTGAGGCTTGCTGATGCTTGCGCCCCTTGCTTTCGCGCCCGCCCCGATGTGCGGCGGGGCGTTTTGCGTTTGGCCGCTTGAAGCCGTCCAGTCCAGCTCTATCTGACGTGAAACCTCTCAGAGGTGACTACGCCGCCCGGCTAACGTTGGCCGGGTTTTTTTGTGCGGTCACCGCCCTATTCCCGCAGACGAAGCGGCGCGCCTTTGCGATCGCCGGAAAGGGCGTTTCCGGCGCGAGGCCGATCGCCTCGAAACTCAAGGGCGTCGACCGCAGACAAACCGGATTGCAGCACGTCACCCATGCGCCGGCGACGCATTCTCGCTTCAGCCCTCGTTCATATGGGTTGGCAGAGGATGCTATACGTTTGCAGCCCGCACCGCGGGCTGGACACTTTACGAAGGAGAGAAAAATGGTGAAGAAAATTCTCGCCGCGCTGTTGCTGGCGTCGGCTGTTGCCTTTGCCCCTGTGGCTGCGTCGGCTCACTACACTGGCTACCCCCATCACCACCACCATTACGGCTACGGCCACCACTACCATCATCATTACCGGTAATTCCGCGGCAGCGACGCCGACGGCAGAGCTTTTCCCCGTGGTCGGTTTCTCGCGGCAGAGTGCGATTTAGTAGGTCGTTTTTTCGGCGCGGCGAAGTCGGTGAAGCGTGATTTCAGGAGGACAATTGAATCGTACCGGCACAAAGCACGAACCAGCGCCGACCGACGTATAACCGGCCATGTTCCTGTATTTCCATGCGCCGGAGCCGAAAGCGCGTGGAAGGGTGGAGTGGAGCGTAATCGGGATCCCGCCCGGAAGACATATCTGTCCGCCGTGGGTGTGGCCACTCAGCAGAAGGTCGAATCCGGCGTGCGCTGCTTGCCGATAAATCTCGGGAGTATGAGACAGCAAGATAGAGAAGGCTTCGTCAGGAATACCGGCAGCCGCCTTATCGATATTGTCGACCCTGTAAAAATGCGCATCGTCAATGCCGGCGATGTGAATGTGGTCGCCTTCGCGCTCAAGAACGACGCATTCATTGAGCAGCATCGTGAGACCCATGCGCTCGAGATCAGGAACCATGCGGATAGTGTCGTGATTGCCGAGAACACCATAGACGTTCCCCCGCAGAACCTCCTTCACGCGGGCGATCACCCGGCTCATCCCTACGAGACACGGCTTAAGCGCTCCATGAGTCTCGGCTCGATAGTCGCCGGTCATAACGCAAATATCGAAATTCAGATTTGTCACGAGATCGATGACGTTTTTCATTGCCAGCGGACTCATATCCACATGAAGATCGCTCAATTGCAGAATTGTGAACCGATCGAAGCTCGCCGGCAATCGCGTCGAGACGACGTCATTCGTCCTAACTCGCACACGCGCAGCGTTTCGCCGCCCAATCCAGTAGAGGCCCGTCAGCTTGAGTATGGTGGTGATGAGACCCTGTGAAAACGGAAAATTCTCGATATGGAAAAAGTTCAAACCCTGGCCAAAGACTTGAGTTGCGTGATCGCGTTCGATCCCGAGCCTTTGACGCGCATGGAGGCGTCCCATGCGCTGACGAAGTCTCCCGTTGATTTCGTCGTCGGTGAGAAGCTCCTCTATAGCAGCGTTATCCATAATCACTCCTCGCGCCGCTTCGGCATGGCTGATGGAGCCGCGATCGCTCGAGCCAAGCGATAATAACATAGTGTCGTTGCTTCGTTTTGTTGCCTTCGTCGAACTCACACGCGAGTCTCGGCCTCGGGCCTTCGCGAAGAGGAAATTCGATGGCGCCGCCTTCGCAGCGTCTGGCCTTTTTGCTTGCGGCTACGTTACGCGTGGGAGCATCTCCGTTCAATACGCCGCCCCCGGCAAAGCCGAGCCGCCGCTCGCTGCGCCCATAAGAAAAGATGAACTTCCAGTTGGTTGAATATCGAACTCTGGATGGAAACGCGCCCCGAGCAGACAGCGACAGTCGATGTTCTCTACTGGAGCATTCCGTGGCGGTTCGCCGAATGGCTGCTCATGGCGCATTGCCGCCGAAGGAAGAATGGCTACGGCCTCCCTATATGTAGTGGGTGTCTGTCCTAACCGGATAGGCAAGGGTGGTTCACGCGATTGCCCGGCGTGTGGATTACGGGCGCCGAGCCGCTTTCGCCTGGAGACGGCGGGCCAGCGCGGGTAAGATGGCCTAAGCGCTCGCCCATGAGATTCTCCCCCTCCTTCCTCGACGAAATCCGGGCGCGCGTGCCCGTCTCGGAGGTCGTGCGCCAAAAGGTCGCGATCAAGAAGCAGGGGCGCGAATGGCGCGGGCTCTCGCCCTTCAACGCCGAGAAGACGCCCTCCTTCTACGTCAACGACCCCAAGGGCTTCTTCCACGACTTCTCCTCCGGCAAGCATGGCGACGGCTTCACCTTTCTGATGGAGACGGAAGGAATTTCCTTTCCCGAGGCCGTGGCGCGGCTCGCCGCCATGGCGGGCCTGCCCATGCCGGTCGAGACGGCCGAAGAGCGCGAGAAGGACAAGAAGCGCGCGACGCTCACCGAGGTCCTCGAATGGGCCGCCGAGCATTTCCAGAAGCAGCTTCGCGGCCCGCAGGGGCGGGAGGCGCGCGATTATCTCGCGCGGCGCGAGATTTCGCCGGCCGCGCAGGCGCAGTTTCGCCTCGGCTACGCCGCGCCCGGCCGCCATGATCTGCGCGACGCGCTGGCCGCCAAGGGCGCCTCGGTCGAGACGATGATCGAGGCGGGACTCCTGATCCACGGCGAGGACGTGACGGTCCCCTACGACCGCTTCCGCGACCGGGTCATGTTCCCGATCTGCGACCGCGCCGGCGCCCCGATCGCCTTCGGAGGGCGCGCGCTCGCCAAGGACGCCCAGGCCAAATATCTGAACTCCCCGGAGACCGAGCTCTTCCACAAGGGCTTTACGCTCTACAACCTCCACAACGCCCGCAAGGCCGCGCATGAGGCCGGGACGGTGATCGCCGTCGAAGGCTATATCGACGTGATCGCCATGGCCGAGGCGGGCTTTCCCCATTGCGTCGCTCCGCTGGGCACGGCGCTCACGGCAGAGCAATGCGGCCTCTTATGGCGCATGGCGGAAGAGCCGATTCTGTGCTTCGACGGCGACAAGGCCGGCCTCAAAGCGGCCGATCGCGCGATCGACACGGCGCTGCCCTTGATCGAGGCGGGAAAGAGCTTGCGTTTCGTGCTGCTGCCCGGCGGGCAGGACCCCGACGAGCTGCTGCGTTCCGGCGGCCCTGCTGCTGTCGCCGAGGCGTTGCGCGCGCCGCTGCCGCTCGTCGAGATGCTCTGGCGACGCGAGACCGAGGGCAAAGCGTTGGAGACGCCCGAACGGCGAGCTGGACTGGAGCGCCGCTTCCGAGAGCTTTCGAGCCAAATCCGCGACCCTTCGCTGCGCCGCCATTACGAGAGGGAGCTCGATCAGCGGCTGCGCCAGCTTCTCGAAGGGCGAGACCGCCGCTTCGCCCCGGCTTTTCGCCGTCGTTCGGAGGGTTTCCGGCGGTCCGCCGCCGGGGGTTCAGGAGGGGCGGCCGTAAACGTCGGCGCGGCGCTCGCCGGCTCGCCCTTGTTTCGCGGCGTGAAATCCCCGATCTCGCCGCGCGAATGTGTGCTGCTGTTGATCTTCGTCAATCACCCGTCGCTGATCGCCGAATATCTCGAGGATCTCGTCGCCGTCGAGTTCGAGTCGCGGGAGGCCCGAGCTTTGCAGCAGCTCCTCGTCGAGGTCGCGACGAGCCGCGGCTCGGGGGAGCCGGAGGCCGGCCCGCCGCTCGAGGAAGAGATTGAAAAAGCAGGGCTTGGCGCGTTTCTGGCGCGGCTTGAAGGCATGGCCGCGCACGCCAATCTATGGAGCGTGCGCAAGGGGGCGGCGGCGGCTGATGCGGCAGTGAGTCTCACGCAGGTTTTGAGCTTGCATCGCAAGGTTTCCACGCTAAATAGGGAGTTGCGCGCCGTCGAGAGGCGTCTCGCCGACGACCCTTGCGAGGAGGATCAGGCGCGGCTAGCGGAAATCCGCGCGCAACTATCAGCCATCGATGGAACCGAAGCCTCGCTCGAGGGTTTTGGCTCCATGTCGGGGCGCATGAGCCGAGCGCTCTAAATTCTCTGCAGGGCAGGGATGGTTAAGACCGCGTTAAGCCGCGGCCCATCAGCCTAGCTTCGCCGAATCGGCGGGCGGGGAGGCTTTCGTCGCCCGGGAGGGCTTTCGTCGCAAGGTTCGGGCGACGCCCGGGGTTTTGGGGGTCGCGTCTATCCCGGGTGGGATCAGCCCCGCACGGAGCGCCCTCACAGAAGAGAAGGGGGGCTGGAACGGCCGCGTTGGCGGGAGTTCCTGTCGCTCACTCCTTTGGAGCTGCAATTCATGGTCAAAAAAGACGAGGAAAAGGTCGAAGCGGAAGGCGCCCCCAGCGTGGAGACGATGGACGGCCCCTTGCTCGACCTGAACGACGCCGCCGTGAAGCGGATGATCAAGCTCGCCAAGAAGCGCGGCTTCGTCACTTATAGCGAGCTGAACGCCGTTCTTCCCTCCGAGGAGGTCTCGTCGGATCAGATCGAGGACGTCTATTCCATGCTTTCGGAGATGGGCATCACCGTCTCGGAAGGCGATAACGAGGACCAGGAAGAGGAAGCCCAGGAGCAGGAGGCGGACGAGCCGGAGGGCGGGGAACTCGTCGAGGCGCCGCGTTCCACGGCCGTCGCGACCAAAACCTCCGAGCCCGCCGACCGCACCGACGACCCCGTCCGCATGTATCTGCGCGAGATGGGCTCGGTCGAGCTCTTGTCGCGCGAGGGCGAGATCGCCATCGCCAAGCGCATCGAGGCCGGACGCGAGGCGATGATCGCCGGCCTTTGCGAAAGCCCGCTGACGTTCCAGGCCATCATCATCTGGCGCGAGGAGCTCGAGGCCGGCAAGGTTCTGCTGCGCGACATCATCGATCTCGAAGCCACCTACGCCGGGCCCGAGGGCAAGTCGGCAGCCAGCAAGACTCCCGGCGAAGCGGCCGTCGGCGGGCCGGCGCTCGCCCCCGCCACGGCGCCGCGCACGCCGCCCGCAAGCCTCGAGGAAGAACCCCCTGCCGGCGCGGAGAGCTTCGAGGATGACGACGACCTCGAAAATTCCCTGTCGCTTTCGGCGATGGAGACGGAGCTCAAGCCCAAGGTCCTCGAAACTTTTGCGCGCGTCGCGGATGCTTACAAGAAGCTGCGCCGCCTGCAGGATCAAAACGTCGAGAACCGCCTGAAGAACGAGACGCTGACGCCGGCGCAGGAGCGCAAATATAAGACGCTCAAGAAAGAGATCGTCGCCGACGTGAAGTCGCTCTCGTTGAACCAGAACCGCATTGAGGCGCTGGTCGAGCAGCTCTACGACATCAACAAGCGGCTGATCAGCTTCGAGACGAAGCTCTTTCGCCTCGCCGACGCGCATGGCGTCACGCGCGACGATTTCTTCGATAAGTTCCACGGCTCGGAGCTCGACCCCAAATGGGTGGCGCGCGTCGCGCGGCTCTCCTCCAAGGGCTGGAGGGATTTCGTCGCCGAGGAGAAGGATCGCGTCAAGGAGCTGCGCTCGGACATCCATGCGCTCGCGACCGAGACGGGGCTCGAGATTTCCGAGTTCCGCAAGATCGTGCAGATGGTGCAAAAGGGCGAGCGCGAGGCGCGTCAGGCGAAGAAGGAGATGGTCGAAGCGAATCTTCGCCTCGTGATCTCGATCGCCAAGAAATACACGAACCGCGGCTTGCAGTTCCTGGACCTCATCCAGGAAGGCAACATCGGCCTGATGAAGGCGGTCGACAAGTTCGAATATCGCCGCGGCTATAAATTCTCGACCTATGCGACGTGGTGGATCAGGCAGGCGATCACGCGCTCGATCGCCGACCAGGCGAGAACGATCCGCATTCCGGTGCATATGATCGAGACGATCAACAAGATCGTGCGCACCTCGCGCCAGATGCTGCATGAGATCGGCCGCGAGCCGACGCCCGAGGAACTCTCGGAAAAGCTCGCCATGCCGCTCGAGAAAGTGCGCAAGGTCTTAAAAATCGCCAAGGAGCCGATCTCGCTCGAGACGCCGATCGGCGACGAGGAGGATTCGCATCTCGGCGATTTCATCGAGGACAAGAACGCGGTGCTGCCGATCGAGGCGGCGATCCAGTCCAATCTGCGCGAGACGACGACGCGCGTTCTGGCCTCGCTCACGCCGCGCGAGGAGCGCGTGCTGCGCATGCGCTTCGGCATCGGCATGAACACCGACCATACGCTGGAAGAAGTCGGCCAGCAGTTTTCGGTGACGCGCGAGCGCATCCGCCAGATCGAGGCGAAGGCGCTGCGAAAGCTGAAGCACCCGTCGCGGTCGAGGAAGCTCAGGAGCTTCTTGGATAACTGAGGGCGACGCGCGCGCCCGTCATTGCCAGCGCAGCGAAGCAATCCAGAGGCCGTTCCAACGCTCTCACGAGTGCGCGTCTGCCCTGCCAAGACGGCGAAGATTGCGCGCTCAACTCCTGGATTGCTTCGCTACGCTCGCAATGACGCCACGCCTCTGCGGCGAGGTGACGGGTTACTTCCTCCGCAAGCGATTGCGTGGATCGGGCCGAGGAGGAACCACGGCGCCGTCCAAGGATGGGTACTCAGGCCTCGACATATTCGGCTACCGCCGCGGGCTCGGGGATCGGCAGCCCGTCCGCTTTGAGGCCTTCCATGTGGAAGCGGATCGCCTCGCGAATTTCGGCTTCGGTTTCCGCAAGGGATTGGCCCGTCGCGATGCAGCCGGGCAGGTCGGGCACATAAGCAGAGAAAGTGTCGCCGGCCTTCTCGATCACAACCGCGTAGCGCATCACGGCCGCTCCTTTAGCCCCCCGGCTTCAAAATGCTGTTCAACGTCCCAGGCGCGTCGTCGTCGGACGGCTTTCCGGCGACGGTCACGCCTTTAAAAGTTGCCCGAAAAAATCCGCCCGCCTCACGGAGAAGCGGACGGATCGTAAATCGGCGCCCGTCAGGGCTGCTACCCTTTTTGCAAGTCAGAAAGCGCCCTCTGCGCATAGGTGGCGGCTCTTCGGGAATAACTCAGCAGGTGCGTCCCATAAGCGGTCCTGCGCGCCCGGCGCAAGGAAGCGATCGCTCTCTTGACGTTCCTGCTCGCATGCGTCCTTTCCGCCATCATCGCGTGATCGATCGCGTTGTCGATGTGCTGGACGAAAGAGGAGCTCTGATGAGGCTGCTCTCCGAAGGGAATCGCCCTGTTGATCTGATCTATAGCCTGGGCGATGTGGTCGTCGGCGCCGAGCGCGACCGGTACAGCCATAACCTGGCCGAGCGTAAGAGCCATCGCGCCCATCAAAAACTGACGTCGTTGCATGATTCTTTCTCCCATTGCCGAGCTTGAGACGCTCGCCGCGCGTCCCTCGTGCGCGGGTATATTGCTCAGGAGTCGCCGGATACAACGGCTCGAATGAAAATTTGCCGCGGATAGACGCCGGGGTTTTCTCACTGAGCCATCATCTGCGCCTCGGTCATCACGCGGTCGAAGAGCCGCTTCGGCAGGTAGCAGAAGGGATTGGTCGGGACCGGCGCCTCGCGGCAGCGCCGTTGCCCGGTCGTCCATTCATAACCAAAACCCTCCATGCAGCGCAGGATGCGCGCGTGAATGACAGGGCTGTTCTTGTGGCGCTCGTTCGGCAGCTCGGTTTCCGCTTCGAGCCGGCATTCCAGGAGATCGCTGCGCTGACCGTTGAGAAAGCGCGTGCCGCTCGCAGCCAGAAGGAGCTCCGCCAGCACGATCAGCGCCAGTCCGCCCGCCAGCGCCGCGTGTTCGGCCGATTGGCTCTTGAGAAAATGCAGGCCGAAAACGGAGAAGAGTCCAATGACGAACAGGCCGGCGCCGAGAAGCAGGCTGAGCGGCGCGAGGAATGTGATCAGGCCTGCGTCCATCGCACACAAGGATTAGAGGCGGCCCCGCGCGACCCGTCGAGCGGCTGGACCTGCGCTGGCGCTTGCTCCGCCGGAGCCCGGGCGCTATAGAGACCGCCCCCGCTCCCTTCGTCTAGCGGTCTAGGACGTCGCCCTCTCACGGCGAAAACAGGGGTTCGAGTCCCCTAGGGAGCGCCAATAAAATCAATAAGTTACATAATTGAAGCGGATCCCGTGTACAAATTTTGTCTAAACCCGCTTTTGAAAGCCGGGGCCGAAGCGACGCCTGGGCGTTGGTTGGCCTAGCGTAAGCTTAGCCTTATGAATATTAATTCCCTTTGATACGCGGTGACTCTGCAGTGTACACCAGCGGGCGGCGGCGACCAGCGGCTCCTTCTTAGCGACTTCGCTCTCGCCGGGGCCGAAAATCGACGGGCGTTAATCGGCCCGATCGACGGGGCAAGCTTCCTTCGACAAGAACTCGACGCGCTCGTCGATTGCCACAGAGCGTCAAGCCTGCGCGCCTGGCCATTTTGTGATCGCAGAGCTGTCATGCGGGTCGAGCTCTCGCACCTACTGCGATACGCAGAAATGCTCATAAACATCTGTTTTCAATCAGTTATCTTGCTTTGCGGGCGGCTCCCGTGTATTCTGGGTTTGTTCTCGAGCACGGAGGAGCCTAAGCATGGCCATTTTGGACCAATTTCGCGTAACGAGCGCGACGCCACAGAGGAGCGCCTCGCCAGTTGCGCGGTTCCGTCGACGCCTCGCCGAGGCGCTGGAGCTTCAGATCGAACTCGCGAAAGCGGACGAGGTCGGTCAGGCGTTAACCCGGACGCGAAAGCGCTGGGTCAAGGGACCGAGCGGAGAAAAGGAGCTTCGGGAGAAACCCATGCGCCTCTTTCGCTGGTGGTGGAAGGACGAGAACGGGACGATTTTTATCACGCTCCGGCGCGGAACCAGGCCGCTGGAAATGGCGCCAGGAAAGAACGCTATTGAGATTGGCCAGATAGAGGAGCTCCCGAACAAGCTGGCGTTAATTCGCGACGCTGTCTGGGCCGGCGAACTTGACGCCTGCGCGACGAGCGCGAACTTCGGTCGCGAAGTCCCGCGGCGAAAGGGGAATGCTTCGAAGCCAGCCCGACCATAGCGTTCGGAGGCGCCCACTCGCGACCCTAACTCGGCGCCCGCACAAACTCGGGTCCGCACTGGCTCCAAGCGCGAGAACGCGTGCGTCGCGGCTTCTATGTGGGGAGGAGCGGACTCGTTCGAACAATCCAGTCACGTCGCAAGTTGACCCAGAGCCGTCATCGCTCCGTCCCCCAACGTAGTCCGGCCCCATTCCTCGTTGGGATCTAGTCCGCCTGCCCCGGCGATGCTATTCCTCAAGCGCCCCTCTGCGCTAGCCTGATCGGCTCCGCCGGGCGCTCAGCCGCTGGTCCAAAGGCCGCCTACGAACTAACATCGCGCTTGGGTTATCCGATGGGGGCCGGCCAGTAAGTCCCCGACGGGGCCAATACCGCTCCGGCTGATTGGTTCCCAGATTTTGTGGGTTCCCGACGGGAATTGAAGCAGTTAGCTTTCGTGAGTTCTCGGCGCGTAGAAGGTCACCCTGAGTCATCCGGGTGTAGCTGCTCTCGAAAGCACGCTGGAAGCCGAGGGCCGGAAAGCCCGCGAAGCCGTGGGCTGCCCCGGCGCAATAATCCTGGTCAGTATCGACCAGGGGAAGGAGTTGGCGCACGCACAGGGCGACAGCGGCGACGCTCTGGCTACTATACTCGGCCCTAGCGTGCGGTATCGATAAGGTCGAATTTGTCACGCTATGGAACGGCAGTGGCGAGGTCGACCCTGCGCATACGTACAACGAGGTCAAGAGCAGAACCGGCAGGGTGACCATATTTGTGAAGTAATTCACGTTGACCGGGCGAAGACGAGCATAGAATCAGATACAGTGAGGCCAAGTATGGCTGTGGATCGCATCCGAGTTATGATTTCCAGCCGTAATAGGGATTACGTCACCGCCGACGGTCCAAGTTTCCCGCTGTCCGGACTGCGAAAATCGCTGCAAGCCGAAATCAAAGCGGCCGGACTGTTCGGTCAGCCTCTGTTTGAGTGCTGGATCAACGAAGTCGAGCCATCCAAGCCGGCGACGCGCGACGTTTGGGACGAGTGCATGCGCGAGGTCCGCCGGGCCCACATCGTCATCGCATTGTACAATGGCGATGCCGGTTGGGCTCGCGAAGCGAATGACGTCGGCATCTGCCACGCAGAATTGGAGGCATCGCTTCTCTCGGGGCGCGACCGCACGCATCTGATCCAGCTCCCGCTTTCGAAGGCCTCGACGCCGAGGGACAAGCGATTTCAGAGGTTCGTCCATCGTGAGCTGACCTTTTCCGGTGCGCCGGCTGGGAACAAAGATGACGTCGCCATCAACGTCGGGAACACATTGGCCGAGGCCGTGGCGCGGCTCGCGCGCAGCGGGGCGACATTGCTACGCAAGGAGAGCTACGCGCTGGGCCAAGCACTGGAATGGAGCAAGCTCGATTACCCCGCGCGAAAGCTCGCAATGGAAGCGGCCTGCCTGGATGCGCTTGCGGAGCGCCAAGGACGGCAGCGGGACGCGAACCCGGAGGCGAACGCCGTTCGCGTCAGAATTGACAAAACGGAAGTGCTGTTCTTCGCCCATGCCGTTCCAGCGGCTGCATCGGTAGCCGCCGCTCGTGAGCTGGTCGGAAAGCCGTTCCTAGCGGATCACCGCTACATCACGGATGAGCATCGTGTGTGCGGACCTGTTCACCTGATCGCATGCCAGAAGGCTGCTACAGAAAAGCAGGCTACGGACCTGCTTGGCTTTCCTGACGCGACCGTCGTTACAACTAGCTTCGGCGTGTATCTCGTGGATCCGGTCCAGAAAATTCAGTTTATTCTGCTCGCCAACTGTCGGGACGAGACGTCGACGCGCTTTGCAGTGCAAAGGCTCTTTGATTGGTTAGACCGTTCCGGCGAGGCCGAAGCACTAGTGAGCCGTGCCAAGTCGCGCAAGAAAATCGTCAGTGCCATACGCAAAGAGTTTGCAGACGAGGCGAAGCTCTGACCGCTTCTGTTCTGGTTGATGTTGCTACGATCCGTCCGGTCCCCGCTTAGCGGATCAAGTTGCCAGAGATACGAAGGTGGAGGCTTCTAAAAAGTATCCCTACGGTCGCGCTTTCAATTACCCACAATTGCGGCCGCCCCCCTACCTCTGCGCCTATCTCGATGTTGGTCAGGCGCGAGAGGCCACGCCAGATAACGATGCTGCCCGGCGGCAAGTCGCCGGCCCTCGCGAGATAGCCGCCCAATCGAGCGAGCTTTATGAGGTAGAAGCTGAGCGTGCCGTGCTTGGCTCGTCGACTGCCTGCATCGCTGACGAATCGATCAGCTGCTGTCTGAGGATGCGTTTCTCGCGGCAGCAAAGTGGAGAGGAGCGGACTCGTTCAAACAAACCGCTCACGTCGCAGTTGACCCGAAGCTGCCTCGGCGCGCATCGACGCCGGCTGACTTTGCTCCAATTGAGTATTTTGATCGTGACCCCAGCCGGGCATATTCAGGACATCGGGGAAACGGCGCGAGGCTGTCAAATGCGAGCTGTGCTGGGAATTGACGCAGCTTGGACGCTGGAGCAGCCGAGCGGTGTGGCGCTAGCAACCCAAGTGGGAGCGACTAGGCGGCTGGTCGCCGTAGCGCCGTCCTATTGTCACTACGATGCTTTAGCAGCGGGGCGCGATCTGCGATCGCAACCTCGCCCTTCTGGTTCGCGCCCTGACGCAGCGGCGTTGCTCTCTTCATCACAGACGCTGTGCGGTCAAGCGGTCGATCTCGTCGCAATCGATATGCCGCTAGCGCGTGGCCCAATTACAGGCCGTCGCCGATCGGATAATGCTGTATCAGAAGCTTATGGGGCGCGTAAATGCGGAACGCATACTCCGAGTAGAAATCGCCCTGGATTGATCAGCGACGAACTAAAAGATGGATTTGGCCAAGCCGGATATCCCTTGCAGACAGCCTCGATTTCAACTCCTGGGCTGATTAAAGTCTATCCTCATCCGGCTCTTGTGCAGTTGGCCAATGCCCCGAAACGTTTGCCCTATAAGGCGTCGAAGGTTCGCAGCTACTGGCCAAGTTCCGACGCCGCCGAGCGAAGGACGCTCCTGCTGCAAGAATGGTCCCGAATAATCACACTGCTTGAAACAAAGATTACCGGCGTTGCAAACGCTTTGCCGGCACCGCCTCCCGACGCGCGCGGGGTTGATCTTAAAGCCTATGAAGACATGCTAGATGCCATCGTCTGCGCCTGGGTCGCAAGTTGTGCGCTCGACGGACGCGCCAACCCGTACGGCGATCAACATTCTGCAATCTGGATTCCTAACAACTGGGATTGACAGGGTTAGCGAGCTTTGATCGGTCCGTAGCGAAGGCTGGGTCCAACTCAGGACAAGCAAGTCGGCGCCAACCCGAAGCGCGAGAATGGGCTTGCCGCGGCGGCAATGTGGGGAGGAGCAGACTCGTTCGAACAATGCGCTCATGGCGCAGGTTGACCCGAACCGGTCGTGGTTGCCGATCCGCAGATGGCGCCGCATTGGGGTAATCGGTGTCGCCAAAAGTCCCCGTCGCGGCTGAAAAATCCGATTACTAACCAGTGCCGATTTGCCGGATTTTCTTCGTCGGTGGTTTCCCACCGGCTCTTCGGCCCCAGATAGTCCTTGTTGCGGCGCCGCAAATGGCGTCTAGGGGATCCCCCTCCAAGGGGAGCATGTATTATGTCTGAGCCTATCATCCCGCCCCTGAAAGTCAGAGTGAAGCTGTGCGTGAGTAGAATTATAGATTATTCGTGGTATATATCACTAGTCCTGACCTTTGAATTTGGGGCATTCATTGTGATTGTATTTGCGTATGGGTTGGCGATAAATTACAAGCTCATAAGTCCCCCGCCAATATTGTGTCATTATATGATTGGGGACCAAAATATAAAGGACTTCTGCAAATTTATGAACGAGGGCTGAAGCGGGAAAGGCCGCGCCCACAGAATCCCTCATTAACCGCGCGGCGAATTGCCCGCCGCGATTTCACGCCTTACGCGCGCACGCGGTGTGCTTCACCTGCGCCGGGCGCGGAAAAAGTGGACTTGAATTTGAGACAAATCGGGGGGACAGTTGGCTGTCGGAAGCCGCCGCTTCCGGCATCGTCTCCGCAGTCTAGAGGGGCTGAGGGCGATGAGCGGCGCCGGGTCGATACTCCCCCGGCGCTGCTTCGCGGCCGCAGCGCGTCTGCTTTTATTGTTTCTCGAATTTTTCCTTATATCTCATGATTTCGTCGCGAGACACTTTGCCAATCCCAGGCAGCATAAAAATCTCGGCGTCGGTTTTGTTCAGAAGCATTTCAGGGAAATCTAATCCGCTTTTAATGAGTGCGTCGATTGTCCTGTAGCTTAGGCCGCGATCTTGGAAACGCCCAATGACGCCAGCTACAGAGACCGCTCCCATGCGTCTATAAACTTCCCCTAGCTTCGCCGATGTACGTCTAGCCATTATCGCTCTCCAATTTCAGCCAGCCGGGTTCCTTCAATCATTTAAAGCCCCTTCTTCGACCTCACGCCCGCCCCGCCGCCGTTCTCCGCGATGAACTCGACCCCGTGGGCCGGCGGCAGTCGCGCGCTATGATCCAAAATCCAAGAGCGACGCATAAACTGTTGGCTTTTTCTCCAAAAGAGACCATTTTTTAAACCAAACTGCTGGCGAACCTGGTTGCCCAACCGTGCCCGTCTTGAGATCGGCAAACATTCGTGTTCCGTTATGTGCGAACTGAATGTAAGTCCCATTTGGGGCCAAAATGATTGATCCGGCTTGCGGGGAGTGTTCGCTCAAACTAAGTGAATCAGGGGAAATTTTTACTTCAGGAGCATATACGCCTCGAATGCTGGCCGGACTGACTGTCTTCGCCTCAGACGATGAGAATACTACTGGTCTCTTCTCATCGGCTATTTGAATGACCCAACCAATACCACCTAAATCAGGCAGGACAAACCATTGACCCGCGTCCAAATCCTCGAATTGCTTGAGTTCCCCAATGCTCATTTGCTGGTCTTTCCTTTTTCAACCTCACGCCTGGCCCTTCCCCGTTTTCTTCGACGAGGATCACGCCGACCAATTCGAGGGCGAACTGTAGCGCTTTGCCGCCAGCTGCAAAGGCTCAAAAATGACCCCATCTTTGCCCTTCATTTTGCAATTGCGAAGGGCGTCCGCCATCCTGTGCCCCGGCGGCGCTCTCTGGACCGCGCGGCCTCGTCAAAGGCGGCAAATTGGTGGAGAGTTGAATCCGAACCGGGGCCTATCCCGAGGAAACTGGTTAAACTGCGCAGCGTCGACGCTAGAGACGCAAGCGGAAGTATTCGCCAAGAATTGAGTCTCTCTCCTCCCCGTCGTGGGAAGTCGGGACAGCTATTAGTAGGTTCGGCGGGGCCACGACGTCGCCACACTTGTCCATCAGACCAAAACCGAGACGAATCGCGGTTTCATAAGTTTCGTGGATTCTGTCTCTTGAGGCCGGGTTGGCGAAAGTGGGGGGAGACATGAACCATTCATCCGCTTGCCTCGGCGTCGCGCTCGGGTTGGCGATCGCCCTGCCGTTAGCTTCGCCAACGCCCAGCCTTGCGCAAATCAGCGTCAGCATCGCAGTCGGCATGCCGCCGCCGCCGCTCCCGGTTTATATCCAACCGCCAATACCCGCGTACGGCTATCTGTGGGTTCCCGGATACTGGGCCTGGAATGGATATGACTATTTCTGGGTTCCCGGCGCCTGGGTGCTGCCGCCCGAGCCCGGACTGCTGTGGACGCCGGGTTATTGGGGATGGAATGGCGCCGACTACGTCTACAACCCGGGCTATTGGGGATCGACGATCGGCTTTTACGGTGGCGTCAATTACGGTTGTGGCTATTTCGGCAGCGGATTCGCAGGCGGATATTGGCAAAATGGCAGCTTCTTCTATAACAGCGCCGTCACCAATATTAATAACGTCAATATCAGCAATGTCTACGTCAACAACGTAACAGTCAATCGGAACGTCACCAATGTCAGCTACAACGGCGGGCAGGGCGGCTTGACTGCGCAGCCCACCTCGGCCGAGCGCGCCGCCGCGAGCCAGCCGCACGTCGCGCCCACATCGGCGCAGACGCAACATTTCGAAGCCGCTCGCGCGGACAAATCCTTGACCGCGAGCGCCAACCACGGCGTCCCGCCGGTCGCCGCGACGCCGACGGCAGGGAATTTCAAAAGCCCCGGGGTCACTCGAGCCGAAGCGCATGGAGGCGCGCCCGGCGGGGGCGCCCATGCGCTGTCGCCGACCGTCGCCGTCCCACACGGCGTGTCAAACGATCACGCCCTGCCGGTTCCGCCGCATCCCGCGGCGGCAGGCGCCTTGCCGGCCTCGATCCCGCATGGCGCAACGAACGATCATGCCCTGCCGGTTCCGCCGCATCCCGCGGCGGCGGGCGCCTTGCCGGTCGCCGTCCCGCATGGCGTGTCAAACGATCACGCCCTGCCGGTTCCGCCGCATCCCGCGGCGGCAGGCGCCTTGCCGGCCTCGATCCCTCACGGCGTGTCAAACGATCATACCCTACCGATTTCGTCACATCCTGCTTCGGCTGGCGCCCCGCCGGTAGCGATCCCGCATGGCGCAACAAACGGTTATACGTTGCAAGCTTCCCCGCATCCCGGCGCGAATTTCGACCGCGCTTCGCCGCCGTCGTCCTACCCTCGCGCGGCGCGCGACAACGGCACAGCGGCTCCGCATCTTTTCGGAGCGCCGCCCGCCCCGGCCGGCATGCCCCAGGCTCCACATCCGGGCGCAATGCCTCCGTCTCCCTATCCCGGCGCAATGCCCCCCGGTCCGCGTGCGGGCGGAATGCCCCAGGCTCCACATCCCGGCGCGATGGCTCCGCCTCCCTATCCCGGCGCAATGCCCCCCGGTCCGCGTGCGGGCGGAATGCCCCCGGGACCACCACGCGCTGCTGGGGGTGGAAGGTCGCCTGCGCCGGCTCCCAGTGCAGCGCCTCAGACGCCGCATCATCCTGGGTGAAATGTCCCGATCGTTGCTGTGGGTTCGTGTGCAGACCAATCAAAGCCGGCTTCCCCACCGCTGGTCTTCGGCGGGGGGCTGCGCCCTTATCTAGATTTCGGGCGACGCCACCCGACTCTAAGAGGTCCAGCTCGCCCCGAGCTTCCTCCGCAAATTCGCCGGGGATGACATCTATGGGAACAGTATCTGGATGATTCTAAAAACTGGCGCACGAGCTGCGTTTCTGATTCCATGTGCGCGGAAGGATCAAAGACCGCGCCGCGTGTCCAGAAAGTCTCGAATTTCGTGACAAACCGCGCCGGCCGGGCTCGGGAAAAGTAGCGAGCGAGCCTTCAAGGCGGATGACCGTTTTTGGTGCCAACCCGATGCGCGCGAACGCGCGTGACGTGGCGGCAATGTGGGGAGAAGCGGAACTCGTTCGAACAACTGCCTCGCGACGCAGGTTGACCCCTCTCTGCCGTTCAGCGGTGAACGAACGCGAGGGTGGTGGGCGTTGGCCATCTCGACCATCGCCGCGGCGAGCTTCATGGGCGCTGAGGGGCGTTTAGACCGGCGCGGACAAATCCTCGCGGCTCGGGAGCTGAGTTCGGAGGGCCTCTACGATTTGCTCGATTTTGGCGTTGGCTTCGATCGCCCGCTGTTGGGCCGCTCTCGCCTCTGCTTCGGTCAGGCGGACGCGCTCTTCGGCCGCGGACAATTGTTCACCCTTGTTCCCCAGCTGTCGCCGCGCGGTGTCGAGATCGGAGCGGGTCCGCGCCAGCGCTGCGGATAATTCCTCCACTGCCGCTTCAGCCTCTCGTTGCGCCGCTTCGGCGCGCTCGGCTCTCGCTTCGACACCCTCCAACTGGTTGACGAGTGAGTCGGCATGGTCTCGCGCGCGCACAACCGCCTGCGCGGATTGCTCTTCAAGGTCTCTAATAGCTGCGGCGGCTTCCGATACCATCTTCAGCGCAACAGCTGCGCTGTCGTTTGACTGAACAAATTCCCGCTTGTGATACTCGGGGTCTGTCGCCTGAAAGCCGAAGTTGCCTCTATGAACAACTTCCCCGGCAAGCCGGTTGACGTTGAGCAAGTTCATCGCACGCTCCAACGGTTGTGCTTGCGAAGCCATTCATCAAAATTTGGAAGTCAATTGGGCGGAATTAGGACGGATTCTGTCACGGAAGTGGTTAATGGAGTGGATGCCCACTCCTGACGGCATCGAAACGTGCCCTTAGGAGGGTGTTTACCAAGCTGGGGGTAAACCTGGCTGCTGCTCAAGCTGCGTCTTTGAAAAAGGGAGCCTGACATGAGCACGAACTATCGCGTCCCCGGTCGCCAAGAGAAGCGTTGGCCAGCTTTCGTGCCCCTGGTCGTGGAGTCGGAGCTTTCGCCGACGGAAGCCGCGCCGGTGCCGCTTTTTCGCGGGCCTGCTCGCAACTGCCAGATGGGGCCGCCATTCAACCACCCCCGCCCTCCTTTGGCGGATAACTACGACGACGATCTGCCGCCTGCGGCGTGAGGCGGCCTAGTCCCGGACCGAACCGCCAACGCAGCGCATTCGGGCCGCCCGATTTTCTCTCGGGTCGCTTCCGCGCGACTATTCGTCCCATAGCGCGAAATTCTGTCTGCACGTCCACGCCGTCCACGATCGCCGATCTCCATTCCCGAGGCTTGGCCGGCGCGAGATTGCCGTGCCGCAACCCGCTTTGCCTGCGCTCGACGCCCATAGGCTGCTTCACCATGGTTTCAGCCCCGCGCCAGCGCCCCGAATTCCCCGCCCCATGCGCCCGATGCTCGCGCAGAAGGCCTAATTGCCGTCAAGGGCAAGACGCCACTGCGCCTTTTTCAGCCTCACCCCTTGCCCTTGCCCGTCGCCGTCCTCTTCGACGAAGACGATGCCGGCCGATTCGAGGGCTGAGCGGAGCTTAGCGATGGTTGACCGGTTCGCCACCAAAGGCCCGGGCCTAGCTTCAAGTCGGCGCACCGTGACGTGCGAGACGCCCGCCGCCTCGGCGAGACTCTTCTGGTCCCAGCGGAGAAGCATCCTGCCGGCACGGATAATTTCCGAGGTTAGAGGCGCGCTGATTCTTTGCTGCGATACATGGTGCATCGTAATGCTTGACAGCCCCTCCCTCAAGATGCATCATGTATCAGCAGGCAGTCGGTAGAGCAATCTCCTCCGAGCCCTATTCCCCCAAACGCGCTTGGTCTGTCCAAAGCGAGGACCGCCAAGTTAAGCCGTAACGCCATCAAGAAGGAGGCTTGCTTGCTCGCCCGGTGGGGCGTTCTGACGGTTAGTGACTCCTCCTCGGCGTGGTTCGCCCGGACTTTTTTTTCCGAACGCGGGTTCGCGGGGCTTCGCCCATTCACGGCGCCGCAGTTTCGCGGAGGGGCGCGTTCACACTCCTTACGGCCCTTGAGATCAGCGGCTCTGGTCATCCTGAGGGCAAAACTAGGGGGGAGGAAATGGACGAAATGGACAACTTCTTCTGGGCGGCTGCTGCGACGGTGATCGCCGCCGGAGCCGTAGGGCTCTTCTTGCTTTATAAACCGGCGAAGAACGCGCCGAACACGCCCGCACCGATCGCGTCGTCGGCTGCTCCTCTGACAACAGCCGCGCTGGAACCTGCCGCCGCGGAAGTCGCCAAAGCCGACCCCGCTCAAGCTCAAAGTGCGCCCGCGGGGCCGATGCAAGCCGCCGAAACGCCGGCCGCCGCTCTGGCCACCCCGGCGCCGATGCAAGCCGCCGAAACGCCGGCCGCCGCTCCGGCCACCCCGGCGCCAACCGCATCGGCCGACCAGGGAAAGCCGTCTGGAAACAAGGCCAAATCCAAGGCTAAAGCCACAGACCACAAGGCCAAAGCCAAGGCTAAAGCCACAGACCATAAGGCCAAGGGCGCCGCCCAATGACTCGGATGGCGGCCCCGCGACGATCTAGAAGCACATATCCGCGGCCTTACCTCCGGGGTCGCGACGTCCTTCAGCTGGCCTCCCTTGGGAGACTTGTCTATGATTTTAATGGACTATTCGGCGGCGCCAACGGCGCGCCGCCGCGATTTCGAGGCGGCATCACTTGGTTGCGATGCCAGAGGAAAAAAGCCGAAGAGCGCGGCAAGGCCGGGGGACGTGGGCGGCCTGCGGATAGAGTGCATCAGAGCCGAATGTCCCAGGGGAGAGGGGGCTAGCGGGCCGAACTCAGGAATTAAATAATTTTTAACTACTCCTTAATATTTGCAGCGACGTGCCGCAGCAACAGCAAGATATTGTCCCGTTCACGGAAGCGTCACAAAAATTATGGCGAAATATGCTATCGGTCATCCGGGGGTATTTGCGTGGAGGATGCGCCATGATTAGCCAAGAAGAATGCGCAAAATACGCAGGTGTCACGCACGCTGAGCTACCATCAGCCGTTGTTCCTTCCGCCAAGCACTGGTCGTTGCTTGACCCTACTTGAACACCTGATTTCTATAAGCTTCTGATATTACGCAATTTGCGGCGAAATTTGAGGCGGCGTGGCGCCACGCTTGGGGCGACCTCGGCGTTTTTTGGCGAGAGCGGGCGGAGCCTGCGGTTTTGGCGGCGCGGTCTGCCGCGCACGGGGCGGCAAGGCGACATGGGCTGCGCGAAACAGCGCAGTCACCGAAGGCGCGGCGTCGGTGCGCACCAGCCAATCGGCGCCACGATGTTGGATGCGGATTTGCTGCAGGCGGTCGAGATCGCGCAGCAGCTCCTTCCACTCGGGCGCGATCTTCGCCTCGCGCATGAGGTCCTCGAGATGCTTTTGCATCGCCAGCGCGAGGAAGGAGCAGAACACATGGCCGCGGATGGCGGCGTCCGAGGAGTGGAAGATCGGCCGCGTGCGCATGATCGCCTTGGTGCGACGGAAGAGCTCCTCCACTTGCAGCAAATCGCGATAGCGCAGCACCGCTTGCAACGGCGTGACTTTCGCGTTCGTGCGCAGCACGAACACGCCGTCGAAGCGCGCTTCTTCCGCAAGCTTGCCGGCGTCGATCTCGAAGGCGTGCTTGTCCTTGGACCCTGGCGTTCTGCGCAGATAGCGCCGATAGGCGGAGTTGCCGACGAGCGCCTTGTCGCCTTTCTTCAGCTGCGCATCGAGGGCGCCGACGATCTTCTCCCGATCCTTGCGGTCCTTCTCGGCCTCCGCCTCATTGCGGCAGACGACGTAGCGCTTGCCGTCGACCTTGACCTCCTTGACGAAGAGCTGCGTCTCGCCGGCCTCGCGCTCGATGTAGAGCGGCGTGAAGGCGGCGGTGTCGCTCTCGAGCACCATCTTCCTCACGATGGCGTCGGAGCGCTCTCTGGCGCCGAGGATGTAGTCGAGCCCGCGCGCCTCCAGCCCCTCGATAGTGGCCGCCGAGATCATGCCGCGGTCGGCGACGACGCAAACGCGTCCAATCGAGAAGCGCCGGCGCAGCCGATCGACGACTGGCAGCAGCGTCGTGACGTCGGCGGTGTTCCCCGGCCACATCTCCGTGCAGATCGGCCGACCCTTGCCGTCGACGATCAAGGCCAGGATCATTTGGTTGAGATCTGGCCGGTAGTCTTTGGAGTAGCCGCGCTCGCCGAGCGTCTCGCCGCCCTCGCCGTAAAAAGAGAGCGAGGTCGTGTCCATGAACACGGCGGAGAGATCGCAGAACAGATCGCGCCTTTTCTCGAACAGCCTCTCCTCGATCGCATCCTTGACGCAGCGCGGCGCGCGCGCGTCATCGGCCTTCTCCTCCATCTCCTCGCCGAGCCAAGCCATGGCGCGATAGAAATGATGCAGATCGAGCCCCGCCGCGCCGGCGATGTCGTAGTCCTGCATCCAAGACGCGCCGTCGCGATCGGAGCCCGAGACGAAGAGGCGATGCAGCGTCGAAACGAACACGGCGCGCTCGACGGAGAACTCGAAGGCGCGGTCAGCGAGCAAATCGCTGAGAACCTCAGGGACGCCCAGCCTCTCCCAGATTTTGCCAAACAGCAGCGGGCCGCCGAGGCGCTTGGCCGAGGCCGACACCGCGCCGCCCTCGTCTTGATCGAGGGCGGTGATCAGCATCACCTGGTCGGTGAGCTTGGCGCCCGAGGCGAGCAGCGAGGCGAGCGCGCCGGAGGCTTCGAGCTCGTCGGCGCGGCCGAGCGTGGCGACGACACTCTGGCGCACGGCGCCGTCGATGCGCTTGTTCTCGACGATCTGCACGTAAGCGCGTTCGCCGGACTTCTTGAGGCGGAAGAACATGGCGGCCCTCGCAGGAGAGAGCACCACGGAATCAAATTCGTAGGTCGATGAAAAGCCCAAAAACCAGGCAAACGTGGCACTACATTTTCGAAAAAATCCGGCTCCAAACACGTAATATCAATGGCTTACAAGCGCCTGACCCGCGATCACTGTTCAAGTCGGGTCTAAAAGCGGGAAGGTCGCCGAAGAGCAAAAACTGCAATTGTGGCTCTTCTATGTCTAAACTGGGACGAAGTCGCGGTGGCCGCCGGACGGGGCCGAGCCCAAGCCGTCGCCTCCTGCCGCCGAAAGCCCGTTGCGCTCGGCGGCTCTCCCGATGATCCGCGCAACCAGCGGTTCATGATCGAAGGCGGCGCCGAGCTGGCTTTCGCGCCTTGATCGGCGCGGCGCATGGCCGCCGCGACACAGTCTCGTCAGGCGCGCCCCGTCACACCCGCTTGAAGGGGTATCGCCAGGTTTCCCCGAGTTCTTCGAGTTTCTTATTGAAGAACTCGATTTGTCGCGGGGTATAGAAGCCCGCCAGCTCCTCATGGGTCATCTCCGCATGGCCAGAGTTGACATAAATTTGGACCCACATGCCGCGAAGTCCGGCGATGACCCGGTCCCTCCGGTCTTGCTCCCTCAGCCGTCGTTCGCGCCTGACCGACCAGAAAAAAAGCAGCGCGGCGCTGGCCTGGATAACGGCCGCGCCGGCTTGAATAGTTTGGCTGTCGATGTCCATTTCGTTCGCCTTCACTGATTTTAAGCTTCGCCCCAGGACGGCGGCGCCGATGAAGTCGGATGGCGGTCTTACGCTCTGTCCCGCCGGATGCTCGCGCCGGTGACTCGACGCCGGCCGCCAGCGCGCTATTTTACCAATCGTGGCGCTCAAGGTGTCGAACTTCGACGACGGCGCGCACGCTCTAAAACAGAAGAGGCGCCAGGATGCATGGAAACATTAAATCGGCTCTTTGTGGAGCGCTCTGCGTGGCGGCTTCAGGTCTTGCAGCCCCAGCCGATGTTCTCGCCGCGCCAGCGAGCGTCCCAAACCAAGCGAGCGTGAGGCTCCCCGATTCCATCGAGTATGTTTATCGCCGCTACTATCGGCGCTACGGTTATCGCTACGACCCGAGCGGAGCGATCTTTGCAGGCGCGGCGCTCGGCCTGGCGGCGGCGGGAGTCGCCGCCGCAAGTCAACCGCATTACTACTATGGATACCCCCGATATTACGGCTACCCGGGCTGGGGCTGGTAAGCGCTAGGACCGGCGCCCTTTTCGTCGAAAGGGCGCCGCGTCTCACCTTTTCATATCCCGTTGACTGATCACGTTCTTTTCCAAAAACCGCGTCGCGCTTTTTGGGAACGTGCTCGAGCGCTAGCGCGCTTGTGCGTCGAACGGAATCGTTCGAGCGACGAGAAATCGCGCCAGATCAAGAAGCTGGAGCAGGTTCTGATCGCAAACGTCTGTCAACTTTTGCGGAGCTCGCTCTAGTCTTCGTGATCGCCCCCGTGCTCGCCCCCCCAATGACCCATGTGCTCATGATGGTGCATATGATGCACGAGAATGACGAGGCGGCGCTTTTGGGCGTCGTCCAGGCTGTCGTAGAGCGGCTTCGCCGCGTCCGCGAGCTTGCGAAGATCCTCGCCCACGATTTCCATCGTTTTCGCATGGAACTGAAGGCCCTCGATCATGTTGTGGCGGCCCTCCTGCTCCTTGTATTTCTCATGCCATTCCGCCTTTCGCGCGGCTTTCGCCTTTGAGAGCTCGCGGAAGGCGGCTTCCACCGGCGGCCAATTTTTTTCCTGAGCCGGCGTGAGCTTCAGCCCGGCCTTCAGCGCGGCGACGCGGGCGTCCAGAAACGCGCTTCTGTCCTCTTCCGAGATTTTCCAGCCGCCGTGCCCCTCCTCCGCGAACGCCGCGCGTGGGAGCTGCGGCAGCAAGAGCGCCGCCGCCGTCAAAGCGATCGCCAGTCGCTTGTTCATTTTCGAGTCTCCATTTCCGGGGGCGCCAGCCCCGAGCCAGCGGGCATGTAAATGGGCTCTTCGGCGGGGTTTTCCAGGACCGGCTCGGCGCGGGCCTAGCGCGCTTCTCCCTCCAGACCAGGAAGCGGGAGCGAAATCTGATCGCAAAGGTCCGTCAATTTTTGCGAAAATTCGTTTGTCTTACGACTTTCTTATCCTACTCGACGCGATGAGCGTCGCGAGCCGTCCATATTGGGCCGAGAGCTGATCGCCGAATTGGCAAAGCGCGGATGTGAGGCCACGATCGGGCCGAGCCTCTTCAGGCTTCGCGCGCAGCCATGTCGCCAAGGTGGGGAAGATGGCGACCGTCAGCACCGCCGCGCCCACGAGGGCGGAAGCGTTCTCCTGCGCCATATGGCCCGTGCGCACGCCCAAGAAAGTGATGGCGACAACGAGCCCCAGCGTCGTCGCGGAGAGGAGTCCGAGCGGCGTCAAGTCTCCTTGAGGGAGCGCATGTCTGTAGAGAAAGACCGGTGCGCCGCGGACGAAGAGAAAGCCGAACAAGAACAGAAAGAGCCGAAACAGACCGCCCGGGCTTGTCACGAGGTGGATGAGGTCGAGCTCCATGCCGCTTGTGACGAAGAACAAGGGAACGAGAAATCCGGAGCCCATCGCACTCAGCTGGCCCTGGAGCGGCTGCGCCGGAGTGTTGCGAACGAGGGCGGCGACGACGACGCCGGCCGTGTAAGCGCCGAGCGCGACCTCCATGCCGAGCTCGCTGGCGAGAGAGACGAAACCGAGGAGCGCCACGATCGCTATCCGCAGCGGCAAGGCCGCGGCGTCGCTCATCGATCGGGCGACGATGAGCGGCAGGCCGTTCGAACGCGCGCCCTTCGCCAGCCATGCCGCGCCGAGAGCCGCCAGTAGGAACAGCATGACGAGCAATGTCTGATGCAGATGCTCGTGCACATGGGCCAGCAAAATGGGGGCGAGGATCAAGGGACCCAGCTCGCCGAACGCCGCGGAGCCCATCACGTAGCCGCCGAAGTCGCTCTCGAGATCGCCGCTTTGGCGCAGAATCGGGATCAGCACGCCAAAGGCCGTCGTGGGCAGGACGATGCCGATGAGCAGCGGCCCGCGCAGCAGCCCCAGAAAATAAAGCAGGCCGACGAAAGCCGCCGCGAGAATAACCGAAACCAGCCAGGCGAGCGCGCCGAGGCGCAGCGGCTCGACGCCGATCTTCTCCGGATTGAACTCCAATCCCGCCTGGAAGAAGAGATAAATGAGCCCGAGCTGCCCCAAAAATCCGATGGAGCCTTGGGTCGAAACCAAATTGAAGGCGCCGGGACCGATCAAAATGCCCAGCACGAGCTCGAGAACGATGAGCGGCGTGCGCGCGAAGGCCGGCGCACGTCCCAGGAGCGGCGCGATCGCGGCAACGAGCGCGATCAGAAAAAGCGCGCGCATGTCATCCATGGCCTTCACTCCTTTCGCTTGAAATCCTCCTCGACGCGAAACCCGGGCGAGGCTGCGCCGACAGCTTAGCGATACGTTTTTGCGCCCCGATGTCTATCTCGCAATGCTCCTTGACCGAAGCGCGGGGGCGAGCCTGCCATGTTTGCCACAAGATATCCCCATCCGGAATTCGGCGTCGTCACCTCGAACCCGCGTCAAATCTTTGGAAATGATTGAGGGCGTATGGTTAGAGCGCGGCTGCGAGGTGTCACCGGTCCAGAAGAGGGCGGCATTCTTTCGCCACGATCCTGGCTTAGACGTAGCTGCGATGGCGAGGGGCGTGCGGTCGACCTTAACGGGCTGCGCAAAAGGTGGGGCCACGGCGCGAGTTTTTCCCCGTTTCTCCTTTCTTCCCGAGCATCAGCGCGCCTTCGCCGCGGCGAAGGGGCAGCCCAAGCGTTCTGCTCCCGCGGACGCAAGTTTTTTCTGAGAGCCGGCGTTAGGCTCCGGGCGCGCAGATTGTGCGTCAGGCTTCGCCGTCAGCATGAAAGCGCGGAAGTTTGCGAAGGAATATCGTCACAGCAGCGCCCCGTTCGTCCCGCGCGGCCGCCTCCCTCCTTGTGGGGACTCTCTTCGTTCTGGCGACGACGCTCGCGCCCTCCTTCACCGAAACCGCGGTCGCCAATGGCGACACTCGCACGATCAATCTCTTTCATTCGCATACGCAGGAATCGATTTCCGCGACCTATCTCGTCAACGGCCGCTATGATTCGGCCGTCCTCAAGCAGCTCAACTGGTTCTTGCGCGACTGGCGGCGCGACGAGCCCACCGAGATGGACCCGCGCCTCTTCGACGTCGTCTGGGAGGCCTATCGCAGCGCCGGCGCCGGCGACGAGGTCATCAAGGTCGTTTCCGCCTATCGTTCGCCCGAGACCAATGCGATGCTGCGCGCGCGCTCGCGCGCCGTCGCCAAATACTCGCAGCACATGCTCGGCAAGGCGATGGACACCACCCTGCCGGGAATGTCGATGTCGCGCATTCGTGAGGTCGGCATGCGCATGCAGCGCGGCGGCGTGGGCTATTACCCTACGGCCGGCACGCCCTTCGTGCATCTCGACGTCGGCAATGTGCGTCACTGGCCGCGCATGACCTATGATCAGCTGGCGCGACTCTTTCCCGACGGGAAGACGGTGCATATTCCCAGCAATGGCCAGATGCTGGCGCGCTACGACGAGGCCAAGGCGGAGATCGAGGCGCGCAATAACGGCGCGATCGTCATCGAGCCGCGCAGGTCCTGGGGCGGCGCTTTGTTCGCGATGCTGTTCGGCGGCGGCGAAGACGAAAACGAAGACGTCGCGCCGGCCGCCGCTCCCGAACGCAAGCAGTGGTCGAAGCTCGCCGCGCGCGAGTCTAAAGCAGACTTGAAGCTCGCCTCCAGTGAGGCCGAGGACGACAGCGGATCGAACGGTCTCTCGCCCCAGCTCGCCAAGGCTGCGGCTAACACGCCACGCGGCGAAACGGCGCTGTCCGCGCCGCCGTCCGAGCCGCTGCCTGCCGAAAAACCTGCGCCGCGCGACGCGGCCCGCGACGACGACTCGCCGCGCGCCGTCCAGGAAGCGACGAGCCCGGCCGCCGAGGAGAACGCCGATCGCGTGATCCCGCTGCCGCCGCGCCGGCCCGCCGCGCTTCTGGCCGCTGCGGCGCCGTTGCCCCCCGTTCGTCCCAGAGGGCTCGCTCAAGCCCGCGGCGGCGCGGGTCATGCGCTCGCCGACATGATCGTGACGACCGGCTCGATCAAATCCAGGCGCGCCGAAGAGCGGAAGCATATCGGCCCCCACGCGGCCCTCGCCTATACCTCTGCGGACGCCTCTCTGCCCGGCGCCGCCGAGGAGGCGCAGCCAAAGGTCGTGGAGGAACTGCGAACGACGGTCGAACCGAAATCCGTCGAAGACGCCGAACCGCCGCGCCCCGGTCTGGGCTGGGGCTTCGAGCGAGCGCATCTCATGCGTTCGGCCTTCGCGGCGCACAGCACGGCCCTCTCGGCCCGCGCTTCCTCGGCCTACGACAACGCCGTCGGCGCCGCGCAAACCGCCGCCCAGGCGGCGCGACAGGGCGTCGTCTCGGCCTATGGCGCGGCGACCGGCGGCTTCTCGACAGGCCCCGTCGCTCCCGCGGCTGACAAGTTCTCTCAGTCCGAATAAAGGCGGGACCTCAAGACCTGCGGCGCAGGGCGCAACTCGCCGTGCGAAAGAAGCTCGTCTCGAGAGGCAAGGGGATGAGACAGAGGAAACGCAGACCGGCGGCGCGCGCAACTCTCTTCGGCGGGTTGGCGGCCGGCTTGCTTTTCTGGAGCGGCGCCGCTCGGGCGGGCGACGCCTATGCGTGGACGCAATACGTCGCCGACGGGCTCGAGGCGCGCGCCATCACCGAACAGGCGGAATGCCCGAAGGTCACGATCGACGGACGCGTCACGCAGATGACGCTGCGCGCGGGCCCAAGCGACGCTTTTCCGGTGCGCGTCTGCGCGATCGTCATTCCCGCCGGCGCCAAGGAAGCCGCGATCGCGGATCGCCCGCTTCACTTTCCGACGGCGCCCGTCAGCCGCGTGCTGCTCATCGGCGACACGGGCTGTCGTCTGCACCCGATGGCGTTGCAACACTGCAATGTCGTGGCGGACTGGCCCTTCCGGCTCGTCGCCGACGAAGCCGCCGAAATCGGGCCGGACATCGTGCTGCATCTCGGCGACCTGATCTATCGCGAGCAAGTCTGTCCCCGCTCCCACACAGGTTGCGCGGGCTCGCCGCACGGCGACAATTGGGAGACCTGGAAGGCCGATTTCTTCGATCCGGCGCGCGCGTTGCTCGAGACCGCGCCCTTCGTCTTCGTGCGCGGCAATCACGAGGACTGCAACCGCAACCACGAAGGCTGGCGACGTTTCGTGAGCGCCTATCCTTATGATGCGGGCGCGGCCTGCGCCCCCCAGGAGCCGCCCTATCGGGTCGATCTCGGTGGCGTGACTCTCGCCGTGCTCGACGTGACGCGCGCCGAGGACCGCGCCGTGGACTGGGCGCTTGCGCCGTTGTTCAGACAGCAGTTCGCAGCGCTCGCCGACATCAAGGGCCCGCTGTGGATCGCGATGCACAAGCCGATCTACGGCGCGATTCGCGTGAAGGACGGCGTCAGCGTGGGCGACAACAAGACGCTCGTCGAAGCGGCGCGGGGCGTTCTCGCGCCGAACATCGAGACCGTGCTTTCCGGCCATCTGCATCTCTTTGAAGCCTTGAGCTTCAGCCAAGACCTTCCCGCGCAGATCGTCGCGGGGTCCGGCGGCGACCTGCTCGACTCCATGCCCCAAAAGCTCTCGGGGCTGACGGTCGGCGACGCGACGGTCGAGAGCGGCCGCGGCGTGGCGGGCGTCTATGGCTTCGCGCTGATGGAGCGTGGCGAGAAGGAATGGCGCCTGACCGAATACGACTTGCACGACAAGGCGCTGGTTCGCTGCTCCCTGCGCGGACGCAAGCTCGCCTGCGAAGGCGAAGGCCAATAAGCCGGGGTCGCCCGGCCTTCGTCATCCCCAGGCGGAAAGCCGCGCGAAGCGGGCAAACTTCTTGATGTGGTGACGGTCCATGCGGGCCAATATGTCGCGCAGCAAGGCGACGGCCTCGACGAGGTGAGGGCCTTTGTTCAGCATCACACAGTCGGCGCGTTGCGCCATGGCGGCGTCGGTGGTCTCGGCCCGGCTGAACACGCCCTCCTTGACGAATTGATCCAGCACCTGCGTCGCCCAGATCACCGGCGCATGCGCGGCTTCGCAAAGCCAGAGCAGTTCCTCCTGCACTTCCGAGAGCCGCGCAAAACCGAGCTCGACGGCGAGATCGCCGCGAGCGATCATGACCGCGGTCGGGTTTCGCTTCGCCGACTGGATGATGAGTTGCGGAAGATTGCGAACGGCGAGAGGCGTTTCGATCTTCAACACGAGCGGCTGCGGCGGCGCGCCGCCGCGGCGGCGCGCCAGATGATCCTGGAGCAATTCGACGTCCGAGACCCGCTGCACGAAGGAATAGCCGACGAGATCGGCGTGTTCAGCGACGAAGTCGAGATCGACGATGTCCTTTTGCGTGAGCGACGACAGATCGAGCTCGGTCGAGGGAAAATTCAAGCCCTTTTCAAGCTTCAGCCGCACGCCCTTGGCCCGGGCGGCGAAGATCTCGAGCTCCGCTGCGCCCTCGCTTCTCGAGACGACCCTCGCGCCGATCTTGCCGTCGTCGATCCAGACCTCCGCCTCCGGCGTGAGAAGATTCACGATCTCGGGGAAGCTCGGCTCGATCGCGATGCGTCCTTGGGGTTGAGCCTCGAGGTTTTGGAGAAGCTTCAGGCGGTCCCCCTTGTGCGCCCGATATTTCGGCGGACATCTCAGCTTCTCGACCCTGCATTTCGGCCCGGCGACATCCATCATCACGCGGCAGCCGACGCCAAGCTCGCGTTCCGCGGCCCGGACATGGCCGATCATCGCCGCCCAAGCCGGCGCATCGTCGTGGGCGCAGTTGATGCGGGCGCAATCCATGCCCGCGGCGACAAGGCGACGGAGGAGCGAGGGGTCGCTCGCCGCTTCGCTGGGCAGCGTCGCCATGACCCGCGTATGCGGACCGGGACGCGGGGGGCCAAAGATCGCCTCGCATTGGGCGAGAAGCGCGTCCTGACCAGCGCGCATGGCTTGGAGCGGCGGGAAGGGCGCGTCGGCCTCTCCGCACAGGCGTTTGAGCGTCGCGATCAGCGCATCGAGCGCGCTTCTCGCGCGCGCCTCGCTTCTCCCCAGCGACGAGAGGCCGTAGCAGGCCAATCGGGATTGCAGCGAGGCGAGATCATGCTGGCGCAGGATCAGATAGTCCGCGAGATTTGCGGCGGCTTCGCCGCTGGCGCCCCATTCGGCGAGCAGGGCCGGACCGCGTGTCGCAATGTCTTCGCGCAGCGCCGTCGTCTCGGCGAGGAGGCCTTGCAGGTCGTCGGCGTTGGTCTCTGAGCTCGTGCGGTTGGACATCGCGCTTCTTCGAGGTTGGGGAGGAAAGACGCTTGAGTCTTCCGAGTCCTGTGTGACGGTTGTGTTACAGGCCGCCCCCCGACCACCGCGACTCCTGCGCTTTTCCGTTCAGGCCTCCCAGCCGAGCGAGCGCTCAACGGCTTTTTCCCAGCCTTCGAGCAGCCGGGCGCGCTCCGTCTCGCCCATGCCCGGGCTCCAGCGTTTGGCGCAGCGCCAATGCGCGGCGATGTCGGCCTCGCTGTTCCAGAAGCCGACCGCGAGACCGGCGGCATAGGCCGCGCCGAGCGCCGTCGTCTCTATGCTCTTGGGCCGCGCCAGCGGCGCGTTCAGAATGTCGGCCTGAAACTGCATCAGGAGATCGTTCTCGGTCATGCCGCCGTCGACGCGCAATTCGACGAGCGGCGCGCCGGCGTCCTCCGCCATCGCCTGGGCGAGCTCACGGGTTTGGAAGGCCGCGGCTTCGAGGGCGGCGCGCGCGATATGCGCCTTGGTGGAGAAAAGCGTCAGTCCGGCAATCAGGCCGCGCGCGTCGCTGCGCCAGCGCGGCGCATAGAGCCCCGAAAAGGCCGGCACGAAATAGACGCCGCCATTGTCCGGAACGCTTCTGGCGAGCGCTTCGATCTCCGCGCTGCTCTGGATGAAGCCGAGGTTGTCGCGCAACCATTGCGTCAGCGCGCCGGCGATCGCCACGGATCCCTCGAGCGCATAGACGGGCGGCGACGAGCCGAGCTTATAGGCGAGCGTCGTGACGAGGCCGCGCTGGGAGGGCCGCGGCGAGCCGCCGGTGTTCATGAGCAGAAAGCAGCCGGTGCCGTAGGTGTTCTTCGCCTGACCCGGCGCAAGGCAGGCCTGACCGAGCAACGCCGCCTGCTGGTCGCCGAGCGCGCCGGCGAGCGGGACGCCCTCCAGTGGCGCGGCGCAGGCGCCGTAGAACTCGCTCGAGGCGCAAATCTTCGGCAGGCAGCCGCGCGGAATGTCGAAGAGGCGCAGCAGCTCCTCGTCCCAATCCAGCGTCTCGAGATTCATGAGCAGCGTGCGCGACGCATTGGTCGCGTCGGTGAGATGCCGGCCGCCCGTGAGCTTCCAAATGAGCCAGGAGTTGATCGTGCCGAACAGGACGGAGCCGCGCTCCGCTCGCGCTTTCGCCCCGGGGAGGTTCTCGAAGAGCCAAACGAGCTTCAGGCCGCTGAAATAGCTCGTCAGCGGCAGCCCCGTCTTCTCGCGCAAGCGCCGGGCGACCCCTTCGCGCGAAAATCTCTCGACGAGCGGCGCGACGCGCGTATCCATCCAGACGATGGCGTTGTGGAGCGGCGCGCCGGTCTCCTTGTCCCAGAGCAGCGTCGTTTCGCGCTGGTTCGTGACGCCGACCGCCGCGAGCTCGGCGGCGCTGAGGCCCGCCTTCGACAGCGCGCCTTCGATCGTCGCGACTGTGTTTCCCCAGATTTCCATCGGGTCATGCTCGACCCATCCGGGCTTCAGGCAAATTTGCGCGTGCTCCCGGCGGTCGAGCGCGACGACCTCGCCCGCGGCGTCAAAGACGATGAAACGCGTCGAGGTTGTGCCCTGGTCGATTGCGCCGACGAAACGAGTCATGACCTCTGCCCCTTTGCCCGGCTCCAGACATTTGCGCTCTTTTCCAGCGCGTCGGCAAGGCGCCAGGACGCCTCAGATCGAACGCAGCCCTGTCTCAGGTGTGGCGGATGGGAGACAGTCGCGGGGAATTTTCGAGTCGGCGCGTCGATCTCAACAAAAACCGCTTGTCAGCGCGAGCGAATGCCGGCATTAGGATTCTTGCCCAAATCGCACGTGCCTGTGGTCGTGTGTCGGTCGGCGGGGATCCGGACAAGAGGCCGGTTAACCGCTGTTAAAAAACCGGCAGCCGGAGGCGAACCGGCGAACTCCGTTTCTGCGGAGGATCGCGACTTAAAGCAACGACGGACCGGGCTTTTTCGTCTCGGTCGGCCCTCCAAAGGCCGACGTGCTGAAGAGGCTAGTCTTTCTTGCCGGGCGTGCGGAATGGGAGTCATCCCCTTCCAAACGATGGCCATCCGTGAACGACGCTTGAGGCGCATCCCGCGTCTTTAGATCGTCAACGCTTGGCCACGGCGCATCGTCGGATCGAGGTCTTCCCGCTTCGATCCATGGGTCGCTGATGCTCATCCGTCCTTCGCGTCTCCAACGCGCGAAGGCGAAGGACGTCGGCTATCCGTCGAAGCCACTCGTGCGGCGCGCAAGAGCGCCGGTCATGGGGGATGCCGCGATGACCGAACGTATCCAAGACTTCTTGCGCGCCCGTCGGCGCGAAGGCCGCGATCTCGGGCCCTGCCTCGTGGTCGATCTCGACGTCGTGCGCGAGAACTATCGCGATTTCTCGCGCGCGCTGCCCGACACGCGCGTCTACTACGCCGTGAAGGCCAATCCGGCGCCCGAGGTGCTCGCGCTGCTCGCCTCGCTCGGCTCCTCATTCGACACGGCTTCGGTCGCCGAGATCGAGCTCGCGCTCGCGGCCGGCGCGACGCCGGATCGCATCAGCTTCGGCAACACGATCAAGAAGGAGCGTGACATCGCGCGCGCCTTCGAGCTCGGCGTTCGGCTCTTTGCGGTCGACAGCGAGGCCGAGGTGGAGAAGATCGCGCGCGCCGCGCCGGGCTCGAAAGTCTTCTGCCGCATCCTCTGCGACGGCTCGGGCGCCGAATGGCCCCTGTCGCGCAAGTTCGGCTGCGCGCCCGAGATGGCGCCGCGCGTGCTCGAGCTGGCTCACGCCAAGGGCCTCGCAGCCTATGGGCTTTCCTTCCATGTCGGCTCGCAACAGCCCAATCCGCGCACGTGGGATGCAGCCCTTGCGTCCTGCGCCGAAATCTTCCGCGAGCTTGCGGAGCGCGGCGTGCATCTGCAGATGGTCAATCTCGGCGGCGGCTTTCCGACGCGTTACCTCAAGAGCGTGCCGAAGGTGAAGATCTACGGCAATGCGATCTTCCGCGCGCTGTCGAAGCACTTCGGCAATCGTCTGCCGGAGACGATCATCGAGCCGGGTCGCGGCATGGTCGGCAACGCCGGGATCATCGAGGCGGAAGTCGTATTGATCTCGCGAAAGTCGGAGGACGACCCGCTGCGCTGGGTCTATCTCGACATCGGCAAATTCAACGGGCTCGCCGAGACGACCGACGAGATGATCCGCTATCCGATCCGCACGCCAAGCGATGGCGGCGCGATGGCTCCCTGCGTGATCGCCGGCCCGAGCTGCAACTCCGTCGATGTTCTCTACGAGAAGACGCCCTATGAGCTTCCGGTCAGCCTGGAGATCGGCGCCAAGGTGCTGATCGAAGGAACGGGCGCCTATACGACGACCTACTCATCCGTCGCCTTCAACGGCTTTCCGCCGCTCGAGGCCTATGTGATTTGAGCCGGAGAGGCAGTCGGCAGTAGTGAATGGGCAGTCGGTCTTCGCGAGGCTGCCGCCTACCGCCGATTGCCGACTGCCGCATCACGGCCGAAGATCAACGTGTCGAGCGAGCAGTGGCCGCCGCCCTTCAGCGCATAGGAGAGCGCCACGACCGCCCAGAGCAGCGGATATTCGAACCCGCCCTTCTGCGCGAACAGCCCCGCGTGCCAATGCACGGCGAAGACGATGAAGAAGAGCTGCGCGGCGATGATGAGGGCGACGGGGCGTGTGGCGAGGCCCAGCGCGAGCATCGCGCCGCCGAAAAATTCGATGACGCCGGCGAGCACCGCGAGCCAGGGCGGCAGTCCGAGCTTCGTCTCGAACATCGTGCGCGCGCCGTCGAGTCCCGGGCCGCCGAAAAGGCCGAAGAGCTTTTGCGCGCCATGCGGCATGAGGAGAAGTCCGGCCGTGAGCCGAACCATCGCGTCGGCGTAGACGCTCACGCGCTCGGAGACGGGAACCAGCGCGGCGCTTGAAGATTTATAGGCAACGGTCATTGAGGCCTCCCGCAACGGAACGGGCTTTGAGCCCTGTTCCCAATGGAGGCTCAACTATAGCGGCCCTGCCGCAGCGCCACCCTCTGACGCGAGCGCGGACGCCAAAAACAAACGCGGCGCTCCGGCTTGACCGAGACGCCGCGCAGCAGATCTACGTTATTAAGCGTTGGATCTTAGTCAGAGAACACCCAGCGCGCGGCGAAATAGGCCAGCGCGGCGACGACGATGATGGCGACCATGCCGAACGGCGTGGCGGCGTAGCTGGTGAGTTCGAGAATAGCGCCCATTGTTTCCTCCTTAGGGGTCCAAAACGCGCCGGTCCAGGGTCGCGGCCAACGCATTAACAGTCGCTCGCAATGAGCGACGACTCTGACTACGATCTTGCGTTAGAGGATCGCTGCGTCACTCGTCTTGCGCCTCGGGGCCAAACTTCGCTCGTCCCAGGCCGAGACAATGTTCCTGCACGTCGCGTCCGGCCACGATCCTTACAGAACGGACCATCTCTCCCACAGGTGACGCCTGCGGCTTCGATTTGCAGTTGTTGTTGGCATTATTGTAACCGCTGATCCTTGTCAAGGCGATTGAAGCAAAGCGTCTCGGCGCTTCGCTCGTGCATAAAGCTGCGCTCAGGTTATTCTCGCGGAGCGCAGAACCGATTAACTTGTCGTCTCTCCCTTGCTATCGTTGCCGCCGAGCGAAGACCGCGAAGCGAGGGGGCCGGCGAGGCGACGCATATGGGACGGATGAGCGACACTTTGACGCTGCTAGGGCGATGGGCGTTTCTCATCGGCGCCTTTCTTTTCATCGCTACGCCACGGGCCGAGGCGCGAGGCGCGCTGATCGAGGATCAGGGCGCGTGCCTCCTGAAAATCGGCCCGGACATTCTCTATTTCTCCGGCTATCAAGCCAGCACCGGCAAGCACAAATTCTGCGAGGACGCGCCGAAGGTCGGGGAGGACACGAGCTTCGTCTTCGACGTCGCCGACGAAGAATTGCGCCAGCGGAAGATCGGCTTTCGCATCCTGCGCAACCTGGGAGACGAACGCGAGCCGGTGGACGGCCCGCTCGTCGGGGAGGTTTCTCCTCAGGTCCATCCCACCGGCACGTTCGACCTCGTCCATCGCTTCGCGGAGGGGGGCCAATTCATCGGGATCGTCACCCTCGAGCGGGCCTCGGGCGATCTCTCGACGGCGCGTTTTCCCTTCTCGGTCGGGGGAACGCCGCGGTCCTTCATCCCTTATCTCCTGCTCGGCCTTGCGGCGGCGCTGGCTATCGGCGTTCTCGCCAAGCAGCGGTTGGATCGGCAAGGCTGAGCGAATTCCGCAAAAGTTGACAGACTTTTGCGATCAGAATTCGCTCCAGCATTCTGATCTGGCGCTAAAGCGAGCGCCGCGCCGCGCCTTTTCGTCGCGTTGCGCAGGCTGAGGCCGCTTCTTAGCTCCAAACGGGGCAAACTCGCCTCGGAGCCGCGACCATGCCGAAAGAAAAGCGCCTCTCCCGCCGCGCCCTCCTCGGGGGGCTCGCCGCGGGCGCGCTCGCCGCCTCTTCCGTCGCCGCGCGGGCGACGCACGCCATGGGCCCGATGAAGCGGCTGCCGCCCCGCTGGGCGTCCCCGGGCTTTTCTCCAGACGTCGAGATCGAGCTCGTCGCCGCGCCCGCGCGCGCGCAGATCCTTGCCGGCGCGCCGACGAACGTGTGGCGCTACGCCGCGCGGCTCGTCAAAGGCCCGGAAGGGACGCTGACGCGCCTCAACGATTCCTATCTCGCCGAGCTCATCCGGCTGCGGACCGGGCAGAAGCTGCGCATCACGCTGCGCAATGAGCTTCCGGAACAAAACATCGCCCATTGGCACGGGCTGCACGTGCCGGCGGAGGCGGACGGCCATCCCGCCTATGCGCTCGATCCGGGACAGAGCTACGTCTATGAATTCGAGGTCCGCAATCGCGCCGGTTTCTATTTCTTCCACCCGCATACGCATGAAGCGACGGCGACCCAGGTCTATCGCGGTCTTGCCGGCGGCATCATCGTCAATGACGCGGAGGAGGATGCGCTCGGCCTGCCCTCGGGCGAGTATGAGCTGCCGATCGTGCTGCAGGACCGCAGCTTCACCGACGACAACCAGCTCCTCTACGACGTCGGCATGCATGAGCGGATGACCGGCTTCCAAGGCGAGCACATTCTCGTCAACGGCAAGGCGGATCATGTGCAGGACGTGGCGAGCCGCGCCTATCGCCTGCGGATTCTGAACGCCTCCAACGCGCGCATCTACAAGCTCGCCTGGGACGACGGCTCGCCCATCGTCGTGCTCGGCGTCGACGGCGGGCTGCTCGAGGCGCCGGAGGCGAAACCTTATGTGATGCTCGCGCCGGGCGAGCGGCTCGACGTCTGGGCGGATTTTTCAGGACGCAAAGCGGGCTCGACGATCGTCATGCGCAGCGCGCCCTTTGCGGGCGCCATGCCGAGAATGGCGGAGCGCATGCAGCGCATGATGGGCGTCTCCGGCCTTCCCGCCGGCGGCGATTTTCCGCTCTTTGCGCTGCGCGTCGCGCGCGAGACGAGCGACAGCCCCGCTTTGCCGAAACGCCTGTCGAAGCCGCCGCTCCCGCGGATCGAAGAGGCGGCCAATCCCCAGGCGCCGCGGCCGATCGCGATCAGCGAAGCGCCCATGTCGATGCTGATCAACGGGCGGCCCTACGCCTTCGACGATGCGATGGAGATCGAGAAGATACCGCTCGGCACGACGCAGCTCTTCGAGATTTTCCATCAGCACGGCGGCATGGGCCACATGGGCATGGCCGGAGGCATGGGGATGGGCATGATGGGAGGCGGCATGGGCATGGGGGGAATGGGCATGAGCGGCATGATGTCCATGGCGCATCCGATCCATCTGCACGGCCAGCAATTCGCGATCCTGAGCCGCGCGCTGGAGACGGGCGATGAGGAGAACTACGCGACGGTCAAGGAGGGCTTCGTGATGAGCGGGCTGAAGGACACCGCGCCGGTCTTTCCGGGCGAACGCGTGCGGATTTTAAAACCCTTCGCGGATTATGCGGGAACCTTCATGTATCACTGCCACAATCTCGAGCACGAGGACATGGGCATGATGCGGGAGTTCGTGGTGGGGTAAGATGCTCCGACCTTCCGGACGCGCAGGCGCTGATGGATGCGAAGGACGTCCATCAGCCAGGTGTTGGTCGCACACGGATGTCGCGTCTCCTCACGCAACGCGTCGGAGCGTCAGATAGACCCCCAGTTGAAACTTTCCCTTCTTGAGGGAAACCAGCCCGTCCCAAACCTTCGTGTCGCCGACGCGCTGCGCGCCGCCCGTTAGGGAGACGGCGCCTGCGAAATTCTTGAGGAAGCCCAGGGCCAACACGATCCCCGTCCCGACCGCGCTCGCCGCAAGGGCCAGCGTTGGAGTTGCAGAAGCGAAAGCGTCCGACATTTCGACTCTCCACCGTTCCGGCGGGAACATTACAACTCTACCCCGCCATTTGGACGAACATTACAACAAGGCATCACGCACGTCAATTTGGTTGGCGGGAAATTTACCATTTTCCTTGGTCTTTTTTTAGCCAGGCCGCGATCGGTTGATTCGTTTAGGAAGCCGTAGTAATGTTTTGTTGAAAGTTCCTGCTCCTGCCCGCAAATGCCGGAGGCCAAGCGTGTCGTCCGTGGAGTTCAGCAATCAGAAGATCCTCGCGATTTTGAAGCAGGAGCTCGCCGAAGCCGTCGAGCGGGCTTATGCTCACGCTTACGCCATTTTGAAGCTGGAGGATCGCGCGGAGCCCAGGCTCATCGAGGCCTACCTCGCCGAGCAGGCCGCCGCGCTGTCGGCGAAGCTAGTTACAACAAGAGCGGCTAACGTTGTAACCTTCCCCGGAAACGACGGCCGTCCCAGCGACGCTGGATTTATGATTTCGAAGGATGCGACGGCTTCCTCCGCGGCTCAAGAGCTGATCGTCGCGACCCTGCGCCAAAGAAACGAGGCGTCGATACGCGAGTTACAGGCCGAGCTCGAAGAATATGGCATCGAGGTTACCCCTGGAAATCTATCGGTAATTCTGTCGAGGCTCAATCAATCCGGGACGATTACCCGTTCCGGGCGAGGGATGTACAAATTCGCCGGCTGACGCTATTTTAAAGAGGCTTCATTCGGATATCTCGAAGTCGCCGACGACGCCGCCGACGAGATTGCGCTCCAGCAAAAGCTCGCTCGTGAGCTCCGGCGTGATCGCCTCGAGCCGCACGCCCTCGCCCAAGGCGCGCGCCCGGACGCGGCGCGCAGTGATCGCCTCCTCCATGCTCACCGCCGCAAAGCGAAGCGCGTCGCCCGGCCTCTTTTGCGCCAGCGACGGCAAATCCGCGCCGATCACATGGGCGATCTTCGGATAGCCGCCGGTGGGCTGGCGATCGGCCATCAGCACGAGCGGCGCGCCGTCGCCGGGAACCTGTATCGCGCCCATCGCGAGCCCGTCCGAGACGATGTCATGGCCGGCGCGATGCGCGAGTTGGGGACCCTCCAGCCGGTAGGCCATCCGGTCGCTGCGCGCCGATAGGCGCCAGCAAGTGGTCAGAAAGAGCGCGATGGTCTCGACCTCAAAAAAATCATGTTGCGGGCCGAGCAGCACGCGAAAGTTTTCGGGGGCGGCGCCGAGAGCGCGCTGCGAGAAAGTGGGAACCGGTTTTTCGCGCGAAGCGCGCTCTAAGCTTTTAGAATCGATCACGTTCTCCGCGTTTGAGCGATTCCGCTGAAACGCAGCGTGATCGAGCCAAGGCGCATGGAGCGCCATCGGCTCCTCGGGTCCAGAACGGGGAGAGAAAATTCTCAACACGTCGCCAGCGACGACCGCTCGGCCCTCGATCCCGCCGAGCCCGGAGCGTGTGTGCGTCGAAAGCGAGCCCAGGACCTGAGGCAGGTCAAAGCGGCCGAAAGGCGCGACATAGGCCCAGGCGCCGGAAGTCCCCGCCCGCAGCGCGAGTCGCGCGCCCGGCGCGAGCGTCAGCGCGCAGGCCGCGGGCAGGGGGCGGCCGTCGAGCCGGACGTCGAAATTTCCGCCGCAGATCGCGAGGCCGATCTCGCCGTCTTGCGCGGCGATCTCGACGCCGCCGAGCGAGACCTCGATCGCGGCGCCCTCTCCCGAGGCGCGCGTCGCGGCGAGAAAGGCATCGGCGTCCATTGGCCCGGCGGGCGTCACGCCGTAGCGCAGAAATCCGCGTCGGCCTTCGTCCTGCAGAGTGACGCCGGGGCCGGCGGAAAGAATGCGTAATCGCGCGCTCATGAGCCGGCCTCGCGAAGGCCTAAGCGCTCGCCCCTCGCCGCGCGCGCTTCGAGCGCGTGAAAGCTCTCGATGTCCACCGGCTCGAAACGCAAAAAATCGCCCGGGGAGATGAAGAGCGGCGGCTCGCGGCTCGGCGAGAAGAGCCGCTCGGGCGTGCGGCCGACGACATACCAGCCGGTCGGCATCGGATTGCTCGCGACGAGCGCCAATCCTCCGCCGATCAGCACGGCGCCGGGCGGCGTCGGGGCGCGCAGCGTCGCGCGGCGGGGCAGGGCGAGCGCTTTCGGGAGCCCGCCGAGATAACACCAGCCGGGCGCGAAGCCATACATATAAGCGCGATACTCCGCCCCGGCGTGGAGCTCGATAAAGCGTGCGGGCGTAAGGCCGAGGGACGCCGCCGCCTCGACGAGATCTTCGCCGCACGGGGCTTCATAGCAGCAAGGCAGGCGCCAGCGGGCGGGGGCTGCGGCGGTCATCGTCGAGCGGCGCCTCGGCGAGCTGCGTTTCCACGATTTCCAAAAGCTTCTCGCGCGAAAGAATCAGCGGCTCGTAGCAGAGGAGCAGCGCGCGATAGGTCGGCAGCGTCTCGATCAGGCCCTCGGGCGCGGCTCGGCGCAGCGCGGCGTCGAGCGCCAGCACGCGCGTGTTAATTTCGGGATCGACGCTGTCGCCGAATTCGATCGAGAGCGCCGCTTCGCCGGCGTCGAGAAAGCGCGGCGTTGCGTAGCTCGCCATCTCAAGCCGCCACGAAGCTCTGGAGGCGCCAGCCGGCGGCCTCGAGCGCTCCGCGCAACGCCTGCGCGATCGCCACGGCGCCTTGCGTGTCGCCATGCACGCAGATCGAGTCGATCTTCGTCCTGAGCCTCGCGCCGGAACGGGTGATGATCGCGCCCTCATCCAGCATGGTCAGCACGCGCGCGACGATCGTCTGCGGGTCGTGCAGCACAGAGCCCGCTTCGCTGCGTGGAGTGAGCCTTCCATCCTCCGCATAGGCGCGGTCGGCGAAAATCTCCTGCGCGACGTCGAGGCCTGCTCTCACTGCGGCCGGACCTTGCTCGCTTCCCGCGATGGCGAGCAGCGTCAGCTTCGGGTCGACCTTGGCGACGGCGTCCGCGATCGCTTGCGCGACCTTCTCGTCGCGCTCGGCGAGATTGGCGAGCGCGCCATGCGCCTTCACATAGGCGATATCGTGCTTTGGGAAGCGCGCCAGGGCCTGCGCCGCGCCGATCTGATAGGCGACCACGTGCTCGATCTCAGGCATCGACATCGCCAGCGCGCGGCGGCCGAAGCCCGCGAGATCGGGAAAGGAGACATGAGCGCCGACAGCGACGCCGGCTTGCTTGGCGGCGCGGAAGCTCTTGGCCATGATCTCGGGATCGCCCGCGTGAAAGCCGCAGGCGATGTTGGCGCTCGTCACCAGCTTCAGCATGGCGTCGTCGTCGCCCATGCGCCAGGCGCCAAAACCTTCGCCGAGATCGGCGTTGAGATCGATGCTGCGCAAGTCGTCGCCTCGCGAGCGGGTGGGCCGAACGCTTATCTAGGGCGAAAGCCTGCGGCGCGCCTAGTCTCGCCGCTGCTCGGAACGAAGTTTGCTTCTCCGCGGGCGGAGCGCGCAGCCTCATGAAAACCTTTCTCGACTGGTCGGCCTATGACACTTACGGCGTCGGCGACGCCTATTCCGGCATTCCCGCGACCGGCGGCAATTACGCCAAGGCCGTCGCCGTCTGCATGCATAGCCGCGACTGCCAGAAGACCGGCAAGGGCGTCATGTGCCCGAGCTTCCGCGTCACGGGGGAGGCGAGACATTCGACCGAAGCGCGCGTCGCGGCCTTCAAGGCGGCGCTGAACGAGGGCTCGGGCGCGGCGGCCTTCGCCGATCCAAGGCTCGACGACGCGATGGACCTCTGCGTCTCCTGCAAGGCCTGCAAGAAGGAATGTCCGAGCGCCGTCGACATGACGCTGATCAAGACGGAATATTTGGCGCAGCGCCATGAGATCGAGCCCCCGTCTCTGCGCCTGCGTCTCTTCGGCGGCGCGCCGGTCTGGCTTGCGCGCCATGGGACCCTGCTGCGCCTTGCGATCAAGGCGCATAATCGACTGCCGCCGCTCGCCCGGCTCGTCGAGCATTGGCTCGGCGTCACGGCGCGCCGCCCCATGCCCGAGCCCGCCGCGAAGGCTTTTTCCGCAAGGCCGCGAGAGCCGGCCGCGACGAGAGAGCGCGGCGCGGTCGTGCTCTTCGTCGACACCTTCTGCCAGCACTTCGAGCCCGAGATCGCCGAAGCCGCGATCGCCGTTCTCGAACATGCGGGCTATGCGGTGCGAATCGCGCGTCCGGCGGCAAGCGATCCGGAGCCTGAGCGTCCGCTCTGCTGCGGGCGCACCTATCTCACGACGGGTCTCGTCGAGAAGGCGCGCGGCGAGGCCGAAGCGCGTGCTCGCCGCTTTTCAGGACGAGATCGCCGCCAAGACGCCGATCATCGGCCTGGAGCCCTCCTGCCTGCTGTCGTTGCGCGACGAGCTTTACAGCCTCGGCCTGGGACCGCAGGTCGGCGCGCTCGGCAAGCAGCTTTATCTCCTGGAGGAGTTTCTTGCGCGCGAGCACCAGAACAACGGCTTGCGCATGAAGCTGAAAGCGCTTGAGGCTCCGGGCGCTCTCGTCCACGGCCACTGCCACCAAAAGGCGTTCGGCGCGATGAAGGCGCTGCGCAAGGTCCTGGGCTGGATTCCGGGCTTCTCCTTCGAGGTCGTCGAGTTCGAGCTGCTGCGGCATGGCCGGCAGCTTCGGGCTCGAGGCCGAGCATTACGAGACCTCGATGCGCATGGCGGAACTTTCGCTTCTCCCCGCCGTGCGCGCCGCGCCGCAGGCGCCGCTCATCGCCAACGGCTTCTCCTGCCGCCATCAGATCGCGCACGGCTCGGGGAGAAAGGCCCGGCACGTGGCCCTGGTGCTAAAAGACGCGCTGGCGACGGGGGGTTAGGCCCGCGCGCTCATTGTCGACGAAATTGACCGAGAACTTCGCCATCAAGCCGCCGCTTTGTTGAGGCCAGAGTGGTGTCGGACGGAGGGCGAGACGGACGTTTCGCGCGTTTTATTACGGAAGGACCGATGATTGCACGGCTGACGAAAATCTCGCTTCGGCTTGCGCCTTTCGGCCTGGCCTTGCTCACGCTCGGCGCGGCGACACCCTCGCGGGCGGCGGACGACTGCCAGGCGGATCTGCCGAAGATGATGCAGCAGCGCATGTCGCAGATCGAGAAGCTCAACGAGATCGGCAAGGCCGGGAAGGGCAAGATCGATCCCATGGCGGCCTGTCCGGTGGCGAAGGCGCTCGTCGCTTCCGAGGGCCAGCTGCTCGCCTATATGACCAAGAACAAGGAATGGTGCCAAATCCCCGATCAATATGTCACGCAGTTGAAAGAGGCGCATGGCCGCGACCAGATGTTCGCGTCGAAGGCCTGCGAAGCCGCCGCGAATTTCAAGAAGATGCAGGATCAGCAGCGCGCCGCCGCCAATGGCGGCATGGGCCCGCCGCGCCTGCCCGCCGGTCCGCTGTAAGAACGAGGGCCGCTGCGCATGACTCCTGGCCGCGTCATGGCCGGGTTTGTCCCAGCCATCCACGCCGTCCTGCCGTGCAACGGCAAGAGATTAGGGTTCAAGGTCCATTCAGCGGGCCCCCTGGCGCGTCGTGGCGTGGATGCCCGCGACAAGCGCGGGCATGACGGGTCAGGATTTACGGCGGCAGGCATAACAAGAAGCGTCGCCTCGCCGCGGCGAACCCAAAAGAAACGGCGCGCGTGAAACGAGCAGCCCAAAACGACGCGCTCGACGCCAAACGCCCACCGAGCGTCGCAACGCTCCCCGACGCCATCGCCGGACACTGGCTGCTGCGGCTTGCGCCCGAAGCTGCGAAGCCCTTCCTGCAACTCGCGAGACTCGATCGCCCGGTGGGCTGGCAACTGCTTCTGCTGCCCTGCTGGCAGAGCAGCGCGCTCGCCTCCGCGGCCTCTAGCCTTCCGCCCGATCTTGGCCAGCTCGCGCTCTTCTTCGTCGGCGCCGTGGCGATGCGCGGGGCGGGCTCGACCTATAACGACATCGTCGACCGCGAGATCGACGCCAAGGTCGCGCGCACCCGCGAGCGGCCGCTCGCCAGCGGGCGCGTTTCGCTTCGCGCCGCGAAGCTCTTCTTCTTCGCGCAATGTCTCGTCGGGCTCTATGTCCTCGTCTCGTTCAATCTTCCGACGATCGGGCTCGCGCTCCTCTCGCCGCTGATCGTGCTCCTTTACCCCTTCGCCAAGCGCTTCACCTCCTGGCCGCAGGCGATTCTCGGCGCGGCCTTCGCCTATGGGGCACTGCTCGGCTGGACCGCGAGACTGGGCGCGCTGGGCCTTCCCGCCGTGCTGCTCTATGTCGGCTCGATCTTCTGGACGATCGGCTATGACACGATCTACGCGCTGCAGGATGCGGAAGACGACGCCAAGGCCGGCGTCCGCTCCACGGCGCGGCTTTTCGGCGCAAATGTGCGTGTCGCCGTCGGCGCGCTTTATGCGCTGTCCGCGGTCTTCACGCTGGCGGCCTGCAAGACGGCGGAGCTCGGGATTTTCGCCTATCTCGGCGTCGCGGCCTACGCCGCGCATCTCCTGTGGCAGACCCTGCCGCTGCGGCCCGGTCTCGAGACCCGTCGCGCGCTCGCGCTATTTTGCGCCAATCGCGACGCCGGTCTGCTGCTGTTTCTCGGCCTCCTGGCCGAGAGCATCGCGCGCCTTTCTCACTCGTAGCAGATGATCTCGCGCTCGGCGCGAAACACATCCGCGGCGCGAGCCGGCTCACCCCGCTTGCGGCGGGCGAGAAAGCGCGGGCGGCGCTTGGCGACGGAGGCGTTGTTGCGCCGGCGCAGGAGACACCGCTTGCCCGTCGCCGCGGAGAGCGGCGCAACTTCCCCGTTTTCGGAAGCAAGGCGCGGCAGATCGAGGAAGAAAGACCAATATTTCCAGTCGGCTGCGGCCGCGCTGCTGTCCTTCGTCTCGCTGAGCAGGACCTCAAGGTCCGGATCGGCGTGGGAGAGGCAGAGGCGATAAGCGGCGGCGCCCGAAGCCGGCTCCGGCTCCACCGAGAGCGCGACGCCGCGATAGGCGGCGAAGGGCACGCCGATCGTCATCGAAACGCCCTTCAGGCGCCGCTCGATCAGCACGCCGTTGCGCGTGACGCGCACGACGCGCCGCCCGCCGTCGGCGCGCGGGTCGTGCTGGATCTGGCCCACGCTGTGACGCTCCTGCGCCGAATGCCGTTCGAACATTTTCGCCTCCAGGGAAGAGGGTTGCTTGCTTCGTCGGGGACATATTCGCGCCAAACCGCGTCCTTATTTGCTAACAGGCTCGGTGAATCTGGCTTAAACCATTGCTTTTGAGCGCGATTTGGCTCCCGTTGGCTAAGCGGTGGAAAAGGCGATGCGTAAAATTGCGCGCAATCTGTCCTGGAGGGGCGCCGCGATGCGCAAAATCGCCGCTTGCCGCGCGCGCGGGCCTCGCCTACCAGACGGGCATGCAAGGCCCCTCGGCAGATCTTCGACAGCTCGCGACCCGCCTCGAGCGATTGGCGCGCGAGGCCGGGGCGATCGCCATGGCCGATTTCCGCCCCGGAGAGCGCACCAGCGCCGCGATCAGGCTCAAGGGCGGCGGCTCGCCGGTGACCGACGCCGACATCGCCGTCGACCGCTTCCTTCATGAAGGCGCTAGGGCGATAGTGCCCGAGGCCGGCTGGCTTTCCGAGGAAAGCGCCGACAGTCCGGAGCGGCTCGAGCGCGAGGCCCTCTTCGTCGTCGATCCGATCGACGGCACGACCGCATTTCTGCGCGGCGATCCGCGCTGGTCCATCTCGCTGGCGCTCGTCGAAAAGGGCCGGCCCGTCTTCGGCGTCGTCTATGCGCCGGCGCTGGGCCAGACTTTTCTCGCGCTTCGCGGCGGCGGAGCCTTCCTCAACGACGAAGCGATCGCCGTCTCGGCCCGAGCGGACCTCCAAGGGGCCGCCTTCGTCGCCCCGACCGAATATCAGGATTTCCTCGGCGACAGCGTCTATGAGCTGCACTTCGTCAAACGCACGCCGTCGCTCGCTTTGCGCATCGCCCAGATCGCCATGGGGGAGGCGGACGTCGCGATCGCGAAGCCCAACTCCCGCGACTGGGACATAGCGGCGGCCGACGTGATACTGAGCGAGGCGGGCGGCGCGCTCGTCGAGCTCGACGGGGACGCGCTTTTCTACAACCGCCCCAATCCGCGCCGCGACATGCTCGTCGCCGCGCCCAAGGCGCTGCTCGGTGAAAGCATCGCCTTGGCCAAAGCCGCCGCGAGACGAGGATCATGACGACGACAGTTCCGCCCCACGCCAAGCCCAGGCAACTGCTGCATCTCGTCTTCGGCGGCGAGCTCGAGGATCTGGGCGGCGTTCACTTCCGCGACGTGATGAAGCTCGATCTCGTCGGCGTCTATCCCGACAATGAGAGCGCGCTCGCCGCCTGGAAGGCCAAGGCGCAAGCGACGGTCGACAACGCGCATATGCGCTACTTCATCGTGCATCTGCACGAATTGCTCGACCCGGACGTGGACAAGCTCTGACGCCGCGCGGCCTCCGCCCGGGGCTATTTTCCTGCGATACGATCGGCGAATGCCTGCGCTTCTTCGACGACCGCTGGATAGAACGGCTCCTTTGATGCCCGCTCCATCCAGCAGGATTGAAAATCCTTCTCGCCCTGCGGCTCGGCCAACTCCGCGTCTAATGCCCTGTGGTTCTTGCCCTTTGCCGCTTCGTTGTCCGCGCGCAGTCTATCGGCCTTTTCGGTCGCCTGGGTCCAGATCGCCTCGCAGGCGGAGATTTTGCCGATCGCCGACTTCGGTTGCTCGCTCCCGATATAGACCTTGTCGCCCTTGATCAGCGTCACGATGAGCATGAAATCGTGATCGGGTCCCCGCTCCTTACCTTCCAGCCCCCGAGCGCCGCGCGGACCCGCTCCACGCCGGACGGCGCGGTCAGCTGAAGATTGGCGTTTCTCGTGAACGTGGCGTCGCCGCCGATCGCGAATGTGAAGAAGCTGTCTTGACTAAGCGCCGCGTCGAGATTGGCGGGGACCTTAAACTCCGCCTGCTTCTCTCCCGAAGTGGCGGCGAGCCATTTGTCGAGAAGCGAGCGCGTGGTGACAACGAGCTGCGGCCCCAATACGCCGCGTTCGGAATAAACCAGCCCGTCGAGCATGCCGTAGCCTAGACCCTGAGCGTCGAGGCTGGCGAGATTGATCTTGCCGGGTCCAGGAAATCCCTTGACGGAGACGTCCCCAAGATCACGCGCAATCGGTTTTCGAGATCGGCCTGCAGCTTATCCTCCTGGGCCCCGCTTTTATCCTCGCTCGCCGTGGCCTGCCTCATCGCCGTGATCTTGGAAATCGCTTTGTCGCGCGCTGCGAGATACTCGTCCTCGGGGGAGGGTTTTCCACAGGCGTCTTCCAGCGATGATCGAAGACTTCGAGTACCTTTAGTCTTCGCCGCGACATATCGATTATAAAATAAGATGTCGCTAATTTTCCATTCGTTATTTTCTTTCAATAGAACGAACGTTTGCTTCTCTGGGGGTTGTATTTCGTCTTCAATGATGGTGCGCAGAGTCACGTTGACCTCAGCGCTCCTCCCATCATTGATCGCCTCGTCAATACGCAAAATGTTGACGCCCGTTTGACTTTGACGGCCGGTAATAATGTTTGCGTCCCAAGCATCACAACCGTCAGGGACTTTATGCATTGCCTCCAGCAGCGCTTTCGCAAAAAACAGCTTTGGCGCATCATCTCCCAAAATGATCGCTTGCCTCACGACGCCTGACGGCGCTTCCGCACTCGCTGAAGGGATTGAGCTGATTAGGACGAAGATGATGAGAAGTATAAATCTCACCGATCACCCTCCTACTTCCAAAGACCGCTGAAGGGATTGCCGAAGTCCGGCAGCCAGCTTTTCTCCTTGGGCGGCTTCGCGCTCCAGAACTGTGTGTTCTTCAGGAGCTTTCCGTCGGTCGCGGCCTTGTAGTCGGCGGCGGTGCAGCCCTGATGCTTCTCGACCGTCTTGCCGCGCATGACTTCCTTGCCCGGATCGTCGCCCTCGATTGTCCATTGCTCGACGACCTGGCTCTTGTCGGGGCAGGTGACCGTGAAGACGTAGACGGTCGCAGGGGCGGCGCTCGCCGCGGCGAGCGTCGTTGAGAGGCCCAGCGTGACGGCGAGCAGGCGGTTGAGGATCATCGGACGCTTCCTCGTTATAGGAAAGGCGCGCGCGCCGAAAGGGCGGCGCGGGCAAGAGTTACGATAGGGGGCGCGCCGATTTCAAGAGCGCGCGCGCGGTGGCCGCGGGTCGACTGAACGCCCGCGATGCGCCACGAGCAGCGATCGACCCCCAATGCGGACCGGCCCATTGCCGGTCAGTCCGTCGTGGCTTTTGGTGCGAAATTCAGAAAAGCGCGCGCACCACGCGGAATTGCCGAGAAAATCGGTCGCCTTTTTTGTTCCTCAAAAAGAACGGCGCGCCGCATGACGGCGCGTCGTCGTGTCAGGTTTTGTCGCGGTTTCGCAAAATGGGCTAGTCTGACAGACTGCGTTGAGCGGAAGGCACAGCAACGCGTCGCGGTTGTGTCGCGGAGGTGATGAATGCCGTCTCAATTTACTTTGCTCGGCGCGGTTACCTTCGCAGCAAATCACCAACCTTAGAGTGCATTTCAGCCCTCGAAAAAATGAAGGGATAGCTGAGATACGTGTCGGACCGTAATTGCAGGAGAGCGTGAACTCTGCTAAAATATTTCTGTGTGTCTAACATTGTGGCGCACATGCAAAAAGATAGGAGTTTTGAAATGAAATATGGCCGGCGCGAGCTTTTGCTCGGATCAGCATCCGTGGTGGCGACTTTGTCCATGGCAGGGAGGCCTTGGGCGCAGAACGGCGACGCGAATACGCGCGCCGCTTCCCAAATCTTCGGTATGAAGAATTTGCGGGGGCCCGATCTGGCCTTCCTGCGGCAAACGCAGGAAAACGCCACGCCCGCTCCTTTGAATCTGAATGACTTCCAAGCCTATCTCGACCAGAACGCGATCTTCCAACGTCTGCAAGCGGGAGAATCTCCGGAATTTTATCACTTGATGCTGTGGCACGCCGTGGCGCTCGACCTAACGGCGCAGGACCATGCGACGGTCGCCGGTTCGACGGACCCGCTTTTCGCGGAACAATTCGGTCCGGCGCGCACCAGCCGCGTGATGGCGATCATGCATCTCGCCGTCTTTGAGGCCGTGAACGCCATCTACCAGACGCATAAGTCCTATCAGGGCCTGCAGACTCAGATTTACTCCTACGCCGGCGCCTCGGCGGGTGCCGTCAGCCCGACGACGGCCTCGGTTCGCATGGCGATCAATTACGCCGCCTTCGACACGCTGACCGTGCTCTATCCGAAGAAAGCCGCCCTTACGAGCGCGGTGTTCAACCGCGTCGTGCTGCTCAACCCGGACGAGCCGGCCACGGTATCGGCCTTGGGCGCGAGCATCGGCCAGGCCGCGGCGAAAGCTGTTCTGCTCGCGCGGAATTACGACTACGCCAACGCGTGGTTCAACGATGGCTCCGGCCACATCCCGGCCAATGGCAACAGCCTCTCGATCGAGCCGGCGTGGCAGTCGATCTACCCCGGAACGCCCGGCGTGCTCGATTGGCAGCAGGATCCCATCACTCAACTTCCCTTTGCGCTCGGCGCCCATTGGAACCAGGTAACTCCCTTCGTCCTCAGCAGTCTTCCGCTGCCGCCGCCGCCGCCGCAGGCCACGGATCTGACTTTCGGCGCCGCCTATCAGGACGTCACCCGACAGGGCGGTGACCCCAATGCGCCCTCGTTGACTCCGCGCTTCCCGACGGGAACGTTGCGCACCGGCGCACAGCCAGGCTCTCCTCTTAACTCGACGAACAATACGTTCCACGGCATGTTCTGGGGCTACGACGGGACGGCGCTGCTCTGCGCGCCGCCGCGGCTCTACAACATGATTGCGACCTCCATCGCGCTGAAAGAGCGGCCCATCACATCCGTCAACGAGATGGCGTTCTATCTGGCGCTGGTCAACGTCGCGATGGCCGACGCTGGCATCGCGGCCTGGAACGCGAAATACCTCTATCATTACGCGCGTCCGGTCACCTACATCCGCTACGCCACGCCCGCCTCCACCGTGCTCGGGACGCCGACTCCCCAATGGACGCCGCTCGGCGCGCCAGACACGAACGGCGGGCCGAGCGGCTCCAATCTCACGCCGCCCTTTCCGGCCTATCCCTCGGGACACGCCACCTTCGGCGGAACGCTGTTTCAGGTGCTTCGTCGCTACTTCAATACTGCCCGTAAGGGCGAGATCTCGTTCCAATTCGTCTCCGACGAATATAATGGGATCAACAAGGGCGCGAACGGCGTTCCCCGTCCCCGCGTGGTGCGGACGTTCGACAGCCTCACCGACGCTGAGACCGAGAATGCGCGCAGCCGCGTCTGGCTCGGCGTGCATTGGCAGTTCGACGCGGATTATGGCGTCGCGCTAGGCAATAGGATCGGCGACCAAGTCTTCAACTACTTCGCGCCCAATCCGATCTAAATATGGAAGCCCCGTCGCGGCGCACGCCGCGACGGGAACAGACTTAAAGGAATTATCGCCGCCTGAATGTCGGCCTCAATGCGCCCCCGCTTCAAGCATCTGGTAAACCCCAGCGCCCGTATTTGGCGCTATATGGATTTTAAAGATTTGGGCCCGGTGTAGCGTCTCTGCGCCACGCGCGGTCATTGAGGACGATATGCGATGACCATAAGCGGCGGTGTCGCGCTGCCGATCAAGTGGGCACGGAGGGAGGACCGCGGTGAACGCACAAACCTACTCGCGTCTGGCAGGCACGATCTTCACCGTGATAGCCATTCTGCACTTAGTTCGGGCGCTAAAGGGCGCCGAAGCGACCCTGGACGGAATGACGATTCCTGTGGAGGCAAGCTGGATCGGCCTCCTTGTCTCAGGCACGCTTGCATGGCTCGGATTTACCGCTCGTCGCGATTAATGTTGGCGCAATCCCGATCGCCGCGCTTGCGGCAAAGGGGCGGCCGAACGCGGATTTGAACAACGCATTTGCGGCAGCCAACGTCCGCTTGGGTCATAAGCCGCCATTCACATCTGGACGGCCCCTCCTGCGAGTGGGTTTGGTTCAGCTTTGCGCAAGGCCTTGCCATTTGCTAAGGCGCGGGCCAAGGAAGCGCCAAAAGGACAGCCAAGGCCAAGATGGACAAATTCGACATGCTGACCGGCGTCGCCGCGCCGCTCGAGATCATGAACGTCGACACGGACATGATCATCCCGAAGCAATATCTGAAGACAATCGCGCGGACCGGGCTCGGCAGGGGCCTCTTCTCCGAGATGCGCTTTCTCGAGGACGGCTCCGAGAACCCCGACTTCGTGCTGAACAAGCCCGCCTACCGAAACGCCAAGATCCTGATCGCGGGCGACAATTTCGGCTGCGGCTCGTCGCGCGAGCACGCGCCCTGGGCGCTGCTCGACTTCGGGGTGCGCTGCGTCATCTCGACGAGCTTCGCGGATATTTTTTACAATAACTGCTTCAAGAACGGCATTCTGCCGATCAAGGTCTCGCAGGCCGAGCTCGAGAAGCTGATGGACGACGCCGAGCGGGGCGCCAACGCCGTCTTGACGATCGACCTCGCCGCGCAGGAAATCCGCGGTCCCGACGGCGGCGTCATCAAGTTCGACATCGACCCGTTCCGCAAGCACTGCCTGCTCGAGGGGCTGGACGAGATCGGCCTAACCCTGCAGAAGGCCGAGAAGATCGCGGACTTCGAAGCCCAAGCGGCGGCGGCGCGTCCCTGGGCGTGAGCGCGCTTCTTCGGCGGGCGCGCCTGGCTTGAACTTTTTGTCGGCCTCAGCTTCAGGTAATTAGGCGCTGGCCGACGCCAGCCGGCCCTCTTGATCGGACTTCGCGGTTGCGACTACCCAAAGCCTTTTCGACCGGCTTCGACGCCGCGCGGGACCTCCTCGCGCGCGGGAAAGACGCGCGGGAGCTTCTCGCCCGCGCGAAGCACGCGCGGCGCGGCCAGGCGACGAAGCAGGACGAAATCGCCGAGGAGGCGTGGCGCCAGGAGCAGGGCCCGGACGACGAGCAGCCCGATCAGCAGGAGCTCGAGGAGCCCCGGCCGGACGCCTACGAACGGCAGGTCATGGAAATCGCCGAAGGGCCGCAGAACGATTCCGAGGGCGTGCTGGCGATCCATAATCTCGCCAAGTCCTACAAGGCGCGCCGGGTCGTCGAGGACGTGAGCCTGCATGTGCGTCGGGGCGAGGCCGTTGGCCTGCTCGGACCCAACGGCGCCGGCAAGACCACCGTCTTTTACATGATCACCGGGCTCGTGAAGCCCGACAAGGGCCTGATCACGCTCGACGGCTATGACGTGACGCCCTTGCCGATGTATCGCCGCGCCCGGCTCGGCATCGGCTATCTGCCGCAGGAAATGTCAGTGTTTAGGGGGCTCACGGTCGAGGAGAACATCCTCGCCGTGCTCGAGATCGTCGAGCCCAACAAGGAACGACGCGAGGAGCAGCTCGACGCGCTCCTCGAGGAGTTCCGTCTCTCGCATCTGCGCAAGACGCCGGCGATCGCGGTTTCGGGCGGCGAGCGGCGACGCTGCGAGATCGCGCGCGCGATCGCGGGCCGGCCGGCCTTCATGCTGCTCGACGAGCCCTTCGCCGGCATCGACCCGATCGCGATCGGCGGCATCCAGGACCTCGTGCGCCACTTAAAGCAGCGCGGCATCGGCGTCTTGATCACCGACCACAGCGTACGCGAGACCCTGGGCCTCACCGACCGCGCCTACATCATCCACAACGGCCATGTGCTGACCGAGGGCTCGCCCGCGGAGATCGTCGCTAATCCCGACGTGCGCCGGATTTATCTTGGCGAGGATTTCAAGATGTAGCCCGCGGGGAGCGGGTCGATTTTTCCTCGGTGGAAACGCAACTCATGCGCGGCCGCCGAGCGGCGGCCGAACCTTGCGGAAAAAGGGACGCCATACGCGTCGCCTGGAGGGGGGCGTCGCGCCGGCGAATCGTTCGCCGCGATCCCCCCGCCGCGCCCGACCCGCCGTTCAGGCCAGTTTCGCCACCAACTGCCGCAAACCGGGCGAGCCGATCCCGGCGACCAGGTCATAGCCGGGCCCGCAGCTGTAGGCTCCGTTGCTGCCGGTCAGCACATCGCGGAAGCAGTTGCTCCCGATTAGCGGGTAGATCAGCGGATTGAGATAGGACAGCGGCGTCTTGCCATTCTTCTGCCGCGCCTCGTTGATCAGCGCGCACAAGCCTGCCCAAGTTGGCGCGCTCCAGCTGGTGCCGCCCTCTTGCACGCGCTGGCCATTCAGGATGATCAGCGCGCCTTCGTTGGGATCCGCCGGGTTGCCGACATCGGGCACCATCCGCTGGTTGCCAGCAGGAACGCCATTGCCCTGCTGCCATGCCGGCCGCGGGAAGAACTTGCTCTTCCCGCCCCCGCTGCCGCTCCAGCCGGTCTCGGACGCCACCTGACCGTTTCCCGCCAGTCGCAACGACGTTCCGCCCACCGCCACGACGTGCGGGCTGGTCGACATCCATTCGGCCGCCAGCGGGCCGTTGGCAAGGTGCCCGTCCGGGCCCGGGTTGGATCCGGCATCGCCAGTCGAGACGAACACGTTCACGCCCAGCGCCGCGAAGCGAACAAAGCGCGCCTCCTCGGCGTCCACCTCGCCTTGCGTCATGAACGCCTCGCTCAAGCCAAGGCTGATCGACACGATCCGCAGCGCGGGCTGCGCTAGCGCATCTGCGTAAATCTGGTCGAGCGCCCGGTCGAGATCGATGAACGAGAGCGTGCCGCTGGCGTAGATGCGCACGTTCGCGTCGGGCGCGACGGTGCTGGCCCATTCCGCGTCCAGCGTCTCCTCGCCGGAGGGTGGGGGAAGCGTCTCGCCCTTCACGTTGATCTTGGTAATGCGCTCCAGGCTGCCGGGGACGCCGTTGGCCTCCCAGAAAGCGGTCAGGTCGGTGTCCAGAGGAAAGGTGTCGATCAGGATGGCGATCTGCTGCCCCCGACCGCTCAGGCCCAGCTCGGCGCCGTCATAGGCCTTCAGAATCTCCGGCACCAGATAGGGCGGCGCGTTGGCGATCGCCGGTTGCGCGTCGCCCGCCTGCGGCTCCACCTGGATATGCGAGCGTAGGTGCTTGCGCGCCTGCCGCTGGGGCTGCAGCCCGCCGATGTTCACCACCGCGCCAGCGACGTCCTCGGGCAGGCTCGGCACGTCGGACGCTGAGGTGTACGTCTGGCCTTCCCGCGTCACCCGCACCATGTGCACGCCAAGACTCGCCTCGACCTGCGAGGCCGAAGCGCTGGCGTAGATGGTGGTGCGATCGGGCGACACCTCCGTGATGGTGAAGCCCTCTTTCTTCAGCCAGCTTTCCAGCGCGTCGGCGGTGGCCGGATCGACGGCGTATTTCGTCTTCAGCTCCTGCGGCGAGATCGTTTCCCCCTTGTCGACGCGCTGCTCCAGCTCCTTCTGCAGCGCTGGCGGCACGCCGAGCGAGAAACTCACGTCCATCTTCTCGGCGAGGTGACGCGAGTCTGCAGCGTTAACGATCAGGCCGGTCAGGGTCGCGCCGGACGTCGGAATGGGGACCACACTATTGGGGAACATTTTTCTATCTGGCATTTTGCAATCCTCCTATTGGTGACCCCTCTCGGGGTCACCGCACAGTCTGTCCCGAATCTTTTGCTAGGGGAAGCACGTCGCACAGCGCCGACCCAGCTTGCTTGGGCGCGCGGATCGGCGTCCTGACCACCGACCATAGCGTTCGCGAGACCCTAAGCCTCACCGACCGCGCCTACATCATTTACAACGGCCATGTGCTGCCCGAGGTCGCGCCCGCGGAGATCGTCGCCAACCCGGACGTGCGCCGGATTTATTTGGACTAGGGGTTCAAGATGTTGGGGGCTGGGACGGGTCGGTTTCAATCTTCGGCTTTTCCGCATCGGGCCGCGCAGCCCCCGGTTCGATCCTGACGGCAGCTTTCACCCCCTTGGCCCTTCATCGCAGGACTGAGCAGGTCGTCCGCCATCGCTCCGGCGGCGCTCTGCGACGGCACGGCTTGGTCAAAGGCGGCAAATGGCGGAAAATTGCATCTTCGGCGCTTTTGGCCATAGTACGTAAAGTAGTTATTAGTGGTATTAACTATAACACTGTGGTACTTTTGCAACACTCAGAGAATATCTGCCATTTCGTGGGATTCTACGTGTTGCCATTTCTTTGGCAAGACGCGATCCTCTGCGCGTTGTCTCATTTCCGGGAGGGAATGACGGCGATGGGCTTGGCGTCACCGCTGCGCGGCTCAAGCTAAGCTCTCTTCGGATCAGGATCGCAGGAGGCGAGAATGGGACGTTTTCGTTATGCCGGCTCGGTAGCCATCATGGGTTTGGCTCTAGGCCTCATGTCTATGCAAGGTGCTCACGCGGGCGTCGTGATCACCGATAATTTCTCGGGCAGCACTCCTCAGGCGAATTGGCCGGGCGATGGGATTTTCAATTCGGTGTCGCCGATTGGCAACACCCCGAACCCGGCCTCCGTTGATCTCGTGGGTCCAGGTTTCTTCCAAAACTTGGCGCCGGTGGGTCAGAACGCGGTGGATCTGGACGGAAGCACCGGTACCGGAAACACGCCTGTGGCTGGCGATCTTCAGTCTGCTCAGTCCTTGGCGCTCGGCAATTACTCGGTTCAGTTCCAGCTCGCGGGCAATATGCGTGGCGCCGCGTCGGAGACAACGAACGTGTGCATTGGTACGGTATGCCAATCGATCACGCCCGCGAACACCCAGCCCTACACGGCCTACAATCTCACGTTCACGGGGGTTTCCGGTCAGGTGTCGTTTATTGACCCCGGGCCGTCCGACCAGATCGGCAATCTCCTGGCCAATGTCGTGGTGTCCACCGCGCCGGGCCCGAATCTGGGCGAAGGCCTTCTCGGCTTCGCGGTGATGTCGGCGCTGCTGATCCTCACGAGACACCGCGGCCTCCTCGTGTGACTTGGTGCGCTTTCCGCTCGAACCGAATCGTTCGAGCGATGAGAAATCGCGCCAGGTCAGAAAGCTGGAGCGAATTCTGATCGCAAAAGTCTGTCAACTCTTGCGGAATTCGCTCTAGGCGCCGCGACGGACAAAACTCCGTCCAGACATATGAACGCCCCGCCGATTTTCTCTACGGCGGGGCGACCCATAGATTTTGACTTTGCCATTGGCCTTCCGCCTCATATCATTCCTCCCCTGCCTCCTCATGCGCTTCCTCCACCGCGGCTTTCCTTTCCGGCGACGGGCGCGGCTTCGGCGCCTTTGACCACGGTCGATCCTCGCCGCTCGCGCGGGCCGTGGTCCATTGCGCGCCGTCTTCCGTAAAGCGCAGCGTCGCGGCGCCGGTCTCGGCCAGGCGGCGCCGGTCGATCACGATCTTCGCGCCACAGCCCTGCGGCGCGTCGAAAGGCGCGATCAGCACGTCGGCCCGGCCACAATCCTCGAGCAGCGCCTCGCGTTTCGTCACGAGCGCCACCATCTGGCCGCCGCGCGCCTTGGCGACGCAGCCGAGATCGTCGCAGAGCGCCCGCCCGGCTTGCTTCGGCGCGCGCGGATCGGCGTCGGCGCGCAGCCATTGCTCGGCCGCGAAGTCGTTGGACTGCTTGCCGATGAGCGCGAGCTCGCCGCCCTCGACCCGCAGCGCGGCCGTCTCGCCCGAAGGCGCGACGGCGAGATCGAAGGGCGGCTCGGCGGCGGCGCCGAAAAGCCCGATCAGCAGGAAGGGAACGGCGCTCAGGCGCATCAGGGCGCTGCGCCAGAGCACGACGGAGAGAAGCGCCAGCGTCAGAAAGAAGATCGCCGAGGGCGCAAAACTCTTCACCGGCAGACCTGCGCCGGGCGCGGCGGCGATCAGATGCGCAATCTTCAATACGAGCTCGATCCCGAAGCCGAGATACATCCAGAGCGGTCCGTCGAGGCCGAGCGGATAGAGGGCCGCGCCGATGAGCGCGCAGGGCACGGCGAAGAATTCGATGATCGCGAGCGTCAGCGGATTGCCGATCAGCACATAGGGGCTCAGTTCGTGAAAGTCGTTGGCCATGAAGGAGGCGGTGGCCAGCGTCGCGCAAAAGGTCGCAAGCAGCGCCGCCGCGGGCCCGAGCGTCGCCAAGCGCGAGAAGGCGGCGACGAAGCGCGACCAGCGGCTCGGCGCGCCGATCATCGGCCGCGCCTCCTCGCGCGCCGAAAGCCGCGCGTCCGAGCGCGTCTCATAGACGGCGATGAGCGCGGCGACCGCGGCGAAGGAAAGCTGAAAGCTCGCGCCGAGCAGCGCCTCGGGCTCGAAGAGGATCACGAAGAAGGCCGCGAAGGCGAGATTGCGCATCGACATCGCCGGCCGGTCGAAGAGAATGGCGATCAGCATCACGATCGTCATGACGAGCGCGCGCTCCGTGCCGACGCGAGAGCCGGTCGCGAGATCGTAGAGGACGGCGCCGAGGATCGCGAGCGCCGCCGCCCATTTCTTGATCGGGTGATTCAGCGCGAGCGTGCGCGAGAGCGCGAAGATGCGCCGCAGCCCGACGAAGAAGACGCCGGCGACGAGGCTCATCTGAATCCCAGAGATCGTGACGATGTGAAAGATCCCCGCCTTGCGGATGAGCTCCTTGGCGTCGTCCGAAAGAAAGTCGCGCTTGCCGCTCACCATCGCCGCGGCGATCGCGCCGGTGTCGCCTTGCAGCCGCTCATAAACGCGCGCGGCGAGCGCATTGCGAAAGCGGTCGATCGTGGCGAAGAAGCGCAGCGAGACGGGCGCGGGATCGGGCGGCGGCATCGTCTCGACGCGCCCGAGCACGCTGCCGACGGCGCCCAATCGCTGAAAATAAGCCTCCCGCGCGAAATCATAGCCGGACGGCAACGAGGCCTGCGCCGGCGGCATGAGACGCGCCTTCAGGACAACGAAGTCGCCGGCCGCAAAAGGCGGCTTGCCGCGCAGCGTGAGGCGCACGCGCGCGGGCCGCACGCCGCCGGGCAGGCCTTCCGCGCTCGCTACGCCTAAGACGAAGCGCGCGCCCTCGCGCCTTGTGTCCAGCTCCTCGACGAAGCCCGTCAGCTCGCCCACGCCCACGCGCCCGAGCGTCGGCGCCTCGACGCGCGCGGCGCGCCAGGCGGCGGAGAAGAAGCCGCCGCAAAGGCAGGCGAAGACGACGAGCGGCGCGAAGAAGCGCGGATGGGCGCGGGCTTTGAAGGCGAGCGCCGCCGCGATCAGGAACAGGGCCAGAGAGGCCCAGAGCGACGGCTCCCGCTCGGCGGCGAAATAGAGCAGGGCGCCCGCGCCAGCCGCGACCGGGCTCCAGAGAAAGGGCCGGCGCAGCGCGATCTCTCGGTCGAGCGCGAGGCGCAAGGCGCGACGCAGGCGCAGCGCCAGCAGCGAGAAATTCGGGAGGCGGCGCAATGCCGCCGTGCCCGTCGCTTCGCCAATCAATGCGCGCAATACAGCAAGCTCCCCGCCGAATGGGACGAAAAAGATTAACGCGGACGGGGCGGCTTGTCTTGGGGGATTTCGTGCGAGGGGGGCGCAAGCTCTCCTTGGGGTACGCGGGTGAAGCGGCCTGCTCCCAAAACCTCATCCTGAGGGCCCGCGAAGCGGGCGTCTCGAAGGAGGAGCAAGTCTGGAATCTCGCATGATTCTCGGGGCCCGCATCCTTCGAGACGCGCCCTTCGCGCGCTCCTCAGGATGAGGACAGCGGGTGAATCTACAGGCGATTGCGAGCGGCTCGAATTGTGCCAGCGCGCGTGTTACAGGGGCCCACTCCTGCCCATTCTCCACCCCGAGCCCCTGTCGATCGGATGCCGACACAAGTGATCACGCGTTTTGCGCCCTCGCCCACGGGTTTCCTGCACATCGGCTCCGCCCGCACCGCGCTGTTCAACTGGCTTTATGCCCGCAAGCGCGGCGGCAAGATGCTGCTGCGCATCGAGGACACGGATCGCGAGCGCTCGACGCAGGCGGCGATCGACGCGATCCTCGACGGCATGCGCTGGCTCGGGCTCGATTGGGACGGCGAGGCGATCTACCAATTCGCGCGCGCGCCGCGCCACCGGGAAGTCGCCGAGGAGTTGCTCGCCAGCGGCAAGGCTTATCGCTGCTTCGCGACGGCCCAGGAGCTCGAGGAGATGCGGGAGAAGGCCAGGGCCGAGAGCCGGCCGCCGCGATACGACGGGCGCTGGCGCGACCGCGACGCGTCCGAGGCCCCCGCGGGCGCAAGCTCGGTCATCCGCCTCAAGGCGCCGCGCGAGGGTGAGACGATCGTCGACGACGCCGTGCAGGGCCGCGTCGCCTTCCCCAATAAGGATCTCGACGATTTCGTGCTGCTGCGGTCCGACGGCACGCCGACCTATATGCTCGCCGTCGTCGTCGACGACCACGACATGGGCGTCACGCAAATCATCCGCGGCGATGATCATTTCACCAACGCCGCGCGCCAGACGCACATCTATCAGGCGATGGGCTGGGAGATTCCGGCCTTCGCGCATATTCCGCTCATTCACGGCGCCGACGGCGCAAAGCTCTCGAAGCGCCATGGCGCGCTCGGCGTCGACGCCTATCGCGCGATGGGCTATCTGCCGATTGCGCTGCGCAATTACCTCGCCCGCCTCGGCTGGAGCCAGGGCGACAAGGAGTTCTTCACCGGCGAGGAGCTGATCGAAGCCTTCGATCTCGCGCAGGTGCACCGCTCGCCGGCGCGCTTCGACTTCGTCAAGCTCGAGAACATGAACGGCCATTTCATGCGGGCGATGGCGGATGAAGAACTCGTCGCCGCGCTGATCGACACGCTGCCCTATCTCAAGGGCGGGCCAGAAGCGCTCGCCAAGCTCGACGAGCGCAAGCGCGCGCAGCTCCTCGCGGCGATGTCGGGCCTGAAGGCGCGTGCGAAAACCCTGAACGAGCTTTTGGACGGCGCGGGATTCCTATTCGCCGAGCGACCGCTTAGCCCGGACGAGAAGGCGGCGTCGCTGCTCGCCGGCGCCGGACGCGAGCGGCTCGCGGCGCTCGCCCCGCGACTTGCGGCGCTCTCCGAGTGGACCGCCGCCTCGACGGAAGCCGCCGTGCGCGAGACGGCGACGGCGCTGTCGCTCAAGCTCGGCGATCTCGCCCAGCCCTTGCGCGCGGCGCTCACCGGGCGAGGGGTGTCGCCGCCGATTTTCGAGGTGCTGGAGATTTTGGGAAGAGCAGAGAGCCTCGCGAGGATTGCGGACCAAGCGAAAGCGTGACGCCGCCGCGCCCGGCAGGTCTCTTGACAAGCCTCCGCTTTGTTATAGCGTTTTGCAACGCACAATAGGCTATTGCGGCGCGAGATCCGCCTGCGCTCGTGGCACGCCACCTGCAGGGGCGCGAAGCAAGGCCGCCAAAGCCACGGGAGATCACGATGAGCGACGCCAAGGGTTCTCTCACGGTCGCCGGAAAGACGATCGAGCTGCCGGTCACGCAGGGCACGCTGGGGCCGGATGTTCTCGACATCCGCGCGCTCTACGGCGAGACCGGGATGTTCACCTTCGATCCCGGCTTCACTTCCACCGCGAGCTGCGAGTCGAAAATCACCTTCATCGACGGCGACGACGGCGTTCTGCTCTATCGCGGCTATCCCATCGAGCAGCTCGCCGAGCACGGCGACTTCCTCGAGACCTGCTATCTCCTGCTTTATGGGGAGCTGCCGACTCCCGCCCAGAAAGCGGATTTCGACTATCGCATCACGCGCCATACGATGGTGCATGAGCAGATGGCGCGATTCTTCCAGGGCTTCCGCCGCGACGCGCATCCGATGGCGGTCATGGTGGCCTCGGTCGGCGCGCTGTCGGCCTTCTATCACGACTCGACCAACATCGCCGATCCCACGCAGCGCATGATCGCCTCGACGCGGATGATCGCGAAGATCCCGACGCTCGCCGCGATGGCCTATAAATACTCGATCGGCCACCCCTTCGTTTATCCCAAGAACGATCTCGACTACACCTCCAACTTCCTGCGCATGACCTTCGCGGTGCCGTGCGAGGAATACAAGGTCAATCAGATCGTCTCGCGCGCGCTCGATCGCATCTTCATCCTGCACGCCGACCATGAGCAGAACGCGTCGACCTCGACCGTTCGCCTCGCCGGCTCGTCGGGCGCCAATCCCTTCGCCTGCATCGCCGCCGGCATCGCCTCGCTCTGGGGGCCGGCGCATGGCGGCGCGAATGAAGCGGTGCTGAAGATGCTCGAGGAGATCGGCACCGTCGATCGCATCCCGCATTTCATCGCGCGCGCCAAGGACAAGAACGATCCGTTTCGCCTGATGGGCTTCGGCCACCGCGTCTATAAGCACTACGATCCGCGCGCGAAGCTGATGCAGCAGACGACTCGCGAGGTGTTGAGGGAGCTCGGGCTCAAGGACCCGCTGCTGGAAGTCGCGCTCGAGCTCGAGCGCATCGCGCTCCACGACGATTATTTCATCGAGAAGAAGCTCTATCCCAACATCGACTTCTATTCGGGCATCACGCTCAAGGCGATGGGCTTCCCCACCACAACGTTCACCGTGCTCTTCGCCATCGCCCGCACGGTCGGCTGGATCGCGCAATGGAAGGAGATGATCGAGGACCCCGGCTCCAAGATCGGCCGCCCGCGCCAGCTCTATACGGGGGCGAAGCGCCGCGAGTACACGCCGATCGACAAGCGCGCCTGAGCGGAGGCCGCTTGCATCGAGGCAAGCGGCTCGTGCGACGGCGCCCTCGCACGAAACTGCTTAATTTCGCCGCTTCTCGCTGAACCGTCTTGCACCGCCGTGGCCGGCCTCGGGCTAACAATCAGCCTGGACCGCTTCTCGGGAGCGGACCAACCATAGTCAGCAAATTGATAAAACTGTCGTCATACGGTTGCGCTAGCGTTACAGTGCCCAACTACTCCACCCCCCTCATGGTTTCGTCAACCATGATGGGGGGAGTGCATCATGAACATCGACTTCAAGCGGAAACTGCTTCAAAGCGTCTTCGTCAGCGCGGCGACGCTTTCGATCCTCAGCCAGAATGCAACCTATGCGCTGGCCGGACAGGGGAACTTCGGCGCCGGTCACAATGACGGGCGCACCGACAGCCCGATCAAGCATGTCATCGTCATTGTCGGCGAGAACCGCACCTTCGATCACATCTTTGCGACCTATCAGGCCCCTCATGGCGGCCACGTCGATAACCTGCTGTCGAACTGATCTTCTACAGTTCGAATCTGCAAGGCATTGATCATGCGGCATAAACCGTTCTGGAAAAACGGCTTGGCACTACATTTTCGGTGATTGGCGGCGTGGGTCGGGATCAGACGTCGGCGAGTTGCCGCACGGTTGCCGGCAGGGCGACGCCAGTGGCGCGCAGGGCGAGGCTGGCGGCGGGGCGCGGCGGCGTGCGCAACAGAAAGCGTTTGCCGTCCTGTTCGACCTCGGTCTCGGTCAACGAGTTCGAGATCGGCGAGGATCTCCGGCCACGACCCGGCCAAGCCGAGATTGGCGATGCGGTCCTCCAGCTCCTTCTTCAGCACCAAGGCGAGGAAGCTGCACGACACATGGCCGCGAATGGTCTCGTCGAGCTTGTGAAAAATCGGGCGGGTGGCGAACAGGCTCTTCGAGGTTCGGAAGGCGCGCTCCACCATCCATAAGCGCTTGTAGCAGAGCATGGCGTCGAGCGGGGAGAGATCGGTGTTGGTGCGCAACACGAAGATTCCGTCGAACTTGGCGTCCTCTTCGGCCTTGGCGCGATCGATGACGAAATGGTCGGCGTCCGGCGTCGCCAGGAAACGCCGATAGCCCTTGTTGCCGACAAGGCTCTTGTCGCCTTTCTTCAACTGGCGTTCGAGCGCGGCCAGGATCGTGGCCCTGGCGGCGGCGTCCTTCTTCATCTCTTCGCGGTTGCGACAGACGATATAGCGGCGTCCGGCGAGAGCAGCGGCCTTGGCTTCGTAGTCGATGTCCTTGTCCCGCTTGGCGATGGTGAGTGGAATGAAAGGAGCAGGATCGTCGAGCACGAGTTCGCGCACCAGTTTGTCGCTGCGCTCGCGCACGCCGAGAATATAGAAAAGGCCGCGCGCTTCGAGTTCGGCGATGGTCTCGGCGCTGATCATGCCGCGATCGGCGACGATGCAGACGCGGTCAATGGAAAAGCGCTTGCGCAATCGATCGACCACCGGCGCGAGGCTGCCGACATCGGCGGTGTTTCCAGGCCACATCTCCGTGCACACCGGCCGGCCGTCGCCATCGAGCAGCACGGCGAGGATCATCTGATTGAGGTCTGGACGACGGTCCTTGGAGAAGCCGCGTCGCCCAAGGGTCTGGCCGCCCTCGCCCTCGAAATAAAGGCTGGTCGTGTCCATGAACACGAGGTCGAGCTTGCTGAACAGATCGCGCCGGCGCGCGAACAGTTCTTCCTCAACGACGTCCTTCAAGCAGCGTGGCGAGAAGGGCGTGGCGCTGTCCTGTTGATCTTTCCCTTGCTCCTCGCCGAGCCAAGCCATCGCCCGATAGAGGTGATGCAGATCGATGTCCTCGACGCCTTCGATCGTGTAATCCTCGCGCCAGCGGTCCGCCGCGCGATCGGAGCCGCCCGCGAACAGCCGATGCAGAACGGTGAGAAACACCGCGCGTTCGAGCGCAAAACCATGTTTGCGGGAACCGGCAAGGTCTTCAATCACCGCGCGGCAGCCGGTCTCTTCCCACAAGCGTTCGAAGACCAAGGCAGGCCCGATACGCCGCGCCGCGTTCGCCGCCGCCGTTCCCTCGGCCAGGGCGTTGACGACGATGGCCTTCGTGGCGAAGCGCGCGCCCGACCGCAGCAATCGCTCCAATTGCCCGCTGTCGCGCAAATCCTCGATGCGACCCAGCGTAGCGATCACCTGCTGACGCACTTGCGCGCCGTCGCGGCGGCTTTCGACGATCTGAAGATAGGCGCGACCGCCTGAGGTTTTCTTGCGGAAATACATGCGCGGAACCGTCCGAGCGACTCATTCGCGGTGCGCACACAATCAGAAAATATTACTACAAAGTCAAGCGAAATCGCATATAGCGTGGCACTACATTCTTGCAAAAACCGCCCCTCCAAACAAATAAAATCAAAGCCTTACAACCCGCAAACCGCCTCCAACTGTAGAAGATCAGTCGAAAGGCATCATCGATGTCCAGGGCAACCCCGGCCCGCACTATCGGCTGACCACCCAGTATTCGGCCCTGGATAACAACGGGATCTATCAGATCAGCCCTGGCGGCAAGGTGGAATACGGCACATCGGGCAATCCGGTTCAGTCGCCCGGCACCTCCTACGCGCCGCAGACGCCGTACCCCAACATCTACGACCCGATGACCGGCGCCGCGGTCAACGGCCCCGGCGCGGTGGCGGATGTCGTTTTTCCTTCCGGCCAGCCTTACACGCTTCCCCAGCAGGCCGAGGGTGGGCTGCCGCAACAGCCCGGGCAGCCGCACACGGGCTGCTGCCTGCTCCCGGAGGACTTGCCGCTGCTGACGACGGGCGCGACGGGGCTTTCCTCGTCTTGGCCGGATTCGCGCATCAAAAAGTACGACAGTCTGCCGGGTGGCGTTTATCCTCTCGTCACAGCGGCGGGCCAGAGTCTTTACGACACCTATGGCGGGAGCCCGGTGCATCGCTTCTATCAGATGTGGCAACAGCTCGACTGCGACGCGGCGAAGGCCACGCGGCGCAATCCGTCGGGATGTCAGGCCGATCTCTTCCCTTGGGTTGAGATTACCGTCGCGGCGGGCAGCAACGGCAAACCCTTCCCGAATCCAGCGCCAGTTCCGCCAGCTCCGCTCCTGAAGGAAGGCGACATCGCCATGGGCTTCTATAACGTCGCCAAGGGTGACGCGCCCTATTTCAAGGAGCTCGCCGACACCTACACGCTCGCCGACAATTATCACCAGCCAGTGATGGGCGGCACTTTCGCGAACATGATGGTGCTCGGCTACGCCGACGCGCTTTATTACGCCGATGCGAACGGCAATCCAGCGGTCCCGCCGGCCGGTCAGATTGAAAACCCCAATCCGCAGTCGAACACGAACAATTGGTACACGAACGACGGCTATGGCAGCCAATCCACCCAGATCGGCGGCAGCTACACCAAGTGTTCCGACTCGACCCAGCCGGGCGTCACCCCGATCGTCAACTATCTCAAGGCGATCAACGTCAATCCCAACTGCCAGTCGGGGGCCTACTATCTTCTGAACAACTACGTTCCGGCATTCATCGGCACCGGCGCGCAGGACCCGACCAACAACGGCCCCTTCACGCTGCCCCCGGTGATCAAGCAGCACCACATCGGCGACGTGCTCACGGCGAAGCATGTATCCTGGGCTTTTTTCGGCGACCGCTGGAACGACTTCAAGACTGCCCCCGGCCTTGGCGCCAACTACGGCACGATCGATCCTGCCGCCTACCTCTATTGCAACATCTGCAATCCGTTCCTCTACTCGGCCTCGACGATGACGATCCAATCGGAGCGCGAGGCGCATCTGAAGGACACCACCGATCTCTATGACGCGATTGCGAGCGGAAATCTTCCAGCGGTCTCCTACGTCAAGCCGAGCACCTTCGCCGACGGCCATCCGGCCTCGTCGAAGTTCTCGCTGTTTGAGGCCTTTACGAAGGACATCATCCAGCATCTGCAGGCCAATCGCGAGCTTTGGGAGAGCACCGCGGTCTTCGTGACGGTCGACGAGGGTGGCGGATACTATGACTTGGGTTATGTGCAGCCGGTGGACTACTTCGGCGACGGCACGCGCATTCCGCTGATCATCGTGTCGCCCTATTCCCGGGGCGGCCACGTTGCGCACCAATATTCCGATCACGCCTCGATCGTGAAGTTCATCGAGCGCAACTGGGATCTGCCGCATGTGTCGGACCGCGCGCGCGACAACCTGCCCAATCCGGTCACTTCTCCGTCCAATCCTTATGTGCCGCAGAATGGCCCGGCGATCTCCGATCTGTGGGGCATGTTCGACTTCGGCCATGAGCATGGCGAGCATGAAATGGATTAAAGCGGTCCCGGAGCTCGTCTTCAGGACCTGACCGAAAACGATCGATGAGGGCTGGGCGTAAGCCCAGCCCTTTCGTCATCTTCGGAGGCCAAGTCGGAATCTCATGCGCGGACCTGCCCACACCGGACTCGAGACGACGACGGACGCCGCGCAGGCGGCCCTTGCGCGTGGCGACATTGCGACAGCGGAGCAAATCTGCGCCAGGCTCGTGCGCTTCGATCCCAGGAACGGCCGCGCCTTCGCCCTGCTCACGGAGACTGCGCTGGTCCGCGGACGGGTTGACGCTGCGCTGGTCTGCGCGGCTCGCGCCGTCGATGGCGCGCCGCAAGACGCGATCGCCCATCTCATGCTCGCCAAGGCGCGCTTTGCGCAGAGCGATCTCATCGGCGCGCTGGACGCCGCAGAGAAGGCGGCGAGCCTGCCCGTCTCCTCGCCGCAGGTCGACGACGCGCTCGGGGCCATTCTTGGACTGCTCGGGCGCCACGAAGACGCGGAGCGCCTGTGCCGCCGCGCGGTCGCGGAGCGCCCGGAGATCGCGCAGTTCCACTATAATCTCGCGGCGACGTTGCGTATGCTTGGCCGCCTCACAGAGGCGCAACAACATTGCGATCGCGCGATCGCTTGCGATCCCAGCTTCGCACGCGCCCATTACATCCGTTCAGACCTGCGCATCCAAACCCGCGAGCGTAACAACGTCGCTGGTCTAGAGGCCGCCATTATCGCCGCTGGCGCGGATTGGCGGGCGAAGGTCATGCTCCACTACGCGCTCGCCAAGGAATTCGAAGACCTCGAGGACGATGCCTCGGCCTTCACGCAAGCGCACGCCGGCGCCGAGCTGCAAAAGAGATTCGTGAAAAGCGACGGCGCCGCCGAGATGGCGCGGATCGACGGAATCATCCGCAGCCAGACCAAGGAGTGGTTCGACTTCACGCGCGAAGGCGATCGTAGCTGCATCCCTGTTTTTGTCGTCGGGCTGCCGCGAACGGGCACCACGCTCGTCGAGCGTATCGTCGCGAGCCACGGCGCGATGACCTCGGTCGGCGAGAGCAATATCTTCGCGCGCCTGGCGTCCGACCGGGCTGGGGATGGCGCCTCGTGGAAGAACTGTGATTTCAGCCGGCTCGGGCAAAGCTACGCCGCAGTCGTCGAGCGCGTCTATCAGCCTGGCGGCAAGCGCTTCGTCGACAAGACGCTGCAAAACTATCTCTATTGCGGCGTGATCCACGCCGCGCTTCCCCTCGCCAAGATCATCCTCGTCCGACGCGATCCGCTCGACGCCGGCTGGGCGCTGTACAAGGCGCATTTCCAACAGGGCTTCACATTCTCCTACGATCTCGAGGAGCTCGCCGATTATTGCGTGGCCTATGAGAGGCTAGCGGCGCATTGGCGAAACACGCTGCCTACTGAAACGCTGCTCGAGGTCGCCTATGAGGACGTTGTGCGCGACCAGGAAGGCCAAAGCCGTCGCATCATCGAATTTTTGGACTTGCCGTGGGAGGATCAGGTGCTGCGCTTCCACGAAAGCCGTGCGCCGTCGGCGACGGCGAGCGCCGTTCAGGTTCGCCGCCCGATCTATGCGTCGTCGATCGGCAAATGGCGGCGACACGAGCGGGCGTTGGAGCCATTTCGTACTCGATTGTCGCAGGGTCTCAAATTGGCGCAATAGCAGTTCTCAAACAGCTCGCTTCGAGGGCGCCAACCGCCTCTTCGTTCCGGCAACGCATTAAGACGTACGCATTCGCATCTATGATTCCCAGCACGGGCTGCCGCCAGAGCCCGGACGAAACGGCGTCTCCACGAGCGAAGCATGGATCATCGCGCCGTTCTTCAGGGCAGGCCGCGCTTCGAGCTGACGCGAGAACTCGGCGAACAGCTCTCCGAGAGTCACGCTCGCTAATTGATCCCTCGTCGGATGCGTCGAAAATCGTGGCTGAAGGGCGGCCGTCGTGATCCACTCGTCGCGAGACGCCTGACCGAAGGCGCGCAAAGGATGAGGGATCGTCATGGCGACGCGACGAAGCTTTCTGCAAGCCGCCGGCGGTATTGCCGGGACGCTCTACGCCGAGTAGGCCGCCCGCGCCGACCGGCCGCTGAAATCTCCTCCCGGCTTGCCGCAACGGCCCAACATCATCGTCCTGATGACCGATCAGGAACGCTATCACATGCATTGGCCTGCCGGCTGGGCGCAGTCCAACCTGCCGGCTTTCGCCCGTCTCCAGCGAAACGGGCTTACCTTTCATCGCGCCTATACCGCCGCCTGCGAGTGCTCGCCGAGCCGCGCCGCGCTGATGACCAGCCAGTTCGCGCCCGTGAATCGAGTGGCGCGAACCTTCCTCTGGCCGGGCCTTCCCGACGCGAGGCGACGCCCGAACATCGGCTCCTTGCTGCGCGACCACGCCGGCTACCATGTCGTGTGGAAAGGCAAGTGGCATTTGAGCTTTCCGCAGAACGCCAAGCCAGGATCAGGCGGCGACGACTGGACCGCCGCCGATATGGCTCTTCTCGAGCGCCGTTACGGCTTGGCGGAGTGGAATCCGCCGGACGCGGGGAACGCCATTCAGCCGCGCCAGCCCAGCGTGTTCGGGGTCTTCGATGGTCTCGCGACGCTCGGAGGCGGCCGGCCGAACAATGACGGACGTTATGTCAGGGGCGTCGCGCCGGGCGCGCAAGGGCAAACGCCGGGCGTCGGCGGCGAGAGCGTGCTCGATTTTCTGGCGCGCGCCGGCAGTCTCGGCCGTCCCTTCTGCCTCTTTGTCTCGCTGGTCAATCCGCACGACATCGGATTCTATCCGGACGGCTGGGGGGAGGGGGGCTATCGTCGGGAGGAGTTCGCGTCGCTCGGGATCGAGCTGCCGCCCAACTTCAATGACGATCTCTCGACGAAGCCCGGCATTCAGAGGCAAGCGCGCGCGGCCTTGGACCAAAGGGCGCCGCTCAAGACGCCCGCCGCGCAGCGCGACTACGTCAATTTTTACGCCTACCTGCACAAGCTCGTCGATCGGCACGTCATGACCATTCTCGACGCGCTCGACGCGCACGGCCTGACGGAGCGCACGATCGTCGTTCGGACCGCCGATCATGGGGAGCTCGGCCTCTCTCACGGAATGAGGGAGAAGAGCTACAGCGCCTATGAGGAAATGATTCACGTTCCGCTCGTCGTCTCCAATCCTATTCTTTATCCGGAGCCGCGCGAAACGCAGGCTTTCTATTCCCACCTTGATCTGCTCCCGACGCTTGCGGAGGTCGCGGGGGCGCCTGACCTCGGATCGCATGGGCTCGGCCGTAGCATGGCTCCCGTGCTGCGCGACCCTTCGATGAGCGTGCAGGATTCCGTTCTCTTCTCTTACGATGACGTCTTCTACCTGCCCGTCGGCGCCGCCGGCGCCAATCTGCGCGCGCTGCGGGAAGGCCAGTGGACCTATGCGGTCTATTTCGGCAGAGACGGCAGCGGTCTGGAATATGAGCTCTATGACCTCGTGACCGACCCGCTGCAACTCAAGAATTTGCTGCATGGCTCGCCGAACGCCGCGGTCCGTTCCGAATGGGGGCGCTTGCACAATGTGTTGACGCAGAAGCTTGTCGACGCCGGCAATCTTCCGACGAGCTTTCCCTGGCCGCGGTGCCGCCGGCCCCCTCGGCAAGCCGTCGGCTGCGGCTAAGCGGCCGTGAGGCGGCGGCCCGATCACGGTCGTCGGGCCCGCGTTCAGCCCGCCAATTGGCGATTGGCCGGAGATTTCTTGAGACCAGGCCCTCCGGCGAGGAGGTCGGACAACCAGCGCGCTGAAGGAAATTGCTCGAGCAGCGTGAGCATTGCGATTGTGACCGGCACGCCGAGGAAGGCGCCGAGCGCGCCCCAAAGGAAGGTCCACAAGACCACCGAGAAGATGACGACCGCCGGGGAAATCGAGAGCGCCGAGCCGGAGAATATCGGCTCCAAATAGCTGCCGGTGACGAACTGAATGAGCGACACGCCGAGGAGGACATAGACGGCCGTCGCCGGCGTGTCGGCTTGAACCAGCGCGAACAGTGGCAAGAGGGCCGTGACGAGGACCGAGCCGATATAGGGCAGGAAGTTGAGCGCGAAGGCCAGCACGCCCCAGGCGCCGGCGAGATCGAGCCGCATATAGGCGACGAAGCCCCAGATCGCGAGCCCCGTGGCGATGCTGGCGATAGTCCGCACGAACAGATAGGAGCGGAATTTTTCGCCGGTGCCGCGTCCGGCGGCGAGGAGCTGCCGCGCCAAATTCTGGTCTTTGAGCCGCGCGATGTTCTCCTGAACGGCCTCGGTCTCGGCGAGCCCCATCACGACATAGAGGAAAACGAGAGCGGCGAAGGCCGCCATCGTGTTCACCCGCAAGGCGACGGTCCTGAAGAAGGCGATGAGCGAGGCCGCGTTGAAGTGGTCGGTGATCATCGCGAGGATGAAGATGTCGTGCTCCTCCAGCCAGGCGGTCGAGTTGACGAGCGTGATTTGGATTCGGTCGAAATTATCGCGAAGCCACGCGGCGACTTGGCCGCCGCCCCAGGCGATCACCGAGAAGAGCGCGAGCACGGAGACGATGGTCAGGCTGATCGTGACCACCGTCGCGACCCATTTGGCGATTCTTCTCTTCAGAAAACGATACAGCGGCCAGGTCACTTCGATCAGGAAGAAGCCGAGCACGACGGGCTCGATCACCGCCTGTCCCAGATTGCAGAAGACGACAAAGATCAGGATGAGGAGCGCGGCGGCCGCGGTGTTGAGCAAAGCGCCGTTAACCCTCACGAGCCGACTCCAGCAGGGAACCTTCAGCCTATTGGGCAAAGGGTCGTCGCAGTAAGCCGCGCCCGAGGCCGTGCCGTCAAGTTCCAAAGCCGATCGAAGCTCTTCGTTGCTTAATGCTTTCGAGGAGCGGCGCTTGACGAGCCCCCGTGAGAGGGGGCTTATTTCGCGTGAAAGCACGGGCGAGCGCGAAGACGTGGACGCCGTCCAATTCGCGGCGGCGGGCGCCGAGAAGAGATTGCGAGGAGCGCGAGCAGGCCAATGCGGATCGCAATGCCAAGGTTCTTAAAGATTGCGCTGATGTTGGCGGGCGCCGCGCTCCTGACGTTCTTTGGCGTTCGGATCTACAACTCGCAGCGCGGGCCGCCGCTTGAGCCCTGGCACAAATTCGCGCCGCGCGAGATGACGATAGACGAGCTCGACCATGCGGATTGGCGCGCTTATCTCGACAAAGAAGCAGAGATCTTCCGGTCGGTGCGCGCCAACGTCACCGAGAAGCTGCCCGAAGAGGACAAGGTTCCCTATAATCGCTATTACGCCGAGAGCCCCGTCTACCCGCCAAGCTTCGCGCAGGACTGGAACCGATCCTATCTCCTCTCGCCGCCGAGAGCGCCCGCGGGAGCCGTCGTGTTGCTGCACGGCCTCACGGACTCGCCCTACAGCCTTCGCCACATCGGGGCTCGCTATCGCGACCATGGTTTCGTCGTCGTCGCGATCCGGGCGCCGGCGCACGGCACGACGCCGGCGGCCCTCAGCGCTACGGATTGGGAAAGCTGGCTCGCCGCGACGCGGCTGGCGATCCGAGAGGCGCGGCGGCTCGCGCCGAAGCCTCTGCCCCTGCACATTGTCGGCTTCTCGAACGGCGGTTCTCTCGCGCTCAAATATGCGCTGGACGCCATAGAGAATGAGACGCTCGACCGTCCCGACGATCTGATCCTGATCTCTCCGATGGTCGGGATCACGCGCTTTGCGCGATTTGCGGGCCTCGCCGGCCTGCCGGCCTTCCTGCCCGCCTTTGCGAAGGCCGCCTGGCTCAGCGTGCTGCCCGAATTCAATCCGTTCAAATATAATTCCTTCCCCGTGAACGGCGCGCGCCAGTCCTATCGCCTGACCGACGCGCTGCAGACGCAAATCTCCCGACTCGAACGGGAAGGACGTCTAACGGCCTTGGCGCCGATTCTGACTTTTCAGTCGGTGATGGATTTCACGGTGAGCACGCAGGCGGTCGTCTCGGGACTCTATGCGCATCTGCCCGCGAACGGGAGCGAGCTCGTTCTTTTCGACGTGAACCGTAACGCCAAATTCGGCCCGCTGCTTCGACCTTCGGCCGAGACCGCTCTTTCCCGGCTCATGCCGCCCGAGGAAAGAAAATATCGGCTCACGATCGTCACCAACGCCGGCGAGGGAACCGACGACGCCGTCGAGCGCGTCGTCGAAGCGGGCTCGGTAGCGGAGCGCAGGCGCGACTTGAGACTGAGCTATCCGAAAGGGGTTTTCTCGCTTTCCCATGTCGCGCTTCCCTTCCCTTTGACCGACTCGCTCTATGGGCTGACGCCGGACTCATCCCCTGAGTTCGGCATGCATCTTGGCGCGTTGCCGCTGCGCGGCGAGAGAGGAACGCTGATCGTGAGCCTGGACGCGCTCCTGCGCATGTCGTCGAACCCGTTCTTCCCCTATTTGGCCGAGCGAATAGAGGAACGGCTGCCTGCCGCGCCGACGGTCGAGCATTCCGCCGTCATGCATGACTCTGCGGATTCGCCCGTGCAACGAACCGAACAACGCGCGCTCTCGTCGGGGCCGTCGCAGCGGCCGCCTCTTCCTGCGTCTCGCGGCTCGAGCCAGGCGGCGCCTCGGCGGCCGCGATGATTGAGGGCATAAAGTTGACCTGCTTCCCGCCCCCAGCGTCGTCGACGCATCCCTGCCGCTCGCTCAGTCGAGGAAGTGAATGAGCGAGCTCCAGGACCCGCATCGCCCAAGCGAACAGCGCCGCATCGAGGATTACGACGCCGAGAGCGCCTACGCGCGTTGGGCGCCCTTTTATGACCTCATCTTCGCAAAATGGCTGGAGTCCGGCCGGCGCGCGGGCGCCCTTGCCGCATCGCAGGCCGAGGGGCCCATTCTCGACGTGGGCGTGGGAACGGGTTTGGACCTGCCGCTGTTTTCGCCCAGCGTCCGAGTCGTTGGCGTCGATCTCTCCGAACCCATGCTCTCACGCGCGAGCCAGCGCATTCGGCGTCAGCGGCTCGCGCATGTCGAAGGATTGGCCTGCATGGACGCCTGTCGGCTCGGGTTCGAGGACGAGAGCTTTGGCTGCGCGGTGCTGATGTATATCTTGAGCGTTGCGCCACAGCCTGCGGCGATCCTCGACGAGGCCGCGCGCGTGGTGAGGCCCGGCGGCGAGATCATCGTGGTCAACCGAATTAGCCGCGAAGGCTCGCCGCTGGTGGCCCTCGAATTGTGGATCGGGCGGCGGCTGGGCTCGAAGATCGGCTGGCGCCCGCATTTCCCCTGGAAGGTCATCGGGGACTGGCTCGAAAGTCGCTCCGATGTGCGGCTCATCGAACGACGCCGAGTCGCGCCCCTCGGGCTCTCCACGCTCGCCCGAATTCAACGGACAAGGTGAAGGACATGCGCGGGGCGCTTCGACAAGCTCAGCGGCAAACCACCGCGCCGCACTTCTTGACCTCCGCGACGACGCGCTTGAGCGAGCGGGGGCCGGGCCAGCCGAGGATGGCGGCGCCGCCGACGACGAAGGATGGCGTCGCCTCCAGCCGGAGCTGCTGCGCCAAGCGCGCCTGCTTCACCAGCGCATCTGTGACGGCGGGGCTGTTCGCCATTTGCTCGACCTTCGCGCTGTCGAGGCCGAGCTCGCGCGCGACGGCGAGCGCCGCGGCGCCGCTCGCATGTCCGCGGCGCTTGAACAGGCGAACATGGAAGTCATAGGCCGCGGCCGGTCCGGCGAGCGCCAGCACCGCCTGATGGATCTTGGCGGCCTGAGCCGACTCCGGCGACAGAACCGCATAATCGACGAGGCCCAGGCGCATATCGGGCTCGTTCGCGATCATCGCGTCGAGATCGCCGACCGCCTCGCGACAATAGCCGCAGTTGTAGTCGAAATACTCGATCAGCGAGACCTTGGCGTCCTCCGGGCCCTTCCAGACGATGCCGGGGAGTTTCGTCGGATCAAGTCCCGCGGGCAGCCTGGAGTTGACGACCGCCTCGCCGTCGTCGGCGCGCAGCGGAAAGGCGTGCGGCTCCTGCTCTGCGGCGGCCCCCGTCGCCAGCCAGGCGCCGGCGAAGGCGAGAGCGGATCTTCTCGTGAACATGAGAGCCTCCAAGCTTTGCCGAGCTTGCGCCCATCGCAATCATGGAATCGGCGCGCGCCCTGTTTGATGCGAACTCGATCCCCTTTTCGCGCTAACGTCAACGCCGGGGCTGTTGTTCCAGTCGCTCGCTTCTAGAACGTAGAGAGCCGGCTCGCTCAGTTCGAGCCCCGCGCGTCGCCTTCGATGCACCGGCCGGATGCGCGAGGCTCGCGGGCCTTCTCTTCGAATTGGGCGCGCAGGCGCGCCACGCTCTCGATGCCGATCCCCCGCGCTTCGGTGCGAACGCCATAGGCGCGCAACCGCGCAAAGGATCGCGACAAGGTTTCCTGCGTCACGCCGAGGCGAGCTGCGACGAGCCGCTTGTCGTAGGGCAGGCGGAAACGGCAGTGATCGTCTTCGGGCGGACAAAAGGAAATGAGAAAGCGCACGAGTCTGTGTTCCGCGCTGCTCGCTTTCAGCGATTCGATCTCCCCCGTAAGCTCGGCGACGGTCCGCTTGGCGTCGACGAGCGCCGCCAGAGCGAGCGAGGGATTGTCGGCCATGAGCCTTGCGAAACGCCCCGCCGGGATCTTCAGAGCCGTCGCCGGCCCTACCGCCTCTGCGGAATAATGATGCGTCTCGTCGGCTCGGACCGGCGCCTCGATGAGGCTGGCGCCGTCCGTGCGCATGCCGATCAGCGTTTCGTCGCCGCTGGCGGCCGTCCGGGTGAGCTTGACGAAGCCGCGCGCGACGAAGCTCATCGTGGTGATCCTCTCTCCCTGACGGAAGAGGGCGGCGCCGGCTGCATGGGTTTCGACCTTCGCTTCCGCTGCGAGACGTTGCAGGGTCGCGTCGTCGACGCCCATGAAGAACGGGAATTCTCGCAGTGGCTGCGGTTCAGACATGCGCAGGCTCTGTTCTTGTTTTTTGCGCTCGGCCGTCGCCGCGTGCCGGCAAAACGCTCCTCCCAGACATTATGCCTCCGGCCGTCGGGCTCCGAGCCTCACGGAGGCGCAGCCGGTCGAGCGCAGGCTAGCGCCAAAGCCGCGGTCGCGAAAGGCGGCCGCCCAGCGAGAGGCGCGCTTATGCGCTTGTCTCTGAGATTCAGCCCGTCAAGTCGCGACCGCGCTTGAGCAGGAAGATCGCCTGCGCGCCAAAGAGATTCATCACCGGCAAGGGCGCCGCGACGCGAAAGGGCGCGCCGGCGCGATCGAGCGCCATGCCGCGCTCGATGACGGCGCCGATCTCCTCCGCGAGATCGACGAAATCCTTGATCGTGCAGAGATGGATATTGGGCGTCTCGTGCCAGCTGTATTGGAGATTCGTCGCCCGCGGCATCCGGCCGAGGAGCAGGAGCTGCGCGCGCACGCGCCAATGGCCGAAGTTCGGGAAAGAGACGATAGCGCGCCGGCCGATCCGCAGCATGTTCTCGAGCACGACTCGCGGGCGCTGCGTCGCCTGCAGCGTTTGCGAGAGGATCACATAGTCGAAGCTGTCCTCGGGATAATCGGCGAGATCCGTGTCGGCGTCGCCCTGGATGACGGGCAGGCCCTTGGCGACGCAGTCGTTGACGCCCCGCTGCGACAGCTCGACGCCGCGGCCGTCGACCTGGCTGTTCCTCGCCAGCATCTCCAGGAGCAGCCCGTCGCCGCAGCCGACGTCGAGAACGCGGCTCCCCGGCGCGACCATGTCGGCGACGACGGCGAGATCGAACCGCTTTGGCGCCTGTCCCGTCACGAGGCCTTCGCCCGGCTCGGCGCGATGCCGCGCGCGCTCGCCGCCGCTTCGAGAAATCCGCGCGTCGTCGCGAAGAAATCCGGCTCATAGAGCAGAAAAGCGTCGTGGCCCTTGTCGCTCTCGATCTCGACGAAGGAGACGGAGGCGCCGCCCGCGTTCAGCGCATGGACGATCGCGCGCGAGGCGGAGGTCGGATAGAGCCAGTCGGAGGTGAACGAGATCACGCAAAAACGCGTCTTCGAGCCCTTGAAGGCGAGCGCCAGCGAGCCGCCGTAATCGGCGGCGAGATCGAAATAGTCGCAGGCGCGCGTGACGAAGAGATAGGAGTTGGCGTCGAACCGTTCGACGAAGGCCAGCCCCTGATAGCGCAGATAGCTCTCGATCTGGAAATCGGCGTCGAAGGAGAAGGTCGGCGCCGCGCGGTCCTGAAGCTTGCGGCCGAACTTGCGCTGCAGCGCCTGTTCCGAAAGATAGGTGATATGCGCCGCCATGCGCGCGACGGCGAGCCCTTTCTCGGGCCGCACGCCAGCTTCGAGATAGCGGCCCGAGCGCCAGTCGGGATCGGCCATCACCGCCTGACGGCCGACCTCATGAAAGGCGATGTTTTGCGAGGAGTGACGCGCGGCGGCCGCAATGGGCATCGCCGTGAAGACGCGCTCCGGATAGCTCGCAGCCCATTGCAGCACCTGCATGCCGCCCATCGAGCCGCCAGCCACGCAAAAGAGCGTCTCAATGCCGAGATGGTCGATCAGCATCGCCTGCGCGCGCACCATGTCGCGGATCGTCACGACCGGAAAGTCGAGGCCGAAGGGGCGGCCGCGTGGCGGGATTGATCGAGGCCGGGCCCGTCGTCCCCATGCAGCCGCCGACGACATTGGACGAGATGACGAAGTAGCGGTCCGTGTCGAAGGGCCGGCCCGGTCCGACCAGCACCTCCCACCAGCCGGGCTTGCCGGTCACGGGATGGACGCCCGCGGCGTATTGATCGCCGGTCAGCGCGTGGCAGAGGAGAATGGCGTTGCTCTTGTCCTCGTTCAACGCGCCATAGGTCTCGTAGGCGATCGTGAGCGGCGCGATCGCGCGTCCGCCGTCGGTGACGAGCGGCTCGTCGGACGGGAAATGGACGCGCTTGCCGTGCAACGCCGCGCCATTGCGCGCGCCGATCGTTTCTGGCGCGGCGGCCGTGTCTGGCGCGGCGCCATTTGGCGACGGAGGCGGGAAGCTCAAACGAAATCCTCTCGTTCGGCATATCGAACGGTTCGTTCGCCAACATCGGGGCGAAGCGCCGGCCTGTCAAGCGCGCGAGGGAGGAGGCTGTGGGTCAGGCTTAATGGCGGCTGATTGACTACCCCTATCCGCCCTTCGCCGGCCGGTGTTCCTCTCCAATTTGAGGGCGCGCGACGGCGTATCCATGCGCTCAGCGAAAGTCCGGCGCCGGCGCATCGCCGCCATTCTGTCTGGCGGCATCCTCGCTCACGGCGGCTGCGGCGACATCTTCGCATCGGGCTAGCGCTTCTAACCCTGATCTGGAATCGCCCCGGGCGCCGGTATTATCCTCACGGATTACCAATTCGTCGTTGAGCGGAGGCTCGCGGTTCGCACCGAGGTCGAACGTTGGAAACGAGTCTTTATCTGCCGGTCAAGCGCTTCCTCGAAGGGTTGGGTTTCGAGGTGAAAGGGGAAGTTTGCGGCTGCGACGTCGTGGCGGTGGATCGTTGAAGCTGAGCTTCACGCTCGATCTTGTTCTACAGGCCGTGGATCGATCCACGGCTTGCGACGAGGTTTGGGTCGCCGTGCGCGCATCGGCGCGCGGACGCGGACGCGAGTCGGACCCCCGGGTCAAGAGGCTCTGTCGAATGCTCGGCTTCGGGCTGCTCAGCGTATTCAGTTCTGGCAGGGTGGAGGTCTTGGTCGAGCCGGTTCCTTGGCGGCCGAGGTTCAATGCAAAGCGCCGCTCTCGGATCCTCGAGGAGCATCAGAGGCGCAGGGGCGATCCGGCGACGGGCGGCGGCACGCGACGGCCCATCATGACCGTCTATCGCCAGCAGGCGCTGCAATGCGCCGGGGCAATGGCGCACGCGCCCGCCCGCCCGCGCGATCTGAAAAAGGCCATTCCGGACGCGCCGAAGATTTTGCTTCGCAATGTCTACGGCTGGTTCATCCGGGTCGAGCGCGGAGTCTATGCGCTTTCAGACGCCGGACAAGCCGCGCTGGTGACGTGGAAGGCGCATCTCCCCGAGCAGTCCTCCGGGGGCCACACCGAGAACCTAAGGACATCCGTTCCGGCTTGAAGACGCTTGCTGCGGAGGCGGGATAACTGTTTCTGCGCTCTACCCTAAGCTGATAACGCGCTCAGAGGCGAGGTGCTATGCTCTCGACATGGTGCCTCTAAACCCAGACGGTGTTCACGATGCCACTCAAAATTCGTGACGATTGCAGATTCTTCCTGACTGACCAGGGTGCCCTCATGGCTTCGGGTGCCGGAGGACTGGAGCATACGCACATCGGACCAGAGCAACTTGCGCTGCTCGAGTTCTGCTATCGGATGGAGCCCGCCGGTGAAGTCAGCGAAGCTGCCTTGGCCGCGGCCCTGGGGCTTGAAATCGTAGCTTTCAGGGAGCGCGTTAGTCTTCTGGTGAGCGCAGGGGTCTTGGAGCAGCGCAGAACGCCCGCTCTGTATGACGCCTTCTATCCAGACATGTTGTACTATCACATGCTTGCGGACATAAATAAGATGTCGGCTTATAGGCGCGCATTGATAGAAACAGTTCGACCTGGCATGCAGGTACTACATGCCGGTTGTGGCCTTGGAGTATTTGCGATTTGGGCTGCACAGTTGGGTGCGGGTCACGTGTGGGCTATTGAACAGCGCGGGGTAATACGATACGCAGAGGAACTTGTCCGCCGTAATCGAATTTCAAATATCAAAACGATTAGAGGTGACATTTTTGACATGAAGCTGGCTCACAAGATCGGTCCCATCGAGCTCGTAGTGAGCGAATTTGTTGGGGATCAGATCTTCGACGAGGACATTCTAAGAAAGAGCTATTGGCTCAGACGCACATACTCGCCGCAGATGATTCCATCTGCCATCGAAACATTAGCCGCGCCGGTAAGCTGCCGACGTGCGGTAACCAAGGTAGAGGCTTATCGCGATAACGTTTTAAAACTGCAAAGTGCATATGGACTTGATCTCAGTTCCGTCTCATCGCTCGTTGAAAATTCTGCGAAGACTCCCGACATGGCAGAGCGGCTTTATGTTCGCGAGTTCCGTGAATACGGCGCGACCACTGATTTGAACTATCTTGCGCCTCCCCAAGAATTGATAGCGTTTGAACTCGCAAGTAACGAATCGGCCATTTTTCATCGTAGAACAGCTATCCGCGTGGAGATGGACGGCATCGTAGATGGCGTGCTCCTATTCTTTCGGGCGCGTCTTCACGACAATATCTACGTCACGTCCCTCCCCGGTGCCAATAGCCACTGGCCGGAGTCGCTCTATTTATCGCATCGCCCCATACCTGTTCGTGCTGGAGACACCGTGAACGTGTCGCTGGCGTATCTAGGAGGCAAGCGCATTTTGGTTGCGGTCACCCCGAATCGCGATTCACTTGCGTTGCCAACACTCGAAGATTCCAGTCGTCGCTAGCCTGCCATCCCACAATAGGTAGGGAGGAACGCGAAGCACGTCGCGACGCAAGCGCCTGAATCCTGCGATTGTCGTTTGAGGCGGTGAATGGAGATCAAAAATTGGCGCACAAACGATTCCGCCGGGTATGAGCAACTCCCTTAGACGGTGTGCCCATTGGTCGAGGTAGATATCTTCGTATTCGAATATATCGTAGAAAATGAAATCGTAACGTCGTGGCGGCGTGAAGTTCCAAAAATTACCCCAAATCGCCTTGACGGTTTTGTTGACAGAGCAAAACGCTTGAAGATCCCTGCAAATCGTCGGATCGATCTCGACTATTTCGTGGCAGAGCGGACGAAAGGTGTCTTGAATTAGTTTAGCTGAGATTCCGAGACCAAAGCCGACTTCGAGCACACATGAGACGTTTGTGCCCGAGATCCGCTCGAAGAGCTTTTCAAAAAATGGGCGCTCGGAGTCCGACATGACGATGTGGCCCTGCCATTTGATGAGTTGCGGTGTCTTTTCGTCGAATTTGCGTGGCATCGCAGAAAAACTCCTTCGAATGAGAGGTGAACCTGAACACTTAGTCACTTCATTACAAGTTCTGCGGTTGCTAGTGACTAACAGGGATTGTAGGGAAGTCGCGCTGGATTCTATTTAGAGTTTCTTGTTCCTCAGGGCTGCAGAGAACACGATTCAGCTCGTCTAGCAGAGCAATCTCACGTTCCGCGACGTACATGCCGTCGGCACCTGGATACTCGTTGCTTCGCTTGTAGGCTGCCGGCAGGTCGTCTCGTGATATAATTTTGATGTTTAGTTCGGAAAGCGCATTTCTTGCCAAACTATTCCATGCAATCTCAGCCGCATCGATAAATCCGTCAACTTTGCCTTGCGACATTTTTTGAAGCATTTCTGGAATGTTCGTGCTAGACTCATAAGCGTTCGTCAATTGCTGAGCGACTTGCTCGAAAGTGGTTCCTTCCCATGCGGTCAGACGAGCAGTGGAGATGTTCCTTATTGGATGTGCGCGAGCGCTCACTAACGCCATCAAACCGTGTCGGTAGGGTTTGGTGAACTTTATGTGAAACTTGCTTTCGCGCGCACTCAAGATTGCGGTCTCGCCAATCGCGACATCCGTCGCGCCCGATCTAAGATCGGCTGAATTTCCCTCAAGCCATGAGTTAGGTACGTATTTCGCTTGAATGCTCGGAACGGCCAGAGCTTTTGCCAGCAATGGAAGAAGGCTCCGTATGACGCGGATATCAATACCGTCCAAGTCATTCAGCGTCTCGTCATGATAAATGAACGGCTTTAAATAGTCCTTGCTGACGCCGACGCGTAGCGTGCGCGTCATCCGTATTCGTGTTAGCGTGGATCGGTAGTAAAAGTTCGTTTGCCAAGGTGACCAATCGGATAACAATTCTTGAGCCTCTGCGTCCTGATAGGCTGCGCGAACGCGCCATTCGAAAGGTCCTTCGGCCGGCTCGAAGGCTTGATATTGCACGAAATTGCGCGTTTCATGCGTCGTTCCGTTGGAACGATATTGTACTATGTAGCTGACTTGGTTCGGCGACTTTGCCTCCTTCGCGTCGCGGTACTCGAGCCCCCATGTAACGGTGACCGATTCGCTCAGAATATCGCTCTTAGCGGGGGGAGACAGCAGTTTCACTACTGCAGAAGGGCGTGAGCGAAGAATGACCGTCACTAGCCCCGCGGATACCGCAAGCGCAGCAACCATTCCCAGCACTAGGCGCGGGTGTTCTTTGAAGTCCGTTGAAACGGTAAGCCACTGTGTTCGCAGTGCACTGAGAATGAATACGAGCGTCAGAAACACGAGTAGCGAACTGGCGAAAGGATGCTTGTTCGCCAGGGCGATGAGGAGTTCCCAAATCGCCCTTGCGGATTCGACCTCCTCGTGAAGCTCCTTGAGTTTGGTCGGCATGACTAATTGCAGGCAAACAGAATTTGGGTTGATCTGCAGTCGACCATGGCGCACCCTGATCGTCGATCACCTATCAAAGTTAGACTATCTCCTCAATCCATCGTGCGCAACCAAAGATGGGGCCCAATCGGGCCCGATCTCACGATGATCGCCTGCGCACCTGGATGCCGCTTAAGAAGCGTCCCCGCTTGAGCCCCAGACCGGAATGCCGAGCTTGCGCGACTTGTCAGCAAGATTGGCGGAGGTCCCTGAACCGGGGAAGACGATGACGCCGATCGGCATGGCGTCAAGCATCAGATCGTTGCGCTTGAACGGCGCCGCTTTGGCGTGACGGGCCCAGTCGGGCCTGAATGCGATTTGCGGAACCTTGCGCTTGTCGGCCCAGCAGGCGGCTATGCGCTCGGCGCCTCTTGGTGAGCCGCCGTGCAGCAACACCATGTCAGGATGTTTCGCCAGCGCCTTGTCGAGCTGGTCCCAGATCGCGCGATGGTCGTTGAAGTCGAGTCCGCCAGTGAAGGCGATCTTGGGTCCGGCGGGAAGCAGCGGCTCGATCTCAGCGCGGCGCTTGGCGGCGAGGGCGCGGTTTGAAACAGGGCAAGACGGGGCTGTCAGCGTAACCGACCCGTGGCGCCGTAACTCCCGGAAATCGGCGTCATCCGCCGTCCCGCGCGAAAAATCCGCCCCTGCGACGCCCTGTCGATTGAACCGGGCGGCGAAAGGCCGTCATATGGCTGGCGCCGCTCTTGCCTCGACGCTCTCAAAGCCCGAGAGCTTGCGGGGAGGCGGCGGTTCGACAACGCCGATCGATACGGACATTGAGTTCCAGGACGATGCAATTCGATGAGATGCGAGGCGCAAACGGCGCCGTGCGGGCGGGCTATGCAGGGCTTGCGCAGTGGCTTTCCGCCACTTCGCCGGAGCTCCTCGAAACGCGCCGGCAGCAAGCGGAGCTCCTGTTCCGGCGCATCGGCATCACCTTCGCCGTCTATGGGGCGGAAACGTCGCTCGAGCGCCTCATTCCCTTCGACATACTGCCGCGCATTCTGACGCGCTCCGAGTGGCTGCGGCTCGAGGCCGGCTTGAAGCAGCGCGTCCGCACGCTCAATCTCCTGCTCGCCGATCTCTACGGCCCGGGGGAGATTCTCAAGGCCGGCATCATTCCCGACGAGCTTGTCTATCGAAACCCCGCCTATCGGCCGGAGATGGCGGGAAGACGGGTCCCGCACGACGTCTTCGTCCACATCGCCGGCGTCGACGTCGTGCGCACCGACGAGCAGGGTTTTTACGTGCTCGAGGACAATGCGCGCACGCCGTCGGGCGTCTCCTACATGCTCGAGAACCGGGAAGTCATGATGCGGCTCTTCCCGGACCTGCTCTCGACCCACAAGGTCGCGCCGATCGAGGATTATCCCGACCAGCTGCTCGAGACCCTGCGCTCCGTCGCGCCCCCCAACGCGCCGGGCGTGCCGACCGTCGCGCTGCTGACCCCGGGCCAGTTCAATTCCGCCTATTACGAGCACTCGTTCCTCGCCGACAAGCTCGGCGTGGAGCTCGTCGAAGGCTGCGATCTCTTCGTGAAGAACGACGTCGTCTACATGCGCACGACCGAGGGGCCGCGCCGCATCGACGTGCTCTACCGCCGCATCGACGACGATTTTCTCGACCCGCTGGCCTTTCGCCCGGACTCGGCGCTCGGCGTCGCCGGGCTCATGGGCGCCTATCAAGCAGGCAATGTGACGCTTGCGAATGCAGTCGGAACCGGCGTCGCCGACGACAAAGCGATGTATACCTACATTCCCGAGGCGATCCGCTTCTATCTCGGCGAGGAGCCCCTGCTCAAGAACGTGCCGACCTGGCGCTGCCGCGAGCGCGAGGCTTATGCCTATGTTTCGGAGCATCTTGCGGAGCTGGTCGTCAAGGAGGTCGCGGGCTCGGGCGGCTATGGGATGCTTGTCGGCCCGCATGCGACGAAGCGGGAGATCGAGGATTTCGCCGCGAAGCTGAGGGCGGCGCCCGCAAATTTCATCGCGCAGCCGACGCTCGCGCTCTCGACCTGTCCGATCTCGGTCGCCTCGGGGGTCGCGCCGCGCCACGTCGATTTGCGGCCTTTCGTGCTGCAGGGCGCGAAGGAGGTGCGCATCGTGCCGGGCGGCCTCACCCGGGTCGCGATGATCGAGAACTCGCTTGTCGTCAATTCGAGCCAGGGCGGCGGCACAAAGGACACATGGGTGATCGATGATGTTGCGGCGTCTTGATGTTCCAGCTCCTCTCAGCCTGACGCGATAGCCCATGCTGTCGCGAACCGCAGACAATCTCTACTGGCTCGCGCGCTACATGGAGCGCGCGGACTATCTCGCGCGGCTCATCGAGGCGTCGCGGCGTCTCGCCTCCTTGCCCAAGGCCTATGGCGGCGCCGAGAGCGAATGGACCAGCGTGCTGCTCTCCTCGGGCGCCGACGAGGTCTTCGCGGCGACGCGGCGTTCGGTGGACGAGGCAAACGTCACGCATTTTCTGGCCTTCGCGCCGGAAAACCCGTGCTCGATGCGCAATTGTCTCGAGCTCGCGCGCACCAACGCGCGCGCGGTGCGCACCGCCTTGACCGCCGAGGTCTGGGAGGCGATCAACGACGGCTTCCTCGAGATGAAGAGTTTCGAGCGGAAGGCCGGCGACTGCGATCGCTCGGCGATTTTCCGCTTCACCGAATTCGTCAAGAAACTGTCGATCGCCTATGACGGCGGCGCCTATCGGACCATGCTGCGCAACGACGCCTATTGGTTCACGCGGCTTGGCCTGCTGATCGAGCGCGCGGACAACACGGCGCGCCTGCTCGACGTAAAATATCACGTGCTGCTGCCCGAGAAGGAGATCGTCGGCGGCTCGCTCGACTATTTCCAGTGGGCGGCGATCTTGCGCGCCGTTTCCGCGCATACGTCCTATCACTGGGTCTACCGCGATAATCTGAAGCCGTGGCTCGTCGCCGATCTTCTGATTCTGCGAAGCGAGATGCCGCGCTCGCTGATCTCCTGTTACGAAGGCCTCGTCGACAATCTGGATCGCCTGTCCAAGGCCTATGGCCGGCAGGGCGACGCGCAACGCCAGAGCCGCGCCATTTACGGCAAGCTGGAGCGGCTCACGATGGAACACGTCTTCCAGGGCGGTCTGCACGAATTCGTGCAGGAATTCATCAACCTGAACAACCAGCTCGGCGCGCTGATTGGCGAGCAGTATCTCTCTTAGCGCGCTTTCCGCTCGAACGGAGTCGTTCGAGCGATAAGAAATCGCGTCATATCAGGATCGATCACGCTTTCTGCGTTAGAGCAATCCGCTCAAACGCAGCGTGACCTAGGAGGCGCCAAGCCCTTGCTCATTCGCGTCAGGCACGAAACGATCTACCGCTACGGCGCCCCGGCGAAGTCGGCGCTGCAGCGCCTGCTGGTCACCCCGCGCAATCACGACGGTCAGCACGTTCGCCAGTGGCGCATCGACGTCGATCACGATTGCTGCCTCGTTGCGGGCGAGGACGCCTTCGGAAACATCGAGCACCGCTTCTTCGTGGAAGGGCCGCTGCAGTCGCTGACGACGCTCGTCGAAGGCGAGGTCGAAACCTTCGATCAGGCCGGCGTCGTGAGCGGCGCCGTGGAGCGCGTTCCCTTGGGGCTGTTCTTGCGGGAGACCGCCTTGACGCGGCCCGACGCGGCGCTCGCCGGCTTCGCGCGCGACGCCGCCTCGGGCGAGTCGACGACGCTGGCGCGGCTGCATGCGCTGATGGCGGCGCTCAACGAGGGCCTCGCCTTCGATACGGACGCGACCGATCCTGCGACGACCGCCGCCGAGTCCTTCGCGAAGCGTCGCGGCGTTTGCCAGGATTTCGCGCATGTCTTCATAGCCTGCGCGCGCGCGCTCGACATCCCCTCGCGCTATGTGAGCGGCTATCTTCGCAGAGATGACGACGCGACCGGGCAGGTCGCCAGTCACGCCTGGGCGGAGGCGCATGTGGAGGGCCTCGGGTGGGTCGGATTCGACCCGGTCCATGCGCTGTGTCCGAACGAGGCCTATGTGCGCGTCGCCGCAGCGCTCGATGCGCTTGGCGCCGCTCCCGTTCGCGGCGCGCGCATCGGCGGCGGGACGGAAGAAATGACGGTGCATGTGCGCGTCGAGGACGTGCGCGCGCAGTCGCAGAGCTGAGCGCGCTAACTCCTCAACGCTTCTGCACCCCGCCATAGGGCGGACGCGGAATGGCGATATGCGCGGCTTTCAGCGCCTTGGACCATTGCTCGCGCAGGTCGCGGAAATAGGCGTCGGAAGAATCGACGCGGATCGATAGCTCGAGTTCCATTGCGTCGCGCCGCAGCAGCGCGAGATCGAGCGGAAGGCCGACCGAGAGATTCGAGCGCATCGTCGAATCCATCGAGATCAGGCCGATCTTCAGCGCATCGTAGAGCTCCATGTCGAAGCCGACGGCGCGGTCGAGGATGGGCTTGCCGTATTTGTGCTCGCCGATCTGGAAATAGGGCGTGTCGATCGTGCACTCGATCGCATTGCCTGCCGCATAGACCATGAAAAGGCGCATGGCGCCGCCGCCGATCTGGCCGCCGAGCAGGAAGGAGACGTCGAAATTGACGCCCGACTGCTCAAAACCTTCGGACGCCAGCGTGCGGGCGCGGCGCATGGCGGCGCCGACGAGCTGGGCTGCGACCGACATGTTGGGCGCGTCGACGAGTCGCGTCGTGATCGTCTCGTCCGTCGAATCGGGGACGCCCTCGTCGAGGAGACGGACCGCGCTCTGGCTCACCGAGAGATTGCCGGCGGTGGCGAGCAGCAGCACCGCCTCTCCCGGCCGCTCGAAGATGTGCAGCTTGCGGAAGGTCGAGACGTTGTCGAGCCCCGCATTGGTGCGCGTGTCGGCGATCATGACGAGGCCTTCGCGCACCAGAATGCCGCAGCAATAGGTCATGGCGTCCAGCCCCTCTCCGCCGGCGCCAGCGCGCGCCGCAGCGGGTCAAATCGTCTCGATCGAGGCGCAGCCGCCCTTCGCGCAGGGCCCCGCGGCTTCAGCGCGCGGCGCGAGCGCCGCAAACAGCGCGTCGTCCTCAGGGATTTCGGCATTCGCGGTCGTGAGAAGCTTCTCGCCGTAGAAGATCGAATTGGCGCCGGCGACGAGGCAGAGGATCTGCGCCTCGCGCGAGAGGCTCGAGCGGCCGGCCGAGAGGCGCACGCGCGATTTCGGCATGACGATGCGCGTCGCAGCGATCATCCGCACGAGATCGAGCGGATCGACGGGCGGCCGCTCGGAGAGCGGCGTGCCGGGCACGGCGACGAGCGCGTTGATCGGCACGCTTTCGGGGTGCGGATCGAAGCCCGCGAGGACCTGCAGCATGCCCGCGCGATCCCTGACGCTCTCGCCCATGCCGATGATGCCGCCGCAGCACATTTCGATGCCGGCGCCGCGCACGGCCTTCAGCGTTTCGAGCCGGTCGCGATAGTCGCGGGTCGTGATGATCTCGCCGTAGAATTCGGGCCCCGTGTCGAGATTGTGGTTATAGGCCGTCAGTCCCGCCTCGGCGAGGCGTTTCGCCTGCGCGGGCGTCAGCATGCCGAGCGTGACGCAGGCCTCCATGCCAAGCGCGCGCACGCCCTTCACCATGTCGAGCACAGCCTCGAAGCGCGGCCCTTCCGGCGCCGAGCGCCAGGCCGCGCCCATGCAGAAACGATCCGCGCCCGCCTCGCGCGCGACCTGCGCCGCTTCGAGCACGTCGTCGACGCCCATCAGCTCGACGCGGTCGAGCTTGACCTCGCGATGATGCGCCGATTGCGGGCAATAGGAGCAGTCCTCCGGGCAGCCGCCCGTCTTGATCGACAGCAGCGCCGCCTTCTGCACGTCATGGCCGTCGAAGAAGCGCCGATGCGTCGCGCTCGCGCGGGCGACGAGGTCGAGCAGCGGCCGGTCGTGGATCGCGACGATCTCCTCGACGCTCCAGTCGTGGCGTAGCTCGAAATCGAAGGGCGCGTTCATCGCGAGCCTCTCTTCCGGTCCTTGCCGGAAAGCGCGCTCGCCGGCGCCGGCGCCGGTTCTCCGCGCAGGGCGAAAAAGGCGAGATAAAGCGCGAGCGCCGCATCGAAGGCGGCGTTGGCGAAGATGAGCGGCGCCGGCGTGAACAGCGAGGCCGTGCCCTTGTAATGGACGTAGATCAGCCAGACGGGATGGAGCAGGAGCGCTGCGACGAGAACCCAGACCGAGGTCAGCCGGGAGAGGAAGACCAGCGAGCCGAACACGGCCACGGCGGTCAGTTCCACGGCGCTCCAACTGTTCGGGTTATCGGAGCCGAGCCCCAGGCCGACGTAGATGGCGCAGGCGGCGATCAACGCATAGCCCGCCAGATGCGGCAGGTTGCGGTCGCCCCAGCGCGCCACGACGATGAGCCCGGCGGCGAAGATCAGGCCGACCGCGGCGAAGAGAGCGATTTCGATGGGAGTGAGCATGACGGCGGTCCCTGCGGCTCGTCCCGCGGCGAGGAGCGCCGCGAGGGCTTCAGAGGTCTTGCCGCCGGGGGTCTATAGGACGCGAGGGCGCGCGGAACAAGTCGCGCGCGGTCGGGGGGGGGGGACGGTGTGAACGGCTCGAGCCCACGGGGCCTTCCCTGACTCCGGTCGTTCGACCGACGGGACGGCGCGACGGCCAGCCGTTCAACACGGCTTCCCGCCGATCGGTTGGCCGGCCCTGTTCGCTCCCCCCGTACCCGTCGCTTGCGACGGGCGACTAAAGATGCCCTATGGCGGGGGTGGGTTAGGGTGGGGTCGGGGGATCTCCGGCGTCGCGCCGGCTCCCGAGCCGCCGAGCCCAGCCCAAACATCGTAAAGACGGCGGGAGGATTTTGGTGACGATCGGCGAGGACGTCATGACGAGAATGAACTTCGCAGGCAGGTCTCTGCAGCGGAGTCCGCTCGGCGCTCGCCACGAGGAGCCGGCAAATGCTTAACGGCCTGAGACACTACGCTTGCGTGGAGAGGTTGCAGGACGGCCAGGAATTCACCATTCGCGCCGCGCATCCCGACGACGGGCCGCGAATACGTCAGACGTTTTCTCTGCTCGATTCGAGGACGCGCTATATGCGCTTCCTGGCCCAAAAGGAAAAGCTCAGCGATCAGGAGCTCAGCCGCCTCACGGAAGCCGACTTTGAAAACGCGATCGTCTTGTTGGCGACGATCGGCGAGGCTCAAGATGAGGCCGTCATCGGCGGTGCGAGCTGTTTCGTCATCAACCCCGAAGCCGCGCGGCGCGTCGCGGAAATAGCGTTCACGGTCGAGCCGCACTTCCAGCATCGCGGCGTCGGGACGGCGCTGATGCGCCATCTCACGCGGATCGCGACGACGAAGGGGCTGCATCAGTTCCAGGCCGAGGTGCTCTGCAACAACGCCCCGATGTTGAGCGTGTTTCGACGCAGCGGTCTTCCGATGACGACGCGCCTGGAGGGGAACGTGCTGCACGTCACGCTGGCGTTGGACGAAACGCATCTTGCGCGATCGGCTGTCCAGGTCACTCTGCGGAATTAACCGGACAGCGGGGCGACAAGCGCGGGCATGACGGGTCAGGGGTTGCGGCGCTCGCTGGAAGTGCGGATTCCAATGATCAATCCGCAGTCGTCGCTTGCGCCGCTCCCGCGCTCACGGAAGCGAGAAGCTCCTCAAGCTGCTTGAGGCGGGCCGGCTTGACCAGATGGCTTTCAAAGCCGGCCTCCTTCGTCCGCGCGCGCGCTTGCTCCTCGCCAAAGCCGGTCACCGCCACCAGTTTCGCTCTTCTTCCGGCCGGGAGCTCCTTCATCCGGCGGGCGGTTTCAAAGCCGTCCATTTTCGGCATGGAGAGATCGAGAAGCACCACCTCGGGCTCAAACTCGGCGCACATCTCGAGTCCCTGCGCGCCGCTGTGAGCAACGCGAACGGTTGCGCCCAGCACCTTGAGCAAAAAAGCGAGGGCCTCGGCCACTTCGGGCATATCGTCGATCACCAGCACGCGTGTCGCGGTTTCGAGGCGCGCGGGCGCGCTTCGCGGAGCGGGCGCTTGTATCGTTTCGGCTTCAAGAAGGGGCAGGCGCACGAGGAAAGCGCTGCCGAGCCCCTCTCCGTCGCTGCGCGCCTCGACCGCGCCGCCGTGCATCTCCGTGATCTTACGAACCAGCGCCAACCCGATGCCAAGCCCCTGTTTCAACCGGTCGCCTTTCTGTCCCCCTTGAACGAAGGGATCGAAAATATGCGGCAACAGCTCCTTGGAGATGCCTACGCCCGTGTCGGCCACGCTCACGACCGCCTCGTCGCCGACACGTTCGAGAGTGATCTGGATGCGGCCGCCACGCTTCGTGTGTCTTGCCGCATTGTTCAGCAAATTGGCGAAGACTTGCGTCAGTCGAACCGCATCGCCATCGACGGGCGTCGGCTCGCAGGACAGGTTCAGGCGCAGGTCGACGCCTTCCGCCTCAATGAGGTGCCTGCTCATGTTGACGGCTTGGGCAAGCGTGGCCGCGAGGTCTACGCGTTGCCTCCGGAGCTCGAATTTGCCGCAGCTGATTCGTGAAAGATCCATAAGATCGTCCACGAGGCGGATGAGATGGTCGGCCTGTCCCTCCATCGTGACGAGCAGGCGATCGACGGACGGCTCATGCGCGCCGACCCTGCGCAAGGCGTCCAAGCCGTTGCGAATGGGGGCGAGCGGGTTGCGTAATTCATGCGCGAGCGTGGCGAGAAATTCGTCCTTGCGGCGGTCGGCCTCGCGCAGCGCCGACTCGGCGGCCCGGCGTTCGGTGATGTCCAGCGTCGCGCCGATATAGCGTGAAAGTCTGCCGTGAGCATCGAAGAAAGGCTGAGCTTTGTCGTATACCCAGCGAACCGAGCCATCGGAAAGAACAATGCGGTATTCGTGTTCGAAAGTCGCGCCTCGCTGCAGCGCTGCGCGGAAGAGTCGATCCAGCTCCGGCGCGTCGTCGGGATGGACGTGTTGGCTCACAATCGTGGCGTAATCGGGCGAGGGGCCGGCCGGGTCCAGCCCGAAAATGCGCTTCTCCTCATCCGACCAAATCGTCGTCTGCGTCGCTGCGTCATATTCCCAACTGCCGACATGCGCGATCCGCTGCCCCTCGGCCAACTGTTTGCGCGTATGCTCCAGCGCTTCCCGCGCCTGTCTTCGCTCCGTGATGTTCATATGCGTGACGACCGCGCCTTGATCAGCGCCGAGCGGCGCGACGGTCATGAAGAACCAGCGCTGGTCCTCCGGGCTGTGGCAGGGATACTCCAGCGTAAACAGCGATCGCCGACCCCGGAGGACGTCCTCGACGCCATCGAGCGCCGGCTTGGCTGCGTCGTCATTGGCGGCGGCGCGACGGCAGACCTCGAGATAACTCGCGCCAACGGCGACGGACGGTTCGTTCTCGGCTGCGTTTTGCGCGGCGAAGTCGTCCCAGGCCTGGTTCGTGGCGAGAATTTGGCCGTTTCGGTCGAGCACGGCGATATGCGCCGGGAGAGCCTGCAATGTGCGCCTGTTGAGCTCTTCTGTTCGGCGCAGCGCTTCCTCTGCTTGCCTCCGTTCGGTGATGTCGAGATCGATGCCGACCACTGCCTCCAGCGCGCCTGCAGCGTCGCGTTGCGCCCGGCCCAGGTTCTGATGCCAGCGCACGCGGCCTTCCGGAGATAGGCTGCGGAACTCCTCGTACCACTGATCACCCGTGGAGGCGCCGCGCAGCTCTTCGATTCGGGCGAGGATGCGAGGGCGATCTTCCGGATGCAGCCGCTCGATCCAATACTCGAAGCGGCTCGGCGCGCCGGGCGGGAAATCATAGAGCGCGCAAAAGCGCTCGTCCCACGTGGAGACACTGCTCTTGGCGTCCCACGCCCAGCTTCCGGCGCGCGACGCGTCGAGCGCCACTCGCAAGCGCTTCTCGCTCTCGCGCAGCGCGTTCTCGGACCGCCTGCGCTCGGTGATGTCAGCAATGCAGGCGATCCAGCCGACGATCCGGCCGTCGGCGTCTGAGTCAGGCGTGTAGCTGATTTGCACGTAACGATCGCCCGCGCCAACATAGGGCAACTCGGCTTCATAGGTCAGGCGCTCGCCGCGCAACACCCGCTCGACATAGGGTCTGATCCTCTCTGCCGCTTCCACGCCCATCACCTCGGCCATCGGCCGACCGACGATTTGATCGAGCGGCTTGCCGACGATCTTGGCATAAGCCGGGTTGGCGGACAGATAGATCCAGTCGCGGCTGCATCGGATCAGGCCCAAATCGGCATTGTCCGAGACTCGCCGCAAGCGCTCTTCGCTCTCGCGCAGCGCATCCTCGGCCTGCTTGCGCTCGGTGATGTCGAGGCCTTCGCAGAGAAAGTACTCGAGATCTCCCTGCTCGTCACGCAGCGCGGTCACGCTGTTGAGCGCATAGCGCAGCACGTCGTCTCCCAGTCGATACTCGACTTCGTCTCGCGAAGGACCGGGCCGCGCCAGCGCCTCCTCAAACTGGCGCCGCCAGCGCGCCCGCACTTCCGGCAGGTCTCGCCACCAGGGACCCTCCAGGAAAGGCAGGCCCATTATTTCCTCAGCAGGCACGCCGGTGGCGCGAAGGGCCACATCGCTCGCCTCGATGAGACGTCCCTCCGGGCTCAACAAAGCGCTATACGCGAGCTGATGCTTGAAGGTGGCGCGAAACCGCCGCTCGCTCGCGCGAAGCGCCGCCTCGGCCCGCTTGCGCTCGGTGATGTCGGCGATGCAGGCGACCCAACCGACGATCTGGCCGGCGGCGTCGGCGTCAGGCGTGTAGCTGACTCGCAGGTAACGATGGCCCGCGCCGCTATATGGCAACTCGGCTTCGTAGGTGACGTGCTCGCCGCCCAGCACTCGCTCGACATAGGATCGGATCGTCTCCGCCGCTTCCGCGCCCATCACCTCGGCGATGGGCCGATCGATGACTTGATCGAGCGGCTTGCCGATGATTGCCGCGTAAGCCGGATTGGCGGAAAGATAAATCCAGTCGCGGCTGCATCGGGTGAGACCTACTTCGGCGTTATTCGAGACGCGTCGCAGGCGCTCCTCGCTCTCGCGAAGCGCATTCTCGGCCCGCTTGCGCTCGGTGATGTCGAGTCCTTCGCAAAGAAAGAATTCGAGATTTCCCTGCTCGTCACGCAGCGCGGTCACGGTGTTGAGCGCATAGCGCAGCTCGCCGTCTTTCGTTCGATAGTCCGCTTCCTCTTGCGAAGGGCCCGGACGCGCCAGCGCCTCCTCGAACTGGCGCCGCCAGCGTGCGCGCATTTCCGGCAGGTCCCGCCACCAGGGACCCTCCACGAAGAGCTCGCCAATAACTTCCTCAGGAGCTACGCCGGTGCCGCGAAGGACCGAGTCGCTCACTTCAACGACGCGCCCCTCCGGGCTCAGCAGCGCGCTGTATTGGAACTGTTGATTGAAGATGGCGCGGAACCGCCGCTCGCTTGCGCGGAGCGCCGCCTCCATCTGCTTGCGCTCGGTGATGTCGAGTCCTATTCCGCCCACATAGCGCTTGCCGGCCGCGTCGCGGAAAGGAAATTTGGTGACGAGCCCGTAAACCTTTGAGCCGTCGGAGCCGCGCGTTTCCTCGATGACCTCGAAAGGATGGTCGGCCGCGAGCACCGTCAGATCGTTCTTTTGAAGTCCTGCCGCCACCTTCGGCGGCCATAGCTCGGCGGCCGTCTTTCCCCGCCAGTCGGCCGCTTGCAGGCCGAAGCGCCGTTCGTAGCTTCGGCTCAGGTAGACGTAGCGACTTTCTTCGTCTTGGAGCCAGGCGAAGGTGGGGCTGTTGTCCATGAACAGCCGGAACCGCTCCTCGCTCTCGCGCAGAGCGATCGCCGCGTTCTTTTGCTCGGTGATGTCGATGTTCATGCCGAACCACTCGACGATCGCGCCGCCCGCGTCGCGGATCGGGGCGGCCCTGACGCTCATCCAGCGCCACTCGCCGTCGTGACGACGGACGCGAAGCTCGCTTGCATAAGGCTCGGCGCGAGCCACCGCCTCCCGCCATTTCAACAAGGCTGCGGCGCGGTCCTCGGGATGCACGGCGCTGTTCCAGCCGTCGCCGAGCATCTCCTCCGCAGACTGCCCGGTGAACGCCATCCACTCCGGCTGCGGCTCGACATGAAGCCCCGACGAGGGACAGGACCAGGTTATGGCGCTGACCGCGCCGACCAGCGTGCGAAAGCGCAGCTCGCTCTTGCGTAGCGCCGCCTCGACCTGTTCGGGAACCGGGTAATCCTTCGTCATCTCGAACCGGCTGGCCTCTCAAGCGGTAATTTTATCGTTCTCTCTAGCGCACTTGTCACCCGAACGGAATCGTTCGAGAGGGATCGCGCCAGATCAAAGGGCCCGTGCGAATTCAGATCGCAAAAGTCTGGCAGCTTTTGCGGGATTTCGCTCTAATGCGCTTTGGAGGCGAGCGTCCCGCGCCACACGGCGCAGTCTTGGCGCCACTATAGCGCCAAGCTTCGGCTGTCTCCTTACTTTAAGTTTTTATTTGAAAAAATGGAGACAAACGTCTTTAAAGAGTAAAAAGTAAGCTCTGATGCTTTGTTTTATTTGATCCGGGCAGGTTTTCGACGCACAGTTGCGTAGTGGGCAAAAGGGGTCACGCGGGCCGGCGACTTATACGTCGACAAGTTGCAGGGCCGCCTTTCCAGCGAATGTCCGCGCGCCGTGGACTGGCTACTGCCCGGTCGCGGCAGTCAGCGGCGTCACGCCGCGCTCGGACTTGAAGGACTTGGAGAGCTTCGAGATCCAGCTCTCGCCGTGTTCTTGCGGCGCGAGTCCGTCGTTTTTCAAGAGCGCCACCGAATCCGTATACCACTGCGAATCCGGGTAGTTGTGCCCCAGCACGGCCGCGGCGGTTTGCGCTTCGTTCGTAATTCCCATCGAGAGGTAGGCCTCGGTCAGCCGGTAGAGCGCCTCCTCGGCGTAGCGGGTCGTCTGGAACTTGCCGAGCACGGTGTGGAAGCGGTTCACCGCCGCCGGGTAGTTCTTGCGCGTCAAGTAGAAACGGCCGACCTGCATCTCCTTCGCGGCGAGCTGGTCGCGCGCGATGTTGATTTTGACCTTGGCGTCGGCGGCATATTCGGATTCGGGGAATTTTTCGATGAGAGCCGCGAAGGCCTGATAGGCCTTTTCCGAATTCGACTGGTCCTGCATGACGTTGGTGATTTGATTATAATAAGACATGCCCGTCAGATAGTACATATAAGGCGTGTCGGGCGATTTCGGGTAGAGCTCGATGTAGCGCTTGGCGGACTGAATCGCGTCGTCGTAAGCCGGCTTCTCGTATTGGGCGTAGACCGTCATTACAAGTCCCTTGCGCGACCATTGCGAGAAGGGGAACCGCTTCTCCACCTCCTGGAACTTCTTCGCCGCGTTCTCGTAATCCTTCGCCTTCAGCTTGGCGAGCCCTTCATTATACAGGTCGTCAGCGGGGACGTCGGGGGTGATCTCCGTCTTATATTTGTTGCTCGTGCCGAACATGCTGGTGACCGGATCGAAAAAATCCGAGATGTCGGCGCGCGCGAGGCCGGTCTGCGCGGCGAGGAGCAGCGCCAGGCTCGGGGCCAAAACGCCCATCTTGCGAAGGATTGCATTCATGCTGACGGCCTCTCGCGGCGTATTGCGTTTCGCGACGAAATCATTTCGTTTCGCTGCGAAACGATTTTGTTTCGCGACGAAATTCATGACGTTTCGCTTGGAGGCGGCCGGTGGGCGCGTCGAAGCGAGACGCCCTTAGAGACCCGTTTCTTCGGGCGAGATTATGGCGAAAGGGCCCGATCCTCGGCCCCGCTCCCGCGGGCCGGCCGGACTCCTTCCTCCATCCGGAAGGCGCCGGGCGTCGTCATCAGCCGCTCGACGAGCGCGAGATTGAGCGCGTGGCCGCCGCGATAGGAGCGGAACCGGCCCAGGATCGGCGCGCCGGCGAGCGCGAGATCGCCCAGCGCGTCGAGCGCTTTGTGGCGCGCGGGCTCGTCGTCGCGGCGCAGCCCCTCGGGGTTGAGGACCCGTCCCTCAGCAAAGACGACGGTGTTGTCGAGGGCGGCCCCGAGCGCAAGTCCCTCGCGCCAAAGCCTTTCCGCGTCTCCGAGGAAGCCGAAGCTGCGCGCCCAGGCAAGCTCCCGGACGAAAACGCGGGGAGAGATGCGGCGCCTGACGCGCTGCCGGCCGATCGGCGGGGGAAAGTCGATCTCGACGTCGATCTCGAGCCGCGGCGCGGCGATCGGCGCGAGCTCCGCCCAAGCCGCCCCGTTCTCGACGCGGATCGTCTGCAAAATCCGCAGCGTCCGTCGCGGCGCGGCGAGCGGCCTCACCCCCGCTTGGAGAATCGCCTCGACGATCTGGCGCGCCGAGCCGTCCAGGGCCGGGGCTTCGGGCCCGTCGACCTCGATGAGCGCATTGTCGACGCCAAGGCCGGAGAGCGCGGCCGTCACATGCTCCACGGTCGAGACGCGCGCGCCGCCCGCCCCGATCTCGATGCGCAGCCGCGTGTCGCGAACCTTGCGCCAATCCGCGGCGACCGGCTCCTCGGCCTCGAGTCGCGAGAAGACGACCCCGCTCGAGGCGTCGCTCGGCAGAAGAAACATCCGGCACGGGCGGCCCGTATGGGCGCCCGTCCCCACGAGCGTCGCCCGCCGCGCGAGCGTCGTCTGGCGTTGGAAGGAGGGATGCGTGAGAGACGTCATGGGCTTGATGTCAGATGTCGCCGGCGGTCCCGTTGGGTCTCGACGCCGGGCCATTGTCGGCCCGCCAACCCGTCTCTGCTGTAGCCCTTTTCTGGCAGGGCGTTCGTTCCAAGAGCGCTTCCCGCCTCTTGGAGCGCCTCGGGCGCGACGCTGGGCGCCGCCCGCGCGCGCACTCTAGCGCCGTCGCCACGCGCCGGCCAATCACGCTTTGCGACAATATGTAACAAGCGCCGTCGCAGCGTTTCAGGGTTTCGGGCCCGTCCCGCTGGGCGGTTCAGCCGCCTTTCAGGCGGCCCGGCGCAAGCTCGACCGTGCGATGGAGCCCGCCGGAGACCCTGGGCGCAACGGGCCGCCGCCTCACTTTGGCCGAAACGCCGACTATGCTCCCGCAATCTTTCCCCGGCGCGTCGCAGCGCCAGAACCGATCCGATCCCGCCATGAACCTCGCTCGCGTCACTCGCGCGCTCCTCCTCGTCCTTGTCGGCGTCATCGCCGCGCCGCGCGCAGCCGAGGCGCAATATCTCAACCGTTCGGCGCCGCCGGACGGCTATGACTACGGCGAGCCCGCCGGCGGCGCCGACCGGGATTCCGGTCTCAGCACCCGTGTCGACCGGCTCGAGCGCGAATTGCGCAAGGCCACGGGCCAGATCGAGGAACTCCAGCACCAGGTTCAAGTGCTCGAGGACCAGCTGCGCGCGCGCCCCGAGGCGACCGCGCTTCCGCCCCCCGTGGCGGGCCGCGCGCCCTCGACTCTCCGGAGGGCGCGACGCCTTCGACTCCGCCGCCAATCCTTCGGCTACGAGCGCCCCCCGGCCGCTCGGGCAGACGACTCCCTCGGCCCCGCTGACGTCGGCTGAGACGGCGAGAACGGGATCGCGCGAGCCCGGCGCGCCGATGGACCTGACGCCGCCCGGCTTGCAGGGCGCTCCCCCCACGCCGCGGCCGGCGGCGGAGGCGGCGCTGGCGCCGGCGCCGTCGCCGTCGATGAAGGACGATTATGATCAGGCCGCCGCCTTGATGCAGCAGCAGCAATATGAAGCGGCCGAGCGCGCGCTCACGGCTTTCCTCGCGAAATATCCGAAGAGCAAATATGTGCCCGCGGCGACCTTCGGGCTTGGAGAGAGCTTCTTCGTGCGTTCCCGCTTTCGCGAGGCGGCGGAAAAGTTCCTCGACATTAAGAAGCGGTTTCCGCAGTCCGCGCAGACTCCGGAAGCGCTGCTGCGCCTGGGCCAGTCGCTCGCCGAGATCGGCGCGCGCGAGGAGGCCTGCCAGTCCTTCTCCGAGATCGGCGCGAGCTATCCCGGGTCGCCGGCCCGGGTGCGCGACTCGGCGCTGCGCGAGATCAAAAAGCACCAATGCTGAGCCTGGCTTCGGCGGACGCGCTGCTCGCGCCGCTCGCCGAAGAGACGGCCGTGCTGCTCGCGGTCTCGGGGGGAGCCGACTCGCTCGCGCTGATGCTGCTCGCGGCGCGCTGGTTGCTGCGCGACAAGATCAAGATCGTCGTCGCCACGGTGGACCATGGCCTGCGCGCCGCCTCGCGGGGGGAGGCGCTTTTCGTGGCGGGCGAGGCCGAAGCGCTCGGTTTCGAGCATCGGCTGCTCGCCTGGGCAGGCGACAAGCCTTCGACGCGCTTGCAGGAGCGGGCTCGGGAAGCGCGCTATGCGCTGCTTGCCGAGTGCGCGGCCGAGATCGATCCGCGCTGCGCGATCGTCACGGCGCACCACGCCGACGATCAGGCGGAAACGATCCTTTTCAGGCTTTGCCGGGGAAGCGGCGTCGCCGGGCTCGCCGGCATGGCCGCCATCTCGACGCTCAACGGCGCGAGGCTGCTGCGTCCGCTTCTCGACACGCCCAAGGCGGCGCTCGAGGCGATCTGCGCCGAGGCCGGACGCGCTTATGTGACCGATCCCGCCAACGTTGATCCGCGCTTCGCTCGCGCGCGGCTTCGCTCGCTTGCGACGACGCTCGCCGCCGAGGGGCTCGATCGCGACGCGCTGCTGCGGCTCGGCCGCCGCGCGGCCCGCGCCGATGCGGCGCTGCGGCATTGCGCCGCGCAAATCGCGGAGAGCGCGCGACTCGAAAGCGAAGAGGGAACGGCGCGCTTCAAGGCGGACGCGCTGCGGAGCGCGCCCGACGAGCTTATGGCGCGCCTCATTGAGGCGCAGACTGCGCGTTTCGGGAGAGCCCCGCGATTGGATCGGCTCGAGCGCGCGCTGCAGCGCGTCGGGCGCGCCTTGGCGAGACGCGAAGCGACGCGAATGACCCTCGCCGGCGCGCTGATCGACGTCGACGAGCGTTCCTTGAGCTTTCGCGCTGCGCCGCCGCGCTCGATGTGAATTTTTCTATCGAGTCGAGCTTGGCGCGCATTTCCGCCGTCTGAGCATCGAAGGAATGGTTGAGATGATCGCGGAGGTCCTCGCGTCACATTAATTAACGTTAATCTTGTGTGAGCCGCGCCGCGGCGATCTCATGGCTATGAGCTTGTCCGCAACCATGCGAAAATCAGGAGGTTCTTCTTTGATGCGCGCAATTTCTCCTTGAGGATTGCGCGCTCGCGTTAGACGGCTCACTTGGCAAGCGTGGCTAGCGCGCTTAGTTTATCCTTAATCGAAGCGTCGCCGGGGACAGCCTCGGGCGACGCGCAAGGAATGTCAGGCGCGCCATGAACCCACAAATTCGCAACATCGCCCTATGGACGATCATCGGGCTGCTCGTCGCAGCGCTCGTGCTGCTGTTCCACGAACCCGGCCAGCGCACGTCGGTCCGCGACATCACATTCAGCGAGCTTTTGACCCAGATCGACCAGGGTCGAGTTCACGACGTGACGATTTCGGGCAACGAGATCACCGGCCATTTTGCCGACAACCGGTCTTTCCAGACCTACGCGCCGAACGACCCCGGTCTCGTGCAGCGGCTACAGAGCAAGAACGTGCAAATCAGCGCCCGGCCTCTGGGTGAGGGCGGCGGCTGGATGATGACGCTCTTGGTCAACGGCCTGCCGCTTTTGGCCTTTCTCGGCGTCTGGATTTTCCTCTCCCGCCAGATGCAGGGGGGCATGGGCGGCCGCGCCATGGGCTTCGGCAAGTCGAAGGCGAAGCTTTTGACCGAGTTGCAGGGCCTCGTGACCTTCGAGGACGTGGCCGGCGTCGACGAGGCCAAGGAGGATCTGCAGGAGATCGTCGAGTTCCTGCGCGATCCGCAGAAGTTCCAGCGGCTTGGCGGGCGCATTCCGCGCGGCGTGCTGCTGGTCGGTCCGCCCGGCACCGGCAAGACGCTGCTCGCGCGCGCGATCGCGGGCGAGGCGAACGTGCCCTTCTTCACGATCTCGGGCTCGGACTTCGTCGAGATGTTCGTCGGCGTCGGCGCGTCGCGCGTGCGCGACATGTTCGAGCAGGCCAAGAAGAACGCGCCCTGCATCATCTTCGTCGACGAGATCGACGCGGTGGGCCGCCATCGCGGCGCGGGGCTCGGCGGCGGCAATGACGAGCGTGAGCAGACGCTCAATCAGCTGCTCGTCGAGATGGACGGGTTTGAAGCCAACGAAGGGATCATCCTGATCGCTGCGACGAACCGTCCGGACGTGCTCGATCCGGCGCTGATGCGGCCCGGCCGCTTCGACCGCCAGATCAATGTGCCCAATCCGGATTTCATCGGGCGCGAGAAGATCCTCAAGGTGCACGCGCGCAAGGTGCCGCTGGCGCCGGACGTGGATCTGAAGGTCGTGGCGCGCGGCACGCCGGGCTTTTCGGGCGCGGATCTGATGAATCTCGTCAACGAGGCGGCGCTGCTCGCGGCGCGGCGCTCGAAGCGGATCGTCACGCGCCAAGAATTCGAGGATTCGCGCGACAAGATCCTAATGGGCGCGGAACGCCGCACGCTGATGATGACGGAGGAGGAGAAGCGCCTCACCGCTTATCACGAGGGCGGGCACGCGCTGGTGTCGCTGATCATGCCGGCCTCGACGCCCATTCACAAGGCGACGATCATTCCGCGCGGTCGCGCCCTCGGCATGGTGCAGTCGCTGCCCGAGCGCGACGAGATCTCGCAAAGCTACGAGCAATTCATCTCGATGCTCGCGATGGGCATGGGCGGACGCGTCGCTGAGGAGCTCGTGTTCGGCCACGACCAGATCACCTCCGGCGCCGCCGGCGACATCCAGATGTGCACGCGCCTCGCGCGAGCGATGGTGACGCAGTTCGGATTCTCGGACAAGCTCGGCACCGTGGCCTATGCGGATCCGCAGCAGGAGCAGTTCCTCGGCTATTCGATCGGCCGGCAGGTGACGTTCTCGGAGGCGACTCAGAAGACGATCGACGCCGAGGTGCGCCGTCTCGTGGCGGAGGCTTACGAAACGGCGAAGCGCCTCCTGACCGAGAAGCGCCGGCAGCTCGACGTGATCGCCAACGCGCTGCTCGAATTCGAGACGCTGACCGGCGACGAGCTGAAGGGCCTGCTCGAAGGCAAGGTCCCGACGCGCGAGGACCAGCCGCCGACCCCCGCGCAACCGCGAGGTTCGGTGCCGTCGTCGCCGAACCGGGGCGAGACCGGCCTTGGCGGCGCGGAAGCGCAGCCCGCCTGATCGGACTTGAAAAGAAAGAGTTGCGTAAAGGCCCGGGGCGACCCGGGCCTTTGTGCATCGCAGCACAGAACTTTGTATCCCTTGGCGGAATTTGCAGCTATAATGGCGACCAAATGACCTGACTTTTCGAGAACGAAGTGTCAGGCTGAATCAAGCCCGAAGGGTGGAAATCCCGGGGTTTGATAAAGGGGAGAGAAAGCATGACCTCGACAACAAGCACGGCTGCTGGCGTAGCCGGCACAACAGACACCATCGTCGATCTGCGGGGGTTGTGGATCGGCTTGATCGTTCTGAACATCTTCTATCTGATCGTACGCATCTACGAGCAGATCTACGGCTGGCGCGCGGGCCTCGACTCGTTTGCTCCGGAGTTCCAGACCTACTGGCTGTCGATCCTGTGGACGGAGATCCCGCTGGAGCTCATCTCGGGCATCTTCCTTGCGGGCTATATGTGGAAGACGCGCGACCGCAACATCGACGCGGTTGCGCCGCGCGAAGAGCTGCGCCGCCTCGTGGTTCTGGTTCAGTGGCTGACGGTGTATGGCATCGCCATCTACTGGGGCGCGTCCTTCTTCACGGAGCAGGACGGCACGTGGCACATGACGGTGATTCGCGACACGGACTTCACCCCGTCGCACATCATCGAGTTCTACATGAGCTACCCGATTTATTCGGTGATCGCGGTGGGCGGGTTCTTCTATGCGAAGACTCGCATTCCGTATTTTGCTCATGGCTACTCGCTGGCGTATCTGATCGTGGCGATTGGACCGTTCATGATCATCCCGAACGTTGGTCTCAATGAGTGGGGCCACACCTTCTGGTTCATGGAAGAGCTGTTCGTTGCTCCGCTGCACTGGGGCTTCGTGTTCTTCGGCTGGATGGCGCTCGGCGTGTTCGGCGTGGTCCTGCAGATCCTCGGCCGCATCCATGCGCTGATCGGCAAGGAAGGCGTCGCGCTGCTCGCCTAATCGGCGGCCGCAGGCAACAAAATCTCGCCGCCCGCGCCTCTGGCGCGGGCGGTTTCTTTTATGCTGAAGTCAGTGAAAGGCGATGCCGCGCCGGCGCTAGCAATTCGCAAGTGGGGAAGGGGTGCGGGCCGCGAAAGCCGTGGGACGTCGATCCCGGGAACCTACAACGTAGGTGGGCGCCATGTGGCCAAGCCCACGGGCAAGGCCAGGGACAGCTCCCAAGGAGATCGATAAGGCCCCGGGGATATGTGTCCTACACGCGCCCCGCAGCGCCGCGAGAATCAATTTAGTGCGGGCAGCGAGAAAGTGAAAGCCGCTTTCGCGTCAAGCGTGATCGGGCGAAAGTTTTATCCCCCAAGTCCTCACCCTGAGGAGCCCGCGAAGCGGGCATTTCGATGGGTCGTCAAGCGCGGAAACTCACAAGATTTCGGGATCTCGCATCCTTCGAGACGGCCCCTGCGGAGCCTCCTTAGGATGAGGGCGGCGAAAAATGCCGCTCTTTCGCGTAAAGCGCTCTGTCATTCGCATCGATCCGCATTTCTCGTGCCCGAGGCGATGCGATCTCGTCTGCGCCGGCGCAAAACGGGCGCCTGCCGCCCCTTTACATCCGCGCCGCGCGTCCCTAGTTTCGCGCCCTCCAAGCTTGAACCGGAAAAAACCGATGCGCGCTGAACCGCTGGCGTTGAGAGAAGAGATCGAGCAGTCCATGGGACTGCTGAGGAGGCATCTTTGACGTCGAAACCGCGACCCGTCGTCTCGGCGAGCTGAACGCGCGCATCGAAGACCCCAATCTCTGGAATGACGCCGACGCAGCGCAGAAGATCATGCGCGAGCGCAGCGAGCTTGAGGAGCGCCTCGGCGGTCAAAAGAGGCTCGAGCGCGATCTCGACGACGCCGTGACTCTCGTCGAGCTCGGCGAGGCGGAAGGCGATGAGGCGACCGAGAAGGAGGGCGTCGCGGCGCTGAAGGCGCTGCTGGCGGAGGCCAAGCGCCTGCAATTGGAGACGTTGCTCTCCGGCGAGGCCGACGCCAACGACGCCTATCTCGAGGTGCATTCCGGCGCGGGCGGCACCGAGTTCCTGCGACTGGGCCCGGATGCTCTTCCGCATGTATGCGCGCTGGGCCGAGCGCAAGAAATTCAAGGTCGAGGTCATCGAGGAGACGGCGGGAGACGAGGCGGGACTGAAGTCCGGCACACTCCTCATCAAAGGCCACAACGCCTACGGCTGGGCGAAGACCGAATTGGGCGTGCATCGGCTCGTGCGCATCTCGCCTTTCGATTCCAACGCGCGCCGGCACACGAGCTTCGCCTCGGTTTGGGTCTATCCGGTCGTCGACGACAGGATCGATATCGAGGTCAACGAGAGCGACTGCCGTATCGACACCTATCGGTCGTCGGGCGCGGGCGGCCAGCACGTCAACACGACCGATTCGGCGATCCGAATCACGCACATCCCGTCCGGCATCGTCGTCGCGTGCCAGGCCGAGCGCTCGCAGCACAAGAACCGCGCCACGGCCTGGAACATGCTGCGCGCGAGGCTTTACGAGCAGGAGCTCGAGCGCCGGGAAGCGGAGGCCAGCGCCGTGGCCGCCGCCAAGACCGACATCGGCTGGGGACATCAGATCCGCTCTTACGTGCTGCAGCCCTACCAGCTCGTCAAAGATCTGCGCACCGGCCACACTTCGGGCACGCCCGACGATGTGCTCGACGGCGAGCTCGACGATTTCATGCAATCTTCGCTCGCCCAGCGCGTGCATGGCGGCGGACCGGCGCAGGTCGAGGACGTGGAGTAGACCGCGGGCCCAGGCCGATTCGCCGCGCCGCATTGCGGCGGACGGGCTTGACGCCGACCGACGCCGGAGTTTTCGGCGCCGTGCGTGTTCTGCCGGACTTGTCGCCGGCGGGCGGTAATGCATATTATCGTGAGCATGAGCACGTCGACGCCTTCCGCCGCCACGCAAAATGACGACGCCGTCATGGAGACGAGCGCGGGCGGATTCGCGGAGCGCCTCGTCGCGGCGGGATTGCGGCCGACGCGTCAGCGCGTCGCGCTGGCGGAATTGCTCTTCAGCAAGGGCGATCGGCATGTGACCGCGGAGAAGCTCTTCGACGAGGCGACCACCGCGCAAATGCCGGTGTCGCTCGCCACCGTCTACAATACGCTGCATCAGTTCACCGCCGCCGGCCTATTACGCGAGATCGCGGTGGACGGCGCGCGCGTCTATTTCGACACCAACACCTCGGAGCACCATCATTTTCTGCTCGAGGACGGAGAGGAGCTCCTCGACATCGCGGGCGCCGTCGCCGTGGCCAATGTTCCCGCCCCGCCGCCGGGACTGAAGGTCGCTCGCATCGACGTCGTCGTGCGGCTGAGGCGCGACGACGACTGATTGGGCATCGGGCGCCTTTGGATCGAAACCCTGCCTGAAAAAGCGCCTTTAGAGCGAATTCCGCAAAAGTTGACTGACTTTGGCGACGGTTCCGTTCGAGGGACAAGCGCGCTGGGCCGTCACTGGACCTTTTCGCCGGGATAGACGCCCCAGAGATTTTCCTGCTTCATATAGCCGTCGAATCCGGGCCCTTGCAGCCGGCACCATTCTCCGTCGCAGCTCTTGAGCGCCGCGATCACGCCGGGCGACAGCTTGGCCACCGGCTGCTGGTGATCGGAGGCCGTCAGCACCAGCGGCTCCTTTTTCCAGGGCGCGACGAGCGCGGTGCGGCGTCCCGACAGCAGCGAATGCAGAACCCATCCTTCGCTGCCTTCCGAATCGCGGATCCTGCGCCAGATCTCGAATTCCGCGGTGATCTCCACCGGCAGGCCGGCGCGCTGATAGACCCAGCGCGTCGGATGCTCCTTGCTCGGACCCTCGTGCAAATTGACCCGGTCCGACTTGAGGCTCACGAATTGCGGGAGAGGAAGTTTCGATACGGGGCCGAGCTGCGCCTCCTGCGCCTGCTGCGCCTGCTGCTCCGCAGCGCTTTGCGTTCCGCTCGCCGACGCGACGAGGACCAAGAGAACGGCGAGCAACGGCGACGACCCTCTTTTGATCAAGCGCGAAATCCAGAGCATTCATCGTGACCTTTCATGCAACGCATTGACGCGGCGCGCCGCTCGTCTTGTCTTTGGCCCGGCATCTGCTAGAAGGCCGAGCCGGAGCGCGTCCGCGCCAGGCCCAATTTTTCGGCGAAGCGGCGTTAACGGCGAGTTGAAGCGCAGCTTCCGCGGGAACCGCGCCCGACGGCCGCTCGGCCCTGGCGCGCCCGCGAGATCGGCGTATCCGATGGCAGGTTTTCCTGCTAGGAAAATAATGCATCGGGACTGGGAGCGAAGGCGAAAATGCCGAAAAGGAAGCCCGTCGTCGTGGTGACGCGTCGCCTGCCCGAGGTGATCGAGACGCGCATGCGCGAGTTGTTCGACGCGCGCCTCAACGAGACCGACAAGCCGCCGACCCACGAGGAGCTCGCCGAGGCGATGCGCACCGCCGACGTGCTGGTGCCGACGATCACCGACCGAATCGACGCCGGGCTCATCGCCCAGGCCGGCGAGCAGATGAAGCTGATCGCCAATTTCGGCAATGGCGTGGACAATATCGACGTGGCGTCGGCGCTGCGACGCTCGATCACGGTGACCAACACGCCGGGCGTGCTGACCGAGGACACGGCCGATATGACGATGGCGCTCGTTCTGGCCGTCGCGCGGCGCATCGTCGAGGGCGCCAATGTGATTGGCGCGGGCTCCTGGGGCGGATGGGCGCCGACCTGGATGCTTGGCCGCCGCATCACGGGCAAGCGGCTCGGCATCGTCGGCATGGGCCGAATCGGCCAGGCGCTGGCCCGGCGCGCCAACGCCTTCGGCCTTTCGATCCACTACCACAATCGCCGCAGGCTGCCGGCGGAGATCGAAGAGCAGCTCGAGGCGACCTATTGGGAGAGCCTCGACCAGATGCTGGCGCGCGTGGACATTCTCTCGATCCACTGTCCCCACACGCCAGCGACGTACCATCTGCTTTCCGCCCGACGTCTGAAGCAGCTGCGGCCGCACGCGATCCTGGTCAACACGGCGCGCGGCGAGATCGTCGACGAGAATGAGCTCGTGCGCATGCTCGAGGCCGACGAGCTCGCCGGAGCGGGTCTCGACGTGTTCGAGCACGAGCCGGCCGTCTCCCCCAAGCTCCTGAAGATGGCCCAGGCCGGCAAGGTGACGCTGCTTCCGCACATGGGCTCGGCGACGATCGAAGGCCGCGTCGACATGGGCGAGAAGGTCATTGTGAACATCAAGACCTTCATCGACGGGCACAGGCCGCCCGATCGAGTTCTTGCCGAGCATGTTGTGAGCGGCGGCGCGCCCGCCCGTCGACACGGAGCGCGGCTCGCGAAAAAGTGGGAACCGGTTTTTCGCGCCAAGCGCGCTCTGGAACACTAGAATTGATCACGTTTTCTGCGTTCGGGCCATGTCCCTCAAACGCAGCGTGATCTAGAGGACGCGAAGAATGAAAAGCCCTATCCGCACGCTCGCTCTCGCCTTCTGCGCCTGCGCTCTCGCGATCGCGCCGGCCGCGGCCAAGAAGAAGCCGCAAAGCGACGAGCAGCAGCAGCAGGAACAGCAGGGAGAGGCGCAGACCCCGAGCCAGCCCCGCTACACGCCCTTTCCGCACAACATTATTTTCAACCTCGTCGACATCGACGGGAAGGCGCCGGCCAAGGAAATGTGGCTGCGGATCGACTCGACGGGGCGCGCCAACGGCTCGTCAGGCTGCAAGAACTGGTCGGGAGTGTTCGTCGTGGGTCCGGATCGACTCGGGCCGCGCGCGATGCCAACCTTCTCCGAATTGGCCTGCGACCCCGCGCAAAAGACCTTCGAGCAGCAGTTCTGGGCGATTCTGCTCAACGGCCCCTTCTGGGACCTCAAGGGCGACCAGCTCATCATCAAGGCCTTCAAGGGCACGGGCGTGATGCATTTCCAACGCTCGCTTTAGCGGCGCGGGCTAACAGGTTTCGTAACCGGAGAGATCGATATGCGACGAAACGCGGCCTTCCCGACCGCAGCTTTTTTCCTCGCGGTGCTCGCGGCCGGCTGCAATAGCCCCACGCCGCCGCCCCCGCCGCCGATCGCTGCGCCAGCGCTTCCGGAAGGGTCCGGCTGCGCCGCGGCGATCGCGCGCTATCGCGCGGTGCAGGAAAACGACCTCGCGATGGGCCACGTCAACAAGAGCGTTTACGCCCAGATCCAAAAGGAGATCGCCGACGCCCAGAGCGCCTGCGCGCTCGGCGACGAGGCCAAGGCGCAGAGCCTGCTGCGCGCGAGCAAGGCCCGGCACGGCTATCCGGACTGAGCGGCATTATCGGCTGCGCATGTTCACTCCCAAAAGCCGCTTCGCACTTTTTGGGAACATGCTTTCATGACGCGTCGCGAAATTTCCAGCAGAGAAAAGGCGCGGCGCCTTTCGCGCTTGGTTGAGTTGAGCTTGGAATTCGTCCAGAACATCGGCGTTGACCGCGGGTTTCGGCCTGCTACGCTGCAATGCGACAGGGGCGAACTCCAGCATTCGATCCTGCGCGATTTCTTGATCCTCGAACGAAGCCGTTCGAGCGGAAAGCGCGCTAACCCACGGGAAAATTGCTTGGTGAGAAGTCTCAGAAAATTCGTCGCCGCCGGCGTCTTTTTCGCCTCCTTTGCGGGCGCAGCTTTCGCCGAGGAAACGAGCCTCAGCCTCGAGATCAAGGATCATCGCTTCGATCCCGCCGAGCTGCATGCGCCGGCGGGCAAGGCGATCACGCTGACGGTGAAGAATCTCGATGCGACGCCAGAGGAATTCGAGAGCAAGCCGCTGCGAATCGAGAAACTCGTCGCCGGCAAGGCTCAGACGACGGTACGCATCCCCGCGCTCGCGGCGGGCAAATACAATTTTTTCGGCGACTATCACGAGAAGACCGCCCAAGGCGTGCTGATCGTGGAATAGGCGTTCAATCATGCTCGGCGCGCTCATCGTCGTCTTTCGCGAGGTCATCGAAGCCGGCCTGATCATCGGGATCGCGCTCGCGGTCACGCGCGGCGTCGCCGGGGCGCGCGCCGTGATCTTCGCCGGCGCGGCCGCGGGCCTCCTCGGCGCGCTCATCGTCGCTTGCTTCACCGAACAGCTTTCCGGCGCGCTCGCGGGGCGTGGGCAGGAGTTCTTCAACGCCGGCGTGCTCGGCTTCGCCGTGGTGATGCTCGCCTGGCACAACATCTGGATGGCGCGGCATGGACGCGAGCTCGCCCGCGAATTGTCGGCGGTTGGCCGCTCGGTCGCGACCGGCGAGAAAGGCTTTCTCGCGCTCGCCGTCGTCGTCGGCGTCGCCGTGCTGCGCGAGGGCGCCGAGGTCGCGCTCTTTCTCTACGGCATTTTGGTCTCGGGCGAATTGACGGCCAATCTGATTACGGGCGGCCTGCTGGGTCTCGCGCTCGGCGCAGGGTTGAGCTTCCTGACCTTTTACGGACTCGTGAAGATCCCGCCGGGCAGGCTCTTCGCCGCGACCTCCGTGCTCGTGACGCTGCTCGCGGCCGGGCTCGCCTCCCAATGCGCCGCCTTTCTGCAGCAAGCGGGCTTGGTGACCGCGCTTTCGCAGACGCTGTGGGACACCTCGGCGATTCTGCCCGACAACGGCGTCGTCGGGCGCATTCTGCGCACGCTGATCGGCTATGCGGACCAGCCGTCGGCGCTGCAGGGCGTTGTCTATCTGGCGACGATCGCAACGATTGTCATCGCGACGAGGCTCGCCGCCGCGCCTCCCGCCGCGCCGACGCCGGCGCGTGCGGCCCCGGCGGAATAACCTAGTGATTTAATCCCACGCCTGACGCGTGTTTGACGTCCTAAGCGAGGCCGCTGAAGGATTTAGAAGTGCGCCAGGAGCGGACATGACGGCTACACTCTGCTGGTGTGGTGGCGAGGATTTGCTCGACGCCATTGTGACTTGGTGCTAATCTTTGCATTAAGGAATTGCCGAGGAAATCGCCATGTCCTCGAGGGTTGGCGGAGAGGTCAGGATTTGCGCCAAACCGGGTCGGCGATATGAGGTCCGAAGCGCAACAGAAACAAGGTTTTGCCAGCGGCGTCGCTCGACCAGCCCAGCACCCTGACGCGCCCGGGGCGGCGAGGTCCGAAGCGCAACGGAAACAAGGCTTCGCCAGCGGGGTCGCTCGACCAGCCCAGCACGCCGACGCGCCTGGGGCGGCGAGGTCCGAAGCGCAACGGAAACAAGGCTTCGCCAGCGGGGTTGCTCGACCAGCCCAGCACCCCGACGCGCCTGGGGCGGCGAGGTCCGAAGCGCAACGGAAACAAGGCTTCGGCCGCGGGGTCGCTCGACCAGCCCAGCATCCGGACGCGCCTGGGGCGGCGAGGTCCGAAGCGCAACAGAAACAAGGCTTCGCCAGCGGGGTTGCTCGTCCAGCTTAACGCGCGGCCGCGCCCGCGGCGAGGTCCGATGCGGCTAGATTTTCGGGGGAGATCGTATTGATCATTACGCCCACGTTTACGGCCGGCTTCGACGCGAATTTCGGCGCAAACGCAACAGCGGCAAGGGCTGCCTGGGCAGCCGCGGCGGAGATCTTTACTAACAACTTCGAAGACAACATCCATATCAATATCACGGTGGACGCATTACCGGGAACAAATGTTTTCGGAGAAAGCTTCGTCAGTCTCCTGTCCATCTCGTATGCTGATTTGCTTGCCAGAGTCAAAGCAAACGCATCGACACAAAACGATCAAATCGCCGTCGGTCCAGGGGGTTCCATGACCGCTGTTGATCCCACCAACGGGGCGGGAACCTGGTGGTTGACGCGAGCGCAAGCCAAAGCGCTTGGCGTCATCCCTGATGATATGTCCGATGATGGAGGCACCACTTTCGGCGCGGGAAACAACTTCACTCTTTCTGGCGCCATCGCCGCGGGAACCTTTGATTTCCAAGGCATCGCAGCACATGAAATCTCTGAAGTCATGGGCCGCCTCGGCCTTTCCGGCGGAATGGTTGGCGCCACGGCCAATTCCTTCAGTTTGATCGACAATTTCTCCTACACTGGTCCCGGAACGAAAGCGCCCCGCGGCGGCCCGGGGAATAACTTTTCCATAGATAACGGGACCACCCTGCTCAAGTTGTGGAACGATTCTACGGCGAATGGTCTCGATTCCCGGGATTGGGCGCCGGGCGCCAACGACGCGTTCAATCAGTTCAGCTCTCCGGGTGTGGTAAATCCCGTCTCGGCCGTGGACTTCCAGCTTATCGATGTGATCGGCTACCGCTACGTTCCGATCGGGAGCCTTCACGAGACCGTTGGCCGCATCACGTTCTTACGCGCGCACGAACTCGGCACCGGTTATGGCAAGCCACCGAATTTTCTCGACTGTGAGGTGATCGTGCTGCTCGCCGAAGAGCCATCGCGCGCTTTCGGCTTCAAGCTGCGGGCCGACCCGAACGAACCTACTCACAGAGAGATGTTCGACCTGCTTCGATCCGCCTTCATCGCCCAGCGGGCCGTCCGTCTCGATTACGTCAAGACCGGTCCACTGGTCGGCGAAATCGTCCGCATAGCCAACGGTTAGGAGGTTCCCATGGCCGACCTATTGCAAAAGAGAGGCAAGATTGTCTTCCTACTCGCGGAGGACCTTGCTTTCGGCTACGGGCCGCCAGGCGATCAACTTGATGTCGAAGCTGTATTCATCCTCCACGCCCTCGGCGAGGGAGGGTACGGCTTCCAAATTCGTAATGACAATAATCTTCCTGCGCGGCAGGCGATGTTCAGCCTGCTGAGTGACGCCTTTACCCACGATCTCACGGTCATCGCCGACTACTTGATCGAACCCGGCAGAAAAAACGGCATCGCAGTCCGCGTCGCGCTGATACGTGATACAGCTCCTGGCTTGCAGGAATTCCTCGCGCGTTCTCTCACGGCCGATGGAGCGCCTGCGCCACGCGCGAGAGCGCCACGACAACGAGGCGGCCCGCGCCGAGGGACAAAAGTCGCGCTGCCGTCGAACGTCCGCGCATAATATAGGTCCCCGCAGACAGGCCGCAGTATGGGCAGACATGGAGGGGTGGCCCATTGTCGCAGCCATGGCTTCACGATGAGCAAGACGAAAATCGAAAGGCCCTGAGTGTTCGGCGCAGTTCTCAACACGCGTCACCAAATCCGAGATTAGAAATCAAGATAGGGACCGATCATGAAAGCTCTTCTAACAGCAATACTCCTTGCCACAAGCGGCGCCGCTCTTGCCGAGCCCAAGCCCACCGATCCGCTCCCCAAAGAAATCTTGGGGTGTGGCGGCAGCATCATAACTGAAATTGGCGGCCGTCTCGAAGGCGATAAGAATTTCAGTTCGGGAACGAGTGTCGGCTTCAAAAACGGCGGCTGGCAGGTGAGCTACGACAAAATCGAAGCAATCGTGAAGTCGAAAGTCGGCGATCACGTCTTGATGTGTCTAGTGTTCATTCCAAATCCGAAGGACTGTCCGCCAGGCGATTTCCGCGGCAGACAATACACGACGACCAATTTGCGCACGCTGGAATCTTGGACACTTCCCGATTCGCAGCACAATTGCGGCGGCGCTTGAAGCTTAAACCGGCCGCGGTCGCGCTGGAGTCATCGCAATCGCGCCAGGCGAAGCTGGCGCGATCCAGCCCGCGAAAGTCCGGCCGCGTCTCCGAAGGATGCGTGGTGGGCGTCAAGGGCAGCTTCGGCTCAACAGCGGTCCGCCGGCAGCCGTAAAGCAAAACTCCGTCCCGAGAGTTCCAAGTGAAATATTTCAACCACTAGCGGCGGCGAGACGCGCCCCCGCTTCGGTCAACCCATTGACGCTCGCGACGGGCCTCACCATGTGCTGTGCCGGCGCCGCTGGCGCTCCCTTGGAGAGGCTGAACCATGCGCGCGGTACTGCTGCTTTCGCTCGCCGCCGCGCTCGCGGCGCCGGCGGCTCTCGCGCAAGCCACGGCCCCGCCGCAGCCCACTGAGCCGCCGGCTCCGACAATCGAGCGCTTCTCGATGACGCCCGCCCAGGGCGGTTTCTTGCGGCTCGACAAACAGACCGGCGCCGTGTCCTTCTGCGCCGTCGAAGCCGGCGCCTCCGCTTGCCGGGCCGGCGCCGACGAACGAGCCGCGCTCGAGAAGGAGATTGCCGAGCTTCGGCGCGAGAACGCCGAGCTGAAGGCCAGCCGGGACGCAGCGCGCAGTCAAAGCGGCGCTTCGCCTCTGCCGCGGGAAGAGGAGTTCGAACGGACGCTGTCTTTCGTCGAACGCTTCATTCGCCGCATCGTCCGCGTTCTGAAGGAAGAGAGCGCAGGCGATAGAATCTAGCGAGACGAGAACGAAGGAGCGTTTCAGGTGACGCAAGACGACAATCCTCTGTCCAGTTGGCCGCATCTCGATCAGGCGCAGGGGGCAGGGTCGAAGGAGGCGCGCGCGTCGTCGGGCCCGCCGCAGCCGGATGCGTCCGAGCCGGCCAATCCGCTCGAAGCCTTCCTCGGCGGCTCGCCGGCCGGGGTGGCGCTGAAGCTGCTGCTCATGTCGCTCGTCGTCGGCGCCTTGATGATGTGGCTCGAAATTCGACCCGCCGACATTCTCGTCGGCGTCGTGAACTTCCTGCGTCGCATCTATGCGCTGGGCTTCGGAGCCGTGCGCGAGTTGATCGAATATGTGCTGGCCGGCGCGGCGATCGTCCTCCCCGTCTGGTTGCTGCTGCGCGTCCTGAACGTCAGCGGCCGGAAGTGACCGGGCCCGCTGGCTTGCGTCGGACGCGGCGTCCTGCTTTTTGATCCGGCGCGATTTCCTTGAGGTTCGAGGAAGGAGCGCCTGTTTCCGCGCGCCGCGAGCCGTGGTAAGACCCCCCGAGCGGCCAAGAGGGCGGCGGGGTTTCCCGCTCGCGTGCGGATGGCCTTCCATCAATTCGAGCGCAGCCTCGTTCGCGTCGTCGACGCTGAATTCAAAGCCGCGCTCCAACAAACGGATAAAGATCATCATGCCGATCAATGTGCCGGCCGCTTGGACGAACTGGGCGAATGGGACGCCCAAGGCGTTTATCGACATCCTCTCGCTCGAGGGAAGCCAGGCCAGCCTCCCCGTCAGCACACGGCTGATGGGCGGCAGCCTTGGCGTCTACGCCGCGCTTCAGACCTTCGAGCACTTGCTCGAGCACAGCTTTGGCGGGTCGATAATTTATGGCCTCGCCAGCGCGGCGCTCGTCGGCGTTTCCTCGGCCCTCGTGCTGCCGCGCTACGACGCTCGCGAGAAGGTCGTTCAAACGACCACGGCGCTCGCCGGCGTCGGCGCCGTGATTGCGCTCGTCTCCATCGTCCTGCATTTCATCTTCTCGGTTGCGCTGCCGCCGCCGCTGCCAACCGCACGGCTCGTCAACTTTCTGCTGTTTCCGCTCGTCATCTGGAACTTCTTCGCCTTTACCTTCATCTATCGCCACGCCAAGCTGCGGTCGCTCCCAGCCTTCGCCCTCGCGGCGATATTCTGCGTCGTCGTCGACTTCATCCTCTCGCGACTCCTGCACTGAGGCGATTTCGCGAGAGCGAGTTGACGCAAAAGTTGACAGACTTTTGCGATCGGAATTCGCTCCAGCACTTTAATCCGGCGCGATTTCTTGATCCTCGAACGATGCCGTTCGAGGATCAAGCGCGCTAGAACGCGTTCAGCAAGCTTCGAGTCGAACGCGCGCAACATCCTCTCGAATGCGCACGTTCGTATCCAAAAACCGCTTCCCACTTTTTTTGGAAACGTGCGCTAACGCGCGAGGCGCGTGTCCATCCTGGCGCAAGCCTCGCGATGCGCCTTTGCCCGCCGCGCTTTAGCGCGCAGTGGACATTCACGAAGCAACAGAAACGACGAACGCTCGCAAGCGCAAGCTTGCGAGCGCCTTGCGCGCTTAAGCGCGCATTAAGCATGTTTCTTCATCCCTCCTTCACTCCGTGCCGCGGGCGTCAAGCGTGCGGCTGGCGTGAAGCAAGGATGAGTTCTCATGGTCTTTCATCTTTTCTGCGCCCGAGCGAAAGCAAGTTTGGCTCTCGCCTTTTTAATGACGACGCAAAGCGCGTTCGCCGCGGACATGCCGTTCCTCACGCCGCCGACTCTCATCGAGCGTCCGGTGGAGTTCGGCACGGGCTGGTATTTGCGTGGCGACGTGGGCTTTTCGAACACAGAGTCGCCGGTGATCATCGCGGATATCGTCAACAAGCTCGCATGGAAGGGCTCGGTCTCGGAGGGCCTCGGCTTCGGCTATCAATACAACAGCTGGCTGCGCACCGACTTCGAGCTCGATCGCGCCGTGTTTCGTCCGAGCGGCTCCGGGGCGCCGCTGTGGTGTCCTTCCGGCGAGGTCGTCGACTGGCCCGCCGCGACGGCCAATGTCTCGAGCCTGAGCGCGGGTCAGCCGGCCGGCTATCTTTACGATCCGCGCGAAACCTGCACGCCTGTTTTCACGAGCAGCATCGATCGCTGGACGCCGACCTTCAACGCCTACATCGATCTCGGCCATTGGTGGGGCGTCACGCCTTATGTCGGCGCGGGCCTCGGCTTCTCCTACATTCAGTCGAGCGCCTCTGAGACGCTGTATCAGAACTGGAACGGCCAGCCGTGGGCGCCCAATCTCGGCGTCGGCGGCGTTCCGCTCGGCTGGATCACGGCGAATGGCTTCAATACTGTGCCTATCGTGCCCGTGCCCGCGGTCCCTCCGCTCTTCACTTATGCGGCCAGTTACGTGAACCCCAATTTTGCGTGGCCCTGGCAGTCGATTTCCTATGGCCAGTCGCTCAAGAAGACCGCCTGGAAATTCTCATGGAACCTCATGGCGGGCGTGAGCTACGATCTGTCGCAAAATCTCAAATTGGATCTGCACTACCGCTTCCTCAACGTCGGCGCCTACACGAGCTTTCCGGGCTTGATGAGCGGCAATCCGGCGATCACCAAGGACCTCGTCTCGCAAGAGATTCGATTGGGCTTTCGTCTGACGGCGGATTGATCGTCTCGGGCTTGTGTCATGCAGCGAGAGGCGTCCGCTCGTTCCGGCGGGCGCCTCTTCTTCTTCGCGTCCGGTGATGCTAGGAAGCCTGCGCCTCGAATCTCGGGGCCGCCTTCTCACGCAACTCACGGATCCGCTCAATGTCCACGACCCTCGACGTGCTCGGCGTCGGCAACGCCATCGTCGACGTGCTCGCCCGCGCCGAGGACGACGCGCTCGCCCGCGCCGGTCTCCACAAGGGCGCGATGCAGCTCGTCGACGAAGCCCGCGCCGACGCGCTCTACGCCGACATGGGGCCGACGACGATCGTCTCGGGCGGCTCCGCCGCGAACACGATGGCGGGCTTAGCCAGCCTCGGCCGGCGCGTCGCCTTCGTGGGCAAGGTCAAGGGGGACGAAGCCGGCGGCGAATTCGCGCATGACATTCGCAAGGCGGGCGTCGCTTTCGAGACGCCCTTCGCCAAGGACGGCGCCGCGACGGCGCGTTGCCTGATCTTCGTCACGCCGGACGGCCAGCGCACGATGAACACCTTTCTGGGCGCCTGTCAGGCGCTCGGCCCCGCCGACATCGACGAGGCGCAGGCGGCGCAGGCCAAGGTCCTTTATCTCGAAGGCTATCTGTGGGACCCGCCGGCCGCCAAGGAGGCGTTTCTGAAGGCTGCGAAAGCCAGCCGCGCGAAAGGACGCAAGGTCGCGCTGAGCCTTTCCGACGCGTTCTGCGTCGACCGCTATCGCGACGAATTCCTGCGCCTCATACGCGACCGGATCGTCGACATCGTCTTCGCCAATGAGAGCGAGCTGCATTCGCTCTATCAGACCGCGGATTTCGACACGGCGCTTGCGGCGCTGCGGGCCGAGAAGGAGCTGCTCGGCGTCGTCACACGTTCGGCCAAGGGCGCCGTCGTCGCTGACGCTGCGAGCGTCGTGAGCGTCCCGGCGTTTGCGGTCGAGGCGATCGTCGACACGACCGGGGCCGGCGATCTTTTCGCGGCGGGATTTCTCGCGGGCTTCACGCAGGGCCTGCCGCACGATAGAAGCGCCAGGCTCGGCGCGCTCGCGGCGGCCGAAGTCATTTCGCATTTCGGCGCGCGCCCGCAGAAGGACCTGGCGCAGCTCGCCCGCGACAATGGGCTCCTCGCCTGACGCCGACGGCAAATCCCCAACACGGAGACAGCAGCATGAAGAGATTTTTTCCCGCCAAGGTCCTCGCCGGCCTCCTTCTCTCCCTGCCGCTGCTCGGCGCGGCGGCGGCGCCCGCGCTGGCGCTCGACGACAGCAAGGCGGTGACGACGCTTTCCGGCCTCAAGAACATCGACACGAAGGTCGGAACCGGCGCCGAGCCCAAGGCCGGGCAAACCGTCACGGTGCACTACACGGGCTGGCTCTATGAGAACGGCGCGAAGGGCAAGAAGTTCGACAGCTCGAAGGATCACGGCCAGCCGTTTCAGTTCAAGATCGGCGTCGGCCAGGTCATCCCCGGCTGGGACGAAGGCGTCTCGACGATGAAGGTCGGCGGCAAGCGCACGCTGATCGTTCCGCCCGATCTCGGCTATGGAGCGCGCGGGGCCGGCGGCGTCATTCCGCCGAATGCGACGCTGATGTTCGACGTCGAGCTCCTCGACGTGAAGTAACGCCGCGCGCTGCAAAATGTGACCCGTCATGCCCGCGGACCGAGGCACCGAGCGCGACTCAGTAGAGGGTCATGGCCGGGCCCCGGACCGAGGATCCCGAGCCCTTCCATGCCATGCTCGAAGCCGGCAAATTTCTTGTCGCGGGCATCCACGCCGCGACGCGTCAAGGGCGATTAGCCTTATGCATTTTCTGCGCAGGCCGTCGAGTTTACGCCGGAGCCGGCTCTTCCCACTGCCAGGACTGTTGTCGGAATCGGCGCGTCGTGCAGGTCGTGCGAACGCAATAGAATAGCATCCGGCCGCGAGACGTTGGGGCCGACCGAGAATCTCTCCCGCGGCAGCCAATTCAGCCGATCAGCGGGAATGTTATCGTAAGTCTGCAGGTTGAACATGTGTTGTCTCCGCCACGCGGCGCGCAGCAATTTTAATCTAGTAACATGATAGCATATATAGACTATTGACGCTGGCCGCTCCACAACCCTTTCCTGCATGGCGGCGCGTCGAGGCGTAGGCCGGACCCGTCGTCTTTCCACGGCGGCCGCGCTGCTAAGCCTTGTGTCAGATGCCTAAGCGTCTGCGCTAAAGTCGCGTCGCGACCCAAGCCCGTCAGGGGGCTTTCTGCGGCTGGATCAATTACGTCCAGACTTAAAACTCGTCGAGATCGATGTCGAGAATCGCGATCTGCAGCGTGTAGCTCGAGCCCTTGGCGTCGTCCGCCGAGATGACGCCGAGGAAGTCCTCGCCGCTGTTGAGCTCGACGAAATCGCCCTTCCGCCCGCGCGCCGAGAGCGTCAGGCGCTGGTTCTCGAAAAGCTTCTGCAGATAGGACTGCAAGCACCTCGCGGCCGACGGGAATCTTCATCGCGAAGGCGAAGGACCGGTCTCCGTCCTCATCGTCGACGGTGATCCGGGCGATCTGGCGCTCGCCGAGCCGCACGGCCGCCGCATTCCTCGTCCTTGGGATCGAGCCCGACGAGCACCTCCTCGTTGCCGAAGGATTTGCGCAGGAAGGCCTGCAACTTTCGCAATTCGGTCTTGTTCACCGCCGACTCTCGCCTGAGGAAGCCTAGCCACGCTGTGCCATGAAAGCGCCTGCGCCTGCAAGGCTCGCGGCGATCCAATTTCAGCTCCGCCGCGTCCGCTTCGCGGCGCGCGATGGCTTCGCCGCGCCTTAATCCAGTTCCGCCGGATCGTAGACGCGGCGCTTGTTGCAGAATTCGCAGGTTACGACGATGCGGCCGTCGTCTCCGACCATGTCGGCGCGGTCCTGCGACGAGAAGCTCTTCAGCATGTTCTCGACGCGCTCGTCCGTGCACCGGCATGCCGCCTCGAGCGGCCGGGGCGTCTCGACCGTGACGCCGCGCTCGTGAAAAAGGCGGTAGAGCACGCGCTCCGCCGAGAGACTCGGGTCGACGAGCTCGTGATCGGCGATCGTGCTCGCCAGCGCGACGCCCTCGTTCCAGGAATCGGGGACTTCGTCCGTCGCCTCAAGGAGCGACGCGCCACTCGGCGGCAGGAATTGCAGCAAGATTCCGCCCGCGCGCCAGCTTCGGCCCCGCGGCTCGACGACCTCGGCGACCGCAAGCCGCAGAAAGGAGGGAATCTGCTCGGACTGGCGGAAATATTCGAAGGCGGCGAAGGCCAGGCCTTCGCCCTCGAGCGCGACGACGCCCTGATGGCGCGTGTCCTCCTCCGGATTTTCGATCGTGAGCGCCAAATGGCCGCGCCCCAGAAGCTCCGCGGGCGCGCCGACGGGCGCCGCGCCCGTCTTTTCGTAGCGCGCGAAGCCGCGCAGCCGCCCCGGCGGATCGTAATCGACGACGAGGAGGTCGATCGCGCCGTCGCTGCGCGTCTGCAGCTGAAAACGGTCGTGCCGCGTCATCATCGAGCCGAGCAGCGCGGTGAGCGCGACGCCTTCGCCGAGCGCGCGGGCAACCAACTCGGGATAGGGGTAGTTCGTCAGGATCTCGTCGACGGCCGGCCCCAGCCGCACGATGCGCCCGCGCAGATCGAGCCCCGGCACGGCGAAGGCCAGCACGCTGTCGTCCATGGGCTCGTTCGAGACAGCACGGCTCGCGGGCGCGCCTTTCACGATGCGCTCGCCTCCAGGCACCAGGTCAGAATGCCTTTCTGCGCGTGCAATCGATTTTCGGCCTCGTCGAAAACGACCGACTGCGGACCGTCGATCACGGCGGAGGTCACCTCCTCGCCGCGATGCGCCGGCAGGCAATGCAGGAAGATCGCGTCCTTGGCCGCCGCCTTCATCAGCTTCTCGTCGACCTGGAAGGGCGCGAGGAGATTGTGCCGATGCGCCTCTTCCTCGTCGCCCATCGACACCCAGCAGTCGGTGACGACCGCGTCGGCGCCGGCGACCGCCTCGTAAGGATCATGGCAGAGATTGAGCCTCGCGCAATTCTTCTTGGCCCAGTCGAGGAGCTCCTTGGCAGGCCGCAGATCCCGCGGCGTCGCGACGTTGATCTCGAAGTCGAAGCGCTGCGCCGCATGGATCCAGCTCGTCAGCACATTATTGGCGTCGCCGCTCCAGGCGATCCGGCGTCCGGCGATCGGGCCGCGATGCTCCTCGAAGGTCATCACGTCGGCCATGACCTGGCAGGGATGCGAATGTTTCGTCAATCCGTTGATGACGGGCACGGCGGCGTATTCGGCGAGCTCGAGCAGATCGTCGCGATCGAGGATGCGGATCATCACCGCGTCGAGAAAACGCGAGAGCACGCGCGCCGTGTCGGCGATCGTCTCGCCGCGGCCGAGCTGCATCTCGGCGCCCGTCAGCATGATCGTCTCGCCGCCGAGCTCGCGCATCGCCACGTCGAAGGAGACGCGCGTGCGCGTCGAGGGCCGGTCGAAGACCATGCCGAGGAACTTGCCGGCGAGCGGACGCTCCGCAGAGAGGACGCCCTTGATGCGGCGCGCCTTCAACGCGGCTGCGCGCGTGAGAATGGCGCGCAGCTCGTCGGTGGAGAGCTGCGAAATATCGAGGAAATGGCGCGGCGCGCCCTTCGCCAAACGCGGATTCATTGCGCCGCTCCGGCAAGCGCCGCGCGCTCGAGCGAAAGGCAGGCGGCGCCGAGCCGTTTTCCGGCTTCCGCGACATGACTTTCGTCGATAATCAGCGGCGGCAGGAGGCGCACGACATTGTCGCCGGCCGCGACGAGGAGAATCCCCGCCTCGCGCGCCGCCTTCAGGAAATCGAGATTAGGGACGCGCGTCTTGAGGCCGAACATCAGCCCCTCGCCGCGCAGGCTCTCGATGATCTCCGGATGCTCGTCCTCGAGCCCTGCAAGTTGCTGGCGCAGCAACGGCTCCAGTCGGTTGACGCGCTCGAGGAAGCCTTTTTCGAGAACGACGTCGAGAACCGCATTGGCCACGCTCGTCGCGAGCGGATTGCCGCCGAAGGTCGAGCCATGAGCGCCGAGCGTCATGCCCTTGGCCGCCTCTTTCGTCGCAAGGCACGCGCCAATCGGGAATCCGCCGCCGAGGCCCTTGGCGAGCGCGGCGATGTCGGGCGAGACGCCCGCCTTCTCGATGGCGAGAAAGCTCCCGACGCGGCCGACGCCGGTCTGCACCTCGTCGAGCACGAGAAGCAGCCCGCGCCGGTCGCACAGCGCGCGCAGCGCGCGCAGGAATTCGTGCGGAAAAGACGCGAACGCCGCCCTCGCCCTGGATCGGCTCGATCAGCACGCCCGCCGTCTCGGGGCCGATCAAGGCCTCTACCGCGGCCAAGTCGCCGAAGGGCGCCTGATCGAAGCCTTCGACCGGTGGGCCGAAGCCCTCGAGATATTTGCGATTGCCGCCGGCCGAAAGCGCCGCGAGCGTGCGTCCGTGAAACGCGCCCTCGAAGGTGATCAGCCGGTAGCGTTGCGGCTCGTCATTGGCGGCGTGGAACTTGCGCGCCGTCTTGATCGCGCATTCGATCGCTTCCGCGCCGGAGTTGCAGAGAAACACCTCGTCGGCGAAAGTCGCTTCGACGAGCCGGCGCGCGAGGCGCTCCGCTTGTGGAATCTGATAGAGATTGGAGACGTGCCAGGGCCGCGTCGAGGCCTGCTGCAGCGCATCGACGAGACGCGGATGTCCGTGGCCGAGCGAATTGACCGCGACGCCCGCGCCGAAATCGAGATAGCGCCTGCCGTCGTTCGCGACGAGCCAGGCGCCCTCGCCGCTCTCGAAGGCGAGGTCCGCGCGGGCGTAGGTCGGATAAAGCGCCGACGTCAAAGCTCTCGCTCCCCTTGGCGACGCTTCGTCTGGACGACGGCCGGCGGCGCGCTCGAGCCCAAAAAACAAACCGCCGCCCCGAGAGGGGCGGCAGCAGATATTATTGTAAAGGCTTGGCAGCCCGGGGTCAAATCCGTTTATCGGCGCCTCGGGCGTCGGCCTTGAAAGGGAGGTCAAAAATAAATCCTGCATATATTTCAGCGCTTGCGGCATTGGCCGGCTCGATCATTGGCGGACTGACCTCACTCGGCACGTCCTGGCTGGGCCAGAGGGCGCAGAACAAGGCCAGGGAACTGGCGCGCGACAAGAGGCAACGCGAGGAGCTCTACGGAAGATTCCTGGAGGAGGCGTCTCGCCTCTATGTTGATGCGCTTGGGCAAGACGAGGCGCACCCCGCCGAGCTGGTCAAAATTTACTCCATGGTGAGCCTGATGCGCATCTTGTCTACACCACAAGTAATCAAGGCCGCAGAGGATACCGTGCGCAAGATCGTCGATACTTATATTGCGCCAAGAAAGACGTTCCCGGAGCTGCAAGAGATGCTACATCATGACGAGGCAATCGATCCCCTTCGCGAGTTCGGCGAAGCCTGTCGCGCGGAGTTCGATGCTCTTGGCTTTATATCGGACTAAGGGGCCCGTGCCCAAGAGGTCGCCGCCTCCGCCTCAAGCTCTAAGGAGTTTAAGCCCCA
>CAWHHH010000023.1:0-402240 GCA_963829075.1 uncultured Alphaproteobacteria bacterium | reverse complement strand
TCCTCGATGTTCATGGCGCTGCCCTCACGAAACTACAGTCGGCATAACTTGGCCACTGCTGGCCACGCTCAACTCTGCGTCCGTCATATGCAGGAGGGCGCTCTCTCATAGCCAAGCCTCGCCTGCGATAGATTGCATTCTAACTCTATATCTGATATAGATGTCGAGTGCAATCTAAATATCGAGGTTAACGATGCGCGTGAGTCGCATGCAGGCCGCGGAAAACCGCCAAACCGTAATCAATGTGGCAAGCCGACTTTTTCGAGAGCGCGGCTTTGACGGCATCGGGCTTAAGGATCTGATGAAAGGGGCCGGGCTGACCCAAGGCGCTTTTTACAAACAGTTCGCCTCAAAGGAAGATTTGGCGGCACAGGCCTCGAGCCGGGCGCTGGAGACCGCCTTCCGCCGTTGGTCGGATGCGGTCGCGGCAAATCCTGAGGACCCGCTAGGCGCTGTGACCGCCTTCTACCTCAGCATGGGGCATCGCGAAGAGAGGACGGAAGGTTGCCCTCTCGTGGCGCTCGGCTCGGATGCCGCCAGACAGGGCCGCGACGTCAAGGCGTCATTTGAAGCCGGGATCAAGGCGCATCTCGAACTACTCGGCTGCTTAATTGGCGAGACCAAGGGCGAGCAGCCCAAAGGCAAGGCCATGGCCATTCTCTCAACGATGCTCGGTGCGCTGACGTTATCGCAAGTCGTCAACGATCCCGATCTCGCTCAGGCTTTTCTGGAGGCGGCAGCCCAACAAATTCGCGAAGCGGTCGGCGCTTGAAATGGATATTGGCGTATCTTTCAGTTGATTAGCGGAGCGCCGGCGTCTCACGCGCGCCGGCCCCGCCGCGGCGCGCGCCCCGGAGGCGCGCCCTGCGGGAACTTGCGTTCCAGCTCGCCCATTCGCGCTGGCGGCGCGCGCAAGAGCAGACGCTGGGCGCCGTCGGGCAGAGCCTCGCGCGACAGCACCTCGGCGTGGGCATAGGCCCAGGCGAGGCCGGCGCCGTCCTCCGCGGCGACCGTGACCGCGCGCGTCTCCCGCGCCTGGCCGAGCAGCGCCTCGATCCGCTCGAGCAGCGCCTCGATCCCCTCCCCGGTCAGCGCCGAGACCAGAGTTGTTGGAGTTTCGTTCGCCCGCGCGGTAAGGCGCAGAGCCGCCTCGCGCTCGTGATCGAGCGCGTCGATCTTGTTCCACACCTCGATCGTGGGCTTGGCGTTCTCGCCGGATAGGCCGAGCTCCGAGAGGATCTGCTCGACGTCGCGCGCCTGCGCCTCGAAATCCTCGCCGCTCGCGTCGCGCACATGCAGAAGCAGATCCGCCTGCGTCACTTCTTCGAGCGTCGCGCGGAAGGCGGAGATCAGCAGCGTCGGCAAGTCGGAGATGAAGCCGACCGTGTCGGAGAGCAGCGCCACGGCGCCATGCGGCAAGCGGATGCGCCGCACCGTCGGGTCGAGCGTCGCGAAGAGCAGATCCTCGGCGAAGACCCCCGCCCCGCACAGTCTGTTGAAGAGCGTGGATTTTCCGGCGTTGGTGTAGCCGACGAGCGCGACGACCGGGAAAGGGACGTCGCGGCGCGTCTTGCGATGCAGGCCGCGCGTGCGCTTCACCTTGTCGAGCTCCTGCTCGATCTTGCGCATGCGCTCCTCGATCAGGCGCCGGTCGGTCTCGATCTGCGTCTCGCCAGGGCCGCCGAGAAAGCCGAAGCCGCCACGCTGGCGCTCGAGATGGGTCCAGCTGCGCACGAGCCGCGACTTCTGATAGCCGAGATGGGCGAGCTCGACCTGCAGCGCGCCCTCCCGCGTCCGCGCGCGCCGGCCGAAGATTTCGAGGATCAGCCCGGTGCGGTCGATGACCTTGCAGCCCCAGGCCTTCTCCAGATTGCGCTGCTGGACCGGCGAGAGCGCGCAATCCATCGAGACGAGCGCAATCTCCTCATCCCGGACGAATTCGCCGATCTCCTCGACCTTGCCCTTGCCAAGAAAGGTCGCGGGCCGCGTCTCGGCGAGCGGGACGTGGATCGCCTGGCGCACTTCGAGATCGATCGCCAGCGCCAGACCCTGCGCCTCGTCTAGCCGCGCCGCGGGCTCTCGCTGGGCGCTGTCCTTCGGCCCGCGCGGCGGATAGGGGCCGACGACGAGCGCGCGCGTCCTCTCGCCTGGCTTTGGCTTTGGCGAGACGGTTTTCGAAAGGGAAGCGTCGTCTTTCAACCGGGTTGGAGCTCTCCTGGATCAGGCTGCGCTCAGGCGGAGCCCTGAGTGCGGAGACCGTGATCGATGCCAAGAAATTTGTCGCGTCGAGGCCCGCCGGCTAGAGCAGCTTGACGCAAAAGTCGACAGACTTTTGCGATCGGAATTCGCTCCAGTATTGTGAGCTGGCGCGATATCTTATCGCTCGAAAGCTCCCCGTTCGAGCGGAAAACGCGCTAACGCGACTTTTCGTTGATCTCCCCTTCCTCGGAAGGTTCGAACATATGGATCGGATGGCCCGGCATGATCGTCGAGATCGCGTGCTTATAGACGAGCTGGGAGTGACCATCTCGCCGAAGCAGCAGACAGAAGTTGTCGAACCAGGTGATGATCCCCTGAAGCTTGACGCCGTTGACCAGGAAGATCGTAAGCGGGACCTTGTTTTTTCTTACAAAATTCAAAAACGTGTCCTGCAGGTTTTGCGCGCGCTCCGACATTCGCCCGTCCTGTTTTTGTTGGTTGAGCGGCGAAAGACGCCGCCTCGAGTTCGTAGCCTCGATTAATCCGTAGCCGTGCATTAGAGCGCGGCTTGCCGCGGCGCGCAAGGCTTTAGAAGAGGAAATGGCGTCGCTCGCGCTTGGATCAACGCCGGTCTCGCGCCTCACGCTTGACGCCGGCGCTCGAAATTCGCAGAGGACGGAGCGTCGCTGAGGCGCTGGACGGGAAAGGCTGGAAAGACATGGCGCGCTCCGGAGCTGAAGCCGAGCCGCGTTCGACCGCTCCGACGCTGGACGCCGCGACCAGGGCCGTCATCGACAAGCGCGCCTTCACCTTGCGCGCGCCGGCGGGCGCCTGGGTTTTTCGCGAAGGCCTTGCCTGCGAAGCCTATCCGATTCTCGTCTCGGGCCGCATCCGCGTGCAGAAGACCGGGGCCAACGGCCGCGAGATCGCTCTCTATCGCGTCGGTCCGGGCGAAACCTGCGTGATCACCACGGCCTGCCTGATGCGCGACGCCGTTTATGACGCCGAGGCGGTGGCGGAAGCCGACGTCACGGCGAAGGTCCTGCCCAAGGCCGAGTTTCGCGAGCTCCTCGCCACTTCGGAGAGCTTCCGAGATTTCGTCTTCCGCTCCTTCAGCGCACGTCTGGCGAGCCTGCTGGCGCGGATCGAGGAGGTCGCATTTGAGCGCATCGACCGCAGGCTCGCGCAACGCATTCTGGACGCGGTCGGCGAGGATGGCGCGGTCGCCCAGACGCATCGGGAGCTCGCCGTGGAGCTCGGCACGGCGCGGGAAGTCGTCAGCCGAAAGCTCAAGGAGTTCGAGCGCCACGGCTGGATCGAGCTGCATCGCGGCGGCCTCCGTCTCCTTCAACCCGAGCCCTTGCGACGAATTGTCGATGACGGGGCCTAGAGCGAATTTACGCAAAAGTTGACAGACTTTTGCGATCAGAACTCGCTCCAGCATATCGACCTGGCGCGATTTCTTATCGCTCGAAGAATTCCGTTCGAGCGGAAAGCGCGCTAGACGTGACTTTGTCGCCGACGGGGCCACGCAAGAAGCGCAAGCTCACAGGGCCTTTTTCGAGAAGGAAGGAGTCCTGCGATGACGAAGAATGTCGGAATGATCGATCGTGCGCTGCGCGCGGTCGTCGGGCTCGGACTGATCGGCGCGACGCTCGCCGGCTATCTCCCGGTCTGGGGCTGGATCGGGATCGTGCCGCTTGCGACCGCGGCGATCGGCTGGTGCCCGGCCTATCTGCCCTTTAAAATCAAGACCTAGCGCGCCAGGACAAAATGCTGGAACGAATTCCGATCGCATAAGTCTATCAACTTTTGCGTCAATTCGCTCCAAGACAGATAAACCGGGATGACCCGGGCAGACGCGATCGCGGCGCCGATCAACTGCGATTGCGGCCGGCGGCACACCGCGCCCGCGCGGCGCTCAGCTCCAGTAGAACGGCTTCGAAAACTCGAGCACGCGCTCGGCCGTCGGGTACCAGCCTTCCGCCGCATGCGTGTCGTCGTGCAGGTAGCAGCGCACGCGCACGAGCCGCGAGCCCTCCGTGAAGGTGAAGTGCCGGCTCATGGGCGGGCAGGTCACGTAGGAGTGGAATTTCGACAGCTGCGCGCAGTTGACGAAATTGACGCCCCATTTGCGCTCCACATGCGAACGGCCGTTGAGCACGTCGTCGGGATGCGTATGGGTGTGGCCGCCGACCCAGAGGTCGATCGCCCCTGGATGCGCCGCGAGATAATTCTCGAACGCCTGCGCCTTCGGCTTGTCGCCAAGGAAGTAGAGATAGGAAGCGCCCTCCGGCGCGCCGTCCGCGCCGTGATATCTGCCGGCCCTGAACGTGCCGTCCGGATTGCGGCTCACGCCCTCGTAGTCGCCGGAGCCGACCGTGGTCTCGCGCAGCATGTGGTGCGCGCCGGTGATGATGATCTCGTCCTTGCCGGCGCTTTCCACATGCGACGTCCACCACGCGAAGGTCTCGGGCGTGACCGCGCCCGCGGGCGAGGCGCCGCCGCTCGCCCGCCGCCCGACCGGATAGGGCAGGTCATTGCGGTCGCTCATCATCAGGAAGCGGATATTGCCGACCTTCAAGGTGTAGCGCTCCCAGGCGCCGTCGATCGGGTAAGGGCGCTTGTTCGGATCGACGCCCGAGGTCTCCGTGTGCTCCCCGACCGGGTCGCACCATTTGCGGAACCACCAGTTGGTGTCCTTGCCCTTGTTCGCGGGGTGTCCATGCGGCGAGGCGTCGTGGTTGCCGGCGATATTGTAGACCTGCTCGCGGCGATGTTTTTTCAGCGCCGAATACTGACGCACGACCTCGCGCCCCTGCTCGTCCTCGGGCGCATCCCAGAAGCCCGCATAGTCGCCGAGATTGAGCGCGATATCCCAGTTGAAGGACGGTCCGCCGAAGGCGCCGCCCCCCTCGGACTGGCGAAGCGCCGTCGCCAGCGACTCGGCGCGCACCGGCGGCGGCCGGAATCCGACCAGGCCGTGCTGAATGCCTTCGCTCGCGGCCTTGTCGGTTCCGACATGCGGATCGCTGATGATCCACAGATCGAAACTCTTCGCCTCCTGATGCCCTCCCGCCGCAGCCGGTTGCGCGATCGCGGCGGCGATCGGGGTCGCGAGCGTCGCGGCGCCCGCCTTGAGCAAAGTCCGCCGCGCGGGTGAAATCGGACCGTCCATCGTTTCCTCCCCCTATGTGCGGTATCTCGCTCGGGAAGCGGCGACGAGTAGGTTTTTGCGAGGAATCTCTTTGCGTTGGGCCTGTCCACAGACCCAAGGAACAAGATAGGGCGGGGCTGGGCCGACGGTATCCCTGAGCAGTGCGCCCACTTTCCCCGCACGATGGAAATCGAAAAATGTGTAGGCCGCGTAAGCGGTCTTCCTGCAAGATCGGACGCGACCACGGAGCCGCGAAAATCGGCGCGAGCGTCGCGCAAATGAGCGCGTCACCGGGGGAATGCGGGATAAAAGCGAAGCTCGGGTCGCCGCCCCAGGCTTTCGCGCGACGATCGGGCTTCAACGGCCAGCAGGCGGGGACGGCTCGAGGTCGGCGCGAAAAACGCTCTTTCTCCTGCCGCCTTGACACTCCGCCCTACTAATGCCCAAAGCAGGCGCCAATGCGAAATCGCGGCGCGACGCCTGCAGCCGCGCCCTTCACATGGAGACTGCATGATCGCCTTTGGCGCGGCGCGGCGCCGCTTCTTCTCCCGGCGGTTTCGATTCGCGGCCGGGGTTCTGCTGCTTACGGGCGCTTTCGCGCTCGTCGCCGGCTCCCCCCAGCCTGCCCTGGCCGAGGACCTCGTCGGAAAATACGGCGATTGGGACCTCCGCTGCGAAACGCCGCCGGGCGCGAGCAAGCAGCAATGCGCCCTGGTTCAGAGAGTCGCGGCCGAGGACGTTCAGGGGCTCAATCTGATCGTGATGGTTCTGAAGCTCAACGAAGGCAAGAACCGGCTCATGCGGATCATCGCGCCGCTCGGGGTGCTGCTGCCGACCGGCCTCGGCCTGATGATCGACGAAACCAAGGTCGGCACAACCGGCTTCGCGCGCTGCAATCCGCACGGCTGCATCGCCGAGGCGATGTTGGACGATAAGCTCGTCGATCAGTTGAAGACCGGCAAGACCGCCACTTTCATCGTCCACGAGACCCCCGACAAGGGCGTCGGATTGCCGGTGACGCTCGCGGGCTTCAAGGAAGGCTTCGCCAAGCTGCCATGAGGAGAGCCCCTTTGCTTCTGCGCCGTCGCCGGACGCAGGGTTTGGTCGCGGCCTGCGCGCTGCTCGTCGCGCTCGGCGCGGCGCGCGCCGAGGATTCCCAGCCGCTTTCCGGCCGGGTGATGCAATGGTTCGGCCTCGGCGGCGCCCAAGGACAAGGAAGCGACGCCTCCCGCGCCGAACCCGCCGACGCGCCGCCCCCCGCGCCCAAGGCGGATGAAACTTCCGCCCAGCCTCTGCCGGAGGGAACGTATATACCCGGGGCGAATGTCATAATCGTCGGCGACGGTCCGGTGCAGAGCCGCGTGCTGAAGATGATGGGCCTCACAGGCGGAGATGACGCGGCGGACGGCGCCGCCGCCGAGGCCGCGCGGAAAAAGGCCCTCGCTTCGGGCATCACCGAGTGCCCCGACATCGTCGTCGACGGCTCCGGCGCGGAAATGCGCTCGCCGACCGGCGCCGACGCGTCGAGCGTCGCCTATCAAATTTCGATCACGCGCATGGCGCGCGAATGCGGGCTCGCCGGAGAAAATCTATCGGTGAGAGTCGGGCTGCTCGGCGCCGCGATGCTCGGCCCTGCCGGCAAACCCGGCGGCTACTTCGGGTCGCTGCGCGTCGCGCTGCGCCGCAAGAGCGACAATCGGCTTTTTGGCGAGAAAACATATCGCGTCGGCGCGACGATCCCCGCCAATCAGTCGCGCGCCGACTTCACCTTGCTCGTCGAGGATCTGTCCGCGCCTTTCGTCAACGCCAAGGCCGCGGAGGATTACGAGGTCCTGGTCGGCTTCACGAAGGGCGAGCGCGGGCGCGGCGGCGGCAAAGAAGCGCGGCAAGAAAGCCGGCGGCTAGCCGGTCGACATTTGACGCTTGCGCAACGGCAGGGAACGCCAAGGCGCCCGCCGTTGGACCCGTACCCGTTTTGCCCCACAGGCGACATGCATTCGTGCGGCAGCTTTATGGTTTCAGAAGTCAAGACTTTCGAGAGAAACGTATAGCGTTGAATTTATGTCGTTTTCGCATTGCATAAATCAGGTGCAAAATGCGCCGCAGAGGATGGAGAAATCCGAGCTTCCGCGCCACGCATCGCGATGAGCTCCGACGGTTGCGCGCTTTGAGCCGCCCATGATGTGCGGCGAGGCGCGGGGATCGACGAATGGCTAGAACAGGCGTATCGGTAGTCGAGCCGACCCCTGAGGAATTCCCCCGTGCTGACATCCTCCGATGCGGAAGATCTGAATTCAAGCGAATTAACCGCCGAGATCGTGGCGGCCTTCGTCGCCAACAATTCCTTGCCCATAGGGGAATTGCCCACGCTAATTCATTCGGTGCACGCTGCCTTGCAGAGGCTCGCAAGCGGGCCGGTGAGTTCCGCCCCGCCGGTGGAAAAACAGCAACCGGCGGTCTCGATCCGTAAATCGATCACCCCCGATTATCTGGTGTGTCTGGACGACGGCAAACAATTCAAGTCATTGCGTCGACATTTGGCGGGGCTTGGCATGACGCCAGAGCAATACCGCGAGAAGTGGAACTTGCCGAGGGATTATCCGATGGTCGCGCCCAACTACGCGGCGCAGCGATCGGAACTGGCGAAGCGGGCCGGCCTTGGCCAACGTCCTGAGCATGCCGCGCCGCGCAAGCGCGGGCGTCCGGCGAAGGCCAGCAAGTAATCGACGCTTTTCATGGGGGAAAAGCGGCTTGCGCTCAGCAGAAGCTTGTTGGCGACATGAGTATATGATAATGTCTTTTATCATATAGTAAGGATTGACGCCATGGAAGAGAAGCAAGGTGTGCAGGAGAAACGGGAGCGCGGGCTAGCACTCTATTTTCTGGCTGCGGTCATTCTCCCGTTCCTACCAGCGCTGCTCGCTCCCAGCTATCCATTGTCCACTCGTGTCGCCGCAGGAGGCGGGCTTCTCGCCGCGCTTGGAGGACTGGCAATCATTGCGCCTGTTATACGGGCAGGGGGACCATATAACTGGGTGACCCTCGAACATTACAAAGAAATCGACTCCTTCGCAATGAGGATGGCGAGAGTCTTGCGGCCAAACTAGAAAGAGTGAACGCCACCGATGCGCTGAAGACCGATCGCTTCCTGCAACATATCTTTGGTCCATTCTTTGTCAGCATAGGAACGCTTATCAACGGATTCAGCGGGTTTTTCTCGTGAACCAACTCGTCCCCATTCTCGCCGACCGCGCCCCTGCCCTTATCGCCACCGTCGGCGAGCGCGCCTCCTATCGCTTCTTTGAATTCTTCACCGCCAATATCCGCAACCCGAACACGCGGCGCGCCTATGCGCGCGCGGCGGCGGAATTCTTCGACTGGCTGGAGGCGCGCGGCGTCACGCGCATCACCGCCGTCGAGAGCGTGCATGTCGCCGCCTATATTGAGCAGTTGCAGAAGGCGCGCTCCGCGCCGACCGCGAAGCTGCGCCTCGCGGCGTTGCGCCATTTGTTCGATTGGCTGGTCATCGGCCAGATCATGCCGACCAATCCCGCGAGCGCCGTGCGCGGGCCGCGCCATATCGTACGGCGCGGCAAGACGCCGGTGCTCGACCCGCAGGAGGCGCGGCAGCTTATCGACGCGATCGACACCACGACTATCATCGGCCTGCGCGACCGCGCGCTGATCGGCCTCATGGTCTATTCCTTCGCGCGCATCGCTGCTGCGATCGGCATGCGCGTTGAGGACGTCTATGCGCAGAACCGGCGGCAATGGGTGCGCTTGCACGAGAAGGGCGGCAAGCAGCACGCCATGCCCTGCCATCACAATTTAGAGGCCTACCTTCACGAATATATCGACGGCGCGGGGCTGGCGAAGGAGCCGAAAGCGTTTCTGTTCCAGACTTACAGCCGCGCGACCGGCCAGCTTACCGGCACTCCCCTGCCCCAAGCCAACGCCTATGCGATGATTTAGCGGCGCGCCAAAGCCGCCGGGATCACCACGCGCGTCGGCAACCACACCTTTCGCGCCACGGGCGTCACCGCCTATCTGAAGAACGGCGGGACGCTTGAACGCGCCGCGCAAATGGCGAACCATGCCTCGACGCGCACGACGCAGCTCTATGATCGGAGAGCGGAGGAAGTGACCCTCGACGAGGTGGAGCGGATTCTCGTTTAACCCGACGAGGCGATCAAGCGCCGCGACCACGGCGAGGATACGCAGACGCCACGAAGGACGAGAATGAACCTACAGGGATTTGCTGAGCAAATCGGGGACTGTCTTCGCCGCCCGAAGCCGCTTCAGTGAAGTGTAGCGCGGTCCCTGCATCGCCCCCGACGGGGCGTTTCCAAAGGGGATAGGACCTATCGGCTGTGCCGCTTCGGAAAACACTACTTTATATTTTCCGCTCTCCCCGTATGGCTCGATGTGGTCAACTGGAGCAAAGTGCGTCACAGCGGAAATGGGTTGTGATTGGTAGGCTGCGATATACTTGATTTTCGGAAGCATTCCGCCTGCTATACGGATAGCCCACCACGCATTTTGCCCAAGAAAGACTTCATCAAATCCCTCTTTCTGAGCCGGGACAATAATTGTATCCGGCTCGTCGCTGGCCTGTAACTCACGTGTCGCTGGCGGCGTGTGCGCCTTTGGGGTCACAACAGCATGGGGCATCTCGAACGCCCGCAGGCCAACCAAGGGCAGGATTTGAAGAATCTCTTTTAGGAAACCTTGCGTGTCGGCTCGCTCCGCTTCGGACAAAGCCGGTTCCTGTGGCGCATTGCCATTATCGAGGTGGCTTCGCGCCGCCTTGGTGGCGCGATCAATCAAAGCGTATTCCAACCACGTAATATGTGCCCGGTTGAGGCCGCCGCTTGCTGAAGGGGAGACAAAGGCTATCCCCCAGTCCCAGAATTCTTTGTTAGCGAAGTGAGCTTCGATGCGGTTGCGAACCCCGTCGCCTTGCCCGATGTAGAGCGTCGGAAGGTCATCTTCAGTTTGGCCGACAAGGATGTAGACGCCCGCTTTGCTGAATTCGCTGCGTTGGCGAACATGCAGCCATTGGTCACGGGGGAACGCGATACCCAGCCCCGTCCAGTTCATCCTATCAATGATGCGGACACCCTCCGGGTTGCCGTCAGGGACAAAAATTCGAATGGTGAACGGGTCTGAAGCCATATTAACTCGCCCCCTTGCGTCGCATGGTTTTCTTAGATTCCAACGGGCTTAGAAGCTGCTGATAAAGCTCGAACAGGAAGGCCACGCGGTCGCTGTCGCCGGAGAATTTCTTTTTCGAGTAAGCGGCGTCAACCACTGCATCAAGCCTCTGGTGTGCCTTCACCAATTCCGGCGGCATGCTTAGAGGGTCATAAAGATCAGCGAGGGAAGAGTCCGGGTATTTCGCGCGGGCATCCAACACGGCTTGAGCCGCTTCCTCGATCGCCTGTCGCTGTTTCGCGGTCTCGGCCTGCGGCCACGGGAAATTGTTGTAAACAATTCCGGCAGAGTAGCGGTAACGGCTTTCCAATCGGCCACACACGCTCCGCACCCAAGCCATGTGCATCCCCGATGATAAGACGCCGAAATGATAGACGCTTGCGCCGTTCACGGCGAAAAGTTCGGTGTTCGCGATCACCGAAGGTTCCAGAAAAGCCATCGGAATATAAGCACGGGTTTCCGATGAGGTTTTCGGTATTGCAAGATACCGCCTTGTTGGCTGGCGGATTTCACCGAATAATGCTGGTGTAGTTGCAAGTCGTTTGGTCATCGGTCGTGTGCTTTCCATGCGTTGCTTTCGGACGGCCTCGACACGGTGTAAGACCAAAGGCATGGCGCGCAGTTCTTGCGGAGAAATTCCGATAAGCCATAAGCAATAACGCTGTAGGGAATAAAGAAATTCATCACTTCCGAGGATGGGCTTAATCCAGGGCTGTTCAGTTCTCTGACCTTTGATGGCGGTTTTGGGATTCCCGCCGGCCGGGATGTGTGAATTTATAGGCGACAACCCGAATCGGAGGTTGTCGCATGCCGGTTTCGCTGTTGGAGATTTTGCGGTCCATTCCGGACCATCGTCGCCGGGAAGGTAAGCGTTTCGACTTGGCCACGGTGCTGCTCTACGCGATCCTCGCCGTGGTCGCCGGCGCCAATTCCTATCGGCAGATGCATGAGTTCATTCGTATCCATCGCCAGCGTCTCAACGAAGCCTTCGGTCTCGAACTGCCTTATTCGCCGTCCTACACCGGGCTGCGGCTCATTCTGCAAGGCGTCGACGCAGAGGCGTTGGAGGCCGCGTTTCGACGCCATGCCGTAAGCCTGCCGACGCCGCCTGCCGTGGAGGGGCTGACCGCCATCGCCGTCGACGGCAAGACGCTGCGCGGCAGTTTCGACGCCTTCAACGACCGCAAGGCTGCGCATATGATGACGGCGCTGCGCCATGCGGACAGGATCGTGCTTGCGCATGTGATGGTCGCGGAAAAGAGCAACGAAATTCCGACCGCGCCGGAACTGATCGAGGCGCTGGGGCTGAAGGGCTGCCTGTTCACGCTCGACGCCGAACATTGCCAAAAAAATTGTTCGAACGCGTGATCGCCTCGGGCAATCATCTGCTGACGCAGGTGAAGGACAATCAGCCCGGCTTGCGGCGCCGGCTCGAGCTCGGTTGCGCGGGCCGCAAGCCGAGCGGCTATGCGAAAAGCCAAACCAAGGGCCGCAATCGCTGGGAGACGCGCGAGCTGACAGTCTTCCCCGCCAAAGCGTGGTTTCGCCATACGCCGTGGGAGAGGCTCATAAAAACCGTGCTGCGGCTGGAGCGCACGGTGTGCCGGCGCGATCCCGCGACGGGTCTTTGCAAGCAAACGACCGAGATCGTCTTCTGGGTGTCCTCGGCCGCCGGTCCGACGCCGGAAAGCTGGAACGAATGGATCAGAGGCCATTGGCGCATCGAGAACGGCAGCCACTACGTGCGCGATGTTGCTTTCGCCGAGGACGCGTCGCGCATCCGCAAGAACCCCGACATCGTCGCCCGCCTGCGCTCCTTCGCCTACAATCTGCTGCGCGCCAGCGGCTGCGACAACATCAAAAACGCCAGATGGCGCGCCGCGATCGACATCGACACACTCCTCAGAATGCCCGGATTAGCAGAGAACTAAACAGCCCTGGGGCTTAATCCATTTCTCCGCCTTCGGCTCCGCCGAGATTAAGGCGTCCCTCTCGTCGCGGGAAAGCAACAGATTGCCGCCGTCGTTCGGCATTGAGCCGAACACAATGGGCAACTCAGCCGAGAGAGCCGTTCTGCGATTACATAAAACAACGTCCGGTGCATCGACAAGATAAGGATTGATGTTCCTCGCTTTGATTTCATGGGCTTCCGCTTGCGGGGTTTCATAGTCGAAAAGGCGCTTGTCCATCGTGTCATGCAAGGCAAAGCCGATGATGACGCAATGCACGGCGGCGGGCATCGGCCTCGCTCGACCACTTAAAGGTGCGGTGCGCGAAGTGGATTTTCGCGCCGCGACGGAGCAAGTCCGGCCACAAAACCCCAACCTGTTCGCCTTGCGTAATTGAATTGGTGGACACAAAGGCGGTTTTGATCGCGGGGTTTTCCGCCATGTATTCCGCCGCCCTGCGATACCACGGCGCAACGAAATCCAGCACACCCGCGCCCGCCACGTCGTGAAAAACGCGCGCCATGTCCGCTTTTTGCTCGTCGCTCTGAAATTGCTTCCCGCCAAACGGCGGATTGCCGAGGATGTAACTCAACTCCTTCGGCTTCACGATTTCGCGCCAGTCGTGTTGCAGGGCATTGCCGTGAACGATCGTTGCCGATTTTTTGAGAGGTAGGCGCACGAAGTAATTTCCGAATTCCTCGGACACCCGCATGTTCATTTGGTGATCCATCAGCCATAGCGCGGTTTGCGCGATTTGGGCGGGGAATTCCTCAATCTCAATCCCGTAAAACTGATCCACGTCGCACAGGATGTTGAACTGCGACACGTCGAGGGAGCCCGTTTGCGCGTCCCCGTAAAGCACCCGCAAAATGTCCAATTCCAGCAAGCGCAATTCGCGGTAGGCGATGACGAGGAAGTTGCCGCACCCGCAAGCCGGATCGAGGAATTTCAGTTTCGCGATTTTTTGATGGAACTCGACCAGCTTTTTCTTCTGGCCTTTGACCTTCTCGAATTCGGCGCGCAGCTCGTCGAGAAACAGCGGCCCGATCACCTTGAGAATGTTCTTTTCGGTCGTGTAGTGCGCGCCGAGGTTTCGGCGTAACTCTGGTTTCATCACGGACTGGAACAGCGCGCCGAAAATGGCCGGAGAAATTTTGCCCCAGTCGAGTGCGCAACATTCAATCAGCGTTTCCCGCATGTCGCGGTCAAAATCAGCCATCCGCAGACGTTCGGCAAAGAGACTTCCGTTGACGTATTGGAACGCGGCAAGTTGCTCGTCCAGCCTTGTAAGGCGCTTTTCGCGGGGCGTATTCAGACACCTCAAACAGATGCTCCAGCCATTGCGCGAGGTCTTGCCCATCCTCGCCGGTGCGCTGTTCAATGAGGTCTTGAAATTGCCGCCGCTCGAAAATGCTTGTGGCGTCAGCAAACAGGCAGAACAACAACCGGACAAGATAAACCTCTAGCTCATGGCCTTCGTAACCAATCGCCTTCAGCCTGTCATGCAGCCCGCCCATGCGCTCGGCGGCCTTGATGTTAACGGGGTCTTGCTCCTTGAAGGAGGTGGTGAGATAGCCCGCGACAAAGCCGAAAAGCCGCACGTTTTTGTAAAAGTCTTTGAGCGTGAATTCGTGTTGCGAGTCTTCGTCTAGGTCATAGAGGCGGAAACGGGCGAAGTCGGAAACGACGACGTAGCGCGGAAGGTCGCGATCTTTAAGGCCGGGGAAATAGTCCTTAGCCTGTTGAAAGGCGCGGTCTAAATCCTTGCCGCGCGATTTGTGCTCGACAAGCAGAATTCCCTTCCAAAGGAGGTCGATAAACCCGCCGTGTCCGTCGGATTTTTTTACCGGCCTCTCGAAGGCTGCAACGCGTCGCCGAGAGACACCGAAGACCGTAAAAAAGGCATCCCAAAACGATTTGGCTTCGGCATCTTCCGACGACTCATCCGCCCATTCATGGGAGAACTTCAGCGCGCGGTCTTTGATTTCATTCCAAGATAAAGGCATGGGCTAGTTTAACCACACGAATTTCTTTTGAAATAGCCAACTTTCAGATTCCCCTGCAATTTGGTCACTTCCCGAATGCCCCGCGCCTTGCGGGACATTCCATAATGAGCGTTTTACGAATCCCTAATGTAGCCGCAATATAGAAAAGACACCCCTCCGCAAAGTTGAGATGGCGCTCGCTCGGGCGAGCCCCTCAACGGGAGACGGCGGGCATGGTGGTGTCGATGAGCGAGAAGGAGTTTTCGCGGCTTGGCGTATTGATGGAGGTCCAAGCGCGGCGGTTGCGGGTCGACGACGCGGCGCAGCTGCTGAGGTTGAAGCGCCGACAGATTTTCCGCCTATTAAAGGGATTGCGGACGCAAGGCGCCGCGAGTCTGGCGTCGAAGCGCCGAGGCCGGACGAGCAACAACAAGCTGCCGACCGCCGTGCGCGAGCTGACGATGACGATGGTCAAAGAGCGCTACGCCGACTTCGGCCCGACGCTCGCGGCCGAGAAGCTCCAAGAAAACCACGCGTGCCTGGTCTCGCGCGAGACGCTGCGCAAATGGATGATCGAGGACGGGCTGTGGAAGGACCGCAAGCATCGCCTACCCCCGGTTCATCAGCCGCGGCATCGGCGCGAGCGTGTCGGCGAGCTCGTGCAGATCGACGGCTCGCGGCACTATTGGTTCGAGAACCGCGGCCCCGAGGTCACGCTGATCGCCTTCATCGACGACGCGACGAGCCGTATCCAGCACGCCGCCTTCGTGCCGTCGGAGTCGACCTTCGACTACATGCGCGAGGCGCAAGCCTATATCGAGCGCTTTGGGCGCCCGATCGCGTTTTATTCGGACAAGCATGCGATCTTTCGAGTGAACAACCGCGAGGCGGCCGGCGGCGACGGCATGACGCAGTTCGGGCGGGCGCTCGACGAGCTGAACATCGACATCATCTGCGCCAACAGCCCGCAGGCCAAGGGCCGCGTGGAGCGGTCGTTTGGGACGCTGCAAGACCGTCTGGTGAAGGAGCTGCGCCTCGCGGGCGTATCGGACACGGCCGGCGCCAACGCGTTCCTGCCGGGCTTCATGGCGCAATACAATGCGCGCTTCGGCAAGCCGCCGCGCTCCCAGGAAGAGGCTCACCGCCCGATCTCGCCAGAGACGCCGTTGGTGGACGTCTTCGCTTGGAAGGAAGAACGCACGCTGACGAACAATCTGACGGTCCAATATGACAAGGTGCTGTTCATGCTGGAGCCGAACGAGGTCACGCGTCCCCTCGCCCGTCAGCGCGTGACGATCGTCGATTATCCCGACGGGCGCATCGCCATCCGTCACAAAGGCCGCGACCTGCCCTATCGAACCTTCGACAAGCTGCAGAAGGTCAATCAGGCGGCGATCGTCGAGAACAAGCGGCTGGGGGAGGTTTTGGCCTATGTCGCCGCGCGGCAGGCGGAGCGGACCGAGGGGCGGTCCAAAAGCGCGCCGCGACGGCAGGGGCAGGCGGAGCGGCATATGTTCAAGGTCTGCTGAGTTTCCCGGGTGAAATGCGAACGCCAAATCGGCGTCGCGCCGCGGTGGGCAGGCTGGGGAGTGATAAGGTTAGGCTAAAGCTTGCGGCGAGGTCATGGGTTCGTTCGAGCAGCGCGGCTGCGCTGACCGAAAGGCTGCGCCGCGCTGCTCGAACCCGGAGATTCGGGGTGCAGCCAGGAGTGACATTTCAACTTTGCGCGCCCTGCGCCATTTCTGTCTTGCGCTGACACCTAATGTAGCCGCAATATAGAAAAGACACCCCTCCGCAAAGTTGAGATGGCGCTCGCTCGGGCGAGCCCCTCAACGGGAGACGGCGGGCATGGTGGTGTCGATGAGCGAGAAGGAGTTTTCGCGGCTTGGCGTATTGATGGAGGTCCAAGCGCGGCGGTTGCGGGTCGACGACGCGGCGCAGCTGCTGAGGTTGAAGCGCCGACAGATTTTCCGCCTATTAAAGGGATTGCGGACGCAAGGCGCCGCGAGTCTGGCGTCGAAGCGCCGAGGCCGGACGAGCAACAACAAGCTGCCGACCGCCGTGCGCGAGCTGACGATGACGATGGTCAAAGAGCGCTACGCCGACTTCGGCCCGACGCTCGCGGCCGAGAAGCTCCAAGAAAACCACGCGTGCCTGGTCTCGCGCGAGACGCTGCGCAAATGGATGATCGAGGACGGGCTGTGGAAGGACCGCAAGCATCGCCTACCCCCGGTTCATCAGCCGCGGCATCGGCGCGAGCGTGTCGGCGAGCTCGTGCAGATCGACGGCTCGCGGCACTATTGGTTCGAGAACCGCGGCCCCGAGGTCACGCTGATCGCCTTCATCGACGACGCGACGAGCCGTATCCAGCACGCCGCCTTCGTGCCGTCGGAGTCGACCTTCGACTACATGCGCGAGGCGCAAGCCTATATCGAGCGCTTTGGGCGCCCGATCGCGTTTTATTCGGACAAGCATGCGATCTTTCGAGTGAACAACCGCGAGGCGGCCGGCGGCGACGGCATGACGCAGTTCGGGCGGGCGCTCGACGAGCTGAACATCGACATCATCTGCGCCAACAGCCCGCAGGCCAAGGGCCGCGTGGAGCGGTCGTTTGGGACGCTGCAAGACCGTCTGGTGAAGGAGCTGCGCCTCGCGGGCGTATCGGACACGGCCGGCGCCAACGCGTTCCTGCCGGGCTTCATGGCGCAATACAATGCGCGCTTCGGCAAGCCGCCGCGCTCCCAGGAAGAGGCTCACCGCCCGATCTCGCCAGAGACGCCGTTGGTGGACGTCTTCGCTTGGAAGGAAGAACGCACGCTGACGAACAATCTGACGGTCCAATATGACAAGGTGCTGTTCATGCTGGAGCCGAACGAGGTCACGCGTCCCCTCGCCCGTCAGCGCGTGACGATCGTCGATTATCCCGACGGGCGCATCGCCATCCGTCACAAAGGCCGCGACCTGCCCTATCGAACCTTCGACAAGCTGCAGAAGGTCAATCAGGCGGCGATCGTCGAGAACAAGCGGCTGGGGGAGGTTTTGGCCTATGTCGCCGCGCGGCAGGCGGAGCGGACCGAGGGGCGGTCCAAAAGCGCGCCGCGACGGCAGGGGCAGGCGGAGCGGCATATGTTCAAGGTCTGCTGAGTTTCCCGGGTGAAATGCGAACGCCAAATCGGCGTCGCGCCGCGGTGGGCAGGCTGGGGAGTGATAAGGTTAGGCTAAAGCTTGCGGCGAGGTCATGGGTTCGTTCGAGCAGCGCGGCTGCGCTGACCGAAAGGCTGCGCCGCGCTGCTCGAACCCGGAGATTTCGGGGTGCAGCCAGGAGTGACATTTCAACTTTGCGCGCCCTGCGCCATTTCTGTCTTGCGCTGACACCTAATTCCGGGCCTTGCTGCGCCGTCTCGCCCTCTCGCGCGGGCTCGTTGGCGCAGCGCCCGTTCCGGCGCCCTCCCCGCTCACAGCCTGAGCAAGGTTCCAAGCGTCAGATTTCGGCCGTCTCTTGAGATCGGCGCGGCGAAGCGTATTTGGCGCGCCCTCAGCCCCGCAGCGCCTTCAATCCGCTGATTCCCTGGGTGACGAGGGAATCGCCGCCTGCGGGGTGGGCGCGCAGCACGGCTTCGGCGATCTTCGTCGCCGCGTCGGCGGCGGCAGCGCGCACCTCGGCGATGGCCTGCGCTTCCGCGAGCCCGATCTTGTCGTTGATCTGCTTGTCGCCGCGCGCCGCCCATTCGTCGAGGCGCTTGCGCGACTCCGCGGCGATCATCTCGGCCTCTTCCTTGGCGCGGGCGACGATGGCGGCGGCCTCGGCCTCCGCTTCCGCCTTTTTCTGCTCGAAGGAGGCGAGCAGCGCCTCGGCTTCTGACCGCAGCCGCTGCGCTTCGGCGAGCTCGCCCTTCACCTTGTCGATGCGCGAGTCGAGCGCGTCGACCACCACATGCGGAGCGCGATACCTCCACAGGATGGCGAGAAAGATGGCGAAGCCGATGGCGACGAAGACTTCGGCCTCGAGATGCTGGAGATCCATGGCGCGGCCTTCCTTTTAGCGAGCGGAGAGTGAGCGGACGGCGGCGTCGATCGCCGCCGCGTCGGCTTGCACGCCGGTGAGCTTCGCGACGATCGCCGCGGCGGCCTCCTTGGCGACGTTCTCGACATACGCCATCTTCTCGGCCTTCTCGGCGGCGATGCGCTGCTCGGCGGCGGCGAGCGCCTGCGCCAGCTTCTGCTCGGCGGCGGCGCGATGCGCGGCAGCCTCGGCGGCGACCTTCGCTTGCGCCTCGCGGCCGATGGCCTGCGCCTCGTCCTTCTTGGCGGCGAGCGTCGCGTCATTGTGCTTGGCGGCGATCTGCGCCTTGGACTGCGAGGCCCGCGCCGAATCGAGATCGTCGTTGATGGTAGTCTCGCGGGTCGCGAGAATATCGGCGACGCGCGGCAGCGCGATCCGCGACATCAGCAGGTAGAGCGCGCCGAAGATGAGCACGAGCCAGACGAATTGGGGCGCCCAATTCGTGGAGTTCGAAGGGAGGAAAGGCGTTCCCTCCGTGCGGGCCGCCATCTACGACAACGCCCTCATGGGTCTCGGCGGCGGGTTCTTTCGGCGCTTCCTGCGCCAGGGCGTCGGAAGTCATGGACGGCGGCTCCAAAATGAGAAGGCGCGCGCCGGCTCGCGGCGCGCGCGTGAATGTGTTCCTCGGTCCTACTTCAGATACAGCAGGATCGCGATCAGAAAGGCGAAGATGCCGAGACCTTCGGCGAGCGCCGCGCCGATGATCGCATTGGTGAACTGGCCCGCCGCCGCCGACGGATTGCGCAGCGCGCCATTGACAAAGTTGCCGAAGATGATGCCGACGCCGATCGCCGCCGCGCCGGTGCCGATCGCAGCGAGCCCAGCGCCGACGAATTGCAGTTCAGTAGCCATTCTATGCTTCCTTCAAGATGAGGCCGACTCTTTGTTGTTGGATATTTATCAGTGGCCCGGGTGGATTGCGTCGTTGAGATAGACGCAAGTGAGCGTGGCGAAGACGAAGGCCTGCAGGCAGGCCACGAGCAGCTCCAGCGCATAGAGCGCCGTGATCGCCAAGAGCGGAACGGGCGCGAGCAGCGCCCAGGCGCCGGCGCCGAGCAGCAGCGCGACGAAGCCGCCGAACACCGCGAGCGTGATGTGCCCGGCGAGCATGTTGGCGAAGAGACGCACCGAAAGCGAGACCGGCCGCGACAGGAAGGAGATGATCTCGATCGGCACCAGCGCGATCAGCACGGGCTTCGGCACGCCGTGCGGCACGAAGAGGCCGAAGAAATGAAAGCCGTGGCGGTAGATGCCGTAGCCGACGACGATCAGCATCACCAGCATCGCGAAGGAGAAGGTCACGATGATCTGGCTCGTCACCGAGAAGGTGTAGGGAGCGAGCCCGATCAGATTGGCGATCAGCACGAAGGCGAAGAGCGAGAAGACGAAAGGAAAGAAGCGCATGCCCTCTTCGCCGGCGACCTGGCGGACCATGCCGGCGACGAACTCGTAGAGCATTTCGGCGGCGGCCTGCAGCCGCGTCGGCACGACGCGCTTGCCCGCGGTCGCAAAGATCATCAGCCCGACGAGGACCAGGGCGATGAGCAGCATATAAGCCGAGGCGTTGGTGAAGGAGACCTCGATATCGCCGATGCGATGCTCGAAGAATCGCACCAGCTCGAACTGCTCGATCGGATTGGGCTTTCCTGCAGCCTCGACAGCCATTCTCAAAACCTTTCCGGACGGCGGTCCGCCCGTTTCTCATCGCCCGCCCTGAGCGCGCAAGCGCGCCGCGAAATCTTTAGCCTTCGCCCTTGGCCTGGTCGTCCTTCGCCTGCTGGCGCAGCGCGAGGCGATAGACGTTCCAGAACCCTGCCGCGGCGCCGAGCCCGAGGAAGACCACGAGGCCCCAGGGCTTCGCGCCGGTCCAGTAATCGATGGCCCAGCCGATGCCGGCCCCGACGAGGACGGCCGCGACGAATTCGGAAAAGACGCTGAGGCCGGCGCTCATCGCTTTCGCAAAGCCGCTCGCCTGCGGACTGAGCTTGGCCGCCCGTTCCGACTCGCGCGCGTCGCGCGCTTTCAGCGCCTCGTCGAGCTTCGCCAAGCGCGCTTGGAGCTCGGCCTCTTTCTTTTCCGGATCGTCGCTCATCCCAAGGCTCCCCGGCGCCGTCCGCCGCGAAGCTGATCCCGGCGGGGCCCGTCAGATCCTCGAGGCTGAGGGGTTTGACGCGGATGGCGCCGCAATGCGGCAAACCGTTCAAAACCGCGCGGACCATATTGACGCGATAGGGCGAAGTCAAGCCGAAGGCAGGGCGATTTCCTCAGGCGCCGCGCGCAAATTTGGGGCGCACTCATTGGGGTTTGGACGGTCCTGTCGCTCCGATCCTTCGCCCCTGCGAGCTTCGGTTCCGTTCGCCCTTTTGCGCAAGCACAGCCTTGTCGTGGGCGGCGGCCGCGAAATATACGGATTCGTGTTGGGGGCCATGAGGCGAGTCCCGGCGCAATGACCCTGGCTCATGACTCAGGGATGGCGAGCCAATAAAATGGCGCGCTAAAAAAGTGGAGGAACCCGAATGCACATTCGTTTTAAGGCCCCCCTGATTGGCGCGATTTGCGCCGCCTTCCTGGCTTCCACCCTGCCCGCGGACGCCTCTCTGCTCTCCGGCGGCGCGGCGATCGACACGCAAGCGGCGAGCGCGTCCTCCCTCCTCCAGGAGGCCGCCTATGGCCCTCCCGCGGGACACCGCTGCCTCAAGTGGACGCGCCGTATGAACACGCGGCACGGCTTTGCCCGCCGCTGCGTTCACTGGCGCTGAGGCTTAGCTCCAATTTCAAGGAGCGGGCGCCGGCGCCCGGCTGACCATCCCGCTTGAACAAGGACGATGAGCAGAGAGGCGTCGGCGCGCTGACGCCTCTTTCAGATTTATGGACGGCGCATCCGGCTTTTGCCAATTAGTATCAAAAACCTATATCGTCGCACCGGTCGGCGCCCGTCATGAAGACGGCGGGCGGCGGAATCCGTGGAGGCTCCCGTGCCTCGAAGCCAGCTTTACGACGAGGATTTTTACGCCTGGGCGAACGAGCAGGCGGCGCTGCTGCGCGCCGGCGATCTTTCGCGGGCGGACGTCGAGCATATTGCGCAGGCGATCGAGAGCATGGGTCGGACCGAGAAGCGCGAGCTTGCGAGCCGGCTGAAGGTGCTGATCGCGCATTTGCTCAAGTGGAGGTTTCAGGAGGAAAAGCCGACGAAAAGCTGGGAAGTGTCGATTCGCGTGCAAAGGCGCGAGCTGCTCGATCATATCGACGACAACCCCAGCTTGAAGCCGCTCATCGACTCCGTCCTGGCGAAGGCCTATCCGGACGCAGCGCTCGTCGCCGCGTTGGAGACCGGCTTGTCCGAGACCGTCTTTCCGCAGCATTGTCCCTGGACCTTCGCGCAGATGATCGACGAGGATTTCTGGCCGGAGGGATGAGGCTCAGCCGGTCTCTTCGGCGCTTCGCCGCGCCGCCACGGCGGCGACCTCCCGCCAGGCCTCGAGCTTTTGCGCGAAGCTCGCCCCCGCATGGGCCGGACTCGTCGAAGGCAACCGCCTCATGGCGATCCCGGCGACGACGTGCGGCAACGTCGGGCGCGCCAGGGTCAGATAAAGGCGCTCCGCCGTAGCGCCGTTGAAGAAGATCGCTGCGATCTCCCGATGCGCCGCGAAAAAGCCTGCGAAATCGTTGGGCGCGACGCTGCTTCTGTCGATTTGCTGGTCGAGGCTCCCCGGTCGCATCGCGCTGGCGCAGACGTCCCACAGCGCGACGCGTGCAGTGACGAGCCGACGCAGCCGCTCCTCGTAAGCATCCTCGGGTCCGGCGCCGAACAGCCGCCCCATCAGCGGCCAGAAGGCGTTGCGCGGCTGCGCGTAATATTGGCGCGCGGCGAGCGAGGCCTGGCCCGGCAGCGAGCCGAGAACGAGCACGCGCGCGTCCTCGCGCGCGACCGGCGGGAAGCCGAAGGATCGGGTCATGGGGTTACCGGAGTTCGGGATCGCCCGAGTGGCGCCTTGGGCGAAGTTTCGTCAAGGCGCCTCACTCCGCATTCGCCGGATGACGATGAATTTTGCAAAGTCGTTTGACCGAGGCGGCGATGACGAAGCTGACGGGCGACACGAAAGATTGCGAAGCGCGATCTCGAAGCGACACAGAGGGAAAAATGGCCAAAGCGTCAACCAGGCGTATCGTGCTGAAAGCTGGAGCCGCTCTCGTCACAGCAGGCTCGGCCCTGGTGCGGGCAGGGTTTGCCGAAGCACAGCCGCAAGCCAACCGCGCACGAGGGCTGATCGCCTATGTCGGCGCCTTCACCACCCCGCAGCGCAGAGGGCATGGCGGCGGCATCAACGTCTTTCGGGTGGACCCGACCTCCGGCGCCTGGACCCACGTACAGCTCCTCGAAATCGTCAACCCCTCCTTCCTGACGCTCGACCGGGCGCAGCGCTTTCTCTATTCGGCGCATGCCGATCTCGAAGAGGTCAGCTCCTATGCGATCGGCAAGCGAGACGGGCGCATCACGGCGCTCAACCGGCAGTCCTGCGGGGGTAAGAATCCGGTGCGCCTGTCGATCGATCCGACCGGCCGCTGGATCGTCACCGCCAATTATGCCTCCGGCTCTGTCGGCGTATTGCCGATCGAGAAGGACGGAAGCCTGGGGCCGCTCAGCGATCTGGTCAATTTGCCTGGTGAGCCGGGCCCGGATTGCAAACAGCAGGCTAGCGCGCATCCGCACGACATTATGTTCGATCCGAGCGGCCGGTTCATCGCCGTGCCCGACAAGGGGGTTGACCGCATCTTCGTCTTTCGCCTTGACGCGGCGAGGGGGAAACTCATGCCGAACGACCCGCCTTTCGTCGCCACGCGCGCGGGCGACGGCCCCAGGCACATCGCCTTTCATCCGCAGATGCGAAGGGCGTATGTCATCAACGAGCTCAGTTCGAGCGTGACAACCTACCGCTTCGACGACCAGCGCGGCGGCTTGCAGCCGATCCAGATCCTGCCGTCGCTCCCGGCGAGCTATACCGGCGACAACACCGGGGCCGAGATCGCGGTCGCGCCCTCCGGCCGCGTCGTCTACCTCTCGAACCGTGGACATGACAGCCTCGCGATTTTTGCCGTCGACCCCAGCGCCGGGACCCTGACGCCGGTGGACTGGGCGCCCACCCAGGCGAAGTCCCCCCGCTTCTTTTGCCTCGATCCGTCAGCCAAAATTCTCTATGCGGCGAACGCCGACGAGGGCTACAGCACGCGGCCCGGCACCGACGTGATCGTGCCGTTCACGATCGACCCAGCGAACGAGACGCTGACGCCGACCGGTCAGGTCATCAAAACCAACAGCCCGTGCTCGATCGTCTTCGCCGGGGGGTAGCCGCAGCGACGGCCCTTATCCCCTGCCCGCGCGTTCGAGCCGCGCGAAGATCGTCACGATCAGCGCCTTCTTGTCGAAATTCAGCGCCTCGGTCTCGCGCACGGCGGCCGAGATTTCGTCGAAGGCTTCGGCGTAGCCGACGACGGTCGCTGCGCCCCGCACCGCTCCCGCGCGCACGCGCGCATCGAGAAAGCCATGCAGCGCGCGGATGAAGCCTTCAAAAGCCTCCTCGTTGTCGCGCCCCGTCAGCCGGTCGGCGAGCGCATGCACCGCGTTCCATTCGACGCGCGGCAGAGCAGTGAAAAGCGCCTGCATCGCGGCGTCGAAGGCTGCGCCCTCGCCGTCGAGCAGCCGCAGCGCGGCGCGCACGGAGCCCTGCGCCCCTTGCGCCGCCCGAAATATTTCCGCCTCGGGAAACTCTCCCCAAGGCGCGCCGAGACTCCGCGTCGCGGCGGCGATCTCGTCTGGCCCAAGCGGCTCCAAGGCGAGCTTGCGGCAGCGCGAGCGGATCGTGGGAAGAATGCGCGCCGGGCGGTGCGCGACGAGCAGAAAGACCGAGCGCTCCGGCGGCTCCTCGATGATCTTCAAGAGCGCATTGGCGCTGGAGCGGTTGAGCTCGTCGGCGGCGTCGACGATCGCGACGCGCCAGCCGCCGACGCCCGAGGCGCTGTGGAAGGATTGCGTCACCTCGCGGACGTCGTCGACGCGAATCTCGGTGAAGTGCTTGCGGCTCTTCTCGTTCCAGGCGCGCCGCAGTGAGAAGACGTCGGGCAGCGCCTGCGCCGCCATCCGCCGCGCCGCCGGCGCCTCGGCGGGAACGAAAAGGGAGCCAGCCTCTTGCACGGCCGCGGCCTTGGAAACGGGATGAGCCGAGAGGAAGCGCGCGAAGCGCCAGGCGAGCGTCGCCTTGCCGACGCCTTCCGGTCCGCCGAGGATGAAGGCTTGCGCCAGCCGGTCGCGGCGATAGGCGTCGAGCAGCGCGCGCTCCGCGGCGGCATTGCCGAAGAAGCTCAAATTCTCGCGCGGATGCGGCGCGCCGGGAAAGCGATCGCTTTCGGGCGGCCCCGCAAACTCGCGGCTCATTTTGTGGGAAGCCCCGCCGAATGGGGCAAATGAAAGCGTTCCAAGACGACTTGCAAGATCTCTCCCGCGACTTCCGCCTGGGGCCGCGTCGAGTTGACGACGCGGCAGCGGATGGGCTCGTGCTTCGCGATGTCGAGGAAGGCGCGCCGCAGCCCTTCGTGATAGGCGAGATCTTTGGCTTCGAACCGATCCCCGCCGTCTCCCCGGCGGCCCGCGCGCGCCAGCCCCTCCTGCGCGGGAACGTCCAGGACGAGGGTGAGATCGGGCCGGCGCTCGCCGAGCGCGATCCGCTCGAGCAGGGAGAGCAGGCGCATGTCCGCTCCCCCCATCGCGCCCTGATAGGCGCGCGTCGAATCGGTGAAGCGGTCGCAGAGCACGAAGGCGCCCTCGCGCAGCGCGGGAAGGATCACCTCATCGACGTGGTCGATGCGCGCGGCGGCAAAGAGCAGCGCCTCCCCCAAGCCGCCGACATCCTGCGCCCCGCCGTCGAGCAGGAGCTTGCGCAGCTTCTCGGCAAAGGGCGTGCCGCCGGGCTCGCGCGTGACGACGACGCGGAGCCCCGCCTGCTCCAAAGCTTCCGCTAAGCGGCGGATCTGCGTCGACTTGCCGGCGCCCTCGCCGCCCTCGAAGCTGATGAGGCGCCCCGACGCATGCGGCCCCATCGCGTTCATTTCTTCTTGAAGCGCTCGAGGCGATCGTGGATCGCCGCGGCGGCGACTTCATAGGCGGCGTCGAAGGCGCGCCGCGGCAGCGCGCCTTGCTCAACGGCCTCGGTCGCATAGACGGGTTGGTCGAGGATCACACTCGCCCCGCGCTTGATCTCGACGTGGCCGATCTTCTGTCCGGCCTGCACCGGCGCCATGACCGGCCCCTCATAGACGATGCGCCCGGAGAGCTTGTCCTGGCTCGTGCGCGGCAGCAGAACGCGCAGGTCCATCTTCGCCGCGACGGGGACGGAGCCTTGCTCGCCGCCGTAGACTTTCGCCGTGCCGATGGGCTCATCGGCCTTGAACAGGAACCTCTCCTCGAAGTTGCGGAAGCCCCACGCCAGAAGCTTGCGCGCCTCCTCGGCGCGGTCCTTCGCCGTTTTCGCGCCGAAGCCCGCGAGGATCAGCCGCCGCCCTTCCGCGACGGCGGAGGCGACGATGTTGTAGCCGCTCTTCTCGTCGATGTTGCCGGTCTTGAGGCCGTCGACGCCCATGTTCATATTGAGCAGCGGATTGCGATTGGGCTGCTTGATGTTGTTCCACAAGAAGTCCCGTTCGCCGAAATAGTGATAATATTGCGGATAGGTGTTGATGACGTGCTCGGCCAGGAAGGCCATCTCGCGCGCCGTGACCTGCTGATCGGGCCCGGCCTTCCCCCAAGGATTGCCGAAGGTCGATTTTTTGAGCCCGAGCTCGGCTCCGCGCTTGTTCATGCGGATCACGAAGGCTTCCTCGGAGCCCGCGTTGCCCTCGGCCAGCGCGATCGCCGCGTCATTGCCGGAGACGATCACCAGGCCGCGAATGAGGTCCTCGACGCGCACACGCGAGTTCACCTTGGCGAACATCGCGGAGCCGTGCGACTTGGCGCCGCCGTCGCGCCAGGCGTGATCCGAGATCACATATTCGTCGTCGAGCTTGAGGCGTCCCTCCGCGAGCTCGTGGAAGATGAGCTCGGCGGTCATGATCTTCACGGTCGAGGCCGGCGCCACGAGATCGTCGGCCGCCTTGTCGTAAAGAACGGCCCCCGAATTCGCGTCGATCAGGATCGCATGAGCGAAGCCGGTCTGAAAATTCTGCGCGCGCGCGGGGGCGTGAACGAGGAGCGCCGCGAGCGCGGCGGCGAGGATCAGTCTCAACTTGCTCATCGGCGTCGGATCATGTTGCGCCCGCCGGGGATCGCGGGCGGCGGAGAGAACATGCCGCGCCTCGCGGCGGAAAGCAATCCGCCGCGAATGTCAAAGACAGGGCTATCCGCGAACTACGTAAATTGCGAGGGCCGAGGTTCTGTGGGCGGCGCTTGGGACGCTCGTGTTGCCGAAAGACCCATAGAGTGGTACATTAACCCTCGTTCGAGCGACGGATAGCATGATCGAAAGCTTTCGAGACGATTGGCTGCGGGCCTTCCTTGTCGACAATGTTCGATCGAAGAATATTCCGTCCGACCTCGAAAGCCGGCTGTTTCGCAAGCTCCAGATGATCGACGATGCGACGACGGATCAGGACTTGCGTATCCCGCCGAGCAATCACTTCGAGAAACTGCGCGGCGACCTGGACGGTTTTCATTCGATCCGCGTGAACAGGCAATGGCGGCTGATCTTTCGATGGGACGGCGCCAAGGGAGAGGCAAGCGGCGTCTATCTAGACGACCACAGCTATTAGCGAGGCGGCCCATGTTGATGACCAAGCGGAAGCCGGCGACAGTGGCGGAAATTCTAGCCGAAGAATTCATGGAGCCGATGGGGCTCACCCAAGCGGCGCTGGCCAAGGCGATGGGGGTTCAGCGCAAGCACGTCAACGAGCTGTGCAACGATCGCCGGCGCGTCACGGCGGCGACGGCTCTCATCCTCGCGCGCGTTTTCGGAAATAGCCCCGATTTCTGGCTCAATATCCAGCGGCGCAGCGATCTGTGGGAGGCGATGAACAGCCCCCGCGAGCGCGAACGGATCGAACGCGCGAAGCCGATCAACGCCGCGGCGTGATCTCTGTCTCGCCGGTCACAATGGCGTAGACCTGCGATCAAGGTTCCAAAAATGGAGCAGGTTTGAAGCCAATGCCGGTGGACCTCTCGATCAAGAATGCTCCCAACGATATCGTGGAATGCCTGCGGCGTCGGGCGGAGCGGCATCATCGGTCTCTGCGAGGCGAGTTACTCGCCATTGTCGAGGAAGCCGTCCGGGAAGAGTCGGGCTTGAGTCCCCGCGAGCTCCTCGCCGAGGTTCGGCGCCTCGGTCTGAGCATATCGGCCGACGCGGCCGCGATCATACGGGCCGACCGTGACCGGCGTTAAGGTCCTGGACGCCTCTCGCTCGGCGCCGGTTATTTGCCGCGCCTTGCGCCCCATGGCACAAAGTCCCAACGCTTTTTTCGGGCGCGCGCATGTCTGTGAAGATTTTCCTCTCGGCGGTCAGCAAGGAGTTCGGCCTCTACCGCGACGCGCTGCGGCATGATCTGACGCGCCACGACGTCGAGATCAAAATCCAGGAAGACTTCAAGGAGCTCGGCGGTGACACGCTCGATAAGCTCGACGTCTACATCGCGAGTTGCGACGCGGTCGTGCATCTCATCGGCGAGATGACCGGCGCCGCGCCGCTCGCGGGCGAGCGCCAGCGGCTGCTCGAAAATCGCGCCGATTTCGGCGCGCTCACGCCGCCGGAAGGGGCGAGCTATACGCAGTGGGAGGCGTGGCTCGCGCTCTATCACAGGAAGCTCTTGTTCATCGCCAAAGCCAACACGGCGGCCCCGCGCGCAAAAGAATTTGCGCCGGACGACGCGTCGCGCCGCGCGCAGGCGGAGCATCTCGCGCGGCTGAACGCGGCGGGCAAATTCGTCGCCTGCGAATTCGCGACCCCCGACGCTCTCGCCAAATCCGCCCTCGCCGGCCCGATCCTTGATCTGCTCAAAAGAACCGGCGCGCTGCGCCAGCCGCGCAACCTCCCCTTCGCCTCGCTTGGACCACTGTTCAAGGGCCGCGAGGAGATCATGGCCGATCTCCATGCGGCGCTGAAAAGCGACAGCGGCGTCGCGGTCGCCGGCAAGGCGCTGCATGGGCTCGGCGGCGTCGGCAAGACGCGGCTCGCCATCGAATATGCGCACGCCCATGCGGCGGATTATTCGGCGCTGCTGTTTCTGAACGCCGAATCGCCGTCCTCGCTCGACAGGAGCCTCGCCGCGCTCGCCGGGCCTGAGGTTCTGGACCTCCCCGAACAGGACGTCGCCGCCGACAGCGTCAAGATTGCGGCAGCGCTGAAATGGCTCGACGACCACCCCACCTGGCTGCTGATCCTTGACAACGCCGATGACGCCGAGGCCGTCGCTGCGGTCGCGAAGCTGCTCGCGCGGCTGAAGGGCGGGCGTGCGCTCGTCACGGGACGCGCGGCGAAATTTCCGCCGGCGCTGAAGAGGTTCGAGCTCGGCGTGCTGAGCGAGGACGCGGCCGTCGCCTTCCTCCTGGAGCGAACGGAGGGCTCGCGCGTTGCCTATCCCGACGACGCGGAACAGGCAAAGACGCTCGCGCGGGAGGTCGGCGGCTTGGCGCTGGCGCTGGAACAGGCCGGCGCCTATGTCGCCAATGAGCAGACGAGCTTTGCGGCCTATCTGAAGCTGTGGCGCGAGACGCGCGAGAAGGCGCTTGCTTGGTTCGACGCGACGCTGAGTCAATATCAGCATGCAGGCGGCCTCGCGACGACCTGGGAGGTCTCGGTGAGGAAGCTCGGGCCCGACGGCCTGCGTCTCTTGGAGCGCCTCGCCTTTCTCGCGCCGGAGCCCGTGCCGAATTTCCTGCTCGACGTGAGTGCTCCCGGCGCGCCGCGGGATTTCGACGCGCATAAAGGCCGCTCGGAGCTGCTCGGCTTCTCGCTGATCTCGAAAGCCGAGATCGAGGCCGGCAAGACGACGACGGAAGCTTTCGCGACGCACCGCCTCGTCCAGGATTTCGCGCGACGGCGGATGCAGGAGCCGCATCGGCGCGAGATGCTGCAGGAGGCGCTGGGCTGGGTGGGCGCGGCTTTCGTCGGCGAACCGGACGATGTGCGGTCGTGGCCGCGCCTCGACCCGCTCGCGCCGCATGCGCTGGCGGCGGCGCGAGCCGGGGACGAAGCGGGGAGCGCCGCGCCCACGGCGCGGCTCTTGAACCGCTTGGGCATGCTGTTTCACAGTAAGGCGCGGCATCGCGATGCCGAGCCGCTCTACGCCCGAGCCCTGGCGATAGACGAAGCGAGCTACGGGCCGCATCATCCCGAGGTGGCGATTGACCTCAACAATCTCGCCGAATTGCTGCGCGAGACGAACCGGCCCGCCGAGGCCGAGCCGCTCTATCGCCGCGCCCTGGCGATCTGGGAAACGAGCTTGGGTCCCGACCATCCCAATGTGGCGAGCGGCGCCAACAATCTCGCCTTATTGCTGAAGGCAACGAACCGGCCCGCCGAGGCCGAGCCCCTTTATCGCCGCGCCCTTGCGATCGACGAGGCGATCTACGGCCCGGACCATCCCAAAGTCGCGAACTGCCTTAACAATCTCGCCGACTTACTGCGCGTTACGAATCGGCTCGCGGAGGCCGAGCCGCTCTTTCGCCGCGCCCTAGCGATCCTGGAGACCAACTTCGGCCCGGATCATCCCAACGTGGCAACCGTTGTCAACAATCTCGCCGAAGTAATGCGCGACACGAACCGGCTCGCCGAGGCCGAGCCGCTCTATGCCCGAGCCCTGGCGATCGACGAGGCGAGCTTCGGGCCGGACCATCCCAAGGTGGCGATCCGCCTCAACAATCTCGCGGGATCGCTGCGTGAAACAAATCGGCTTGCCGAGGCCGAGCCGCTCTACGCCCGAGCCCTGGCGATCGACGAGGCGAGCTTGGGACCGGAGCATCCCAACGTGGCGATCGACCTCAACAATCTCGCCCTCTTGCTGCGCGCGACCAATCGCATCCGGGAGGCCGAGCCGCTGTCGCGGCGCGCGGTCGAAATTCTGCTCGCCTTCACCGCGCAGACCGGACATGAGCATCCGCATTTGCGGCTGGCGTTGGACAATCACTTCCGCATCCTCCGCGACGCCGGCCGCAGCGCGGAAGCGGCGCAAGGCGAGATCGCGGCGCTGCTCGCCAAGCACGGTGTCGCGCTGGACTGGGCGCCTCCGGCCTATGCGCCGGCGCCGGGCGAGACGGAACGCGCCGCCGCACCCCGCCCGCAAAGCCTCGTCGCGCGCCTCGCCGGCTGGTTTGGGCGGCGGCAGGCGCCGTGAGCCCCCTCACCCCAACCCCTCTCCCGCAAGGCTAAGGGAGTCACACATCTGCTGGAGACGATTACTGCGGCGTATGAAACAAAGGCGCGTCCTTCTCCCTATGGGAGAAGGTGGCGCGCAGCGCCGGATGAGGGGCGACCGCGTCGGGAGGCGGTCGCCGGGCCCGCGAGCAAAGGTTTTTCCCCCTCTTCCGTCGCCTTCGGCGACACCTTCTCCCAATGGGAGAAGGAGGCCCGCCCAGCGTATCGGGGTCTATTTCCAGCAGTAGGAAGCTGTGTGCATGCGGTAACCCGCAAGGGGAGAGGGGGCTTTGGCGCAAGGGGTTCGCCCTCGCTCGAAGATTCTTGCAATCTCAAAAATGTTGGCGGCGTGTTGCAGCCGCCCCCTTTTCCCCTTGCGGGAGAGGGCAGCGCCGAAGGCGACTGATGAGGGGGCTCCCCTTCACCACGGCAAGCCGTAGCTACCGCTGCGCGAGCTTCGTGCGATGCGATGATTTCGTCGGCGCGCGGCCGAGCGCGAAGGGGCGCGTCGGCGGCAGGGGCGCGTTGACCGGCACGCCTTGGGCCTGCGCGACGTCCGGGCGGCGGGGCGGCGTCGGCGTCGCCTCTTCTTCCTCTGCGGCGGCGGAAGCCTGGGGCTCGCGCTCGACGACGGAGCGCAGGCGGTCTTCCCCCTGCTCCAGGGCCGCGACCACGGATTCGCGCGCGCGCTCGGCGAATTGCGTCGCCGGAGCGCGGCTCGGGAGCGTTGCCGGCCTTCCGTCCGTGCGGACCGAAGCCAGCAGCATGGCCTTGTCGCCGCCGTTGACGTCGGCGCGGCCGAGCCATTCGACCTTCACGCGCGCCGTGCCGACCCGATGGAAATCGAGCTCCTGGGCGACGCGCTGCGAGACGTCCATGACGCGGTGGCCGTGATAGGGGCCGCGGTCGTTGACGCGCACGACCATCGAATAACCGTTTTCGGTGTTGGTGAGCCGCGCATAGCTCGGCAGCGGCATCGTCGGATGGGCGGCGGAGGCGGCGTTGCGGTCGAAGACCTCGCCATTCGCCGTGAGCCGGCCATGGAAATCCGAGCCGTACCAGGAGACCAGACCCGTGGCCTTATAGGGCTTCTCGCTCGGATAATAGGTCTTGCCGGCGATCTGATAGGGCTTGCCGAGCTGGTAATGACCGCCGCCCTCGGGCACCTCCTCGCCTTCCGCAATGACGCGGGGGCTCGGGCGCACGCCGTAGCGCGGATCGATCTGCGCTTCTCTGACATAATCGCGAGCCGGCTGGCCGGCGCAGCCGCAAAGCAGCGTCGTGAAGGCGAGACACACAACCAGCTTCGGGCTTGGCTGAAACGGAGCCGCGCTCGCGGAGAAGGAGCGCCACTTCACCAAAATCCGCGTCATGCTTCCCCGCCGTTCCGTGCCGCATTACGCTCGGCGCTCTCTCGAAAGCGTCCCGAGCGGCTCTCCAACGCGCCAGATCCAACTTGCCGCAAGCGCTTTACCCGGACGTTAAATCTTTAAGGGCTCGGGAAACATGCCTTCCCGATCCTTAACCGTGACAGGAGGCCTGGAAATTGCGCCAGAATTGCGGTCGGGCGTTTGAGGCGGCCGCTCCGACGTCTCGCGCGCGTCAGCCGGATCCGTCGCGGGGGCCATATCGACGATCTGCGCCTCGACTTTCTCCGCGCCCCGCCACTCCCCGACCGAAAGACGCAGCGCGACGTGGAAGGCGCCGCCGCGCCCTTTGGCGAGCGCGAGGCCGAGCGGCGTGCCGGCCGCGCGAAAGAGCATGGCGTCGAGCGAGGCCCCATCACCCGCGGCGAAGCGCGCGCGTAAATGCCCGTCGCCGACCGGACTCGCATAGGCGAGACGATGCGCCGGCAGGGCGAAGACAGGCTCGCTGTTGCCCTGCCCGTACGGGCCGGCCTGCTCGATGCGCCGCAGGCGCTCGAGCGACGCGCCGCGCGCCGTCACCACGGCGTCGAATCGGAGCGCGTCGCCCTGCCGCGCCGTCTCGACCGCGCTCTCCAAAGCGTCGTTCATGAAGTCGCGGAAGCGCGTCGAGCTTGTCGCGGCCGACCGTCACCCCGGCCGCCATGGCATGGCCGCCGCCCTTCTCAGCCAACCCCCGTTCGACCGCGCCGCGAACCGCCCGACCTAGATCGACGCCGCTTAAACTTCTACCAGAACCTGAAGCATATTCACCTTTAATATTAAGTGCAAAGGATGGAATCTTAAACTTCTCCTTCAGCTTTGCTGCGACGAGCCCGAGCACGCCCGGATGCCAATCCTCGGCGCCGAGGACAAGGCAGGAGAGCCGGTTCGAGCAAGCCAGCGCCTCCTCCGCGGCCTCCTCCGCCAGCGCGAGCGTCGCCTTTTCGAGCGCCTGACGCTCGCCATTCAGCCGGTCGAGCTCGCGCGCCGCGGCCGCCGCCGCGGCCGGATCACGCTCCATCAGGAGCCGCGCGCCGAGCCCGGCGTCGCCGATCCGGCCGCCGGCGTTGATGCGCGGCCCGAGCAGAAAGCCCAGGCGCCAGGCGTTTGGCTTCCCATCCATTCGGGCTGTATCCATCAACGCCGCCAAGCCCGGGCGCCCCCGCAGCCGCATGACGCCGAGGCCCCCGGCGACGAGCGCCCGATTGACGCCGGTCAAGGGCGCGACGTCGGCGATGGTCGCCAGCGCCGCCAGATCGAGGCCCGCGAGCAGGTCGGGCGTTTCGCGCGAAGCCCAATAATTGCGCCTGCGCAACTCGCGCGAAATCGCGACGAGCGCCAGGAAGACCACCCCCGCGGCGCACAAGGCCCCCTGCCCCGAGAGATCGTCCTGCCGGTTCGGATTGACGACGAGCGCCTCCGGCAGCGTCTCCGCCGCCTGGTGATGGTCGAAGACGAGGGTCGAGAGGCCGAGCGCGCGGGCGCGCGCCAGCGGCTCGAAGCTCACCGTGCCGCAGTCGACGGTGATGAGCAGCCTCGCGCCGCGCTCGCTAAGCGCTTCGATCGCTTCGACATTCGGCCCATAGCCCTCGGTGATCCGGTCCGGGATGTGGATGAAAGGCGCAGGTGCCCCGGCGGCGATCAGGAATTCGGCCAGAAGCGCCGAGGAGCAAGCGCCGTCGACGTCATAGTCGCCGAAGATCGCGATTTGCTCTCGCGCTTGAATGGCGTCGGCGAGCCGCAGCGCCGCCGCCTCCATGTCGAGGAGGCTGAAGGGCTCCGGCAACAGGTCGCGCAGCTTCGGGTCGAGAAAGCCGGGCGCCGCCTCGACCGAGACCCCCCGCCCCGCCAGCACGCGCGCGAGCAGCGGGTCATAACCGTGGGCTGAGACGAGTGCTTCGGCGAGCCCCTCGCCCTCGCGCGAAAGCCGCGCCGTCCAGCGCCGCCCGCCGACGGAGGCTTCGACGCCGAGAAAGGCTTCCGAAGGAGATGTGGACGCCACGCTGCGCTCCAGAATCAACAAGGCTGAGCATGGCGGGCGGGAGGCTCCGGGGTCAATGGCGGCGAATCGCTATCCGGAAAGGGCCCGTCCTTCTGCCATGGGGAGAAGGCGGCCGCGGAGAGCCCCGGGTTGGACTGGACTTTCGGTTTTTGCGCCTCTGAAAAGTTCTGAAAGTAGGGCGCATCCTTCTCCCTATGGGTGAAGGAATCGCGCGCTTCACACATGGATCGGCAGGTCGCGGAAGACGCGCTTGCCGGCGACGACTTCATAAAGCTCGTCGCGCTCGGCATTCCGCTTGTCGTAGCCGCACTCCTTTATCAGCACCGCCGCCTTGTCGAGCTCCTGGCGCGCGGTTTGGGTGAGTTTGTCGCGGGCCTCGCCGGTTACGGCCGTTGGCGGCGAAGGGCTAAGCGGCGCAAAGCCGTCGCGCTCAGTTAAGGCCAGCCGGCAGAGTTCGATATGCATGTCGCAGAGGTGCAGCCGCATCGGCCCCGGCTCAGCGATTTCGAGCACCTCGTCGAGATCGCGCTGGGCGCCGTCGAAATCGCCCTCGGCGCGCCACAGACGGGCGCGGGCGAGATAGCCACGGGGAATGTAGATTGCCACGTTTGAACGCCGTAGCTCGGCGACAGCGATGTCCAAATGCCTCCGGGCGTCGCTGAGCTGCGGCTCCCTTTCGCCGGGCGTCGCCGCGGAAAAAGCGAGGCCGAGCGCAGCGCGGCCAAGATGCAGTCGGCCCAGACTGATGTCGAAAGGCCGTTGGTTGTGTTCAGAAAGGGCAAGCGCATAAGCGCCGCGCTCCGCGACCTCCGCGAAGCGCCTCTCGCCGAGCAAGAGATCCCAAAAGGCCGGGCCTTCAACAGAAAAGAGGCGCGGATATTGCGCCTGGCGCTTCTCGTGTAGCGCCTCGGCCTCGGCGAAGAGCGCCCGCGCGCGCGCCGCTTCACCTGCAGCCGCCAACGCAGCAGCGAAATAGGCGCGGGCTACGATCATTCGATCTTTGTCTGCGCTCTCGTCAGCGAAGCCCACGCTGCGCGCACCGCAGCTCGTTGCCGCCGCGGTGTCGCCGAACGCCAATTCACCCACGCAAAGCTTGCCGGCGGCGTCAGCGGCGCTAGGCCAGGATTTCGCAGCAACAAACATCTCCAGTGCAGCGTACAGCGGGCCACGCGCTTCACCCAGGCGGCCGAGAAGGCCGAGGCAAATCGCCGCCGAGCTAAGAACCAGGGCTCGAGCCTCCGCTGTTAGGCCCACATGCGGTGTCTCGAAAGGCTTGTCGAAGAACCAAGCGAGCGCCGCGAGAGAAGGACCGATCGCGCCGAGCCTGTCTTGCGCATGCGATCCGAAATGACCGTCCGCCCTGCGCCGGCAGATCCGGCCGATATAAACATCTTCGAGCGTCTCTTGCTGGCGCCGGGCCTTGCAGCCGTGCGCAATGGCCTGGAACAGCGGCCCCAGCGCAGCGATGTCCTCCGGCGGATCGCCCTCCTTGGTCGTATCGCGCAAATGCTCGTAGACCCGTCCATGCGCCGCCTCGAAGCCGGCTTCGTTCTCTCGCTTAAATTTTTCGCCGTACCATTCGCGCGCCAGTGGATGCGCATCGAGCGTAGCCGGCGCCTGCTCGTCCTCGCGCAACAGCAGCCCAGCCTCGCGCAGCTCGAAAATGGCGTCAGCGCACGCGTCTCCGTCCGCCGTCTGCCACGCCTCGAGCCCCGGCAGCGCCGGTTCGCGGCGCAGCGCCTCGAGACATTCACCGCTCGCCGGGCGGTCAAAGAGGCCAATGGCGCGCATGATCGCCGCATGCAGCGGCGCGTCGCGCAGCCACTCTTCGTCCATGGATTGCATCACGCTTTGGGCTTGGGCGTGAACGGGATTGATCGGCCTTCCGGAGGCGAACAGCCTTTTGACGCGGTCCCGCTGTTGGATGTTCCCGTCGCAACGGCGCACGAGAAAGCCCGAGAGCAACGTCAGCGCCAGCGCGTGTCCGCCGAACTCCTTGGCCGCCGCCCGCAGCTCGCGCGAGGGACCTTTGCACCCGCGGTCTTCGAGCAGCGCAGCGCCCGCCTCCTCCGAGAGCGCGGCGAGATCGAGCACCGGGGCCCCGGCATTCCTCCTGCCGGCAATGTCTTGGACCGCGAGGCGTGTCGTGAGCAGGATGCGTCCGCCGACCCCATCCGCCGCTGCGCGGCGCAGCAGCACGCGCATCGCCGGATCCTTGAGCTGCCCCTCCTGCGGCCCCGGCCCATGCTGCAAGGGCTCGACACCGTCGAGAATGAGCAGCACGCGGCGCGCTTGCAACGCCTCAGCGATGGTCTCGGCCCTGGCCGTCGCGCTGGGGCCAGGGTCCGGCAGCACGAGCTTCTTCAAGGCCCAGTCGAGGAAGCGGTCGGCCGAGGCAGCGCGCTCCTTCGAGCCCTGGTCGTAGAAGGACCAGGCGAGCAGCGCCTCTGCGCCGCGCCCGCCTTCGGCTTTGAGGCGATCTACCCAGGTCGAGACCAGCGCGGTCTTCCCCTGCCCGCCCCAGGCGACGACGGAAAAAACGTGAATGCTGGGATCGTCCCAGGCGACATTCAGGCGCGCGAGCTCCGCCTCGCGCCCGCGAAGCGTGACGAGCGAGGTGTCGGGCAGCGCGGAGAGGTCGATGATAGGAGCCGCAGCGTGCGGGGCAGCTCCAACGCGCGGAGAGGCCGCCGCGAGCTCCACGATCTCGGCGACGATCGCGACCATGGCCTTGTCACGCTCGTCCCTCTCACTGGGCAGGCTTTGCAGAGGCTCTCCATCTGTGGGCCGCCAGTTGAATTTCTTCAACCAATGATCGTTCGGCACATAGGTCGAGGAGACGAAAATCGGATAGATGCGCACGCCCTGGCTTTGCGCGCGCTCCAGCGCCGTCCTCATCTCGACGCGGTTGATGTAGTCCGACGTGAGCGAGTGGCGCGAGACAAGGAGGATGCAAACGCGGCACTCGGCGAGGGCTTTGGCGATCTCCGCCTCCCAGTCGTCCCCGCCCATCAGCTTGCGGTCGTCCCAAAGCTCGAACGCGCCGGCGAATTCGGCCGTGCGCAAATGGCTGCGCACATAGTTGAGCCAGTCTTCGTCCTCATGGCTATAGCTGATGAAAATCTTGGCCATCGCGACTCTCCGTCACGGCCGCAACACTGAGCCAACCACGAGTAATGTCAATCGCTCCCAGAGCCGCGGCGCAAGGCGTATAAGGCCCGGATGGTCGGTTCAGCCGTTAACGATTTATTAATAAATGCGCGCTGCCTAACAATGCGCCGCATCACGCAATCTGCTTATTCGCGCGGCGCCTTAAAAAACTGCGCCCTTGCGGCTTACAACAAAATGCGCCGCAAAAAAGGGTCGGCCTGATTCGCGCCGGCGACAATGATGGTGACAGAAACGCGCAGACCGTCAATGAGTTCCGGAGCGCCGCAAAACCCTCTCCCCGCTTGGGGGCTAAGGTAGTCACACATCTGCTGGAGACGAATGCTGCGGCTTATGAAGCAAAGCGCGTCCTTCTCCCCATGGGAGAAGGGAGCGCCCTCGGAACGCCTGGCCCCTCACCCTAACCCTCTCCCCGCTCGCGGGGAGAGGGGACGCGCCAAACCCTTTAAATCCGGGCCGCGCATGTGCATTTACCCCCGCGAGGGGGTCAAAAACCGGTGCGCGCGAAAACGATCGTCTTCATTCATGGGATGGGCGGCTGGGGGCCTGAGGACCTCGGCGGCAAGTATCCCTATTGGGGCGAGGCTTTGCGCCAGCTGGGCTCCCCCTTCGGCGTCCATGAGGCGAAATGCGGCCCCATCAGCTCGCTGCATGATCGCGCCTGCGAGGTCTTCGCGCAGATCAAGGGGACGCGGATCGATTATGGCGAGGCGCATAGCGGCGAAGCGGGCCATGCGCGCTTCTCGCGCGATTTCTCCGGCCGCGGCTTTCTGTCCGACTGGTCTGAGGAAAATCCGGTTGTCCTCGTCGGGCACAGCGCCGGCGCTCCGACCGCGCTGCTCTTGCAGAAGCTCCTTGCCGAGGACTTTTGGGGCTTCGGCTCCAACGCCAATTGGGTCGAGGCGATCGTCTCGATCGCCGGCGCGCTCAACGGCTCGACCCTCGCCTACAATCTCTGCAACGACGCCACCGGACGCCTACAGGCGCGCCCCAGCGCATTGGTCGGCCAGGCTCTGGCGCTCCTGGCGCGCGTCCTCCATCGCGGCTCGCCGCCGCTCTTTGACCTTCATCTCGACCAATGGATCGGCCCAGAAGCGAAGGGCGAGACGTCAGATCACGCGGCGTTCAGCCGCTTCGCCGCGAGCGACGACAATCTCCTCCACGACATGACGCTGCACGGCGCGCGCCGCACGCTCGAGCGATGCGAGACTTTCTTCGAGACTTATTATCTCTCCTTCGTCGCCTGCGCGACGACCCCACAGCGCCGCTTCTCCCTGCCCTTCCTTCCGCTGGTCGAACGGCCGGACCTCGCGATGATCGTGAGGCAGCCCTACGGAGGCCTTTACATCTGCAATCGCGGGGAGTTTGCGGCGCCGCCGATCGAGGGCTGGGGCGAAGGCGAGCTGACGATGGAGCAGTGGCGGGCGAACGATGGCTGCGTCAATTCGATCTCGCAACGCTATCCGTTTTTGGCCGGCCGGCACAGGGTCGGCGGCGAAGGCGTGCTTTCGAACGAGCGCCTCGCGCCGGGAGGCTGGTTTTACGAGAATCTCGAAGACGCTACGGGGCGCAAATTCGACCATCTCGATCCCGTCCATGGCGGGCTGATGCGGGCCTCGACAGCCCAGCGAGAGGCGCATCGGAAGCTTTATCGCGATCTTCAGGCGCGGCTGCTTTCGCTCGGCGAGGAAGCTCCGGCGAGGCCGGCTCAGGCGGCCTGGGTATAGTTCGCGTCTTCGGAAGCGGCCTTTGTTTCGCTCTCGAAAAGCCAGCGCGCGGCGAGCTGGCCTTCCTCGGCGTCGTGGATCCATTGGCAGATCGGCCGCTCGCGGGGCGCGCGCGGCGCCTCGACGAAGCTTTCGCGGCTCTCGAGATTGAGCTTCCTGATCTCGCCTCTGCCCATTTTCTCCTCCCGTCCTTTTCGCATCCGGCGAACGTCAGCGAATCCGCATGCTGAGCGGTATAGGTTGAGAAAGAACAAAAATCGGTGCGAGGCCGCACGCGGCGATCCATTCGGATCCGCCGATTGACGCCACGGCGAAAAGGCGACTAGGCTTTCACGCATGAGCGCCCCCTCCTCCCTCGCCTTTCTCGTCGTCGCCGGGGGACGCGGCGTACGCGCCGGCGCGGGCGGGCCCAAGCAATACCGGTCGGTCCTGGGCAAAAGCCTTTTGTCGCATACTCTCGAGGCGCTGCACGCGGCGGCGCCCTCCGCCCTGCTACAGACGGTGATCCATGCAGACGACGGGGCCGCCTTTGAAGCCTGCGTCGCCGAGCTCTCGGAGGTGGCGCGCCGTCATCTGGCAAAGCCCGCCGAAGGCGGCGCCTCGCGCCAGGAGAGCGTGAGGAACGGGCTCGAAGCTCTGGCGAAGCTCGAGATGCGGCCCAAGATCGTGCTGATCCACGACGCGGCCCGGCCCTTCGCCGACGCGGCGCTGATCGAGCGGGCGATCGACGCGGCGCGCGAGTTCGGCGCGGCGGCGCCGGGCGTGCCGATCGGCGACACGATCAAGGAGGTCGACGCCGCGGGACGCGTCGTCTCGACGCCTGAGCGCGCGCGGCTGCGCGGGGTGCAGACGCCGCAGGCTTTCTCTTTCGATCTGATCCTCGCCGCGCATCGCGCTTGCGCGGGCTCCAAGGTCGAATTCACCGACGACGCCATGGTCGCCGAGCAGGCGGGCGCGACGGTGCATATCTTCGCGGGCGACCCCAAGAATTTCAAGCTGACCACGCAGGAGGATTTCTTGCGCGCGACGAACGAGCTTCTGGCGGCCCTGCCCGATGTGCGCGTCGGCCAGGGTTTTGACGTGCACGCCTTCGCCGAGGGGACGGAGATTTATCTCGGCGGCGTCGCCGTTCCGCATTCGCGCGGGCTTGCCGGCCACTCCGACGCCGACGTGCTCGCCCATGCGATCACCGACGCGATCTTCGGCGCGCTGGCCGAGGGCGACATCGGCGCGCATTTCCCGCCCTCCGACCCGCAGTGGAAGGGCGCGGCGTCTTCGGTCTTCCTCGAGCATGCAGTCGCGCGCGTAAAAGCGCGGGGCGGCATGATCGCCCATGTCGACGCGACGGTGATCTGCGAGGCGCCGAAGATCGGCCCGCATCGCGAGACGATCCGCGAAAGCCTCGCGAAGATTCTGGGCATTGCCGAAGAGCGCGTTGCGCTGAAGGCGACGACGACGGAAAAGCTCGGATTTACAGGCCGCGGCGAAGGCGTCGCGGCGATGGCGACGGCGACGGTGCGCCTGCCGGGGTGAGCGCGGGGAGCGTTCAGCGCGGGCGGTTCGTTACGCAAGAGGATTGGGACGGAGAGAGCCCTCATCCGGGTTCGCTTCGCGAACCCACCTTCTCCCACAAGTGGGAGAAGGAGACGCCCTTGCTTTTTAGATTCGTGAATTTTTTGAGCGAAACGGCGCCGCGCCGCTCCTTCTCCCGCTCGCGGGAGAAGGTGGCGCGAAGCGCCGGATGAGGGGCGCCTCCGCCTCAGTCACGATTGTGCTATAGGTTCACGTTCCTAAGCGCGACTGACGACTATGACTTCAATCAATTCCACTGCATCCCCGGTCCGGGTTTTCATCAGCTACAGCCATGACTCGCCAGCCCATAAGCAGCGGGTGCTGCAGCTCGCCAATGCGCTGCGTGACAATGGAATAGACGCCGAACTCGATCAATACCACGAGCACGCCCCGCCGCCGCAGGGGTGGCCGCGATGGTGCGAGGAGCAGCTCCGTCCGCAGAACGCCGCCTATGTGCTGATGATTTGCACCAAGTCCTATCATGACCGCATCGAGGGCCAGGTTCCTGCCAACGAAGGACGCGGGGTATTTTGGGAAGGCGGGATCATCTACAGTTACGTTTACGATGCGAAGCTAAACGCGCGCTTCATTCCGGTGCTTCTTGAGGGCGCCAGCGAAGACAACATCGTTGTGCCAATGCGTGGCTACGCAGCCTACCGCTTGACTGCATTTGATCTTGCCGATGAACAATTTGAATCGCTTCTTCGCCGTTTGACGCAACAGCCCGCAGTCATCAAACCAATCCTGTCACCGCCACCCGCTTTGCCGCCGCGCAATTTGCTTAGTTCGACGGGCGCGCCTCCTTCAACAGCCAGTCCGGTCGACAAATCAGCCTCCGCGCGCGGCGGTTTCGACATCTCCCGCATCATCCGCTACTCGCCCGAAAAACTCATCGGCCGCGAGGCGGAGACGAAGCTTCTCGAAGACGCATGGGCGCAGGCGCAGGCCGACGCGACGCCGCGCCCGAATGTCCTCACCTTCGTTGCGCTCGGCGGCGAGGGGAAGACTTCGCTCGTCGCGCATTGGGCGGCGGAGCTGGCGTACAAGGGTTGGCCCGGCTGCGAGGCGGCCTTCGCCTGGTCCTTCTATAGCCAGGGGACGCGCGAGCAGATGGCGGCGTCCTCCGATCTGTTCCTGAGGGCGGCGCTTGCCTTCTTCGGCGATGCGGCGATGGCGGAAAGCGCGCAGAGCGCCTTCGACAAGGGCAAGCGGCTGGCGCAGCTCGTGGCCGAGAAGCGCGCGCTGCTCATTCTCGACGGGCTGGAGCCGCTGCAATATGCGCCAACCTCGCCGACGCCCGGCGAGCTCAAGGACGAGGGGCTCAAAGCCCTGCTCAAGGGGCTGGCGCAAAACAGTCGCGGCCTCTGCGTCGTCACCACGCGCTATTCGATTCCCGATCTGCGCGCCTTTCGGCAAGGTGCCGCCCCGGAGATCGCGCTCAAGCGCCTCTCGAAGGAAGCCGGCGTGGCGCTGCTGCGCGCGCTCGGCGTCAAGGGGACGCAAAAGGAATATGAAAAACTCGTCGAGGATGTGAAGGGCCATGCGCTGACCCTCAACCTGCTTGGCTCATTCTTGCGCGACGCGCATGGCGGCGACATTCGCCAGCGCGATCTCGTGAAGCTGGAAGAGGCCGATGAAGAAGAGCTGAACGGCCACGCCTTCCGCGCCATGGACGCTTACGCACAATGGTTCGAGAGCGAGGGCGAGAAGGGTAAGCGCGCCCTCGCGATGTTGCGCTTGCTGGGGCTGTTCGACCGGCCGGCCGATGCGGGCTGTCTGGACGCGCTGTGGAAAGCCCCGGCGATCGCGGGCCTGACCGAGCCGCTGGTCGCTATCGCTGAGGCGCAGCGCAACATCGCGCTAAAGCGGCTGGAGGAAGCGAATCTCTTGACCGTGAACCGCGACAAATCCGGCGCGCTGGTCTCGCTCGACGCGCATCCGCTGCTGCGCGAATATTTCGCGAGAGAGTTGCGCAAGAACCAAGCGGCTTGGCAGGCGGCGCACAAACGGCTGTTCGAACATCTTTGCGAGACGACGAAGGACAAGGAAAAACCCACGCTCGACGATTTGCAGCCGCTCTATCAGGCCGTGGCGCATGGCTGTCAGGCGGGGATGCAGCAGGAGGCGTGTGACAAGGTTTACTTTGAACGCATTCTGCGCGGGACGGGAAGCGACGGGTTCTACAGCACGAACAAACTGGGGGCTTTCGGCTCCGACCTCGGCGCCGTCGCCTGTTTCTTCGATCCGCCCTGGAGCCGCGTCTCGGACCGGCTCTCGCCAGCCGATCAGGCCTGGCTGCTGAACGTAGCCGCCTTCAACCTGCGCGCGCTGGGGCGGCTGACCGAGGCGCTCGAGCCGATGCGGGCCGGGCTGGATGCAGACGTCAAGCGAGAGAATTGGAAAAACGCGGCCACCGCCGCCAGCAATCTGAGCGAGCTGGAGCTGACGCTGGGCGACGTCGCGGGGGCCGTCAAAGACGCCGAAGTCTCCGTGACCCATGCCGACCGCAGCGGCGATTGGGCTCAGAGCATGAGCAAACGCGCGACCCATGCCGACGCGCTGCATCAGGCGGGGCGCGGACGGCCGGCGCGCTTCGCCGAGGCCGAGGCGATGCAGGCGGAGCAGCAGCCCGACTACCCGCTGCTCTATTCGCTGCGAGGCTTCCGCTATTGCGATCTGCTCCTTGGCCCTGCCGAGCGCGCCGCTTGGCGGTTCATGGTCCAGCCGTCATCTCCGCCAACGTCATTGCGAGCCGCAGGCGAAGCCATCCAGGAATCACGGGCGGCCCCTGGATGGCTTCCCCCGCGGCTCGCGCTCGCAATGACGGGCCGGAGTCGCCGGAAGCCCTCATCAACTCCTGCCGCGCCGTCTCCGAACGCGCGACGCAAACGCTCAGGTGGGTCGAGCAGGCACAATCTTGACTATCTTGAGCATCGCCCTCGATCATCTCACACTCGGCCGCGCCGCGCTTTATGCGGCGGTTCTGGCGCAAGCGAAGCCCGGCGAGACTTGCCGGCGATCGCTGCGCGACGCCGTGGCCGGCCTCCGCCGCGCCGGCACACAAGATCACCTCCCCCGCGGCCTGCTCACCCGCGCTTGGCTGCGCCGGCTCGACGGCGAGTTTTCCGGCGCGCAGGAAGACCTCGACGAGGCCTTCGAGATCGCCGAACGCGGGCCGATGCCGCTGTTTCTGGCCGATATTCATCTCCACCGCGCCCGCCTGTTCGGCGCCGGCGCCGACCGCCCGGCCGCCTATCCCTGGGACTCCGCGACAGCCGACCTCGCCGAGGCGCGGCGGCTGATCGTCAAGCACGGCTATCTGCGCCGCAAAGAGGAACTCGAAGACGCCGAAGCGGCGATTCTCGGGGCGCCCGTCGCCTGAATGGCAGGGGCGCGAACCTTCTCCCGCTCGCGGGAGAAGGTGGCCCGGCGAAGCCGGGTCGGATGAGGGACGCTGGGTTGAGAGCGAAATCTCTCGGAGGTTGCTGTCGTCGAGGTTGAGGCGCGGATCAAGGATAGAGAGGGGTTGGGGAGGAGAGCCCTCATCCGGGTTCGCTTCGCGAACCCACCTTCTCCCACAAGTGGGAGAAGGGGTCGCCTTTGCTTTTTAGATTCGTGGATATTTGAGCGAAATCGCTCCGCCGCGCTCCTTCTCCCGCCTGCGGGAGAACGCAGCGCAAAGCGCCGGATGAGGGCTCTCTCCGCCCCAATCCCGCTCGCTAAAAATCACTCAGCAATCGCCGCGCGGATCCTGTCGAGCGCCATGTCGCCGCCGCCGATCACGAGCTCATTGCCGATCCGCAACACGCGATAGCCATGCTCGCGCAGCCAGGCGTCGCGTGAGGCGTCATGGCGCCGTTGCTCCTCGTTCTCATGCGGCGGCCCATCGAGCTCGACGATGAGCCGATGCTCGACGCAGAGAAAATCCGCAACGAAACGACCGATAGGGACTTGCCGGCGAAATTTGAGCCCGTCGCATTGGCGGCCACGCAGCGCGCGCCAAAGAATGCTTTCTGCGACGGTCATCTCGCGCCGCAGGCCGCGGGCGACGGTGGTTCGCTCTTTGGAGACGCGCGCGGGCATGGCGCAAGGATCGGCGCGGGCGGTTCGTTTGGCAAGGGACTGGAGAGAACCCTCATCCGACCCTCGCTAACGCGAGGGCCACCTTCTCCCACCAGCGGGAGAAGGAGGCGCCTTTGCTTTGTAGGTTGCCGATGATTTCGAAGCGCGCCCTACCCCGACAGCTCCGTCGCGCGGCGCTTCGCGGCGGCGACCGCACGGGTCATCAGCGGCGCGAGCCCGTCTTGCGCCATCAGCACCGCGAGCGCGGCGGCGGTCGTGCCGCCGGGCGAGGTGACGTTCTCGCGTAAGGTCGCGGGCGAAAGCTCCGGCGTGCGATGCATCAGCTCGCCTGCCCCGCTCACCGTCGCGCGGGCGAGCTGCGCCGCCAGATCCTCAGGCAGTCCGGCCGCCGCGCCCGCTGCCGCGAGACTCTCGGCGAGAAGGAAGACGTAAGCCGGCCCCGAGCCCGAAACCGCCGTCACCGCGTCGATCAACTCCTCGCGCTCGACCCACACGACGTCGCCGGCCGCAGCGAGCAGGCGCTGCGCGAGGGCGCGCTGCGCCTCGCTCGCCTCGGCATTGGCGAAGGCGCCGGTGATTCCGCGCCCAATCGCGGCGGGAGTGTTCGGCATCGCGCGCACGAAAGCCTTGGCGGCGAGCCTCGCGGAAAGATCGGCGATCCGCTTGCCGGCGAGGATCGAGACGACGAGCGTTTCCGGCCCGACGAGCTTCGAGAGCGTCGGCGCGACGCTCTCCAGCATCTGCGGCTTGATCGCGAGCAGCAGCGTTCCGGCCGGCGGCTCTCCTGCGGGAGGCTCGCCGCAAAGGAGGAAGCCCTGAGCGTCGCAGAGCGCCACGACGTCGATGCTGGGATGCGGCTCGATGACCTCCACGCGCCCCGGCGCGCCGGCGCGGGCGAGCCCCGAGAGCAGCGCCGCGCCCATTTTGCCGGCGCCGACGAAGGCGATGCTGTCCACAGGACTTAATTGGGCCATGACAAAGCGCACGGGTCGAGCCGAAGCGGCTGGTTCCCTCCCCCCTTGCGGGGGAGGGCTAGCTTGCGGGGGAGGGCTAGGGAGGGGGGTCGCGGGATGAATCCCGAGATCGCGCGACCCCCGCCCCCAACCCCTCCCCACAAGGGGGAGGGGAGCTTACGCGCAAAATCCGAGAGTTCGGCGGACAATCCGCTCACGCTTCGCCCTTCGTCTCGAAATTTGCGGCCTCGAGCGCCTCCCGGGCGTTCTTGCCGGCCCAGAGCACGAATTGGAACGCCTGATAGTAGCGCTCGCAGGTCTGCAGCGCATTGTCGAGATGGGCGGCGCAGAGCGCGCGCGAGGGCTCGGCCCCGCCGACGAGCATGAGCCCGTGACGATGCATGACGACGCCCTCCTTGCGCCAGACGTCGAAATGGCCGACCCAAAGCTGCTCGTTGATCGCCGCGACGAGCGCGCCGATCTCGCCGCGCAGCCGGTCCGGAACTTTGAGATCGAAGGCGCAGGAGAGGTGCAAGGTCTCGATGTCGGAGAGCCAGGTGAAGGCCACACGATATTCGGTCCAGCGCCCGGCGACCGAAATCGAGATCTCGTCCTCCTCCTCGCGGTCGAAAACCCAGTCATTGCTGGTGGCGAGCTGCTCCACCACGTCGACGGGATGTTGCGAGCGGGTCGTGTCCTGTTCGGCTGCGGTGAGCATGTGCCAACCTTTGTTTTCAAGTCTTACGGACGCGGCGAAGGACAAAAGCGGCGCATTGCGGCCATCCCGTTTACTAGAGGAGGGACCGCGACGACATTCGAATCGTGTCGCCTTCGACAATACTCGGAAAAGCTTGATTCGGCGAACTTTCCCAAATGCGCGAACGCCTTTTCCCCGCTTGCTTGCGTGTTTTGAGAAACCCTGCGGGATTCGCCGCGCCCGGTAAAGCCGATGAGGCTCTGCTCCACAGGCAAGTGTTGGGGATAAAGCCGCGGCCACGTCCACGGCCCGATCGGTCTGGAATCGAGCGCAGAGCATCCCACGATTTTCATGCGGTTCCCCTCCGCACCAGCATTAATGACGATCGCCACTATTGATTTTGATGGCGACCGTCATTATAATGGGCTCAAGTCGCAGGGATTCGAAATGCGCGTCACCAGGGAAAAGGCTGCGGAGAATCGCGACCGCATATTGCAATCCGCGGCGCGATTGATTCGCGAGCGCGGCATCGCAGGCGTTGGCGTGGACACGCTGGCCGAGGCGGCGGGACTGACCTATGGCGGCCTTTACAGCCAGTTCGGCTCGAAGGAGGCCGTGGCGGCGGAAGCTTTGAGCGTCGCGCTCGCCGGCAACCTGGAAACCCTCGAACGGCTCGGTTTGGCGGCCTATGCGCAAGGGTATCTCTCCGCCCAGCATCGGGACGGGCCGGGCCAAGGTTGCGCGCTGGCGGCGCTCGGCTGCGACATGCCGCGCGAGAGCATGCTTCTTCGACGTCGCTTCACCGAAGGCTTTCGGCGTCTTGCGGGCTCGATGAGCGCAATGCTGCGCGTCCGGTCGCGGCAAAAGAGCGACGAGGAAGCCTTCACCACGGTCGCGACGCTTGTCGGGGCCGTCATATTGGCGCGGGCCGTCGATGAGCCGGAACTGTCGGAGCAGATCCTCGCCGCGACCCGCGCGTCGCTCGCACCTCGCTGGTCCGGCGGCGAGCCGCGGCGTGAAGATCGCGACGACGATCTCAACCCCAACCATTCCGCGCCGCGGTCCTCGCAATCGGAGGCGGGCTAGATCGACTCCAAGGTCGCTGATCGCCGCGGCGTCGAAAGGCCGTCAAACAGGGAGAAAACCCATGCCGCTATGGAAGGTCTATCATCCGGAAGGGCTATACACAGCCGAAGACAAGAAGGCGCTCGCGGAGCGGATAACGAACATCTACGCGAGCATTCCTCTTCCGAAATTCTATGTCGTGATCATCTTCGAGGGGGTGCCCAAAGGCGATTGTTTCGTCGGCGGCGAGCGACACGACAAATTCGTGCGCTTCAAGGTCGATCAGATCGCCCGCACCGTCCCCGGGCCCGTGCTTCGAGAATGGTGGATCAAAGCGCTCGATAAAGCGGTGGCCCCTTTCGTAAGGGATCGAGGGTGCGATTGGGAAATCTCGATCGACGAAACGCCTTGCGATCTCTGGTCGCTGCAAGGCGAGCTCGCGCCGCCCTTCGAGTCGCACGCCGAAAAGCGATGGGTTCAGGAAAACAAGGCGAGCCCCTATACGCTGGACGAGAAGCTGCCCATCAAGATTGCTCTGACGCCCGGCCTCGCCGACCGATGAGGCAAGCGGCCCCATTGCGATGCAAAAAACGGCGCGGGCCTTTCGGACCGCGCCGTAAAATTCGCATGAGCTGCTGGAGCTTTAAGGCTCCATGATCACCGGCGTGCCGACGCTGACGCGGTTGTAGAGGTCGGACACGTCCTCATTGCGCATGCGGATGCAGCCGTAAGAGGCGGCCGAGCCGATCGAGGCGCGCATCTTGTTCGTCGTGCCGTGGATCGCCACCTCATTTCGCTCGAGCACGATCGCGCGGGCGCCCATCGGGTTACGCGGCGAGCCGCCGGGGATCACATCCGGGAGCCCCGGATGATCGGCCCGGACGACGGCCGGCGGCGACCAGTCGGGATGATCGTGCTTCGCAGCGACGTAGGTGGAGCCGGCCCATTCCCTGCCGCGCTTCGGCACGGCGACCGGATAGGAGATCGCGGTTCCGTCGCCGTTGACGAGGTAAAGCCTGCGCTGATGCGCGCTGATCACGATCGTGCCCGGCTGGACCGAATCCGGGAAGGAGACCCTCGCGCCGGCTTCCGCCTTCTGCGGCGCAAAGGCGCAAAGGCCGGCGAGCGTCGCCAAAGCCAGCGCGAGATTGAAGGCGCGCAGTCGAGCCGCGCGCGAAACGAGCTTCGTCAAGACCATCGCTCCACTCCATGACGCTACCGCCCGCCACGCTTGCGGGCTTAGACTTCAAGGTAGAAAGCATTCTAGCTTCGGCCATGCTTTTGCCGAAATTAAAAACGGGGACGCGGTTAGGGGGTAACCCTAAGTTTTTGTTATATTGTAGCGCCCTCGCAACACGGCGCCCGCGCGCGCCCGATCAGAATGCTGGCGCGAATTCCGATCGCAAAAGCCCGTCAACTTTTGCGTCAATTCGCTCAAGCTCCTTGAAGGATCGCCTTCGCGACATGCAGAAGCCTCCGCCTCGCCTCTTCGATCGACGGCTCCTGGGCCAAAGGCTCGCTCGCGCGCTCGACGAGGGCGCGCCGGATTTCCTGATCGCGCGCGCCGCCGAGGACCTCGAGGATCGTCTCGCGGCGATCAAGCGCGACTTTCCACGCGCGCTCGATCTCGGCACGCCGAGCGCGCATTTCGCGCGCGCGCTCACGACGCCGCAGCGCCCGGCGCCGTTGCGCGCCGCGCCCACGCTCGGGCCTAAGGAACAGGATCTGCGCCTCGTCGCGGACGAAGAGGCCCTGCCCTTCGCGCCGGGCTCTCTCGATCTCGTCGTCTCCGGCCTCGCGCTGCAATGGGTCGACGATCTGCCGGGCGTCTTCGCGCAGGTGCGCCGGGCGCTCGCCCCCGACGGGCTGTTTCTGGCCTGCATGATCGGCGGCCTGAGCCTTTTCGAGCTGCGCCAGGCGCTCATCGAAGCCGAGAGCGAGATTTCGGGCGGCGCGAGCCTGCGCGTCTCGCCCTTCGTCGACTTGCGCGATCTCGGCGGCCTCCTGCAGCGCGCGGGCTTCACGCTGCCGGTGACGGACGTCGACAGTTTTACGCTTCGCTACGACTCGATGCTCGCGCTTTGCGCGGAGATTCATGCGATGGGCGCGGGCAATGCGCTGCGCGTGCGCCGGCCCTTGTCGAGGAAGGCGCTGCTGCGGGCAGCCGAAATCTATGCGCAAAAATTCTCCGACCCCGACGGCCGCGTGCGTGCGACGATCGAAATCATCTGGCTCTCCGGCTGGGCGCCGCATGAAAGCCAGCAGAAGCCGCTGGCGCGCGGCTCGGCGCAGATGCGGCTCGAGGATGCGGTGAAGTCGGCGCGGGAGCAGGGGTAGGCGGGACGCAGCGTCGTCGCGCCCCGCTAGCGGGCTAGTACAGCGTTTCGGAAGTTCGAATCATATCAGGCTGCGTCGAGTTTGTAAGTCCATGAATGGACTACGGGATGTTGGTTGACGTCGTCGATGGCGCCGATGAGGCGTTCTTTCAGCTCTTGCTTTGACGCGACGCGGATATGACGCAGCACGGAGCGAGCCAGCTTGGAGAAGAAGCCTTCGATGAGATTGAGCCAGGAGCCATGCTTGGGCGTGAAAGTGAACGTGAAGCGGCCCACCGGCTGCCTGGCGAGCCAGGCTTTGGTTTCCTTGGAGACATGCGCCGAATGATTGTCGAGGATCACCTTGATCGCCGCGTTCGTCGGATAGGCCGCGTCGAGCAGCTCGAGGAACTCGATGAATTCTCGACTGCGATGACGATCTCTGACCAGGGCGTGAACCTTGCCGGTCATCAGATCAATGCCGGCGAGCAGGCTCAGCGTTCCGTGTCGGACATACTCGTGATCGCGCCCAAAGGCCTCGTGCTCATGAGGCTTGGGCGGCAAATCCGGCGCCGTCGTTCCGATCGCCTGCACCCCAGGCTTTTCATCGTAGGAGACGATCACGACGCTCCCGTCGCCTTCGCCTGCCTCAGCGGCTTCCTTGAGAAGGGCCACTTCACGATAGACGCACAGCACTTCGGCCATCTTCGCCTCGAAGTCGGCGTCGCGGCGCTCCAGGTAGTAGCGCACCTTGTGCGGCTTCACCTCATGCTGATCGAGGATCTTGCACACAGTGCCTTGCGCCAGCTGGGCAAGACAGACATGGCCTGCCGCCGGCCCATGCTCGCGCGCATGGCGCGCCAGCAGACGCGTCGTCCAAACTTCATGCGGATAGCCGAGTTCCTTGGCCTTGCGGCAGGCCAGCGACACCACCCAAGCCTTGGCCTCGGTCGTGATGAGGGGCGCCTTGCCTGGCCGCGGACGCTCGTCGAGCGCCGCCAGCGGGCCGAGGGCCACCGCCCGTTCGACGCAGCGCTGCACGGTCTGATGGTGCAATCCCAGCGCCCGGCCGACGGCGAAAAACGACGGTTCTTCGCGATAGGCCAGCAAGATCCGCGCGCGCTCCACACGCCTCGCCGGCTCCGTGCGCGAGCGCGCAATCGTCGTGAGCTGAACCAAATCCTCATCTTCGATCACCAACGCCAACGCTTGTCGCCATGCCGCCATCTTCGTCAACCCCATTACGAATCAAGCAGAACGCTATACCGCAGCGGCGCCAGAATGAATCCCGCACAAATGACAACCGCTACGGAATCGATGTACTAGTTCGGATAAGGCGGCGCGAGGCGAGCCATGCGCCTGCGCTTCGTCGGCGGCGATCCCAGCCATGCGCATCGCCCATGGGTTGCGATCGCGCGGACGTTTTGGGTCGCTAAGGATTTTTGTTCCGAGGATGCTTCTTGAGCCATTCCGGCGCCCCGTGAGCGAGCCAGCTCGTCACGTCCGACATTGAACGAAACCCGTTCAAGCGCTCTTCGACTCTGTCTGGCCACGTGACGACGACCAGCCAACCGGAATTGTCCTGGCGTTTGAACGGCGTCATCAATGGGCCCAAAGCTTCGCTCATTCGGCCATTATGCGCGCTACGGCGCGAAAACGCCAGATCAAACTGGCCAACTGCCCGCCCCTCCTCCCTTGAACGGGCGTGACGGACCGGCCTAAAGCTTTAGGCAGGGTCGCGACGCGCCCCCCCCCCCCCCGGCAACCCCCGGAGCGCAACATGCTTTTTCGCCGCGTGCTCTCCCCCGGCGGCGCCGCGATCGAGACGCAGGCCCGCGTCGAGGGCGAATGGCGCAGGATCGACGCGTCGCCCTCGCCCTTCGCGCCCGAGTGGGAGCTGGCCCAGCGCAAGCGGCGCGGGCTTGACCCTGCCCTGCCGCTGCTCCCCTTCCAGCCGCTCTCCTTTCGCGACTTCATGCTGTTCGAGCGCCATGCGATCGACGCCGCGCGCGGCTGGGCGAGGCGCTTCGCGCCGAAGGCCTTTCGCCTCGCGCGCCTTTACGAAAGCCTCACGGGCCGTGATTTTCCCGCCTTCAGGCCGGCGCCGCTCTATTATCGCCAGCCGATCTATTACATGGGCAACGCGCTCTCCTTCGTTCCGAGCGGCGCGCCGGTTGCTGCGCCCCGCTATTCCAAAGCGCTCGATTACGAATTGGAGCTCGGCTTCGTCCTGAGCGCGCCGCTCTTCAACGCCACGCCGCAAGAGGCGGAGGCCGCCATCGGCGCCTTCGTCGTGCTGAACGATTTTTCCGCCCGCGACGTGCAGCGCGCAGAAATGCAAAGCGGCTTCGGCCCGCAAAAAGCGAAGCATTTTTTGAGCTCGATGTCCGAGACCGCGATGACGAAGGACGAGATTCCGCCGCGCCTTTCAGACCTGAAGGCGCATGTCGAGATCAACGGCGAACGCGTCGTCGAGACGAGCTTCGCCGGCATGCGCTATTCTCTGGGCGAAGCGCTCGCCTTCGTCTCACGCGATGAGCCGCTTTTCGCCGGCGAGTTGTTCGGAACGGGCACGCCGCCCGGCGGCAGCGGCATGGAAATCGGCCGCTGGCTGAAAGTCGGAGATCGCCTGCGCCTTGTGATCGAAGGGGTCGGCGAGATCGCGCATGAGATTGTCGAACGGGCGCCATACAGATGAGCTGCAAGGGCGTCGCGCGCTCGCCATCCGCGGCGGCCTGTTCAAACCTGTCCGAAGTTGGCGTTGACGAAAGAGGCTCCCGCGCATGACCGCCATCCGCCCCAAGCGCATCGTCGATCTTTCCAAGGAGATAATCGACAACCCCAACGATCCCTTCTTCATGCGGGTGAAGATCAAGCATCATGCGCATGGGAAGGCGCGCTGGCTCGTGCGGCTTCTGGGACTTCCCTTCCGGCTTTTCCCGCAGGATTTCGCGGGCTGGGCGGACGATACGATCACCAAAATGGGCGTCCACTCGACGACGCATCTCGACGCGCCTTGGCATTATGGTCCAACGCTCCAGGACGGGAGCCGTCCGGCGGCGATCGACGAAATGCCGCTGGAGCTTTGCTTCGGCCCCGGCGTCGTCTTCGACATGCGCCACAAGAACGACGGCGACGAGATCGACGTGGCCGACATGGAAGCGAGCCTCGCACGGAGCGGCGCGACGCTCTCGCCCGGCGTCATCGCGCTGATCATGACCGGGCGCGACCGATTGCAGGGAACCAAGGACTATTGGAAGAGCGGAACCGGCATGAGCGCTGAGGCGACCGAATGGCTGATCGACAAAGGCGTCGTCGTGATGGGTGTCGATCAGTGGGGGTGGGACCGTCCCTTCCACAATCAGATCAAGGAAGCCAAGGCGAAGAACGACGCGACGGTCTTCTGGCAGGGGCATCTCGTCGGGCGGCGCAAGCCCTACTGGCAGATGGAGCAGCTCAGAGGCCTCGATCAGCTGCCGAGCCACGGCTTCGACGTCGCGGTCTTTCCGCTGCGTCTCAAGGGCGCCTCCGCCGCGCCCGCACGCGTCGTGGCCTTTCTTTACGAGTGAAGCGTCCTACGCGGCCCCCCTCCTCGGCGGGCCGATGGCGAAAATCGTCCGGGAATTGTCAGCCGCGTCTCTGTCCTCTCCGCGCGTCGGCGATAAGTTGCGAGACAACCCTCCCGTAAAGTCAACTGGGCCCGGCCATCCCGCCGGGCTCTCTTTTTACGCGCCGAGCAGCGCAAGCGAAGGGTTCCGCGTCAGGCGGGCGTTTACCAAATTCAAGCTTGAGCTCTTATCGATCGCAAAGAGCCTGGAGGCCGACCGCGCCCGGCGGGAGCTTCGTGCTGTGCTTGCGCCATGGACGTCCCAGCCGCCGCGCGATCTACCGTGACCAGGTCTTTCCGTAACGGTGGTCTGTCCCACAAACTTCTGCACTGAGCGCCTGGGCCTTGGAGAAAGGCGACCGGGAGCTTTCGCCTTTACATAATTTCTCTGAGCTGCCGCACGTATAGACAAAATGCTATGATAATAATCAACTGTTGTATTTTTGCAACACTACAGCAAATATTTGGCTTGATGCCGGATCATCAATTGACGACAGCTTAGAACGCGATATAGTTCGCATAGATAGCTCTTGCCTTCTCCGCCGTCGATCAGGCGAGCCAAGCGCCGTCAGGGGTCGTCCCATCATCAGGACTTGGAGCAACTTTGGCGCGGCCGGCGGCAGAGCCCCGGCGCCGTGTCGCGCAATGGAGGCCGGAATGACTGAAAGACTTTCGCTACATTTCCCGCGCTTCGCGGCGCGGACCCTGCCGGCGGCTTTCGCGGCGACTTTGGCCTGCATGGCCTGCGCGCCCGCCCACGCCCAGTTGGCGGTTTCCGGTCCGGGCCTTCCGAGTTCAGTCACGCCGACGAACGGCGAGAGCCTGTGGAACATCGTGAGCAGCGCCGCGATCCCCACCCCGCCCGGCTTCGACAGCAAAAACTCCCAGCTGCGCGGTTATGTGATGGCCTTCGGCGGCGGAACGGAGTCCGTTTTCTCGCTCGGCGAGCTCAACCCGAGCTTCGGCGGCACGAATTTGGCGCCCTACATCTCCGTGAGTGGAAACGCTTACACGCTCGTCGATCCCAATGCGGGCGCCGCGGGCCGGGACGTCTCCAATCTGTCGCAGCTGGTCATCGGCTGGGTCGCGGCAGCCTCCGGACCCGGCGGCCAATCGACGGTCGTGAACCTTTCCGGGCTGACGAACAGTCCCGGCTCCTATAGCCTCAGCGCGCTCCAACAGCTCCCGGCGGTGCAGACGACGCCTACGGGCGGGACCACAACATACACCGGCGTGCCGCTTTTCACCTTCGCCAACACGAGCCAGCCAAGCTCCATCACCGATCAGGTTGTAGCGGTGACGGGCACGGACGGTTACACCGCGGCTTTCTCGTTTGCGGAACTGGACCCGAGCTACGGAGGGAGTTCTAAACAATCTTCTGGCCTACGAAAGCACAGGCACGGACTTCCCAAGCAACGGGATCGCGAGAATCGTAACGCCTAACGACAACAAGCATGGCCGCTGGGTCTCCAATGTGGATTCGGTGGGGGTGGAGTTCGCGACCCCCGGTCCGGTCCCCGGCGCGGGGCTCTTGAGCCTCGGCGTCCTCGTCCTCGCGGGCGCGGGAGCCAGGACGGGCGAGATCGCGGCCGCTCTGCGTCGCTTCTTCGCGTAAGCGCATAGCTCGCTTTAAGCGCTGATCAGGAAGGCCTCCGCCACGGCGGGGGCGTTTCTTTCCGCAACCCCCAAGACTTCGAGCTAGCCCGGCCCCTTGCCGGGCTATTTTTTGGCTTGGCAAGGCTCGCGAGCCTCGGGACGGCCGCGCCATTGCGGCTGCTTCAAACGAAACGCCCTCCGGCGATCCCGAAGCCCTTCGAGCCTCAAAAACGGACGTTTTTGAAACTTGCCGGGCGTCGCGAAGCGGAGGGCGCGTTCTTGAGAGATACCGTTGAAAATGCAGTTGAAAAACCCGAAATTTCGAGGGCGTGGCGACGTGTCATTGAAGCGACGCCTCATTCAAATTAGCGTCACGCAAAATCGGGTCGGAGACAATGACAAAAATCCCTCATTTTCGGACAACATCGGTCCGCATGACTTCTGACGCGAGCGCGACGATATCGTTTTAATCCGTCGACGCGATCCCGTGAAGGGCCGGCGGTCTCGAGCCGGGGGCGGAGGTCTGCGTCCGAACTCGCTTGGGCTTCCACCGACCAGCTGAAGCAATCAAGACGTTGACGTCCAAGGTCATGAGCCTATCATGATCCACGATCATCTTTCTAAAATGGGGTTGAGGGAGCGCGCGCCGTTCCCTCGGAACGAAGGGGGGCAATATGTCTATACTCACTGATTTAGCCATCCAGGCCATCGCTGGCGCGCTCGGCGGCAACGCTGCCGGCGGGTTGCTCAAGAACATCAATCTCGGTCCCCTCGCCAAGACCATCAGCGGCGCCGTCGGCGGCGGCGTTGGCGGACAAATATTGCAAGCGGTGATCCCTGCCCTCGCGGGCGCCGCGACGGCGCCGGGAGGCTTCGACATTGCGGCCGCGGCCGGACAGGCGGTGGGCGGCGGCGTGACCGGCGCGATCGTCACGGTGATCGTCGGCCTGATCAAGAACTCCCTTTTCAAAAAGGCGGCGTGAGCCTTCAGCCGGCTTCGTGAAGACGCGCGCCGCTTCGCATGCGACGGCGGTTTTTTGCGCATGAGCCTTCGCGAAGCTTTCGTTTCGAGAGTCGCTCGTCGTCGCTGACGGGTTGTCTGGACTCTTGATCTTCATCGATCTCGCGCGACGCTGCGTCGCGCGGCGCAACTGCAGTTCAGCATTGGCTGGGGAAGGCCAACTCAGGGAGTGGAAACATGGGACTGTTGGATGGAATTCTCGGCGGCGTCGTCGGCGCCGGAGCTCTCGCGGTCGTGCAGCATTATCTCGAGGGTCACGGCGGCGTTGAAGGCGTCGTCGCGGAGTTCGAAAAGACGGGCTACGGAAAGCAGGTGAAATCCTGGATCGGCGACGGGTCCAACCTGCCGATCAGCGCCGACGACGTAAAAAGAGCGCTCGGTTCGGAGAAGCTGAAGCAGATCGCCGCCACGACGGGCGTTCCAATCGATCAGGCCGCCGAATATCTCGCGCAGCATCTGCCGACGGCGATCGACAAATCCACGCCAGGCGGGAACCTGCCGCCTAAGGCCTGAAGCTTCAAGTGCGGAACGCTCCGCTGGCGTCGCCGGCGGAGGGCGAGGCGGAGCAGCGGCGATGGACGAGGCGCCTCTCGGCAGAGGCGCCTCTCGCCATGAGAGAGGTCGTTGCGGCGATACGTCCAGCTCTGACGCAAGGAAGGGGGAGACTGATGCGGCGCAAGCGTCCCAATTGGCCGCGGCTTCTCGCCGATGCGATGACGCTCGGCCTGAATGCCAATCTCGTCATCGCGATGCGGCTCGCCAAACTCGCATGGGGCGGCCCCGCCGCAGAGGCGGAGAGCCGCCGCATGGTCGAAGAGAAAATCCGGGCGGCCGGGGAAGCGAACATCTCCGCGGCGCAGGCCGTCCTCACGGGCAAGGCGCACCTTGCGCCCAAGCGCGCCCTAAGCGTCTACCAGAGGCGCGTGCGCAAGAATCTTCAGCGCCTGTCGAAGTAAGGCGCGCCGGGCTTAACGGTATCGGCGGCGGCGCGGCATTCGCGGGGACAAAAAACAGCCCGACCGCATCTCGGATCGGGCTCCAGTCACCTAAGGAGGTTTAAGCGGCATATGGGGCGCGTGCGTCCGCTTTCCAGGGCTGGCTTGGCGGAAATCCCGCCCTCGCCTGCCGCTCTCCCTCACTCGTCGTTTTCAGCGCTCAAGTCCTCGATCGGTATCGAGGTCGGCGCGGAGCCGCGTAGCTTCTGCAGCCTCACGCCGGGGCCTTCTCCGTTCTCGGCCAAGAAAACGACGCCCGCCGCCTCGAGCGCGGCGGCGATCTTCGCGCCCGTGTCGGCGCGCCCGCCAAGATCGCCGTCCTGCGCTTCGAGACGCGCGACGGTCGGCTCGGATACGCCTGAGGCTTCGGCCAACGCGCCTTGCGACCACGCCAGCAAGGCCCGCGCGGCCTTGACCTGTCTGACAGAAACCACGGCTTCCTCTCTGCTTGAGTTGCGATCGCTTTCCTTTGGACGATTGATAGATTTCCTATCATAAGCTGCTTGTTCGGACAAGGGCCGCCAAGCCGGCGCTCAACCCGCAAAGCACAGCGTTCAACGCGCCGCGCGCTTGTCTGCCGGGCCGGAAAGCTTATCTTTGTATTGTATGTACCTTGGGCCCCTCCGATTCGCCGGGGCCGAAGAAAGCGGGAGAACTCTCAATGGAACGTCGCGAATTCATGACGACCCTCGGCGCGGCCGCCGCGGTCCTGTCAGCCATGCCTGCGCTCGCGGAAACCGCGATGGGTGTGCAGCACATGCACCCGCCCAAATATAAGGCCCTGAGCGACGCCGCCGGCAAATGCGTTATCGAGGGCGACAATTGCTTGCGTCACTGTTTCGGCATGCTGTCCATGAACGACACGAGCATGGCCGCCTGCACCACATCGTCCTTCGACCTCATCGCCGCCTGCCGCGCTCTCTCGACGCTGGCCGCCGTCAATTCCTCCGCGGTTCCCGCGCTCGCGAAGGTCGTGGAGAACATCTGCCTCGACTGCAAGAAGGAATGCGACAAGTTCCCACAATATTCGGAGTGCAAGGCATGCGGCGACGCATGCAAGGCCTGCGCCGAAGAGTGCAAGAAGGTCGCCGCCTGACGATCGAGGCGCCCGCTCATTTCATACAGGCGAGAGGGCGCCCCGACGGCTTGGTCGAGCCGCTTCGCACGGCGGGCTGAGGAAGTCCGCCAAGGGGCCGTCTCGCCCGAATGGAACCGTTCGATCGATAAAAAATCGCTAGTCAGGGACGTTGCGGGTTACTCTGCGCAGGCGGCGCAAACCGATGCGGCTTCGCGCGCACGACTCGCTTCTTGCGCTAAATATACGCCGCCATGACCGGACAGCATCGAAACGCCCGCCGCTGGCCCCTGCGACGCAGCGCTCCATGCAGAGCGAAGCCCTTAAATCGCTGATTGTCCGCTCCGCTGCAGCATCTTCATTCTACAACGCCGATGTAGGGCAGATGGCGATGTTTCTCCGCGTGGTCAACGCCATAACCCGCGACAAACACGTCCTCGATCCGAAAGCCGACGAAATCGATCGGCGCCTCGACTTCCCGCCGCTGCGGCTTGTCGAGCAGCGCGCAGGTCCAAAGCCCGCCGATCTTGCGCTGGCGCAACAAGGAGGCGGCGAAAGCGATCGACCGACCGGTATCGACGATGTCGTCGATGAGCAGCACCCGCCGCCCTTCGATGTCGCTCGCTATGTCGCCGAGCAGACGCACCTCGCCGCTGCTCACCTTGGCGAGACCGTAGCTGCTGAGCCGAATGAACTCGATCTCGGGATGGGCGCCGGCGCGGTGCAAAGCGCGAGCGAGGTCGGCGACAAAGACGGCCGCGCCCTTGAGAACTCCGACCATGACGAAATCGCCGGGGATCGTCTGCGCAATCTCGCCGGCGAGCGCCTCGACGCGCGCGGCGATTTCCGCTTCGCTGAAAAGAATGCGTATGGCGCCCATCTGTGCGTCCCTGCTCCGCCTAGAGCGAAACTACGCAAAAGTTCAGAGACTTTTGCGCTTCCGAATTCGCCAGCTTTTGTGTCGCTCGCCGTTGCCGCTCCCGCCGCCAACCCTAGGCTTGGAGTTCAAACGATCCCTGTGGGAGAGGGCATATGACAGGCTTCATTGAAGGTCTGCCGAAGGCCGAGCTGCACCTGCACATCGAGGGGACAATCGAGCCCGAGACCCTGTTTCGGCTGGCGGCTCGCAACGGCGTCAAGCTGCCTTACAACTTCGTCGAACTCGCTGCGCGCCGCGTACAAATTCTCCAACCTTCAAGACTTCCTCGACCTTTACTATCAGGGCATGGCCGTCTTGCAAACGCGCCAAGATTTCTATGACGTCACCTGGGCCTATCTCGAAAAGGCGCGCGCGCAAAGCGTCCTCCACGCCGAAATCTTCTTCGACCCGCAGGGCCACACGAGCCGTGGCGTCGCCTTCGAGACCGCGTTCGAGGGCATTTGGCGCGCGCTGGAGGATGGGCGCGAGCGACTGGGAATCGGCTCGCGGCTTATCCCCTGCTTCTTGCGCGACCGCGACGCCGACGAAGCCATGGCGACATTGGACGATTTGCTGCGCTATCGAGACCGGATCGTCGCGGTGGGCCTAGACTCGGCGGAGCGGGGCAATCCGCCGGGGAAGTTCAAAGAGGTCTTCGACCGGGCTCGAAGCGAGGGACTGCTGACGGTCGCTCACGCGGGCGAGGAAGGTCCTGCCGACTACGTTCGCGAGGCGCTGGATCTGCTCCATGTCGCGCGCGTCGATCACGGCAACCATGCCTTGGACGATCCGGCTCTCATGGAGCGCCTCGCCCGTGAGCGCGTGCCGCTCACGCTGTGCCCGCTCTCAAACCTGCGCTTGCGGGTGATCGATGACATCCGTAGCCACCCTTTGCGAAAGATGCTGGAGAAAGGCTTGCTCGTTACCGTCAACTCGGACGACCCGGCCTATTTCGGCGGCTACATCAACGAAAACTACGTGGCCGTTCAGCAGGCGCTGGGCCTCTCCAACGACGCGCTCGCCGAGCTTGCGCGCAACTCCTTCAATGCGGCGTTTCTGCCTGAGGAAGAGAAGCGGGCGCATGCGCGCCGCGTCCACGATTACCAGGCGCTTTGCCGCCAATAGCGGCAGTGAGCTGCGCGTAATTCAAATCGCCCCGCCAGGCCGCTCGAGGCCGCCTATAGCGCAAGAGACGCGGATCGCTTGAAGAAGTTTGGATAATTGGTGTTGGCGGCAGGGTCCAAGCCCAACTCCCTGAGCGCGGCCTCGATGCGCTCGGCGCCTTCGTCCTCGATGCAAAAGGCCGTGGGTCCGAACCCTGCTACTATGACCATTAAAACTAATGCCTTAAGAGCGTTTCGAGGAAGTATTTAAAGCTAAGATTAAGGTAAAAGGTAAGCATAGAGGTAAGCGGACGCAGGGCCGGGCCGGGAGAATCACAGGGGGCGGCGGCGGGCCGGCAGCCCGCTTCGTCTCCTCGCCCCGCCCACCATCGCCGATCTCCAATCCGACAGCGTCGCCGGCGCATGGGTGACGTGCTACAATCCGAGTTGCCTGGGGTCACGGTAGAGGCCGAAACCGTCTTTTGCGAGAGGCTCGAAGAGGTCGCTGTCTCTGGCGGCTAAGCTTGCGCACCGATGAAATTTTCGTTAACCATTCGACTGCAAATAGCTGCGACTTTTGCCCGAATTTCAGCCAAAAATTAATGTCCGTGGCGAAAATTTGGCTGGCTGGAGTTGCGGCACTCTCACGGGGGTGGAAGACAATGATAGTCTTGCGGTCTTGGAGAAGCTGCGCTTCTTGGTTGTTATTCAGCTCGGCTTTTGTCCTAAGCTTGTTCAGCTGCGATAAACATGAATGTGGAGTAGACTTACGCGTCGCGCTTGTGATCATGTTGCTTTTCGGACTGCAAGGTTTTGCTGCTGAAATGCTGGGACTGCGAGCTGATGAAGCTGGGTTTTCATTCCCGCGTAGGCTGTTCGCGCGTTTCGGCTTTCCGGTGCTCTGGCGCAGGAGAATCCCCGCGAAGAGGGTCTCTCGGATCGATTCCTTAGGTAGTCGCACGGTGCGGCTGTATTTGACTTCCTGTGAACGCGTAGACTTCGTGTTTCCCGACGATGAGAAAATGAACCGATTCAAGAGGTTTGCAAAAAGAGCTTACTTAGAGCCGAATTACATTCGGCCATCGACGACGAAAAAAATCCGTGTAGGCGCGCCGCTTTTGAGTTGACCGAGTTTGTGCGGTCGCAAGCGGCGACTACCTCGGCGAGCTTCGCAAAGCGCGTCGCCGTGTCGCCGGACTGGCGCGGGCAAAGAGCTGCGGGGACGGGGCGGTGACTGTGGCTAGTGCTTTTCGAGAACGGATTAGGGCGTTCTCAATGAGTTTCGATTAAGGCCAGCGCCCCGCGAGCAAGCGCCTCAAGTTGCTCTTCCGTGAGCACATACTTTGGCACATAGACTAGGCCGCTTTGCCCTGTCGTTTCAATTGGCGAGATGAAAAGGCCCCGCCCTGTTCCAAACTCTTTAGTCACGTGCGCAGCTAAGAGCGGAGGGCTTTTCGGCGAATAGGCTGTGCGGAAAATCGAAACATCGGCGAGGAAATCTCCCGCCACAAGCCAAGCGTGGCCATCCCATGACGGGTGCGAGTGGCTGAAGCGAACCTCGCCGTTAACGTCGGAGTCGTCGCCGAAGACGCGCGATTCTCCCACGAAAAGATCGCCAGCTATGACGTAAGTCGGAACGTGGGGAGCCGCCTTCCTTATCCCCAGCGCATAGAGCGCGCTCATAACGATGCAAGCTCCGGGACGTTTCGGAAACACTTTCAGCAAATTGCAGCCGACTTCGGCCATTTGCGCTTTGTCAGCTTCAGTTATTTTAAATGCTTGAAATGAAGAGGCCGCTCCCGGCCCTCTTGAGTTGGCTATCAGGGCGGTAGTCGCATCTGTCACACTCATGAAATCTCCCATTCCGAGCAAGTAGTCTCACGCAAAGCGCCCCGCAAGCCTTACATCCGGGCTTTGCGAGGCGCTGCGTCGACCGGGCGCTCGCGAGAGCGCGCGGCAATGTTGATAAGTTTAGTGGACCTATAGGCTTATTTCAACTTGCGGCTTCGGCTCCGCTAGTGGCGCGCGCCTCTTTTTGCGCGAGGGAGAAGTTGTTCTCGAACTCCGGGAACCGCTTGCTCACTTCGTCTATTTGCCACCAACGCTGATTCCCGCTCTTTGTGGTCGGTTTGGTGCGGCGTGCTGCCGCGTCGGCGACCGCCCGAGGGATTAAGAAGAACTGCCGCTCGCGCGCACCCTCGCAGCCGAGCAAGACGATCGCCAACCAGTCGAACGTGTCCGTCTCAAGATATTCGACGAAGGCTGCTCCTCAAGCTGTGGCTTAGCCTTGCTCTTCCTAGTCGATTTTCGAATCGATTTCAGTAGCAGAGTTAAGAGGTGTTTCAGCTGCCTCGGCGATTTTGCGCGCCTCCTCTCCCTCAGAAAGAAGCGTGATAGCCGAAAAGCAACCCCAGGGGTGGCGGTGCGGATGGGATTCCGCGTAAGAAACAGCGCTCGCTTCCAGAGCATCGAGTTGGTCACCGTCTCGATCGGCCTTGCTGAACGCGGCGCCGACGCCAATTCCGACGCGCTGATGCGCCGCGCCGACAAGGCGCTCTACGACTCCAAGGCCGCGGGGCGCAACCGCGTGACGCTCTCCGCGGCATGAGGGGCGGTGCGAATCCAGCCTTTATGGCACGTTTTTCATATGGTTGGGCTTCCGTGTACGAAGGGGCGGGGCGAGGGGAGAAAGCCGGAACCTTGACGGGCCTCCAAACGACGCACCATAAATGCAGGAGGGGCCTTCTCGGCCAAGACCCCTAAAGTTTCTGGCGGCACTAAGCTCGGCCGGGAGCCGAAAACAGTATGTCCGATTTATTTATCAGCTACGCCAATCAAGATCGGCCACGAGCGGAAAATTTCGCTCGAAAGCTTCGAGCTCGGGGCTGGTCGGTGTTTTGGGACCCGACGATACGCGCCGGCAGCTACTGGCGCGAGACAATCGAAAAGGAACTACAAAGCGCGCGCTGTGCCCTCGTGCTCTGGTCCAAGGAACTCCATCAAGTCGCGTTGGGTCCAGGAAGAAGCTGAAGAAGCAAAGATGCGAGGCATCCTTGTTCCAGTCCTGATTGACCATATTTTACCTCCCCTGGGTTTTCGAAGTGTGCATTTTGCTGACTTGTCGAATTGGGACGGGACGGAGGAAACGCCGACGTTTCTTCGATTGATTTCGGATATCGTCGCTTTGATCGGACCGTCGCCCAAAGAAGTGGAGGAGGAACGCCGCAGGCAGGAAGCCACCGATGTCGCGCGTCGAGCTGAGGAGGAGCGTCAAAGGGCCGAGGCTGAACGCGTCAAGCAAGAGGAAGAGCGTCGTCGCGCGGAGGAAGAAGCGCGTTTTCGGGAACAAGCGGAGGTCGCGCATCGGGCGGAGGAGGAGCGTCAACGAAGCCAGGCGGCGAAAGCGAATGGGGTCGCCGAGGAAAAGCGGAAAAGACGCGAAGATCTGGACCCTGTAGAGCCGATGAATGGAATGGGATCTGTCGCTCCGCTAGAACTGGAACGTCCGGCGTCGCCGGAAAAGAGCGGGGGGTTTTATCCAGTTGCAATTGTTGTCGTAGCGGCGCTCGCAGGGGTAGCCTTGCTTTATCTTTATCCGGAGCTAAAGGGAGCGTCCGTCGCTATCCCAGGTCCCAAAATGGTATCTTCTAAGACCTCTGCTGAAAGAGCGCAGGAGTGGCTATCGGAAATCGACCGTCTTACGTCGTTGGCTGATGCTGGCGACGCTAGCGCAGCAAAGCAACTTGGTAAGATATATGAGACAGGTGAAGACTGCGACCCCGGTCGCAGCAAATGCGCAATAGATTCAGACCTAAGTAAGGCTCTGAAGTTCTATAAAAGAGCAGAACAGTTAGGAAACAAATCGGTGTTTTTGCCGATTGCAAATATATATGCGGGGAACTATGACGATTTTGCTCGAACTTCTCAAATTGCAATCCAATATTATCTCAAGGCGATCGCCAATGGTGACACAGAGGCAAAAGAAAAACTTAACGAATTATATTTCAGTATTGGTGCCTTCTATGAGCAAGGCGGTGGCGCGATGCAACCAAATCAAACCTTGGCTTGCAAGTATTTTCTGATGGCTAATCAAGAGGACCCTATCGTCCAAGAATTTGTGAGCCGCGATTGCGGGAAAGGTAGAAAAAAATGAACCTTGTGCGACAAACGAAGCTTTTTCGTAATGGCTAGGAAGACCATCGCCAAGCTTAGGCTGAATGCTCTTTGCCCAAAGCACTTGGATAGAGCGGGGTTTCCGCGCTTACGGCATATGTGCCGTCACCGCGGAAATCGACAGTTTTGAGGAGGTCGCGAATTTGCGTTTCCGAATACCCGACCGCTGCGGCGATCTCGTCTTGCGGCTCTCGCGCATATCATTGTTTTCATTATATTTGCAGATGATCGCTTGGGGCAGATTTGCCACAAGCGTTATTTCCTCCCGCTGCGGCTGACCCGCTTGGTGCAAATCTGCGCCAAGCGGTTTTGTTCCGGCCTGTCGCGCTCGCGACGAGCGAGCGTGTAGGCCGCGCTTGTTCCATGCTTCAAGCTTATATTATCAGCTTGGTCCTTCGCTCTTGCGCCGCCATGCTTGCGGAGCGCCTCACAGCGCCACCGCCAGCGCCATCGCGAGCATCGCCATCGTCGCGACGGTGAAAAGGATCGCCGATACGGCAAAAGCCAGCTCGAACAGACGCCAGAGCATCAGCGCCACCACATGACGGCGGCGGCGATGACGAGAAGCAGGAGGCCCACCGCGCTGAGAAAATAGAGAGCGACAAGTGTATCAGGGCGCATCGCTTAGGCGCTCGCCGCCAATGCGGGATGCGGCAAGCCCGCACGCTCGGCGAGATCGCGCACGACGCGCTCGCAAAACAATTCGGCGCTCTCATTGCGCTCGCGGCTCCAGCTCTTGCAGCCAGCATCGTCGCTCGTCATCACATAGACAAGCTCGTTGCCGTTAAATCTGCCGATAGCGATTTTCGGATGCACGCCCAGCTCCTCGGCCTCACGAAGGCGAACGACGCTCTCGATCATGCGCGTGGACCTTTCACGAAGATGGCCATGGCGGTTGTCCTTCTTGATGAGCGCGAACTCGGGGTGCGCGCGGTTTCAGGAACCATACGACGCGCTTGCACATTTCTCGGGCGTAGGCGTCGATGGCTTCTTGCTCGCTGGGCAACCGAGTGGGCGCGGGCGGCAAGGCTTCGAGCTTGTCACGGTGCGAAAGCGCCGCCGGCTTGCTGGCGCAATCGTGCGGCGGGCACGTGACGCGGGCCTTCAGGATCAAGCCGAGAAACTTTGCGCGCTTCCGGGGGTCTGTGATGCGGCGCGAAACTTTCGCGACTTCGGAGCGCGGCAAGCTCGCCAAAAAGCTGAGCGGCGGAGGAGGAGGAGGCGCGGCGCTCATGGCAGCCAGCCCAGCGCGCCCCCAATGCCCACGGTCGCCAAGGCGACGCAGGCGGCGGCGACGCAAGCTAAGACAAACCGCATGGCGACACCTCTTGGTTGAAACCGGCGCGGCAGAAAGCTTCTGGAACCGCCGCGCCGGCTGCCCTCCTGGAGACGGGAGGGACTAGACGCCGGGGGGAATGCAGACCCCGCGACGCCATCCGCGAATAGGAACCGGCGAGCGTGAAGGATCAGAACTCGCCCGCCGGAGCGCCCCTGGGAGAATGAAGCTCAGGGGACTGGGCGCGCGTTGACTAGGCGTCGCGCCGTTCGTTGTTCCTCGAGAAGTCGCCGCGCCAGGCGAAAAGACCAACTCCCGGCGCGGCGACCTTGCCCGCGCGATGAACTCGAGTGAGCCCGCGCGGGCGTTGTTGGCTGGAGTTTTAAGCCTTCCAGCAAGGCCGCCCTTGAAGGATGACAAGGGCTAGCGCACGGCGCGATGCGCGGCGCGCCGCACGCGTTCGCTGGTTCTCAATCCGGCAAAGGCGCATCAGCATCGCGGGTCAGCGCCTCAAGAGCCAACACCCAAGCGTTGGACCGCCGAACGTCGCCGCTCAAATCGACGCACAGCAGCTCCGCGACGCGCTCTTTGGCGTCGTCAGCAAGCAACCCATGCGCCTTCAAGAAACGCAAACTAGCTCGCCGCTTGGCGACCTCGCGTTGCAATTCCTCGAACCCGTCGAGCAGCTTGGCGGCGGCGTCCGAACTGCGCACGACTTCGAGCGCCGCTTGGCCCACGCGAAACTCCGCTCGCTCAGCAACGTCGCGACGTCGAGACGTTTCACGCCTCAACGCCTCACGCGTCTCCTGTAGGAACTCCATTTGCTGCTCGAGCCGCGCTTGCTGCGCAGCACGATCGGACGCGGGATGTTGAAGCTCAAGGACCGAAACGTCATGAGCGCTCGCCAACGCCGAAATGTAAGCTTCAGCCGGGTCGTCCTGCGGAAGCTGCTTTAGCTCGTCGAGCGCGCGCCGCGCATCAATGCGCCGATCCAGCGCGTCGTTCTCAGCCGCGACGGCGGCTTCCACCGCCTTCTCGGCTTCGGTTCTTGCCGCTATCGCTTCCGCGAGCGCTTGGCGGGTTGGGTTGAGCTTGCTCATCGACGGGCTCCTGAAATTATTTCGTCCAACTCACGCTGAGCCCGAAAAAGATCCATCTGTCGCGGCCGCTTCGTAACAACCCGTCCGTCACGCCCGATCATCGCGCCGCGAGACGTAGAGAAATAAACCCTGCCATCGCACCGGTGCGCGTCCATGGCCTGCATACTCGAAGCGCCAACCGGTCGCTCCGACGCAGCGCGCTTCAGCACCTCCTTAAGCTGGGCGAGGTCGGCGGGGAGCAGTCTCGTCGCAAGAAACGCCCACGCCCTCTCAGGAATCCCACCCACGCCCAGCGCCGTGCGGTGCTGCTCGCTTTTTGGAGCCTCCGCCCGAGCGTTCAGGGATGGCGCTTGCCATGCGGCGTCGAAGGCCATTGTTGGGTTGGAAGTCGGGAAGGCGTCAGAGAGAAACAACCGGGCGTGGTTCGTTCCGGAGGGGCTTGGCATCGGTCGCATGGTGTGGGTTCCTTTCGGTTGGTTCAGTTTTGATACGGTCCTAGATGCCGACGATCCTGGCCCGCTGGGCGGCTCGCCCAATCGAGCATTTCGGCGGGGATTTGCATCGGCGCGCGACGGCCGCCGATCGCTTGCGTCAGCGCGCCGCAAACGCTGTTCGCGATGTCGTCGTGCGAGCCCGGCGCATGGTCGATTGAATCACGCCCGCCTCTTGCGGTCCTGCGCTCCAAGCCGATCAATTGCGCGGCGAGCTTCGGATGGTCGAGCAATTCGACACGCCTCGCGCTAAAGATCGGAATGGCCTCAGTGTATATTTGCGACTTGGCCTTCTCGCTTGCGACATAGCGCACGCCATGCGCGCGGAAACGCTCGACCGGCCATTCGCCCGCATAGCGATCACCGCAGACATGCACGAGGCCATAGCTCTTGAGCACAGCGGCGAATTCGCTAACGACGCTATCGGGCGAGAACGGCGGGCGCACGCGCGAATGCAATCGACAACCGCGACCTCGCCCTCGCGATGCGCAACGCACAATGTCATGTCGTCAGCCGCGCCGCCGCTCGGATCGCAAAAGCCGACATAGCGAACATTCGCCATGCGCGGTAGTTCGAAGCGCCCCGGCACAATCGCGGCCTCGATGATCTCGCGCGTCAGGAAGCTCTCAATGTCAGAGCGAAACTCCGCGCCATATTCAGCGGATGCGCTAGCGGCGTCACGCTCCATCGCTTCGTCGATGACGGATTGCGGCACCGTCGGGTTCATCGTGCACGTGCTGGCTTTCCATACCAGCACCGGCGCGTCGTCCTTGGCGTAGTAGCGACGATAAGCGTCCCACAACGCGCCACGCCGCGCATAAGGGCTCGACGCGCACAGCAACAACGCGTTAGGGATCGTCGCCATCGCGGGTCGGATTGAATCAAGCATCTCAAAGTCTGGCGCGGCTGCGTCTTCCGTGGGCCAGAACGCGATCTCGTCGCACAGCGCGACGGGGATGGCATAGCCGCGCACGGTCTTGGTGGAAGCGGTGTGAACCTCGATCGTCACGCGATTGCTTAGGTCGAAGCTCTCGGCGCTTTCCCTTTCGACCAGCTTGGCGAAGACCGGCAGCTTCAGCAGGCCGCGCACATAGCGCATGATCACGCGCGCTTGCTTCCGATCAGCCGCGAGCACCATAATCGTGCATCGCTCGCCGAGCGTGAGATAGGCGCTGTAGTCGCGGAACACGGCGAAGAAGACAGCACATAGGGCCATCATGAAGCTCTTGCCCGCGCGGCGCCCGCAGCACAACCACGCCTCATTGAAGGGCTTGGCGGGAATGGTCGTGCGGCCGGTGCAGGCGCGGAATAGCTCGGCCTCTTCGTTCGACATTGGCAGAGCGAACAGCGCCGATAGGAAAGCCAGCCACGCCGCGAAGGTCGCCGGATCGCGAATGGCGCTCGCGAAGACGTCCCGATGGGCGAGGGCTTCCTTGATGTTCACTCGGCCGCCTCCCGCTCAAGGGCGTCGTCATCGTCCTGAGGGCAGGCGCTGGGCGCGTTTTCGGGCTCGGAAGCTATCGTCGGGCCTTCGGACGCCCTAGGCCGCTTGGTGGGCTTGGCGGCGGCTTTTTCCGCCTTGGCGTGCTCGCGCAGGATCGCGCCGAGATCGGGGGTGCTATCGCGCTTGGCCCTTTCAATCCCGATGGTCTCGCTGATGCGGCGCGTGTGAGATGACAAGCGCGCGAGCAGGTCGATATCGATCTCTTCGCCGTCGGCTAAAGCATTCTCCATCCGCTCGCATTCGACGGTCAGCGCGGCGGCTCGGCGAATGAGCCCGAGCTTTAGCTCGGTGAGCGTCGCAATGCCGCCGGCGTCGTCGGCGAACAGCGCCACAAGGTCGCGATAGCGGCGGCTCCAGGCGAACGCCCGTCGCCATCAAGGAAAAGCGCCCGCGAAGTAACCTTGCCTGCAAAACGGGCATTCGTCATCTTGCTGCGAGCCGTAGGCTTCATCGTCGCCATTGCGGCATTTGCTTGCGACGTCATAGGGGCCTGACTGATTGGAACCTTGAGCGCGAATTTCAGGGCAAGCGCTTACTTATCGCGCTTACCTCTTTAAGATATAGGAGGCTTTTGCAAATGGCAAGCCATACATTTCAAGGCGCTCGCGTTTTGGAGCAGTTGATAGCAAAGCAAAGGGTCGGCGGAAAAACGGGCGTCGGCTGGCGGCTCAGGAAAAAAAGCGCCGCCGGAGCATTTTCGCGACGCGCCCCTGCCCGCCCTACTCCGGCTCGGCCTTTTCTCACAGGGCGCGCCGTTATTAGCCTAAGCTTTACAGCGGGACGGGACGGGACATTTCGGGACAAACGTCCCGCGTCCCGGCCTCCTTTTCCACTATCTCGAACTTGGCCGTTTCAGTCTCTTCCCGGGTTGCAAATACAACCGGGTTTCACTTCCGTGTTTCACCTCCCTAGGGAGGAGAGGTGAAACCCGACACGCCGGTTTCACTTCGGGTTTCACTTGAAACCCTGTAAAAAGAATAACTTACAAGCGCTAGCTTGGCGCTTGAAACCCGAGTGAAACCCGTATGAAACCCGTCTTACTGAAACCCAGATAAATCAAAGACTTGCACCCAAGTGAAACCCGGCTGAAAACCCCGGTCACATCTGCGAATTGCAACCTGCGGTATGAATCACAGCTTCCATATTTCCCCTTTATCCTCCATCAGCGTCCCGCTCTTAAACAGCCGCGTCTTGGCTCGGTGCAGGTGCGTCTTGGTGGTTGGCGTAAACTTGCCGTTGGTGTGATCGAGGAAGCCGCGATCCTTGAGATCATCGCGAATGGCGCTGAGCTTGACCTTGCGCACCGTCCCCTTGCCGTTAAGTCCTCGAGACGGCTCCACGTCCTCGCGAGCCGCTCATAGGAATTGAGAAATTCGCGCTTGATGATTTCCACGTCGTCGTCTTTGCCGCTACGGCTAACCGACGCCGCGCCTTCTGAGACCCATCCGTCCTCGGTCATGCGGATAGTTCGCGCGGCGAATTGCTTATAATTTTTCGGCGTGCGCAGCCGCGCCTTTGTGAAGTCGATGACGACGCTGTTATCGTCTGGATCGTCGTTCGCTTTCGTTAGCCTTACCACCGTGTCCATTTCCCATTCGCGGGTCTTGGTGCCGTAGCCTTTCGTGGCGTCGTGTCCGGTATGGTGCAGCCATATTTGCGCGATGCGGCGCGATGAGATTTGCCGGATAAGGCCCTTCACGGGCTCCCAGGAACTTCCTCGTCCGACATGTTGCCGCCGAGCAGGCACATGATGGCTGTCGAAGAAGATGACGTCTGGCTTGACGATCTCGATTTCCCGCCACAGCCATTTCTGCCCCTTGGGGGTATTGAGGGGCGGCATTTCATCGAGGCCGAGAAGGTCGCGATTGTAGAAATAAAGGGCTATGTCGGGGCCGTGATCATAGTGCGTGGCGACCAGCTCCGCGCGTTCTTTCAGGGTTTCGGCGGGCATCTCGCCGTCGAGATACATGACGCGCGCCCGTCGCCGTCCTTCCCAGCCCAGGAATGGCGCGCCTGCAGCGATGGCTCCAGCGGCGCAGGACGCCAGCAGAGTCTTTCCGACGCCGGTTTCTCCGAAGATTATCCATCGCGACGTCGTGCACATGACCTCGCCGATCAGATAGTCGCGCGGCGGCAGGTCGAGCTTGAGCCATTCGGAGAGTTTGAAGTTCTCGCGATCCGCTGGTGCGTCCGCCTGCGGCGTCTCGCCCAGTATCTCGCCTGTCTCGGGATCGAAGTCGTAGGGTTCGCTTTCGCCGTTGCCATTGGCCTTCCGACGCTCGTAATCCACGGCTTTATCCCAACTTCTGAAGACTTCGCGTCTGAGCCGCTTCGGCCAATATTTTTCGGCTATGCCTCGTGGCATGGCGGGAGAACAGCTCTAAGGTTTGCTCAGCCGAAAGCCCGGCGCGATAGCAAGCGCCGACGCAGGTCTGAAACATGTCGGAGCGGTCTGGCTCAAAAACGCCGTTGCGAATGATGCCCATAATCCCGCAGTCGAGCACGTCTTCGAGATTTTCTCCTTCCGCAAATTCGTGCACTGTGAAGTTTCGGTGGGTCGTGGTCGTGGCCGTTGCCGCCGGACGGCTCCTTTTCGACAGGCACCTTGCGGAAAGTCCTCGAGCGCGATAGGCGTCGCTCGGGATTGTGAAGCAGAACTCGAGCGCTCTGTCCGGTTTTGTGATGTAAGCGCGCCCGGCAGGCGAGCGATGCGGTCGATATTGCGGCAATTGTCGGCCGCGCCCCCGAACGCCTGCTCCATGCCGCGCCCATAGCTTTCGACGAGCCGCGTGGCGGGACCGTCTTGAATTATGGGCTTCCCCTTGTCGTAGCCGACGATCTCGCTATCGGTCGGCGCAGCCTCACGCAGCTTCCAGAAGCGCCAGAAGCCGCGGCCGGAGTCGATGAGCAGCGTTACAGATGGCAGGCCATCGGGTTTGCCGGCTTCAAATTCCGCAAGGCGCTCCGCGCGCCAGGCGTCGATCTCCTCGGGCGTCGCCTTCTTAGGCGGGTCGAGGTCGGCCCAGAGCCATTCCGCTCTCGCGACATCGGCCTTGTTTGCCTTGCGGTTCTTGCGCTTGAGCGGATTCGGGTGAAAGTAGACCGCATAGCCATCCTTGTTCCAGCGCGCGACCCATTCCGTCGCGCGCGTCTCGCGCTTCTCGCCTTCGAGCGTATAGGCTTTGATGTCCTCGCCCTTGATCGCGACGAGATTCCAAGGCGCGTCGCCATGAAATTTCTTCAGGAAGTCGACGCAAGGCGGAAGCTCGCCTTGCGGCGGCAAGACAATTCGCGGCGGGACGGCGGAGGCGTCGAATGTGGGGTTGAGAGCGGCCATATTCACGCCCTCCCTGCGTTCGGCGACACATGCGCGCGGTTCATCTCGCGCACGCCCGGCCAATAGATGCGGTCGATCATCGCCACGAGGCGGCGCTTGAGTTCAGGGCGCTCCAGCTTGCCGCATGCGGGGCAGCAGACACTGGCGATGACGGCTTTTGCGTCTGCGCCCGCGCCATAGGGGAATTGCAGGACCAGCGGCCCTGGCGCTTCAGGCGTGACGTGGTTGTCGCAAGCCATGCAGAGCATGGGGGGCAAGCGGCGGTCGCCGAGACGGTCGAACGTCCCGACAATGGCTTTCGCCGCCAAGACGGCCTTGCGGTCGCCGGCAAGCGCCGCGACGGCGATGTCTTGAATTTTATCGGCGTCGTCGAGAAGGTGCAGCTCGACGGCTTTTTGCGCTTGGTCGAAGAAGGCGTCGAAGCCTTCGGCGAATTTTCTGCGGCGTGCGGCTGCGCGCCGCCGGGGAGCGGGGCGCGCGCTCAATGGACCATCCTCGACGCGCCGACCAAGATGAGGTTCCGGCACCACTGGTAATAGTTTTCCGCCTCCTCGGGATCGAGCCCCGCCGGCAGGACGACGATAACCTTCAGCGAGATAGTCGAGCGCCGCGACCGCTTGAGCCATGATGGCTTCCCAGCGCTCGGGGTCTTCCCACTGGCGGCGGATGACCAGAGTGTAAGCGACGTCGCGCTCGGTGGTGGCGCGTTCGACGGCGAGGCGCTCGGCTTCGTTCTCAGGCTCGCGCCAGCGGAGCGGCGGCCGCGAGGCGGTATGGCTTTCCGCCGTGATTTGCGCTATATGTCTCGTGTGATTTTTCGGCTGCCCGCCAATGTCACATCGTGAGCGCCCTCCAGCCGCAGCCGCAGCTGGGGGGTTTCTTCGTTTCGTAGTCATCGCAATATTTCCGCATGGTTGTTTGTCCCCCTCGTTGAAAGTCAAAGCTTAGGCGCGCGCCGGGACGCCCCGGCGCGGTCGTTCTTGGCAGGTCGAGGCTTAAGCGACGCGTTGCTTCTTGGGCGCGCCGAGAATCTTCCCGAGCAGCTCGATGAGCACCGCCTGCTGCGTCTCAAGCTTCTCCATACGATCGGAAAGGCCGATCGCGACGTCTCTCGCGGCGGTCAGCCGCGCGTGATAGCGATCGTTGCTTGCTTTTTTCTGTTCGGGCGTCGGCTTGGACATAGGCTACTCCTCGCGTGAAGCATGTGCGTAATTCTAAGGTAGGCTTGGGGCTCGTCAAGAGATGAGCTAAGACTTTTTCGAGGAAAAGCCCGCCATTTCTCGGAAAAAGCCCCCCTGGTTTCTGTCAATACTTATTGCAAGCATTGCTGCATCAAGGAGTTGCTTTCGGAAAAAGCGGGCGGCGACGGGTGGAAAGTAGAGGGGCAGGTCATGTCGCGTCATCCTTCTCGCGCGCGCCTATGAGCGGCTTTTCCGCGACGCTTTCGAGGTAAGCCGCGAGGACTTGCTGCGCAAGCGGGAGGCAGATCGCGTTTCCGATAATAGAATTTGCGTCCAGGCGTCCGGGTAGCCCTGCAGCCAGGAGGCGAACTCCGGGTTTAACGCGTCGGAGTTCGCCATTTGAGCCTCGACGCAGCTCACTACTTCGCCAGAACGATTGGGATAGTGCAGGGCTTGGAAGCTGAGCGAGACAGTCGCCCGTTTCTTGTTGGGGTCCGATTTGGCTCGCGCCCCATTCAACGTGGTGCCGATCGGCGGGTGGCCGCCCGTCGACGCCTTCGGCGTTCGCCAGAACTTCGGTCGTACCGATCCAATAGAGCCGTTGCCGGATATGGGGCGCGTCGACGGCTGAAGCTGCAAGATCGGCAGCCTGCAAGGCGTAGCCTTCATTTCGCAGATCGTCGTGGACTTCGTCGAGCCAAGCATAGCCAGCCTCTCCAGCAACCTGCTCTCCCACGACGACAGGCGGTCGACGAGCGGCAATAAGGCGACGCATGTGGGGCCACAGGTGCCTTGGATCGTCACATCCGCGACGGCGACCGGCGGCGCTGAAGCTTTGACAGGGCGGCGATCCGCTCCATAAGGGGCGCTCGTCGGGCCATCCGGCGGCGCGCGCCGCGAGACTGAAGCCGCCTCCTCCGGCGAAGAGATGGACTTGGGGAAAACCTGCAAGGTCATCGGGGGAAACCTCTTCGATAGAACGCTCGTCGACGACGCCGGGAGCGATGAGGCCGGCCACGATCAGCCGGCGCAGGAAGCGGGCCGCGACGGGGTCGCTCTCGTTGTAGTAGGCATGCGCCGGCGCTCGCGCGGCTCGGCGACGAAACCAGGTGCGGCGACTGACGCCCTCGGCCTCCCAGGGCTCGCCCAGCTTGAGACGGGGCGACACACCGCGAGCGCGGCGCAGCCGCTCCATGCGTAGACGAGCGGCCTCTTTCCTATCCATGGGCTTGCGAACCTTGGGTGCCAGCAGCCTGCTGCGAACCTTGGGTGCCGAGCCACGCTTTAAGCCGTTCACTCGGCGTCGTCTGTGTGTCTGTGTCAGTCATTTCGCATTCTCCTTTCATGAAGCGTGATCGCTTCGCCAAGCGCACCGCTGTGGACGCGCTCGACGCTGTGGTCGCGCCCTCACGTCGTTTTCAGCATCGCGTCGACGACCGCGCCCAAAAGCGAATGGGGCTTACCAGCCGCATCACGTGATAAGGCACGGCGGATCACGGCCAGATCCGCACCCGACTGCAACGCGATCGACAGCAGGATTCCGCAATCGATCGCCAGACTGTCGTAACCGCTGCCCACCTTCGTCGCGCTGACGAAAACTTCAGCCAGCGCGCCGTCGTCGAAGCGGCCGATGCCCAGAGCAAAAGACTGCCCGTCGAAACGCAGCTCGAGGCGCTCGTGCGCGCGCCGATCAGGAAGCCGGTATCGGGCGCGTGGGAAGGATGCGGCGGTCACCTCGCCCATCACGCCGTCTCCGCCTTGCGCTCTGACGGCTTGCGCCCGCCCGCAGACTTCGGGCGGTGGTCGCCACGCTCTTGGCCGGGCAACGCGCCGTGCTTGATGATTTCCTTGAGAAAACTTTCGGCCTGATCCTCGGTGACGTATCGCAAGGAGTTCATCCAAATGATCTCGGGCAACCCCGGCGTCCCGCGCGCGTAGAAGCGGTCGACGGTTCGTGGGCTTCGATGTATGCGCTCGCCGAACTGCCGAATTGTGAGGAGCTTCGTCTGTACCATGTCGTTGTTTCCTACTTGGCGGGGCGGTGGCGCAACAAGGCGCACCCGCCTTCGTCAAGCAGAATTATTCAACTTAGCCTGAAAATCAATCAACCCAATTCGCTGAATTGGGTTTAATCTTGCTTTTTTGGGCCTGTTTCTTAGCTTATATCAATTAAAGGCTATTCGGCGAATTGACTTTACTGTCCGAAATATCAATGCGGTAAACTCAGCTCTCATTTTCCCAAAATAATTTTTGCTGCTCCTCCCAGGTGCGGTAATACTCTCGCGCGGTCACGTCGCTCGTGAAGAGGGCTTTTCGCACCCTCGCGAGCCCGGCTCGCTTGCTTGGGGACCCGCTGAATATCTTTTCGGCGCGCCGATATTTCGCGAACCACGCATCATCGTGCTGCCCTGGCTTTCCGCGCTTGCGTCGCTGCACGACGAGTTTGAATTCCGACTTTCCCGCCGGGTCGAGCATGCGCGCGATCTCATCACAGACCGCTTTCGACGGGGGCTCTTTGCGCAGTGCTGCGATCAGGGCTTCGCGCAGCTTGTCGGGATCGGGATCGGCTACGAGGAAGATGACAGCCATCTTCACGCCTCCCCATCGCGGCGGCGCAGCGGCACGATATTGTCGTCGCCCGCGCCCGCGACAATGCGCTCGACATGAGCGCCCCAGCGTTCGAGCGCGCGGCGCATTTCATCGGCGCAAAACTGTGTCTCTGATAAACTGCCGACGACGCCAGCGAACGAGCCGCTGGTGTGATTGAGCGATGCGCTCGATGACGACGAGGTCGACGCCGATGCGCGCCAAGCCCGACACGACGCTGCGGCGAATGTCGTGCAGCGTCCAATCGGGAAGTCGCTCACCGTCGTTCAGCTCGGCGATGCGCTTGTCGAGGGCGCGCTTCGACTGGGAAAAGCCGGATATGGTCGTCTTGCCCGTCGTCGAGAAAATGAACCGCGCTGTCGCCGATATGAGGAAGAGCGCTCAATAATGCCGAGCGCCTGCGGCGCGAGCGGCACGGTGTGCGCTCGACTGTTTTTGACCCGCTCGCCGGGGAGACGCCAGAGCTTCGCGTCCCTGTTGATCTCGCTCCAGCGCCCTCCGGAAATCTCGCCGCGACGTTGGCCTGTGAGAACCAGCAGCCGCATCGATCGCCTTCGAAGGGATAGCCGAGCGCTTTCGGCAGCCCGCCAGACGAGCGCCAGTTCGCGATCGTCGAGCACGCGGTCGCGGCTCTTTTCCTGCGACGGACGGTTCAGGCCCTCGCATCGGATTCCGCTCGATAAGACCGCGAGCCAGGCTCCATCTAAAGATCGTCTGCAAATGTGCATAAATCCTATTCGCTAAAACCGGCGCGGGACGGTCAATGACCGCGTCCAACAGCGCGTGAATGTCAGCCTTGCCGATCTCGCTCAGGCGGCGTCCGCGCCCATGGGGCGGTGACCTCCTTGTGCAAGAAGCTTCGCGACCGCCTTGCGTGTGCGGTTGTCGCGGTGATGACGCGCGACGAAGCTCGCCACCACGGTTGCGACCTCGTCGAGGGGGACGATCTCCACCGCGCGCTCGGCTTGCCGCTGCGCGGCTTTGCGCTCTTGCTTGACGGCTTTCTTGGCCGCGGCGGGATCGGCACCTTGGTCGCGCATGAGCCGCGCCTCGCGCGCCTTCTTGCGGGCGTCGGCGAGCGTCAAAGCGCCGAGCGTCAATTTCTTGCTCTGGTTACGGAATCTGTAGCGCAGCACGAAAGTCTTCGCGCCGGAAGGCCACGTCACGACGTAGAGCCCTGGCTCGGCGTCGTCCTTGGTCTCATAGGGCGCGTCGCGCGGGACTAAGGAGTTCGAGCTTTTTGACCGTGAGCGGCGAGCGTCTTTGCATGTGACAAAAGCTCCCAAAAGGTGAGCGTAAAGGGTAGCGGCTGACCTTGGCTAGAGGTGTCGGGCGCTGTCTATGACATGGTCCGCCAATTCGCGCAATGCAAGGGAGCACAAGGGATTGCGAGCGATTTATTGGCGGGGGCTGGCGGGCTATGGCGAGCCTTGTTTTGCGTCCTCGATGCAAAAGGTCTCGATGCTGGCGCCGCCGATCGACAGTTGAGCAAGCTCCGTCCGGCGCCCGCCAAAGGAAAAGAGACGCCGCGCTTTGATGACTTTGACCGTTCGAAACGCCGGATCGCGATCAATGACGTCAGCGAGAAATTCATCCATTTTGTAGGCTCCGCGCCGCAGAGCGGGAGGTGCCAAATCCAGCGCGGCGAAGAAGGAGACGATCGTTGGTGCGGACAGCGGAAAGTCGCGCTTCAGTGTCGCCTCCCAAAGCTCGAGGCCCGTGGCTGCGGTCATCTTGATCCGCTTCACCTCCAGCAGGCCATCCCGGATCTTTGCGTTATGCGGCGAACGGCCGTTCGCCAGATACAGTTCTTCGCTAGGGTGAGGGGGAATCTGCGCCGCTGAGCCGATCTTCGTCTCCAGCTCGGCGAGGCTCGGGGCAAAGCACCGCCATTCCCATCGCGGCTCGCCGGTCTTTGCGCCAGTCGTTTCCGTCACGCTCGCTCTCTTGCTCAGCCGGCGACGCCGCCCGGCATGGCGAGGCCAAGAACCTGCGCGATCAGGAAAATATTGAGCGAGAGCACCACGCCGGCAGCGGCCGCCGCCGCGAGCTGAGTGAGACGGCTGTTGGCGAAACCGCCCATGATGTCGGCGCGCCCGGTGAACAGGATGAGGGCGATCATCGGCGCCGGCAGGGCGATGCTCAGCACCACTTGGCTCAGCACCAGCGCGTTGGTGGCGTTGGCGCCGAGCGCCACGATGACGAAAGCCGGCGCCATGGTGACGAGCCGCCGCACCCAGATCGGAATCTGAAAGCCGACGAAGCCCTGCATGATCATCTGTCCCGCCATCGTTCCGACCGTGGAGCTCGACAGCCCCGAGGCGATCAGCGACAGCAGAAACACGCCGGCCGCGCCGGCGCCGAGCAGCGGCGTCAGTATATGGTAAGCGGTCTCGATCTCGGCGACGTCGCTGTGGCCGCCATGGAAGGCGCTGGCGGCCATCATCACCATCGCCATGTTCACCAGGCCGGCAAAGGTGAGCGCGATCACGACCTCGCGGTTGGAATAGCGCAGAACCTGCCGCCGTTCCCGATCGTTGCGCACCGGCGTGCGCGCCTGCGTCAGACCGGAATGCAGATAAATCGCGTGCGGCATCACGGTCGCTCCCACGATGGCGACAGCGATCAGCAGCGCGCCAGAATCGGCGATCTGCGGCGTCACGAGATGCAACGCCGCCGAAGCCCAATCGATCGGAGCGATGAACATCTCGACGAGGTAGCAGAGTCCGATGACGCCGACGAAAGCGCCGATTGCCAATTCGATCGGGCGAAAGCCGAAGCTGTCCAACATCAATATCCCGTATGAAATAACGGCCGTCGCCGTCATGCCGACGATCAGCGGCGTGTGCAGCAACAACGACAAGCCGATGGCCCCGCCAAGAAATTCGGCCAGGTCGGTCGCCATGGCGGCGATCTCGCTGACGACCCACATCGACCAGACAAGGCGAGGAGGGAAGTGATCGCGGCAGAGCTCCGCCAGATTCTTCCCGGTGACGATGCCCAATTTCGCGGAGAGCGCCTGAAACAGCATGGCGATCAAATTGGCGAGCAGCACGACCCAAAGCAGCCCATACCCATATTTCGCGCCAGCCTGGATGTTCGTCGCGAAATTGCCCGGATCCATGTAAGCGATCGAAGCAATCACCGCAGGACCGGCGAAAGCGAGAGAGGCCCGTAGGCCGCCGCGCTGCTCGGAAAGCGCAAGCTGAGCCGCGAGAACGGTGCGGGCGGTCAGCGATCGACGCTTCAAAGCGATTTCGGCGCGCATGGGTCGGCTTGATCTCTGTAGCCTTGGCTACAAAAGATGTAGTCGGCTTGAATTTGTCGGCAAGGCCGATAATGTGTTTTTCGCGCTGATTTGCGCTCCGCCGGAATCTCGAAGATGCCGAAGCGAGAAAAAAACGATCGGAACTCGGGCGGCGCGGCTGCGCTTTCGCTTCCCGCCGAGCAGATCCAGGCGCGTCGATTTCAGCAGGGCGAGGGCGGCGCAGTCAGGCGCGCTGCATGAAGATTATGTGGAGTTGATCGCCGACTTGCTGGCGACGACCGGCGAGGCGCGCCCTACCGACGTCGCCCGTAGGCTGGGCGTCTCGCACGCGACCGCCATCAAGACGATCGCGCGATTGAAGCGGGACGGGCTGGCGATGGGCTTGCCCTATCGCGGCGTCTTCCTGACTAAGGAGGGCCATGGCCTCGCCGAGCGCATCAAGGCGCGCCACCGGCTCGTCGTCGACATCCTTCTCGCTCTGGGCGTTCCACAAGAAGCCGCGGAAGCCGACGCCGAAGGCATGGAGCATTTCGTCTCCGAGCCCACCCGCATGGCCTTTCTCGAATTCCTGAGATCTTGGCGGTCGCGTTCAGCCCTCTGCCCGTAAGCCCAGGCGACGGCGACGTCGCGTGACCAAAGATGGGGCCGAGACCAGTCCCGCGCTCTCACTTGAGCGGCGCGGTCTCTTCCTGCTGCTGCTCGCCGGACCAAAAGGGCTTTGAGAGGCCCGAAAGGCGCGGAGCCAAGGCGCGTTGGGGATAGCGGGAGGCCTCCGGTGTCCGATAGGCCTGCCAACCGAGGCCCGAGCCAAACGGCGCCTCGATCGCGGCGTCCACGATGGCCGCCGCAGCAGTCCCACCAAGCCCGAGGATGATGGCCAAGCTGGCCGCGAATTTGGTAAAGCTCATGGGCGTCTCCCAGTCTCCACCTCGACCGAGGTCGTCGCTTACGGTTGTCGTGATAATCAACTGGCGCAGGCGGCGGCGGGTTCGAGTTTAAGAAAAAAAAACACGCGCAATTGTAGAGGCTCTGCTGCTTGCGTCGTCCCTAATACATAGACGTTGCTGATAGGATCCCGAGACTCGGGCTTGATCGAGGCGTTGACGCTCCGCAAGCGACCGTTAGCGCTTGAACGTCGCGTGTGGGCGGTCGGCGCGCCGCGCGGCACATCTTGAAACCCCAAGTCCGCCCGCTTAATTGCTGTAACAAAGCGACGATGGCTTCGGCTGTCGCCCGAAAGCGCCCCGACCGCGGATGGACCGGCAGGGCGCTTTTGTTTGCGGACGCACTGCCCGCGCCGCCGCCCAGCCAGCCCCTTGTTCGGCGCGACATTTTTTTCATCCGCCGCGTATTTTCATCCGTCGCGTTGCTTCTGAACGGGGGCCCAAGGCTTGCCGGCGCCCGCCTCCCAGGCCGCAAGCGAACCGATCGCCGACCAGTCGAGCCCTTCGCCGCCGTTGGCGAGCAGCGTGAGAAAGCGATCGCGTAGAAGGCTCGCGATCGGCATCGGCGCGCGCAGCTCCTCGGCGGCGGCGAGCGCGAGCCGCAGGTCTTTGAGGCCGAGCGGCGCCGCAAAGCCTGCGGGCTCGAAGGCGCCGTCGGCGATGAGCGCGCCATAGGTTTTGTAAGCCGGAGCGTCGAACAGGGTGGAGGTGAGGATTTCCAAATATTGACGCTTGTCGACGCCCCCTTTGGCGACGAGCGCCATCGCTTCGCCGAGCGACTTGATGACGGCCGCGATCAGGAAGTTGCCGCTGAGCTTGACCAGGATCGCGGTCTTGGGCGTCTCGGCGACGACGAAGCTCCTTTTCCCAATGGCTTCAAAAAGAGGAGCCGCCGTGTCGATCGCATCGCGGGCGCCGGCGGCGATGACACAGAGGAGCGCCGCCTTTGCCGCCTCGGGGCGTCCGAAAACGGGCGCGGCCACGAAGCGCTGACCGCGAGCCTTATGCGCCTCCGCGAGACGCTCGCACAAGGCGACCCCGATCGTGCTCGAGGAAATGTGGAGCGCGCCGCGCGCAAGAGAATCGAGGATTCCGTTTCCACCGCAGACGACCTGGTCGACGGCGGCGTCGTCGGCGAGCATTGTCCACGCCACTTCGCCTTGGCAGGCCTCCGCGACCGAGGCCGCCACGCGCGCCCCGCGCTTGGCGAGCGCCTCCGCCTTCGCGCGCGACCTGTTGTAAAGAACGAGATCATGCCCCGCACGAATGAGGTTTTCGGCTATCGCCGAGCCCATCTGTCCAAGTCCAATGAAGCCGACTTGCATGGGTCCGTTTCCTCTCGCGCAATCGCGTCCATGGTCAGGCCGCGCAAAAAGTCCTAGCGCGCAATTAGTCCTTCCATCGGCGAAGAAAAGATCGATTCAGCCTCGGTGAAGCATGGCTGCGCTTGAAGTTCACGCTTTGGTCGATAGATGCCCGGGCGACGGATAATTTTGCTCGTGTCTGGAGGTCCAATGAAGAAGTTCTTGAGTGAGCGGCGCCTTGGTTTGGCGCTCGCCGCAGCGATCGCGCTCTTCGCGCAAGGCGCGCAAGCCAAAGTCCGGGCGTGCGACGCCGACAACGGCGGCCTTTCGCTCTCTCCCGGATTTTGCGCGACGGTGTTCGCCGACAATCTCGGTCACGTCCGCCACATGGTCGTCGCCCCCGACAACACGCTCTACGCCAACACTTGGAGCGGGCGGTATTTTCCGAACGCGCCTCCGCCGCCGGGCGGCTTTCTGGTGGCCTTGAGGGATACGAAGCTCTCCGGTCACGCCGACGTGGTTTCAAGGTTTGGCGTGACCGTCGAGGCGGGAGGAACGGGAGGCAGCGGAATCGCGCTCTTCGACGGGGCCCTCTACGCCGAGGAGAACGGTAGAATTCTAAGATATCAGCTCGAAGAGGGCGCTTTGCTGCCGAGGGGGCCGCCGCGCGTCGTCGTCTCCGGCCTGCCGCTCACCGGCGACCATCCTATGCATCCCTTCATCATCGACAAAGACGGATCGCTGTTCGTCGACCTGGGCTCCGCGACGAACGCCTGCCAGAAAGAGAACCGGATTCCGCTCTCTCCCGGCTTGACCCCCTGCGTCGAGACGGAAACCCGCGCCGGCACGTGGCGGTTCGACGCCAACAAGACCGATCAGGCGTTTTCGCCGAGAGAGCGCTATGCGAGCGGCATCCGCAATGGCGAAGGTTTCGCGTTCGACGCGGAGGGCCGCCTGTTCGTGACGCAGCACGGTCGCGATCAGCTGTTCCAGAACTGGCCCAAGCTCTATACGCCCCAGCAGAATGCGGAGCTTCCCGCCGAGGAGCTGCTGCTTCTCGAGAAGGGCGCCGATTATGGATGGCCGGAGTGCTACTTCGATCAGAACCAAGGGAAGCTCGTGCTCGCGCCGGAATATGGGGGCGACGGCGGCAAGAAGGGGGGCCCATGCGCGAAGCGAACGTCTCCTGTCGCCGCTTTCCCCGGACACTGGGCGCCGAACGATCTCTTGATCTATCGCGGGACGGCGTTCCCACGCGGTTATCGCGGCGGGGCCTTCATCGCTTTCCATGGCTCCTGGAATCGCGCGCCCTTGCCTCAGGAGGGTTATAATGTCGTCTTCCAGCCGCTCGCCGACGGGAAGCCGTCGGGCGCATTCGTCGTGTTCGCGGACGGCTTCGCCGGCGCGATCAAGGAGCCGGAAAAGGCGGCGTTCAGGCCGACGGGACTAGCCGAAGGTCCCGATGGCGCGCTTTACGTCGCCGATGACGAGCACGGCCGGATCTGGCGCATCGCCTATGTCGGCGACGGCTCCGACAAGGTCGCGTCGGCGCCGGCCCGCGGCGCGTCATCCGGGGGCCCGGCGCAGCCGCCGGAAGGCGTCCATCCGGATGCGGGACGGGCCGCGCACCCACTTTCGGTCCCGCCCGGATCGAGCGCCGAGCTCGTCGCCTTGGGAGACCGAGTGTTCCACGGCGAGGCGGCCGAGGGAACGTGCGACGGCTGTCACGGGTCCGACGGCGGCGGAACGCCCCAAGGTCCCCCGCTGACGGGGGGCCACTGGCTCTGGAGCGACGGAAGCCTTGCGGGGATCGAAGCGACGATCGAGAAGGGCGTGCCCCATCCCAAGCAGTATCAGGGCGTGATGCCCCCGCTCGGCGGCGCGCCGCTGACGAAGCGGGAACTCGAGGCGGTGTCGGCCTATGTCTGGGCGATCGGCCACGCGGGCCGTTAGAGTGAATCCGCTTGGCGCTTTCAGAAAGGAAACTCGACCTGCGCCCTGGCCAGCGCTGCGGGCGTTCCGATGTCCCGATGATATCGAGCGATATCCAGCGCCTGGATGCGCCCCATCAGCAGAGGAATGACCTCCGTTGAAAGATCTATAGTTTTCCGTCCGAAGCCCGACATCATGTTCATGACCGCTGGCTCGATCATGTAGACAGCGGCGTTGGCGAGGTTTCCCGGGGGCTCGGCGACTTTCTCGTGGAAGGCCAGAACCAGGCCGTTTTCATCGAGCTCCAATATCCCGCAGGAACGCGGATCGTCCGTTTGAAAGGCCAGCATCGACACGAGCACGCCCGCCGGGCGGCGCGCATGCGCCTCTAAAAAATCGCCGATGGGAAAGCTGCTCAAATTATCCGCATGCGCGACGAAGAGCGCTGCATCGCCCACCCAATCGCGATTGGCCAGCATCGTTCCGCCGGTGCCGAGCAGCACATCCTCGTGGACGAGATCGACACGATCGCAAAATCGCGAACCCGCGACATGCGCCCGCACCTTTTCGGCAAGATGATGCGTGTTGACGAGAACCCGCTCGGCGCCCGCATCGAACAGCGCCTCGAACCAATAATCGAGGAGTGGTCGCCCCTTCACTTCGACGAGGCACTTGGGCGTGTGATCCGTCAGGGGGCGCAGCCTTGTTCCCAGCCCAGCCGCGAGAAGAAGCGCGCGCATCTTTGAGCCCTCTCATTCCGGAGCGAAGATTTCGGCCTCGATGTCCGCCCGGGTCAGCGGTGTGTTGCCGACTCGCGCCGTCTGACAAGCGGAGGCGATCGACCCCAGATAGGCGGCGCGCCAAATGTCGGCGCCAGTGCAGAGAGCGAGCGACGCGCAAGCGAAAAGAGAGTCTCCCGCGCCAGCCACATCCTTTGGAGCGCTGTTGAACGCCGGCAAACGATCCGCGAGCTCTCTTCCCCCCTTGAGGCCGCGCACGAACAGCCCTTCCGCCCCAAGCGTTACGATGACGTTCTCGGCTCGCGACAGGTTTCGAAGCCGCTCGGCGACATAGGCGAGACCGCCATCGAAATCCTGCAAGGCGAGACGGGCCTCGCGCTCGGTGGGCGTGATCAACGCCATGTCCTTGAACCGGGAAATGTCGGAATATTGTGACGAGGCTTGGCTGTCGGCCACCACCATGACGCCCTTGCTCCGCGCCAGCGTGCAAATGGCGTCGACCAGGGACTGCGGCAAGCAGCCATAATTGAAATCGGCCAGCAAGAGGAGATCGGCGCGCTCTATGCCCCGCCGTATCGACGACATCATCTGCGCGGAAATGCCCTGCGCAACGGCGTGCTGCCTCAGATGGTTGACGCGCAGCAAGGTCTTTCCCAGCGCGCGAAACCGTTGCTTCAAGGTTGTCGGACGCGTGTCGTCGGTGACGAGTTCAGCCTCAACGCCGAAGCTATCCAGTCTTTCGCGCGCAAACGCAGCATCGGCGTCCGCGCCCACGACCGAGACGAATTGAACGGACGCGCCCAATCCGCGGGCGTGTGCAGCCACAATCCCGGCGCCGCCCAGGAATTTGGTGCTCTCGATCGGCGTGATGACGATCGTCGGATCCTCCTGCGACATGCCGAGCGGATCACAATTGACATATTCATCGATAATGAGGTCGCCGATCACGAGCACGCGCAACGCATTGAACCTTCCGAGCATCTGAGAAAGCTCGGCGAAGGCGAACCCGTGTCGCGCCGGATAGTCGGGCGGCTTGCGAATGGTCGAAAAATTGGTCTCGAAATATTCTCTCCGAAGCAGCCCGAGCGAGACGAAACGAATCTCTCCCGAGCCGAAGACGAGCTTACCGTTCCAATTGCTGAGGAGCTTCTCCTCGTCGTTGTGACGCTCGGCGTATTCGCTCCCTTTGACGACGATATCGGGTCGCAAAGCCTCGATGAACTCAATCGCGTCGCGCTCGATCCGGACAACGAAGTCGACGTAAGCAAGGGCGGACACGCCGTCGACGCGCAGGTCGAGGGGGATGCTGACGCCTCGATTACTATCAGGATAAACTCCGACGACAAGAAAGTCCGCCTGCTCGCGCGCGAACTTCAGCAACCGCAGGTGGCCGGGATGGATGATGTTGAAGTTACCCGCTACGAAGGCTACTCGAGCTTTGACGCCCGCCGCCTCGCGGATCGACTTGACCGCCTCTCCATAAATTGTGGATTTGATGTTCATAACGAGCTCACGGAGAGGTCAAGAGGAAGCGGGACGCGGAAAGCCCGGTGACAAGAGGCTCATGCGCCTCCCTTTGCATGTTTTGGGCTTTGCTCTGCGCGCGCATCCAAGCGCTTCACTGATAGCAATACTGCTCGCGGGCCTCCTGCCATTCAGCCAGAAGATTGTCAATGTACACCCAATTCTTGCGGCGCTCGCCTGACTGAGCTAAGAGCGTCGGCCTGCGCCCTGCGCCTTCTCGAGCAGCTTCGACCAGGGCGATCTTTCCGGAGGACGGATGCACATCCTTGTCACAGGGGCTTGCGGCTTTAAGGGCTCTGTTCTTGTTCCAAAACTTGTGGAGCAAGGACATCGCGTGCGCGCTTTCGACATCCAGTGGTTTGGAAATTTCTTGCGCCCGCATCCCGCGATCGACGTGGTCAAGGGCGACGTTCGCGACGCGGCGGAAATCGACCTTTCGGGCATCGACGCCATCATTCATCTCTCCAGCGTCGCCAATGATCCTTGCGGGGATCTCGACCCCAAGCTGACCTGGGAAATCAGCTGCCTCGCGACGATGCAGCTCGCGGATCGCGCCAAAAGGGCGGGAATCCGCCGCTTCATCTACGCCTCCTCCGGCAGCGTGTATGGCGTCTCGGACGCCGATCAAGTGACCGAGGAGCTCGAGCTTTTTCCCCTTTCTGAATATAACAAGACCAAGATGTGCGCCGAGCGCATCCTGCTCTCCTATAAAGACGACATGGTCGTGCAAATCGTGAGGCCCGCCACGGTCTGCGGCTATTCGCCGCGCATGCGCCTCGACGTGTCCGTGAACATGCTGACGATGCAGGCGCTGGATCGCGGTGAGATCACCGTCTTTGGCGGAGAGCAGACTCGCCCCAACATCCATATCGACGACATTACCGACCTCTATATTTTCCTCCTCCAGCATCCGGAGCACGCGGGGGTGTTCAACGCCGGCTTCGAAAATCTCGCGATACGCGAGATCGCCGAGCAGGTCGTCGCCGCCGTTCCCGCTACAGTCAAAGTCACTCCCTCCAACGACCCCCGCTCCTACCGGATCAATTCCGATCGGCTCCTCGCCACTGGCTTTAAGCCGAAGAAAACTGTAAATGACGCCATCCATGAGCTCGTTGGACTGTATCGCCAAGGCGTCCTCAAGAACGAGGACCGCTCATACAATCTGCGATGGATGCAAACAGGCAATGCAAACGGGTAAAGCGACATGAGCCTCGACGAGGGCAAAGCCGCGCAGCAGCATTTCCGCAACTACGGAATGCGTCTTGCGCGCGTCATTGAAACGCTGGATTGCGCCTCGCTCGCACAGCTCGCCGGCGAGCTCAAAGGCTGCTGGCGCGACAGGCGCAGGGTGTTCATCGCCGGCAATGGCGGCAGCGCCGGCAACGCCGTGCATCTCGCCAATGACTTTCTTTATGCGATGTCGAAACGGCCGGGCTCGGGACTGTGCGTGGATGCGTTGCCGGCCAATCCCGCCGTGCTCACCTGCCTTGCCAACGATGAGGGCTATGACAGCATCTTCGCGCTGCAGCTCGCCGTGCAAGCCCGCGCCGGCGACGTGCTCATCGTCTTTTCGGGATCGGGCAATTCCCCGAATATCCTCAAGGCGCTCACGGAAGCGAAGCGCATCGGCATGTCGACATACGCCCTTCTCGGCTATTCCGGCGGCGCGGCGAAGGCTCTAGCCGACACGACGATCCATTTCGAGATCGACGACATGCAGATCGCCGAGGACATGCAGCTCATCACGGGCCATATGCTCGTTCAGTGGCTCATGACGTTTCGCGACGAAATCTAACACGATGGCAAGCCGCTTTCTCGTCCTCGGGTCGAACTCCTTCTCCGGCGCGACCTTCTGCGATATCCTGGCGCAGGCTGGTCATGACGTTGTCGCGACGAGCCGCTCCGAGGAGGCCCATGTCGCTCTGCTTCCCTACAAGTGGGAGCGGCGTGAGGGAACGGTGCGGTTTCGTCGCATCGACATCAATCATGACCTCGACGCGCTGGCGGAGCTCATGCGTTCGGAGCGGCCGACGCATGTCGTGAATTTCGCGGCGCAGAGCATGGTTGCGGAGAGCTGGGAGCATCCGGACCACTGGATGACGACCAATGTCGTCTCCACGGTGCGCTTGCTGGAGATTTTGCGCCACAGCGATTCTCTGGAGCGTTATGTTCACGTCACGACGCCGGAAGCTTACGGCTCGACCGACGGCTGGGTGCGGGAGTCGACTCGATTCAATCCTTCGACCCCCTACGCCGTCTCGCGGGCAGCGGGAGACATGGCTCTGACGGCCTATTTTCACAACTACGGATTTCCCGTCCTCTTCACGCGCGCGGCGAATGTTTACGGACCCGGGCAGCCGCTCTACCGGATCGTGCCGCGCACGATTCTCGCCGCGCTCTCAGGCCAAAAGCTGAGGTTGGACGGCGGCGGCGCCTCGACGCGCGTCTTTATTCACATGCGCGACGTGTCTGACGCGACGCTTCGCATCGCGCTCAGAGGGCGGCTCGGCGAGACCTATCACATTTCGGGCTATGAACTCGTCTCGATCCGGGATCTCGTCGAAGCGATCTTGTCGCGAGTCGGCAAATCTTTCGAGAAATGCGTCGAGCTGGGGCCGGAGCGGCCGGGCAAGGATACGACGTATATGCTGGACTCCTTCAAGCTGCGCAGCGAGCTCGGCTGGCGGGACCGCATTTCCCTCGCCGAAGGAATTGATGACACGATAAATTGGGCCGAGCGCTTCAGCTCGACCTTGTCGGAGCTGCCGCTCAAATATATCCACAAGGCGTAAGAGCTTGGCCCTTCGCCTCGCGAGGACTCAATGAAGCCATTGTCTCAAACGGCGGCGCATCCGAATGCCGATACCCTGGAAAAAGTCGCCGCGAGACTGCGGGGCCAGGTCATCGAGATGTCGCACTTAGCGAAGAGCGCGCATCTCGGCTCGTCGCTCTCTTGCTGCGACGTCATCGCCGCCGCCTATTGGCGCGTGCTGAGGATTGATCCTGCCAATCCGAAGGCGTCGAACCGCGACCGCTTCATCCTCTCCAAGGGCCATGCGGCGACAGCGCTTTACGCCGCTCTGGCGTTCAGAGGCTTTTTCGATCCGGCGTTGCTCGAGACCTATGCGCGCGACGGATCGCTGCTCGCCGAACACCCGCCCGCCAATCTCCTGCCCGGCGTCGAGGCGGCGACGGGCTCGCTTGGCCATGGGCTTCCGCTCGGCGTCGGCATGGCGGTGGCCGCGAGGCTCTCGGGCGCAGACTTTCGCGTTTTCGCGCTGCTCTCCGACGGGGAGAACAACGAAGGCTCGGTCTGGGAGGCGGCCATGTTCGCCGCCGCGCAGAAGCTGACCAATCTTTGCGTGATCGTGGACTACAATAAGTGGCAGGCGACGGCGCGCTCGGACGAGACGCTGCAGCTCTCCCCCTTGCGCGAGAAGTGGCAAAGCTTCGGCTGGGATGCGCATGAGATCGATGGTCACGATGTGAACGCCCTCGCCCGCCAGATGCAGAGCGTGCCGAACGGCTCGGGACGGCCCGTGGCGCTCATCGCGCACACGATCAAAGGCAAGGGCGTATCCTTCATGGAGGACGACAACAACTGGCACTATCGCGCGCCCACCGCCGAGGAGGTTCGGCTCGCGCGCGTGGAGCTCGGCCTCGCATGAGAAACGCTTTTGCTGACGAGCTGAAACAGCTCGGCGATTCAGACCCGCGACTTGTCTTTTTGTCCGGCGACATCGGCAACCGGCTGTTCGACAAGTTCCGCGCCGCGCATGGCGACCGCTTCTTCAATTGCGGAGTCGCCGAGCAGAACATGATGGGCCTCGCCGCCGGACTGGCGCTATCGGGCTACCGGCCGATCGCTTACACGATCACGCCTTTCGTGACGACGCGTTGCCTCGAGCAGATCCGCACGGATGTGTGTTATCACGAGGCGCCGGTCATCATCGCGGGAGTAGGCTCGGGTCTTTCCTACGCAGGCTTGGGACCGACGCATCACTCTTGCGAGGATATCGCTCTCTTGCGCGCGCTGCCCAACCTCGCGGTGGTGTGTCCTTGCGACGCCTTCGAAACCCGCGCCGCCTTGCGCGCCGCGCTGCGCGCCGATCATCCCACCTATCTGCGTCTGGGCAAAAAGGGCGAGCCCAAGATTCACTCGGAGATTCCGGCGGATTTTACGATCGGCAAAGCCCTGACGATCCGCGAAGGGCATGACGTGTGCCTGCTCGCGACGGGAACAATCATGCCGGAGGCGCTCCGCGCCGCAAACGTCCTTGCCGATGCGGGCGTCTCGACGCAGGTCGTGTCCTTCCATACCGTCAAGCCGCTCGACACCGACAGACTACGCCAGGCCTTCGCCGCGTTTCGTCTGGTCGCGACGATCGAAGAACACAGCGTCGTCGGCGGATTTGGCTCCGCGGTCGCCGAATGGATTGTCGATAACGCGATCGCGCCGCGCGCCTTTCTGCGCTTCGGGACGCCGGACGCCTTCTTCAAGCTCGCCGGCGAGCAGGAATTCGCTCGCGAAAAACTCGGACTGAGCGGAGAGCAGATCGCTCTTCGCATAAAGGAAAGGCTGTCCGCCTCATGAAAACCGAAGCCGCCATTCTCGTCGAACTGAATAAGCCGCTGGAAGTGGTCTCCCTGGGCGTTCCTGCGTTGCGCGCGGGCCAGGTGCTGGTCGAGATCGCCTATTCGGGAGTGTGCGGCACTCAGGTCAACGAGTGGCTCGGCAAAAAGGGAGAAGACAAATGGCTTCCCCACTGCATGGGTCACGAGGCCACGGGAAGCGTGTTGGAGGTCGGGCCGGGCGTCACCAAAGTGAAGGCCTCGGACAAGGTGGTGCTTTCCTGGCTGAAAGGCAGCGGGATTGAGGCCGGCGGCGCCGTTTATGACTGGGATGGACGTCGCGTGAACGCCGGTGGCGTGACGACCTTTCAGCGCCACGCCCTGGTCAGCGAGAACCGGCTGAGCAAGCTCCCCGAAGGCCTGCCGATGGACGTTGCGACGATGCTCGGCTGCGCCGCGCCGACCGGGATGGGCGCCGTGTTGAACGTCCTCAAGGTCCGCCCCGGCGATTCCATCGCCGTCTTCGGAACGGGCGGCGTCGGGCTCAATGCGCTCATGGCCGCCGCCTTTTCCGGCGCGACGACGATCATCGGCGTCGACCCGAGCCCCTTCCGCCGCACGCTGGCGAAGATGTATGGCGCGACCCACGTCGTCGATCCCGCGGCGGGCGACCCGCTGGAGCAGATCCGCGCTATCGTTCCGCAGGGCGTGGATGTGGCGGTGGAAGCCTCTGGCCTGCCGGAAGTCATGGCCGCGGCGATGCAGGCGACGCGGGCGCAGGGCGGCCGCGCCGTCGTCGTGGGCAATGCCCGCGCTGGCGCGACGGTCTCGGTGGACGCCGCGACCTTCAACCAGGGAAAGTCGCTGCTCGGCACCTGGGGCGGCGACAGCGATCCGGATCGGGATTTTCCGCGCTTCGGACGCCTGCTCGGCGCCGGCCGGTTTCCCGTGCGCGACCTGCTGTCGAAACCCTATAAGCTCACCCAGGCGACCGACGCCCTCCAGGCGCTCGCCGATGGCGTCACGGGACGGCCGCTCATCGACATGTCCTTGGCGTGACCCGCCGCATGCGGATCGGGGTCGACTTCGACAATACGCTGGTTTGCTACGACGGCGTGTTCCACCGCGCCGCCCTGGAGCGCGAGCTCATTTCAGCGGATTTGCCTTCCGGCAAGAATGACGTGCGGGATTTTCTCAACGCCTCGGGACGCGAGGCGGAATTCACCGAGCTCCAAGGCTATGTCTATGGCGCGCGCATGGATCTCGCCGCGCTTTATCCCGGTGTTCGCGATTTTTTCGACGCCGCCCGCGAACTGGGACAGGAGCTATTTGTCGTCAGTCACAAGACGCGCCGCCCGCTTCGCGGCGCGCCCTACGACCTTCATGCTTCGGCCCGCGCGTTCCTGGAGTCGCACTGCGGCGTCGGCGGCGGCGGCTGTCTCGCGCCGGATAACATCTTCTTCGAGGAGACGAAGGAGCTGAAGGTCGCGCGCATCGCAGCGCTCGATCTCGACGTCTTCATCGACGATCTGCCGGAAATTCTGGTCATGCCCGGCTTTCCCGCGCGCACGGCTCCCATTCTCTTCGATCCCGAAGGACGCTGGACGGCGGGGGTCGCGGGACCGCGCGACGTCGCGCGCTATGCCAGCTGGTCCGCTCTTCTTGGGGCGCTGCTCGCGCGCCCTGCCCCGCGCCTATGACGCCGTCCGCGGAACCGCTCGTCCTCGGCGGCCGTCTTGCGGAAGTCGCAGGACTGGCCCCTGCCCTGCGCGTCGAGTCGCTGCCGGGCGGTCGCAACAATCGCGTCTTCCGCGTGGAGCTAACGGACGGGCAAAGCGCGGCGCTGAAAATCTATTTCCGCCATCCTGACGATACGCGCGATCGGCTTGGCGCAGAGTGGGACTTTCTCGAACATGCGCGCCGACGCGCGCCGGGCTGGGCGCCCCCGCCGTTGGCGCGCGAGGCGGCAGCGAGCGCCGCGCTATACGGCTTTGTTGAAGGGAGCCGCTTCTCGCCCGAAAAAATCGATGCGACGGCGGTCGCTTCCGCTGCGGAATTTATCCGAAAGGTGGCGTCGCCCGGGGCGGCGCAAGGTCTTCGCATCGCCTCGGAAGCCTGTTTCTCCATAGGGGAACATGTCGCCGCGGTCGATCGGCGCGTTCGGCGTCTCGAGTCGATCGACGCGCGGACGCCCGAGACAAGGGAGGCGGCGTCGTTCGTGAGCGAGTCTTTGCGTCCCGCCTGGGAGCGCATCAGAGACGACGTTTCGAAGAAATGCCGCGCCTTCGGACTTGATCTTGAAGCCCCGATTGAAGACGCAGAGATCATCGCTTCCCCCTCCGACTTCGGCTTCCACAACGCGCTGCAAACTGCGGATGGCTGCGTGTTCCTGGATTTCGAATATGCGGGGCGCGACGATCCGGCCAAGCTCGTCTGCGACTTCTTCTGTCAGCCGGAGCTTCCGGTTGCAGTCGCGCATCACGAGCTTTTTCTCGCGGAAGTCCTCGACAAGCTCGGCCTCGCCCATCATCGCGACCGCGTAGGCGCGCTCCTCGACTGCTACCGCATCAAATGGATCGCGATCATCCTCAACGACTTTCTGCCCGTCGGCGGAGAGCGACGCGCCTTTGCGAAGCTCGAGGATCAGGAGAAGCGTCGGCTGCGGCAGCTCACCCTCGCGCGCGCGCGTCTCGACGCCCTCGCTTCGAATAACTGAAACGCCAAGGAGAACGAACAGATGGCTTACAAGGAATTCGTCAGCCTCGTCCACAAGTCCACGACGCGGGACTATCTCGCGAGGGTGACCCAGCGCGACAAGGCGGAGGTGGCGGAGCTCGCCATCCAATACGACTATGATTACTGGGACGGCAGCCGCGAGACGGGCTATGGCGGCTATCGCTATGACGGGCGCTGGCTCAAGGTCGCCGAGGCGATGGTCAAGACCTATGGTATCCGCCCCGGCATGCGCATTCTGGACGTCGGATCGGGAAAAGGTTTTCTGCTGCACGACTTCCTCACCGCCTGCCCGGGCGTCGAGATCGCAGGGATCGATATCTCGCGCTACGCGATCGAGCACACGATGGATGACGTGAAGCCTTTCGTGCAGGTCGCCGACGCCGCGAAGCTCCCCTTCCCCGACAAGCATTTCGACCTCGTCGTCTCGATCAACACGCTCCACAATCTCTATAATTACGACCTCTGGTCGGCGTTTCGGGAAATCGAGCGCGTCTCACGCGGCGCCAAATACATCTGCGTCGAGGCCTATCGGAATGAACGCGAGAAGGTCAATCTGATGTACTGGCAGCTCACCTGCCGCGCCTTCCATACACCTGAGGAGTGGGCCTTCGTGATGAAATCGACCGGCTACACGGGCGACCACGAGTTCATTTTCTTCGAATAACTCCAGGAACAAGTGACTCTTGGTCGCGCCCTGGCCGGGCTCGTCCCGGCCATCCAACGCCTTTGCGCGATGATGCCTCTAGCGAAGCACCCTGTTAGAGCCCTCTCATCGTTCAGCCTGAAGCGGACGATTTTCATTGGACAAAAATCCCCAGCCGGGGGCAAGGCAGAAAAATAGTCGTTTAAGCCGCTGCTCGAGGAACTCTTTCTATCTTTTGGAGAAATCGCAGGCAGAATTACGCGGGAGAAAAAATAATATCCGCTGAGACATGCGTTTTCGTCGACATAGCGGCCGCCGAGGCATTCTACATAACCGATAGTTTCCGATTAAGTCGGTTCAACCTAGGCAGATCCAGCTCGGCCCGCGCCTCATTGCGGAAAATTCAAGATAAAGGCGTTTAATCCGAACCGGTCAGGAATTTAGCCTTGATCTGGCCTATCAGCTCCCTGAGCCCATCCTCGTCAACTGGCGCCCATGAGGGCGCCGCGCCCGGTTCGCGCTTGAAGGGACCAGTCGAGACTTCGTGAACAACCACCATGTCATCGAGGGGGATCACCGTGTGCCAGTGCGGATCAGCGAGCCGATAGAGTACCGGCAGGCGCGTCCCTGGCGCGCCAATGATAAGGTCGCGCGTGATTGCTCCTTCGTCGTCGAAGAAGACGATCAGGGCGCGCCCTTCGACAGCATGCAGCGACTCGCTTTTGCCTATATGCCGGTGCGGCGGGATCAGCGAGTCTACGCAAAAAGCAATCAGCATTTCTTGCACGTTATCGTTTTCCGAGTGATGGAGGTTGAGCCGCGCCCGCCGCAGCGGCTCGGCGCGCGCCGCGTTCTTCACGCGCTCGATCCAGTCCTCGTCGACGACGATGATATCGTCACTATGTCGGAATACGGAGGCCATCAGGCCGCCGCCCGACCGGCCGCAAATTCGATCACTGCGTCCGCCACCCGCTGCAGCTGGGCGTCGGTCAATTTCTCGTTGGAAGGCAGGCAAAGGACGCGTTTGATCAGGGCGTCCGCCTTCACCCACTCGCCTCGCGCGCGACCTGCGTAGATCGGATGCTGCGGCAAAAGAAGCGGATGCTGGATTTTGGTCTCGATATTCTGAGAGGCCAGGAACTTGGCGAGTTCGTCGCGGCGCTCGGTCTGAATGGTGTAAGTATAATAAACGTGACGCCGACCTTCCGGCTCCCATGGCACGCTGACGTAATCTTGCAGCCTTTGGTTCAGATAGAGCGCATTCTGGCGACGCTTGTTGATGACTCCGTCGAGCCGCTCAAGGCGCATCAGAAGGACCGCGGCTTGAATAGTGTCCAGCCTGCTATTTTGTGCGAGCTGAATGCAGAACTCTCGATTGACGAGGCCGTGATAGCGAAGCGTGGTGCAACGCTCACCCAGCGCGTCGTCGTCCGTGACCAGAACGCCAGCCTCGCCGAGCGATGAAAAGACCTTCATCGAATTCATGCTGAAGCAGCCGATGACGCCATAGCTTCCGGCTTTGCGCGAGCCGATGGCGGCGTCAAACGCCTGCGACGCATCCTCGACTATATACAGCCCGAATTTTTGAGCCAGAGCGACGAGCGAATCCATTTCGCACATGCGTCCCGCCCAATGCACGGGAATGATGGCTTTGGTCGCCGGTGTGATAAGGCGCTCGACGGATTCCGCGGATATATTCAGATTGTCGTCCAAATCCGCGAACACGGGCGTAGCGCCCACGAGAGAAACGGCGTTGGCCGTCGCGATGAACGAGAGCGACGGAACAATCACCTCGTCGCCCGGACCAATCTGCAAGGCCCGCATGGCGATCATCAGCGCATCCGTGCCTGAATTGCAACCGACTGCGTGCCGCCGACCGACCCGAGCCGCGACTTTCTGTTCGAGTTCCTCGACCTCCGGGCCGAGCAACACCCGGCCGTGCACAAGGATCCGCTCGATCGCAGCGAGAATTTCCGCCCGTTCTTTCTCGTCGGTCACGCGCAAATCGAGAAAGGGCACGTTCAGCATGGCGTTCCTCGCAGCAGGTTTAGCAACCAGGTGAGAAGCTGGACCGAGCGTCCATGGCGCCAGAGCCCCTTTTCGGAAACGCGGGCCGAAAGCGGCCGCAGAGCGATTTCGGAAACGCAGGCTTGACTGAACTCGTTGACGTTCGGGACTGCTATCGCACTCCCCCGGCTCAGTAGCGCGGGCATTTAGTATGCCGTCACTCGCTTGTCAAATTGATGACTTTTCGCGCTCGGCGGCGGGTGATATTGATTGAACCGCCCTCTGTCGTCTACGAAATTTGAAGATCAGGCACAACGCCCTGTCGCGGTGGTTCACCGCGAGCCATGGTGAGGAGCAAGGCATGAAAATCTCGGTCGGACTGCCGAATTTCAACCACGCAGCCTTTCTCCCGCGAGCACTGGAAGGTATCCTCTCACAAACCTATCAAAATTGGGAATTATGCATCGTTGACGATGGCTCGACGGACGACAGCTGGGCGATCATCGAGCGCTATCGTGCCCGGGATGCGCGGATTGTCGCCGAGCGGTTTCCCCGCAATCGCGGGGTTCAGGCAGCCATTCAGCGCATCCTGGAACTCTTAACCGGCGAGCTGGTGTATCCGGCTGCGGCCGATGACTATCTTTCAAATCCTCGGTTCTTCGAGCTTAGCGTGGCCGCGTTGCAACGTTTCCCGCAAGCGGCGCTCGCATTTGCTCGCGCCGAGATCATTGACGGCGACGACGGCCGCCAATTGGGCGAGACGGGTTTGTATATCCCGAGCAGGCAAGCGCGCGGCGTGGTGAAATTTACCGATATCGGCCCCCCCATGCAGTTCATTCCCCCGCAAGAGGCCCTGGCGCAGTTCGTCTCTCGTCATATGATCATCCCGTTCTGCTCCCTGATTTGGCGGCGCGCCCCTATGGCCGAGCTTGGGTATCACGACGAGGCGCTCGGCCCGCAAAGCGATCATTTCCTGAACCATGCGTTGGCCGCCTTGCACGGAGCCGTTTTTATCGACACGGTGGCCGCCGTCGGACGCATATCAGAAAAAACCTATAGCGGTTCCGCCGGTGATGACGACTATTTTCGGCGTCATGCTCTGGTCGAAAAGAAACTCCGTTTGCTCGCCCTGCCTTACAAGACGGACGAGCGGCTGTTCGCGCAATTCCGGACCGCGACGATCAGCGACCGTCTCTCCGAACCCTTTCAGCGGCATCTGTTTGATTCAGTGCGCCGATTTTGCGAGTCTGTTCCTCCCGACGCTTTTGTTACGAACGCGCAGAGGGATTGCGCGCGCCTGGAGCTGGCGCTCAACGACCGAATCGAAAAAGCGCGAGCCATTTTCGACGAGGTGGCCGGGCCAATCGGGCCTCTGTCGCCGGATCCGGATTCCAGACCGCGTCCCTGGTTGAAGCCAGTCGCAGAATTTTTTCTAACCCTCGGCAGGGTATTGGGGAGAAGTCTCTCTGACGTTGGAAATTGGCTTTGGGAGTTCTGAAACTCGCCTAACGAGGGGCCGCTTAACCGAAGCGGTTCAGTCAGGATTACGCCTGCATAGGCCAAATCGTTCATGACTTTGCGCAAAGATCGCCGCCACGGCGCCTCCGGCGTGGCAATAGGCTGCTTGCGAGATCGCCGACTGCGAAGCTCAAGCAAGCGTTGAGAGCCATTGTTCGAAACTTGATGCGTTTCATTCGCAACCGACGACACTGAATCTCGTTCCGTTGATCACCTCACTTCGGTATGAGACTGTCCTTGTATGAGAGCGACGACAGCGCTCAAATGGTTGCATGGCGTAGGATGCAGGAAAGTTGACAAGGGCTAGTGGAGACCCAATCCGCTTTTGCGTCATCGGCGGCGACGGCGTTATCGGCTCCGCGCTCGCTCATAATTTACGTTGCAGCGGTGCAGACGTCATATGCTCGACGCGGAAGATGCCTATCGACGCGCAGCGAGGGTTCTATCTCGATCTTGCCGACCCATGCCTGCCGCCTCTTCCGAAAGCCGACGTGGTCATTCTCGCGGCGTCCGTCACGCGACTCGCGGACTGCCGCTCCGACCCTTCCACTACGTGGCGAATAAATGTGGAAGCACAGGCGCGCATCGCCGACCAGGCGCTGGCGAGCGGCGCCTTCGTGATTTTTCCCTCGACCACTCAGGTTTTTGATGGTTCTCGGGCGTTTCCTGAACCGGAGGATTCTTGCTCGCCACGCTCAGTGCATGGAAAGCAGAAGGCCGAAGCTGAATCAGCTCTGCTGCGCCACGGAAACGGAGTAGCCGTTGTCAGACTGGGAAAGGTGATCGGTCGCCATCTTTCGCTTTTCGAGAATTGGCGGCGCGATCTCTTGCGAGGAGCAAGCATCAACGCTTTCGACGATCTCGTGATGGCGCCGATCGCCATCGCCAAGATCGTGACAGGCCTCAGGGCGCTCGGATCGAAACGGGCTTCCGGGATCTGGCATCTTTGCGGTCGCGAGGACATCAGCTATTTTGGCGCCGCCGAGCACCTCGCCTGTCGGCTCGGAGCGAGCGCCTCTCTTGTCAAGCGCGCGAGCGCCGCGGAAGCGGGCATACCCGTCGAAGAGCGCCCACCGCGCTCTGCGCTGGCGCCCGGGAGAATTGAGGAAGTCGCCGGCGTGAGGATTGGCGATGCTCGGGCCGAGCTGGACGAAGGATTGGAGTTGATCACAGCGTGCTAGCCAATGATGTGAGCCCGAACGAGGCCATTCCACTTTTGCCGGATTTCGTCGACGACCTGCCCACGATGGCTGAAAATTCCCTTCGTGTCGATTAAGGCGTGCAGATATGGCCAGGAGGAACATCGTATGAAAATCTCGATAATCCTCCCGAATTTCAATCACGCGACTTTGATCACGCAGGCCTTTGAAGGCATGCTGGCACAGACTTATCAAAACTGGCAAATTTGTGTTGTCGACGATTGCTCGACCGACGACAGTTGGGCGGTCATCGAACGCTATCGCGACCGGGATCCTCGTATCGTAGCCGAAAAATCTCCCCAAAATGGCGGGGTCATTGCCACCCTTCGGCGCGGCTTTGAGCTTTGCACGGGTGAATTGGTGTATCCCGCAGCGGCTGACGACTATCTTTCAAATTCTCGCTTCTTCGAGCTCGGCGTCGCGGGGTTGCAACGTTTCCCGCAAGCGGCGCTTGCTTATGCCCGCGCCATGATCATCGACGCCAGCGATGGTCGGCAATTGGGTTTGATGGGTTCCTACACCTCCGGCCGGCGCACCCATGGCGTGGTGAAATACGAGGACAAAGGGACCGCTGTGCGGTTCATTCCGCCGCAAGAGGCGCTGGAGAGGTTCGTCTCTCAGCATATGTTCATCCCGGGTTGCTCGGTAATCCTGAGGCGCGCGTTGATGGCGGAACTGGGCAGTTACGACTCGGCGCTCGGCCCGCAAGCCGACTACTTCATAAACCATGCGTTGGCCGCTTTGCACGGGGCCGTGTTCATCGACAAGCCCGTCGCTGTCGCGCGCGTATCCGCAACGACCTTCACTGGTTCCGCCAGCGATGACGACTTTTTTCGGCAGCAAGCCTTGGTCGAGAAAAAATTCCGTGCGCTCCCCCTGCCTTTCAAGACCGACGAGCGTCTTTGGGCGCAATTCCGGACGGCGACGATCGCCAGCCGCACCGCCGAATTTCACCAGCGGCGTCTGTTCGAAACGGTGCAGGGCTATTGCGACTCCGTGCCTCCGGCCGAGCTGCAGATGTTTCCGCCGGAGCCGGCCAGTTTCGTTGGGAAATTGCAAGAGGAGTGCGCCCGCCTGGAAACCCGGCTCAACAGCCAAATCGAGCGAGCGCGGCAGATTTTCAACGAAGTGGCGGGGCCAGTCGAGCCTCTGCCGTTAGGCTTCGAATCGGGCCCGCGTCCCTGGCTAAAGCCTGTAGCGGAGATGTTTCTGACGCTAGGAAAAGTATTGGGGAAAACATGCTCCAATCTCGGCAATTGGCTATGGCGGGTGTGAGGCGCGGCTGCGCAAGACAGACTTTATGAGCTGCCAATGATGGCAAATTTTTTTACTTCGATAAGCCAGCTCGGTCACAGGATCAGGTACGTTAAAATCTGTCTCCAAGGAGGGTGATAGTCGACCGTTCGTCAACTGGCCCGATGCAGCTAACGTCTTGCTCCACGAAAAACGGTTTTCCGTCTTCGCCTAGTATATGAGCTTCACATTTCCGCCAATTATGGAGAGAGCGCCAGAACTGTACCATGTTTGGTTTGCAGGAATACAAACCGCCACATTTGGACGCGACTATCATCTCGGTCGAGGCAATAAAGAGCGTTTTTCCTAACCCTAGCCCTCGTTTATCCGGACGAGCGACTCCGGTTGCAAGCCCGCCTATGCGATTTCCTGAGGTGGTCTTCCTCCATACAAGCAGTAAATAGGCAGCCAATTGATCGCCGTCCCAAATCATGAAGTGCATGTCGTCAGGCGACGTTCTCTCGCGTAGCCAGGCAATTTGAGACTCGATCGGATACCGCCAGAACGTGGACTTAAGGGCCGCTATTTTCTCAATTAGGTCTGGAGTGAGGTCTGGATTAGGTATGCATTCCACGAGGTGCATCGGAACTGCCTCCTTACGAAATCTGTACCATACGACAGCACCGACTCCTAGGCCTTATACCGTGAAGCGCCCCGGCTTTCTATGGCCTCGGCGGCCTGGGTATTCTTCCGCCCGGGCCCGCCGCATCCCTTAGGGCGTTGGGAGCTACGAGATCAGTCCTGTCAGCGTCCGGCGCCTACAGCATTTCGCGCAAGCGCTCGCGCACGAACTCGCCGATCGCGAGAGACGAAGTGAGTCCCGGGCTCTCAATGCCAAAGAGATTGATCACGCCCGCGGCGCCGTGCTCCTTCGGGCCGTCGATACGAAAATCCGCCGCCGGTTCGCCGGGTCCTGAGATTTTCGGCCTTATCCCCGCATACGCGGGGAGAAGCGCGCCGTCGGCGAGAGCCGGCCAGTAGCGGCGGATTTCATCATAAAACACGTCGGCGCGGCGCGGATCGACGTCGTAGCTTTCCTCCTGCACCCACTCCACATCGGGGCCGAAACGGGCCTGCCCGCCGAGGTCGAGCGTGAGATGAACCCCGAGGCCTCCGACAACCGGGATCGGGTAGACCAGCCTGCGAAACGGCGCCGGACCGGCGAGCGCGAAGTAGCACCCGCGCGCGAGATAGAAAGGCGGGACCGCGTCTTGAGGAAATCCCTCGATCGCCTGGGCGATCAAGGTCGCGCCGAGGCCAGCCGCGTTGATGAAAACTTTCGTCCCCAATGAAAGCCTGTCCGCGCTCTCGCGATCACGGATGTGAAGGACAATTCCGTCCCTGGTCAGCGCCCCGCCCTCGATCTTGGCGTTGAACGCGAAGTTTACGCCTGCCGCCTCGGCGTCGCCCTGCAGCGCCAGCATCAGTCCGCGGCTGTCGACGACGCCCGTAGAGGGCGAGAGGACTGCGCAGCAGCATTGGAGATTGGGCTCGAGCTTGCGCGCGTCGGCCCCATCCAGCCGCGAGAGATCTCGAACGCCGTTGTCGTGAGCATTGCGCGCGATCGCCTCGAGTTTCTCTTCCTGGCCGGGGTCGGTGGCGACGACAAGCTTGCCCAGACGCTTGCATTCAACGCCGCGCTCCTCGCAATAACGGTAGAGCAGCTCCGCTCCCCGCCGGCATAGCTTCGCTTTATGCGACGCGGGCGGGTAATAGAGGCCGGCGTGAATGACTTCGGAGCTTCTCGAGCTGACGCCGAGGCCAATTCTCGGAGCGCACTCAATCGTCAAGACCGAAAGGCCTGTGTCTCCAATCGCGCGTGCGACGGCGAGGCCGATGACGCCGGCCCCTGCGATGATCACGTCAAAGTCTGCAGCGTCCATTCCCGCTCGCCCGTTGCGACCCCCTCATCATGCGGCCGAGGGAAAGGCTTTTACCTCGAATCGCGCTTTATTTGCAGCATTGGGAAGCGAGGCTTAGCGCGCTTTCCGCTCGAACGGAATCGTTCGAGCGATAAGAAATCGCGCCAGATTGATATGCTGGAGCGAATTCTGATCGCAAAAGTCTGTCAACTTTTGCGGAATTCGCTAGCAGCTCAATAAAGGACAAGCCATCCGCTCGCAAGCCCAGAAAACCGATGTCGCGCCTCCGCGCGACGGCCCTAGCGCCACCCGAAATCGAAAGCTTGGCGCTCGAGGTCTCCTCCCGACGCCTGAACGAGACGCCGGTCCCTGGCGCTGGGCGCTTCACGCAGACGATCTCCCCTCGCGTGAAGTCAGCCAACTTCCCGGCCCGGCCGCCGCGGCCGGCGGGGCTTTTCTTAAGCCGGGGCGTGCTCAATTCGTGCGCCGACGTGGACAGCGTCAGATTTCTCGCGGATAAATGGGGTCGAGGGGCGACAGCATGCATAAGCAGTCCGATCCCGAGGCGCCCAAGGCGGCGCTCGTCGCCGCCATTCCGTTCCTGCGCGCGCTCGCTCTCGCGCATTGCGGGGACAAGCACCGCGCCGACGACCTCGTTCAGGAGACCCTCGAAAAGGCCTTCTCGTCGATTGGCTCCTTCACGGCAGGAACCAATCTCAAGGCTTGGCTGGCCACGATTCTGCGCAACAGCTATCGCACCGAGTATCGCAAGCGGCGACGCGAGACGCAGGATCCCGACGGGGCGCTAGCGGCACGAATCGCCGTTCCCGATTCGCAAACCAGCCACATGGACTTCAAAGACTTCGCGAAGGCGCTGCAACAGCTCTCGTCGGAACACCGCGAAGCGCTGATGATGGTCCTCGCGACCGGGATGTCTTGCGAAGAGGCGGCCGAGATTGCCGGATGTGCGGTGGGGACAATGAAGAGCCGGATTAGCCGCGCCCGAGACAGCCTCGTCAAGCTCTTGGGCTTGAAAGAGGAGAATTCGGGCGAGGTCGAAAAGACGGCCCAGCGCAAAGCTCCCGCCGACCGGAGAATGGCGACCCCGCGTGCGAGAAAAGGCAAGCCTCGCAAGGGATAGGGCTGCTTCTCATCAGCGCGAAAGCAGAGTGGTCTAACCTGAGCGCCTGCCGCGAGGTCGAGCGTGAAGCCGACCTACCGGAATTGCGGCCTCAACGAAAGAAGCGGCGCGCAGGCGAAGAGGTAAGGAAAGAAGCCTTTAGAGGCCCAAAAGGCTGAAGAGCCCCTTCTTCGCCGCCCGGCGGTCTAGCGCCGCAAGTTCTTCGTAGGCCCGCCGAGCGGCCGCTCGCAATTCCAAAACCGTCTCGTCAGAAACGGCGAAGTCGACGGCCGCGTCTCGAAGGGCGCGACGCGCATCGTCGAGTTGAGCTTGGGCGAATGCGATCAGTGAACGATTTCCCATTTGTCCCTCATGATTCGAGTGCAGGTATTGCCCTGCCTAAGGCGGAAACCCTGACACGAGTGGCGACGCGGCCGCGTCGAGGCGCTCTCTCACATCCGCTCGGCTCGGTCGTGCAGCCAGCCTGTTTCCACTAGACGTCGTTGAGGTTCCTGAAGCTCTGTTCGAACATGAATGCGCCGAGCGAGGCAATCCGGTAGCCTCGGAGCGCGCGAAGCGCGCCGCCCCGACGCCCGAGCGTCTAGCGGTATCACAAGGTCTAACGGTATCACAAGAGAGTCACGGCGAAGAGATCGCCCTCTCCGCTCTCAGCCAGTTTTCCGCTTTCTTTCCAGTGGGTAAGCGAGTTACCGCAGCATTTCCGGCGTGAGTTTCGGATCGGCCGCTTCGCCGCTGTCGGAACCTCCGCGAAGAAGCTCCGCCTGCCGATGCGAGCTGATGGTCTCGTAAGGGCAAAAGGTCGTCAGGACGCTTCATGGCCCAAATTCTGCGACCATGCCTTTATTTGCTCGGCGTCGAGCTCCGGTCGTGGCGCTCGATTTCCGTGTTGTCGTCCAGCATGACTTGGCGACCAGCAATCGAAGGCCATCGCGGCGAGAGTTTTGCTTTAAGTCGGGGCCAGCCAGATTGCCGATATCGGCATTGCGCGCCGTGACGACGCCAGCGAAAGGCGACGTGATCTGCAGATGGCCCGTCAGAACCTTGAGCCGCTCGACATGCGCGCGCGCCAGCCTTGAGGCGGACGGACCGCGTGATCTGCGCGGTCACGACATCGAGATGATCGCCCCGCGCCGATCCAGCCCGAGAGGGCCTCGCTGAAGAAATGAAACAGCCCCGCCGGTTTCCCGGCGGGGCCTGAGCTTTAGGCTGTGATCGCGCGGGCGCTTGGGCTTACCAATCGGCCTGAGCGCGCAACTCGAACATCTGCGGATGGATACCGTTGAGATCCGGCCGGGCGTAGTTGGCCGAATACTGGACGACGTTGACCCAGTTGGCCATCACGCGGAAGCCCTTTTCGGGATACCAGTTGAGGCCGAGGGTGACGTCCGACTGCCGGCCGCCCTGGATGTTCTGGTTGTAGAAGAAGCCGGCGCCGGTGACGGTGATCGGCTGAAAGTAGCCGCGGTGCCCGTCGTTCAGGTTGAGCTCGCTGTAGCGAGCCGCGAGCTCCCAGGCTCCCCATCCGCCCTGGCTCAGAGGATGCAGAATTCTTGATCTGGCCGAAAGTCGATGGCGCATTAAAGTCCTCCGGATAGGCGTGATAGGCCTCGGCGCGCGATTCGCCGGTCAGATACCAGGTGGCGTAGACATAGAAGCCGCGGAAGTTGATCGAGGTTCCGCCCGGCGCATGGGTCCCGTTCACCGGGTTGTTATACCAGGCGAGCAGCCCCGCATCGCGCGTGTAGTGCGGCGCGAGATACTCGCCCTGCACCGAGACCGGGCCATAGGCGGCGACGAACTCGGCGGCCGGGGTGAAGACCGACTTGACGCAGTTTCCGCCCACCACCTGGGTCAATGGGGAAACGCAGGTCAAAGGCTGCGTTTGGAGCAGCTGGTCGCCGACGGCGTTGGCTTCCGACTTCAAGGTGAAGCCCGGCTGCAGGACGCGGTCGTCGCCGGCCGCGGTGGCGTCGCCCGGCTTCTGGTAGCGCACCGAGCCGCCGATATGCAGCAACGCTTCGTCGGTATGGATCGGGGCATAAACGATTCGTGTGGCGGCGTCCCAATATTGGTGGCCGCCCGCGACCGGGTTCAGGAAGGCGGAATTGCCCGCGGGAATTCCGATATTGTTCACGAAGGCGGCAGTGCTGCTGGAGAGCGCGGCGCTGGTGAGGCATGTCGTGGCAACGCCGCCGACGATGCAGGGGGTGTTGGCCGACGAGGCGGTCGCGAGCGCGGCGGTCGCCAGCGCGTTGGCGGTGGTGGAGCCCTGAGGATTGCCGTCTTCCAAGCTCGTGCTGAAGATGCCGCTCTTGATGTTCCACACGGGCTTGCCGAGAAGGCCGGGCGCGTCGCCGCCCGTGACGGCCGACAAGCCGATGTGGCGGTTGCCGCCCAACACGTCGTCCGCCATCGCGCGTTCGATGAAGTCTCTGTACTTGGATGAGGACGACCTTTCCAGGCTGTGGGGCTCGAACTGATTGCCGATCTGGAAGGTGATGGGTTGAAGCATCCACGGTTCTTGCCAGCGATAGGCGAGCCAGACGTCACGCAGCATGCCCAGCGTGAGACCGTTGGGGGAGCCCGCGAAGTCTACCTGAAATTTATAGAAGTAGTCGCGCGCCGCCTTGCCTTCGATTTCCATGCGGACTTGGCGCATCGTGATGTTGTTGGCGTATCCCGAGGCCGCATGGGACGGGAAGATGTCCGCCCACGGCTTCGCGACGGAATACGCCGGGAAGGCGGCCCATCCGGTGTTCGGGAAGGTTTGAACGGGGAAAGTGTTCGTTCCGCCGTCCACGAAGAGGCGACCACCGAATTTGAAGTACCATTCCTTGTCGACGGTCTCGACGGTGAGGCCGTTCTTGAAGCTGACGATGACCGGCTTGATGCCCGGCGCAATGAGCGGCGGGCCTTTCACGACGGCGGCCTGGGCGGCGTTGGCGACGTTCGTCGCCTTCGCGGTTTCCTTCTCTTGCCTCGCGACCTTCGCTTCGAGCGCTTTCACGCGCGCCAGCAGCGCGCGGATTTCCGCGCGGTCGTCGGGGTCAGCGTGCGCCGGCAGGGCGGTCAGCGCGCCGAAGGCGGCGACCATCAGCGCGCCGTGTGCAACAGAGATTTTCATCGGTGGTCTCCCAGTTCGTGGTGCGCGAAGGAAGCCGTCGCCCCATGACGCTAGCGTGACAATTAAATGATTCGCGGCCGCGCGGAAGGCTACCTCGTCTGAAAAATCTCGACCGTTGCATTTCGGCAACACTAACTGTTGCATAAAGGCCACACCTAGTATTGCCAAAAATCCACAGTTGTTGCTCAAAAGTCACATTTTGCGCGAGGAGAGAATAATTGATCTTGCTGTTGTGCTCGTGAGCGCGAGCCAATTCGAAAACTAAAACTCGATGGTCGCACCTCCTGATTTTCGGCATGAAAAAAAAATCGGCCGTGACGATCACGCCGGGCGGCTTCTTCGGATTTGTCGGGGTGCATCGCGATCATTACATGGGCGCGGACCTCGCGACGCCCTTCGGCCGGATCCCCTTTCCGAACAATCCGACGGCGCATCAGGACGAAACCCGCTTCACTCACCCCGCAGCCGCTTCATCGTGCAGAGGGACGCGGATCTCGACGACATCACCCACGAATGTATCTGGCGACCGAGCCCGGCCCCCATGACCATCCGCCGTGGTGATTGCCGTCCGCGGATGTTGACCCAGCGCGAGGCGCCGGAAGCATCGGTGACGGTCCCAGCCCGATCGAGACCGATTCCGAGCCATCAATTCTTTCGGACTGAGGTTGGAGTATAGCCTGCGCCTTTGCGATAGGCGACGCATGATGTTGGTATCTGCTCTACCGGTCCGTCGCCGACACCAACGAATATACCAACATCAAGGCTGCTACCCACGCACGGCGCAACACCGCGCCCGACGCTAATCCAGCATGGACTCATTGTTTTTCTACAACGAACCTTTTGGGACGCCGCCGGACGGCGACTTGGTGCCGCAAGAGGGATTCGAACCCCCGACCCCATCATTACGAATGATGTGCTCTACCAGCTGAGCTATTGCGGCCCTTGCGGTCTTGGCGACCGCGACGCCGCGAACAGGCTTTGCGTCGGCGCAGGACCTTCTATCGGGCGAGCGCCGCTTTTTCAAGCCGCGACGCTCAGGCAAATGAGCCTATTTCCTCGCGCCGTCCCCAGGCAAATTCGACAGCGCCTGCTGGCGCAGGTTTTCGACCTCGCTGCGCGCCTTGGCGATCTCGGATTTCGCGGCGCGCGCGGTGCGGCGGGCGTCCGCATGGCGCAGCCAGGAGGCCATGGCGCCGAGCACGACGCCGACGGCGACGGCGCCGAAGATCACGAGAAAAAGCGGCGCCTTGAAGTTCAGCTCCGAAGCTTCGCCTCCCGGAAAGGGATCGAGCGAAATCGTCACCGGCGCCCGATTAGCCTCGGCGAGATAGAGCGCGGCCAGGATCACCACGACAAGAAAGAGGAGGCGCAGGAAGCGCATCGTTTCGTTTCCCTTCGGCCGGAAGGCCTCTGTGCTCGAGGCGCGAGAGCGAATTCCACAAATCGCTCAAGCAGGACGTTTCTCAAGGAAAGCGGTTCCTGCTCGACGCGGCGCGCCTTGCGGCCTTCAGCCCTCGTAATTGTCGTTCAAGCGCTCGCGCATTTCCTTGCCGGTCTTGAAGAAGGGCACGCTCTTCTCATTCACGGCCACGCGTTCGCCGGTCCTCGGATTGCGGCCGGTGCGCGCCTCGCGCTTCTTGACCGAGAAGGCGCCGAAGCCGCGAAGCTCGACGCGGTCGCCGCGCGCCAGCGCCGAGCTGATCTCGCCGAGGATCGTGCTGACGATCGCCTCCACGTCGCGCTGATAGAGATGCTCGTTGCGATCGGCGATGCGCTGGATCAGCTCCGACTTGATCATTGCCCCCACCCCGCTCGAAGCCTGCGCCCACTCGGCGGCAAGGCCTTCAAACTCAATAGCCGCGGGGACCTTGCCAAATGGCCAGCACGCCGTCAAGCGACGCGCGCGGCTCAGCGGCGCCCTCGAGCGCCGCGGCGAATGGCGCGAGGCCGAGCGCGCGCAGAGCGGTCGAGGCGAGACCGAGGATGCCGAACTGATCGAGCTTGCTCTTCTTTTTCCAGTCGCGAATGGGCAGCTTCTTGGCGACGCCCTTCGTCTTCTCGAGCCACTCGACCGCCTCGCTTTCGCCGCCGAAGGCGTCGACGAGCTTCAAGGGAACCGCCTGCCGCCCGGTGAAGACGCGCCCGTCGGCGACCTTGGCGATCTCCTCGTCGGTGAGGCGCCGGCGCTCCTTCACAAGCCCCTTGAACCAGACGTAATTGTCGTCGATCAGCGCCATGACCGCGGCGCGCGCCGCCTCGCTCGTCGGCTCAAAATTGTTCGGCGCGTTCTTGAGCGGCGAGGATTTGAACTCGTCGACCTTCACGCCGATCATGTCGAGGCCCTTGTAAACGCTTTGGATCTCCGCCAGCACCCCGATGGAGCCCACGAGCGACCCGCCGCGCACGAAGATCTGATCGGCGCCGAGCGCCGCGATATAGGCGCCCGAGGCCGCGGTGTTGCCGACCACGGCGACGACCGGCTTCTTTTCGGCGAGCTTGCGCAGCGCGAGATAGACCGCCTCGGCGCCCGTCGTCGTGCCGCCGGGACTGTCGATCGAAAGCAGCACCCCGGCCGCCTTCGATTCTTCGAGTTCCTTGATGAGATCGAGCGTGTCGCGGTCGCCCGTGATCATGCCTTCGACGATGAGCCTCGCAAGATGCGGCGTGGCCTTGTCGAAGGATTCGACGCCCGGCACTTTCGAGAAGGCGATCAGCGCGGCGAGCAGCCCCGCGCCGATCGCGGCGATGCGCCAGTAGCCGAGCTTGCGGCGCATGCGGCGGCGATCCAGAAGATAGTCGCTGGAGCTCGTCATTGCGGGTCTCCTGGGCGTGTCCGGTCAGGAAGGAAAAGGGAAGTTATTTTGAGCCTATAGCCGCATTCTTGCGCCGAGGCTATCGCGGGGTTTGAGCGCAGCGAGCCGGATGAGGGGTCCACGCTGGCGCCGCAAGGCTTGAAGCAGCCGCCTCCCGGATCGCGCGGAGTTTGAGACCAGTCGCTCAAGCGCGGACAGATGATTGACGCTAAGACTTTAGAGCGCGCTTTGCGCGAGAAGCCGGGCTCTGCTTTTTCGCGAGACGCCCGGCGCCCGAGCGACCCCGCATCCGTCGCCTTCGGCGACACCTTCTCCCGCAAGGGGAGAAGGGGCGCCCGGCCAAGCAATGGTCAGCCGTCCTCAATGCTACGCCATAGCCCGTCATGTTGGGCAGGCGTCCAAAAGGGCGCCCTATGGGTCGTCCTCGACAAGGGCCGGTCCGTCTAACCGATAATGCTCCGCCAAGGGATGTGAGCCGCTTCAGAGACGTCGGCATTGAGACAAGCCAGCGGAAATGGCGCAGCTGACGCGCAGGGCCAATCAGCAATCGATTTACCGCTTTCCCGGAGTCGCATTCTTGAACGACGCCTCCCCTTCGCCCGAAACCCCGCCGCCGCGCCGGCGCAAGGCGCCGCCGTCGCCTCCAAAACCCGACATCGCCAAGAAGGCGCATGATCTCGAGGCGATCAAGAAGGCGCTGGAGGACGCGACCAGCGTGGGGGCGGGCTTCTGGCTCTCCTATCTCTTCCTGATGTTCTACCTCGCCATCGCCGCCGGCGCGGTGACGCATGTCGATCTGCTCTTGGAAAACCCTGTCAGGCTGCCGTTCCTGAACGTCGAGCTGCCGTTGAAGGCCTTCTTCTTCCTCGCGCCGATCCTGTTCCTGATCGTGCATATGTTCACGCTCTCGAAGCTCGTGATCCTCTCCGACAAGGCGCGACGGTTTCACGAGGAGCTTTCCGCGCAGGGGGTAAGCGAGGAAGACCAGGAGGGGCTGCGGCGGCAATTGCCGAGCAACATCTTCGTGCAGGGCTTGGCGGGCCCCAAGTCGGCGCGCGAGAGCCCGTTCGGCTGGCTCATGCGGGCGATGGGCTGGATGTCGATGGTTATCGCGCCGGTGCTGCTGCTGTTGCTGCTGCTTTTGCAGTTCCTGCCCTATCACGATAGCTGGCTGACCTGGGAGCTCCGTCTGGCGCTACTTTTCGATCTGGCGCTGCTGTGGTGGCTGTGGCGCAAGGTTCTCTCGGGCGACGGCGGGACGACGCGGTCGGCGAAAGCCTCCGTGGCGCTCCACGCCGCGGGCGGCGGCGCGAGCCTCGTGGCGCTGGCTTTCGCCTGGATCATCGCGACCTTTCCCGGCGAATGGCCGAGACCGCCCTGGTCACACGAGATTGATCTTGTCTTCAAGGCGCTCCCCTGGCCAAAAAACGCGCTTGACCTGCCCGAGCTCAATATTTGGGAGGCGTTCAAGCTCGACGATCCGAAGAAGCTCGACTGGAAGGATCATACGGTCAACCTGAAAGGGCGCCATCTCGAAGGCGCAAATTTTAAGAGCGCCAAATTCGGCAAAGCGGATTTGCGCAAGGTGCAGCTGCAGGGCGCGTCGCTTCAGTTGACGCAGCTGCAGGGCGCGTTGCTCGATGAGGCGCAGCTGCAGGGCGCGTCGCTTGACGAAGCGCAGCTGCAGGGCGCGTCGCTTGACAGAGCGCAGCTTCAGGGCGCGTCGGTTCGGCGGGCGCAGCTTCAGGGCGCGTCGCTCGATGAGGCGCAGCTGCAAGGCGCGGAGCTTGAGGGGGCGCACTTCAGGGAGCGACGCTTCTGGCGGCGCAGCTGCAGGGCGCGTCGCTTGACAGAGCGCAGCTTCAGGGCGCGTGGCTTTTCGGAGCGCAGCTTCAGGGCGCGTCGCTTTGGAGGGCGGGGCTTCAGGGCGCGTCGCTTCGGCATGCCGAGCTCCATGCCACCGACCTGCAAGAAGCTCGTTCTTGTGGCGCTCGGTCTGGTCGGATGCGCAGGCGACGCAACTCTTCACCATGTGGTGGGATTGGCGACCCGAGACTGCGCCGACAGAAGGCAAGCCCGGGCCTTGGACGCAAGAGCGCTACGAGACGCTGCGAGAGAGCCTCGGCGACGCCATCCCGCAGGGCGAAATGCGAGACGCGGCGCTGAGACGCATCGAGATTCTCCAATGCGCCGAGGGCGCCTGCGATACGCCCGCGGACGCCAAGGCGCTGCAGGAGCGGCTCGAAGAGGCCGGCGTGGACGAAGAGAACTACTGGGAAAGCGCTTGCGGGAAGCTGGCAGGAGCTCCTCTGCGACGGCGACGCCAACGCAATCCATATTTTGCGCGGTCCACGCCTTCTGGATCGCGTTGCCGCAACGGGCCCCAAGCGCGCCGGCGCTCGTCGACTTCATCATGAGCGACAAATGCCCCGTCTCCGCCGCGCTCACCGACGACGACAAGTCCAGGCTGCAGGCAACTCAAGCGAGAGGCGGAGAAAGACTACCCGCCGCCTGCTCCGCCGCCGCCCCAAAGTCCTTTTGAAATTCGAGCGCTCGGCCGCCTGGGGCCATTTCCCCTCCCGCCCCTTTTCGTCCGCGTCCCCAGCATTGCAGAGACGCTTCGCCCAACGCCGAGACCCTAGAGCCATGCCCAAGCGCAACACGCCGGACGATTACACCTATTATCCCCTGCGGCAGGGCGATCCCGACGGGCTCTGCGGGGTCTATGCCGTGCTCAACGCGCTGCAATTTCTCGTCCCCAAGGCGCGGGGCTATGACTTTCTCTCCAAGACTTTTGACGGGCTGATGGGGCCCGTCGTCACGATCGACAACGTCCGCGACGGCGGCGAGGAGCCGGAGATCGCGGCCGTCCACGCCTTCGTCGCCGAACGGGCGAAGACGAAGCTGAAGGTCGATTTCCGCCGCATCCCGCACGCCTCCGACTTCCAATACTTCAAGACCCCCGACCTCGCCATGGCGGCGAAGTTCAAGGAGAAGGAGAAGGGCGTCTTCGTCTTCGGCTTCGAGGGGCGCGACAGCCATTTCACCGTGGCGCGCTCCGTGACCGCGACGCGCGTGATGCTCTTCGACAGTTGGGAATATGGTTTGTTCGAGCGCGAGGCCTTCGTCTGGGGCGCGCCGAAGAAGACACGCTCGAAGAAGGTCATCGTCGATCCGAAAGAGTTCGACTGGTTCACGCTCGGGTGAGAGATGCGGGCGCAGGTAACCCGATGATCGGAGCTCGCACTCTTCCCTGTTGTGGCTAGAGGGTCAGAATCTCCAGGAGCCGTCTTGGCCGGGCTTGTCCCGGCCATCCACGCCGAGACGTCGAGGTTCCTTTGAGATTTCGCGCGCGCTCGCCGCCGCCTTGTGAGACTTCAGGGACCCTCGCGGTTTGGCGGATTCGCTAAATCCGCGCGGAGACCCTGGAAGCCTTGCGATTTCCGGCTTTTTTCCCACGATCCCGCAGCGGGCCGGCGTGGATGGCCGGGACAAGCCCGGCCAAGACGGCGTTGGATACTTTCGCGATGTGTGCATGCGCTCGCGGACAGCGCCTTGCGTCGTCGTCTGCCCTTTGCTAGCTCCGCCGCAACCTTTGGAGACCTCATGAAGCTTCCCAACCAATTCTATCGTCCGCTCGCCATCGGCGCCCCTGCCCCGCTGCGGGAGCTTCCCGTCAAGGTCGAGCGGATGATCCATTTCGTGCCGCCGCATATCGAGAAGATGCGCGCCAAGGTCCCGGAGATCGCCCGCCAAGTCGACGTCGTGCTCGGCAATTTGGAGGACGCGATCCCCTCCGACGCCAAGGAAGCCGCGCGCAAGGGCTTCATCGAGATGGCGAAGTCCACCGACTTCGGCACGACGGGTCTGTGGACCCGCATGAACGCGCTGAACTCCCCCTGGGCGCTCGACGATATGATCGAGATCGTCGGCGCGGTCGGCAACAAGCTCGACGTCGTGATGCTGCCCAAGGTCGAGGGGCCCTGGGACATCGCCTATCTGGATCAGCTTTTGGCGCAGCTCGAAGCCCGGAACGGCGTCAAGAAGCCGATCCTGATCCACGCGATCCTGGAGACCGCGGAGGGCGTGAAGAATGTCGACGCCATCGCCTCTTGCTCGCCGCGCATGCACGGCATGAGCCTCGGGCCGGCCGACCTCGCGGCCTCGCGCGCGATGAAGACGACCCGCGTCGGCGGCGGCCACCCCGACTATCGCGTGCTCGCCGACGCGGCCGAGGCCGGCGCCGCCCGCCCCGCCTATCAGCAGGACCTCTGGCATTACACCATCGCCAAGATGGTCGACGCCTGCGCCTCGGCCGGCATCAAGGCCTTTTACGGGCCTTTCGGCGACTTCTCCGATCCCGCCGCCTGCGAGGCGCAGTTCCGCAACGCCTTTCTGCTCGGCTGCTCGGGGGCCTGGTCGCTGCACCCGACGCAGATCACGATCGCCAAAAAGGTGTTCTCGCCGGACCCGGCCGAAGTCGCCTTCGCCAAACGCGTCGTCGAGGCCATGCCCGACGGAACCGGCGCGGTGATGATCGACGGCCGCATGCAGGACGACGCGACCTGGAAACAGGCCAAGGTCATCGTCGACCTCGCCCGCCAGGTCGCCGCCGCCGATCCGGAGTTCGCGAAGATCTACGGGTTTTGACGGGGCGGGGCGGCCGTCACGGCCGGCGCCCGCGCGATGACTCCGCCGCAGATTGGCGCCGGCGCGCCGGTCGTCGTCGGATAGGTCAGCGGCAACCCCTCCAGCACCCGCGCCGCCAGATAGGCGAAGGCCTGCGCCTCGAGGAAGTCGGGCGACCAGCCCACGACGTCCGCCGTCGTGACCTTGCAGGGAAGGCGTAGCACGAGCTCGCGCACGAGGATCGGATTGCGCGCCCCGCCCCCGCAAACGATCAGCAGATCAGGCTCCTTGGGGAGATGCGGAAACAGGCGCAGCACCGAAGCGGCCGAGAAAGCGGTCAGTGTCGCGGCGGCGTCCTCAGTTGAGAGATTACTTATCGCCTTAGGTGAAAAAGCATTTCTATCTAAAGACTTAGGCGGCAACTCCTCAAAAAATGGATGAGACAGCAATCGCAGCAGCGCGGCCTCGTTGACCCGCCCTCGCGCCGCGGTTCGGCCATGCCGGTCGATCGGCGCGCCGGTGCGCTGGAGCATCAGATCGTCGATCAGCGCATTGCCCGGCCCGGTGTCGCAGGCGATGGGCTCGAGGCCTTCCTCGATATAAGTGACGTTGGCGACCCCGCCGATGTTGAGCAGCGCGACCGGTCCCCGAAAGCCCGCCGCGGCGACGAGCGCGCGGTGGAACACCGGGACGATCGGCGCCCCCTCGCCTCCGGCGGCGAGATCCGCGGCGCGGAAATCGTGGACCACGTCGATCCGCAGCCGCTCGGCGAGCGCAGCCCCGTCGCCGAGCTGGACGCTCAGCCGATCCTTGGGGCGATGCAGCACGGTCTGCCCGTGAAACCCTACGACCGAGACCGACCCGGGGTCGATCGCATTCTCGGCGAGGAAGGCTTCGACGGCCTCGGCGTGGCGGTCCGTCACCATTTTCTCGGCGACCGCCAGCACGCCGGGACGCGCCGCGCGGTCCTCGAGCGTCGCGGCCTCGGCCAAGGCGCCGCGCAAAAGCGCCCGGTCGGCGTCGGAATAGGAGTAGCTGCCGGCCGGGCCAAAGGCGAGCTGGCCCTCTCCGTCCGTGTCGATGAGGGCCACGTCGACCCCGTCCATCGAGGTGCCGGACATGAGGCCAATCGCGCGATAGGACGGCATCAGCTGGCGCTCGCGCAATTCTGGGCGGGGTCGGAGGCGGTCGGGCGCGCCCTACCCAACTCTATCCTTTTCACGCGGATCGGACGTCGCTTCTGCACGTCCCTAGCCCTCCTTGCTCGAAGGCTCGCAGCTTTAACGGAAATCTTCGAAAAAGGCGAAGGGTCGGCGGGCCTTTCCTGGGACCCGCCGCCCCTTTCTCCGGCGCGGTGTGTCTCGCAAGCGCCGGAGCGTCCTCCGATCCCTCGTCGTCCGAGGGACAAGCGCTTTAGAGCGAGGCGAGATAATTCATCGGATCGACGGGGGTCTTGCCCTTGCGCAGCTCGAAGTGGAGCTGCGGCGTCGGCACGTCGCCGCTCTGCCCCGACTTGGCGATCGTCTGCCCGCGGGTCACCTGATCGCCCGCCTTCACGCTGAGCTCGCCATTGTGGGCGTAGGCCGAGACGAAGCCGTTCGGGTGCTTGATCAGCACGAGATTGCCGTAACCCTTCAAGCCGTTGCCGGCATAGGCGACGACGCCGGCCTCGGCCGCCTTGACCTGCGTTCCCTCGGGCAGCGCGATGTTGATCCCGTCATTGCCGCCCGTGGCGAAGTTCTGGATGACCCGTCCGCGCGCCGGCCAACGGAACTCCGGATGCGCGCCGGACCCGACCTTCTCCGAAGGCTCTTCGTCGCTTTGGTGCGCCTGCGCGACTTGCGCCTTGGGCGCAGCCGCGGCGGGGGGCGGCGCAGCGGGCGTGGGGGCGGCGGCCGGCGGCGGCGAAGCTGCGGCGACGGCCGCAGGCGCGGCGACGGGAGCCGCTTTGGCTCCGTGCGCCGTCTGAGCCGGCGCCGCCTTCTGTGCGGCGGCCTGCGGCTTTGCCGGGGCGGCCGGCTGAGGCTTCGCGGCGGCGACCACGGGCTTCGATTGGGCAGCCGCGGGCTTCGCCTGCGCAACGGCGGCTTTCGCCTGCGCAGCCGGCTGCGGTTTTGCCGCGGCTACTGCCGGCGGCTGCGTCGGCTTTGCGGCGGGCGCCGGCTTCGCCGGGGCGGCCGCGATTTTCGCCGGGGCGGGCTTGGACGCCTCGGCGACCTGGCGCGGGGCGGAGTTGGGCTTAGGCGCCTCGGCGACTCTGCCGCGATAAACCGGGATCACGAGACGGGTTCCCGGGGCCACCTCCGAGGCGCTCGAGAAGCCATTCACCCGCACCAGGACTTCCGCCGGGACGCCGTAGCGGTTGGCGACGGTCTCGGGCGTCTCTCCCTCCGCCAGCGTGACAGGCGTGCCGCCCTGCGCCGACCAGTGATCATAGCCGCCGGCCGCCGCCGCGCCGGGCGCGGAGAGCGACTGAGAGTGAATGGGAGCGGGAGAAGCGCCCGGGATCGAGCCCGTGCTTACATTGTCGACCGAACGCCCAGCGCGGGCGACCTTCGTCGAACCGCCGAACGGATCCGAGAAGGGGTCGGACGCAAAGCGGCTGGCGTCAGAGCAGCCGGAGATCGTAGCCGCCGCGCCAGCCGCGAGGGCGAAACGCAGCGCAACCCGCGAGAGAAGTAACTGACGCATTGTAGCCATGACGCGACCCACCCGAACGCAAACCCTATGGTTCTTGTTTACGCTTCCCCGGTTAAGGGAGGGTTTAAGGTGAAGGCCGCGCGACGCGAATTGCTAAAATTCTTGGCTTTGCGGGGATTGCAGGCGCATGCTCTCAGCGCTGCTCAGAGCCGCGCGGCCAGCCCGCTCGCAGCGAGCGGCAACCGGCAGGGGCCGAGATCGGTTTCCCGAAAAGCCTCTCCATCTCCCGCCCGCTCGACGCGGATGCTGCGGGTCTTGCCCAGCGCCGTCCGGCCATAGAGCAGGACGCCGCCCGGCGCGAGCCGCTCGACGAGCCGCTGGGGCGTCTCGCGCAGCGCGACGTGGAGAATGATCCGGTCGAAGGCGCCGAGCTCGTCCGGCGGCGCGAGCCCATCCGCGTGCAGCACGCGCGCGTTGGCGACGCCGGCGCTCTTGAGCCGCGCCGAAGCCTCGGCGGCGAGCGAGGCGAAGCGCTCGAGCGAGACCACCTCACGCGAGAGCTGCGCCAGCACGGCGGCGGCGTAGCCGGAGCCCGAACCCACCTCGAGCACGCGATGTTGGGGCGTGACGCCGAGCGCCTCGATGCGTCGGCCGAGATCGGCGGCCGAGGGCATGGACTGGCCGCAGTCGATCGGCAGCGACATGTCGCGATCGGCGAGATCGCGAAAGCGATGCGGCGCGAAAACGCCGCGGGGCGCCCGTTCGATCGCCCGCATGATAGCGACGTCGCGCACGCCGGCACGGCGCAACTGCAGGAGAAGCGCGGCGCGCTGCTCGACCTCCGCCCCGCCCGCAAGCTGGGCGCTCATCGCTCAACCTCGAAGACCGAAGCGAGCGTCGTCACGGTCGGATGATCGGTCAGATCGAGCTTCAGCGGCGTGATCGAGATCAGATTTTCCTCGAGCGCCTCGAGGTCGGTTCCCGCCCCTGGCGTGAAGTCGCTGCGACGGAAGGCGATCCAATGATAGGGGTTGCCGCGGCCGTCCAGGCGGTCCTCGATATACATCAGATCCGGACTTCGGCGCCCTTGCACGGTGATCGCGACGCCCTTTACCTCCTCGGCGGGACAAGGCGGGAAATTCACGTTCATGAGGACGTTGTGCGGGAGGCCAGCCGCGAGCAGCCGGCGCAGCACGCCGCTCGCGTGAGTCTCGGCGCACTCCCAGGGGACGCTTTGGCGCCCGGTAAAGAAATTATAGGCCTGCGACAGCGCGATCGAGGGAATGCCGAGCAGCGCCCCCTCCATCGCCGCGGCGATGGTGCCCGAATAGGTCACGTCCTCGGCGACGTTCTGACCCTTGTTTATCCCTGAGAGCACGAGATCGGGCGGCCTGTCCATGAGCTTCCTGACCGCGAGTATCACGCAGTCGGTCGGTGTGCCCTTCACCGCGAAATGACGCGGCGAAATCTCCCGGATCCGCAGCGGATCGGTCAGCGACAGCGAATGGGCGACGCCGGACTGGTCATATTCGGGCGCGACGATGAAGACGTCGTCGGAGAACTCTCGCGCGATCTTTTCGAGCAGAGCGAGGCCCGGCGAATGCACGCCGTCGTCATTGCTGAGAAGAATGCGCATGCAATTCAATCCCCGAGTTTGTTCCCTCCCCCTTGCGGGGAAGGGTTGGGGGAGGGGGGTCGCGGGATGATTGCCAGGATGGCGCGACCCCCTCCCCCAACCCCTCCCCACAAGGGGGAGGGGAGAATTCGCTGTCATTGCGACCGTCACTGATCATCTCATAGAGAGGTCATTTCCCGCCCCCTCGTCATCATTTGCAGGCTCGAGCCGCCCCTTGATCTCAATGATCTTATTCAGGATCGTCTCTTCGACTCCTTGCAGGTTCGCGAAAACATCGGCGTTTTGAAACCTTAGAATTTCGAAGCCCATCATCTGCAGCTCTTTCTCGCGCAACGCATCGCGCGCGAGCTCTTCCTGCGTCGAATGCGTCGCGCCGTCCACCTCGACGATCAGTCGCATCTCGAAGGAGGCGAAGTCGAGGATATAGTCGCCCAGAATGGCCTGCCGCCGAAACTTCGCGCCCTCGATCTGGCCGTTCTTCAACACGCTCCACAAACGACGCTCGGCCGGCGTCGCATTGCGACGCAGCTTGCGTGCGAGAGGCGTCAAGCGGCGCATGGGCCTTGCAGCCGCTCACCCCCCGCGCGCGATGCGCTCCGCGCCGCCCATATAGGGCCGCAGAACCCTCGGCACGAGGATCGAGCCGTCGGCCTCCTGGTAATTCTCCATCACCGCGACGAGCGCGCGGCCGACCGCGACGCCGGAGCCGTTGAGCGTGTGCACGAAGCCTAAGCCCCTCGCCTTCGCCGCGATAGCGCGCGTTCATGCGCCGGGCCTGGAAATCGCCGCAGACCGAGCAGGAGGAAATCTCGCGATACTTCCCCTGCCCCGGCAGCCAGACCTCGAGATCATAGGTCTTTTGCGAAGCAAAGCCCATGTCGCCCGTGCAGAGCACGACCTTGCGATAGGGAAGCTCGAGAAGCTGCAAGACTTTTTCGGCGCAGCCGGTCATCCGCTCATGCTCTTCGAGCGATTGCGCGGGCGTCGTGATCGAGACGAGCTCGACCTTGTAAAACTGGTGCTGGCGGATCATGCCGCGCGTGTCGCGCCCGGCGGCGCCGGCCTCGGCGCGAAAGCAATAGGTGCCGGCGGTGAGGCGCAGCGGGAGCTGAGATTCGTCGAGAATGAGCCCGCCGGCGAGATTGGTGAGCGGCACTTCGGCGGTCGGGATGAGCCAATAGTTTGCTGTGTTTTCGTCCGGGGCCGCGCCGCCGGCCGGACGACCTGCCGTCACGGAGAACTGATCCTCGCGAAACTTAGGCAATTGCGCCGTGCCGAACATCGCGGAGTCGCGCACGAGCAGCGGTGGCGCGACCTCCGTATAGCCGTGCTCGTCGGTGTGCAGATCGAGCATGAATTGCGCGAGCGCGCGTTCGAGCCGCGCGAGCTTGCCCTTATTGACGACGAAGCGCGCGCCGGAAAGTTTTGAGGCCGCCTCGAAGTCCATCAGCCCCAGGCCTTCGCCGAGATCGAAATGCTCTCTCGGCGTGAAATCGAATTTCCTCGGCTCGCCCCAGCGCAGCGTTTCCTTATTGTCGTGTTCGTCCTTGCCGTCGGGAACGCTGTCCAAAGGCGAGTTCGGGAGCTCGGCCAGCGCGTCGTCGAGCGCTCTTGATCGCCTCGCGCTCGGCGGCCTCGAGCTGCGGCCAGTCTTCCTTGATCTTCGCGACCTCGGCCTTCAGCGCCTCGGCTTTGGCCTGATCCTTGTCTTTCAGCGCGACGCCGATCTCCTTGGAGGCGGCATTGCGGCGCTCCTGCGCGCGCTGCAGCGTCGAGATCGCGGTCTTGCGCGCGTCGTCGAGCGACAGCAGCTTCTCGGCGATAGGCTCGAGGCCGCGCCGCTGGCGCGCCGCGTCGAAGGCTTGCGGATTATCGCGAATGAGCTTGATGTCGTGCATGAGAGGCCTTGGATTGGGAAATCGCTCGCCGCCTTCTCCCGCACGGCCGCCAGAGCGTCAAGGAGCGGCGGCGCCGCCTTCACAACAGATGCGAATGGCCCCCTCCCCAACCCTCCCCCGCTATCGCGGGAGAGGGAGTTCGGCTCGCTTCGCCCGCCATCGAGATTTCGCGTAACGCCGCCGCCCCCTCTCCCGCGATAGCGGGGGAGGGTACGGGAGGGGGCCTACCCCGCCTTCGGCAATTGCGGCTGCGGCTGCGACGAGACGTCGCCTTCGAGAATCGCAAAGAGCAGGTGGTCACGCCACTGGCCGTTGATGCTGAGATAAGAGCGCGCGTAGCCTTCCTGCTTGAAGCCGACGCCCAGCAGCAGGCGCTTTGACGGCTCGTTCGTGGGCAGGCAAGCGGCCTCGATCCGATGCAGCCCCTGAAACTCGAAGGCGTAGGCGATCGTCGCGCGCACGGCGCGGGTCATGATCCCCTGCCCCGCATAAGGCTGGCCCATCCAATAGCCGAGCGTCGCCGCCTGCGAAACGCCGCGCCGCACATGGCCGAGGGACAATCCGCCGAGGAGCGCGTCGTCCTCATCGCGGAAGATGAAATAGCTGTAGGCCTCGTCGCGCGCGGCCTCCTCCGCGTGGCGCTTGACGCGGAAGCGGAAGGCCATGCGCGTCAGATCGTCATGCGGCCACACAGGCTCCCAGGGCGTGAGAAAGGCGCGGCTCTTTTCGCGCAGCGCCGCCCATTCGGCGTAATCGCGCATCTGGCAGGCGCGCAGATAGATCCCCTCGCCTCGAATCGTAACCTCGCGCCGGGGAAAGCTTACGCCAAAAAGCGCCATGGTCACGCCCCCGCGTCGACGCGCGCCGCCCGCGCATGATCCAGGATGAAACGCTTCACGGTATCGGCATCCTTCTTCATTCGCGCGACTCTTTCCCTTCCCTCAAGAACCGGCGCGAGCCGCGGCGGCGGCTCGACTCGCAGGCCGATCGCGCGCTCGATCGCCTCGGGAAATTTGGCCGGATGGGCGGTCGAAAGCGCGATCACCGGCGTTGCAGGGTCCTTCTCCAGCCGCGCCCGCGCCGCACGGACGCCCGTCGCCGTATGTGGATCGATCACATAGCCGCTTTCGCGATAGGTGCGGGCGATCTCGGCGCGGGTCTCGGTCTCGTCGACGGCCAGAGCGTCGAAATCCTCGTGAATGGCTTTGAGCGCCGGCGGCGGGATCTCGAAAGCCCCGTCGCGCTCCAACGCCTCGAACGCTTGGGCGACGCTTTCCGACTCGCGGCCGACCGCGTCGAAGAGAAGCCGCTCGAAATTGGAGGAGAGCTGGATGTCCATCGACGGCGACTGGGTCGGCGTCACGCCGCGCGGCTCGTAGCGCCCCGTCGCCAGCGCGCGCGCCAGAATGTCGTTCTCGTTCGTCGCGACGATGAGCCGCTCGATCGGAAGCCCCATGCGCTTCGCGACATAGCCCGCGAGCACGTCGCCGAAATTACCCGTCGGCACGGCGAAGGAGACCTTGCGATAGGGCGCGCCGAGCGCCACGGCGCTCGTGAAGTAGTAGACCATTTGCGCGACGACGCGCGCCCAGTTGATCGAATTGACGCCGGCGAGCCCGACGCCCGAGCGGAAGGCCTCGTCGCGAAAGAGGCCCTTGAGCAACGTCTGCGCGTCGTCGAAGGAGCCGTCCAGCGCGATCGCATGGACGTTTTCGTCGGCGACGGTCGTCATCTGACGACGCTGCACGTCGGAGACGCGGCCGTCGGGATAGAGGATGAAGACGTCGACGTTGGCGCGCCCGCGAAAGGCTTCGATGGCCGCCGCGCCCGTATCGCCCGAGGTCGCGCCGACGATCGTCGCGCGCAGGCCCCGCTTCTCCAGCAGGGCGTCCATGAGCCGCCCGAGGAGCTGCATCGCCAGATCCTTGAAGGCGAGCGTCGGCCCGTGAAAGAGCTCGAGGACGAAGAGATTGTCGGCGATCTGCGTGAGCGGCGCCACGGCCGCGTGCGAGAAGGTCGCGTAGGCGCCGCTCGACGCCTCCCGCAGCAGGCCGGGCGGCAGGCCCTCCGCGAAAGGCGCGATCAGGGTTTCAGCCGTCTCGGCGTAGGGGCGGCCGGCGAAGGCGGCTATCTCTTTCGCGCCAATGGTCGGGTAGCGGCTCGGGACATAGAGGCCGCCATCGGCGGCCAGCCCCGTCAGCACCACCTCGTCGAAGGGAAGCTCGGGGGCGCGCCCTCGGGTGGAAAGATAGTCCAAGGCTCAACTTCCGTTGCGTGACGACGACGACCGGAGCGGCCGTGAATGTTAGCACGGAGAACGCCGCAAAGCGAAGGGCGCGACTCCCAAATCCTCATCCTGGGGAGGCTCCGCAGGAGCCGCCTCGAAGGATGCGGCTCCCCGTATCCTGCGAGATCGCGCCCCTGGCCCTCAGGACGAGGGGGCTCAGCCCGCGGGGTGGTGGGAGGCCACCCCGAGCTTCACGATCGTGACGACGTAGATGAGGGCCATGAAGAGCCCCACGCCCACGGCGATCGCCACATTGCGCTTGCGCCTGGCGGCGTCGCGCGGGTCCTCGGGCTTTTTCGCGCTCACAGAACCCCCGCGACGGACAAAAGCCGTTCGATCACGATGATCGAGAACAAAAGAAACAGATAGACGATCGAGAAGCCGAAAAGCCTCCAGGCGGCCTTGGCGGCTGCGGCGCCCTCGCGCAGAGCGTAGACGCGCCAGGAGAACCACAGGAACGCCGCGCCCAGAACCACCGCCGCCGCGCCATAAAGAGCCGAGGCGAAGCCCAGGAGGTAAGGCGCGAGCCCCAGCGGGACCAGCGCCAGCGTGTAGAGCAGGATCTCGAGCCGCGTGCGGTCGGGGCCGGCGACGACCGGGAGCATGGGCACGCCCGCGCGGGTGTAATCCTCGTTCTTGACGAGCGCCAGCGCCCAGAAATGCGGCGGCGTCCAGATGAAGACAATCGCAAAAAGCACGAGGCTCGCGAGGCCGACCTCGCCGGTCGCGGCGGCATAGGCCACGATCGGGGGAAGCGCGCCGGCCGCGCCGCCGATCACGATGTTCAGCGGCGTCGCGCGCTTGAGCCACATCGTGTAGATGACGACATAGAAGAAGATCGTGAAGGCGAGAAGCGCCGCGGCGAGCCAATTGGCGACGAGGCCGAGCGTCACGATTGAGACGCCGGCGAGCACGAGGCCGAAGGCGAGCGCCTCATCCCGCCCGAGGCGTCCCGCGGGGATCGGCCGGCCGCGGGTGCGCGTCATGATCCGATCGATGTCGGCCTCGTACCACATGTTGAGCGCCCCCGAGGCGCCGCCGCCGATGGCGATGGCGATGAGCGAGGCCAGCGCGAGGACGGGATGGGGCGGCGTCGGCGCGAGAAGCAGGCCGGCGAGCGCGGTGAAGACGACGAGCGACATCACGCGCGGCTTCAGCAGCGCGAAATAGTCGGCGGGAGAGGCGGAAAACGGTTGATCGAGGCTCCGCCCGACGTCTGTGGCGAAAGTCGTGTCGCTCATTTGGTCCGATCCATCGGCGCACCTGGTCGGCGCGCCCGTTTCGCGCGGTGAGGCAACGGCCTCCTGCCGCTGGCCGCGACGCCTTCAAGCGTCGGGGGGAATTGCCTTCGCCGCCGCCCGCGGGCCGATCCCGCCGCTTTTCAATCATAATGTGAGACGCCGCGCAATTGCTGCGACGCACCAAATTGTCGCATGGCAACGGCGGCGGGCAGTTCTCGACTGCCGAATGCCAACGGCCGACTGCCGAGCTACTCGATCTCGAGCGACTTCATCTTGCGGTGCAGGGCCGAGCGCTCCATTCCGATGAATTCGGCCGTGCGGGAGATGTTGCCGGAGAATTGGTTGAGCTGAGCGACCAGATATTCGCGCTCGAACACTTCCCGCGCCTCGCGCAGCGGCAGGCTCATCAGCTTCTCGCCGCGCACGCCGGCAGGGGTAGCCGGCACGAGCTCGCCCACGTCGGCCGGCAGCATTTCTGCGGTGATTTCCGCGCCGGGCTCGCCCGACGTCAGGATCATGAGGCGCTCCACCGCATTGCGCAGCTGCCGGATATTGCCGGGCCAGTCGTGCATCTGCAGCACGGCGAGCGCGTCCTCGGTCACCTTGCGGCGCTGCAGGCCCGAGGCCGCCGACGTCTGCTCGGTGAAATACTCGACGAGCTCGCCGATGTCCTCGCGCCGCTCGGCGAGCGAGGGAACGCGCAGCATCGCGACGGCGAGACGGTGATAGAGGTCCTCGCGCAAAAGGCCGTCCTCGATGCAGAGCTGCACATCGCGGGCGGAGGAAGTGATGATCCGCACGTCGACCTCGACCCGCGTCGAGCCTCCGACGCGCTGGAAATTCTGATCGACCAGCACGCGCAGAATCTTCGCCTGCGTCTCCTTCGGCATGTCGGTGATCTCGTCGAAGAACAGCGTGCCGCCATGCGCCTCCTCGAGCGCGCCGATTTTGAAATCCCCGTGCGACGCGCCCTCAAAGCCGAAGAGCTCGATCTCCATGTTCTCCGGCGTCATCGTCGCCGAGTTGATGACGATGAACGGCGCCTCGGCGCGGCCCGACTGGGCGTGCATGACGCGCGCGGCAAGCTCCTTGCCGACGCCGGGCGATCCGGTGATCATCACGCGGGAATTGACGGGCGCCAGCCGCGCGACGGCGGCCTGCAGCTGATGCGCCGGCATCGAGGAGCCGACGATGCGATCCTGGAAGCCGGCTCGCTGCCGCAGCGCCGAAACCTCGCGGCGCAGCTTGTAAGCCTCCAGCGCGCGCTCGGCGACGAGCACCAGACGATCCGCCTTGAAGGGCTTCTCGATGAAGTCATAGGCGCCCATCTTGATGGCGCTGACCGCGGTCTCGATGTTGCCGTGGCCCGAGATCATCACGACGGGCAGCGAACGATGCAGCTTCTGGATCGCCTCGAGCACCTGCAGGCCGTCGAGCCTCGAGCCCTGCAGCCAGATGTCGAGGAAGACGAGATGCGGCCGGCGGGTCGCGATCGCCGCGAGGGCTTCGTCGGCGTTCCGGGCGGTGCGCGCGGCATGTCCCTCGTCGCTCAATATGCCGGCGACGAGCTCTCTGATGTCTTCCTCGTCGTCAACGATCAAAATATCGTTCGCCATCACGCCCCGCCCACTTAGCTCGACAACGCCTTGGTTCTGTCCGACCCGACCGCCGCCGCCTCGGCGTCCGGCGCGATCGGCAACAGAATGCGCACGCAAGCGCCCCTGCCGGAGGGCGCGTCGAGCAGCTCCAGCCTGCCGCCGTGATCTTCAACTATTTTGGCGACGATCGGCAAGCCTAAACCTGTGCCTTCGGCGCGGGTCGTCATATAAGGCTCGAGCAGCCGCTGCCGGTTCGCCGCCGGGAAGCCCTTGCCATTGTCGATCACGTCGAGCTGCGCCATCCCGTCCCTGCGCTTGAGCGCGATGCGCACGACGCCCCTCTCCTTTTGGTCCGAACCCTCTCGCGCCGCGATCCCTTCGATCGCGTTCTTCACGACGTTCTGGACCGCCTGGGAGAGAAGACGCCGGTCGATTTGCGCGTAGACCCCCTCGGCGGGAAGCTCCTCGACGATGTCCACGTCGGAATTGCCGACCCGCATCAGGAAGGCCGTCTGGCGCACACATTCGCACAGATCGTCGCGCTCCGGGCGGGCCTTGGGCATGCGCGCGAAGGTGGAGAACTCGTCGACCATCCTCTTGATGTCGTCGACCTGTCGCACGATTGTGTCGGTGCACTGGTCGAAGATCTCGCGGTCCGTCTCGATGAGCTTGCCGTATTTTCGCTTGAGCCGCTCCGCGGAAAGTTGGATTGGCGTCAAGGGATTCTTGATCTCATGGGCGATGCGGCGCGCGACGTCCGCCCAGGCGGAGCTGCGCTGGGCGGTCACGAGATCGGTGATGTCGTCGAGCGTCACGACGAAATTCGTTCCTCCCGCCGCCGCCCCCGACGAGGTCACGCGAATGTTGTAAATCCGCTCGCTCGCCCCGCGCTTTATCGTGAGTTGCCTCTGCACCGCGCGCGGAAAGACCTCGGCCGCGTCGGCGAGCGCCGGAGCGATCTCGGGCACCGCGTCCTCCACCCGCCCTGGCGCGGCGGCGTCGCCCCCGCGCAAAAGGGCCTCGGCCGAACGGTTCACGACGGTGATCCGACCCCCCGCGTCGACGCCGATCACCGCGGCCGGCACGCCGGCGAGCACCGCCTCCGTGAAGGCGCGGCGCTCCTCGTTGATCCGGCTCGCCTCCAGCAACCGATTCTGTTGGAGGTCGAGCTCGGTCGTCATCTTGTTGAACACCGCGCCGAGCCGGGAGAGATCGCCATGGGCGCGCTCGACCTCGACCCGCACGGCGAGATTGCCGCCGGAGACCTCGTCGGTCGCGGCGATGAGCGTGCGGATCGGCGCGACGAGCCGGTTGGCGAAATCGAGGCCGACCCAGATCGCCGAAAGAAGCAGGATCATCGTCAGCATCGCGTAGATGATCGCGAAATTGCGTTTCACCGCGGCGCCGAAGGATTCGAAGGCGTCATAGTTGCTGATGAATATGCTGGCCTGGCGCGGAAACTCGATCGCAAAGGGATGCATCGGCCGCGTGACGTAGAGATAGGTGTCCGGGAAGCTCGTCAACACGCGCAGGCCGACGAAGGTGCGATCGTCGTCGATCATCCGGCATTGAAGGCTGCCGAGACGCGCATCTTTGAAATCTTCCTGCGGCAGCGCGATCACGATGGCGCTGGCGGCGGTCGGATCGCCGACGACTTGATCGAGGATCTGGCCGTTGGGATGCACGAGGGCCGCGACCGAAAAGCCGAGCGTGCGCGCGCGGGACTCGAAATATTTGTGATAGAGATTGCGGTCGGCGTCATAGATCGCGCGCGACTGGTCGAGATCGGAGGCGGTGAGCTGCGCCTCCTTCAGAAGCTCGCCGCACTGCGTCTCACGGAAGGTTTGCGCGGCCTCCGCGGTCTTGTGCACGAAACCCTTGAGATTGGACATGAAGGTGGGGGAAAGCGCGCGCTCGAGGCTGACCGTCCCCACGACCGCGACGGCGAGCGCGGGAACGAGCGCGACGAGCGAGAAGAAGGCGACCGTGCGCATGTGCAGCCCGGCCGCAGCCTCGCCCTTCCGCCAGGCCCGCCAGAGCGTCGAGGACTGGCGCAGCACCATGGCGAGCAGCAGCACGATCGCCAAGCCGTCGGCGAAATAAAGCAGGATCAGCGTGTTGCTATTGGGCTCGATGGGCCCCGAGAAGGCGATGACGAGGAAGGTCGCCGAGGCGCAGGCGAGAGAGGCGAGAACAACGGCCGGACCCACCCAAGCCCGCAGCGAGCGGCGCCTTGACGGCGCCACGAGCTTGGCCGCGGATTTTCCCCCTTGAGACATCGGCCGCTATAAGCAGGGAGTCGCGGCGGCAATGAGGCGGAAACGGGCGGGAACCACCCCTTCCCGCTATCATAGCCAATCGGCCCCGACGGTTTGCAATCGCGTGTCGAAGGTCAGAAGGCGCAACCCAAGCGTCTGCGCCGTGGCCCGCGACGATCGCCTCAGGACGCTTCAGACGCGTGCAGCATCTCAGCTCGATCGCCGCCCGCGAAAGCAATCGTTTCGATTTCGGATCACGCGCGCGAGGTCGAGCGGCGAAAAAACAACGCGGCAGCCGTCAAAGCGCCCAGCCTACGCGCCGAATGCTCGCCAAAAGCTCGGGGTTCGCTCAATCGGGGGCCGCGCCAAAACGCCCACTACCGCAGCGCGCGCATGAGCCTGATGTCGAGATCGTTGATCTTCTTCCTCAGCGTGTTGCGGTTCAGCCCCAATAGCTCGGCGGCCTTGATCTGATTGCCGCGCGTCGCAGCGAGCGCCGCCGTGATCAGCGGCGCCTCGATCTCGCGGATCACGCGGTGATAGAGGCCGGGCGGCGGCAGGCCGTCGCCGAAGTCGCGAAAGAGCCTGGCGAGATGCGTCTCGACCGAAGCCGAAAGCGTCTGGCCGCTCTCCAACTCGTGGTCGACGCCCGGCGTGCTCGCGCTCGGGACGAGGAGCGAGGCGGGACGCGGCGCTTCGGCCGAAAGCTCGGCCTCGATCAGCGCTTCGCCGACCACTTCCTGGGGATGCAGCGCGGCGAGGCGGCGGATCAGATTCTCGAGCTCGCGGATATTGCCCGGCCAGCGATAGCGCTTCATCCGGTCGAGCGCCGCCTGCTCGATGTATTTCTGGGGCAGCCCCTCGGCGGCCACCTGCTTGAAGAAATGGTGGACGAGGTCGGGAATGTCCTCCGTACGCTCTCGGAGCGGCGGAAGCCGCAGGGGCACGACGTTCAAGCGGAAATAGAGGTCCTCGCGGAAGAGCCCCTGCTGGATCAGGATGCGCAGATCCTTGTTCGTCGCCGCGACGATCCGGACATTCGTCTTGATCGGCGTGCGGCCGCCAACGGTCGTATATTCGCCCTGCTGCAGCACGCGCAGAAGACGCGTCTGCGCCTCCATCGGCATGTCGCCGATCTCGTCGAGGAACAGCGTGCCGCCCTCGGCCTGCTCGAAACGGCCGGCCGAGCGCTGCGCCGCGCCGGTAAAGGCGCCCTTCTCATGGCCGAAGAGCTCGCTCTCGATGAGATCGCGCGGGATCGCCGCCATGTTGATTGCGACGAAGGGGCCTTTCTTGCGCTTGCCGTAGTCATGCAGCGCGCGGGCGACGAGCTCCTTGCCCGTGCCGGATTCGCCGTGGATCAGCACGGTCAGATCCGTCTGCATCAGCCGAGCGAGCGAACGGTAGATTTCCTGCATCGCCGGGGAGCGCCCGACGAGCGGCATGCCCTCGATTTCCTCGCCCGCGCCATCGGCGTGTTTTTTGGGCTCGGCGAGCGCGCGGCCGACGATGCCGACGAGCTCCTTCAGGTCGAAGGGTTTCGGCAGATAGTCATAGGCGCCGCGCTCCGAGGCGCGGATCGCGGTCATAAAAGTGTTCTGTGCGCTCATCACGACGATGGGGAGCTCCGGCCGAAGCTTCTTGATGCGCGGCAGGAGCTCGAAGGCGTTCTCGTCGGGCATCACGACGTCGGTCACGACGAGATCGCCCTCCCCCGACTGCACCCAGCGCCACAGCGTCGCCGCCGTGCCGGTCGTGCGCACCTCGTAGCCCGCGCGCGACAGCGCTTGCGCCACGACCGTGCGGATCGCTGCGTCGTCGTCGGCGACCAGAATTTCGCCTCGCGTCATCTGCCGTCTCTCCCCTTCCAACCCTCTGATGCGATTATCGATACATCGGCATGAGGATGCGGAAGCAGGTTCTTCCGGGCTTGGATTCGCATTCGATGACGCCGCCGTGGTCGTTGATGATCTTGGCGACCAAAGCAAGTCCAAGGCCAGTTCCCGAGGTCTTGGTCGTCACGAAGGGATCGAAGATATGGACCAGGATTTCCTCGGGCACGCCGGGGCCATTGTCGCGCACGCAGAACTCGAGCGGCAGCCCGACCGCGCGGTCCTGGCCGCGCGTGCGCAGGCTGACGCCCGGACGGAAGGCGGTCGAAAGCTCGATCTCGCCATGCGGCGCGTCGCCGAGCGCCTCGGCGGCGTTCTTGATCAGGTTCAGGAACACCTGCACGAGCTGGTCGCGGTCGCCGGCGAGCGGCGGCAGGGACGGGTCGTAATTCTCGGTAAACCGCACTTGGCGCGCGAATCCCGAGCGCGCGAGCTGCTTCACGTGATCGAGCACCGAATGGATATTGATCTTCTCGCGCTTGAGCGGGCGCTGGTCGGAAAAGGCCTCCATGCGGTCGACGAGGCGGACGATCCGGTCGGTCTCGTCGCAGATGAGCCGCGTCAGCGCGCGGTCTTCGTCCCCGAGGCCGGATTCCAGAAGCTGCGCCGCGCCCCTGATGCCGGAAAGCGGATTCTTGATCTCATGCGCGAGCATGGCGGCGAGCGCCGAGACCGAGCGGGCCGCGCCGCGATGGGTGAGCTGCCTGTCTATTTTTTCGGCAATTGTACGTTCTTGCAGCACGACCAGCACGTCGCCTCTGTCACCCCGTAGCGGGGCGCAATGGACGTCGACGCGCCGCTCGCCCGCCGCGAAGCGGCCCAGATCGACCTTATATTCGTTGATGGCCGCGCCGCGTTCGCGCACCTCGGCGATCAGCGTCAGCAGCGAGGAGCCGAAGGGCAGGATCTTGTCGAGCGCCGCGCCGATCAGATGCGGCTTCGACATTTCAAAAAAGTTTTCGGCCGCCGCATTGGCGTCGGCGATCGTCCCGTCGGCGCGGACCGCCAGGATCACATGCGGGAGCGTCTCGAGAATGCAGGCGCGGTCGTCCCCGCCGCCGATGACGCGCAGCCGCGACGTGGCGTTGACGCCGAGTCCCGAACGCTCGCGCTCCTTCGTCATGCAGCGGCCTCGAGCGCGGGGTTGGAGAAAAGCGTGCCGAGAAGCCGCCGCGCTTCGTCGAGATCCGTCTCGACGAGCAGCGCGCGGCGCAGCGCCGGATCGCGCGCGCCGAGGCCGGCGCAGTCGACATAGGCGGCCAGATGCTTGCGGGCGTGGCGGAGCCCCGCGAGCGGTCCCATCGCGTGGCCGAGCGCCTCGAGATGCTCGACCGCGATCTCGAGACGCTCGGCGAGAGAAGGCTCGGGTCGCAAATTGCCGGTCTCGAGATAATACGCCACATCGCCGACGAGCCAGGGCCGGCCTTGCGCCGCGCGTCCGATCATCACCGCGTCGGCGCCCGAAAGCCGCAGCATTTCCTCCGCGGCCTTGGGAGAATCGCAATCGCCATTGGCCACGACCGGAATTGTGAGCGCGGCCCTCACGGCGGCAATCGCCGCCCAATCGGCGCGGCCTTCGTAAAATTGCCGGCGCGTGCGGCCGTGGACGGTCACGAGCGCCGCGCCTTCTTCCTCCGCGACGCGCGCAAGTTCCGGGGCATTATGCGAGGCTTCGTCCCAGCCGAGCCGCATCTTCACGCTAACGGGCGCGCCGGCGGCCTCGACCGCCGCCGCCACGATGCGCCGCGCGAGACCCGGATCGCGCATCAGCGCCGCCCCGGCGAGCCCCCCGGTCACCCGCTTGCAGGGACAGCCCATGTTGAGGTCGATCCACTCGGCGCCGGCTTCGACCGCGCCCCTCGCCGCGCGCGCGGCGCCCTCGGGATCGCAGGCGGCGATCTGCACGATGTCGGGGCCCTGCTGCGACTTCGAGCGCGCGAGACGCATTCGCGTTTCGCGGTCCCCCCGCGCGAGCCCCGCCGCGGCGATCATCTCGCCCACGGCCGCCGTCGCGCCAAAGCGCAGCGCGACACGGCGCATGGCGGCGTCGGTGACCCCCGCCATCGGCGCCAGGAAGGCCTTGCCGGAGAGGGTGAACCGTCCGATCCGGATCGGCGGCGCGGCGGGAAGGCCGCCCAAATTTTCGGCATTTCGCATCTTGCCCGAAGCATAAGCAAAGGGGCTGGCAAGGGCAAGCGACGGCTTTGCCCCGGCAGAGCGGCGCGCCGCGCTCGACGGCAGGCTTGGCCGCTTTATTTGACGGTTCCACGAAGACGCTTCGGTCCTTCGCAGGGAGGCAAAATTGTCCGACAATCCCCTTCCGGACGCCATCGACAATGTCGACCGCAAAAAGCAGGAACGCGAAGACTTGCTCGCGCGCCTGCGCGACGTCACCGCGCACCGCGACGAGCTGCTTTCACAATACGAGGCCATGGCGTTCCAAGTCGACGAGTTCGACGAAGGATGTCGACGGCGCCTTGCTCGAAGCGCGGGCCAACGCCAAGCGCGCCCAGGATTGCGAGGTTCTGGAGCGGCAGGAAGCGGCGCAGATCGGCGAGCTCACGCGCCAGGTTAATGAAGAGCGCCGCAAGAGCGGCGAGATCGCGGCGGACTTCGCGCGCTATCGCGACTCCGTGGAGCAAAAGCTCGCCGAGCATGCACGGCGCGAGGATCCTTGGAGCCTATTGGCTTTCGCGATTTCGCAGATCCTTTGCCAATGGGTCGCTTGGCTGCGCGCCAAGATCCCGCCGGAGAGTTCGTTCTTGCCGTGGTTCGATCGAACGGTCGATTTCATCGAGGCTGCCGGACGTCTGGCGTGGAAATGGGGCGTAGCGCTCTTCGAATGGGCGAAGCCGCGCGCCGTTGAATTATGGACGCGACTTAGGAGCGAAATCTCACAGCGCACCAGCAAGGAATAGCGCCGAAGGGGCGTGAAGCCGCTGATGCGGCCGCGACGAAGCTTGGCGACGGCGTGCGGCGGACAAGCGTTCGAGCTCGAACGGATTTGCTTTGTTCGGCCCTTTCTGCTTCGTCAGCGGGATCACACCCTATTGATAAACTCCTCTCTTTCCTCCGCAGTCGGTATGTGCTTGGCCAAGCGGTGCGCGAGTTCCTTGAGCGAGGCGACGCCTTGGCTTTCCTTCGCGACCAAAAGTTTGGATTTCGGGCCCATGAATTCCGTCAGGATCGCGCCCACCCTGTCCAAAATTTCGGAGGATAGCGCGGGGACCTCGCGCGCGGGAAACCGGACCGCGGCAGTCGGCGTTTCGGCGGGGTCGTTGATCGCATCAACGCGCTCAACCTCCGCGAGCTCGGTCGTCTTGGTTGTGGAGCGGGTTACTGTCCCGGCCTTGCGCAGCGCATCCCGTATGGCTTTTGCCATCTTTAGAATCTTTAGCGAAATCTCTTCGGATTCATAAGGCTTGAATCGCAAACTACGAAAGTCGACCCATTGACGACCGCGGAGAAATTTTAGCACCTCTTCGTCAAAACACCCTATTGATCGGCCACTATCGGTCTCATCGATATCGACATACTGAACTGGGAAGATCAGGTCGTCACGACCACGCGCGGCCTCCCAATGCCGGAACAGCATGACTTCGCGGCAGCACCAGGAGCTTTGCAGGAACGCCGTCGTTAAAACTGGGATAAAAAATGAGACTTCTCTTAGGCTTTCGCGAATTTGGCTTTCCCATGCGCCGCCGGGTGGGATCGAAGCGCTGTCCTGAAAGATGCTCACCTTCTCGCGACCGATGTGCAGTTGCAATTCCGCCGCCACTCGCTCGCGCAACTGACTTAACTGACCCCGAGAACTCTCATCGTCTGAAAGGCTATAGCTCCAAAATCCGCTCGGCTTCAGCATTGTCGGCGCTCAAATTTCCGTCATCGGGATTTCGCCTCGATCTTGCGACGACAGCGGGCCCTCATTTAGTTCGAGGCTTCTGCGCATCCGCGTAAAGGACTGGGCGAGGCGCGCGATCTCATCCGATCCGCGCCGGTCGAACTCGCGCTCCTTGCCTGGCTTGTTCTGGCTCACGGCCTCGGCGATGCGCGACATCTCCCGGACCCGACGCGTCACGATCAACTCGAGGCCCACGTTGAGCGCCGACCCCAGCATCGCCAACACCCCAAGATATATGAACAGGAACAGCTTCTTGATCTCCGTCGCGCGGTCGAGGGCCACCTTCATGGGCACGGTAACGATCTGCGCGCCGATGATTTCTCCCTCCTTCCAGCGGAATCCGTGTTCGGAGCCATAGCGCTCGCGCATCGACGGCGGAGCTTTTTCCGGCGCGTCATGGCATCTGAGGCACGAAGGCAGAGCCTTGAGCGGCGCCGAAATCATCAGTTCAGCTCCTTTCGCCCCGCGTATAATCTGTACGTTCTCCTGCTCCAACGGATTCCCTGAGCTATTGTTCTGGAAATACTCAATAGATTTTCTTTCCTCATCGCTCGCTGTCTCCTCGGGAACGGTCGGGTTCAGCGCACGCTCTTTGTAAGCATAGCTGGTGAACTCAGGTCTGCGGCGCAGAATGTCGTGCATACGACGAAAAGTCTCCTTGGCCACGTAGGCGGACACAGCCTCTGGATAAAACAGCTTCTTGTCCTTTGCCATTTTCTCTTCGAAAATCCATGCAACCTTCTCTGCCGTATAGTCCCGCACGCCCTTGGCGCTGGCCATCATGATGCGCGCTTTCTCTTCCACCTCTTGACTGGCCAGTTCTTCTAGTTGGGGAGCTGAGACGAACCAGAAAAGAGCCGCACCCAAGGCGCCGACAACGAGCAGCAGCAAATTGAGCTTTGTCCGCAAGCCCATGGGTCAACCCTTCATACAGAAAACAGAGATGCGGCGGCCTTACAGCGCCAGAACATGGCTTATGGTGATATACTATCTCACGGTTTACTGCCCAAGCAAAATCATTGTGCGCTTCAAGGCGACGCTGTGCCGGCGGCCTGATTCCAACAAGGGCGGTCAAGCCCGTTTTGCCCGTTTTCCTGGACGGAAACATCGCCGATCTGAGATCGCGATCTGCCCGTTGGCGGCGTGACAGCGATGCACTGCCTCGACGCGGGCGCGCGCAATCCCGCAATCGCGACGCAAGCTCGGGAGTCTAAAGCGCCCGTCAGGACGATTGCGCCGCGTCAGCATCGAGACGCGTCGGGAAGAGCCATGACGGTTTTAGACCCTCACGCGGAAAGGCGAAATTCCGTCCGGCGCCGCGCCTTCAAGCAGGCCAAGATCGGTTTTCACGAGCTTTCCGCCGCGATCGACTGCGTGGTCCGCAACTCCTCCGATACCGGCCTTCGCCTGCTCGTCGACAGCCCGGTTGGCGTTCCCGACTGTTTCTACATCGTGCGCGAAGGGCAGCCGGCCCGAAAATGCCGCGTCGTCTGGCGGCGAGCCTCGGGGCTCGGCGTGGAGCTCGGCGTGAAATTCATCTGAGGACGCGTTCTCGCCGCGCCCGGAGGGCCGCTCTCCGCGCTTTTCGCAAAGTTTCCGCCAGCGACAGCACGGTGAAGCTCAAAGGCAACCATTCGCCTGTAGCTGAAGCGGCCAGGCGCTACAATCAATGTGCCCCCCGCGGTTCGACTGCTGCCGCGCGACGCAGTCGTTGAAGTTGTTGCGAATCGCCGCGCAGACTGCGTCTTTATTGTTGACGCCCGGGGCGGCTCCGTAAGCCGGTCCCCCCTCCCGGCGCTCACCCCAATCGCGGTTTTCCCGCTCGCGTCGTTCCTCACGCATCTGTCGGAGGCGCCAACACGCTTGGTCGTCGCCGTTCTCGCAGGCCATCCGCAGTTGCTCAAAGTACTCGTGATGGCCCTCGTACCAACCCTCTTGGGCGCGGGCGACCACTGGGATCACGAGAGCGGCGATGACAACAAAAAGGCAAGTTTTGAGTTTCATGAATTGTTACCTCAGTCGCAGCTCATGGCCGAATGCGGATAGGCTCCGCCTTGGGCGCAGTTTCACCCATTTGCCGCCTTTGACAAGGCTGCTGTCTAAAGTCTTCCCTGGTTTGATGGGATAGTCGCATCGCGATTCGCGCCCGCGCGGACGCTCGCGCGGCCCAAGGGCGCGCCGCAATCACCGGAGCAAAGTTATGCGTCTCGACGCCATCCCGATCGGCGTGAACCCTCCGCATGAAGTGAACGTCGTCGTCGAGGTGCCGCTCGGCGGCGAGCCGATCAAATATGAGCTCGACAAGGCGTCGGGCACACTCTTCGTCGACCGCTTCCTCTACACGGCCATGCGCTATCCGGGGAATTACGGCTTCATCCCGCACACGCTTTCCGATGACGGCGACCCCTGCGACGTGCTCGTCGCCAATACGCGTCCCGTGGCGCCCGGCGCGGTCATATCGGTGCGCCCGATCGGCGTGCTGCGCATGACCGACGAAGCCGGCGGCGACGAGAAGATCGTCGCGGTGCCCTCCTCGCGCCTGACCCCGCGCTACAACGATGTGCAGAACTACACCGATCTGCAGGAGATGACCTGGCGGCGGATCGAGCATTTCTTCGTCCACTACAAGGATCTCGAGCCCGGCAAATGGGCCAAGATCGCCGGCTGGGGGGATGCGGCCGACGCCCGCGCGCTGATCAACGCGGCGATCGAACGCGCCAAGGCGGCCGAGTAGAAGTGAGACGAGGGCCGACTGCGGAGGTCTGCGGCCATTCCACATTCCTAACGGGTCTTTGCCCGTTCAAATGATCACGCGTCGTCCGCGACTCCACCATCGAGGCCGAGGTCCCCGCGGGCAAGGTCGTGCACGTGATCCTCGACAATTACGCCCCCGAAGGTGCGACAATGGCTCGCGCGCCACGGACGCTTCACCTTTGGGCCTGCTGGCCTGATGATCTCTCAGCTAATCACTTGATTTTTTTGGTGATCCCGGCAGGGCTCGAACCTGCGACCTACGGTTTAGGAAACCGTCGCTCTATCCGGCTGAGCTACGGGACCGGCGCGCTTCTCTCTATCCGAATCCGCGCAATTTGCCTAGGTTGGAGCCGCGGCGGCGCGCGCGGGCGTCCGCCTCGCGGAGGCCGCCATGTTCGAATTCCGTCCGTCTGCCGCATAAGCTCGACAAGGCCGAATTCGCCGAAGTCTCGGAGCGCTTGCGCGAAAAACTGCTCGAGGCGCAATTCGAGTTCGGCGAGCGCAAGCAGAAGAGCCTTCTTCTGCTCATCAACGGTTCTGACGGCGCCGGCAAGGGCGAGGTGCTGAACCGCCTTTACGAGTGGCTCGACGACCACAGCCTCGAGACGCTCTCCTATGGCGCCCCGACCGAGGAGGAGCGGCTGCGCCCGCTCGAATGGCGCTATTGGCGCGACATGCCCGCCAAGGGCCGCATCGGCCTGATGCTCGGCGGCTGGCATCATCGCCTGCTGCGTCAACGCGCGCAGGGCAAGATCAGCCGCGCCGCCTTCGAGACCGGGCTCGACGAGATCAACCGCTCCGAGGAGATGCTGCGCGACGAGGGCGTCGTCGTCGTGAAAGTCTGGCTGCACGTCGAGGACTCCGTCGCGCAGAAGCGCCTCGCGAAATTGCGTGAGGACGGCGGCAGGCTGAGGCGCGCCGTCGTCATCGAATGGGACGACATCAAGGGCGCGCGCGCGCGCGAAAAGCTCGCCCGCCACGCGTTCGATCTCGTCGAGAAGACCTCGACCGGCTACGCGCCCTGGGCGGTGATCGCGGCCGAGGACGCGCGTTACCGCGACGCGGCGGTGGCCGAGCTGCTGCTCGCGGCGCTCGAGCGCGCCAACGCCGAGAGCGCCGCCGCGGCGCACCGCGCCAACGCCGCCCAACCCCGAGCAGCCCGCGCAGGACCCGGCGCTGCCGCGCGCCAGTCTCGTCGGCTCGCTCGATCTGACCCTTCGCGCCGACCGCGAAGCAATACGGCGAAACTCTCGACGCGCTGCAAGGACGCTTGAGCGAGCTGACGACGTCGCGCAAATTCGCGCATCGCGGCCTCGTGCTCGTCTTCGAGGGCAATGACGCGGCCGGCAAGGGCGGCGCGATCCTGCGCGTGCGCGCCGCGCTCGACCCACGGCGCTTTCGCGTGCACGGGATCTCGGCGCCGACCGACGAGGAGCTCGCGCGGCCCTATCTTTGGCGCTTCTGGCGCCATCTGCCGCGGCTCGGCCACACCGCGATCTTCGACCGCAGCTGGTATGGGCGCGTGCTCGTCGAACGCGTCGAAGGCTTTTGCTCGCGCGACGACTGGATGCGCGCCTACACCGAGATCAACGATTTCGAGCGCCAGATGACGCGCGCGCGCATCCTCGTCATAAAATTCTGGCTCGCGATCAGCCAGGAGGAGCAGCTCGCGCGCTTCGCCAACCGCGCCGCGCGGCCCGCGAAGCGCTACAAGATCACCGAGGAAGACTGGCGCAATCGCGGGAAATGGCCGCAATATGAGGAGGCGGCGAATGAGATGATCGACCGCACCAACGCGCGGCGCGCGCCCTGGACGCTCGTCGAGTCGAACGACAAGAAATATTCGCGAGCTCAAGGTGCTGCGCACGATCGTCGAGCGCTTGGAGGCGGAGGTTTAGGAGTTTTGGGCGCGCGCGCTTTTTGGCGTTGCCCCGAGGTTGTCGACATTGCCAAGCCGGCGTCAAAGCCGAGAGCGCGCGCTACAAAAACACGGGGAGTTCCGCCAACGCTTTTGCTGGCACGATCGATCAGTCGACGAATTTCGCCAATACGACGATGGAGACAACCCGGAATTTTGGTTGCCGGATAAGTGAGCGCGGCCACACGCGTCGCGGCGTCGCTCCCTATCGAGCGATCCAGCCGCCGTCGACGACGAGCAAGTGGCCCACGATGAACCGCGCCTCTTCAGAACACAGGAACAGGACCGCCGCCGTCAGCTCTTCCGCCTTGCCCATCCGGCCGATCGGAAAGAGCTTGCCCGCGGCTTGCGGCGTGATGTGCTCCTTCTCCATCCATTGATGAAAGACGTCGCCCGGCGCGTCGATGCCGCAGGCCGCGATCGCGTTGATGCTGATGTTGTCCTTGGCGACCTCGAGCGCCGCGGACTTCGTTAGACCGTCCACGCCGCCCTTCGTCGCGGCGTAGCAGCTCTCGCCGGGGTTGCCCGTCAGGCTTCCGGTGATCGAGGACTGATTGACGATGGCGCCGCCGCTGCCTTTGAGCATCTGGCGGATCTCGTGCTTCATGCAGAAGAACACGCCGCGCAGATTGGTGTGCAGATGAAACTCGAAGCCTTCCGCCGTCTCCTCGACGAGCGGCTGGAAGCGCACGACGCCGGCGTTGTTCACGGCGCAGTCGAGACGGCCATAGGCTTCGACCGTCTTCTCGATCAACGCCGCGACATCCGCCTCGACTCCGACATCCGCGCGAACGAACAAGGCTTCGCCCCCCGCCCCGCGAATGAGGCTTGCGGTTTCTTCGCCGCCGGCCTCATCGATGTCGGAAGCGACGACCTTCGCGCCCTCGCGTGCGAAGGCTTGCGCGGTCACGCGGCCCAGACCTCGCGCCGCGCCAGTGACGAGCGCGACCTTGCCGGCAAATCTTTGCATGAAGGACCCCCGCTTTCAGCCGTCGAGGATTCGCGAGAGCGTTACTGGGCTGGGCGCGACGCGCTCAGTTCGCCTCCGTCCCGTTCCTTCGGCTTGCTTTGTTGCGGCTCCTTGACGACGCATTGCCCCGGTTTGGCGCAGCGTTCGGGCGTCGGCTGTGTCGTCGCGACCGCCACGCCGGACGCCGGGCCTTCGGTCTCGCCGACGAGGGCGGCGACACGCCAGCGGTAGCTCGTCGAAGGCCGCAACCCGTCATCCGCGTAGCTTAGGCCCGTGGTTTCTCCCACTTGCGCAAAGACGCCATCCGCTCCCGCGCGAAACACGCGGTAGGCCTTGGCTGCCCTCGACCGGCGTCCACGCGAGGTCCACCGCGTTATCCGATCTGTCGATCACCGCCAGCCTCTCGATGGCGAGCGAAGCGCCGATCCCGCTCCTCTCGGCTTTTTGCCCGCCAGCCAGCGCGTCCAGCATAGCCTTGATGGCCTTTATCTGACGCCCGGATTTCGTCACATAGGCGTCGTCATGCGTGACGTAGCTCCACCAGTCCCAACACCCCTGGGGATTCGAAGGCGGAGATCCGAGAGCAGGCCGTGAGACGGTTTGCGGATACAGGACGATGATCCGATTGGCGTCGGCCCATGCATTGTAACCGGCGTCCTCGACGTAACGTCTGCCGATGTCTCCAACGTCCTGGTTGCAGCCGTGCAAAGCCACATGCACGCGGCAGGCTATTCCCTGCCCCGGCTCGCAGTCTTTGGGGACGAACAGATAGCCTGTGTCGCCCATGCTCAATGCGCCCGGCTGATCGGGCGAGGTGTATTTCGCTTGCGGGAAGCTCCTCAAGGTCCCCTCGAGCTTGCCCGTGTTCGGCGGGTTCAGCGCGCCGTAGACGTGCTGCAGAATGATCCCCGCCTGATCGTAATCGCACTCGTTGATGTAGGGGCTCTGATTGGCGGGACAGGCGTTCAATCCCTGCGCGTGACTTCCCTTGATCAGAACCTGCGAATGCCCTGCCCCGACCGTGGTCTGGTAAAAGAGATTGCCGCGGCCGGCCTCGCCCAGATAGTGGCGATAGAACCTGGCCGTCGCGTCCGTGACCAACTCCGCGACGACGGAGTCGTTGAACCCATGAAAGACATAAATTTTCTGGATGCTGAGATGGCTCGTGGGATCGATGTCGCCGGATTTCGCCTTTTCGTCGGCCTCGCGGATGAAATGCGCCAGATCGGATGGCGGCCCGACCATGCAGGGACCCGTCGCCATCATGATCGGCGCCATGTAGGCGTTCATCAAGTCTACGGCTGTCGCCTGGGCGCAAAAATAGGGGCCGCCCGCGACGACTCCAACCCCTTTGATGATCGACGACCAAGCCGTGGCGAACTGCACCGCCATGAACCCGCCGGACGAGATCCCGGAAATGGAGCTTTCGCTTATGGCGGCGTTATGTGGACGCAACGCGTCGGCTTCCTGTCCAATGGCGGGAGACGGGAGAGCCGCCGCGAAGCTGAGCGCGCTTGCGATGAGCAGATAGAACCTTCGCGGCTGGATAACACTCGGCATTTCGCAATGACTTCCCTTCGAGGCGCCGCGGCTATTTCACGAAAATGTAGATATCGACCTCGCCTTCCTCGTCCTCCGAGTCGGCGACGTCGCTGATGTATTCCTCGATGAAGCGGTCCTTCGTGTCGAGGCCCTTCTCGTCAAGAAAGGCGGTGATCGCCTCATAGGTCGATTCGATGTCCTCATAGGGTCCGCGGTGCTCGAACTTCAGCGCCTTGCCGGCAGGCGTCGCGCCCACCTCGACGCCGCCGTCGAGCTTGCTTTTCCCCTCCGGCGCCTTTTCGAGCGGCAACATCGCCTCGAAGTGGATCGCCTTCTCGCTCGTTTCCGAGAAGACGGCGATCGGCTTTCCGGAAGGCTTCACGCCCGCCTTGGCGGCGGCGGCGTTGAGCTTGCCGAGCGCCTCGGAAATCGCCTTCTGGGTGTCGTCGAGGGACGCTTCTCCCTTGAGCGTCAAGGCCGGTCGCGCCGTCAGCTCCACGGTCTGGCTCTCGAGACTGGTCTCCGTGCTCTCCTGCCCCTTCCCCGGCTCCTCCTTCGCGCCGGGCGGCGCCTTCGTCTCGGGCGCCGGCGCGCGCTCGCCGATGGCCGCGGGCTGCGGGCGGATTGAGCTTCTTTCGCAGATAGAAGCCGGCGACGCTCAAAACGACGACGAGCGCGGCGAGAAACCCCAGAACTCGGCCAAAATTCTTGAATCCATCGAAATTCGCCATCCGCACGCCCTCTGCTGCGCTCTCGCTCCCCGCCGGCAGACTGGCGCAGAATCTTGTCGCGCGGAAGCCCCCTCCCGCGGGCCGCGTGGCGCGTCTGCCCGGTTTCGCCTATAATTTAGCAAGGTTATCCAAGCCGCTGAAGCGACGCCGCCATGCCCCACGCCCTCGCCGGCCGTTCCGTTCTTCGCATGAACGGCGCCGGCAATGAAATCCTTGTCCTCGATCTGCGGGGAGCCGCGCTCGCGGTCTCGGCCCAGGAGGCGCGCGCGATCGCACGGCAGCCTGGACTGGCGTACGATCAGCTGATGGTGCTCGGCGATCCTCGCGAGGCGAAGGCCGATGCGGCGCTGACGATTTACAACGTCGACGGATCGCTTTCGGCGGCTTGCGGCAACGGGACGCGCTGCGCGGCCTGGGCCATGGCCCGCGCGGGGGGCGCTTCCGCCCTGCTTTTCGAGACCGACGCCGGGCAAGTGGCGAGCTGGCGGGAGGGCGAATTCTCCTTTCGCGTCGACATGGGACGTCCGCGCCTCTCCTGGCGCGAGATTCCGCTAGCCCGGGACGTCGGAGACCTGGCCGATGTCGCGCTCGATCCTCTCGTCCCCGGCGCGCCGCAGCGATTCTCGGCCGTCGGCATGGGCAATCCGCACGCGATCTTCTTCGTTGCGGACGCGGCCGCGGTCGATCTTATCGGCCTCGGATCGAAGATCGAGCGTCATCCGCTGTTTCCCGAACGCGTCAACGTGTCTTTTGCACAGATGCGTTCCCGCGACGACATCATGCTGCGCGTCTGGGAGCGCGGCGTCGGCGCGACCAAGGCTTGCGGCTCCGCGGCCTGCGCGACGCTCGTCGCCGCGGCCCGAACCGGCCGCGCCGAGCGCCGCGCGCGCGTAAACCTTCCCGGCGGCAATCTGACGATCGAATGGCGCGACGACGATCACGTCCATATGACCGGACCCGTCGCGCTCGAATTCGAGACGCGGCTCGCGCCGGAAACTTTTGAAGGGCTCGCGGCGTGAGCGCGCTCCCTGCCCTTGCGCCGGACACGGACGTCGAGACCGTGACGCTCGGCTGCCGGCTCAACATGGTCGAATCGGAGGCGCTCGCGCGTCAGGCGAAGGCTCTGGGCGAAGCGGACCTCGCCATCGTCAACACATGCGCCGTCACCGCCGAGGCGCTGCGCAGCTCCCGCCAGGCGGTGCGGCGGCTTGGCCGCGAACGCCCGTCCGCGCGCATCGTCGTCGCGGGCTGCGCCGCGACGCTCTACCCCGCAGACTTCGCCGCCATGCCGGGCGTCGAGCGGGTGATCTCGAACGACGAGAAGACTCTCTCGCCCTCCGCGCACGCGCCCTCTCGCGCGAAAAGCGCCGCCGAGGGAACGCGCGGCTTCCTCGCCGTGCAGAACGGCTGCGACCATCGCTGCACCTTCTGCATCATTCCCTTCGGCCGCGGCGCCTCGCGCTCCGCGCCGCCAGACGAGGTCTTGAGCGAGGCGCGCGCCCTCATCGAGCGCGGCAAGCGGGAGATCGTGCTGACCGGCGTCGATCTCACGGCCTATGGCGCCGATATCGGCGACGGCTGGAGCCTGCCCCGCCTCGCGCGCGCGCTGCTCGCCGAGCTTCCCGATCTTGCGCGTCTGCGGATTTCATCGATCGATTGCGTCGAGGCGGGTTTCGAGCTGATCGACGCCATGGCGCAAGAGAACCGGCTGGCGCCGCACTTGCACCTTTCGTTGCAATCGGGCGATGACCTGATCTTGAAGCGCATGAAGCGGCGCCACTTGCGCCAGCACGCGATAGACTTCTGCCGTCGCCTGCGCGAGGCGCGACCCGAGACGGTCCTGGGCGCGGATCTCATCGTGGGCTTCCCGACCGAGACGGAGGAAATGTTCCAGCGCACGCTCGATCTCGTCGAAGAGTGCGGGCTGACGCATCTCCACGTCTTTCCTTTCTCACCCCGGCCGGGCGCGCCCGCCACGGCGATGCCGCAAGTGGAGAAAGAGACGATGCTCTCGCGCGCCGCCCGGCTGAGAGCGCTGGGAGAACAGCAGTTGCAACGTCATCTGAGCGCGCAGCGCGGGAAGACCCTGCGCGTGCTGGCCGAACGCGGCGGGCGGGCCCGCGCCGAGGATTTCACGCTCGTGCGCACGCCCGGCGCCGAGCCCGGGACGATTTTCGACGTGCGCGTCACAGGCGACGACGGACGCCTATTGCTGAGCTGACATGCGCCATCCTCAAACTAAGCTTGCTCTTGTTCGCAGGCCGCCCATTGGGAACGAGTCTTGACACCCGACACCCTCAGCTTAATTCTCGAAATCCTCGAGATCGTCTGGATCAACATCCTTTTGTCGGGCGACAATGCGATGCTGATCGCGCTCGCCTGCCGCGGCCTCCCCAAAAATCGGCGTCGCCAGGGCGTGCTGCTCGGCGCGCTCCTCGGCGTTCTGCTACGCGTGGGATTCACGCTGATGGTCGTCGAGCTCCTCGATGTTCCGCTCTTGAAGATCATCGGCGCGTTGATGCTGATCGCCATCGCCATCAAGCTTCCGAACGACAAGGTCGATCATTCGAAAGTCGAAGCGAGACCCGACCTGTGGGGCGCGGTGACCGCGATCGTCGTCGCCGACGCGGTGATGTCGCTTGACAATGTCATCGCGATCGCGGCGGCGGCGCATGACTCGCTGCCCCTAATAATTTTTGGAATAGCGCTGTCCGCGCCGCTCGTGATGTTTGGCGCCGACGTGCTGATGAAGATCCTCGATCGCTTGCCGATCCTCGTCTTCCTCGGCGCGGGCATATTGGGATTTGAGGCGGGTCAGCTCGCTGCTGCCGATCCCTTCCTCGAGCGCTTCGGCGCGTCGCCGCCGCACTTCGAAAATCTCCTCGGCGCTGTCGGCTGCGTTTTGGTGCTCGTGCTGGCGACGCTCTGGAAGTTCGCGACGGCGCAAGGCGAGAAGCCTAGGGCCTGAAGGGACATCTGCACCCTGAGGCCGCCGCCCGGATCAGCCCCAGGGCCCCCTCACGCGCGGCGCGGCGGAAGACTGAATATCCGGCGGCAGGAAGCCGCTCGACCCGGACTGCGGACCCACCGGCAGGTCGCGTCCGCCGGCGAATTTTATCAGCGCCGCGACGCGCTCATTGACTGAAGGATGCGTCGCGAAGAAGCCGGACTCGGGCACGAGCGCCGGGCTCTCGATGAAGAAGGCCTGCATGCGCGACGGAATCTGCTCCATCGTCGCCTCCGCCTCGATCTTGCGCAGCGCGGAGATCATCGCATCGGGATTTTTCGTCAGCTCCACGGAGCCGGCGTCGGCCAGAAACTCGCGCGCCCGCGAGATCGCGAAGCGGATCAGCACGGAGGCTCCGCAGCTCAGCGCGATCACGACCAGCGCGATCACGATCGCGAAGATCGCGCCGCCGCCGCCGCGCTCCTCGCGCGAATTGTCCTGGCGCGGGGAAAAACCGAAGGGGAAGTTCCAGCTTCGAAACATCAGATCGCCGACGAAGGCGAAAATGCCCGCAAAGATCGTCGCGACGACCATCACCTGTGTGTCGCGGTTGCGGATATGCGTCAGCTCATGGCCGAGCACCGCCTCGATCTCGGCGTCGTTCAGCCGCGCCAGAAGCCCGCGCGTCACCGAGACGCTGTAATGCCCCTCGCGTATTCCCGAGGCGAAGGCGTTGAGCGCCTCGTCGTCGATGATTTTCAGCGCCGGGATCGGGATGCCGCGCGAGATGCACAAGTTCTCGAGCAGATTATAGAGCCGCGGCTCTTCCTTTCGGGATATGCCCTCGGAGCCCGTCGCATAATCGATCATCCGCTGATGGAAGAGAAACGCGATGCAGAACCATATGGCGGCGCCGCCGAGCGCGAACGGCCAGCCCTGCTTCACGTCCGCGACGGCGCTGGCGAGGAGAACCTCGAGCGGCGCATCGGCTGAGAGCGCCTCGAAGAGCAGCGAGACCGAGAACATCAGCGCGACGAGCAGCGCGAGGAAGCCGGCGAGGAGGAAGATCGTTCGTAGCCTGTTCGCGTGGATGTGCGAATAGAGCCCGTAGGCCTGGAACATGCTCGGCTTGCCTTATTTTTCCCGGGCCGCGAAGGCGTTGCGCTAGACTTGTCGCGCCGCGCTAGAACTGCACCTTCGGCGCTTCCTCGACAGCCTTGCGCTCGCCTTCCTCGAGCTCGAAGAAGTCCATCGGCTTGAAGCCGAAGCGCTCGGCGATCAGCATGCCGGGAAAGCCTTGGCAGGCCGCGTTGAACTCGGAGACGGCGTTGTTGAAGAAGCGCCTGGAGGCCGCGATCTTGTTCTCGAGATCGGAGAGCTCGGACTGCAGCGCCTGGAAATTGGCGTTGGCCTTGAGGTCGGGATAGGCCTCGGCGATGGCGATGAGCCGCGACAGCGCGCCGCCGAGCGCGGCTTCCGCCGACGCCTGCGCCGCCGGCCCTTGTGCGGAAGCCGCGAGATTGCGCGCCTTCACGACCTCGTCGAGGGTCGATTTTTCGTGCGTGGCGTAGCCTTTGACGGTCTCGACCAGATTGGGAACGAGGTCGTGCCGCTGCTTGAGTTGAACCCCGATGTCGGAGAAGGCCTGGCCGGCCCGCTGCCGCATCCCCACGAGCCCGTTATAAGTGGAGACCAGCCAGAGCGCGACGACGGCGACAACCGCGAGAAGGACCAGGAACATCGCTCACCCCCAAATTTCGGCGCGCGACGCGCCTTGCAACGCGGGATTGAGCTTAATCCCCTTTCGTCACGATGGGAAGGCGAACCACGGAGGCTAGCAGGGCGACGGCTCTGATGCTCAGGCGCGCGCGCGGCGGCGGCGCTTCTTGCCGCCATCGTCTTCGCCGCGCGGCTTCTCCACCGGATGGCGCGGCTCCTCAAGCTCTTCGATGCGGCAATAACGGACGCCGAGGAAGAATAAAATCTGCGCCCCTTCCGGAGGCGGCGGCGCCACTCGCGCCGCTCGCGCGCCGGGACGTAGCGGAATGATCTCGGCCATCGTCGTCACGAGCTCCCCGAATTGGCCATCAAAACCGCACTCGGCCGCTAGGACCGATTAGGAACGCCGAGGGTTAATGTTCCGTCAACGCCAAACCTCTATGCTGATCCTGCGAGTTGGGTACCGAGGAATTGCGTTCAAATGACGGAAGGCCGAGAGGAGAAGGAAGCGGAGAAACGCAGAGTGCTCACCGCCGTGGTCGGGCAATTCATCGCGCACGCCGGCCATCGCGACGACGATCTGCGTCAGTTCGCGCGGCTCGTCGGCGATCTTCTGACTCTCGTTGACGACGAGGTCGCGGCCGCGGTCGCCGAGCCGCTCTGCCGCCACCCGGAAACGCCGCGCAGCCTGGTTTTGCGCCTCCTGGAGCGCGGCGGCGCGCCCGCGCGGATCGCGTTACGCACGGCAGCCGTGACGCCTCAGAATTTGCTGCACGCCTTCGTCGAGCGAGGGTCGATCGAAATGGCCGTCGCCGTCGCCGGCCGCGCCGATCTCTCGCGCGACCTCGTCGCTAGGCTGCTGGCGCGCGGCGATCCGCGCATTCTGCAGGCGCTCGCCGCCAATCCCGAGCTTCGTTTGGACCCCCCGACGTTGAAGCTTTTGACAGAAGCGGCGCGAGACGATTTCACCGTGGCCCGCGAGCTCATCGGCCGCGATCCGCCGGGAGGCGTGAGCGAGGCGCTGTTTCTCTTCGCGACGCGCGAGGAGCGCGCCGCCATCCTGCTCACGGCCTGCCGGGCGGCCATGCTCGCCGGCGGCGGCGAAACGGCTCCGCGCCAGGACGAACTCGCGCAAGAGCTCGAAGCCCTGGCCATCGCGGAGGATCGCGAATGGCTCGTCGCGGCGCTGGCCGCGGCGCTCGAGGCCCGCAAGGACCGCGTGCGCGCCATGCTTCTCGACGAAGGCGGCGAGCCGCTGGCGCTCGCGCTGGCGTCCCTGGGGCTGCCGATCGAGCGCGCGACCCGCATCCTGCTTGCGATCCGCCAGCCCTATTCCTTCGACGTCGCCAGAATGCGCTCGCTGCGCGATCTGATCGCCGCGACCCCCTATCGCGCCGCCGCCTCCATCGTCGCTGCGATGACGGGCGCGCGACAGGAGCGCGCGGCGACGCGACGCGGCCAGGCGCAAGACGAGCCGCTGTCCCAGGCCGGGACCTGGAGAAAGGCTGCGCCGCGCGTGAGCGCGTTGACCCCCGCGAAGAAAAACGCCCTCGGGAGGACCGCCTGACGATGAGCTCTCATGCGATTTCGGCTCGAAGCGTTCGCGACGAATGCGAGTCAGAGGCTCGCGGCGCAGCGCATTTGGACCGCGAGCCTCCGGCTCGCATCAAGCGATCGTTCAGAAGTCGTATCACGCCGCAAGATCGATGAAGGCGCGGCCCTGGCGGTCCTCGATCTCGACGATCCACAAATCCGGATCGAAGTCGATCTCGCGGGAAAGCCGCGCCTCGATCTCGCCCGGATCGAGCCATTCCGCGGCGTGCAGGCGTGAGAAGAGACGCGCGACGCCGGGCTCGATCGCTTCCGTCTGCGCGGCCGGGCCATAAAGCGCCGCTGAGCCGTCGAGCCGGTCGACCTTGACGTAGATCGCGCCCGCCTCCGCGGCGCCCCGGCGGCGCAGCATCGCGACCGCGCCGGCGACCTCGGCGTGGCGGATCAGCGCGGAAACGAAGATGTCGGAGCGTAGGCGCATCGTCTCCTTATCGCCGAGCCTCCCTCGGTCATCGGCGCTTCGTCAATCAGGGGTGCGGCGGAAGGCAGACAGGCGCCGTCTGCGAGCAAGCCTCGCCGCCCGAGCAGCCGCCGCAGGCGAGCGTTCCGCCGCAGCCCTCGGGCGCGGCCTCGCCGCAGGCGTTTTGGCATTGAGCGCGCGCCCCACAGCTTCCGCCCACGGTGACATCGACGGCCGTGGAATAGGAAGCCGCGCCGCTCGTCGCCGTCACGCGCGCGAGCCCGTGCCCGCTCAGGGCCATGGGAGAAGCGGTAAATTCGAGGAATCCGGCCACGCCGCGAATGTGCCGCGCGAAGGGCCGCGTCTCGATCCATCTGGCCGACACGCCCTCCGGCAGGCCCGAGACCGTCACACGGATCGCGGCGGGATTGGGCCAATACGCCATCGAGGCCTCCGCGCCAATGCGCAGCGCCGCTTGACCCGGCGCGAGCGTCACGCATTTTGTGGCGAGCTCGAACTGCGCCTTGAGGCAATGGCGGGCGCCCTTCGGCTCGTGGTCGAGCGTCGCGCGCTTCAAAGCGGCGCGAACGAAGGTCAAAGCGTCGTCGGGGTGCGAGGGCAGCGGCGAATTGGCGATGAGCACGACGGGCGTGTTGCAGGTAAAGAGCCCCGCATAAGTGCGAACGGCCTGATAAGGGGCGTCCGGGGACGGGAAATAGCCGACCGCGCCGTGCTTGCAAAGATTCCCCTCCGGACAGTCGGCGGGCCTCACCCCATTGTCCCAGCCCAGCCGCTGGCAGCTCATCGTGGTTCTCGCCGCATCGGAAAGGAGCCTGCCGCCGTGGCCGAGCGCGCTCAAAAGCGCATGCAGGTCCTTCGCGCTGAGCACCCAATTGCTCGCGCCGCAGATGCGAGTGCCGTCGCTCCACTCGTGACCTGGCGTCGAATCCGCGGGGAATGAATAGGCGAGCGCATAGTCGGCCTCGCTCGTCCGCTTGCAGGCGCGCGGCGCGTTCAGCACTCGGCGGAACACATGCTCGTTCATGTAGTCGATATAGAACTGCGAGCTCTTCTTCGCTCTCTTGCCTTCATCCGGCTCCGCGGCGATGTCCTTGCGGCCTTCGAGCTGCGGCAGCAGCTCGCGGATCAGTCCGATATTGGAGTTGCAATAATGAGGGACCTCACGGTCGGCGGGCTCGATCCCGAAGGCGATCTGCGCCTGGAGGTTGGAATAGAGGGTGCTGCCGCAATCGGGATAATGGGAATCGGAGGGGTCCAGGGCGCCGCGGAAGCCGGAGCGATGGGTGACGAGGTCCTTGAACGTGATGTCCTCGACATGCGGCCCCCGAGGCCAATCCGGATAGAGAAACGGCGCGATCTTGTGGTCGATCGTGAGATTGCGCCTTTCGAGCGCCTGCAGCAGCGCGATGGTCGTGAGGACCTTGCTCAGGCTCGCGACATTGGAGAGGCGTTGCGGAGTCATCGCGACGCCATGCGGCGGCGCGTCGCTTGACGTCTGCGCCAGGCCGCCGAAAGCGGGCGGGAGGTCGCCGACGATCACGGCATAGCCCTCGACCTTGTCCTTCAGGCCGGAAACGAGGTTTTGCCTAAGGAGGCCAAGGTCGAGACAGGCGCGGTCGTCGCAGACGACCTGGGCGCGCGCAGCAGTAAAGCCGAGCATGGCGCAAAGCCACGCCGACAGAAACAGCCGAAGCGCGCCGGCGCGTCTCATGGGGCGCCGCGAGCGAGGCTGTCGTGAAAATCCTGCTGCATGTCGAAAGCTCCGGCGCCTCGCGCGAGGATAAGTGGAAGCCGGTTGTTCGCGTGAGGGCGCGCTGTCACTTTCCAGAATCGATAACGTATTGTGCGTCGGCAATTTCGCCTGGTCAAATATTCTGCATGGATCATGCGCGCGTCCGCTCACTCCTCCTCGACTTCCTCACTCTTCTTCGCGCGGCGGCGCGCCAGAAGACGGCTTCGCAGCGCGAGCCGCTTGAACTGGCGCTCGCGCGCCTCCTCAGCCTTGGGCTTCAGGATCTCGCGATATTCGTCGCGCTTGCCGTGGATCGAGGCGATCACATGGCCCATCGGCACGCCGATATCGACGAGCACGGTTTCGGCGAGCTGCAGGCTCGCCTCGATCGTCTCGGGGATCGCGTCCGTCGCGCCGGCCTCGTAGAGCCGCGTCGCATGATCGGCGTCGCGGGCGCGCGCGACAATCGTCATGTCGCCGCGCATCTCATGCGCGACGCGCACGATCTCGATGGCGGCCTCGACCTTGGTCACGGTGACGGCCAGCGCCCGCGCCTGCTCGAGCCCGCATTTCGCAAGCAATTCGCGCTTCTCCGCGCTACCCCAGTAAATATCGACGCCTTCGTTGCGCCGTTCGGCGACGAGCGAAACCGCGTCGTCGATCGCAACGAAGGGAATCTTGTGGCGGTTGAGCATGTCGCCGACGAGCGCCCCCACGCGGCCATAGCCCACGATCACCACTTTGCCGGCGCCGACCTCGCCTTCGGGAAGAAGATGCGCGAACTCTGCGCGAAGCGCCTCCGCCCCTTTCTCCGGCGTGAGCCGCGCCCCCAGCCGCCCCAGCAGCGGCGCCGCAAACATGCTCAAGGTCACGACGACCATCGCAGCCGCGCCATGCTGGCCAGGCAGCACGCCCGCGACGCTCGCGAAGGTGAGGAGCGCGAAGGCGAATTCCCCGCCGGGCGCAAGGAGCAGGCCCGTCTCGCCCGCGACCGGGGCGGGAAAGTCGAAGGCGAGGCCGAGCCCGGTCGCCAGCGCCGCCTTCAGCGCGAGGAGCCCACCCGCATAGACGAGGAGCGGCCAGGGATCGCGCAGCAGCAAGTCGAGATTGAGCTCGGCGCCGATCGAGACGAAGAAGAGGCCGAGCAGCAGGCCCTTGTAAGGCTCCATCGTGACCTCGATCTCGCGGCGGAACTCCGTCTCGGCTAGCAGCAGGCCGGCGATGAAAGCGCCAAGCTCCATCGAGAATCCCGCGGAGGCCGTCGCGACCCCGGAGGCGACGACGACGAGCAGGCACGCCGCGACGAATAGCTCGGTCGATTGCGCCGAGGCGACGAGGTGAAAGAGCGGCCGCAGCAGGAGCCTGCCGGCCAGGATCACGCCGACGAGCGCGAGACAGGCCGGCGCGAAGGCCGCGAGGAGCTCCCAGGGAGAGAGCGCATTCTGAGCCTTCTGCAGCACCGAGATCGAGAGCAGCACCGGCGCGACCGCGAGATCCTGCGTGAGCAGCGCCGCAAAGGCGGCGCGTCCGGCGGGCTTGTTCAGGCGGCGCGTCTCCGCGAGCACGCCCATCACGAGGCCCGTGGACGACATGGCCAGCGCCGCGCCCATGATCAGCGCCGGCGCCGGATCGAGCTCAAACCAGAAATGGCCGATCGCCGCGAGCGCCGCCGTCGTGACGAGCATCTGCGCGATGCCGAGCCCGAAGATCAGCCGCCGCATGCGCTCGAGCCGCTCCCAGGTGAGCTCCAGGCCGATCATGAAGAGCAGGATCACGAGACCGAATTCGGCGACGCTGGCGACGTGTCCGACGTCCGAGATCGTCAGATAGCTCAAAAACTCCACCCGATCGCCGAAACGCCCGAGACCGAAGGGCCCGAGCGCGACGCCGGCCGTCAGGAAGCCCAGCACCGGACTGAGGCGCAGCCGGTGAAAGATCGGCACGACGACGCCGGCCGTGGCGAGGAACAGCAGCGCCTCTCGATAGGCGTGAAACGGCGAGGGAGGGGTCATGCGACTAACTTATGTGCGCCTTGGGTAAGGCCTATCCATCGATTCGACATGCAAAAGTCTCGCCCCTCTACAAACTTCGCAGCTCCGGCCCGGGCTTCCTTGACAGCGCGCGCCAGACGCCGGCAAGCCCGATGACGAGCGTCGCAGCGAGCGCCGCAAGGGTCGTCAACGCGATGGCGCCGGGCAGGAAGACGAAATGCATCTTCATCAGAAATTCGGTGATCGCATAGGCCGCCCCTATGCCCGCGGCGAGCGCGAAAAGGCTCGCAGCGACGCCTAAGCACAGAAACTCCATCGCATTCGAGGCGATGAGCCAGGCGCGAGTCGCGCCGAGCGTTTTCAAAATGACCGCGTCATGGATGCGCGCCCTTTCGCTCGCCGCGACCGCGCTGCCGAGCGCCAGCACCGCGGTCAGAATCGCTATTCCCGCCGCCGCGCGCGCCGCGAGCGCGAGCTGTGTGGCGATCTTGTCCACGGCCTCCAGCGCCTCCTTGACGCGCACGGCCGCGACTATCGGGTAGCGCTTCGCGGTCTCTCTCGCGATGCGCGCGTCGAAGATCTTCGCGTCGGCGCCCACAGGATAGCGGGCCGTGAACAGCTCGGAATGCGGCGCGCCGGCGAAGGTCGCGGGCGAAAAGACCATCACGAAATTGATCGCGTAGCTGCGCCATTCGACCTTGCGCAGGTTGACGAGCTTCACTGTCACCTCGCGCCCCAGCACATTGACGGAGATCTGGTCGCCGATGGAAAGGCCGAGACCCTTGGCGACGCGCTCCTCCATCGAGACGACCTTCTCCTTCGTGTCCTTCGCCCACCATTCGCCCTCGACGATGCGCGCGCCGGCCGGAGCGTCCTCGGAGAAGGTGACGCCGCGGTCGCCTTCCAGCGCCCAGGCGGCGTCCTCGCCCGGATGCAGCGTCTCGGCGCGCGCGCCCTTCACCGCGACGATGCGCCCGCGCATCATCGGCACATGCTCGACATAAGAGCCGGGCGCCTGTTCCTCGATGAAGGCCCTGAAGGCGCCCGCCTCCTCCTTCGGCACGTCGATGAAATAGAAGTCGGGCACGGCGCCCGTGCCGGAGCGCTCGAGCTCGGCGTGGATGGCCCCCTCGACGAGTGCCAGCGCCACCATCAGCGTCACGGTCACGCCGGCCGAGACGATCAGCGTCGGAGCCAGGCTCCCCTGGCGCGCGATATTGCCTTGCGCGAGGCGCAGACGCGCGTCGCGGGCGCGCGGGAGCCTCCTTGCGGCGAGCATGACGAGCCAGGCGACGCTGCGCAGCAAGAGAAAGGCGCCGACGACCGACGCGACGAAAGCCGCGGCGAGCGTCTTGTCGGCGGCCGTCACGAAAACCACGGCGCCGAGCGTCGCAGCCGCCCCGAGCGCCGCGAGGCGATAGCGCAGCGGCGCCTTGCTGAAATCGCTGTCGCGCTCGTCGCGCAACAGCGCCGCCACCGGCACGTCATGGGCGCGGCCGAGCGGCGGCAGCGCGAAGACAAGCGCAACGAGCAAGCCATAGAAGGCTCCGAGCGCCAGACCCTGATAATCGGCGCCGATCGCAATCGGCAGCTCCAGCGCGCGGCGCAGCGCCTCGCCGGCCGCGAAGGGCATGACGGCGCCAATGCAAAGCCCGATCGCGATGGCGAGCGTCGCCATCGTCAGCACCTGCCACAGCGCGATAGCGAAGACGCGCGAGGCCGGCGCGCCCAGAGCTTTGAGCACCGCAAACGCCTGACGCTTGCGCTGCACGAGGCCCTGCACCGCGTTGGCGACGCCGGCGCCGCCGGCGACGAGCGCGGTCAGCGCGACGAGCGTCAGAAGCTGGGTGAAGCGCTCGATGTTTTTAGAAAACTGCGGCGAGATCGCGTCGCGCTTGCGAATGTCCCAGCCCCCCTGGGGAAAGGCCTTGTTCGCGGCCTCGACGAAGCGCGTCGCGTCCTCGTCGCTCGGCGCGCCCGGCAGCGTCACGCGCGAAAGATAGCGGATGATCGTGCCCGGCCGCACGAGGCCCGTAGCGCGCAAAGCCTCATGCGAGATCAGCACGCGCGAGCCGTAGCCCAGGCCTCCCGAAAGCTTATCGGGCTCGGCGCGCGTCACCGCGCGGATCACAAAATGCGCGCCGCCGATCGCGAGCCTGTCGCCGAGCTTCGCGTCGAGCCGCGCCATCAGCAGGGAATCGGCGATGAGGCCGTAGGCCTCGCCCTCTCTGGCGAGCGCCGCCGCGATGCTCATTGCGGGCTCCGTCTCCAGCGCGCCGAAAGGCGGATAGAGCGCGGGATCGACCGCCTTGATCTCGACCAGCGCCGGCGGCGGCGCGTCCCCACCTTCGCGCCCCTCGAGTCGCGCCATGCCGCGCATCAGCGCGATCTCGTCGACGTGGCCATGCGCCGTGAGATAAGCGCGCTGCTCGTTTGAAAAATCGCGATGCGACAGCGAGAGGGAAACGTCGCCGCCGAGAAGCGCCCTGCCCTCACGCGCGAGCCCCTGCGCGAGCGAGAAGGAGAGGCCCTCGACGCCCGAGATCGCCGCGACGCCGATCGCGATGCAAGCGACGAAGACACCGAAGCCGCGCGGATCGCCAATGAGATCCCGCAGCGCATAGCGCAGCGCGAGCGGCAGGCGATGCGCCTGACCGCCACGGAGGATCGGCTTCACGGCTTTGTCTAGAGTCATCAATCGGTCTCGCGCTTCGACTTTCGTTCCTCTCGGCGGGATTTCGCTCAAAATCGGCTCCTCCGCTGCTTTGCGGAGTACCTCCGAGCGAGGAGGAGAGGTCTCGATGTCATTTAGCCTATGCTCAATCCTGGCCGAGCCATCGCATCTGCGACACGAACAAACAATGGACCAAACCGCTCTCGACGCTCCGGTCCCCAGATGCTTCTGCGCCGCGTGTCTCGACGCCGGCGTCTTCAAAGCTTGGCCGCCCGGAACCTTGATCGAAAAAGGTTGCTTTAAAGCATCCCCGGCCCCATATAGCCAAAATCGAGTTTTCGGCCGAATGAACTTGCTCCCACGCTTCTGCGCGCCAGCTCGTGACTTCCTCTCCAGAACTACGATCGACCGGGGACGCGCGAGCGCTCCCATAATCCACGCTCCTGGAAAGGGACAAGTCATGTCGACAGGCAAAGTGAAATGGTTCAACGGGCAGAAGGGCTTCGGCTTCATCGAGCCGGAGGACGGCGGCAAGGACGTTTTCGTTCACATCAGCGCCGTCGAGCGCGCGGGTCTGACCGGCCTCGCCGAAGGCCAGACGGTGGCCTACGAGCTGGCCGTTGATAGGCGCAGCGGCAAGTCCTCCGCCGATCAGCTGCGGGTCGTCGGCTAATCCCTTGGAATTTGCGGGCCGACAAGATCGTCGGTCCGTATTGGAGCGAATTGACCGAAAGCCGCAGCTCATGGGCGACGTCATCAATGCTGCCGGGCGGTTTCGCGGCGGGCGGATCGTTCCAGGCGCAACCCACAAATTCGCCGTTGGCGCTTCGGTCATTCACAGGATCGGCCACAAATCCGAAAAAGTGCTTTTTCGCATTGTGCGGCTTCTGCCTGACGGCGGGCAAGGACTGCAATATCGACTGAAGAGCGACGCCGATGGGCATGAACGAGTGACTTTCGAGGCGTCGTTGGAGAAGCCGGAACCCGAGAATATCGCAACGTGATGGACCTAGGGGCGGAGGCGAGTGATGGACGCGCAAGACTATCGAATGGAGGCCGGCCTCTTCTTCTCCAGAACCGAAAAATCCAGTAACAAGTCTTTAATTTTCCGCCGTTTTGGTCGCGCGGCAGACGCCATTCGCTATGCCGTCGAGGAACTCTCTCCAAGAATCCTTGCCAGCTGCTCGCTGGAGGTGAACGGCTTCCATTATTTCGGTCGCGAAATCCGGCCGCTTTACGACAGCGAGGCCTTCCCCTTGCGACGGCGATTGAAGAAAGACGCGCACGCCTAGCCCGTCTGTCTTTCGAACCGACTCGTTCGAGCGATAACAAATAGGCGGCCTTCACTCGTGCGCGTGCACGACGCTCGACAAGGCCGCGAAGGAAATCGGCTCCGACGCTCTGAGGCGCTCACCGTTCACCGACGTCAAGGTCGTGCCGGACTCGTTTTCGTAAGCGCCAAGGATGAGCAGGGCTATCCGGTGACGATGCTGATCGGTCCCAATTCTCTGACGGTCTTCACGATAATCCAGGACCATCACGAGGCTAAGGGCGGGCAACCGAAACAATGATCGTCTGAGACAAACGACTTTCGCTGCGCCGCTTTCTGCACGGACTCGGTGGCGGGTCAATCGCCGCTGCTGCGGTTCGTTGGCGTTGTCACGACAAAAGCGCAGGCTAGCTGGCGCAAACATATTTTTTTGAAAATCGAATTGAGCTGAGAAACCGAATTGACCGCGCCGACCATGAAATGCGTTTGGCTTTCCGAGCTTGCCTTGTCTCGCCTTGTAAAGACGACCATCGTCGTGCGCGAGGCGCTTCGCTGTTTCGCGCAGCGCGGTCAGCCACGCTTGCCGCTTTTGTCTTGCTCGCTATTTGCGTGCGCAATCCGCGCAGGGCCGATCGAACCTCGGCCTGCGCGAAGCCACATGGAGAATTCGGATGAAAACCCCTGCAACAATCTTGACCTGTCTCGTCTTCGCTCTGCCCGCCTACGCTGCGACGAGCACGATGGAGTCGACTGGAATCAATTCAGCCCTGAACCTCAGTCCCTCCTCGCAGGACTTCGTCAACGAGGCCGCGTCAGCTGACCAGTTTGAGATCGAATCGGCGCAGCTCGCGCAGAGCAAGGGCGACGCTTCCGACAAGACCTTCGCGCAGCATATGATCAACGACCACCAGAAGAGCTATTCCGAGCTCAGGAACATCGAGCCCAATGCGCCCAACGCGCTCAGCTCCTCGGATAAGAAGACGCTGGACGAGCTCGGGCGGCTGAGCGGCACGGACTTCTCCAAGCAGTTCCGCCGCGATCAGATCAACGCGCACAAGGAGGCGATCTCGCTGTTCCGCCGTTACTCGGAGAAGGGCGACAATGAACAGCTCAAGAGCTTTGCGGCCAAGACACTGCCTGAGCTCGAACGCCACCTCCAGATGGCCGACACGCTGCGCTAAAGCGGCATTCAAGCATCCGCTCGCCAAGCGCGCGCGCCGGGCGAGCGGTTCTCGACGGTCAGTTGCGACGGCGACGTGGGCGTTGCGCTGATGGGTGAAATTGACGTGAATGACGGGAACATTCCGCGCCACGAGCGGTTGTTCGACGCAAAGGATTATCGGCCGCCTTCCGCAATCATAAGCGGGAAGCGACGAACGCAACAAGGAGGTTCAACATGGCGACTGCATCACCGACCTTCAATCTCATCTCGAGCGAAGATGTGGAAGGCACGAAGGTTTGCGACCCCGGCGGAAACAAGATCGGCGAGATCGACCATCTGATGATCGATAGAGCCTCAGGAAACGTGCGCTACGCGGTCATGAGCTTCGGCGGCTTCCTGGGTCTCGGGCACAGCCACTATCCCGTCCCGTGGAACGCGTTGAAATACGACACGAGTCTCGGAGGCTACATCTCGAACATCACCGAGCAGCAGCTTCGTGACGCGCCCGAGTTCAGCGACGACAGCTGGACGGACCGCGACTGGGAATCCGACTGGCACGAGCACTTCGGGGCTCGTCCTTATTGGCAAGAGGGCGGCCGTTCCTCGGCAGCGACCGGCGAGTCTTCGGGAATTGCCCCTGAGCCTTCGAGGATGCCGCCCCGCGAGCCGCTGACGTAGCCAAACGCTTTCGAGAGCGGCTGGTTGGAAGCAACGGGCGAGACCCTTCTTGGGCCTCGCTCTTTTTTTCGCTTTCGCTGAGATCGCTGCTTTTACATCCGTTGTGATCTATGAACATGATTAGGAAGCCTCTGGCCCTTCCTTCGCAGCTTTCTCCAGTCGTCGAGAGTTTCCCCGCGACGCAAATCAGGAGGCCGGAAGCGTCTCGCTGAGCTGATGAGAGAGACAGGACGATGACGCAAGAGGTTGAATCCTACGAGAGCGTCTGGGACGCCATCGCCGACACGCCGCAGGAAGCGGCAAATCTGAGAGCGCGCGCCGATCTGATGCGCGAGATCGCGGCCATCGTCCAGGCGAAGGGATGGACCCAGGCCGAGGCCGCGGCCCAATGCGGAGTCACGCAACCCCGTATGAACGATCTTTTGCGCGGGCGCGTCGCCCGCTTCTCGCTCGACGCGCTGGTCAATATCGCCACGACCCTCGGAAAGCGCGTGCGCGTGGCGATCGAAGCAGCGTGAGCGCCGGCGCCGCATGCCGCTCCCGCGCGAGAGCCACACGCCCCTTATAAGACTCGGATCCCTCTAGGGGCTTCCGGCCGAGGATACGAAAGATGACGATTCACGCCGATCTGGGGCCGTCGCTTGAGAGCTTCGTTAGCGGCCTGGTCGCCTCGGGCCGCTATGCTTCGCCGGAGGAGGTCTTGCGCGAAGCGCTGCAGCTCTTCCAGGGCGCCCCGCCTCGCTCGATGCTGCGATAGAGCGAGGACTTGCCGACGCCGATGCCGACCGCGTGAAGCCGGTGACGGAAGTGCTCGACGCTCTGGAGGCGAAGCATCAGCCGATGGCCGACGTCAAGCGTCGATGAAGGTTGTCTTTGCCGCGGCAGCCGCGCAGAAACGATCTTCTGCGCGGACGGCGTGGCTTGCGGGCCGCGGAGCTAATTCCCCCGCCCCGACCCTGGCGAGCTCCATCTGCGGGGCGCGCACGGTCTCCTCGCCGAACTTCGCGCGATAAACGACGAAATTCTCCAACACGCGTTGCACGTAATTGCGCGTCTCGGCGAGCGGGATGCGCTCGACCCAGTCGATCGGATCGACGTTGGGGCGGCGCGGATCGCCATAGGCGTTGATCCACTGCATCGCGCGCCCGGGCCCCGCGTTGTACGCGGCGAGAGTCAGGATATACGACCCCTTCTCCGTTCCGAGGAGCTCGCCCAGGAACGAGGCGCCGAGCTGCGCGTTGAACGCCGGCTCCGACATCAGCCGGTGCGGGTCATAGCCGACGTGCGCGAGCGCGGCCGTATGACGCGCGGTCGAGGGAAGCATCTGCATGAGCCCCACCGCGCCGGCGATCGAGACCACATGCGGATCGAAGGCGCTTTCTTGGCGCGCCACCGCGAAGACCAGCGACTTCGGCGCCGAGTTCGGCAGCGCCGAGAAAGCCGGAATGCCGAAGTTCGGGAACGCCGCGTCGTCGATCGCCACGCCGCGATAGGAGGCGAGCTTGCCCAGCGTGAGCGAGAAGCGCGCCTCATGCGCGCGCTCGGCGGCAATGGCGAGCGCCGCGACTTGCCCGGGATTTTCAAGGTGCTTGGCGGCCTCCGACGCCAGCGCGCCCATCGCGTCTTTCTCGCCGACTGCGATCAAGAGCTCGACGACGCGCACCGATTCGTCGCGCGCATCGCCCTCGGCAGGCTCGGGCGACGGCCGCACGGGCGAGGCGTTGGAGCCGATCTTGGCGAGCGCTAGCTGGCCGTAGAAGGTCGTCGAATGCTTCGCCGCCTCGCTATAATGCGCGCGCGCGGTCTCGTCCTGCTCCGCGCTGTGACGCGCTTCCGCCGCGCGGGCGCGCCAATATTCGGCGCGCGACTTCTGATGCGGCGTCTCGGCGATCGCGACGGCGCGATCGAAATGCCGCTCCGCCGCGTCGATGTCGTCGAGGAACCGCAGGGCGATCCAGCCGGCGTGAAACTCGGCCTCGACCTGCGACGACGCGGTCTTCGCCGCATGGCCCGCGAAGACCTCATAGGCGCGCTTCGTGTCGCCCCGGTCGAGGAGCTTTCGCGCGATTGTCTTGCGCTCCGTCCACCAGGCCTCGCCGTCGACGAGCTTATCGGGCGCGGCCGGCGCCTCGCGCAGCGCCGCGGCGGCTTCCGGGAATTTGTTGGTCTTGCGCAGATAGTGGACGCGCGCGAAGACGAGGCTCGGATCCTTTTGCAGCGCGGGCGCCAGGCTCGCGATCAGTTTGGCGTCGCAGCGGCCGATGCTCGCCGCCGCGCGCGCTTTCGCGAGCTGCGCCACATCCTTGCCGGCGAGCTCGGCGGCGCGCAGCGATTGGCCGCCCCGCCCCGCATAAAACAGGCGATCGGCGCGATATTTGTGATCCTCGGGGCCGAGCAGCTCCGCAAATTCCTTGCGCGCCAGCATCTCGACCCCGTCGCCGAAGTCGTCCTCGCGCCACAATCCGCGCGCGAGCGCGGTCGCCTGATCGAACTCGCCGTCGCGCGCCAGAGCGCGGGCCAGACAGAACTTGCCCGAGGGGGTGGAGGGCGGCCGGTCGGCGAAGAAGGCCTTGATCGTCGCGTCCGAGCGGGCCTCGCCAAGAAGCTGGTCTTCCGCGCGGTGACGCAGCCAGTCGGCGGCAGGCCAGCTCGGATGCAGAGCGAGGAAGCGCTTCAGGCGCTCGAATCCCGCCTCGCGCCAATGGAGCTTCAGTCCCACCCATTGCGCGGCGGTGACGGCGACCGGGTTCTCGAGCCCTGCAACGATCCGGTCTCCTTGGGCGAAATCGCCGGCGCGATAGACGGAAACGGCCGCGAGAAAGCGCTCAGCCTCGGCGCCGACGAGCGTCGGCAAATCAGCCGAGGCGACGAGGGGTTCTTTGTTTTGGGGCGCCGGTTCCGGAGCCGTTTCGGCCTGCTGCGAGGGCTCGCCCTCCGGCTGCTCCGCCGCCGCGGTCTCCTCGGACTGTGACGCAGGCTTGGCGGTTTCCTCGGACGGGGGCGCGGCGCGCCAGGGCAGAAGCCGCGCGAGCCAAGTCTGCGGATCCGCCCCTTCCGGCGCGGAGCAGAAGCTTCCCGCAAGAAATCCGATCGACACGGCCACGACCGTCGCGCCGACGATCCAGGCCCCCTTTTTGGAAAACGATCTCGATTCGCCGCCTAGCATGGCTTCGGGCTCCTTCTTCCGCCGCATCCCCTCGGTCGGGATGCCGGGCGAAAGGTCAATCCACACGCATTTTCTACGAATTTAGCGGGCATTTCGTTAACGCTTCGCTCGCTCTTCGCGCGCGCATGAGCCGGTAGCCGTGGGCTGCGGGCGCGCCTTCGAAGGCCTTTCCTCGCGGCCAGGCAACGGCTAAGAAACCCCGCAAACCGAGATAGGCTCTGAATACGGCGACCGCAAGGCGCCAGGGAAAGCGTTGAGAACATGCCCAAGACAGCGATTTTTCACGGCTCGATGACGGCGCTCGTGACGCCCTTCAACCACGGAGTCGTCGATTTCGAGGCGCTGCGCCGGATGGTCGATTGGCAGATCGAGAGCGGCACGCATGGACTGGTGCCCGTCGGCACCACCGGCGAAAGCCCGACGCTGTCGCATGAAGAGCATGGCGAGGTGATCTCGGCGACGATCAAGGCGGCGAAGGGCCGCGTCCCGGTCATCGCCGGCGCGGGCTCCAACAACACGAGGGAAGCGGTGGCGATCGCGGGTCACGCCGAGCGCGCCGGCGCCGATGGCCTCCTCATCGTCACGCCCTATTACAACAAGCCCAATCAGGAGGGGCTCTATCTGCACTTCAAGGCGATCAATGATTCGGTGTCGATCCCGATCATCATCTACAACATCCCGCCCCGCTCGGTGATCGACATGAGCGTCGAGACGATGACGCGCTTGTCCCAGCTCAAAAACATCGTCGGCGTTAAGGACGCGACCGGCAATGTCGGGCGCATCTCGCTGCAGCGTCAGGCGATGGGACCGGATTTCATTCAGCTTTCCGGCGACGACATCACCGCGCTCTCCTGCATGGCGGCCGGCGCGCATGGCTGCATCTCGGTCGTCTCCAACATCGCGCCGAAACTCTGCGCCGATTTGCAGAACGCGGCGCTCGCCGGCGATTTCAAGAAGGCGCTCTCGATCCAGGACAAGCTCGTGCCGTTGCAGGTCGCGGTCTTCCTCGAGGCCGGCGTCAACGGCGCCAAATGCGGCCTGTCGCTTCTCGGCCGGTGCCTCGAGGAGACGCGGCTGCCGCTCGTTGCGGTGACTGCGGCGACGAAAGAGCGCATTCGCGCGGCCATGGTCCACGCCGGCGTGCTGGAAGGTTAAGCTTTATCGTGGCGCAAAGCTCCGAGGCGAATTTCAAGGTCGTCGCCGAAAACCGCAAGGCGCGGTTCAACTACGAGATCGGCGAGACTTTCGACGCCGGGCTCGCGCTCACCGGCACCGAGGTCAAGTCGCTGCGCACCGGCAAGGCGACGATCGCCGAGAGCTACGCACACGTCGACCGCAAGGGCGAGGCGTGGCTCGTCAACGCGACGATCCCCGAATATGAGGCGGGCAATCGCTTCAACCACGAGCCGAAGCGGCTGCGGAAGCTGCTCTTGAAGCAGCGAGAATTGGCGAAGCTCGCGCAGGCCATCGAGCGCGAGGGCATGACGATCGTGCCGCTGCGCATCTATTTCAACGATCGCGGCCGGGCGAAGCTGCGCATCGCGCTCGCGCGGGGCAAGAAGCTGCACGACAAGCGCGAGGTCGAGAAGAAGCGCGACTGGAGCCGCGAGAAGGGCCGGCTGTTGCGAGACAAGGGGTGAGGCGCCAGGGACCCTTCAGGCCGCCAAGCTATGCAAAAGCTCGCAATGACGCACGAGATTGCTGCGGGCGTCGACGAACCGCTTCAAGGGGGTGTCGATTTCAGAAAAACGGATGTTGGCGATGAAGCCGTAGAGCGTTGCGTCCGTGCTCGTCGCCTTTCCGCCGAAGAAAAATCCTTGATCCGGCGTCAGCTCGGCCAGCGTTTCGAGATCCGCCAATCCGCGCGCGTAGACCTCCATTGGCGCGTAGCGCCCGATGCCCTGGAAATAGTAGCGCTGGAAGTTGTATTGGCGCGCCGTCTCGAGCGCTTCCGGCGTCAGCTCGGCGTGGGTTTTCAGCATCGCATCGCGAAAGGCCGGCCAGAAGTCGTCATCGCGCCAGCGCGAATAAGACATGACCCAATAGAGATCGTCCAGCATACGGCGCAGCAGCAGGTCGAGCCGCTTCTGCTCGGGCGAGAGAGCTTCATCGATCGTGAGGCCATGGCGGCCGACGAGATGCGCGATGATCGCATCGCTGTCGCCGACGATCTCTCCGTCTTCCTCGATGTAGGGGAGCTGCCCTCGCGGCGCGCTTTTCGTTTCGAGGATGTGGACATGCCGAAACGGAAGTCCGCAAAGCTTCAGAAAGCAAAAGCTCCTTAGGCCGTAAGGATTGTTGTCGGCGACGCCGAAAAGATCAGGATAGGAGAACAGCGTCAGCAATCTTCCTTCTCCCTGGAGGCCGGATCGGTTGACCCTATTCTCCAATCGTTCAACACGGCCTTGGCGGTGAAGTTAGCGCATGAGAACCACGCATCCATACGACAAAAAACAGCCGCCGCGGCCAGAGGCCGCGCCGGCGTTTGAAAATCCCGAAGAAGCGAGCTTTTATTCCTCGCCCTCATCCTCATGCGGCGCAGCCGCGGCCGCGGGGGCCGTCGCTTGGGGCGCCGGGGGCCGACGCTCCTGATAGCGCTGCATGCGCTCGGCGCGCTCGCCGGGATCGCGGCCGATCTTACCCACGAGGTGGATGAGATCGATGAACTCGTCGGCCTGTCGGCGCAGCTCGTCGGCGATCATCGGCGGCTGGGTCGTGATCGTCGAGATCACCGAGACGCGCACGCCCTTGCGCTGCACCGCCTCGACGAGCGAGCGGAAGTCGCCGTCGCCGGAGAAGAGCACCATGTGCTCAATGTGCTCCGCCATCTCCATCGCGTCGACCGCGAGCTCGATGTCCATGTTGCCCTTGACCTTACGGCGGCCGAGCGAATCGACGAACTCCTTCGTCGGCTTGGTCACGACGGCGTAGCCGTTGTAGTCCAGCCAGTCGATCAGCGGACGGATGGAAGAGTATTCCTGGTCCTCGATCAGCGCAGTATAGTAGAAGGCGCGGATGAGCGTTCCCTTCGCCTGAAACTCGCGTAGCAGCCTCTTGTAGTCTATGTCGAAGCCAAGCGACTTCGCGGTGGCGTAGAGGTTCGCGCCGTCAATGAATAACGCAATTCTCTCTTTGTCTGTCATCTCTGTCTCGCGGTTTTTCACGGTTGCAAAAATGGTCCGCTCCCCCGCGACGGAGCGCGGACCGGCTCAATAGCACGGCGCCTTCAGGCTCGGCCTTAGACAACTCCTTGCTTGGTATCACATTGGGATGAACTCGTCTTTCTCCCGCCGGCCCCGCCTACCCTCGACCGTCGATCGCCTCTTCCCAGCACAGAGAACAACCGGGTTGCCTGGCCCCTTTACATACCCGTCATCTGCTTTTCGTCAAGAGCTTAACTCATCGCGTCGGCGTTAAATGCAGATAGGGAAACATTAATTTTTTGAAAGACGATCGCAGGTGGCGGCGGTCGGAGCGCGCAGAGTCCATTGCGCGAGCGGGCGCGCCCCTGCGCTCTACTGGCCTCCTGAGCGCAAAGTCGCAGCAAAGGCCTCGCCAATCCCCGCGCTTTGAGGCTAATGAGCGGCGAAATGACCCGAACTGGGCGAGGACTGATGCAGCTTTGGACCGGCCTCGGCAACCCCGGGCGCGCTTATTCCGGAAACCGCCACAACATTGGCTTCATGGCGATCGAGGCCATCGCCCGGCGGCACGGATTTTCCCCGTCGCGCGCGAAATTTCACGGCCTCGTCACCGAGGGCGCGATCGGGGGCGAGCGCGTCATGCTGCTGGCTCCGCAGACCTATATGAACGAATCAGGCCGCGCCGTCGGCGAGGCGGCGCGATTCCACAAGATCGCGCTGGAAGACGTCGCCGCCTTCCACGACGAGCTCGACCTCGCGCCCGGCAAGCTGCGCGTGAAGGTCGGTGGGGGCGACGCCGGCCATAACGGCCTGCGCTCGATCACGGCGCATCTGGGCGCAGGCTACCGGCGTGTGCGGCTGGGGATAGGCCACCCGGGCGACAAAGCGCTCGTGCACGGCTTCGTCCTTTCCGATTTCGCCAAGGCCGAGACGCCCTGGGTCGAGGCGCTCTGCGAGGCGATCGCCGCCAACGCCACGCTTCTCGCCCATGGCGACGACGCGGGCTTCCAGAACAAGGTCCATCTGGCGATGCAGGCCGCGGGCCTTGCGGGCGCTGGCAAAGCGGAGTCGCGATGAATTGCCGTTCTTGGCGTCAACGGCATAGAGCGTTCGCGTGTCATGCGTTCGAGCCACAGGACGGGAGATGCGCGTTCGAATGACCGGCGATTTTGCGACTTCGCGGCTCGGAAGCCCGGCTCAGTTCGGCGAATTACGATTTTCAGCTCCGGCGGCGGATTGCGTGATCACGAAGCCTTGCCAAAGTCGACAAACTGGCGGAAGGTTGCTTCCGGGTCGGCGCTATATGACGAATTCCGGATCGTTCGACGACGAACAGGCATTACATGTTCCGTTCGACTCTGCTGCGCGGCGGTTGCGCTGGCGCGCTCATGGCGCTCTTCCTCTCCGCCGCCTTGGCTCAGCAGCCCTTGCCAGACATACATGTCGGCGTTGCTTCGCTGAGGCGGGGAGGCGCGCCTTCGTCGCATCGGGGGGTACGGACGACAGCCGCTCGAAGCGCCTCGACGGCGTCTCAAAGCGCCTCGACGGCCTCTCAAAGCGCCTCGGCGGCCTCTCGAACCACCTCAACGGCGCCCGCCCCAACCACGCCCCCGGCCCCAACCGCGCCTCCGGCGCCAACAACCGCCGCTGCAGCACAGCCTGCGAGCGCATTCGACAACCCCAACTACAGCGTCCCAGACGCGACCGCGGCGACCAAGACCGAGACGCCCATCGTCGACACGCCGGCGTCGATCGAGGTGGTGCCGCGGGCGGTCATTGACGACCGTAAGGAGAGCGATCTCTACGAAGCGCTTGAAAATGTCAGCGGCGTCTGGTTCGTGCCGAATTTGGGCGGATACAGCTCCTTCACCATTCGCGGATTCAACACCACGACCGTTTACCGCAATGAGCTGCGGGTCGGTCTTGCGAGCGTTTGGATCGCGAACGCCTTCGACACAGCCAATCTTCAAAGCGTCGAGGTGCTCAAAGGGCCGGCCGCGATGCTTTACGGACGAGGCGAGCCAGGCGGCCTCATCGCCATGGTCACCAAGAAGCCGCTGGACACCCCGCACTATTCGCTCGAGCAGCAGTTCGGCTCTTCGGATTATTATCGCACGCTCGTGGACGCGACGGGCCCGATCGACAAGGACAAGACGCTGCTCTACCGTTTCACGGGAGCCTTTCAGACGAACAACTCGACCGTGCGCGATTTTGTGTCGGCCGACCGGTGGAACCTGGCGGGCGCCCTCACTTGGCGGCCCAGCGACTGGACGGAGATCACCTATGACATCGAGGGGTCGAAGCAGCGGTTCAAACCGGACACGGGTCTGATCGCCTGGGGCGCTCGTCCGATATCCGTTCCGATCAGCCGTTCATTTCAAGACCCCAACGAACCCTACGACAACCTCTTGAACTTTTACAACGGGCTCAACGTCAAGCAAAAACTATACGAGGACTCGAATAGCCAGTGGATGTTCAACGGACGCTTTCTGGCGCGAAATTACAAAACAGGCGACACAGAGATTATTCCGACGCCGCCGCTATTCGAGACGGCGATCCTACCGATTTTCGGAGGCGTCAACATAGGAGCATTCAATCCCGCCACAGGAATTCTCCAGAGAAATATCTTCGCACAAGAATATTCCGAGCGTTCCTGGCTCGGCAACGCGGATCTGAACGGCAAGTTCGAAACTTTCGGCGTCAAGCACGACATTCTCATCGGCTACGACTACAGCAAGATGACCGGCGATTACTCTGTTAATGGCGCCTACGCCGTTGCCAATCCCGCTCTCAACATCAACGTCTGGGCTCCGTCGTATGGCATTCCTTCCTGGATGTTCAGTCCTGGGGCTCTTGATTTCTGGTACGCGCAAAGCCCTACGCCAGCGGAGAGATGGAAACAGTGGGATTCTGGCCTTTACGCCCAGGATCACGTTACCTTGTTGGACCGGCTGCATGTCATCGGCGGCGGACGCTGGGATTATGCCGTGCATGGATTCTCGGACACCGACATATTCGGCCATCGCCACGCCGCGGTTTCCCAATCAGGTTAATGTGCCGAAGTGGGGCGAGCACGCCTTCAGCCCGCGCATTGGCGTCCTGTTTGAGATGGCGCCGTGGCTCAGGCCCTTTGCGGACTGGTCGCGTTCGTTCGGCGTCAATAACGGCGTCGATCCGAACGGACGGCAGCTTCCGTCGGAAATATCGGAGCAATGGGAAGCGGGCCTGAAAGGTCAGTTCTTCGAAAAGAAGCTGACGGCGACTCTCGCCTTCTATCAGCTCACCAAGCACAACATCGCCACGGCGGTCCCGGGCAGCCTCAGCACATCGATCGTGGGCGACGTGCGCAGCCGCGGCATCGAGCTCGACGTCGCGGGACGCGTCGACGACAATCTCAGCGTCATCGGCAACTACGCCCATACGCAAACCAAAATTCTCGATTTTGCGGATGAGAATCCGGACCTCCTGCCCTTCGTATACCCCAATATTAACGCCTTGGCGGTGAGCGACAGAGGCAATTGGTGGCCAAATGTGCCGCGCAACTCCGGCTCGATTTGGGCGAAGTACGATTGGAACGGCTACCTCGCGAAGGAAGGGGCGAGCTTCGGAGCAGGCGTGCGCTACGAGGATATACGGTGGGGCGACAGGCTCAACAGCTTCCAGCTCCCGGCCTACGCGGTCGTCGACGCTTTGATCGGCTATCGCTGGAAATACGAAGGGTTGTTCTGGAACGCGCAGCTCAATTTGAAGAATCTGACCGACACCCATTATTTTGCGGCCGCTGAGGAGAGGCATGCCGCCGTTCCGCGGCTTGCCATCTACCCCGGCGACGGCTTTCAGGCCATCGGTTCGCTCAAGGTCGAGTACCTGACGCGACGCCAGTTCGACGGCAGCGGCGGGGCCGCTTCGGCGCGTGTATGAGGATCGGTCGCTTTCGTTCGAAGTCGCGGCGCCTCGTCAGGCGGCGTCGCGTCTCGAGCCTCGCAAAGTCTCCCGCGGCCGGTTCGCGCATCCTGCGCCGGACGAGTAGCGGGATCGAACTATCGGGGAAACGCCGGTTTCGGACGCTCGTATCGCGACTGCTGCTGGGAACCTGGAGGGCGCTTGACGTCAATGAAGCCGAGGCCGCCGCCCGTCTATTGGCGGAGGAAGGATCAATCGTTTTCGACGAACTCCATGTTGACGATATCGACGAAATTCGCCAGTATCTTCAAGGCGGTTCCGCAATCTGCTTCAGTTAGATTTCGCGCCGGATACACGGCGTCGCCGATGATCGTAAACGGTATGTCGAACCAATAGGCGTCGATCGCTGTCGCGACGATCGTCGACTCAAGACCTCCCCCGATCATGATGATCGGGGGCGCGCCGATGTCGTCGTGGAAGCTGCGAAACTTGTGATTACGCAGTATTGAGCAGCGAACGCTATCGAACACCAATTCGCCCGGGGCGAAAACCTCGGCACGCGCCTGCTGGTCAAGCTGGGCGTGCTCTATATGCGAGCGCACGGCCGTATAGGGAGCCTCCCTTGCCTCCCAGAGCTCGATAATCCTGCGAACGTTCACGGCGGCTTTCCTGGAAAAGCCGCTTGCTACGGCGCTATTGAAAAGGGGACTCGAGACGCAGACCAATAAAGGTTGCTGTCTCAGTCCGCGCACGGCTCGGAATTGAATAGTCATGCTGCATTCTTCGGTTTCGGGTTGGTCCTGACTCTATTCGCTGATACGCTACGCGGTGCACGTGTCCTGGAAAACTCCAAAATACCTTCCCTGTCCCAGTCTCCTTCTGGCCTCAATATTTTCATTGGGGTTTCTTCAAGTGTAATCTCATCGCTCAGTGGCTCATACTCGGCAAGCATTTCAGTATAGCTATAATCCGAAAAGCTGAATTCTTCCCTACCTGGTACAGGTTTTGCGCCGAAACGCGCCCAGAAAGGTTCTAGACCTTGGCGTGCGTGCCCATATACCCGACGGAAACCCTTGCGCCGAGCGTGATTGATTCCGCAGCGAACCAGTTCGAACGCGATAGTCGATCGACGGAAGGGCTTTCGCACTGCGAGGCGCTCCAGTTTGACAAAGTCGGCGAAGAACCGCGCGCGCAGGCAGCCGGCCGGCTCGTCGTCCGTGAAGGCGATGAAATGAGTGGCACAGTGGTCGTTGCCGTCGAATTCCTCCGCGAAGGGGCAGTCCTGTTCGGCGATGTACACAGCCGAGCGTATCGAATAGACCATCAGAAGGTCGTCCATGGTTCGGGCGACCCGAACGTCATATTTCGTATTTCGAAGTCTGCGGCCCGTGTCTCTTATCGAGTAACGCTCATTCTGGGACTCAACCGACGACATTCCACTCTCCTCACACTACGCCGCGCTTTCACGCAAAGCGCGCTGTCACCCAAAGACCTTGGTCCTTCGCGACGGGCTCTACTGGACGAAAATCCAGGTTTTGCGCAAAGCCAAATCCTTTGTCGGTGGTCGGCCTACCGTAGATCTCCGCACCGGAGAATTCACGTTGCCGCAGCCATGCCATCAGGTTGCCCATTGCTCTGATCCCATTCGTGGGAGGACGCATCGCCCAAGCCCAGGCGTAAACCGCCTCGACAGGAGACCCACATTCCGCCAGACACGCGCGCTCCGGCTCGACCATCGACAAAGAGCCGTCCAACAATCTCTCCAGGCCTGCATGGTTCAGGTGCAGGCAGGCAAAGCAACCAACAATAGAAGAGCTGTTCACTACAGAGTAAATGCTTTTTGAATGGGAATGAACGTCGCTGAATGAAGAGAACGGCGCCAATAGCCCGGGGATCAATTCAGCGAGCAGCCTGGCGAGCTGCGGCAACTCTTCGTCGAACGCCGGTCGAACCTCGAGTGTCTCGCTGAGGGGAAGATCGTCGAGGCGCCGCCGGCGCCGCACGGGCGCCGGTGTTGGCGCAGCGCCCATATCGCAAGCCAAAGTCGCACTCATTGCACCCTCCTGGGAATCGGCCTATTCGTGGACATTAATCCAAGCGCGAAAAAAACTGTGCAGACAATTATGCAAAGAGGCGCCGCAAAAATGCAGCACCGGGAACCGGCATCGCCCCTCAGCCAGCTCGCTTGGGACGATCTGAGGTTTTTTCTGGTGTGCGCTGAATCAGGGAGTTTCAGGAAAGCGGGAAAGCTCCTGAAGGTCGAACTCGGCGACGATGGTGCGAAGAATCAGCCGCCTCGAAGCCGCGGTTGGTCTGAGACTCTTCAATCGGCTGACGGATGGGGTGACGCTGACCGACGAGGGTTTCTCGATCGCAGAGCATGCGCGCGCCATGGAGCGCGCGGCCATGAGCATCGAGCGGCAGTCCAAAATTACTTCCGAAGGCGTGCGGGGTCACGTTCGCGTCGCCATTACCGAGGGTCTCGGGACCTACTGGGTGCTCCCGCGTCTGCTCGGCTTCCAAAAAGCCAACCGCCGGCTCACTTTTGAATTGCAAGCCACGATGGAGCACACGGACATCGGCCGCCTGGAGGCGGACATGTCCGTTCAGTTCTTGCGGCCCGAGCGGCCCGACCTAATCAGCGTTCGCTTGGGACATTTGCACATTTATCCATTCGCCTCCCACGGCTATCGCGAGCTTTATGGTTTGCCCTCCTCTCTGGACGACGCAAAGAGGCATCGTTTCATTCAGCAAGTGACGCCTCTCCTGGCGCCTGGCGTCTACGAGCGGGGCCTCGGAGTGGATAGCCTCGAAGGCATTGTCGGCGTCGCGACGAACTCCAGCTCGGCGGTGCTTTACGCCGTTGAGAGAGACGCCGGGATCGGCTTTCTCCCGACCTACGCCTTGAGCTTGGGCGCGAAGTTGATTCCATTGGATATTGGCGTTTCAAATCGTCTCGAGATCTGGCTCACCTATCACCCAGATTTACGAAATTCTTCGCGGCACATGGTGGTGGTGGACTGGCTCCGCAGGATCTTCGACCCCGTGCGCTTTCCCTGCTTTGCGGAGAAGTTCATCCACCCGACGGAATTGGTATCAGTGCTGTCCGACGCCGCCGCAATAAACCATGCCGGCAGCTTCGCGACCGCGCATCCGGAGAGCCCGTTGGGGATCGACGCGGACGAGGTCGCGCTCTGAAAAGCCGTCAAACTCGTCTCACGGACCTTTCACATTCCCGCGCGAAAGTTTATATAGCCACTGTCGTCGCTTGCGGCGTCTATGGCGATAAACGAGCTTCGCAATAAACCTATCGGACCCGGGGGCGGTACCCGGCGCCTCCACCCGAGGCCAGCCCAGGGCTGGGCTGGGGTGGGGGCGAAATAGGATTGACGAGGGCGTAAAGGGAGTTTCTTCGCTCGGCATGATACCGCCGTTATCGGGTCAAACCTATAGTTGCCAACGACAACTATGCTCCGGTGGCCGTCGCCGCGTAATGCGGCGCCTACACTGGGAATCAAGTCCTGAGGGTTAGCGCCTTCAGGCGGGGCTCGGAGGCGCCTGGCAACAGAAGCCTCCACTTTCTTAGGCGCCGGCGCGACGGCGGTGCGCCTTGCGAGAGCGAATTCCGCAAGAGTTCAAGGGCTTTTGCGATCAGAATTCGCTCTTGAATGTTAACCTGGCGTGATTTCTTGTCGCCCGAACGGATCCGTTCGGGCGGAAAGCGCGCTAAAGCCGCTCGAAGCGTGATGGCCGCGGATCTCTTCTTCCGTTACGATCTCCTGGTGCAGAACGCCTATCTCGGCGTCGTGCGCGCCGTTCTGTCCCAGGTCGCGGCGACCGGCGAGCTGCCGGGCGAGCACCATTTCGTCATCGCCTTCCGCACCGACGCGCGGGGCGTGAAAATCTCTCCCCGGCTGCAGAGAGAATGGCCGCAGGAGATGACGATCATCCTCCAGCACCAATTCTCCAACCTCGTGGTCAACGAGGAAGGCTTTTCCGTCACGCTGTTTTTCCGATCCGTTCCCGAGACGCTCAACGTCCCCTTCTCGGCCTTGCGCGCCTTCGCCGATCCGGCGGCGGGGTTCAGCTTTCAGTTCAACGTCGAGGGCGAGGAGGAGGACGAGGAGTTGGAAGCCGCGCCACGCGCCGGGGGCCCAACGCTCGCGAAACCCGAGGCGCCGACGCCGCCCGTCCCTTCGCCGCCTCGGGAAGCGCCCGCAAAGGACGCCCCTGCCCCCGCAGCCGGCGACAAGATCGTCTCGATCGACGCCTTCCGCAAGAAGAACTGAGACTTAAGCCCATGGGCGAGGTCCTCAATCTGCGGCGTGCGCGAAAGGCGCGCGAGAGAGCCGAGAAGGCCAGGGCTTCAGAAGCCAATCGTATCGCGTTTGGGCGGACAAAGACGGAGCGGCGCGCGAGCGAGGCTCAAAACGAGCTGGAGCGCGCGCGGCTCGACGCGCATCGCCTCGGGGATGTCCCAAAAAAGCGCGAAGCGGTTTTGGGAAAAGAAGATGCTGAATCAATAGAGCGCCCCGCGCCGGCGCAAGACGCGTGACGAGCGACCGCGAGCGTCGGGCGCCGATCGGCGACGCCCTCGAGGAGAGCCTCGATCCCGGCCCGCCGAAAAAGCGCTCGATCACCATTGCGGGACACAAGACCAGCATTTCGCTGGAGGCAGCCTTTTGGAGCGTTCTGCGCGGCCTTGCCGCCGAGGAAGGCTCCTCGCTCGCCGCGCTTGTCGCCAAGGTCGACGCCGGCCGCGGCAAGACCAATCTCTCCTCTGCGCTGCGCGTCTATGCGCTCGAGCGAGCGGCCCGTCGCTGACGGGACCCGCGCCCGGCAGAGCCTTCCCGTGTCATGCGCTCGAGCTGCGTGGCGGCGGCGGTCCGCGTGACGGCGCAGACTTGCTAACGGCGGCAAATTGAGGAAATACTGCATTGCAACCGGGGCCCAAGCGGCTATTCGCGGTCAGATCAGGAGGCATTATGCAGGACGGTTTTGGAATGTTCAGTCGCAAGCTCCTGGCGGAGTTTCTCGGCACCTTTTGGCTGGTCTTCGGCGGCGTCGGCAGCGCGGTGATCTCGGCCGGCTTTCCAAAGCTTGGCATCGGCTTCACGGGCGTCGCGTTAGCCTTCGGCCTCACGGTGCTCACGGGCGCCTATGCTTTTGGCCCCGTCTCCGGCGGCCACTTCAATCCGGCTGTTTCGCTCGGTCTTGCGGCCGCCGGCCGTTTCTCCTGGAAGGAACTGATCCCTTACTGGATCGTCCAGCTTCTGGGGGCGACCTTCGCCGCTTTCGTGCTCTTGCTGATCGCGCGCGGCAGCATCGACTTCTCGCTCGCTGCCGGGTTCGGCGCCAATGGCTATGACGAGCACTCCCCGGGTGGCTATAGTTGGCACTCGGGCCTGCTGATCGAAATCGTGTTGACGGCCTTCTTCCTGCTGGTCATCCTCGGCGTGACCGAGGGCCGCGCCCCGGTCGGCTTCGCGCCCATTGCGATCGGCCTCGCGCTGACGCTGATCCACCTTGTCGACATCCCGGTCACCAACGCATCGGTCAATCCGGCGCGCTCCACGAGCCAGGCGGTCTTCGTCGGAGGCTGGGCGCTGCAGCAGTTATGGCTCTTCTGGGTCGCGCCTCTTCTCGGCGGCGCGATCGGCGGCTTGATTCACCGCTTCACGCTGGCCGATAAGATAACCGATGACGAAATTGACGGTCGTTGATCGCGGCACGGAGGGCGTCCTTCGGGACGTCCTTAAACACGACGTCGGTCGTCGCTCATCAAAGCCTTCGTTCTGAGCCACTCCGCCCCTCTCGCGCGGCCTTGAGCCGCGCGAAGTCGGCGCCGGCGTGGTGCGACGAGCGCGTCAAGGGCGAGGCCGAGACGAGCGCAAAACCCTTGGCGTAGGCGAGCGCTTGGTATGAAGCGAACTCTTCCGGCGTGACAAAGGCCGCGACCTCCGCGTGCTTCTTCGTCGGCTGCAAATATTGGCCCAGCGTTAGGAAATCGACGTCGGCGGTGCGCAGATCGTCCATCACCTGCGTGACTTCCACTTTGGCTTCGCCGAGCCCGACCATCATTCCCGATTTCGTGAAGAGCGTGGAATCGAGCTCCTTGGCGCGTTGAAGCAGCCGCAGCGAGTGGAAATAGCGCGCGCCCGGCCGTATCGGCGGGTAGAGGCGCGGCACGGTCTCGAGATTATGGTTGAAGACGTCGGGCTTCGCCGCGACGACGATCTCGAGCGCGCCGGGCTTGCGCAGGAAATCGGGCGTCAGCACCTCGATCGTCGCCTGCGGCGCAAGCGTGCGAATGGCCGTGATCGTTTCAGCAAAATGCCGCGCGCCGCCGTCGTCGAGATCGTCGCGGTCGACCGAGGTCACGACGACATGGGCGAGCCCCAAGTCCCGCGTCGCCTCCGCGACGCGGCGCGGCTCTTCGGGGTCGAGCGGGCCGGGAAGCCCGGTCGCGACGTTGCAGAAGGCGCAGGCGCGCGTGCAGACCGCGCCGAGGATCATGAAGGTCGCCTGCTTCTTCTCCCAGCATTCGCCGATGTTGGGACAGGCCGCCTCCTGGCAGACGGTGACGAGGCCTTTTTGCGAAAGCAGCGCGCCGGTCTCGCGAAAGCCCGCCGAGCCCGGCGCCTTGACGCGAATCCAATCGGGCTTTCGCGCCACGGGCTTGTCGGGCTTGTGCGCCTTCTCGGGGTGGCGCGGTCGCGGGTCGTTTTCGATGAGGTCGAGGGTGTGCGGCATAGGCGGCTTCAAGGGAGGCGAGGGTCAGTCGTATTTAGCGCGTGGGAGGTTTCAAGCCTAGCCACGACCGCTCGTCGATCGAGCCCGAATGGCGAGGCGTCGGCCCTTGGTCCGCGCCTCAATAAGTCGCCGCCAAATAGTCGACGATCTTGGGCGCGTCCTCTTCCTGGATGGGGGCGTGATACGCCTTGATCATCTTGTTCACCTCGGCCTGCCAGAAGCCTCTCTTATCCTTGATCGTGCGAGGCTGCGTGAGGATATAGTCGGCCGAGTGGCAGGCGCCGCAATTGCTCTGCACGACATCGAGATTAGGGCCAGGCGCGAAGGCCGCGGTTTCCTCCGGAAGCTCGATGGTCAGCGGCTTGGCCGCAACCGAGACGGCTGCGGCGCATCCGAACGCGATGAAGCAGGCCAACGTTAGCCGCCCCATGGAGAGACCCTCCTCGCTCAGCTCGCGGTCACGCGGACGGCTTCGATGACGTTGCGCATGTAACCACTCGGATTCCACGCCGCGACGGCGGGTTGCGTCTCGCCGTCTGCGCCCGTCGCCCGAACCTTGAGAACATGCGCGCCCGGCGTGAGCGTCAAGGCGAGCCGCCATTCTCGGAATGCATATCTGCCGAAATCCCTGCCGAGCGTGGCGAGGGACCAGCTCGCTCCGTCGTCGGAGGAAACGCTCACATCCTTGATCCCCGAGCCGCCGTCGAAGGCGATACCTCTGAGCAGGAGCTTGCCCGCCTTCACCGACGCGCCGTCTGCGAGGTTGGTGATGAAGGATCGCACATTGAGACGCGAGATCGGCCGCGTCGACTTTGCGGCGCCCCCCGGCTCCACGCAGGCGCAATCATTGTCCGGAACGCGATAGGCCGTCTTCATGAAGAAGCCGTCGAAAGGCTCGTCGACGACGGTGATTTCATTGAGGTGCTTCACCCAATAGGTGCCATACCAGCCGGGAACGACGAGCCGCAGCGGGTAGCCGTTGAGCAAAGGCAGGTCCGCGCCGTTCATCTCATAGGCGAGCATGACCTCGCCGTCGCGCGCATGGTCGATGTCCAGCGCCTTGACGAAGGCGGGCGTCGCCTCCAGCGCCGGCCGATCCAGCCCCTGAAAGGTCGCCTGGCGTGCGCCGGCCTCGACGCCGGCCAAGTCCAGGACGGTCTTCAACGCGACGCCACGCCAGCGGGCGTTTCCCATGGCCCCGTTGCCGAGCTGGCCGCCCGCGACGCGAGGCTCGACGAAGCCGCGGCTATTCCCCGAGCATTGGTTGACCGCGACGATCTCGATGGCGGGCAAGCGTTTCAGCTCGGCGAGCGAGAGCCGTAACGGCTTCTTCACCTTGCCCTTGATCTCGAGCGTGAAGCTTCCGGATCAATCTCCAGCGGAATCCCCGCAAGGTGATAGCGGACGTAAAACGCGTCGTTGGGCGTGAGGGGCCCCTCGTCAAATACAGAAAATGGCGTCTCGAGCTGCGGCGGCCTCTGCGTCTGGACGATCATCGGCCGCTTTTGCGGATATCTCTCGAGCGGCCGCTCGCCATTGGCGAAGGGCAGCTGCATCGTGTCGGCGATGGCGCGCAGGGGCGAGGCGGTGACCGCCGCGCCCGCGCCCCTTATCAAGCTTCGCCTGCTCGATCATGACGACTTCGCCCGATGTCCCGTTTGCGGGAGGGAAATTTCTTTCGGAAGGAACCGTCGTCCTTCTATTCAATCTATGTCATATCAATTTATGCATATTATTGGGCCAAGAGCGTCAATCGCAAGGGTCGGCGGTGTTCCCCTCGGCCGCGGTGCTCAGCGTCGTCATCGGCGCTGCTTCCGACGAAGCCTCGGGCGTAAGCGAGAGCAAGAGGAGCCGAGAAGCGGCGACTTCCACTGCGCGTTGACAACACAAGAGTCGTTCGGGCTAAGCTGCGCCTCAAAAGGGCGAGAGGGGGCGCATTTCCCCCAGGCGAGGAGGCTGCACATGACGCCTGAATTCGACCGAAGACACTTTCTCGGCGCCGCGGCGGGCGTGGCGCTCGCGGCAGGCCCCGCGCGGACCGAGGAATTGTCCCCGCCCGCGAAAGGAATGCCCTTCGTTCACGCCATCAAGCCGCTGCCCTTCGACCCCAAGGGGCGCTCAAAGGCTTCTCAGAGAACATTCCCTCCTCCTCCGCCACTGGCCGAGAACAATTATGGCGGCGCCGTCAAACGACTGAATGCGATCAGCGAGCAACTCGCCGGTCTCGATTTCGAGAAGGCGCCCGACTTTCAGGTCAACGGCGCCGAAGCGCGAGGAGTTGATCGCGACGAATTCGAGATCCTACACGAAATTTATTTCGCTGGGCTTGGGGAGGCGAATCGGCCGGGGGCGCAACTGGTCGAAGCGATCGAGCGCGACGTCGGCTCCTTCGATCGCTGGCGCCGGAATTTTCCGCCATGGGCAAGGCGCTCGGGGGAGGATCGGGCGGGCGGTCCTCGCCTACGACAAGCAGGGCAAGCGGCTCGTCAACTCATGTGGCGAACGATCACACACAAAGCCTCGCCGGCGGGATCCGCTGCTCGTCCTCGACATGTTCGAGCACGCCTATCAGATGGATTTCGGCGAAGGCCGGCGATTATGTGAAAGCCGTCCTGGCGGCAATCAACTGGTCGAACGAGGACGTCCTTTATGAGCAATTCGCCAAGGCGTGATCCCTGGGCGCGAGCGCTTCTCTGGCTGCGCCCCACCGGCCTAGCGAAAGCCTCACACATGCTCCACGGCGATCACGCCGGGGATGATCTTCAGCGCGTCGGCGACGGCGGCGCTTGCCGAATAGCCGCCGGGCAGCCGGATCTCGATCTCCTCGCCCTCCGCCTCGCGCATTAGGACGAGCGTCACCTCGCCCTCCCCCTTCGCCGCGAGGCGCGTCCGGATCCCTTCGAGCGGCGCCGCGTCGCGCAGAAAGACGCGCAGGCCCTTCTGTTGTTTCGCCGCGGCGGCGGCGAGAGCTCTCGACCGTCACGATGCGCGCGCGCACCTCGTCGCCTTCGAGCGCGCCCGAGAGCGTCAGCAGCACGGCCGCGCCCTTCTCCAAGAAGTCGCGATATTGCGCGAGGCCTTCCGCAAAGAGGATCGCCTCATATTGCCCGCTCTCGTCGGAGAGCTGCACGACTCCCATCTTGGAGCCGGACTTGGTGCGCCGCTCGGCGCGCTCCAGCACGACCGCGGCGAGGCGGCCCGCGCTCGCGCCGCGCTTGACGGAGGCGGAAAACTCGCTCCAACGCTGCAAGCGCAGACGCTTCGCGACGGAGCGGTAGGCTTCCAACGGATGCCCGGAGAGGAAGAAGCCCACCGCGTCGAACTCGCGCTGCAGCGTCTCGGCGGCGCTCCAGGGCGCGCATTTGGGCAGCGCCAGCTCTTCGCGCGCCTCCAGGCCAAACAGCGCGTTCTGTCCGACCGAGCGATCGTCCTGATGGCGGTTCGCGGAAGCGAGAATTGTTTCGACGCCCGCAAAGACGCGCGCGCGATCGCCGTAAAGCTCGTCGAAGGCGCCGCAGGCGGCGAGATTTTCCAGAACCTTCTTGTTCACCTCGCGCGGATTGATGCGCCGCGCGAAATCCGCAAGGCTCGTGAAAGGCGCGTCGCCTCGCGTCTCGACGATGGAGCGCGCCTGCCCGTCGCCGACGCCCTTGATCGCAGCGAGCGCGTAGCGGATCGCAAGCTTTCCGTCGCGCCCCGCAGCCACGTCGAAATCGACGCCCGAGCGCCGGACGGAAGGCGGCTCGACCTCGATCTTGAGCCGCATCGCCTCCTGGCGGAATTCGGCGAGCTTGTCGGTGTCGGCCATGTCGAAGGTCATCGAGGCCGCGAGGAACTCGGTCGGATAATGCGCCTTGAACCAGGCGGTCTGATAGGCGATCAGCGCATAGGCCGCCGCATGGCTCTTGTTGAAGCCATAGTCGGCGAATTTGGCGAGCAGCTCGAAAATCTCCTCGGCCTTGGCCTTGCCGAGCCCGCGCTCCACCGCGCCGGTGACGAAGCGGTCGCGCTGCTTGTCCATCTCCGCCTTGATCTTCTTGCCCATGGCGCGGCGCAGATTGTCGGCCTCGCCGAGCGAATAGCCCGAGAGAACTTGCGCGATCTGCATCACCTGCTCCTGGTAGATGATGACGCCGAAGGTCTCCTTCAGGATCGGCTCGATCTTGGGGTGCAGATAGTCCGGCTCCTCATCGCCGTGCTTGACCGCGCAATAGGTCGGAATATTCGCCATCGGCCCTGGCCGGTAGAGCGCGACGAGCGCGATGATGTCCTCGAAACGGTCTGCGCGCATCTCGACGAGCGCCTTGCGCATGCCTGCGCTTTCGAGCTGGAACACGCCGACCGTCTCGCCCCGCCCGAGCATCGCATAAGTCTCAGCGTCTTCGAGCGGGATCTTGCCGAGATCGAAATCCGCAACGCGCGCACGCACGAGCGCGGTCGCCGTCGCGAGCACGGTCAGAGTCTTCAAGCCGAGGAAGTCGAATTTGACGAGCCCCGCCGGCTCGACCCATTTCATGTTGAACTGGGTCACCGGCATGTCGGACTTCGGGTCCCGATAGAGCGGCGTCACCTCGTCGAGCGGCTGATCGGCGATGACGATGCCGGCCGCATGCGTCGAGGCGTTGGAGTAGAGTCCTTCCAGAACGCTCGCGATCTCGAAGAGCCGCGCGACGCGCGGGTCCTCCTCGACAGCTTCGCGAAGCTTCTGCTCGCTCGCCAGCGCCTCCTTCAGCGTCACCGGCTTTGCAGGATTTTGCGGGACGAGCTTGGCGAGCTTGTCGACCTGGCCGAGCGGCATTTCCAGCACGCGCCCGACGCTGCGCAGCACCCCGCGTGCGAGGAATGAGCCGAAGGTGATGATCTGCGCGACCCGGTCGGCGCCGTAGCGCTGGCGCACATAATCGATCACCTCGCCGCGCCGCGTCTGGCAGAAGTCGATGTCGAAGTCCGGCATCGAGACGCGCTCGGGGTTGAGGAAGCGCTCGAAGAACAGACCAAATCGCAAAGGATCGAGATCGGTGATCGTCAGCGCGAAGGCCACGAGCGAGCCCGCGCCCGAGCCACGGCCCGGCCCGACCGGGATGCCCTGCGACTTCGCGAATTTGATGAAGTCCGAGACGATCAGAAAGTAACCCGGAAAGCGCATCTTCTCGATGACGCCGAGCTCGAACTCGAGCCGCGCGTCATAATCGGCGCGCTGGAGCCCCGGCGCTGGGCCGGCGACGGCAAGGCGCGCCTCGAGCCCTTCGCGCGCCTGCCGGCGCAGCTCGTTCGCCTCCATCGCGTCGAGCTCTTCCTTGCCGGCTTCGGGCGCCGCGCGCAGGAAACGCGGCATGATCGGATTGCGCGTCGCCGGGCGAAAAGCGCAGCGCCGCGCGATCTCGACGCTGCTCGCGAGAGCTTCCGGCAGAGTCGGCGAAAAGCGCGCGCATTTCCTCGCGCGTCTTGAAATAATGCTCGGGCGTCAGGCGCCGTCGCTCGGCCTGGCTCGCGACGCTTCCTTCCGCAATGCACAAGAGCGCGTCATGCGCTTCGAAATCGGCGCGCGTCGCGAAGAAGGGCTCGTTGGTCGCAACGAGCGGAAGGCCGAGCCGGTAGGCCAGATCGAGGAGCGGCGGCTCCGCCGCCCGCTCCGCGGCCAGTCCGTGCCGCTGGATTTCGACGTAGAGCCGCTGCGGAAAAAGCGACGCGAGCGCCTTGAGCCGGGCTTCCGCCGCTTCGACGCGCCCGTCAGTGATGAGGGGATCGAGCCCGCCCTGCGGCCCGCCCGTGAGCGCGATGATGTCCGCTGCATCGCTCGCAAGATCGGCGAGCGTCAGCGCCGGCGGCTCGCCGGGGCTAGCGTCGAGATGCGCGCGCGAGCAAAGCCGCATCAGATTGAGATAGCCCGCGCGCGACTTGGCGATCAGCACCAGATTGCCGAAGGCGCGCTCTTTTCTGCCGGCCGCGCGTTCCGGGCTTTCCGCGAATTCGATGGTGATCTGCGCGCCCGGCAGGCTTTGGAGGCCGGCCTTCGCCGCCTTCTCGGAAAGCTCGAGCGCCGCGAAGAGATTGTTCGTGTCGGCGACGCCGATGGCCGGCTGCGCATCCTTCTCGGCGAGATCGACGAGGCGCGCGACGCCAAGCGCCCCTTCGCGCAGCGAGAAGGCGGTGTGCACGTGGAGATGCACGAATCCGGGGTCTGAGCTCACGCGCCCATTCATGCCGCAGGCGCGTCGGAGGGTCAAAGCCCTCGTCATGCTCCTCACCCAAAAAAGGAACCGGCTCTGCGCCCCGAAAACAAAAACGCCCAGGCCGCGGGGAGCGGCTCGGGCGAAGCTTAGCGGTTAGGCGTCCAACTCTCTAACGAGGCGTCGCGGCGGCCCCGATCCTTTCACAGAATCGGGGCGCCGGAAGCAGCCACCTCAATCAGCGCTTTGGAAAAAAACTTATTCGGCCGAGCCGAAGGTCTTTGCGGCCGGGTTGAACGTCTTGGCGGCGGTCTCGATCGGCTTGAAGACTTCCTTGGCCAGATCGGTGTAGAGCTCGCCGATCTTCGTGGCCTGCGCGACGAAATCCTCGTAGGAGGTCTTGGCGTATTCCTGCTGCAGCGCGACAGCCTCATCGAACTTCTTGACGCCGAGGAGCTTCTCGGCGAAAGCGCGGCCCTTCTCGAAGGACTTCTTGGAATAGTCCTGCGTCTCGGCGGCAATGCCCTGCCAGCCCTTGGCGATGGCGGACGCCGCGGAAGAAGCGGCCTCGAACTGATCCTTGCCGAGCTGCTGCACGTTATCGAAGGTGGCGACCATAATTTCGTCCTTTGCCGTTGTGGCCCCGTGATTCGCGCCCCGTCGGGGGCGCAAGGCGGCCTTCACGGGGAGTTTATACCGCAGTGCACAATAAGCCGTCAAGGGGCTTGCTGTGGCGCAATATGGCCAAGCTCACGTAGAGCGCGCTTAACCTCGGAGTAACCGCGCCGAATTATTCTTGTCGACTGTGATGTCTTGGCCACGTCCGTCCCCCGCGGCGCGGACGTCGAGACGCGCGATACAGGAGAGCGGGCCAGCAAGATGATGACGTTTGGCGTCCTTCGGAGCGTTAAACCGAGTATAATGCTACGGTTTCTGCTCGTCTTGAGCGCATTGACGCTGACTCTATTTTCTGATGCTGCGCTGGCCCGCGACTGGCGTCATCATCATGCCTCGGCAGCCTATGGCCGTCAGCGTTTAGGCCTGCGCGTTTCTCATGGCAGGCCCGTTCGCGCCGCCTTTTGGGGTCATGGCCGCCACGTCGCTCATACCGCAGCGCACCAAGAGTCCGGCGGGCGCTTCCTGTCCCCGCCGGGCTTCGCGGCGATCGTCGTCGACGCCAATAGCGGACGCACGCTTTTTTCGCTCAAGGAGGATCAGCAGCGCCACCCGGCCTCGATCACCAAGGTGATGACGCTCTATCTGCTGTTCGAGCAGCTCGAAAAGGGCCGGGTGAACCTGCATTCGCCGCTGCGGATCTCCCACCACGCCGCCGCGCAGGCGCCGTGCAAGCTCAGTCTCGAACCCGGCGAGACGATCGAGGTCGAGGACGCGATCAAGGCGGTCGTCACGAAATCCGCCAACGACATCGCGGTCGCCATCGGCGAGTCGATCGGCGGCGACGAAGAGCATTTCGCTCAGATGATGACTGCGAAGGCGCATGCGCTCGGCATGCGCGACACGCATTTCGCGAACGCCTCGGGGCTCCCCAATCCGGCGCAGATCACCACCGCGCATGACCTCGCCCTGCTCGGCCGGGCGATCCAGGAGCGCTTCCCCAAATATTACCGCTACTTCTCGACGCACGCCTTCGCCTACAACGGCGAGGTCATGCGCAACCACAACCATCTTCTCGACCGCGTCGAGGGAATGGACGGCATCAAGACCGGTTACACCAACGCCTCGGGCTTCAATCTCCTGACCTCGGTGCGGCGCGGCGGGCGCCACATCGTGGCGGTCGTGCTCGGCGGCAGGACCGCCGCCGCGCGGGACGCCTATATGGCCTCCCTCATCCAGCGCCACATCGGCGCGGGCGGGACGCAGAAGACCGCGCAACCGGTCTCGGAAGAAGGCGAGGACGGCGCCGAGACGGTGGAGCCGACGGCCTCAATTCCGCCCGCGCCTCCGCAGGAAGCGCGTGCGCAGGAGGAGAGCATGGCCTATGCGCGGGCTCCCGAAGGCGACGGCGATGAGGGGACGCCCGCAACGGAACGCAGCGTCGCGCCAAAGGTTCAGCCGGCGGCGGCGCCCGACGCGGCGCCGGCGAAAGTGCGCCCGGCCTTCGTCTCCGGCGGACAGAAGCGACCTGTCGCGGAGGCCGGAGGCCAGCCGCACGCCCTCGGCGGCTCGACGACGACGCGCGCCTCAGGAAAGAGCGTCGCCCGCGTGGCCGTCGCGCCGACGACGCCTTCGGCCTTGAAGCAGCCGGGAAACGACAACAAGCCCCAGAGCATCAAGGCCGAATCGTCGCGCCCCGCGCACCCCGGCTGGATGATCCAGCTCGGCGCGACGGAGGACCTGGAGAAGGCCCACGAGCTGCTGGCGCGGGCGCGAAGCGAGGCGCATGGCCTTCCCGCGGGCGCCAAGGCCTTCACCGAAAAAGTTCGCAAGGGCTCCGAGACGCTCTATCGCGCCCGTTTCGCGGGACTCGGGGAGGACAGCGCCGAGCAAGCCTGCCGCGACCTGAAGCGATCGGGCTTTTCCTGCTTCGCGACGAAGAATTAGGGAGCCGCCCGATGACCTTCGCGACGCAGCACGACGCCAAAAGCCAAAAGATCTCGCGCCGCCCCAAAAGTCTCGAGCGGCTGGCCGGGCTAACCCTGACGCCCGCGCATCAGGACTTCCTTGGCTTCGTTGACGCGGGCCGCGAGGTCGGTCGTCCCGCCATGGTCTGGATGAAGCTTCTTCATCAGATCGCGGTGCGCCCGCGCTATCTCGCTCGCCGGCGCGCCCTTCTTAAGTCCCAGTATCTCGTAAGCCTCATCCTCGGAGATCGACTGTCGGCGGCGCGCACCGCCGCTCCGCGAGTCTCCGCCTCGCTCCTGTGCCTGACGCCATCCGGCAAACCGGCGGTCGAAATACGCTTCTAGCAGCCGCGCGCCCTGAGGATCGTCGGTGAGGCAGAAATCATAAAGCGACATGAGCTGGCTGCGCGTCAGCTGATCGAAGGGCATGCCCTCCTGCGGACCGGCGAGCACCGTGCCGTGGATCGCGCCAGTGGCCCGGTCGAGCTCCATTTCGATGATGGCCGTGCGAACCCGCGCAACCCCCGCGCCGCCGCGGCCCGCGGGACGAAAGCCTCTCGCCGTCAGGCTCGAAAAGTCGATGAGCCAAAGACCGAAGCCGAGAATCGCGAGACCGGGCGCGATCGCCCCGCGCAAGACGAGGAGGCCGCCGATGAGAGCGGCGAGCAGGCCGCCGCCGAAGCGGATCGCCTTCGCCAAGGCGCGCGGCGACGTCTGCGTGTAACCCCGCAGCAGAAGGTAGGTGAGCGCCGCCGCAACAACCCCAAGGAGAATGGGCATTCCCAAGCTTCCTTCTTCCGCCTAGCGCGCTTGTCCCTCGAACGGAATCGTTCGAGCGGAAAGAAATCGCGCCAAATAGAAAAGCTGGAGCGAATTCCGATCGCAAAAGTCTGCCAACTTTTGCGCAATTCGCTCTAGCCTCTTTCAAATTTGCGACAGCAGCAAGGTCGCCGCCGCCTCTCCCTCCCGCGCGCGCCGCTCCAACGCCGCCCGTCCGCCGGAGGCGTAAGCCGCGACGGCCTTCAACAGCGCGGCGAGACGCTGCGCCGCCGATGCGTCGAAAGTCGCGTAAGCGCCGCCCGAAAGCCGTGCGATCTCGCGAAAGACGCGCTCCGTCGCCGGGTCCGAGCCTTCCTGGAACATGAAGGCCTTCACGCCGAGCAGCCCCAGCTCGCCAGCGGCGGCGGCCAGCCGATCCGGATTTTCTTCCATCGCGTCGCCGATGTAAATCAGCGCCGCGACGGGCCGCGCCCGCGCCTCGTCGAACGTGTGGCGCAGCACCTTGTTGAGCTGCGTGAGACCGGCGCGACAGGAGATGCCGGACATCAGGGCCGACAGCCCCTTCCCGTCCGAGACGAAGCGCGACGCCCGGCATTCCGCAAGGCCGCGAAAATAGACGAGCTGCACGTCGAGTCCGCCCTGCCCCGCCGCTGCGACGAACATCTCGCTTTGGATCGACTGCGCGAGATCCCAGGTTGGCTGCCGGCTCATCGTCGCGTCGAGCGCGAAAACGAGACGGCCCCGCCCCCGCCCCTGCGCCGGCGCGAGGGTTTTCATCTCCTCGAGGAAAGCGTCGACGGCGCCGCTGGCGCTCGCCGCTTTCGGCGCTATGTTAGGCTTGTCGTTCAAGGGGCCGCTCCCGGCTGCGTCTTGGTTCCTATAGCAAATCGGGCGGAGAGCCCGCCAATGCAAGTGCCGCCTCGAGCGCGCTGCGAAAAAGTGGGAACCTGCGCGCTCCAGCTTTTTTGTAATCGATCACGCTTTCTGCGTTCGAGCAATTCTGCTCAAACGCAGCGTGACCCGGCGCGCCAGGCGAGGGCCAAGTGGCAGAAAATGCGCCAGCGCGAAAAGCCCCCATCATCGCTGCGCTACGATATGAGGACAGCGCGGCGACGCAGGCCTTGATAGAGGCTTTCGCCGCGTCGCTGCGCGAAAGGGGTTTTTCGATCGCGGGAGTCGTGCAGACGCGTCTGAAGGAGGAAGCGGCGGGCCGGCCGCGAATCGTCCTGCGCGATCTCGAAAGCGGCGCGATCTACCCGATCTCTCAAGACCTCGGGCCGGGCTCCACGGCCTGCAACCTCGATGCGGGCGAGCTGGCGCAGGCCTGCGGCGCGGTCGAGCGCGCGGCCCGGCGCGGCGTCGACCTCATCGCCATCAGCAAGTTTTCCAAGCAGGAGGCGGAGCGCGGCGGCTTATGCGACGCCTTCAGGATCGCCATGGCGACGAAGACGCCCGTCGTGACTGGCGTCTCTCCGCACTATCTGGCCGAATGGGCCGAATTCGCCGGGGCCGTCGCGACTTTCGTTCCGAACGAACGCGCCGCGCTGGAAAGCTGGTGGGAAGGGCTGCAGCACGGCCAGCGCTGGGAGAAGGCGTCCCGCGCCTGACGCGGCGCGCGCGGCCGCTCAAGCCCCGTTCTCGCCCCGCGCGGCCTTCGGCGCCACGCCGAATCGACGGCGATAGCTCGCGTCGAAGCTTTCCGAATCGCTGAATCCGGCGCGCAGGGCGATATCCGGCACCGCGAGATGCGCTGCGGCGGGATCGCCCAGCAGGTCGCGCGCGCGCTCGAGCCTCCGCCTCAACTTGTGATCCGAGAAGCTTTTTCCGGTCTTCTTGAGCAGCCGGCGGACTTCTCTCTCGGTCACGCCGTATTTCTCCGCGATGCTCATCGCGCTGAAGCCGGGCTCGCAGGCGTGCTCGGCGATCTCGGCGAGCACCGTGCGCAGCTTCAAAGGCGATTGCTTCAGCATCGTCGCCTGCGCCTCGCAGTTCTCAGACAAGTCGTTCATGTTCGCCTTCCCCATCGCCAACGTGGGGCGACGTTAAGCTTCTCGTCACGCAGACGCCGTTTGCCAGCGCACAGAACGAGCGGCGACAACAGGCGTTCTCGCGGCGCCGGCGAGACGACAGACGCGCCAAGGCCGCAGGCGGCAGAAGATTGCCTGCAAACGTGAAGCTTTTCGGAAGGAACAGGCCCCGAGCCCGCCGGCCGGCGCGTTGAAAACACCGCTTGCTTAAGGGAAGCGTCCGAATCCATGGGAGAATCCGCCAGAATCGAAACAAGACCTTGTTTACTTTATGGACGGCCGACCCGGCTCAGTCTATCGATTTCAAGGCGCGGATTCGTGAAAATGGGCTGCGGCGACGGCGTCTTTCGCGGGACCGGGGCATGGGGGGATTGTCCGAGCGCGCAAAGGCGATTCCGATCTTTGCTTCCGGAAAGTCGAACAGGAACTGTCTCAACACCAGGAAAGCGTCGGCGGCGCGCTCGGGCGCGCCCAATTCGATCCAGCGACGAATGTCAGCCACCATGAGCTTTCGAACGGCCTCGGGGCCTCTCCAGAGGTTCAGAAGATAAGACGAAAGCAACCCGCGGTGAGCGTCGGTCAGTCTCGGTCCCGGTCCTTTTTCCCTCGTCGGGATGAAAAAAAATTTCGCAAAATCTTGAATGCCGATCACCGCCACTCCTCCTGACGCAGAGCCCCCTGGCGCTCTGATCCGTCGATTAAACAGGGATTTGAAGAAGTCCGCTATCCGGATTATTACTAATTCTGAGTGGAGGCCGTCGATTGCGCCGCCTCGCGCGTGCTCGGCGAAGACCAGCCAAAAGCGATGAATTTCCGCCTCGCGAGCCGGCGAGAAGCCGGACGGTGCAGCGGCGCGCTCTTTTCTTTCCGCCGTCAGCGCACCGGGGGCGCGTACATGAGCCCGCCATTCGTCCATAGCGCGTTCTGGCGGCGCTGCATCGCGAAGGGCGAGGACATGCCGAGATTGCGTTCGAAAACCTCCGCGTAATTGCCGACTTCGCGAAGGACGCGATAGGCCCAATCGGGGCGCAGGCCCAGACCCTCGCCGAAATCGCCGTCGGTACCAACGAGGCGGCGCAGATCGGGATTATCCGAATTGAGCGCGGCGTCGACGGTCTTCGCCCCGACGTCGAGCTCCTCGGCGTCAACCATCGCGAAATGCGTCCAGCGCACGACGTTGAACCATTGATCGTCGCCCTGGCGCACCATCGGTCCGACCGGCGATTTCGACAGAAGCTGCGCTGCGACGACGTGATCTTCCGGCTTTTGCAGACGGGCGCGCCAGGCGTGCAGCTCGACGATATCCGCCGACAAGAGATCGCAATCCCCCGCGTCATAGGCGCGCGCCGCCTCTTCGAGCGTGGCGAAGGGAACGGAACGGTAGGCGAGGCGGCGCTGCCCATAGAATTCGGCGAGATTGAGCTCTGAGGCTCCGCCTTGCTGAACGCAGACGCGCGGCGGCGCCCCGTCTGCGGCGCGCCAGGGCTCGCCCGCAGCGCCGGCCACGCGATGCGCCAATAGTCCCTGCCCGCCATAAAAGGTAATGGCGCCGTAAAGGAGCTGATGGCCTGCCTCGCGCGCCTGGGTCCAGGGCGCGCCGGAGAGAAGCACGTCCACCTCGCTCGCGTGCAGGGCGGCTAACCGCTGCTTTTGCTGCAGCGGCACGATGCGGGCTCGTTGCGGATCGTCGAGCACCGCAACCGCGAGGGCCCGGCAGAAGTCGACGTCGAACCCGCTCCAGTTTCCCGCCCCGTCCATGACGGCGAAGCCGGGCGCCGGGACGCTGGCGCCGCAGACGACCGCGCCGCGCCGACGGATCTCCTGGAGAGTCGGCGAGGCCTTCGCTTCTGGCTGCGCCGCAACGCGCGGCGCCCCGGCGACGAGCGCGCAGGCCACGAGCGAGAAGAGCAGGATTGAGAATTTCATCGTCGACTCGGCATAAGATGGGTGGAGCCGGGCGCGCCGAGCCCAGGCCGGGGAGCGGGGGGAAGCGATGACGGAGGGTAGCGGGGAATCAGGGCGAAAAAAGTCTCGCCGCACGCTCCTCGCCCATGCGGGGCGCCATCCCTTCGCGCATGAGGGCTTCGTCAACACGCCGATCTTCCGCGGCTCGACCGTGCTGTTTCCGACAGCAGAGGACTTCGAGCGCCACCGCCAGCCCTACACCTATGGGACCAAGGGCACGCCGACGACGCGCGCGCTCGAGGAAGCCTGGAACGAGCTTTGTGGCGCGAGGACGACCGTGCTCGCGCCCTCCGGGCTCGCGGCGATCGCGCTCGCGCTGATGACGGCGACGAAAGCCGGCGATCACCTGCTCGTCACCGACTCCGCCTATGGCCCGACGCGCACATTCTGCGACGGCGTGCTCAAGCGCTTCGGCGTCGAGACCCAATATTACGATCCTCGCCTCGGGGCGGGCGTCGCGGCGCTGATGCGCGAGAACACGGGCGCGATCCTCGCGGAATCGCCGGGATCGCTGACGATGGAGGTGCAGGACGTCCCGGCGATCGCGCAAGCCGCGCGTGCGCGCGGCGCCTGCGTCATTCTCGACAATACTTGGGCCACTCCCCTCTTCTTCCCGCCCTTCGAGCGCGGCATCGACATCAATGTCGAAGCCGGCACCAAATATCTTTCCGGCCACGCCGATCTGCTGCTCGGCCTCGTCTCCGCCAATGCGAAATGGGCGACGCGCCTGCGCAACACTTACGACGCTTTCGCGATGGTTTCGGGAGGCGACGACGCCTTCCTCGCGCTGCGCGGCCTGCGCACGATGGAGCTGCGCCTTCGCGAGCAGCAGCGCGCCGGCCTCGAGGTCGCGCAATGGCTTGACGGCAGGCCCGAGGTGCTGCGCCTGCTGCATCCGGCGCTGCCCGGGCATCCCGATCACGCGCTATGGAAACGCGATTTCTCGGGCGCGGCGGGCGTCTTCTCGGTCGTTCTCAATCCCGCGCCCAAGCCTTGCGTCGACGCCTTCCTGAATGCGCTGACGCTCTTTGGGATTGGCTATTCTTGGGGCGGCTTCGAGAGCCTCGTCATCCCCTTCGACTGCGCCAAGACGCGCACCGCGACGCCATTTGCGCCGGAAGGCCCCTGCCTGCGCTTCTCGATCGGGCTCGAGGACGTCGAGGATCTGAAGGTGGATCTTGCGGGAGGCTTTGAAAAAATGCGCGCAACGGCGGGTTCGCGTTGAGCGCGGGGGGCATAGAGCGCGTTGAGCAAACTCCGAATTGAACGCGCTCTACATCCTCTTGATCGCGCAGGTTCTTATCCAAAAGCCGCTTGGCGCTTTTTGGAAACGCGCTCAGCGCTCAAATCCCGGGTGGCGCACGCGATCTCCCACGGAGAGACCGATCGCGTCGGCCGCGCCCGCCGCGAGCTCGATGACCGCATGGACGGGGCCGCCGGAGGGAATGAGCGTTTCCGACAGAGGAACCGCGCCGCGAGCAATCGACGTCACGCGGCCGTTGCGCGAAACGAAGACCATGTCGAGCGAGACATAGGTGTTCTTCATCCACATCGCGATCGGCCGCTCGGTCTCGAAAAGGAAGAGCATCCCGTGGTCTTGCGGCAGGGAGCGGCGAAACATCAGGCCGCGCCCGTGCTCCGCTTCGGTGCGCGCCACCTCGACGTCGAAGGCGTGCGCTCCCGTGGCGGTGACGATTTCGAGAGGTTCGAGCCGGGCTTGCGCGGCCTGTTCCTCCGCGACCGCGGGCGAGGCGACCAGGCTCAGCATAAGCCCGGAGACGGCGACGGACGCCGCCACACAAATCACAAGTCTTGCAGGGGGTCTTATCATGAACACGCTCGGCGGTGACGCGCAGGACCTCGGGGCCGGCTCCGCGGCAGAACCCGCCGCGGCGCGCTCAATGCGAGATCGGGCCCTTGGCGTCAAGGGCGCGCACTTCCGCGGCCATCAGCCCCTTCGGGCCGTCGCCATAACGCACGAGCACGCTGTCGCCCGGCTTCAGCTCCGCAAGGCCGAAGCGCCGAACGGTCTCCATGTGCAGGAAGATGTCCTCGGTGCCCTCGCCGCGCGTGAGAAAGCCGAAACCCTTCACGCGATTGAACCATTTGACGATCGCGATCTCATAGCCGCCGACCGGCGTCACCTGCACATGCGTTCGCCCGGCGGAAGACTGCGAGGGGTGAATAGCGGTGGAGTCGTCCATCGAAAGGACGCGAAAGACTTGCAGCCCCTTGAGGCCTTTCTGCGCCTCGCAGACGACCCGGGCGCCCTCTTGCGCCGTCTGAAAACCGCTGCGCCGCAAGGTCGTCACATGAAGCAGCACGTCGCCCGCGCCGCTGTCGGGGACGATGAAGCCGTAGCCCTTCGACACGTCGAACCATTTTATCGCGCCCGCGACCTCGAACAACTCGACGGCGCGCTCGTCGCTTTCCACGGCTGTGGAGACTGAAGTCGGCCCTTCAATCAATTCGGATTTTGCGCCCAACTGACGAACTCCCCTGCCCTGCGAAACGCGATCCCGCGCCTCGACGGCGCCCGCGCGCCGGATGCTACGAATCGTTGTCGCGCATAAGAATCAACGAGAGGCAGGATAGCATCTGCGGCGCATTGTCCAACGCGGGATTTCCTCCATTTAAGCGTTTTGTTGTGGATACGACGCTCGCAAAGCTCGGCGCAAGCGTCCCGCCGCAGGCTAGCTGAGCCGCGCGTTTTGCGCTCGACCCGCGGCGAAACATGGGATAAAGCGGCTTTTGCGACGGTTCGCGGCACGCCTGTTTCCGTTGCGCCGACGCCCCTCCGGAGCCTCGAGATGACAAACGCGCCCATCGCCGTCAATTCGCGCCAACCGCAGGCGCAGAAGGGCGAGGCGACAAGGGAGAGCCTCGTCGAGCTTGCGCAGCGGCGCGAGGGAGAGCGCTACGCTCTTCATTCGAAGCACCTCAACGAAATGTGGGTGCGCGTGCTGAAGACGATCGGCTGGGACGTCGGATTCATCCGTGGCGAAGGCGCCTATCTCTACGACCGTGCGGGCGCGCGCTATCTCGATCTGATGAGCGGCTACGGCGTCTTCGCGATCGGCCGCAACCATCCCAAGGTGCGCGACGCGCTGATCGAGGTCTTGAACTCGCAATCGCCCAATCTCGCGCAGTTCGACGTCTCCGTGCTCGCGGGCGTTCTGGCCGAGCGCCTGCTTGAGCGCGCGCCCTGGCTCGACAAGGCCTTCTTCGCCAATTCCGGCGCGGAGGCCGTCGAGGCCGCGATCAAATTCGCGCGCTACGCGACCGGTCGCAGCGCGATCCTGCATTGCGCGCATTCCTTCCACGGCCTCACCTATGGCGCGCTGTCGCTGAACGGCGACGAGATTTTCAGAAAAGGTTTCGGCCCGCTGCTGCCCGACACGCGCGAGATTCCGTTCGACGATCTGAGCGCGCTGGAAGCGGGCTTACGCGGACGCGACGTTGCGGCCTTCGTCGTCGAGCCCATTCAGGGCAAGGGCGTCAACATTCCGAAAGATGACTATCTCTCCGGCGCCGCGGCGCTGTGCAAGAAATACGGGACCCTCTTCGTCGCCGACGAGATTCAGACCGGCGTCGGCCGCACCGGCAAGTTTCTGGCGATCGAGCATTTCGGCGTCGAGCCCGACATCGTCGTGCTGGCCAAGGCGCTCTCGGGCGGCCATGCGCCGATCGGCGTCGCGCTCACGCGCAAATGGATCTTTGACAAGGTCTTCGACCGGATGGATCGCTCCGTCGTGCATGGCTCGACCTTCTCCAAGAACGACATGGCGATGGCGGCGGCGCTGGCGACGCTCGACGTGCTGGAGGAAGAAAAGCTGATCGAGAACGCGGCCGCGAAGGGCGACAGGCTTCTCGCGTCGCTCAGCAAAATGGCCGAGCGCTACGAGCTCGTCTCCGCGGTGCGCGGCAAGGGGCTGATGATCGGCGTCGAGTTCGGCCCGCCGAAATCGCTGATGCTGAAAGCCACTTGGAATCTGCTGGAGGCCGCGAGCGCCGGCCTTTTCGGACAGCTCATCTGCATTCCGCTGTTCAAGGATCACAAGATTCTCACCCAGGTCGCGGGCCACGGCAATCCGACGATCAAGCTCCTGCCCGCGCTGACCCTGACCGACGAGGATTGCGCCTGGATCGAGCGCTCCTTCGACGAGGTTATCGCCGACGCGCATCACGCGCCCGCGGTTTTGTCGCTCGGCAAGACGCTCGCCGAGCACGCGATCAAGGCGCGCGTGAGCGGTTAGGCGTGGCGCGAGCAGGCGTCATTTGCGCCAAGCGCAGATTGGCGCGAGTTTTTCGGCCGTCGCAGACTATTCGCCGCGAGGAATCCTGTCAAAAGGCGCTTTGCGATCCGACCGGTCAAACCAACAGTCTTGCGAAAATCTCATGTCCTCGAACTCTCAGCTCCTCAATCCGGCGGCCACGCCGACGATGCCCGAGCCGCCGCTTAGCGCGCTCGCGCATATTCCTGGAACGGACGGCTGGCCCTTGCTGGGCGTCACGCTGGAAATGCTGGCTGATCCCAAAGGCGTGACGGAACGGTTCGCTCAGAGATATGGCCCGGTTTTTCGCGCGCATTCCTTCGGTGGTCGAGCCGTCATACTGCTCGGTCCGGACGCCAACGAATTCGTCCTGCTGGATCAAGCCAAGCTTTTTTCATCGGCGCATGGCTGGGAACGAATTTTTGGCCGCCTGTTCCCGCGCGGTCTGATGCTGATGGATTTCGAGGAACATCGGCTGCATCGCAAGGCGCTTTCCGTCGCCTTCAAGGCCGACGCACTGAAATCTTACCTCGAAAGCCTCAACCAGGGTATCGCGGCGGGCGTTTTCGGCTGGCTGAGCAGCTCGCCCGATCTGCGTATTTATCCAGCGCTGAAGCGAATGACTTTAGACCTCGCCGCCGCCTCCTTCCTCGGCGAGGAGATGGGCGCCGACAGGGAGCGGGTCAAGCGCGCCTTTATCGACATGATCGCGGCCGCCGTCGCCGTGGTGCGGAGTCCCTTCCCCGGCACGCAGATGAACCGTGGCGTCAAGGCGCGCCAGTTCATGATCGATTATTTCAGCCGCCAGATCGCCGCGCGTCGCGAGATCGACTCCCCAGACCTCTTCACTCAGCTCTGCAAGACGACCACCGAAGACGGAAGACTGCTGACGGCGCAGGAAATCGCGGATCACATGAATTTCCTGATGATGGCCGCCCACGACACTCTGGCCTCGTCCCTTTCCGCCTTCGTCTATTTTCTCGTGTTCAATCCACTCTGGCAGGAGAGACTGCGCGGCGAGATAAAGGCGCTTGGCCTTTCCCGAGGCGAGCCGTTACCTTACGACCAGCTCGACGACTTGCAGCTCACGGAAATGGTTTTCAATGAATCGATGCGGCTCATTCCGCCCGCGCCTGCGATCCGGCGTTGCGCCGTGCGTGACACGCAATTCGCGGGATTTCGGATTCCGCGGGGAACGCGGGTGGCCGTGAATCCTCTCTATACGCACCATATGCCCGAGTTCTGGCCGGACCCGGAAAGGTTCGATCCTTTGCGCTTTTCCAACGAGGCGATCCGCGCTCGGCACAAATATGCTTTCATACCGTTCGGCGGCGGCGCACACATGTGCCTGGGCCAGCGCTTCGCCTACATGCAAGCCAAATGCTTCGCCTATCATCTGCTCTCCACGGCGCATGTTTCCGTCCGCCCGAATTACAAGCCGGAGTGGAACTATTGGCCCATCCCGCGGCCGCGCGACGGACTGCAGGTGACGCTGACGTCGCTACAGTGAAATCTGAAAGAAGCCGCGTCTTCCGCGCGCCGTTATGACTCGGCCCGAGCTTTGCTGAGAGAGCGAAAGCAGTTGTCACGGATCGTTTGAACAATGAGCGAAACGAAAAGAGACATTGAGGAGAAGGCGATCGGAAGGTCTCCCGATCGCCCCGGCAACCGAAGCGCGAGGGATTATTTGCTGGCGCGGCGATTGAGCAGATAGGCGACGCCGGAGGCCAGCATGAAGCCGAGCGCGCTCGCGCCGAGCTCCGGGGCAGGAACCGAGCCGCCGGAGCCGGCGAAGGCGGGAGCCGTGAGAGCGACAAAATACGCGGCGGTCGTGACGATCTTAGCCATCGGCATTGCTCCTGTGTTCGGCCCCGCGGGACTCTTCCCGCTCCGGCCTTGCCTCCTTTTCTGTCGGAGGAGCCGGTAGGCTAACTTTCAGCGCGAATGTCTACAATGTCCGGCAGCAAAAATATCTTTGGTGTTGCTTGAAAGACACACCCTCTCCTTTTTCAAGTAAGATCTCATTCCTGCAGCCCCCGACGCCAAGTCGTGAATGCGGCCGCCCGTCGATCGCAGCGAAACCGAAAAGAAAAACAACATGAGGAGGAGGAGGCGATCGGGAGGATTCCCGACCGCCTCCTCAAGCGCGCCGCAGCCAGAAGCAGCGCGCGCGATCCGCTCCTCTCCGTCGAAGGCTTGCCGCCAGCGGAGGGCGAAGGATTACTTGCCGGCGCGGCGATTGAGCAGATAGGCGACGCCGGAAGCCAGCATGAAGCCGAGCGCGCTCGCGCCGAGCTCCGGGGCAGGAACGTTAGCCACTTGGGCGAAGGCGGGCGCCGTGAAGGCGACAAAATACGCGGCGGTCGTGACGATCTTGGCCATCGGAATTGCTCCTCTGTTCGCCCGCGCGAGGCTCTTCCCGCGCCGGCTCGGCCTCCTTTTCTGTCGGAGGAGCGGAGAGGCTAGCCTTCTGCGCCAATGTCTACAATGTCCGGCAGCAAAAATATCTTTGGTGTTGCTGAAAAGACACACCCTCTCATTTTTCAAGTAACGATCTCATTCCTGCAAGCCCCGACGCCGCCAGGTTGCGGATGCGGCCGCCCGTCGATCGCGGCGCAAACGACGCCTGAACCGTCACGCGCGCGGATCGTCGGTCATTCGCCTTGGACTCGCGCCAGATCGATCAGCGCCTTCGAGGCCGCGATGGCCGAGCCCGGCTCCAGCACGCAATGCGCCGGCGTATGGAATGTGAAGAAGGCCAAGTCCGAGAGACTGAGCGGCGCGCGGGTCAACTGGGCCGCAAAACGCCTGGCGACAAAGCGCAGATACGCCAAAAGTCTCGGAAAATCCTGATAGGCGCGACCCTCATGCACATAGAGGGTCCGCCAGGCGGCAGCGGGAAAGCGCGCGGCGATCGCCTGCTCGGACGGCGCTCTCTCGACAGACCCGGCGCTTACGACAATTGCCGCGTCGCAGTGCTGCGACCGCAGCCAAAGGGTGAAGCGATCCTCCTCGCCCTTCCGTTCGACCGTGAAGGGCCCGACGGCCCTGCCGAGCAGCTCGGCGCGCTCCAAAAAGTCGAGGCGCGGCTCCGCCCGAGGAGCTTCGCTCGACGCTGCGAACCTCAGATAAATCCCGATGGCGCATCCCGTGACGATCCATGCCAGCAGCAACGCGCGCGTCGCCGTCATGGTCTCGCCTGATCATCGGCGCCCGCGAGGCCCAGATAGAAGATCGCCAAGGCCAGCGCCAACATCGTCATGGCCAACACGCCAACTCCCGGCCCCTCGTGCCAATATTCGAAGTAATCGGCCGACCAGGCGCACAGGTCGATCCGCACGGTGTTGAGCAGCGCCACCATGACCAGGGCCGCCGCGAGCACGCCAAAGCTGCGCAGGCTGAACTCCAGATTCCTGATTTTCATGAAGGAAAGCCACAACAGCGCAACAGCGAGCATGTTCTGGAAGGCGGAGCAAGATGCCGCCACAACGGCTCCGCGTCCGTCGGGATGGGAGATTTCATTGCCGTGCAAGGAGAAGGAGGAATTGAGAAAGGACAAAGGGACATAAGCGAGCGCCGTCTCGATGGGCAAAATCTTGGCCTCGATCGCGGTCAGCGCCATTTGGCCCCAGATGTCCAGACAGGCCAGAGCGAGGCTCAATTGCCCGAGCGCGGCAAGACGATTGTCCCGCCGCAGGCAGAACAACAGGCCAACGCCGGTCAGCGCCAGGCCGCCCATGTGACGCCAGGGATGGATGACGGCCCCGCTCGCGATGAACAGCGCGAGATAATCCCATCGGCGCAGGACCGGCTCTGTCCCGAGCCGCTTGAGCACGATCGCGATGGCGACGAAACCGATGAATTCCGGGGTGGGGAAGGAGGCCCCGGTCGAAAAGCCGCGCGGCAGGTAGTCGAGACAAAAGACCGAAAAGAAAAACGCCGTGAGCAGGAGGCGATCAGAGGGTTTCCCGATCGCATCCAGAAACCGCGCCACAGGCGGAAGCGCCGCGCGCGATCCACTCGCTTCCGTCAAAGGCTTGCCGCCAGCGCCACGAGGATTACTTGCCCGCGCGGCGATTGAGCCTTAGCCATCTGAATATACTCCCGAGACTCTCCCCCATCGGCCGTGGCCCCCTTGCACTGGAGGTCTCATCACACTACCCTTGCATTTGCCCGGCTACAATGTCTGTGGACAAAAATATGTTTAATGTTGCTTAAATGACACACGATCTCATTTAAGATTAACGATGGGTTGCCTGCAAGTAAGGTTAACGGCCGGTTTCCTGCCAGCCCTGACGCCGCCAAGCCGTGAAGGGGGCCGCCCTCGATCGCGCGCGCAAGCGGCCTCTTAGCCGTTAGATGCGCGCGGCGCAATGATCCGGCCCGCGCCTTGCCCGCGTTTCCTCGAGCTGCCGTCGAGGCGTCTCGAATTCATGCGTTTCCCCCTGTCACGGCGGAAACTGGCGTGAAAGGACACGAAAGGGCGTGAGCATGCGTATCAATTCGAAACAGCGCGCCGTTTGCGCTTGCGTCGTCGCGGCGACGCTGGCCTTCGCAACAAGCGAAGCTCTTGCCGCCGCCAGAGGCGGGGCCGGCGGCCCGCGCGCGGGAGCCCCCCACGGCGGCAGGCCCATGCCGGGACCGGGCGTGGCGGGCGGCGCCGCGCTGGGCTCGCGGCCTTCACTCCCCGGCGCCTGGAACGGATACACGAGCCACGCCGCGCGCTACGGCGAATTCGGCGTTTATGGCCGGCGCCAGCAATATGGATGCGGCGGCGGCGCTTGCGGCGGAGGCTACTGGGGCGGCGGCGGGGTCTATTACGGCGACGGCTATTACGACCCCAATTACGAAGTCGGACTCGCCGCCGCAGGCCCCAGCTTCTACGATCCGAATTACCTGGTCGGCGTCGGCTCCGGGGGCCCCGGCTACTACGACACCTATGCTTACGGCCGTCCGGCGGCCCTGACCGCCCTGCCCCCGGTCGCGCCGGAATATGGGGTGCCCGGCCGACGCGTGATCGAGGTTCCGGTGACGGTCACGCAGACCAACATCCAGACCCTCGAGCCGTCGCCAGTTCCCAACCCGCACATCATCGAGCTTCCGCCCGCGAGGTAACTGGGGCCGGCTTCGCCAGGCGGCGATTCTGCGCAAAGGAATGAGGATCACGCATGAACGCCGGCGCACTCAGTCAGTGCGCTGCGCTCATGCCGATAATCTAAAAAGCCCTAAATCTCATCGCGGCGAGCATGGCGGAGCAGGTCGCAGCCGACCCCCCCCCCCCCCGGGGCGCTCGCCTTCATGTCGCATCGACGATCAGGCTCTCGCCATGCTCTCGCGCGAGGTCACCCCTCGCCGTGGCGATGCGTTTCGCGCGTGTAGTCCTCGATCAACTGGCGGGAGAGCGCGCCCGGCTCGAAGCGCCAGGGTCCCGCCTCGGAGACCGGCGTGACCTCCGCGCCGGTGCCGCAGATGAAGCACTCGGAGAAGCTGGCGAGCTCTTCCGGCATGATGCGCCGCTCGATCACGTCGACGCCGCGCCGCTTCGCCAGCTCGATGACGGTCTGGCGGGTGATGCCGTCCAGGAAGCAATCGGCGATCGGCGTGTGCAGCGCGCCGTCCTTCACGAAGAACACGTTCGCGCCCGTGCATTCGGCGACGCGGCCGAGCCAGTCGTACATCAGCGCGTCGGCATAGCCGCGCCGCTCCGCGCGATGTTTCGAGATGGTGCAGATCATGTAAAGGCCGGCGGCCTTGGCGAGCGAGGGCTCCGTCTGCGGATCGGGACGGCGATATTCCGCGATATCGAGGCGTATGCCCTTCATCTTGGTCTCGACGTCGAACATGCTCGGCCAGTCCCACACCGCGATCGCCGTGTGGATTGTCGAGTTCTGCGCCGCGACCGCCATCATCTCGCTGCCGCGCCAGGCGATGGGCCGCACGTAGCAATCCAGAATGCCGTTGGCCTTGACCACGGCGTCCTTCGCGGCGTCGAGCTCGTCAACGCTGTAAGGGATCTCGAAGTCGAGCAGTCGCGCGGAGCGGCGAAAGCGCTCCGAATGCTGCCGCGATTTGAAGATGTTGCCGCCATAGGCGCGCTCGCCCTCGAAGACGGCCGAGGCGTAGTGCAGGCCATGTGACAGAACATGGAGCTTCGCCTCGCGCCAGGGCGTGAGGACGCCATTGAACCAGATCACGCCATCTCGCTGATCGAAGGGCGGCGTCGCCATTCCTTGAATTCTCCGGGAAACGCCTGCGCCGGGAGCTTGGCGCGGCCGGCCTAGGGCTAGCCACCGCTCTGAAATATGTCAATATAGGTCCTCCGCCAGTGCGCCCGATTTGGCTTTCGCGGCCTCGCCCGGCGCCGCTAGAGGGCGGCTCGCGAAATAGTGGAACCAGGTTTTTCGCGCAAAGCGCGCTGTAATTTGCTAGAATTGATCGCGTTTTCTGCGTGCAGGCGTTGCCGCCCGAACGCAGCGTGATCTAACGCGAATCTGCTCCAAGCGCGCGCAGGAGAAGAGCAGTTGTCGAAAAGTGGACAGGAAAACGCCGAGGCGGCGCATATCCTCGTCGTCGACGACGATCGGCGCATCCGCGGGCTGCTGTCGCGCTTTCTCGCCGGCGAAGGCTATCGCGTCAGCTCCGCCGCGAGCGCCGCCGAGGCTCAAGCGCGCTTGAGCGAGCTCATCGTCGATCTGATCGTGCTCGACGTGATGATGCCCGGCGAGGACGGTCTCGCCTTCACCGCGCGGCTACGCGCCGAGGATTCCCCCCTCTCCGACGCGCCGATCCTGATGCTTACCGCAAGATCCGAGCTCAAAAACCGCGTTGCGGGCCTCGAGGCCGGCGTCGACGACTATCTCGGCAAGCCTTTCGAGCCGCGCGAGCTCGTCTTGCGCATCGCGAGCATCCTGCGCCGCACCCGCGCGCCGGCGCGCGAACTCCGGCGCGCCAGCGTCGCGAATTTCGGCGGCTTCAGCTTCAGCCCCGAAAGCGGTCTCCTGCTTCGCGGCGAGAAGCCCGTGCCGCTCACGACGCGCGAGCGCGAGCTCCTGGGCGCGCTCGCCGGCGGCGACGTCGTGTCGCGGCGCGCGCTGGCGTCGCGTCCGGGCGACGCGGAGTCGAACGAAAGAAGCGTCGACGTCGAAATTGCGCGGTTGCGGCGCAAGATCGACGTCGCCGCGCATCTCATCCAAACCGTTCGCGGACAGGGCTATCGCCTGATCCTCGACACCCCGCACAGAGACGCGGGCGAAGCGAGAGTCCACTCATGACCATGGTGATCCTCGATACCATCGACGCGCCACGGCGCTTGTGGCGCCGGCTGGGCGGCTGGCTGCACAAGCGCATGCCCAAGGGGCTGTACGCACGTGCGATGCTGATCTTGATCCTGCCGATCGTGCTGCTGCAATCCGCCGTCGCTTACGTCTATATGCAGCGGCACTGGGAGGCGATCACCGACCGGCTTTCCGCCGCGGTGGCCCGCGACACGACGGCGATCGTCGAGCTCTATCGCAGCTTCCCTCAGGACGCCGATCACGAAATCCTGACGCGCGTCGCCGGCGTGGATCTGGCGATGAAGCTTTCGATCAAGCCCAAAGGGCCGCTGCCGCCGTCAACCCCCAAGACCTTCTTCTCGCTGCTCGACCACGTGCTGCCGCGCGAGCTCGAGCGCCGGCTCAAATATCCCTTCTCGATCGACACGTCGAACGCCCATTTCGTCACGATCGACGTGCTGCTCGACGACGCGGTTCTCGAACTCGTGACGACGCGAACGCAGGCCTACGCCTCGAATTCGCACATCTTCTTCATCTGGACCACGCTCGCCTCGGTGGTGATCCTGGCGATCGCGATGACGTTTCTGCGCAATCAGGTTCGTCCGATCCAGCGTCTCGCCCGAGCCGCCGAGGAATTCGGCAAGGGGCGCGACGCGCCCTTCCGTCCGAGCGGCGCCCGCGAGGTGCGTCAGGCCGGCGCCGCCTTCCTGGAGATGAAGCGGCGCGTCGAGCGCGCGATCGACCAGCGCACGACGATGCTGAACGGCGTCTCGCACGATCTACGCACGATCATCACGCGCTTCAAGCTCTCGCTCTCTCTTCTCGACAAAACCGCCGACACGAGCGAGTTGCGCAAGGACGTCGAGGAGATGGAGAACATGCTGGAGGCCTATCTCGCCTTCGCCCGCGGCGACGGCGGCGAGGCCCCGGCCAAGACCGACGTCGCCGCGATTTTGGGGGACCTGCAGGCCGACACGCAGAAGATGGGGATCGAAGCGCGGCTCGACGTCAAAGGCGATCCGGAGGTCATCGTGCGGCCGGCGGCGCTGCGCAGGCTTCTCGCCAATCTCGTCGGCAACGCCCAGCGCTACGGCAAGCGCATCGATCTTTCCGCGGAAAACGACGGGGAGATGCTGACGATCCATGTCGACGACGACGGACCCGGCATTCCGGTCGACCGGCTCGAGGACGCGTTCCGGCCCTTCTACCGGCTGGACGAGTTGCGCAACCAGGACAACGGCAATTCTGGGCTCGGGCTCGCGATCGCGCGCGACATCGCGAGGAGCCACGGCGGCGAGGTGACGCTCGAGCGCGGCCCGCTCGGGGGGCTGAGAGCGACCGTGACGCTGCCGGTGTGAGACGAGAAAATCGGATGAAGAGAGCGCGCTCGGCGCCGAGGTCCGAACGCGCTCTCGATGTTATTGATTGCGCGTGTTCTATTCCAATAACCGCTTCGCGCTTTTTGGGAACACGCTCCTAAAGCCTCACATCCCCGCGTGCGGGTGCTCGTCGTCGAGGTCGTGGGCGTCGTGGCGGGCCCGCCCAGTGCGGCGCTTGTTGAAGCTCTCGAACAGGCGGTTCGCCAAACGGCGCAGCGGCTCAGTGGTGCGGGCGAAGTCCTCGACGCGATCGACGATCTTCTCGCCGCTGTCCAGCGCGTCGTCGAGGGCGGTCAGCGCATGGAAATTCTCGCCCGGCCGATCCTTGCGCCAGGCGTCGATGACCCGCTTCCAGGCGAGCGCCAGGCCCTGCAGCTTCAGCGCCCCGACGGCCCCCTCGCTGTCGATGTCGGCCGCCTCCATCATGAAGCGCATCGAATTGACCGTCTCGCGGTTGAGCGCGGCGGCGGACAGCGGCTCCTTGACCGCCCAGTCGGAGATGGCGAAGATCGCGTCGCGATAGGGCTCGAGCGCCTCGAGACGCTTGGCGAGGACCGCGTGGAGGCGATCGCGCCCGGGCTTCGACTCGAACTCTCCAGCGGGCTCCGTCAGCACCTGCCGGTCGATGCGGCGCGAGAAGGCGCCGAGAATCGCGCCCTTGGAGGGAAAGAGGTCGCGAAAATCGGCGAGCCCTATTCCCGCTTCGCGGGCGATGTCGGAAATCGTGATCTCGCCGAAGTCGCGGCGCGCCGCGAGCCGCAGCAGCGCGTCGACGACCGCGTCGCGCCCGCCCTTTTGACCCGGCTTTTGCGCCGGCGCCGTCTCGTGTGTCGCCTTCTCTTCGCCGCTCATCCTGTCTCTCCTCGATTGGGCCTAGCGCGCTTTCCGCTCGAACGGAATCGTTCGAGCGATAAGAAATCGCGCCAGATCAAAAAGTTGGAGCGAATTCTGATCGCAAAAGTCTGTCAACTTTTGCGCAATTCGCTCTAAGGCTCCCAAAACCTCTGCGGCCTTGCTCGAAACGGGTTAATTAGTCGCAAAATCCCCGCGGCCAAGACCGTTAAGCTATAACTCGGCGCCTGAGTCGAGGGTCCGGGGCGGCCTTCCCCGGGAGAAGAAGGACTTTGGAGGCGATGCTCCATTCGGAACGGATTTTGGCGCAGGCTAAGGGCTTGCTCGCGGCCTGCCGCGCCGCGGGGCTCTGGGTCGCCTGCGCCAAATCTTGCACCGGCGGCCTCGTCGCGGCGGCGATCACCGAGATTCCCGGGTCCTCGGAGGTCTTCGAGCGCGGCTTTGTGACCTATTCCAACCGGGCGAAGATCGAGATGCTCGACGTGAGCGAAAAAACCATAGAGGCGTTCGGCGCGGTGAGCCGCGACGTGGCGCTGGAGATGGCGCGAGGCGCCTTGGCGCGCTCCAAGGCCGATATTGCGGTCGCCGTGACCGGCGTCGCCGGTCCTGGCGGCGGGAGCGAGGAGAAGCCCGTTGGGCTCGTCCATTTCGGCTGCGCCGCGCGCGCGGGAGAGGCGCGGCACGTCGAGCGGCGCTTCGGCGCGCTTTCCCGCGCGGAAATCCGCGCCGCGGCGGTCGAGCAGGCGCTCGCCATGCTGCTCGAGGCTGCTCGCCCAAGCGCGGGGGACGCATGAGCGCGGAGAGAAGCGACGAAGCCTGGATGGACGCGGCGCTCGCCTTCGGACGCCGCGCGCTCGGCCGCTGCGCGCCAAACCCCGCCGTCGGCGCGCTCCTCGTCAAGGACGGGGCGCTCGTCGCGCGCGGCGTGACGGGTCCGGGCGGGCGGCCGCACGCCGAGACGCAGGCGCTGGAAGCCGCGGGCGCGTCGGCGCGCGACGCGACGCTCTATGCGACGCTTGAGCCCTGCGCGCATCGCGGCGAGACGCCGCCCTGCGCCGAGGCCATCGTCGCGGCGGGCGTCGCGCGCGTCGTGACGGCGATGCAGGACCCCGATCCGCGCGTCGCCGGAAAGGGCCACGCCATTCTGCAAGCCGGCGGGATCGAGGTCGTGACCGGCGTGCGTGAGGCGCTCGCGCGGCGCGACCACCTCGGCCATCTGCTGCGCGTGACGCAAGGCCGGCCGATGGTCACGCTGAAACTCGCACAGACGCGCGACGGCTTCGCGGCCGGCGCGCCGCACGATCCACGGCTCACCGTCACGGGCCCGCTCGCCGATGCGCAAACGCATTTGGAACGCGCCGCGCATGACGCGATCATGATCGGCGCCGGGACGGCACGCGAGGACGATCCGCTGCTGACCGTCCGCCTCCCCGGCATGGAGGATCAGCAGCGATTGCGCGTCGTCATCGACGGCAATCTGACGCTTTCGCCGCGCTCGCGCTTTGCTGCGCTCGCCCGCACGGTCCCGACGCTGGCGATCGCTCTGACCGCCGTCCCCGACGAGGACGCGAAGCGATTTTCTGAGGCGACCGGCGCCGAGGTCGTGCGCGTCAGCGCGGATCAATTGGGGCGCGTCTCACCGCAGGCGGCGCTCGCGGTGCTTGCGCAAAAAGGGATCACACGCGTCTTTTGCGAGGGCGGCCCGCGGCTCGCGGAGTCCTTGCTTGCGGCGGGGCTCGTCGACGTCGTGATGCTGCACACGGGCGCAAGAGCCTTCGGCGGCGCAGGACGCCATGCGCTTCGCCCTGCGGCGCGCGCCGTGCTCGAGGACGCAGCGCTCTATCGTCTCACCGACGAATTCACGCTCGGCTCCGACAAGATCACACATTACGAGAGAGTCAAGCTGAAGCTGCATTCGCCGGACAGCTTCGGATTCTTTCCGAGACTGGATCGCGGTGTTGCATAATTGCAACGCTCCGAAGGATTCTTAAGCAATTGCAGACGAGATCATTGCCGCCGCTACATGGATCAGGCAGAGCTGGTCGCGGTCACGTCCCTAGTACATCGATTCCGTAGCGGTTGTCATTTGTGCGGGATTTATTCTGGCGCCGCTGCGGTATAGCGTTCTGCTTGATTCGTAATGGGGTTGACGAAGATGGCGGCATGGCGACAAGCGTTGGCGTTGGTGATCGAAGATGAGGATTTGGTTCAGCTCACGACGATTGCGCGCTCGCGCACGGAGCCGGCGAGGCGTGTGGAGCGCGCGCGGATCTTGCTGGCCTATCGCGAAGAACCGTCGTTTTTCGCCGTCGGCCGGGCGCTGGGATTGCACCATCAGACCGTGCAGCGCTGCGTCGAACGGGCGGTGGCCCTCGGCCCGCTGGCGGCGCTCGACGAGCGTCCGCGGCCAGGCAAGGCGCCCCTCATCACGACCGAGGCCAAGGCTTGGGTGGTGTCGCTGGCCTGCCGCAAGGCCAAGGAACTCGGCTATCCGCATGAAGTTTGGACGACGCGTCTGCTGGCGCGCCATGCGCGCGAGCATGGGCCGGCGGCAGGCCATGTCTGTCTTGCCCAGCTGGCGCAAGGCACTGTGTGCAAGATCCTCGATCAGCATGAGGTGAAGCCGCACAAGGTGCGCTACTACCTGGAGCGCCGCGACGCCGACTTCGAGGCGAAGATGGCCGAAGTGCTGTGCGTCTATCGTGAAGTGGCCCTTCTCAAGGAAGCCGCTGAGGCAGGCGAAGGCGACGGGAGCGTCGTGATCGTCTCCTACGATGAAAAGCCTGGGGTGCAGGCGATCGGAACGACGGCGCCGGATTTGCCGCCCAAGCCTCATGAGCACGAGGCCTTTGGGCGCGATCACGAGTATGTCCGACACGGAACGCTGAGCCTGCTCGCCGGCATTGATCTGATGACCGGCAAGGTTCACGCCCTGGTCAGAGATCGTCATCGCAGTCGAGAATTCATCGAGTTCCTCGAGCTGCTCGACGCGGCCTATCCGACGAACGCGGCGATCAAGGTGATCCTCGACAATCATTCGGCGCATGTCTCCAAGGAAACCAAAGCCTGGCTCGCCAGGCAGCCGGTGGGCCGCTTCACGTTCACCTTCACGCCCAAGCATGGCTCCTGGCTCAATCTCATCGAAGGCTTCTTCTCCAAGCTGGCTCGCTCCGTGCTGCGTCATATCCGCGTCGCGTCAAAGCAAGAGCTGAAAGAACGCCTCATCGGCGCCATCGACGACGTCAACCAACATCCCGTAGTCCATTCATGGACTTACAAACTCGACGCAGCCTGATATGATTCGAACTTCCGAAACGCTGTACTAGATCCCCTGGGGACTGGGTGAACCTCCCGGCGTGAGCTGCTCGTGCAAAGCGCTGGGATTGAATTTCGGAGACACAACGATGAAATTCCAAAGAGCACTAATGTCGGCGTCGACGGCGTTGTCGATGTGGGCGCTGTTTCACGCTCCCGCAGCGGCGACGATCGCATTGGACGGCCAACTGAACGTCGTCGCAAACTCATATATCGACGGAACGCCGACCACGGATCAGCACAGCGTGTCTTGGAGCGGCGTTCCAAGCGCGCTGAACACCAGCGCTTCGGCGACGGCCATCGGCGGCGCCAACGGCGGCGATTTCGTGACAACTTCCGGCTCTGCCAGCGCAACATGGAACTCGGCCGATAGCGGGTCGGTCACCTTCAGCAATTACGGCTGGCAGTTCTCCGTTTTTAATTCATCCTCGTCAGCGTCCAACCTGACCCAGGGTCGCGGAGGCAGCGATTGGAGCTATACCTTCACGGCCACGCAGAACGGCGTCATCACCTTGAATTACAACTCGAGCCTGGCGAGCGGGAATGGTTTCGGGCTTTGGGGCTGGGACGTCGGTTTCACGGGTTCCGGTTCCGGTGGTCCGACCCTAAACGCCTCTGATCCCACTCAATCGGGGGTGTTCTCGGGCGCCCTCGTCGCCGGCAACACATACACCATCGACCTCAACGGCAATCCTAATATTAGCGATGGGAATATCGGCAACTACTCGGGCTTTATGAACGGCGACTTCACCTGGTCGATTCAGGGCGCGCCAGCGCCGGAGGCGGGCAAGGGGGTACTGACGCTGGCCGTACTGGTCCTCGCGGGCGCACTCACGCGCGCGCGCCGCGGGCTGCACGCTTAAAACTAGCGCCGACGCCGCATCTGTGGTTCAAAATAGGCGCCCCGCTCCGGACCTCCGGGCGGGGCCCTTCTTTTGGCGAGGACCCGCAAAAGAGCCACCCGAACAGAGGCGCGCTGAATGTTCACCGGAATCGTCAGCGAGATCGGCGAGGTCACGCGCGTCGAGGAACGCGGCGCGCTGCGGCGCCTCGCCATTCGCTGCGCCTATCCGCTTGAATCGATCACGCTCGGCGCCTCGATCGCCTGCTCGGGAACCTGTCTCACCGTCGTCGCGACGCAGGGCGAGGAAAAACGCGCGATCTTCGAGGTCGACGCCGCGGCGGAGACGCTGGCGCGCACGACGGTCGGGCAATGGCGCCAGGGAACGCAGATCAATCTCGAACGCGCGCTGAAAATCGGCGACGAGCTCGGCGGGCATATCGTGACGGGCCATGTCGACGGGATCGCGCATCTCGTCTCGCGCGAGGATTTCGACGGCATGGCGCGGCTTGTTTTCGAAGCGCCGCGAATGCTCTCCCGCTTCATTGCCGAGAAAGGCTCAGTCGCGCTCGATGGTATCTCGCTCACCGTCAATGACGTCGAAGGCGACCGCTTCGGCGTGCTGATCATTCCGCACACGCTGAAAGTCACGACGCTCGGCGAACGCGAAGTCGGCGACGGCGTGAACATCGAGGTCGACCTGATGGCCCGCTACGCCGCACGGCTGACGGAGGCGAGATAGAGCATGTTCCCAAAAAATGCGCAGCGGTTTTTGGATGAGAACATGCTCAAGCAAAAAGACGGACCGCGCCCATGACCGACGAGCGACCATATGTGGCGAACCCCATACATCGCCTTGTCAAAGTCAGCACATAAGAGGACAGTCGCATCCGAGCCGGAGCCAATCGAAGCGGTCTCGGTTTACGTTGCTGGACGCTGATTTCGGACGCCATCAGGGGTCCGGATCAGAGGGGGGAAAATGAATATCTTTCGTTTCGGTTTTGCTCTTGCGCCGGCGCTCGTCCTGGCGGCGCCGCAAGCCCAGGCCGGCCAGACGGCCTTCAAGGTCAGCTTCATGAATTGCACCGAATTTGCCGGCGAGGGCTATGTTGCTCTCGCCATCGCGCAAAAGCTGGTGCCACCGGGCTATACGATCACCAATTCCTCACCCGGGCAGGCGCCGATCGTCGTGCGCATCACGAGCTGCGGCAGCGTGCAAGTCAACGGTGGCTCTTCTCAGCCGACGACGATCTCGCAGATCGGGATCAACATCGTCTCGCCGGACGGCACGGGCGACATCAACAATTACATGGCGCTCTATGTGAGCAACAATCCCCAGCTCGTCACGGCCTTTCAGAGCGCCGGCATTCCCGCGACCCTCGACCCGCAGATCGCCTATGAATATACGCCGAACGGCTCCGGCGGCGGCACGCTCTACGGCGCGGTCTCGCCTCGGGAATTCGGGCCCTATTTTCTTTACGGCGCGGAGAAGAATCCGCCGCCGGACAGCGCCCAGCAATTCATCGCCAACTGGTGGTACGGCGCCGATGCAGCGATCCGTCAGCAGACGACCTTCCCTGCGATCTCCTTCGGCACGTCGAGCGTGGCGCTCCATACAAGCAAAGCCTCTCCGCTCGGGCGATTGATCGGCGGCAACGTCTATTCCAGCTTTACCCTGCTGGCGCTACGCGGGGTCTACTCCTTGGCGCGGATGGTGGTCGCGCCTTCCGGCGGCGGCAGCCCATGACGCATGCCGCGCCTCGCGCCGGCGAGACCCGTCAGACTCAATCGTTGCAGTTAAAAGCCCGAGGCGCGCTCGAACGTGTTCGCTTCGAGAGGCGGGTCAAAACATTCCTCATAGCGATGCTCGACCCCAAAACGGTCGCGCGCGCGCCAGCTTCCGTCCTCGTTCTGCATGAGATGCGTCGCTTCGATCGGGATTTTGCCGAAGCCGCCGGGAAGATCGAGCACATAGCGCGGAAGCAGCTTGGCCTGCCTCAGCCGCGCGAGCGTTGCATAAATCTCCTGCCCGCGCGCAAGCGGCAGGCGGAAATGCGCCGTGCCCTTCGCGAGGTCGGGATGGTGCAGATAATAGGGCTCGACGCCCTGCCCCACGAGTGCGTCCAGCAACGCGTCGAGCGTCGCCGCTCCGTCGTTCACGCCCTTGAGCAGCACGGTCTGCGAAAGAAGTTTGGCGCCCGCCTCCTTAAGGCGCGTCATCGCCGCCTCGGCGCCGGGCGAGAGCTCGCGCGCGTGATTGACATGCAGCGCGACGACGAGGGATTTTTGCGCGGCGCGCAGGGCGTCAAGGCGCTCTTTCGTGACGAGACCCGGCGCCGCTGTCGGAACGCGCGTATGAACGCGCAGCCGCTTTACATGAGCGATCGTCGCAAGGCGCTCGGCGAGGGCGCGCAGGCGCCGCGCCGACGCCGCCAGCGGATCGCCGCCGGTGAGAATGACTTCCGAGATTTCCTCATGCGCTCCGACATAATCCAACGCGCGCGCGAGCGTGTTCGGGTCGAGCGCGCCGCTCTCTCCTAAGCTCTCGCGACGGAAGCAGAAGCGGCAATAGACCGGGCAGACCGAAACGAGTTTTAAGAGCACGCGGTCGCGGTAGCGATGCACGATCCCCGGAACGGGACTGTGCGCCTCGTCGCCGATCGGGTCGGCGAGCTCTTGCGGCGTCGTCATCAGCTCGCGCACGTCCGGCAGGAATTGCCTGGCGATCGGATCGTCGGGATCGGCGCGGTCGATGAGAGCCGCGATCTGCGGCGTGAGCGCGACGCGGAAACGCGCCTCGACAGCGCGAAGCACGTCGGAGGGCGAAAGAAGGCCCGCCGCCGCGAGATCGTCGACCGAATGGAGCGGACGGTCGCTCATGCTCGCAAGCAGCGCGCTTGTCCCTCGAACGGAATCGTTCGAGCCATAAGAAAGCGCGCTAAATCAAGACGCTGGAGCAAATTCTGATCGCAAAAGTCGGTCAACTTTTGCGGAATTCGCTCTAACTGGCCGAAGACGGATTTCATCACCACCGGCTTATAGAACCCGCGTAGAGAGGCGTCCATCCGTGCGAAAGTCTCATTGAGCTCGGCCGCGCCGTGATAGAAGCGCGGCGTGGGCGATGCGCCACACCGGAGGCCACGCATGAGCTCAGACCTCGACACCGATTCCGAAGCCGCGCATGCGCTCTTCCAATCCTATGACGCGATGGAAGGGCTCTCGTTCGAGCACGCCGCGCCGCCGGCCGCGGCTCAGGACTCGTGGTGCCATTTCCTCTGGCGCGTCTATCCGGGGCTCCTGACCGCCGCGACGATCGCGCTCGCGGCGACCTGGCTCGCGCAGCATTACGGCTCGCCGGTCATGCTGTTCGCGCTGCTCTTCGGCATGACCTTCCATTTTCTGCATGAAGAGGGGCGCTGCGTCGCGGGCGTCGAATTCAGCTCCAAGACGGTGCTGCGGCTCGGCGTGGCGCTGCTCGGCGCGCGCATCACTCTGGGCCAGATCATGGAGCTCGGCGCGACGCCCATCGCCACGGTGATTGGCGGCCTGCTCACGACCATCGCGCTCGGGGCCTTGCTCTCGCGCCTGCTCGGTCTGTCGCGCTCCTTCGGCGTGCTTTCGGGCGGCGCGGTGGGCATCTGCGGCGCTTCCGCCGCGCTCGCCATCGCCTCGGTCCTGCCACGCGCGCCCGAAAGCGAGCGCGACACGATCCTGACCGTCGTGACCGTCACGCTGCTGTCGACGCTCGCGATGATTCTTTATCCCCTCCTCGCCACGGCCCTCGGGTTCGATCATGTGAAGGCGGGGGTGTTCCTCGGCGGCACGATCCACGACGTCGCGCAGGTGGTCGGCGCCGGCTATTCGATCTCCCAGCGCACCGGAGACATCGCCACCTACGTAAAGCTCCTGCGCGTCGCGATGCTGGTTCCGGTCGTCTTCGCCATCGCCTTTGCCGTCGGGCGAAGCGGCGCGGCGAGCGGCGCGAAGGCGCCCATCCCCTATTTCCTGCTCGGCTTCGCGGCCCTTGTCGCGATCAACAGTTTTGGGCTCCTGCCCAAATTCGCGTTGGAAGCGATCAACGACGTTTCGCGATGGTGCCTCGTCACCGCGATCGCGGCGCTGGGCATGAAGACCTCCTTCAAGGACCTCGCCGCCGTGGGCTGGAAGCCAATCGCGTTGATGATCGTCGAGACGCTGTGGATCGCCGGCCTGACGATTGCCGTCGTCAAATTCGCGTGAAGCGCGGCCCGCTTCTCGAAGTGACTAGCGCGTATTCCGCTCGAACGGAATCGTTCGAGCGATAAGAAATCGCGCCAGATCAGAAAGCTGGAGCGAATTCTAATCGCAAAAGTCTGTCAACTTTTGCGGAATTCGCTCTAAGCCGGCGATGGCGGGATCGTTGATCGAGCGGAGGGTTTTAACGGTCACCGCGGAAAGCATAGCGTGGGCTCGCGGCGCGGTCGGATCGCCGGATCGCCGAAGGCGCATTCAAGGCTCAATAGATCAAAGCCGGGGTCTGCCGGAAGAGCGAGGGACGCTCGATTTCGCTGAGAACGAAGCCGGCAACGTCGGCGCGCGAGATTCTGCCGGCGACCGAGGCCTCGGGGTCGGTGATCACGCGATATTTGCCCGTGCGCGGCCCGTTGGTCAGGAGGCCCGGGCGGACGATGAGCCAATTGGCGTTCGACGCCTTGATCAGCGCCTCCTCCCGATCTTTGTCCTCGTACATTGGCTTCAGCAGCAGCGGCTGGAAAATCTTGTCGTAGAAGAAGCCGCCATGGCCGCGGCTGTCTCCGGCGCCGACCCCCGTGACGACGACGAGTCTCGTCCGCGGCGCGCTCTCCAACGCCGCCAGCAGGTTGCGCGCGCCGCGCGAGAACAGGCTCACGGGTTGGCGCGTCAGCCCTACACCGACACAGGAGCACACCGCGTCCTGTCCCGCGACGGCCTGCGCGACGTCCTCGCCGTTTAACGCGTCGCCGCGAAGCTTGCGCAGCCGCTCGTCGTCAAGCGCGAGCCTCGCCGGATCGCGCAGCAGGGCGGTCGCCTCATGTCCGCGCGCCAGGGCCAGCTTGACGACCTCGAGGCCAATGCCGCGCGACGCGCCGATGACGAGGATTTTCATCGTTTCCACTCCGCTCTGATTGCCGGTTCAGACCGGCGTTCCCCGCTCCACGACCGGCGTCCACAGCACCTGCTCGATGAGCGTCGCGCCGGCGGCGAGCATGACGAGCCGGTCGAAGCCGAGCGCGACGCCGCTCGCTTCCGGCATGGCGTCGAGCGCTTCGAGAAAATCCTCGTCGATCGGCCGCCGTTCGCCATATAGCGCAGCTCTCTTCGCCTCCGCCGCCTCGAAGCGGCGGCGCTGCTCTGACCGATCCGTCAGCTCGCCGAAACCGTTGGCGATCTCGACGCCGCATAAATAAAGCTCGAAGCGCTCGCAAAAGCGCGGGTCCTCGGGCTTTTCGCGCGACAGCGCGGCCTCGCTCGCCGGATAGTCGATGAGAACCGTCGCTCGCCCGCGCCCGAGATGCTTCTCGATCTTCTCGCACAGGATCTTGCTGAAGAGATCGGACCAGCCGTCGTCCGCGACGACGCGGATCCCGAGCGAAGCGGCGGCTTTGGCCAGTCCGTTGCGGTCGTCGAGCAGTCTTTCGAGATCGAGGCCCGCATGGCGATCGAAGGCCTCGCAAAGGGTCAAGACCTCGGGCTCCTCGAAGGCTTCCGCCATCCGGTCGCCCCACAAGAAACTGTCGGTTCCCGCGGCCTCCGCCGCGACAGTCAGGAGACCCGCGCAGTCCTCGATGACCCGCGACAAGGGCTCGCCCGCGCGATACCATTCGAGCATCGTGAATTCGGGATGATGCAGCGGCCCGCGCTCGCGGTTGCGAAAGACCCTGGCCAGCGTGAAAATCCGCTTCTCCCCGGCCGCGAGCAGCTTCTTGCAGGAAAATTCGGGCGAGGAATGGAGAAAGAGCCGGCTCTTCTCCCCGGACGCGCCGACGAGCTCGACTCCGAAGGTTGCGATATGCGGCTCATTGCCGCCCGAAACCTGCAGCGCCGCCGTTTCGACCTCGACGAAGCCCTCGGCTGCGAAGAAGCGCCGGACGGCTTCAGCGATCGCTCTCCGCTTTTGCAGGAAGGGCTTGCGCTCCGCGTAAGCTTCCTCGCTCCAGAAAGGCGAAGCCCGCGTCATTTCCGAATCGTCCGAGATTTATGCGAGCGACCGCTCCCGACCATTTGCCCCAGAGGGCGAAGTATGGTTTTAAGCCGCTCGCGATCCTTCCCAGCCCGTTCTAGCGCGCTTTTCGCTCGAACGGAAATCGGTCGAGCGAGAAGAAATCGCGCCAGATCGAAATGCAGGAGCGACTTCTGATCGCAAAAGTCTATCAACTTTTGCGGAACCCGCTCGAGACCATCGGCGCCGAGGCCCGCCATCCTAAAGGAAATCAACCCGTGAAAGTCATCGCCAGCTCCATCCGCAAAGGCAATATCATCGAACGCGAGGATGGCCAGCTTTATGTCGTCTTGAGCGCCGAAAGCTTTTTTCCCGGAAAAGGCACGCCGACGACGCAAATCGACATGCGCCGCATCTCCGACGGCGTGAAGACCACCGACCGATACAAGACGACCGAGCAGGTCGAGCGCGCCTATGTCGAGGATCAGGACTACACCTATCTCTACGGCGACGACGACGGCTACACCTTCATGAATCAGGAGAATTTCGAGCAGGTGCGCGTGCCCAACGACGTGGTCGGCGACCAGGCGCAATGGCTGCAGGAGAACATGGTCTGCATCCTCTCGATCTTCAACGGAACGCCCGTCGCGATCCAGCTGCCGCAGCGCGTGACGCTCGAGATCGTCGAGACGGAGCCCGCGATGAAGGGGCAGACGGCCTCCTCCTCCTATAAGCCCGCGAAGCTCTCGAACGGCGCGCGCGTGATGGTGCCGCCGCACATTCAGACCGGCACGCGCGTCGTGATCCAGACGGAAGACGGCAGCTACGTCGAGCGCGCCAAGGATTGAGGCAGTAGGCAATCGGCAGTGGGCAGTAGGCATTCGAATAAGCGCTGCCGACTGCCCATTGCCGACTGCCCTCACGAAAGAGGCCGCGAAATGACCCCCGAGACCGTCACGCTCTATCACGCCCCGCGCACGCGCTCTTCGGGCGTGCGCATCCTGCTCGACGAGCTGGCCACCCCGCATGAGCTCAAACTTCTCAACCTGAAGCTCAAGGAGCAGTTCTCGCCCGAATACTTGGCGCTCAATCCGCTCGGCAAGGTGCCGACGATCGTCCATAAGGGCGCGGTCGTGACCGAGCAGACGGCGATCTATCCCTATCTCGCAGACGCTTTTCCGCAGAAGGGCCTGGCGCCGCCGATCGGCGATCCGCTACGCGGGCCGTATCTGCGCTGGATCGCGATCTATGGCGCGGCCTTCGAGCCGGCGATGATCGATCACGCGCAAAAGCGCGTGAGCGAGCCGCGGGCGATGAGCCCCTATGGCTCCTATGACGAGATCGTCGGGCTCGTGCGCGCGCAGCTCGCGGCCGGTCCCTATCTCTTCGGCGAGCGTTTTACGGCCGCGGACCTGCTTTGGGGAACCGCGCTGCGCTGGATGGTCGTCTTCGGCTTGCTCGAGTTGACGCCGGAGATCGCGGCCTATGTCGACCGCATCGGGTCGCGGGACTCGGTGCATCGCGTCGGAAAAAGCGATCACGAGATCGCCGAAGCGCAGGCCGCCGCAGTTGCAGCCGCCACGCCAAATTGAGCCGCGGGAATTTGCTTTAACGCGTGTTCGATTCCAAAAACCGCTTCGCACTTTTTGGGAACACGCGCTAATGCGCCGCGGAGTGCGAGAATAGATTGATCACGGCCACGCCGAAAAGGATAAGGCCCATCCCCAAGAGAGCCGGCATGTCGAGCGTCTGGCCGAAGAAGCGCCAGCCGATCAGCGAGATGAGGACGATGCCGACGCCGGACCAGATCGCATAGGCCACGCCGACCGGGATGTAAGCGAGCGTCAACGACAGAAAATAGAACGCAGCCCCGTAGCCGAGAAGCACGACCGCCGCGGGCGCGAGCTTCGTCATCCCCGCGGAGGCATTCAAGGCGGAGGTTCCGACAACCTCGGCGAAGATCGCGATCAGCAGATAGAACCATGGCATGGCGTCCCTCGCCTTTCGCGCGCGCCGCGGCGGTTTCAACCGGGATTTGCCATAGGCTCCGGTTCAAACGCAGCTTGCCCCCAAGACGCCGCCTTTGACAAGCGCGCGGCGCGCGGGAAGACCACCTTCCTCAATCCAGATGAGCGACGACGGCAAGGCGTTTGATTTCGCCGTTCAGGAAGGCTCGCAGGAAGCTGTTGTAGTCCCTGAAGACGACGCATCCGTGCGAGTCGCCTCTCGGTCCGCCCATGTAGGTGTGCGTGAGAAACCCGTCCCTTCCGAAGACGGAGGCGTCGCCGATGGGGATCAGACGCAGGGCCCGCACGCCGTAAAAAAGCTGCCCCAGCGGCGCGAGTTCATAAACATTCGGCGGCGTCGCGCCCCGATCCCGTTGGTTTACGTAACGCGGGTCGTCCCGCATGGCGCCCAGCCCGGAATGAGCCTCCAGTGTTTTCCCGCTGGGCAAGTAAACCGTGTGCGCCGCGATGTCGTAAACCGCCGTCCGGCGGCCGTAGCGACGCGCCGGGCCCGGGACGGCGTCTTCGGGCAGCGCCGTCTCCTCGTCGGGCGGCTCGAAGAGGCGGGCAGGGAATCGGCTCGGCCCGTAGAAGTCCGCGATCATGCCGATCCAGAGGATGGAGACGCTCAGTATGAAGGTCTTTTCCGCTTTTTCGTAGAAATGAGTGTCGTCGCGAAACCAGATCCAAAGGCCTCCCGCCAACAGAACTCCCCCGCAGACCAACAGGGCGAAGTCATGCCCGTCCATGGGACTCTCCACGCGGTCTCGACTCTCTGGCTTTAAAGCTAGAACGACGCCGCACGAGGCGAAGGCCTCGGGGGAGTATTTAGGCCGGGTTTCGCCGGACGGCTTCCCGATCCTCCTCTCATCTCGAGTTTTTCAGCGGGCCGCGGGCCGAGAGAGCGCCCGTCGCGCCACTGATTGACGCAAGAACGCTTTTCCGGTCTATCTCGGCCATGAGCCAGGCCCGCGCCGACAGGTAGCGCATGCGTGACGCGCCGGAGCCGCCTTGGGGAGAGGAGCCCCTGCGGACGCGAAGATGAAACGATTCCGAGATCGCCGTCGCGTGCCCTATGCCGCGGCGGAAATGTTCAAGCTCGTCGGCGACGTCGAGTCCTATCCGAAGTTCGTCCCGCTTTGCGAGGGCATCCGCGTGCGCCGGCGAACGCCGCTCGGCGACGGGATCGAGGTCGTCGTCGCCGAGATGCAGGTGGGCTTCAAGGCGATCTGCGAGCGCTACACGAGCCGCATCACCTGCGACACGCCCAAGCTCGAAGTGCGGGTCGAATATCTCGACGGGCCTTTCAAGAGGCTCGAGAGCCGCTGGACCTTCCGCGACGAGCCGCCGGGAGCTTCGGGGGACAAACGCTCCTACGTCGATTTCTTCATCACCTACGAGTTCAAGAGCGTGGCGCTGGGGCTCTTGATGGGCGCGATGTTCGACGCGGCCTTCCACAAATACGCGCAGGCCTTCGTCGAGCGCGCCGGCAAGGTTTACGGCCGCGCTGAGGGCGGCGCACAGACGCTCCTCGAGCCCTCTTGACGGGAAGGGGAGCGGCGCCGCCGCGTCTGCGCTCGCCCGGCGATTTTCTCGACCCATTTTTGAAACAAGCGCGCCTTGGCCAGCGGCCGGCCGGTTGCGTTTTCACCTGCGTGCTTTCTCACTGAATTCCGGCCGATCCGATATTTACAAAGAGCATGGCCAAGGCTCGAAGGCCTCGACTGCGAAGGGACAAGGAAAAATGTCCAATCATTTTACCGGACTGAGCCTCGGCCCGCCGCTCGGCGATCAAAGACTAGATCTCTGCGATCTCTATGCGTTCCGGTCGCCGAGCGACCCGTCGAGAACCGTGATCATCCTCAACGCCAATCCCAACGCCGACGCGCTGCATCCCGACGCCATCTACCGGCTCAACATCGACAGCGACGGCGACTTACAGACGGACGTCGCGTTGAGCTTCGTCTTCTCGAAGCCGCAAGACGGCAAGCAGAGCTTTAGCGTGTATCTGGCCAGGGGCGCGGAGGCGCGCTCGGCCGAAGCCGTCGGAAAAAAGATCGTCGCCGACGCCGACGTCTCATTCGGCCAGAAGCCCAATGTCGTGAAGGCCGGCGACTACACCTTCTTCGCCGGCAGTCGCAGCGATGCCTTCTTCTTCGATTTCGACGGCATCAAGAACCTGTTCGACATCCGGGGAAAACGGAATTTCACCGAGCCGCACCTGACCGGCAAGTCGCCGTGGACCGGCGTCGATTCCAATTCCGAAGCCAACGTCTTTTCGATTGCGGTCGAGCTGCCGACGAGCGAGCTCGCCCCCAAGCCCGAAATAAGCATCTGGGGACGATGCAGCCTGCGGCGAAATGGCGAGCTGATCCATGTCGATCGCGCCGGTCATCCGAGCGTCAGCAGCTTTTTCAACACTGACGACACGAAGCTAGAATACAACGCCAGCGAGCCGGTGAACGATCGCACTCGCTGGCTCGAGCAGTTCGTGCATCTGATGGGCCACACGGGGAACTACTCACGCGAGGAAGCGATCGCCGCAATCGACAAGGAGCGAACGCTGCCGGACATGCTGAGCTTCGATCCCTCGAAGCCCGCGAAATATCCCAACGGCCGCGTCTTTGCCGACGACGTGATCGATTACCGCCTCGCGTTTCTCACCAAGGGCGAATGCCCGTCGAGCGGCTTGAAGCCGCACGCCGACACGCTCAAGGAGTTTCCCTACCTCGGCGTGCCGCATCAGAAGAAACCGTAGCAAGGCGCGAGAGGATGAGCCCTTGAGCTCGAGCCCAAGCGCGGAGAGCGCAAGCTTCCGCGCGGTCGCATTCGTGAAATCGTGTCGACGATCGAAGCTTGAGAATTGCCTCGATGCGAGTTGCGTCAGTCATTGATAGAGAACGTCAATCGCCTATTTGACCTTTTCACTTGATCCGCAGCCTGCGCCTGTTCGAACCCGCTTGACGCGAAGCTGATCTCGCTGGTGAACGCAAGAAGCGGACGGCGGACGATCCCGACGCACAGCCTCGAAGCGCCAATCTTCGAAATTGTGCTTTCGCATCGCCGAGAATCGCCCGCGCACCAAAAGAAGGAACGCCCTCATGGCGAAGATAGTTTGTGTGCTCTACGACGATCCGATCGGCGGCTATCCCAAAACCTATGCGCGCGACGACTGTCCGCAGCCCAAGGTCTATCCCGACGGTCAGACACTGCCGACGCCGAAGGCGATCGACTTCAAGCCGGGCGCGTTGCTGGGCAGCGTGTCGGGCGAGCTCGGCCTGCGCAAATACCTCGAGTCGAACGGCCATCAGCTGATCGTCACCTCCAGCAAGGACGGCGCCGACAGCGTTCTCGACCGCGAGTTGCCCGACGCCGAAATCGTCATCTCGCAGCCCTTCTGGCCCGCTTACATGACCGCCGAGCGCATCGCCAAGGCGAAGAAGCTCAAGATGATCGTGACCGCCGGCATCGGCTCGGATCACACCGATCTGCAAGCGGCGATGGAGCACAACCTCACCGTCGCGGAAGTCACCTATTGCAACAGCAACTCGGTGGCCGAGCATGTGGTGATGTCGATCCTGGCGCTCGTGCGCAACTTCGTTCCCTCTCACAAAATCATCGTCGACGGCGGCTGGAACATCGCCGACGCCGTGTCGCGCTCCTACGACCTTGAGGCCATGCAGGTCGGAACAGTGGCAGCGGGCCGCATCGGCTTGCGCGTTCTTCGCCTGCTGAAGCCCTTCGACGTCGGACTGCACTACATGGACCGGCATCGCTTGCCGGAGGCGGTGGAGAAAGAGCTGAACCTCACCTACCACTCGAATCTCGAGAGCCTCGCCAAGGTCTGCGACGTCGTGACGTTGAACTGCCCGCTTCACCCCGAAACCGAGCACATGGTCAACGAGAAGACGCTGAAGTTCTTCAAGCGCGGCGCCTATATCGTGAACACGGCGCGCGGCAAGCTCGTCGACACCGAGGCGCTCGTGCGGGCGCTTGAGAGCGGCCACATCGCGGGCTATGCGGGCGACGTGTGGTTCCCGCAGCCGGCGCCAAAGGATCATCCCTGGCGCACCATGCCGCATCACGCGATGACGCCGCATATTTCCGGCACGAGCCTCTCCGCGCAAACCCGCTATGCCGCGGGCGTGCGCGAGATCCTCGAGTGCTACTTCGAGGGCCGTCCGATCCGTAACGAATACCTCATCGTGCAGGGCGGCAAGCTCGCGGGCGTCGGCGCACACTCCTACAGCGAAGGCAATGCGACGAAGGGGTCTGAGGAGGCGGCGCGCTTCAAGGCGACAGCGGCCTGATCTCGGTCGTAATTTCGAAGGTGATTGAACCTCGCTCTTGGTCGCGTCATGACCGGGCTTGTCCCGGTCATCCACGCGGGTTGCCAACGTTGCGCGGATGCAATCCAGCGCACAGAAAAATTTGCGCGGCGCTGATGCAGGAAATCCCTCCCCTTTTACGGGGAGGACGGAGCGCAAAGCGCGACGGGTGGGGTCAAACCTCTCCGCTTCCAAGACGATCCCATGTGGCTCGGCGCGCTTGACGGTGAGGGATTATCGTCGCCGCCATGACCGGCCAGAATTTGCAGCGTTCGGTTATAACCATGAGCGAGCGATAGGCGGGCCGAACATTCGTTCGGCCCGTTTTCCTCGACAATCACGCTGAGGCGAAACGCAAATGAGCCGCGAAGAGACGACGAGGCGTATTCTCGAAGCCAAGACGGCAAAGGGCCTGCGTTGGTCGCAAGTGGCGGACAAGGTCGGGCTGAGCAAGGAGTGGGTCACCGCCGGATGTCTCGGCCAAATGACTTTCGACGCCGCGCTAGCCGATCTGATCGGCGAGATCTTCGATTTGTCGCAGGAAGATCGCCATTGGTTGCAAACGCCGCCGTATAAGGGCTCCTTGCCAACGGCCGTGCCGACCGATCCCCTCATCTATCGATTCTACGAGCTCGTCAGCGTGTATGGGACCACTTTAAAAGAACTCATTCACGAGGAGTTTGGCGACGGCATCATGAGCGCGATCGACTTCGAGATGGAAATCAGCCGCGAGTCCCATCCAAACGGCGACCGCGTCAAAATTTCTATGTCCGGAAAATTTCTGCCGTACAAAACATACTGATGACGCTGTTACGGAGCCCTGGCGCAAGCGTCGAACTTTGCCTTGGCGCTGGTCGACAAAAGCGCAACTGTAGGCAAGAGGAGAGAGCCCCTTCGACAAATCCGCCGAGGCCGTTGTGGAGCGCGGCGCTCTGGGGTGTGACCCCTAAGAGACCGTTTGAGAACCCATTCAACGGCGGGTTCGGGCGTGATTTCAAGCTTGGGACGTGGACCCCAGCGACGCGTGGCCGGATGGCCGAATTTGAGAAGAAGACCAAGCGCCACTCGCGGAAGTTGGACCGCGCCAGAGTCCTGACGTCTATGTATGTGGCGCGGTAAATGACTCTGACCCCTATTCTCTCTGCTCCCGCTGCTGCCGGCCGAGGTCAGTCCTTCGTGACCGCCACGCAATCGACCTCGACGTCGAAGGGCCCGGTCCACTCAGGCACGCAGAAGAAGATGCGGGCTGGGGGGTTTTTCGGGAAGTAGCGCTTGTAGACTTCGTTGAAGGCCTTGAACCGGTCCGCCGAGATGCACAGCACATTGCACTTCAGCACATGGTCGAGATCCGACCCGGCGGCCTCCAGCGCCGTCTTCACCTGCTCCAGGATCAGCTCAACCTGGCGCTCGAACGGGGCGTGGACGAGGATCTCGCCGGTCTCCGGATCGAAGGGCGGCATGCCCGAGACGAACACCATGTTGCCGGCGCGGGTGCAGGTGGACACCGGCGCGCCCCACTTCTCGAAATTGCTGTCAATCGGCTCGACCCGGATGATCTCTCGTTGCATGCGTCCGTTCCTGGTCCATGTGTCGCCAATCTAAGGTCTTAGAGACCGTTGGAGAACCCATTGAACGGCAGATTCGGGCGTGATTCAAGCTTGTGATGTGGACCCCAGCGACGCGTGGCCGGATGGCCGAATTTGAGAAGAAGACCAAGCGCTACCCGACGGATTTGACCGACGAGGAGTGGGCGCGGATTGAGCCGTTCCTGCCTGGCGCGGCCAAGAGCGGGCGGCCGGCCCGGACGGATTTGCGCGAGGTTTTGAACGCGATCCGGTATCTGGCCCGCTCGGGCGGCGGCTGGCGGATGTTGCCGAAGGACTTTCCGCCTTGGCCGACGGTCTACTGGTGGTTTCGCCGGTTCGTGCGGCGCTTCCCGTTCCAGACCATCCACGACGTGGCGCTGATGCTTGACCGTGAGCGGGTCGGACGCGAGGCGAGCCCGACCGGCGGCGTCATCGACAGCCAATCTGTCAAGGCTCCTGAAGCAAAAACAAGAGGTTATGACGCTGGCAAGAAGATCGTCGGACGCAAGCGACATATCGCCGTCGACACCGACGGTCGTCTGCTGATGGTCAACCTCACCACCGCCGACATCTCTGACAGCGCCGGCGCGCAGATAATCCTCGACAGCGTGCGCAAGCGCTGGCCCTGGCTCAAGCACCTGTTCGCCGATAGCGCCTACGACCGCACCAAGCTCATGGACAAGGCCGCCTTCCTCGACTTCACCATCGAAATCATCAAACGGTCCGATACCGCGCAGGGCTTCGAAGTCCTTCCACGCCGCTGGGTCGTCGAGCGCACCTTCGGATGGATGACCCGGTGGCGTCGGCTCGTGCGGGACTACGAGGAGCGCATCGACTGCTCCCAGGCCATGATCCATGTCGCCCTCGGAAGTATCCTCCTCAGACGCATCGCTCACCAATAGACGTTCTCAAACGGACTCTAACAAAAAAGGGCTAGTCTGTTAGCGCCAGAATACGGCAAAGCAGCAGCTTCGCGTTCGGATAACATCCTTTTTGCGCGAGGCCTCTGACAGCATAGCGTCCAGCTTCACCACAATAATAGACTACTTTAATGCTGCCGCCCTTTGCGGCCTCCTCAGCTGCGTCTGTCAGCGCTTTGATTCTTCCACGAGCCACTTCAGGCGTATCCCGTATCCAATTGTCAGCGATCTGCTTCAACTCGATTGAAAGCTTTTCCATATCGATATTTTCGGAAAGGTCTAACCAAGCTGAATCGTTGAGGACGCCCTTCGGAAGTGACGCTATATCCAGATATAGAATGCGAGTTATACCATATCCTTCCTTACCATTGCTCTCTGCGATCAACGGAACGAATGTTCTCCCGGGAAAACTGCGGTGCTGTTTATTAAAGCATATTGGAATTTGCGCAAGCGGTAATCCACCACTTTTATATTTAGCGATCACGCTGTCTTGGTCATTTAGAAAGTCATCCCAGTGTGGTGCAGGAGGGTCAATGAATGGCCGCAAATTATCAATAAGCTCCTTCACAGTTTTATAGGACAAGTCAGCATGGTCAGCATATCCATAGAATCCCCTACTACTATTACTGAACCTGCGCACTCTCGGTATTTTCTTGTCGTCGTCCTTGAACTCTATAAATGGAAAAATAGAATTGATTTCATCGGCAGCGTCTTGGCCTATAGTCTTTAGATTGGAGAACCAATCCTTCACCTCGAGTTGGACGGAATGCCCAAAATTACCCTCTTTGTCGTTTATGTAGCCAAATCCATCCAAGTCGATTGGCGTTCGGCTCTCGCCGACTCTACAGAAGACAACGGCTTGTCGCGGAAGGCGCCCTGAGAATAAACCAAACTCGATCAACACGTTATCTCTCGGCTGATAGCCTTTTTCGCCTCTATGTTCAATCTTGTCGTCACAACCGAAGATAAAAATAGCGCCGTCAAACTGTAACACGAGCTGCCTTAGCCTATCCCAAGTGTATTCACCGGCAGGAAATAAGCCATCATCAGTCCAAAGCTTTGCTTCTCCTCCGGCCTTTTCGATGCAGGCCGCAACCTGCTCAGCATAAGCTTCATATTCTGTTGAAGAACCGATAAATATTCTTAACTTTGGCTCTGAATAAGCTTCCAACTCGGCCATGACGATGTCCTTTCAGCAGCTAGAAACTCTATCCCTCCGCTTCCGGCGACGGACCCATTGAAATGTTCATCTTACAGGGACTGCCGCTCTAAAAAGACATTTTTGTCCAATTTGACGTTCTTCGCAAGGTTAGAGAGAAAAGCTGACGCCGCAGCCGCAGGAGGCGGTGGCGTTGGGATTCTCGATCCGAAAAGACTGGCCCATCAGATCGTCGACGAAATCGATCCTAGCGCCCAAAAGGAATGGCAGCGAGGCCTCGTCGACGACGAGCCTTGCGCCGTGTTGCTCGACGAGATGGTCGCCCGCGTCCGGCTGCGGCGCGACGGAGAAGGAATATTTGAATCCCGAGCAGCCGCCGCCTTCGACGCCAACACGGAAGGCTGAGCCCACGGGCTCCTCGGCGAGGATCGCCTTGATCCGGTCCGTCGCCGCCGCTGTGACCTCGACCTCGTTCAAAGCACCGCTCATTCTTCCCTCGCTTCTTTCTTAAGAACCCGGCGCACCGCGCAAGAACCCTTGCGGGCTTGCGCTCGCTCACGCTATTGCCCCCCAACATAGGGGCGCCTCGACGCCCTTACAACGACGGAAGGTCCCTCCCCTGGCGGTCAGGCTGCCTCTCGCGCCCTATGCCTGCGACGCGGCGCGCTCGCGCGGACGGCTCTACCCCGAGCCGCCGTCGCGAACCCGGAGCGAATTCCAGCGCGACCGCGACCGCGTGCTGCATTCGACCGCCTTCCGCCGCCTCGCCCATAAATGCCAGGTCTTCGTGCCGCTCGACGGCGACCATTTTCGCACGCGCCTCACCCATACGATCGAGGTGGGGCAGATCGCCCGCGCGCTCGCCCGGGCTCTGGCGCTCGACGAGGATCTCGCCGAGACCATCGCGCTCGCGCATGACCTCGGCCATACGCCTTTCGGCCACGCGGGCGAGAGCGCGCTGACGGCCTGCATGGCCGGGCACGGCGGCTTCGATCACAACGCCCAGGCGCTGCGCGTCGTAACCAAGCTCGAGCGCCGCTATGCGCGCTATGACGGGCTCGATCTGACCTGGGAGACGCTCGAAGGGCTCGTCAAGCACAATGGGCCGCTCAAGGGGCCGCACGCCGCGCACGCCCTCCATCCCTATGTCGAGGCGTTCGATCGCGTCTTTCCCTTGAGCCTCGAAAGCTTCGCCGGCCTCGAGGCGCAGAGCGCCGCGCTCGCCGACGACATCGCCTATTGCTCCCACGACACGGACGACGGCCTGCGCGCCGGTCTGTTCGGCCTCGACGAGATCGCGAGCGTTCCCTTCATTGCGGCGCTGCTCGCGGAGATCGAGGCGCTGCATCCGGGCCTCGAGCGGCCGCGCGTCTTCCATGAATTGACGCGGCGCGTGATCACGCGCTTGGTCGAGGATGCGATCGACGAGTCGAGAAGGCGGCTCGCGGCGGCGGGCCCGCAAAGCGCCGAGGAGGCGCGGCGCGCCGCCACCCCGCTCGTCGGCTTTTCTGATCCTTCCGCACAGGCGCTCGCCGAGCTTAAGCGCTTCCTTTTCAAGAACATGTATCGCCACCCGCGCGTCGTCGGCGTCTGGGAGGAGGCGTGCGCGGCGATCAGCTTCCTCTTTCCCGCGCTCTATGCCGAGCCCGCGCTGATGCCGCCGGAATGGGCGCGGCTCGCGGCGCAGGGGCAGGATTCTCGCGCGCGGGTCGTAGCGGATTACATCGCCGGCATGACGGATCGCTACGCGCTGAACGAATATCGCAGGCTTTCCGGCGGGTGCGCGCCGGCGACACAGATGCAGCAGGCGTGATTTCGCGCGAAATGCGCGGCGCAACGAAACGTTTCGCGGTGAAATGAAAATGTTTCGCGGCGAAACGCGGCGAGGCCGCGCGCGGTGCGGCGAAAAGGCCGTGATCGAGGCGCGGGCTTATCCTTCGCCGCCACGAAGCATTGCGACTGTCATTGCCGGATCCTCGCCGTGGCGCCCAAGAATTAATTGATCATTTTGCCCCGGCACAAAGGAACGCCGAGGGCGGCGAGCTCTCTTCCGGAGAGCGTGTTGTAATCAGGCCTTTCCATCCAGCCCTGCGCTTTCAAAAAGGCTCTGAGACGCGGCGGATAGGAATGCAGGACTTGTTCGGACGCCGCCGGATCGATGTCCCGCCAGGGATTGGCGACCATTCCTCTCGACGCCGCATGAAACCAAAGCTTGGCGTCGGGCTCCACACAGCTATGCTTGTAGGATAACCAAAGCGTGCAGGCGCTCATACAATCGCCCGAGATGACATGCGTGCCGGAGGCTTTGCTGATATCGGCCCTGTAATGCGCTATTCTTCCGCCGCGATCGAGATGACGGGAAAAGCCGGAGAAAAACCCGTCGGACTCGTCCGCCCGAACCGGCGAAGAAGCGGCGGCCAATAAAACAGCGACGACGGCGGCAACAAACCGCTCCATATACGGGAAGAAATCTGCGGCTCGGGACGCAATCCTCATGGAGCGCTCCTCTATTCTTCAGGAAATGTTTGTCGTTGCGCCTTGCTCGCTCCTCGCCGCCGGCTGCGCGAGATGCGGCGCCAAACCCGCAATCGATGAGCCGGCGACAACTCCCTTCTAACATGGCTTTTGCAATATGCAACTCCTGGTTGTATTATTCCACACCCGCAACTGCCGCGCGCCGGTCTCCCGGCCTCGCCCCGCGCAAAAAAAATCGCGCGGGCTTTCAGTCCCGCGCGGAAGTTCAGGAGGAAATCGCCGAGTCCTTCGAGCGATCAGTTGCGCCTGTTAATGCGCCTCGAGCAGCGCCGCCGGGCGGGGACGCTCGATCTGGGCGACGCCGGCCTGCACCGCGGCCTGCACCTTCTCGAAGGCGCGGACCTCGATCTGGCGCACGCGCTCGCGCGAGACGCCGAATTCATCGGAGAGCGCCTCGAGCGTGATCGGATCGTCCGACAAGCGCCGCGCCTCGAAGATGCGACGCTCGCGCGGGTTGAGCACGTCGAGCGCCTGGGAGAGCGCGAGCAGGCGGTTGTCGGCCTGCTCGCGATCGGCGAGCAGATATTCCTGGTCGACCGAATTGTCGACGAGCCAGTCCTGCCATTCGCCCTCGCCTTCCTCGCGCAAGGGCGCGTTGAGCGAGGCGTCGCCGCCCATGCGGCGGTTCATGTCGATCACGTCCCGCTCGGAGACGCCGAGCCGCGTCGCGATCGCCGCGACGTTCTCGGGCTTGAGGTCGCCCTCCTCATAGGCGGAGATGCGGCTCTTGGCCTTGCGCAGGTTGAAGAAGAGCTTCTTCTGGCTCGCGGTCGTGCCGATCTTGACGAGCGACCAGGAGCGCAGGATGTATTCCTGGATCGAGGCGCGGATCCACCAGAGCGCATAGGTCGCGAGGCGGAAGCCGCGTTCGGGCTCGAAGCGCTTGACCGCCTGCATCAGCCCGACATTGCCTTCCGAGACGATCTCGCCGATCGGCAGGCCATAGCCGCGATAACCCATCGCGACCCGCGCGACGAGGCGCAGATGCGAGGTGATGAGCTTTTCCGCCGCCTTCGGGTCTTCATGCTCGCGCCAACGCTTGGCGAGCATATATTCCTGCTGCGGCTCCAGCATCGGGAATTTACGAATTTCGGCAAGATAACGCGCCAAGCCGCTTTCTTGCGAAAGCGCGGGCAGAGCGTTCGCCATCATATCCTCCTAGCGGACCCCCGAAAGAGGCGGGCCCTGGCGACGACCGCTATGAAGCCGGACGTCCGGACTCATATGGGGAGCGATCCCCGCCGATGTAAGAGTGATTTTGAACTGCTTCGCCGCAAACGGGAAGTTAAGGTTTCGCAACGAGCGGACGATGACGAGTAGAGCTAATAATATCAATGCGTTGATAACGGATCGACGCGGGCGGGCGACCGCGCTCTCTCGCTCTCAAATGAAAGTTTTTTAAACCGCCTGACGCTTTCCGCGCGGCTTGGGCGCGACTCCGGCTGTCGCCCCTCTCTTCAAGCCCTAGGGAGTGATCTCTAGGAGCCGTCTTGGCCGGGCTTGTCCCGGCCATCCACGCCGAGACATCGAGGCGTTTCAATGGGATTTTGCGCGAGCTCGGCGCCATCCTGCTTTTTCCAACGATGCCGCAGCATGCCGGCGTGGATGGCGGGGACAAGCCCGGCCAAGACGGCGTTGGCAACCTTCGCGATGTGTGCATACCGTTCAAGCCTGGGGGGACTGGGATTTCGGCGCGCGCCGACGAACGCCGGGCGGAAAGCGGAGCGCGCTTTCCACGAGCGCGCTCGTGTCTTAAGGAATTTCAAAACGAGGCGTGCGCGTGATTGAGCAAGATAACTTTTCCGATTATCGGCCGCTGCCGGCTGACGCCGGCGCGCTCAACGTCTTCATCTCCTATAGCCGTGAGGACCTCGAATTCGCGGACCAGCTCGTCGCAGCGCTCAAGTCTTGCGGATTTGACCCGACGATCGACCGCCAGGGCATTTCAGGGGGAGAGGCCTGGAAGAAGCGCCTCGGCAGTCTCATCCACGATTCCGACACTGTCGTTTTCGTTCTCTCGCCCGCCTCGGCGAAGTCGGACATCTGCGCCTGGGAGGTTGAAGAAGCCGCTCGGCTTTCCAAGCGCATCCTGCCGGTCGATCTGCCGATCGATCGAGGGCGTCGCCGTCCCGCCCCGTCTCCAAGACCTCAACTACATATTTTTCTATGCCGAATCGAAATTGCCGGGCTCGGGGTTTGGAGCGGGCCTTGCTGCGCTCACCACGGCGCTCAAGACCGATCTCGACTGGATCAGAGAGCATACGCGACTCCTGGCGAGAGCGACCGACTGGAACGCGCGCGGGAGGACTGAGAACCGGCTGCTTTCCGACGTGGAGATTGTGGAAGCCAAGCAATGGGCGTCGAGGCGCCCCAGGAACGCGCCGGAGCTGACCGCGCTTCAGCTCGACTTCATCAAAGCCAGCGAAGCGGCGGAAGCGGCGCGTCACGACTTGGCGCGCAAACAGATCGAGGAACGCGAACGATTGCTGAAAGAGGCCGAGGCCGCGCAGCAAAGCCAAGCCGAAGCGCTCGCGCAGGCGGAAGCCGAACAGAAAGCCAAAGCGGAAGCGCTGGGCAAGGTCGCCGCCGAGCAAAAGGAGAAAGAGCGTGCGCAGCGCCGCGCAAAATGGCTTGTCGGCGCCGTCGCGGCGTTTGCCATCGGGACCTTCGGCGCCGCGATCTGGCAATCCCGAGTGACCGAAACTCGCGAGGCCGCCGTCATGACGAGTCTCGCCGATAAGGCCTTGCATGAGCACATCTTCGACAGGGCGCTGCGGATCGCCTTGCAAGCCTCCCCGAAACCTGGCTCCGCGCCTTGGTCGCTCGGCTGGGGGGAGACTTCAATGCGCGCGCTCGAGGCCAAGCTCGCCGCAGCGGCATTGTCGAGCCGCCACGTCGCGGTGCTGCGCGGCCATGCGGGCCCTGTGTCGAGCGCCGTCTTCAGCCCGGACGGCAGCCGGGTCGCGACTGCGTCTCACGACAAGACGGTGCGGCTGTGGGACGCCGCAAGCGGCAAGGAACTCCTCCGTCGCTGCGCGGCCATGAGGACCCAGTAATTGAGCGCCGTCTTCAGCCCGGACGGCGGCCGGATCGCGACCGCGTCAGAGGACAAGACGGCGCGGCTGTGGGACGCCGCCAGCGGCAAGGAAATCGCCGTGCTGCGCGGCCATGAAGACACGGTGTATAGCGCCGTCTTCAGTCCGGACGGAGGCCGGATCGCGACCGCGTCTCGTGACGCGACGGCGCGGCTGTGGGACGCCGCAAGCGGCAAGGAGCTCGCCGTGCTGCGCGGCCATGAAGACACGGTGTATAGCGCCGTCTTCAGCCCGGACGGGAAGCGGATTGTGACCGCGTCTCACGACAAGACGGTGCGGCTGTGGGACGCCGCAAGCGGCAAGGAACTCCGCCCCTCGCTGCGCGGCCATGAGGACCCAGTGATTGGCGCCGTCTTCAGCCCGGACGGCAGCCGGATCGCGACCGCGTCAGCGGACAAGACGGCGCGGCTGTGGGACGCCGCCAACGGCAAGGAAATCGCCATGCTGCGCGGCCATGAGGGCTACGTGTCGAGCGCCGTCTTCAGCCCGGACGGGAAGCAGATCGTGACCGCGTCAGCGGACAAGACGGCGCGGCTGTGGGAAGCCGCAAGCGGCAAGGAACTCGCCGTGCTGCGCGGCCATGAGGGCGGATTGCTGAGCGCCGTCTTCAGCCCGGACGGGAAGCGGGTCGTGACCGCATCAGTGGACAAGACGGCGCGGCTGTGGGACGCCGCCAGCGGCAAGGAACTCGCTGTGCTGCGCGGCCTGAGGACAGCGCGCTTAGCGCCGTCTTCAGCCCAGACGGGAAGCGGATCGCGACCGCGTCTCGCGACAACACGGCGCGGCTGTGGGACGCCGCAAGCCAGGAAATCGCCGTGCTGCGCGGCCATGAAGATTACGTGTCGAGCGCCGTCTTCAGTCCGGACGGAAGCCGGATCGCGACCGCGTCTAATGACCAGACGGAGCGGCTGTGGGACGCCGCCAGCGGCAAGGAAATCGCCGTGCTGCGCGGCCATGAAGGCAACGTGTTGAGCGCCGTCTTCAGCCCGGACGGAAGCCGGATCGCGACCGCCTCTCGTGACAAGACGGCGCGGCTGTGGGACGCCGTAAGCGGCAAGCAGCTCGCCGTGCTACGGGGCCATGGTGACGCCGTGTCGAGCGCGATCTTCAGCCCGGACGGGAAGCGAATTGTGACCGAGTCATGGGACAAGACGGCGCGGCTTTGGAACGCCGCCAGCGGCAGAGAAGTCGCCGTGCTGCGCGGCCATGAAGACAACGTATCGAGCGCTGTCTTCAGCCCGGACGGAGGCCGGATAGCGACCGCGTCTGATGACGGCACCGCGCGGCTGTGGGATGCCGCAAGCGGCAAGGAGTTCGCTGTGCTGCGCGGCCATCAGGGCCCTGTGTCGAGAGCTGTCTTCAGCCCGGATGGAAACCGGATCGCGACCGCGTCTAATGACGGCACCGCGCGGCTGTGGGACGCCGCAAGCGGCAAGGAACTCGCCGTGCTGCGCGGCCATGAGGGCGGATTGCTGAGCGCCGTCTTCAGCCCGGACGGGAAGCGGGTCGTGACCGTGGACAAGACGGCGCGGCTGTGGGACGCCGCCAGCGGCAAGGAACTCGTTGTGCTGCGCGGCCACAAGGGCAATGTATGGAGTGCCGCCTTCAGCCCGGACGGAGGCCGGATCGCGACCGCGTCTTATGACGGCACCGCGCGGCTGTGGGACGCCGCCAGCGGCGGGGAAATTGCCGTGTTGCGCGGCCACAAGGGCAATGTATGGAGCGCCGTCTTCAGCCCGGACGGAAGCCGGATCGCGACCGCCTCTCGTGACAAGACGGCGCGGCTTTGGGACGTGCATTGGGCAACGCAATATCGGGGCGAAATGCTTCGCGATGCCGTCTGCAAGGAAAAGCTCAAAGGCGTCGAGGCGTTCACGCCGCAGGACGCCAGCGACCCAATTCTTTACGGTCTGGAATACACGCGCCCCTGCGACCGCGTCGGGCCGCTCTCCGTGAAATACTGGCGCGATCTCGCCGCATCGATTTTCCATTAACGACCGATCGCGCTATTGGGCAAGGCGACCGACGATCGGAGTATCGGAGTCGGCGCATCCGCGTCAAAACGGGAGCTGTGTGACGTTGCGTCGGTTCCACGCCTTCAGTCAGCAAACATTAGCCGAGCCATCGCTACGACGAAGCAATCGCTCCAGCATCTCGACGGAGGCAGGCTTCGTGATATGGGCGTCAAAGCCCGCAGCAAATGACCTCGCGCGATCGTCAGCTTGCCCCCAGCCGGTCAGGGCCACAAGATTGAACTCGCGCCCATTCGAGCAGGCGCGAACGCGCCGGGCGGTTTCCCAGCCGTCAACTTTAGGCATGCCTATGTCGATGAAAACGATATCCGGATCGAAGGCGGCGAGGATTTCGACGCCAGATTGCCCATCGTAGACGACGAGGACTTCGGCTCCCAGGCTTTCCAGCAGCATGCCGAGACTGTTGGCGACGTCATGATCGTCGTCGATTACCAGCACCCGCCTTGCATAGTCGGTTGGCGCAGGCGGGCCGACATTTTTCGGATACTCAAGAGGCGGGGAGTGATCGAGCGGAAGCCGAACGATGAACACGCTACCGTTTCCCGGACCATCGCTTCGCGCGTCAATTTTTCCGCCGTGCATCTCAACGAGATTGCGCGCCAAGGCGAGTCCGATGCCGAGGCCACCCTCCTGACCTGAGCCAGCCTGTCCGAAGAGATCGAAGACGCGCGGCAAATCTTCGGCTGTAATCCCGAAGCCGTTGTCGCGCACCTCCACGACCGCTTCCTGCCCTTGCCGACTGGCGTCAACGGTGATCCGCCCGCCCGGCGGCGTATATTTCGCCGCATTGTTGATCAAGTTGGTGAAGACCTGAGCCAGTCGCATGGGATCCCCATGAACCGGCAGGGCATCGGGCGAAATGCTAAGCGTCGCCTCATGCCCGTTTTTCTCGATCAGGGGCTGGCTGGTTTCAAGGGCGTTGCGCAGGATCGCCGCCATGTCGCTCTGCTCTTTGCGCAGCTCAATTTTGCCACGGCTTATGCGAGAAACTTCCAAGAGCTCGTCGACGAGACGAATGAGCTGGCTCACTTGCCGCTCCATCATGTCGATTACCGCGCAGTCGTGGTCGCAGGCGTTTCCCATCGACGCCCGCCGCAAGCACTGCACGCCATTATGAAGCGGAGCCAGCGGATTGCGTAATTCATGGGCTAGAGTGGCGAGGAATTCGTCCTTGCGGCGATCTGCCTCCCGGAAAGCCTCTTCTGCGCGTTTGCGTCCCGTGATGTTGCGCGCGGCCCCAAACCATTCGACAATATCGCCTTGCTCATTCGAGATCGGCACTGCGCGCGAAAATGTCCATCCGACGCTTCCGTCCGCCCGACGCACCCGATGCTCGAGCTCGAAGATGCTTTTGGTTTTGATCGCTTCTGCGACGGCGCAAGTGACTCGGGACTGGTCCTCGGCTAAGACGTATTTCTCCAGCCAGTTGCATGTCTGCGTCTCGGTATCCTCGAGAAAGCCGCGACCATAAAGCCGTCGCATCTCACTCCAGTCGGGGCTCATGCTATAGACGACTTCCGAGGTCGCTGTCTCCAAAGCGCGGAAGCGTTTCTCGCTCGCGCGCAGCGCGCGCTCCATTTGCGCGCGTGATATCGCCATCGACACGAGTTGGCTCAAGGTATCCATGACCTCGACCTCCGAATCGTTGAATTCGGAACGCGTGCGAGAGCCGAACGCGAGCGCGCCGATCACCCGCCCCTGCGCGACGAGCGGATGACAGCAATAGGCGCTGACGCCATGGGACTCGCGCAATTCAGCGCATAGGTCGCGTGCAGCGCGGGCGCTGGCAGACTCGCAGTTGTGGACCACGCCGCCGCTCAAGACCTTCCCGTAGTCGAGCTGCTCAAATTTGCGGGCCTCTTGCTCGGGCACGCCAGCGAACGCGTTAAGGCTCAGAGAGCCCATGGGCCCATCGATGAGGAAGAAGAAGAAGAACTGGCAGTCGAGGTCGGCCATCGCCTTGCGGCAGATGTCCTCGACGATGAGTTCCGGATTATCGCTCCGCAAGAGTTCGGCCGCGGCTTCCGACGTCAGCGCGGTGCTGCGAGCGCTCCGCCTCAGCGCGTCCTCCATCCGCTTGATGTCGGTGATGTCGCGCGAAATCGTCAAGAAACCAGCGGTCCCGCCGCTGTCCGGCAAGCGCGTCACGATGACGTCCCAAAACCTCGGCTCTCCTTTCGCCGTGGGGCACCATCCGCGAAACCGGCCCTTACCCTCGGCTTTCGCAGTCGCCATGGCGATGTCAACTTGCGAACGCGCGCTCTCGGGCCACAATATCCGCCACTCTTTCCCGCAGGCCGCGGACAAGTTGCCAACCGCTAGAAGAGTTCGACACGTCTCGTTGATCAGGAGGAGGCGCCCGTTGGCGTCGAGCAGCCCCAAGGAATCAGGACTATTCTCGAGAAGCACGCGCGTGAGCGCCCCGGAATCGGGGAGCGAGGTTTCAGGCTTTTCAAACTGCATGGCCAAACGCCTTCGTAAGCCGCGCTTCGCCGGCTTCACTCAAGGTCACGTTTCCGCCGCACTCAAGGGGAGAGCGAGCTGGGAAAATTAACAATCCGTAAATATACTTACCAAGGCGGTGGTTCGTCACTTTATGCGCTTTGGCGAGTCCAGACGACCGTTTTGATGGCCGGACATCATCTGTCCGGGCGCGCTTCACGGCGCAGTTCCTGCGACGAAGTCGTCCGACCGAGCGCGGTCCAGCAGGTTCTCCAAGGCGTCGATGGGGGCCGGCTTCGTCAGATGCATGTCGAAGCCTGCGTCTTGCGCGCGGCGGCGGTCCTCCTGCTGGCCCCAGCCGGTCAACGCGACGAGAAGGAAGCGGCGCCAATGAGGGTTGCTGCGAAGGCGGCGCGCCGTTTCATAGCCGTCGACGCCTGGCATGCCGATGTCGACGAAGATCAGATCCGGCTCGAAGGCTTCGACCGCGGCGACGCCGGCTGGACCGTCGTAGGCCGTGCGCGCCGTGGCGCCCAACGTCTCCAACAACAATCGGAAGCTGTCGGCGACGTCATGATCATCGTCGATCACGAGAACGCGCGCGGCCTTGACGCCGTCCCTCGCATTCTTTTCGATCGGCTTAGCCACGACCACGGGGTTGCGCTGCAGCGGCAGCCGAACGACAAATTCGCTGCCTTTGCCAGCGCCGTCGCTGGCCGCGTCTATGCTCCCTCCATGCAGCAGGATCAACCGGCGCGCGAGCGCGAGGCCGATGCCCAGTCCGCCCTGAGATAGCCGAGCCTGGCCCTCCGTCTGAACGAACAGGTCGAAGATTCGCGGCATCATTTCAGCGCTGACGCCCACGCCATTGTCGCGAACGCGCAGCGACAGCTCGCCGCCCTCCCGCGCGGCCTCGATTTCGATCAGCCCGCCCGGCGGCGTGTATTTCGCCGCATTATTGATGATGTTGGCAACGATTTGCGACAGGCGAAGCGGATCGCCAAAAACCCACAGCGGCCCGTCCACGAGCGTCACGCTCACGCGATGACTATTTTTGTCGATGAGCGGCTGACAGGTCTCAAGCGCGTGTTGCAGGAAGTCCGACACGGCGACGCTTTCCTTGCGCAACTCTATCTGCCCACGACTGATGCGGGAAATTTCCAGAAGCTCGTCGACGAGTCGAACGAGATGATCGACCTGACGCTCCACCATGGCGAGCAGGGCGGCGTCGGAATTTTCGGACGTCTGCTTCTTTTTGAGGACATGCACGGAGTTGCGGATCGGCGACAGGGGATTTCGCAGCTCATGCGCGAGCGTCGCCAGGAACTCGTCCTTGCGCCGATCGGCCTCCGCGAGCGCGGCTTGCGCCTGCACGATCTCGTCGATCTCGGTGCTGCTTCCGACCCAGCGTCGAACGCGGCCGTCAGAATCACGCAATGGAACCGATCGCGTCAAAAACCAGCGATAGGAGCCATCGGCCGCGCGCAGGCGATAACGGCATTCGAAGAGCTCTGGCGAAGCGACCACCGCCTTCCATTCCCGATAGGCGCGTTTCCGATCGTCTGGATGCAGGGCTTCGGCCCAGCCGCTGCCCGCCGTATCCGCTTCCGCCATCCCCGTATAGGAGCGCCACGCGTCGCTCATGAAGGTGTTCAGGCCTGTCGCATCGGTTTCCCAAAGGAAGCCCGGAATCGCCTGCGTCAAAACGCGAAACCGTTCCTCGCTGTCGCGCAGCGCCGCCTCGGCCGCTTTTTGCCCGGTAATGTCTCGTGCGATTCCGATGAGGCCGATGACATTGCCCGCGGCGTCGCGGTAAGGCGCTTTGTGACTACGGAAGCAACGTTTCCCATAGGGAGTGACGAGCGTGTCGTCGAAGGTTTCCGTTCGTCCCAACTCCATGACACGCCGGTCGTCGGCCATGATGGCGCGAGCGTCTTGGGGATTGAGGAAAAGCTCCTCTTCGGTCTTGCCGATACACTGCTCGGCCGGCTTGCCGATCGCGGCGAGCGTGACGGGATTGGCGAGCAGCATCCGGCCTGCGCGATCCTTCAGGAAGATCGCGTCGGGGCTGCCGTCGATGACCGCCTGCAGCAACGTTTCACTGTGGCGCAATCTTTCTTCCGCCGCTTTCAATTCGCTGATCTCGCGGCCTGCGACGACGGCCCCAATGATCGTCCCGGTCTCATCCTTGATCGGCGAAAAATTGTAGCTGCCCCACCAGGTCTCGCCCGTGTCCTTTCGAGCGAGACGGAACACGACATTGGAGGCCGTTTCGCCGCGCAGCGCGCGCGGAATGGCCCACTGCTCCAGCGGCGCGGGACGGCCATCCGGAAACCAGACATCGAGATATTGCGCGCAGTCGGCGATGCGCCGGCTGCACTCGCTCCGGTCCTGGAACCGGTGATACCGAATGAATTCGTCGTTGAAGTCGGTCAGTCGTCCTTCGGCGTCGGCGATAAAGACGGCCTCCGCCAGGCTCGCGAAGGCCGTCCGTTGTCGCAACCATGCCTCGGCGAGCTCCCGTTCGGCGGTCATTCGATCATGAAAATCGATGAAAGAACCGCAGAAACCAGAAAATGCCCCCCGCTCGTCGCGCCGCGGCGCGCCAAACGCCATCGCCCAACGAAACTCGAGGTCCGTTTGCCTGATCCTCGCGGTGAGCTGAAATGACCGCTCCGCTTGGCGCGCATCGCCGAGCTCGGTCTTTACTTGGTCCCGATCTTCCGGGTGAATCGTTTCAAGCCAACCCTCGCCCCGCGCGGAGTCCGCGGTCTGGCCGGTAATTGCTCGCCAATGCGGATCGATATGGTCGCAACGCCCCCGAGCATCGATCGACCAGTTCACAACCCAGAAGGCGTCGTTACTCGACAAGTTCATGCTTGCCCGTCTTTGCACAGCCGCGAACTCATTAAAGCAGCAACCGGTCATGAGCTTGCCCTCAGTCCGAAAAGTCGGCTCATGACGCATCACGGAGGTTCAAATCGACCCAATACTTAAATCTCCCTCAGCTTTTGCGCAATTCGGTTCCTTTCGGCCGGCGGCGCGCGCGCTCGTTCTCGGTGATCTCCCACTCGAGCCAGGCGTGAGCGGCGGCGGCGCGCCGCCAAAAACTCAAGCCGTCGCGGCCGCAGGGCGAGGCGTCGTCGACGCGGATTTTCCGAAACGGGCAGTCCTGGCCCGCGAGGCCTCGCAGCGCCGCCTCGACCATCGCCCGGCCGAGACCGGGCTTTAGCGAATTGATCTCTTCGAAGACGAGTGTCGGCGGATCATATTCATCTGCGAGCAGCAGCGCGACGCCCGAGGCGAGCGGGCTTCCCGGCGTCGTGACGAGCTTTGGCGAGGTCGAGGCGACGATCTCGACGAAATGCGGCCCGAAAGGCTTCGCCTCGACGAAAAGCCCGAGCGCACGAAGATTCTCCCCGATCGCCGCGGCTGTCTGGGCGACGGCGGGATCGGGAGGCCGCCTCGCGAAGAAGGCCGAGTGATTTCAGGAGCGCCCGCATCACCCTTCAAGCCGCGCCCATTCGCGCAAGAGCAGCTCGTAAAGCTCGCGCCAGAGGGGATCAATCCGCGCCTCGGATCCGAAATTGTAGTGCGCCTTGGCGACCTCGGCCAAGGTCTCGTTGATCGGCTCGGCGCCGCCCCGCGCCATCTCGTCCTCGAAGAGGCGCGGCGGCTCGGCCGCGCGCCAGCCGGCCCAATGCTCATTGGAGTAATCCGAGACCCCTCCCCGCTCGGCCAGACGCTCCGGCGTGAAAGCGGCGAAGGTTCTGTGCAGCGGCCCGTCCTCTCCCTCGGCCTCGAAGGCGCGGCGCACGTGGGCGTATTTTTGATGCTGCGCCTCATGTGCGACGCAGCAGGCGAGCCGCGCGAGCGACATTTCTGGGTCGTAGAAGACAAGGATCGAGCCGTCGGGCAGCGCGCGCGCCTCCGCCTTGGCGCTGACGCCGCCGAGCTCGAAGGAGAATTGCTCGCGGAGAAGCCGCGCCTTCGCCGGGTCGTAGCCGAAAGCGGCGGTCATCGCGGCGAGATGCTCGGCTTTTCTGGCGAAGTCCGCGGCGTCGAACGCTGGGGCGGCGCTCGAGACGGGAAAGCGTCTTCTCAGCCAGGCGAGCAAGGACGTCATGACATATCCCCGCATCCGCATCCTTCGAGACGCCCGTTTCGCGGGCTCCTCAAGACGAGGTTTCGAGACGGCTCCGCCCGACGATCTTGCCGCGGTTGCGATTCTCGACGCGCCATGAGAGGAAATCCCCGCGTCCTCATCCTGAGGAGGCTCCGCAGGAGCCATCTCGAAGGATGAAGGCCCGCGAAATCGCACCCGGCCGTCCTTCGAGACGCCCGCTTCGCGGGCTCCTCAGGACGAGGACTCGGGAAAGCGGCCCCTCTCCCGCGAAAGCCTCCATGACCCCCGCCGCCCATCTTTCCGCCGCCATCGAGATTTTGCAACTCATCGGCGAGCGGCGCCGGCCGGCGCAGGACGTGCTGAAGGAGTGGGGCGTCGGCCACCGTTTCGCGGGCTCCAAGGACCGCGCTCAGATCGCTTCGCTCGTCTTCGACTCGCTGCGCAAGCGCGCCTCCGCAGCCTATGCGATGGGCGAGGAGACGCCGCGCGCGATCCTGCTCGGCGCCTTGCGCGAGGCGCGAGGCTTGAGCCTCGCGACCGTCGCCGCGCTCTTTTCCGGCGAGGGCCATGCGCCTTCGCCCCTCACCGAAGACGAACGCGCGCGCTATGAGAGCGCGACGCTCGCCGACGCGCCGGCGCCTGTGCGGGGCGACTATCCGCAATGGCTCGCGGGGCGTCTCGAGGCGGCGCTCGGCGATATGGCTGCGGCGGAGGGCGCGGCGCTCGCTCTGCGAGCGCCCGTCGATCTGCGCGTCAACATTCTAAAATGCCCGCGTGACGAGGCGCAAAAAAAGCTCGCGCATCTTGATGCCGAGCCGACGCCGCTCTCGCCGCTGGGCTTGCGCATAAGGCCGGGCGCGGACGGACGCGGGCCGGCGCTCTCGGCCGAGCCCGCCTTCGTCAAAGGCTTGGTCGAGACTCAGGACGAAGGCTCGCAGCTTGCGGCGCTTCTTTGCGGCCCCGCGCCCGGCGAGCAGATTCTCGATCTTTGCGCCGGCGGCGGCGGCAAGACCTTGGCGCTCGCCGCGCAGATGCACAACCGCGGCCAGATCTACGCCCACGACGCCGACGGCCGCAGGCTCGCGCCGATCTTCGCGCGGCTGGAGCGCGCCGGCGCGCGCAATGTTCAGGTCCGCGCGCCGAAAGGCGAGGCCGACGTGCTCGCCGATCTCGAGGGACGTTGCGATCTCGTGCTGATCGACGCGCCCTGCACCGGAACCGGCACGTGGCGGCGTCACCCCGACGCCAAATGGCGACTTGCGCCCGGCGCAATCGACCAGCGCCTCAAGGAGCAGAGCGAGCTGCTCGCGCAAGCGGCGCGCTATGTGAAGCCGGGTGGCCGCATCGCCTATGTGACCTGCTCGCTGCTTCGCGAAGAGAATGAAAATCAGATCGACGCCTTTCTCGCGGCGCATACGAACTTCAAAGCGCTATCGGCCGAGGAGACCGCCGCGCGCGCAAATCTTCCAGAGCTCTCGCGCTTTGCGTCGCCGCATGGATTGGGACTGCGCTTCTCGCCTTTGACCTCGGGGACGGATGGGTTCTTCGTCGCGCTCGCGCAGAGAGCGGGATAGCTCCGCGCTTCCTGCGCGCGCAATTCGCGGATGCACATTCATGCCGGGAGGCGCGGCGCCGATACGATTGTCAAATGTTGCAAAAAGGACACACGACTGGAAAATCGTCGGCTCAATCGAAATTAGACATATCTGCGGCGCCTCTGCGCATTTAATGTGCCGTCACTTTGCAGCAGCGAATCTCGGTCCGCGGCGGGTCGGGCTTCCGGGCGTCAGGACAACAGGAGTGTCGGCATGAAAAAAGGTCTCGCCGCCAGCGCGCTCGCGCTGGCCCTCGCCACCGGCTCGGCATTCGCCGCCGACCTTCCCAGCCGGAAGGCGCCCGTCTATGTTCCCCCGCCGCCGCCGCTGACCTGGACCGGCACCTACATGGGCCTCGAGATCGGGGGCGTCTGGTCCGACAACAACGGTTCGAACCTCAACCTGCCCTATTGGGATCCGAGATTTGCCTTCCTCGGCTCCGTGGGCGGCACGCCCAATCTGTTCTTCCTTCCCTACGGGAACCAGGGCGGCAGCGGCTCGGGCGGCGTCGTCGGCGGCTACTACGGCGGCTATAATTGGCAGATCAACCCGTCGATCGTCATCGGCTACGAGAGCGACTTCTCGGGCACGAGCCTCAGCGGCAACAACAACAGCGGCTGGAGCTACAATTTCTATCCTTCGCCATTCCTTCCCAACGGCGGCGTTCTCATTCCTGTGTCGCCGTTCAACGGCTCCAAGCTCAGCCTGAGCTGGTTCGGCACGGTGCGCGGCCGCGCCGGCTGGCTCTTCACGCCGACGCTGCTCGTCTATGGCACCGGCGGCTTCGCCTATGGCGAAACAACTCCCTTCGGCTTCAGCGGGACGGCTACCGGCTGGACCGCGGGCGGCGGCGTGGAATGGAAGTTCATGCCGAACTGGTCGGCGAAGATCGAATATCTCCATGCCGAGCTCACCGGCGGCGGCCACAACAACGGCGGCTGGGGCTGGGGTTGGAATATCGCCGACCGCCACCGTCTGGATCTCAACCTCGTTCGCGTCGGCGTGGCCTATCACTTCGATTGGCTTAAGGTCCTCGGGCTCTTGAAGGGTGGTCCGGTCCTGGCCTCCTACTGATCGTCTCGAGGCGCGGCCGCGAGCCGCGCCTGTGCTGGAGCACAACAAAAGCCCGGCCCCCGCGAGGAGGCCGGGCTTTTCAGTTGGCGCGATGGAGCGCGAATTCAGGGAGCCGGCTTCACCGCCGGCGGCTTCCAGCTTCCGTCGAGGATCGACGGCGGCTTTTCCTTCGGCCAATACATGCGCAGCGTCAGGTTGAAGCCCTTGTCGCCCGAGGGCAGCCAGTTCGCATCCTTGTCCCTGCCGGGCGAATCGCGTTGCACGTAAATGTCGAGCGAGCCGTCGGCGTTCTTTTTGAGCGGCATCCAGCTGCTGATCGCATAGCGGTTGATCGGATTGGCGACGAAGAAACTGTCGGCGCCATAAAGCGTGATCGACCAGAAGGCGTCGACCGGCGGCGTCGCGCCCTTGTCGAAATGGATCACATAGCGATTCGCGCCGTCGAGCGGCTTGCCATCGGCGTCGACGAAGGCGGAAGGATAGACCGCGTCCTGCGGGAGATTGGCGCCAAGGCCGATGAGCGCGACCGCGGCCCGCAGGCCATAATCCGAGCCGAAATTTCCAAGGAGCTTCGGCGGGATGCGCCAGCCGTTGACGCCAGCCCCGGTCTCCCTCGCCGCCGCCCCGAGCTTCTCGAGCGCGACATCGACGGATTTTTCCAAGCCCTTCGCCGTTGCGGGATCGAGCTTGGCGAGCTCGAATTTCTCGCCCGGAACGATCCCGATCGTCTTCAGCTTCTCCAAGATCGGCGCCTCGGAGGCCGGCGGCGGGTTGGCCTTCAGCAGCGTCGCGAGCCGGTCGAAGAAGGCCGCGGCGCTCATCTTTTTCAACTGCTCGACCGGCGGCGTCTTCATGTCGACGTTCGGGTCGACCTTGCCCTGCGGCGCCACATAGCGCTTGCCGAAGGCCGAGAGCGGCGTGAGCTTATAGCCGTCCTGGATCGCACGAACGGCCGGATAGTCCGCCGGTCCGTTCGTCTGCGTGCGGCCGATGATCCAGGCCATGTTCGTCGGCGATTTCAGCTCGGCGACGCCTGCGGGAAGCGTTCCCTTCCAGCCGGGGCCGGTGATCGCGAAATTTCCGGCCTTCGTTCCGGTCGTGCGCTTGCCGGGCGAGGCGAAGATATTAGTCCAGGCGTCGAGAATGGGCATCAGGTAGTAGCGGCCGCGCGTGTCGGGAACCGAGAGCACGATCGGCTCGGCGGAAAGGTCGAGGAAGGCCGAGGAGTAGAGCGTATCGACATTGGCGCGCACGACGTCCTTGAAGGACGCGTCGGGGAACTGGCGCACATTGACGAATTGATTGACCGGCGCGGCGAAGCCTTCGGGCTTCACGACATTGGTCGACTTGACCTTGGTGATGTCCATGATCACGAGCGGCAGGCCATAGACGACGGCCTCGACGCCGGCGTCGAGCGCCGCCTTTTCCTTGGCTTCGTTCGCCGCCTCATTCGGCGCTGCCGGCTTGCGCTCCTCGCATCCGCCGAGCGCCGCGAAGGCCGCGACGAGAAGCCATGAAATCCACTTTGCACGCATGCGCGCCTCCTAAAGGCCGGCGCGGGGCGAGAGCCTTGGCGCGGCAAAGGCGCTGGGTAGCATATTCTGACCGTCGCCCCAATGAGATGGGGAGGCCTGGACTCTTCTAACCTTAACGCCGATCAGTCGATGCGCGCCGGAAGCCTGTCCTCCTGCGCCAGATTCGAGAAGCGCGTGATCTCCGCCTCGAAGGCGAGCTGCACGGTCCCGGTCGGCCCGTGGCGCTGCTTGCCGATGATCGCTTCGGCGCGGCCAAGTTCACGCGTGATATATTTGCAACGCCTCGAGAATATTTGCAGACCTTGATCTCGCCCCCGTTTACAGACGCGACCCACCGGCGAGTGTCGCGAGCGACGGCGTAGCACACCAATTTTAGGCGAGCGGCTCGCGACGAAATCGGTTTCTCGGAGAAATGAGATCATGACCTCAGCTCGATCGCATTATCGGCGCAGGCTTCTTCGCGCCGTAATCGTTCCGCTCTTCATGTTCGGCTCGGCGGGAGCCGGCTGGGCGGCGACTGACTACGAGCGAGGAACCAATGGCTCCGACGGCGTCAATCCCGGGCAATCCGGCACGGATGGCGGCGTGGCGAATGCGATCGCCGCTGGCCCGGGCGACCCCTCGAACACCGCTCAAGCCTCTGGCGGCGCTGGCGGTAATAGCAGTCAGTCAGGCCAGTTTTATTATAGCGGCGACGGCGGCAATGGCGGCTCCGCTACGGCGACCAGCGTTACGATCACCGCGTCGGGCGGCCCCACGACAGCCTCCAGCTACACATATGGCGGAAACGGCGGCGACAGCTACTTCGGCGGCCAGGGCGGCTCCGGCGGCGCGGCGACGAGCACCAGCTCGGCCTCGGCCATTGGCCAGGCAACCTCCCAGGCCTACGCCTACGGTGGAGGCGGCGGTGCAGGCGGCCTTCATGCACCTGGACAAGCGGGTTGGGGTGGCCAGGCCATTGCCACAACCAGCGCCAATTCGACTAGCGGCCCCGCCCAGGCTTACAGCTACGCCTATGGCGGAGCGGGCGGCGACGGCTGGGTTGGTTTTGGCGGCAGCGGCAGCGCGGCGACGAGCAGCAGCTTGGCCTCGGCCAACGGCGCGAATCCGGCGACCGCCGCGGCCTACGCGTATGGCGGCTCCGGCGGCTTTGGCACCCGATGCTGCGGCGGTTACGGCGGCGGCGGCAGCGTTGCGGCGACGGCAAGCTCCGGCAGCGGCAATGTGAACGTCTCCGCCAGCCTCGTCGGTGGCTCGGGCGGTACGGGAGTTTTGTATTATGCCGATGGTGGCGGGGGAGCCTCCGTAAGCCTCACCAACGCCGTAAGCGGGACGACCACCGGTCGGCTCTCCCTGACCCAAACCGCAGTGGGCGGCGACGGCGGCGGCAGCGACCAAAATCAGGGCGGCTACGGCGGATCAGCCTCCTCCACGCTCATCTTCAGCGACGCAAGCGCCTCCTCGATTACGGCGACCGTCAACGCGACCGGCGGCGCTGGCGGCTACGGGGGCCTCGGTCCCGGCGGCGGCGGCGCGACCGCCAGCGTCAGCGTGACGACAACCCGCAATGCACCGGTCGTCGCCACGGCCAATGCGACCGGCGGCGTTGGCGGGGGAGCGTCACCATACGGGATCGTGTTTCCGACTGGAAACGCGACCGCGAACAGCATCGCTAGCAGCAACCTCGGCTCTGTTTCGTCGAGCGCCACCTCGCCGGCGACCGCGACGACGCCGGCGAGCGGGACGACGACGGCGAGCATCCGCGCGGGCGCGGCGGCGCTTATGAACATCACGGCGGGGCAGACCCTCTCGAACGCCGTGCTCTTGCCCAACGGCGGAGGAAGCACGGTCGGCCTCGGCGCCATGTCCATCGGCTACGGAGGCAATGGGGAGCCGCTCACCTACACCACTCAAGCGACCTTCAACTACACCAACCACGTGATGGGAGACTTCAGCATCGACTTCGCGTCGTCGATGATTTCGGGCGTTGGCAGCAGCACGACGGGCTCGATGCTCGACGTCGTGATCAACGGCGTCGATCACCACTATGCCTTCGCGACTCTGGGGCAGGCGCAGGCCTTCTTCAACAATGACACGATCGACTATGGGATGCTCACGGGCGGCGTCGACAACGTCTCCATCTATTACAACCTTACCTCGGACACGGTCGGAGACGGTATCGCCTTCAACTACGGCCTAGACTACACGGCGCTCGCGTCGCCGGGGCCGGAGGGTGGCAAGGGTGCGCTGGCGCTGGCCGCGTCGGTCCTCGCGGGCGCACTCACGCGCGCGCGGCGCGGCCTGCTAGCAAGGAGATAAGGCGCGGCCGACGCGCCTGCGCCCTCACTCCATTCGCGCCGGAAGCCTCTCCTCCTGCGCCAGATTCGAGAAGCGCGTGATCTCGGCCTCGAAGGCGAGCTGCACGGTTCCGGTGGGCCCGTGGCGCTGCTTGCCGAGGATCGCTTCGGCGCGGCCATGCGCCTGCTCCATCTCGGCCATCCATTTGATGTGCTCTTCCGTGCCGTCGCGCGGCTCGCGGTTTCGCAGGTAGTATTCCTCGCGATAGACGAAGAGCACGACGTCAGCGTCCTGCTCGATCGAGCCGGATTCGCGAAGATCCGAGAGCTGCGGGCGCTTGTCGTCGCGCGACTCGACCTGGCGCGAGAGCTGCGAAAGCGCGAGGATCGGCACGTTCAGCTCCTTGGCGAGCGCCTTTAAGCCCGTGGTGATCTCGGTCAATTCCTGCACGCGGTTCTCGCTGCGCGTCTTCGAGCCCGCGAGCAATTGCAGATAGTCGACGACGAGAAGATCGAGCCCCTTCTGGCGTTTGAGGCGTCGCGCCCGCGCGGTGAGCTGCGCGATCGATATGCCGCCGCTCTGATCGATGTAGAAGGGAATGCTCTGCATCTCCCGCGCGGCCTCGGTCAAGCGGCGGAACTCGTGCTCGCCGATGTCGCCGCGCCGCACCTTGTAGCTCGGCACGCCCGACTGCTCGGCGATGACGCGCGTCGCGAGCTGCTCGGACGACATTTCGAGCGAGAAGAAGCCGACGATGCCGCCATTCATCGTGCGCCGCGAGCCGTCGGGCTCGGTCTCGCACTCATAGGCGCGCGCGACGTTGAAGGCGATGTTCGTCGCGAGCGCCGTCTTGCCCATGCCGGGACGCCCCGCGATGATGATCAAGTCCGACTTCTGCAGCCCGCCCATCTTCTCATCGAGATCGACGAGGCCCGTCGCCAGGCCGGAAAGATGGCCGTCGCGCTGGAAGGCCGCGTTGGCCATGTCGATCGCGAGCGTCAGCGCCTCGGAGAAGCGCTGAAAGCCGCCGTCGTAGCGGCCCGTCTCGGCGATCTGATAGAGCTTGCGCTCGGCCTCCTCGATCTGCTGACGCGGCGAGGAGTCGATCGGCGAGTCAAAGGCGAGGTTGACCACATCCTCGCCAATCGTGATCAGCTCGCGCCGCACCGCGAGATCGTGGATCATCCGCCCATAATCCTCGGCGTTGATGATCGTCGTGGCTTCGGCCGCGAGCCGCGCGAGATAGGCCTGAATCGTCACGCCCTCGGGCAGCTCCAAGCCGCCGAGATGGGTTTTGAGCGTCGTGACGGTGGCGAGCTTGCCGAGCCTGATGAGCTGCGCGCAGGTCTCGAAGATGCGCCGATGCAGCTCCTCGCAAAAATGCTCGGGCTTCAAGAAATCCGAGACGCGATCGAAGGCGTCGTTGTTGATGAGGAGCGCGCCGAGCAGCGCCTGCTCCGCCTCGATATTGTGCGGCGGGACGCGCGGGGCGGGCTCGGCGACCGTGTAGAGGCGCCGAGCCGAAAGGGCTTCGGGAGCGGGCATGGCGGTCTGTCGGTTCGAGAAAAAGCCCCAGGCCTGCAAACGCGACGCGGAGGCCCGGCGGGGAACGGGCCGGAGATTGGCGGAAAGCGTGCTGCGCCGCAACTGGAGAAAGGCTCTAGAAACGCCTTGCCCTAGCTATGCAGGCTATCAACAGGGACGAAAAATATTTCTTCGCCGCTTCACGAAACGGGCGTTGCAAGTCAACAAATCAACGTGACCGGCCCCGGCAATGCGAATCACCTCCGCCCCTCGAGCGTCCACACGAGGATCGCCGCGCCGAGCAGCGCGCAGAGCGCCGGCAGGCCGAGGGCGAGCGGCGTCGTGCTCACCCCTTTGAGCGCGGTCGCCGCGCCATGCTTGACGCCGATCCAATCGGCGCCGCCGTAAAGGCTCGACTCGCGCATCTCGAGGAAGCGCGGCAGCGCTATTCGCTCGCCGCTGTCCGGCGCGAGCCGTCGCACCGTGCCGCCGGTCGCCTCCGCGAGCGGGCGCAGCTTTTCTTGCGTCGAGGCCACCTCGCGAAACTCGCGCGGATTCTGCGGGCCCACATTCGCGAGCGCCGTGAGGCCGCCGCTCTCGAAACGATAGAGGCCCATCTGCGCGTTATGGATGTCGGCGCGATAGAGGCCCGGCTCCTTGGGCGCCCAGGCGATCTCGCTTTTTTCTCCGGACGGCGCCGTGGCGACGAGCGGCTCCGGCGCGTCCTTGAGGCTCTGGCGCTCGACGACGATGTCGCGCCCCGCCGTCGTCGCGCGCAGCAACTCTTCTTCGAGCTCCGGCTCCTTCAAGAGCCAATGGGCGAGCCGGCGCGTCAGATCGACATGCGGACCGCCGCCGTCATAGCCGCGCGCCCAGAGCCACAATTGATCGGTGAGCAGCATCGCGACGCGGCCCTTGCCCTCGCGCGAGAGCACGAGCAGCGGCTTGTCATTCGCGCCGGAAAGCAGCGTCTGGCCCTTGACGAGCGTCGAGTCGATCTGGCGGAACCATTGGCCCCAGGCGGGCGGCGTCGATTTCGCGCCTTCGAGCCCGCGCGTGACGGGATGCCGCTCGCCGTCCTTCGCCACATGAGGGCGAAAGGCCTGCTCATAGACTTCGCCATCGGGCCGCGCCGGCAGGATCGAGGTCAGCGGCGAGTAATAGAGCCCGCGCAGCGTCGCATAATCGGCGTCGACCATCGCGAGAAAGGCGCCGCCGCCCTCGACGTAATTGGCGATGTTCTCGAAATAGAGGCTCGGCAGCAGCGTCTGGCTCGAATAGCGGTCGAAGATGATCAAGTCGAAATCCTTGATCCGCCGGCCGAAGAGATCGGCGGTCGGAAAGGCGATCAGCGACAGCTCCGAGGGCGACGCGCCGGTGAGCTTGTCCGGCGGACGCAAAATGGTGAAATGCACGAGCTCGACATTGGCGTCGGCGCGCAGGAGATTGCGCCAGCTGCGCTCGCCCTGATGCGGCTCGCCCGAGACGAGCAGCACCTTGAGACGGTCGCGCACGCCTTCGACGACGACGACGCCGCGGTTGTCGACCTCGGTCAGCTCGCCTTCGATGGGCGGCGTCTCGAGCTCGACGACATTGGGGCCGCCATGCTCGATGGCGACCGGTATGTCGACGATCTCGCCCAATCGCGCGCGGCGCCGCGCGATCACCGCCCCGTCGCGCTTGGCCACGACCTCGGCTGCGCCCGATTGCGCGGGGCTGTCGACGACGCGCACGCGCATGACGACCTCCTTGCCGACGACGCCGAAATGCGGCGTCTCGACGAGATCGAGCCTGCGGTCGCGCTCTCCCTCGCGCCCGGTGATTAGCGCATGCAGCGGCGCCTTGAAGCCGAGCGCTTCGGGCTTTGCTGGAATGTCGTGGACCAGGCCGTCGGTCACGAGTATCGCGCCGCCGACGCGCTCCGGCGGGGTGTCGGCGAGCGCCTGCGCGAGGCCCGCGAAGAGCTTGGTGCCCTCGGCCTCGGTTCCGACGGTGACGAAGCGCGGCTCGATATCGGGAAAGCGCGCCAGCGCCGTCTCGAGCTCGCGGCGAGCCGCCTCGACCTGCTTCATGCGAAGGCCGAGCGTCTGGCTTTCGCTCATGTCGAGCACGACGGCGACGACGCTCTTCTCCTTTTCGCGCTGCTCCTCGAGCAGCATCGGATTGGCGAGCGCCGCGAGAAAGAGCGCGAGCGCCAGCGCGCGCCAAGGCGCGCGTCTCTGTCCCTTATAGACAGAGAAGGCGAGGAGCGCCGCCGCGAGGAAGCCTAGCAGCGCCAGCGCCGGCCAAGGGACGAGCGGCGAGAAGACGAGCGAGAGATCGGTCACGGCGAGGCTTGATCTCTCCTATCCCGGCGGGCGGACGCGGAAACACTGTCCATGTCTCGCCAAGCCCTGCCCCGGCCTTTCAGCGACCCTCCGGCCATCGGGTGGCTGGGACAAGCCCGGCCATGACAGCGGCGACGTTCGGAATGTGAGCATGCCAAAGCCGCTCACGGAAGGGGACGCGTCTTGTGGCCGAGCCTATCGTCCGTCGCGGCTAGCGGGCGGCGAATACGTTGCAGCTGTCGATCTTGCCGGACTGCAGCCCGCGCTCGAGCCATTCGACGCGCTGCGCCGCGGAGCCGTGCGTGAAGGAGTCGGGGACGACAACGCCTTGCGTTGCGTGCTGCAGACGGTCGTCGCCGATCGCCTGCGCGGTGGCGATCGCCTTCTCGACGTCGCCCTGCTCCAGAAACTGTCGCTTCGCATTGCCGTTCGCGGCCCAGACGCCGGCGAGGCAGTCCGCCATCAGCTCGACGCGCACGGAAAGCGCATTGGCTTCGGAGCGGCTCGAGGCGCGCGCCTGCGCGCGCTGCACCTGCGGCAGAATGCCGAGCAGATTCTGGATGTGGTGACCCATCTCATGCGAGATCACATAGGCATAAGCGAAATCGCCGCCGCCGCCGAAGCGCGTCTTCAGATCGCGAAAGAAGGCGGTGTCGAGATAGATCTTGCGGTCGAGGGGACAATAGAAGGGCCCCATCGCCGCGCGCGCCGCGCCGCACTCCGAGAGGGTCTGGCCGTCGAACATGACGAGCGTCGGCGGCACGAAGCGAATGTTCTTTTGGCTCGGCAGGACCTGGCCCCAGACCTCTTCGTTCTCGCCCATAATCTTCGAGACGAATTGGCCGAGCTGATCGGTCGGCGCGCCTTGCGGAGCGGGCGCGCTTTGCTGGGTCGCCTGCTGACCGCCGCCGCGCAAGTTGTTCAGCATTTCGGCGCCGCCGATGAGGACCGCGGGATTGATGCCGGTGAAATAGCCGATGAGCCCGAGGACGATGACCGTGCCGAGCCCGAGACCGCCGGCGCCGACGCGCCGGCCGGCGACTTGTGGCTGGCCGCGGCGATCCTCGACGTTCTCCGAACTCTGGAAATCTTCCCACTTCATCGCCGCTTGCTCCTCGACTCTGCGCGCCGTCGTCAAACGCCGGAGCCGCGCCTTTCGAGGCGCGGCCCGGGCTTCCTTGCAGGCCTGAGAATAGCAGTCGGAACGGCGATTGAGTAGGGGCGCCAGCGCTAATAGAGCCCGCCCGGCACCCTCTGGTCGATGTCGGTCTGCGCGGCGGTGGCCGGATCGCCGGCGTATTCGGGCGGCGCCGTGCCCGGACGATAGGCCTCGAGGATCGAGCCCGGCCCCGAAGAGCGCATGCCGCTCCTGACGTCGATCGAGATCAGCTTGATCCCGGGCGGCACGCGGAAGGGCGTGTCGGGCTTGTCCTTGAGCTCCACCGTCATGAAGTCGCGGAAGATCGGCGCAGCGTACAGCGCCGCCTGCGCATGGTCGCCCATCGAGCGCGGCCGGTCGTATCCTAAGAACACGCCGACGCAAAGATCGGGCGAGAAGCCGATGAACCAGAGATCCTTGGCTTCGTTCGTCGTGCCGGTCTTGCCGGCGAGGTGCTTGCCGACCGCCTTGATCGCGACGCCGGTGCCGCGCTGGATCACGCCTTCCATGATCGAGGTGATCTGATAGGCGGTCAATTCGTCGATGACCGGCTCCTGGCGCTTGTCGACGAGCTTGGGCTCGTTCTGATTGTCCCATTTGGGCGCGTCGCAGCCCAGGCACTGACGTTCGTCATGGCGATAGACCGTGTGGCCCTGGCGGTCCTGGATGCGATCGATCAGCGTCTCCTTGATGCGCTTGCCGCCGTTCGCGAGCATGGAATAGGCGGTGACCATGCGCATCAGCGTCGTCTCGCCGGCGCCGAGCGACATGGAGAGATAGGGCGCGAGATCGTCATAGATGCCGAAGCGCCGCGCATATTCGGCGATGAGCGGCATGCCCAGGTCCTTGGCGAGGCGAACCGTCATCATGTTCTTGGAGTGCTCGACGCCGTAGCGCAGCGGATGCGCGCCGGTGCCCTGCCCGCCTTCGAAATTTTCCGGGCTCCAAACCGAGCCGTCGGGCTGCACGATCGAGATCGGCTCGTCGAGGATCTGCGAGCCGGGCGTATAGCCCTCGTTGAGCGCCGCCGCATAGACGAAGGGCTTGAAGGAGGAGCCCGGCTGACGCAGCGCCTGCGTCGCGCGGTTGAACTCCGACTGGTCGAAGGAGAAGCCGCCCACCATCGACAGCACGCGGCCCGTATAGGGGTCCATCGCGACGATCGCGCCGGAAATGTCCGGGATTTGGCGAAGCCGGTATTGCCCCGCGCGGTTGGCGAGCGGCTCGACGTAGATCACGTCGCCCGGCGTCAGCGCGCTGCGGATCGAACGGCCCGTCCACCGCACGCCATCGGCGGGCAGCACGCCGGTCTCGCGCTCGCGCGCGACCTCGCCCGACTTCTCGCGCCCCGGCTGCAGGCCGATCTTCGCCTGGGCGTCGTTCGCCTCGAGCACGACCGCGAGCCGCCAGGGTTTCACGTCGCCGAGCGCCGGGATCGCCGCGAGCGGCATGCCCCAATCGCTGGATATGTCGATGTGGTTCATCGCGCCGCGGAAGCCGTGCGCCTCGTCGAAGCGCACGAGACCGTCGGCGAGCACCTTGCGCGTCAGCGCCTGCATCTTGGGATCGAGCGTCGCGCGCACCGAGAGGCCGCCCTCGTAGAGCTTCTTCTCGCCATACATCTCGAGGAGCTTGCGGCGCACCTCCTCGGCAAAATAGCCGGCGACATAGGTGTTGGGCGACAGCAGGCGCGGATTGACGTTGAGCGGCTCCGTCTTCGCCTTGGCGCCCTCTTCCGGCGTGATCGCGCCGTCGGCGACCATGCGCTCGATCACATAATTGCGCCGCTCGATCGCCCGGTCGCGATGCTGGAACGGGTGATAGTTGTTCGGCCCCTTGGGCAGCGCCGCGAGATAGGCCGCCTCGGCGATCGTGAGCTCGTTGACCGACTTGTTGAAATAGTTCAGCGCCGCGGCCGCGACGCCGTAGTTGCCGAGACCGAGGAAGATCTCGTTGAGATAGAGCTCGAGGATGCGGTCCTTCGAATAGGTTCCCTCGATGCGGAAGGCGACGAGCGCCTCGCGGATCTTGCGGTCGAAGGAGCGCTCATTGCCGACGAGGAAGTTTTTCGCGACCTGCTGGGTGATCGTCGAGGCGCCCTGCATATGGTGTCCGCCTTGCGCGATGACCGCCACCGCGCGCACCACGCCCTCCGGATCGACGCCCTTGTGCGTGTAGAAATTCTTGTCCTCGGCCGAAATGAAGGCCTGCTTGACCATTTGCGGAATGGCCGAGCTCGGCAGATAGAGGCGCCGCTCATGGGAATATTCGGCGAGGATCGAGCCGTCGCCGGCGTGCACGCGCGTCGTGATCGGCGGCTCGTAATTTTGGAGCTGCGCCGTATCGGGCAGATCGCGCTGGTAAACCTGGACGAGCCCATAGGCTGCGACGGCGCCGACCATGAAGAGAATCGCGCCAGTCGCAAAAAGAAACCCGATGAACCGGAAAAGCAGTCGCATAGAGAGCGTCCTCGTCGCGCCCGAGCCTTTTTTAAAGCTTGGAGCGCGGATTGCCGTGGGCAAGGCTCGAGGGAGCCTTGTCTCGCGAGGCTTGCTCGAATTTTGTGGTGAATTGGGGGCGAAGAAGCCGAAAGCTATTTGGAGGACGCCCGCGACGGCGGGGCGTGCGCCTTGAAATAGGCGTCGATCGCCTCGGCGACGCCTTCGGCGGCGCGCTCGCGCCAGGCGTGAGAGGTCAGATTCGATAGATCCTGCTCGCTCGACAGATAACCGAGCTCCAGCAGCGCCGAGGGCACGTCATGCGCCTTCAGCACGACGAAGCCGGCCGAGCGGGTAGGATTCTTGTTGAGGCTCGCACGCTCGCGCCATTTGACCAGAAGCGTCTGGGCGAATTCGCGCCCGAGCGCCCGCGTCTCGCGCCGCGCGAGGTCGAAGAGGATGTCGTCGACCTCCTCGGGCTGTGCGACTTCCTCGACGCCCGCCACCTGGTCGGCGAGATTTTCCTTCTCGGCGATGCGCGCCGATTCGGCGTCGGAGGCGCGCGCCGCGACCGTGTAGATCGTCGCGCCGCGCACCCCGCCGGCGCCCAAAGTATCGGCATGGATCGAGAGGAACAGCGCGGCGCCGCGCTCTCGCGCGAAACGCACGCGGTCGTTCAAGGGGATATAGACATCCTCCTCGCGCGTCAGCGCCACGCGCTGCTTGCCCCGCGCCTCGATCTTCGTTTTCAGAGCCTCGGCGAAGTCGAAAACGATCATTTTCTCCATGTCGCCATGGCGGCTCTGAGCGCCCATGTCGACGCCGCCGTGGCCCGGATCGAGCACGACGAGCGGAAGCTGGCTCTTCTCGGCGGCCGCCGGCTCCCGGACGGCCGGGGGCGCGCCGGCTTCGGCCGCCTCCGCCTTGACCCTCTGCGCGACCGCCGCGGCGAAAGCCCACGGACTTTCCGCAACGAGGTCGATCTCCAGCCGGACGCCCTCGGGCCGCTGGACGCTCTCGACCCGCGCCGCTTTCGCCGGCCGCGTCAGATCGATGACGATGCGCGAGCGGCCGGGCGCGAATCGGCCGAAGCGGAAGGACCGGATCAGCGAGGCGTCCGCCTCGGCCGTCGCGCCGCGCAACCGAACGGGCTGCGCAGGCGCCGCGGCGCCGACCGCCGGATCGATCAGAAAGGCGACTTCCGGGAGGTCCACGACGACCCGTGGCCCGGTCGCGGCGGAGGCCGAAGCCGTCGTAGGCCCCGTCAGTTCAAAGATCAGGCGTGTGGTCGCGCCGCGCCGGTCGATCCTCGCGGCGATCGCCGAGACGCCCGCCCCCGCCCGCGGCGCGGGAGCCTGGGCGGCCGGCGGCGCGGTCTGCGCCAGGCTCTGGCCTCCCCAGCACAGGAGGGACGCTAATAGAAGCGCCGCGGCGCGGCGCCAGGCGACGCGGCGCAGCCGATCGAGGCAAGCCGCGAATGGGCCTCGCGGTAAAAGCGGGAGGGCGCGAATGAGAATCAAGGCTCGTCTCCCCGACCGGATTTGAGGCAGAGCTAGCCCCAAAACGGCCCTCCCGCCAGGATTTTTGACGGTTCTCGACAGATTCTCGGGGGTTAGGCGCCGCCTGGGCGCTTGCGGCGCGCGGCGGGCGACGCTATTAAAAAGGACGGAGGCCGCGCCGGCCCCTCGCCCCGCGAGACCGGCGCCGCGCGGCGAGCCATTCACCCAACGACCGCAGTCCCTTCGGGGCGGGCGGTCGCTCTGAAGGGGCGGTGCGACCCCCGAAAGGTCTTTCGTGACGCGTTACTGGCGAGCCCGCGCGGATTTGACCGCGACGCGCCCGATCCGTTCGATGAGCTTCGCAGTCGCGAGGCGGATCGCCGGAGCGGGGGTTGAAGCTCGTCTCCGTCATCTCCCTCCGGCGGTTTCGAGCGGCGGCGCACGCCGCGTCAGCTCGCGGTCGCCGATTCATGCGCCTAGGGGTTCGAGCGCGCTGGAGCAAATTCCGCAAAAGTTGAAAGACTGTTGCGACCAGAATTCGCTTCAACTTTCTGATTCTGGCGTGATTTTCTATCGCTCGAACGATTCCGTTCGAGGGACAAGCGCGCCGAGCGTCTCGATGAGCCCCGACAGGCTTTCCCTATCCTTCCCATCCAGCGTCCGCGCAACACGGAGTCTTCCGGCGGCGGTGGCGAGCCCGAAACGTCGGCTCGCGCAGCCCTGCCCCGACCCGTCGCGCGTGATGCGAAAACGAGTTCCCCATGCCCAACAAAATGCTGATCGACGCCTCCCACCCGGAAGAGACCCGGGTCGTGGTGCTGCGCGGGAATAAAGTCCAGGAATTCGATTTCGAGGCCGCCGATAAGAGACCGCTGCGAGGCAATATCTATCTCGCGAAAGTCACGCGCGTCGAGCCGTCGCTGCAGGCGGCCTTCGTCGACTACGGCGGCAACCGCCACGGCTTCCTGGCCTTCGCGGAAATTCACCCGGACTATTACCAGATTCCGGTCGCGGATCGGCTCGCGCTCCTCGAGGAGGAGAGCCGCGCTCATCTTCAGGCCGAGGACGAAGAGCCGCGGCCGCAACAGCAGGGTCGCGGCCGCCGCTCGCGCCGCCGTCGTTTCGAGTCCGCCGAGAAGCGCCACCGCGCCGACGAAACGCTGAGCGAGGCCGCCCAAGACGAGACATTGATCGAGGCGTCGGAGGCTTTGGAAGGGCGCGAGGCGGAAGCCGCCTTCGACGGCGCGGAGATTTCGGCTGTCGAGACGCCGGCGCCCGAATCGGTCATCGAGACCGAGAGCGCCGCGGCGCTCGTCGAGCGCGCGCCCGAGGGCGCGGAGGCCTCCGTCGCGCCGATTGAAGCGGCTGAGGAGAGCCCCACGACCGGGGTCGAGCTCGAGGCCGAAGCCGAGGGCGAACCCGCCGCTGCGTTCCCCCTCCACGAAACCCTGTCGGTCGATCCGTCGGGCTTCGGCGTCGTCGAGCTCGGCGCGGTCGAAGAAGGCGAGTTTCAGCCGATCGAGCAGGATCACGAGGCCAAGGCCCGCCGCCAGGACGAACGCGACGAAGAGGCGCAACGCCTGCGCGAGGCGCGACGCGCGCCGGAACGGGAAGAGGAAGAGGAAGAAGAAGAGGCGGACGACGAGGAGCAGCACGTCGAGCATATCGGCGGCGACGCAATGGAGGAGGTGCCTTACCGGGCGCCGCGGGCGCGCCGCCAATATAAGATTCAGGAAGTCATCAAGCGCCGCCAGGTGCTGCTCGTGCAGGTCGTCAAGGAAGAGCGCGGAAACAAGGGCGCGGCGCTGACGACCTATCTTTCGCTCGCCGGCCGCTTTTGCGTGCTGATGCCCAACACGGCGCGCGGCGGTGGCATCTCGCGCAAGATCACCGACGGCGCGGACCGCAGACGCCTCAAGGAGATCGTTCAGGATCTCGACGTGCCGGAAGGCATGGGCGTGATCCTGCGCACCGCCGGCGCGACCCGCACGAAGCCGGAAGTCAAGCGGGACTTCGAATATCTGCTGCGCATGTGGGAAAGCGTGCGAGAGCTGACGCTGCGCTCGAGCGCGCCGACCCTCGTCTATGAGGAAGGCTCGCTCATCAAGCGCGCGATCCGCGATCTTTATGGACAGGACATCGACGAGGTTCACGTCGCGGGGTCCGAGGCGCACCGCGAGGCCCAGGCCTTCATGCGCATGCTGATGCCCAGCCATGCGCGCAACGTCAAGCTCTACCGGGAGCCGACGCCAATCTTCGCGGAAGCCGGCGTCGAAGCGCAGCTCGACGCGATGTTCTCCAATCAGGTCACGCTGAAGTCGGGCGGCTATCTCGTGATCAATCAGACCGAGGCGCTCGTCGCGATCGACGTGAACTCGGGACGCGCCACGCGCGAGCACAATATCGAGGACACGGCGCTGCGCACCAATCTCGAGGCCGCCGACGAGGTCGCGCGCCAGTTGCGGCTGCGCGACCTTGCGGGCCTCATCGTCGTCGACTTCATCGATATGGAGGAGAGCCGCAACAATCGCGCGGTCGAACGCAGAATCAAGGAAGCGCTCAAGAACGATCGCGCGCGCATCCAGGTGGGGCGGATCTCGCATTTCGGCCTTCTGGAAATGTCGCGCCAGCGCATCCGCGCGGGCGTCGTCGAGGGCTCGACCGCGCCCTGCCCGCACTGCGCCGGCGCCGGCACGGTGCGCTCGACGGCGTCGATCGCGCTGCATGTGCTGCGCGTGCTCGAGGAAGCGCTCGTGCGCAGCGCCGCGCATGACGTCGTGCTGCGCACGCGCACGCCCGTCGCGCTCTACACCTTGAACCAGAAGCGCGCGCATCTCCAGGCGATGGAGCAGCGTTTCGGCGTGCACATCATGGTGGCCGCCGACGATTCGCTCACGGGCGCGAATTATCACGCGCTGGAGCGCGGCGAGCCGGCGAGCGGCCAGCGCGCCAGACCTTCGCCGCAGCATCTGCGCGTCGATTCGCTGCCGCCCGAGCTCGCGCAAGAGGAGCCCGCCGAAGCGGAAGCCGCGCCGGACACGAGCGAAGCGCCGCCCGTCGAAGCCGAAGCGCGTCCGAGACGCACGGAGAAGCGCGGCGAGCCGGAATTCGCGGCCGAAGGCGGCGCTTTCGCGGAAGGCGAAGGCGATGAGGGCGCCGACGCTCAGTCCCGCTCGCGCCGCAGGCGGCGTCGGCGCGGACGCGGCGGTCGCGACGACTTCGCTTCAAATCTCGGCGAGGCGTCCGAAGCCTATTCGGACCAACCCGTGGCCGAGGGGCAGGCGCAGCCTTCCGACGAGGGCCTCGCCTTCATGGCGCAGCTCGAGGGTCAGCCGGCGTCGAACGGCGAGGCCCGCCGCCCCACGCGCGGCCGCGGCCGAGGTCCGGGTCGCTGGACCCGCTCCACCCCGCTCGCGCCCGAGTTCCGCAATCCGCAGGCGCTCCCGGAGGGCCAGCAGGCCGCGGCGGAAGGCGTGAGCGAAGCCCCACGCGGCGCGGAGCCCGTCGAGGAGGCTCCCGCAATCTCTGTCGAACCGCCACCCGCGGCCGCGACGATGGAGCCGTCCCCCGACACGCCGCGCGAGGCCGCGACGACCCAGGCTCCCCGGCCCGCGCCCGAGGCCATTGCGGAGACGGCGTCGCCCGAAGCTGCGCCTCCGCCCGCCGAGCCCGAGCCGAGCCACGCGGCGCGCTCGGAAATCGTCATCACCGAGGCCGATCCCTCCGCCCCCAAGAAGGGCGGCTGGTGGAAGCGGGCCCGGGCGACCTTCGGGAGCTAGTACAGCGTTTCGGAAGTTCGAATCATATCAGGCTGCGTCGAGTTTGTAAGTCCATGAATGGACTACGGGATGTTGGTTGACGTCGTCGATGGCGCCGATGAGGCGTTCTTTCAGCTCTTGCTTTGACGCGACGCGGATATGACGCAGCACGGAGCGAGCCAGCTTGGAGAAGAAGCCTTCGATGAGATTGAGCCAGGAGCCATGCTTGGGCGTGAAGGTGAACGTGAAGCGGCCCACCGGCTGCCTGGCGAGCCAGGCTTTGGTTTCCTTGGAGACATGCGCCGAATGATTGTCGAGGATCACCTTGATCGCCGCGTTCGTCGGATAGGCCGCGTCGAGCAGCTCGAGGAACTCGATGAATTCTCGACTGCGATGACGATCTCTGACCAGGGCGTGAACCTTGCCGGTCATCAGATCAATGCCGGCGAGCAGGCTCAGCGTTCCGTGTCGGACATACTCGTGATCGCGCCCAAAGGCCTCGTGCTCATGAGGCTTGGGCGGCAAATCCGGCGCCGTCGTTCCGATCGCCTGCACCCCAGGCTTTTCATCGTAGGAGACGATCACGACGCTCCCGTCGCCTTCGCCTGCCTCAGCGGCTTCCTTGAGAAGGGCCACTTCACGATAGACGCACAGCACTTCGGCCATCTTCGCCTCGAAGTCGGCGTCGCGGCGCTCCAGGTAGTAGCGCACCTTGTGCGGCTTCACCTCATGCTGATCGAGGATCTTGCACACAGTGCCTTGCGCCAGCTGGGCAAGACAGACATGGCCTGCCGCCGGCCCATGCTCGCGCGCATGGCGCGCCAGCAGACGCGTCGTCCAAACTTCATGCGGATAGCCGAGTTCCTTGGCCTTGCGGCAGGCCAGCGACACCACCCAAGCCTTGGCCTCGGTCGTGATGAGGGGCGCCTTGCCTGGCCGCGGACGCTCGTCGAGCGCCGCCAGCGGGCCGAGGGCCACCGCCCGTTCGACGCAGCGCTGCACGGTCTGATGGTGCAATCCCAGCGCCCGGCCGACGGCGAAAAACGACGGTTCTTCGCGATAGGCCAGCAAGATCCGCGCGCGCTCCACACGCCTCGCCGGCTCCGTGCGCGAGCGCGCAATCGTCGTGAGCTGAACCAAATCCTCATCTTCGATCACCAACGCCAACGCTTGTCGCCATGCCGCCATCTTCGTCAACCCCATTACGAATCAAGCAGAACGCTATACCGCAGCGGCGCCAGAATGAATCCCGCACAAATGACAACCGCTACGGAATCGATGTACTGGTCCAGCGTTTCGGAAGTTCGAATCATATCAGGCTGCGTCGAGTTTGTAAGTCCATGAATGGACTACGGGATGTTGGTTGACGTCGTCGATGGCGCCGATGAGGCGTTCTTTCAGCTCTTGCTTTGACGCGACGCGGATATGACGCAGCACGGAGCGAGCCAGCTTGGAGAAGAAGCCTTCGATGAGATTGAGCCAGGAGCCATGCTTGGGCGTGAAGGTGAACGTGAAGCGGCCCACCGGCTGCCTGGCGAGCCAGGCTTTGGTTTCCTTGGAGACATGCGCCGAATGATTGTCGAGGATCACCTTGATCGCCGCGTTCGTCGGATAGGCCGCGTCGAGCAGCTCGAGGAACTCGATGAATTCTCGACTGCGATGACGATCTCTGACCAGGGCGTGAACCTTGCCGGTCATCAGATCAATGCCGGCGAGCAGGCTCAGCGTTCCGTGTCGGACATACTCGTGATCGCGCCCAAAGGCCTCGTGCTCATGAGGCTTGGGCGGCAAATCCGGCGCCGTCGTTCCGATCGCCTGCACCCCAGGCTTTTCATCGTAGGAGACGATCACGACGCTCCCGTCGCCTTCGCCTGCCTCAGCGGCTTCCTTGAGAAGGGCCACTTCACGATAGACGCACAGCACTTCGGCCATCTTCGCCTCGAAGTCGGCGTCGCGGCGCTCCAGGTAGTAGCGCACCTTGTGCGGCTTCACCTCATGCTGATCGAGGATCTTGCACACAGTGCCTTGCGCCAGCTGGGCAAGACAGACATGGCCTGCCGCCGGCCCATGCTCGCGCGCATGGCGCGCCAGCAGACGCGTCGTCCAAACTTCATGCGGATAGCCGAGTTCCTTGGCCTTGCGGCAGGCCAGCGACACCACCCAAGCCTTGGCCTCGGTCGTGATGAGGGGCGCCTTGCCTGGCCGCGGACGCTCGTCGAGCGCCGCCAGCGGGCCGAGGGCCACCGCCCGTTCGACGCAGCGCTGCACGGTCTGATGGTGCAATCCCAGCGCCCGGCCGACGGCGAAAAACGACGGTTCTTCGCGATAGGCCAGCAAGATCCGCGCGCGCTCCACACGCCTCGCCGGCTCCGTGCGCGAGCGCGCAATCGTCGTGAGCTGAACCAAATCCTCATCTTCGATCACCAACGCCAACGCTTGTCGCCATGCCGCCATCTTCGTCAACCCCATTACGAATCAAGCAGAACGCTATACCGCAGCGGCGCCAGAATGAATCCCGCACAAATGACAACCGCTACGGAATCGATGCACTAGTCTAGCGCGAGCCTCGCAGCCAGTCGGCGAGGCGATCGAGCCCCAGCGCGACCTCCGCCTCGCCGCCGGCGTAAGAAAGGCGCAGCGTCTTTCGACCGCGCGCGCGGTCGAAATCGACGCCGGGAGTCGCGGCGACGCCCGCCTCCTCCAGCATCCGAGCGCAGAACGCGACGGAATCCTGCGTCAGATGCGCGACATCCGCATAGATGTAGAAGGCCCCGTCCGGGGGCGCGAAACGCGGCAGCCCGATCTGAGGAAGCCGCTCGACGAGCCGCGCGCGGCTCTTCGCATAGCCCGCCTTGATCGCCTCCAGCTCCTCGCGCGCCTCGAAAGCCTCCAGCGCGACGCGCTGCGCGAGCGTCGGCGCGCAGATCGCGAGCGACTGTTGCAGCCGCTCGATCGGCCGCGCGAGGCTTTCGGGCGCGACGATCCAGCCGAGGCGCCATCCCGTCATCGCGTAATATTTGGAGAAGGAGTTCACGACGATCGCGTCTTGCAAAAAGCGCAAGGCGGTTGGCGCCGGCTCCTCATATTCGAGCCCGTGATAAATTTCGTCGGCTACGAGCGTGACGCCCGCCTCCTCGCAGAAGGCCGCGATCCTGGCCAGTTCCGAACCCGAGATCATCGCGCCGGTGGGATTGGCGGGACTCATCAGCAAGAATCCGTCGAGACGCTCTTTGCGATGCGCCGCTTCAATCAGCGCTGCGGTCGGCGCAAAGCGCGTCTCCTCGCCGATCTCGATCGGCGCAGCGACGAGGCCCAAAGCTTCGAGAATGTTGAGATAGGCGGGATAGCCCGGCGCCGTGACGCCGATGCGCGCACCCGCGTCGAAGGCTGAGAGAAAGGCGAGGAGGAAAGCGCCGGACGAGCCCGTCGTGACCATCACGCGCTCTGGGCTGAGCTCGACGCCATAATGCTCGCGGTAATGCAAAGCGATGCGCGCACGCAGCGCCGGATCGCCCGCGGCCTCGCCATAACCCGGCGCGCCCGCGGCGAGCGCGCGCTGCGCCGCTTCGAGGAGGCGACGCGGCGTCGGCGCGCCCGGCTCACCAAGCTCCATATGGACGATGTGCCGCCCTTCGCGCTCGAGCCGACGCGCCTCGCGCAACACCTCCATCGCCATGAAGGGCGCGACCGCAGCGCGACAGGAAGGGATAAGCGACATCGCTGCAGCGGCTCCTACACGCTCAAGGGGACGCCATCCTATAGCGCCCTCGCGTCACTGAGAAATCGCCGGCCGGCGTTCGAAACGGAAACCAGCGCCGATCACAGGCGGATCGACGCGTCGCGCGACAGGGGTCGATCGTCTTGAGCCAGCGTCGCTATTGCCAAAAAGCGTTTCCCTGAAGCGAAGTTTCATGGTTTAAATTCGGTAGGGCTGTTGAAAATTGGGGGAAGACCATGGCGATACATCGTCGTCGCGTGCTGACAGGGGCCGCTGCGACCGCTCTCACGAGCAGCTTCGCGCCGACGGTCGCGGCGCTCGCTGACCTCGCGAGCTTCAGGGCGGCGGATGCGATGCAAGCCTCCTTCCGGTTGCGCCGAAGGCCGCGCGCCCTCGACTACGCCTATTGCGATCCCTGGCTCGTACGCCTCGCGCATGGCGCCCCGGAATACCTCATTCACGAGCTCTCTGGGGCGACCTTCGGTCGGGGGTCATCGGGCGAGCTCGAGGCGCAAGGCGCCTGGAGCGGCTACGCGCCCCCCTATCTGCGGATAGCGCTCCTCGAGGGCCAGGACGGCAAGCCTCGGCTGCAGGGGATCTCTTCCGATCTCTCGAGCCGGGATTATGCGGACGCCGACGCGAAAGACTGGGAGAACTTGCTTTTCGCCGCCCGCCTTGTCGCCGCGCTGTGCGACAGCGAAGCGCGGCGACAAGGCGACGGATTTCTCAAATTGTCGGCCGCCTCGACGCGCTATGGCGATCTCAATATCTTTCTCGTGCCCGCCTCGGGCTATGGCGCCCCGGCGGGCTGCTCGTTTCCGCAGGAGCTACGTGCGCGCGAGGCCTCGATCGGTCAGGGATAAGAGGCCTCGAGCGTCAGATCGACCGACCACAGCCCCGGGATGTCGAACTTCACGATGATCTCGTGCGTGTTCGACACAAAAGTTTCAGAGTAGTTGGAAAAAGCGGTCCCCTGCGACCCCAGAGCCGTGTCCGAAGATCTGTTGAATTGAATCGTGCCGGAATTCGGGCCGGAGAAGTTCAAGACCGCCACGCCGCCAAGCTCATGGCCCTGACAGAAGGCGCTCGGAAAACTGATTACCGCCTTCGTTCCGGCGGCGACGGCAACGTTGAAGTTGCGTTGGAAGGTGGAGAAGCCGCGATTTAAGAAGCATTGCGCGGCGCCGGCTCGCGCGATTTCGCCGACGAGGACCCCGGTCGGCGCGTTCTGCTCCGCCAGCGCGGGTTGTAAAGCGGCAAGACAGCCGCCAGCGATGAGCCAAAAACGCATTTTGCACCCCCAATGTTTTGCGCTCCAAAGGCGTAGAGCGCGAGATAAACCCTGGATTGGGTTTATGACCCTTTTCAGTTTCCGTGTTCTGCCCGCATCGGCACATTTGACCTTAAGCGCCGCGCCATTCGAGCTCGGTGAACAAGGCCGTCGGCTCGCCGATCGGCGCGAAGCCCAGTCGCCGGCAAAAGCGCAGCGAGCCCTCGTTGCCGTTCAGCACGCTCGCGCGCAAAGCCAGATGGCGATCCTGCGCCTCAACGATCAAGCGAGCCAGCACCGCCTCGCCGAGCCCGGCGCTACGTCGCTCGGGAAGGATCGCCAGATCGACGATGCGCATTTGCGTGTCGGCGACGTCGACGACGACATGACCGACGCGCGCTTCCTCGAATTCGATGATGTCGAAGCGCGCGTTGGGGTAGTCGGCGCGATAGCCGTAACTTTGGGCCCGAAATTGCTGGCGCAGCAGGCGCTGCGCCAATTCCGGACCGAGCGGCGAAAAATCCTCTTCCGGGGGGCGCGAAACGCAAAACAGCGCGAAGCGAAAGTCTTCGTCCGCTACGGTTTCGGGCCGCAGGCGCAAAAGACCTCCGGCGAATTCGAACTCGCGCGCCCCGCCGGTCATCGAGGCGATCGTCAGTTACGCGACGGAAAAATGCCTTGCAGCGCGATGATGTAGTTCATCGCCAGCACCGGCTGGATGTTGGTGTGCGGCTGGTTGCCGCCGGCATTAGTCACGGCGTTCGGGCTCAGCGTCCCCTGCGACGGCCCCGCGGAGTAGATGTCCGCCGGCCGGCCGCTGGCGGTACCCGCGGCAAGGAAATTGTTGGCCGGAGTTTGCACCCCGCCAGCGGCGTTGGTCGCGTTGATCAGGTGGTTGTGCTGGGGCATTTGATTCGCCAGAAGGGTCACGGTTTCCACGCCCGTCATCTCGCCGATCGTATAAGGCGACAGGCCGGCGCCCTGGCCCATGTGGATCGGCACGCGGCTTTGCAAGTTGGGCAGCGCGAAGGTTCGGATTCCATCGCCTCCATAAGTGGTGCCAAGCAGCGAGAACAGCGCCGTATTTTGTTGGATGGCCAACAGCTGCCCGTTGCAAAACGCCCAACCTTGCGGCTCAAAATTGAATCCCACGAGGAGGATTTGGCCGAGGAATGGTTGCGCCATGGTTTTTCACTCCCTTAAAATGCGCATGGGATAATGCGCCCGATCCCCGCAGAGTGCAGGAAAACTGAATCGTTGCTGTCGAGCTGATGCCAACATGAAATCTTGACACGCGCCAACCGGCGCGCGTCCCTCGGCGCGTCCTTCACCCTGTCTTGTCTAAGACGCAAAACTCGAAGATCCTTGCCTTCGAGCCGGGGGGCGCCCGCGGCCCGAGGGAGGTTTGAAACGCATCGTGCAACTGGAAGAAGTTTGAGGAGACGCTGAAATGACCACGCCGACGAGAGAACAGCACTTCGATCCGGCCCATGGGCCGAAACGCATCCTGTCGCTCGACGGCGGCGGCATCAGGGGCGTGCTCACGCTCGAGTTTCTCGAAGTGATCGAGGCCAAGCTTCGCGCGCGATATGGAAACGACAGCCTGCTTCTTTGCGATTATTTCGATCTGATTGGCGGCACCTCGACCGGATCCATCATCGCAGCGGGTCTCGCCTGCGGGATGACGGTCGCGGAATTAAAGACGCTTTATCACGGGATTGGCGCAAGCGTTTTCAAACCCGGCGGCAATCTCTTCAGCCAATTGATCAATAAGCTCACCCGGTCAAAGCTCGAAGGAATTTTAACGCCCAAATTCCCTTCTGAGCCTCTTCAGGAGGCTCTGGACGCCAAGCTCGGCGCAGACACGACGCTTTCAAGCGACCGCGTCAAAACCGGTCTCATGATCATGACCAAGCGGCTCGACACCGGCAGCCCCTGGCCGCTGACGAACTGCCCGGGCGCGCGTTATGCGACGGAGGACGGCGCCTTGAAGCTCACGCAGGTGGTTCGGGCCAGCACCGCGGCCCCCACCTATTTCGAGCCGGAGGAAATCAAGATATCCTCCCGCCGCGGCTCCGTGGTCGACGGCGTTTTCGTCGACGGCGGGGTCAGCCCGTTCAATGATCCAGCCCTGCAGTTGCTGATGCTCGCCGCCCTTCAAGGCCATGGATTCAAATGGCGGACCGGCAAGGACGAATTGCTGCTCATCTCGATTGGAACCGGGTCTTACAAGGAGCCGTTCAGCCCACAAAAATTCGCTGCAGGACAGGGGCTGTCGGCGCTCAAATCCCTCATGGACGATTGCGCCCGCACAAACCACGGGCTGCTGCAATGGCTGACGCATTGCCTCACACCGTGGATCATCGATCGCGCCGTCGGCGACATGAAGCTCGACAGCGAAGCCGGACCGCAGCTCGCGACCTACGCCCGCTACAATGCTTCGCTTGACGCGAAATGGCTCAAGGGCGAGCTGGACATTGACGCCACGCCCGAGAAGCTCGCTCAGATCTCGCAGATGGACAATCCCTCGAACATGGACGAACTCGCGGCGATAGGGCGCAAGGCGGCGGAAAGGCAAGTGTTGGACAGCCATTTGCCGAGCGTCTTCGACATTCCTCCGCGTTAAGTCGCGCAGAATCCTTCCCGCGCTATGTAAGCTGATCGACGCATCTCGAAGATCAGGAGCCCGGCCGTGGAGCAGGCAGCATCGCAAGCGCCGCGCAAGGTGGCGCTGTTCAGCGGCCATATGATCGACGCGCCCGGCCGCAAGGTCCCGCGCTTTCCCCCCGACAAGGAGCCCGTCGCCGCCAAGGCGATCGGAGAGGCGCTGGACGAGATCGGTCTGGGCGCGGGCGATCTATCCATTTGCGGCGGCGCCTGTGGCGGGGATCTTCTGTTTGCCGAAGCGGCGCTGGCGCGCGGGGCGCGGCTCGAGCTTTACATCCCCTTCGAAGAGTTGAAGTTTCTCGAAAAATCCGTAACCTTCGCCGGAAACGGCTGGCGCGAGCGTTTTTTCGCGGCCAAGGCGCGCGCGACCTTGCACGTCTTGCCGCGCGAGTGCGAGACGCCCGACGGGACCGACGCTTACGAGCAGAACAATATTTGGATGCGGGAGGCCGCCGAACGCTATGGCGCGGACAAAGTCGACTTCATCTGCCTCTGGAACGGAGAGGCGCCCGACGGTGGCGGCGGCACGAAAGACATGCTGGAAAAAGTGCGCGGCAAGGGCGGCCGCGTGATTTGGTTGGACACACGCAAATTGTGGGGCTGACGCTTGCACGTCGTTCGCTCCTACTCCCCTCCCCTTGGCCGGAAGCGCCGGTCGTAGCCGGCGTCGTAAAGCGCGCTCTCGCGAAAATCATCAGTGGCCAGCGCGGCGCCGACAAGGATCAGCGCGGTGCGCTCCATCGGCTCGGCTGCCACAAGCGTTACGATCGTCCCGAGCGTCGCGCGCAAAATGCGCTCGTCGGGCCAAGAGGCGCGAAAGGCCACCGCGACCGGGCAATCGGCGCCGTAATGCGGCGTGAGTTCTGCGACGACGCGCGCGAGCGCATGGATCGAGAGATGGATCGCGAGCGTCGCGCGCGATTTTGCGAAGACCTCAAGCGTCTCGGTTGGCGGCATCGCCGAGGCGCGCCCACTCGTGCGGGTCAGCACAAGGGATTGCGCGACCTCCGGCAATGTCAGCTCGCGCTTCAGCGCGGCGGCGGCGGCCGCGAAGGCGGGCACGCCCGGCGTCATCGTAAAGGGGATGCCGAGGCGATCGAGACGCCGCATCTGCTCGCCCACCGCGCTCCAGATCGAAAGATCGCCGGAGTGAAGCCGCGCCACGTCCTGTCCTTGCGCGTGCGCGCTCTCCATCTCGGCGAGGATCGCGTCGAGCGACAAGGGCGCCGTGTCGATAATGCGCGCGCCTTGCGGACAATGCGCGAGCACGCCTTGTGGCACGAGCGAGCCGGCATAGAGACAGACCGGCGAGCGCGCGATGAGATCGCGGCCGCGCAGCGTCAGGAGATCGGCGGCGCCCGGCCCCGCGCCGATGAAATGCACGGTCATGCGGCCTCCCGAAGCTGGGCTCGGAAGGCGGCCAAGACTCCCCTCCCCCTTGTGGGGAGGGGCTGGGGGAGGGGGTCGCGCGATCCAAGGAAAAGTCTCGCGACCCCCCACCCTAACCCTCCCCCGCAAGGGGGGAGGGAACGCGCTTGATCGAGCTTGCTCCGCGAGAACCGTATCATTCGCGCGCTCCGTCTTGCGCCGCGGCGATCGCGCAGGCGAGGCGGTCGGTCGCGAGGCGCGGGGCGAGCAGCCGGCTCCCCTCTCCCGCCGCAGTGAGCGCCAAAGCCTCGACGAGGCTGCCGACGCCAAACATCGCTTCGACGCGCGGCGAGCGGGTGAGAAGCTCGGCGTCGCGCGCGCGCAATTTTTCGAGCGGCAGCAGCACGAGCCGCGCGCCGAGAAGTTTCGCCGCTTTACGAAAATTTTCCTCGTCCTCGCGTCCGGCGAGCGCGGCGAAGGCTGAGCCCTCGACGCCGACTCCGCAGCGCGCCGCGGCCTCGCGCGTAAGCGCTACGAGCGCTATGGCGTCCACCCCTCTCCGCCCGCCGACGCCGATGGCATAACACGCGCTCACGGCTTCTGCCCTCGCCATTGCAGCACGCCCATCGCCGCATCGAGCGCGTGAAACCGTCCGATCCCGCGCGCCTTGGCGACCCGCACTTCTACGAGATCGCCGCCTCGCGCCTCGAAAAAGTCGAAGAGCAGCGCCTGCGTCTCCAGCGTCACCGCATTGGCGACGATGCGTCCGCCACTCGGCAGCGCGGCCCAGGCGGCGTCGATCGCGTCACGTCCTCCCCCGCCGATGAAGATCGCGTCGGGCTTCTCCAGCCCTGCGAGCGCCGCCGGCGCCGCGCCACGCAAGATTTCCAGATCGGGAACCCCGAGCGCGGCGGCGTTTCTTGCGATGCGCGCGGCGCGCGTCTCGTCGCGCTCGATCGCGACCGCGCGATTGGCGGGATCGGTGAGCATCCATTCGATGGCGATCGAGCCCGCGCCGGCGCCGATGTCCCAGAGCCATTCGCCCTTCCTCGGCGCGAGCGCCGAAAGCGTCACGGCGCGCACGTCGCGCTTGGTGAGCTGTCCGTCGTGCTCGAACCATTCATCGGGAAGACCCGGCGCCCGCGGAATGACGCGAGCATCTTGATCGGCGACCAGCGCGACGGCGACGGCGTTGAGCGGCGAGACGTCAGAAAGCGCGAATTCCCCCGCCGCGGCCGAGCGCACGCGCTCGCGCGGACCGCCGAGATTTTCGAGCACATGCACGACGGAGCGCCCGAAACCTCTTGCCGCAAGATGCGCCGCGAGGCGCGTGGGCGTCGTCTCGTCCCAGGAGAGCGCGATGAGCCGTCTTGCCGGCTGCAGATGCGGCGTGATGCGCTCGAAGGCGCGGCCGTGCAGCGACAGGAGCGCGCAATCCTGCTGGCTCCAGGCGAGCCGCGCGGCGACGAGCGAGAAGGTCGAGGGCGCCGGCAGGCAAAAAATTTCTTCGCGCGCGATTTTCTCGGCGAGCGTCGCGCCAACGCCAAAAAAGTAAGGATCGCCGGAAGCCAGCACGACGGTCGGCGCGCCGCGACGCTCCATCACCTGCGCTACTCCCAGCGAGAAGGGAGAGGGCCACGAGCATTGCACGGCCTCGGTCGGACCGATGAGCGCGAGATGCCGCGCGCCGCCGAAGATAACGGTCGCCCCGTCGATGAGCGCGCGCGCGGCCGACGACAGCGCGCCATCTTCGCCGACACCGATGATCGTGAGCCAGCGCCCGCTCACGAGACGCGCCGCGAGGTGTAGACGAAGGGCCGCGCGCCTTCCCGCGCGATGCATCTTGTGCCCCTGGCGCCGATGATGACGAGCGTCGCCATGTCGACGAGCGAGAGATCGGCGCTCGCAAGATCGGCGATGACGATCTCCTCCTCGGGGCGGCCAATGGATTTCGCGAAGACAACCAGCGTCTGCGGCGCGAGCTCCGCGCGCAGGATCGCGAAAGCGTCGTTTATGCGGTCCGGGCGCGCGCGCGAGGCGGGATTGTAGAGCGCCATGACGAAGTCGCCCCGCGCGGCGCATTCGAGGCGCCTCGCGATCGTCTCCCAAGGCTTTAAGTTGTCGGAGAGCGAGATCGCGCAAAAATCGCCGCCGAGTGGCGCGCCGAGCCGCGCTGCCGCCGCAAGCATCGCCGAGACGCCCGGCAGCACCTCGACGTCGAGCGCGCGCCATGCCGGATCGCCCGTTTCGATCGCTTCGAACACCGCCGCCGCCATCGCGAAGACGCCGGGATCGCCGCCCGAAACGAGCGCGACGCGGCGTCCTTCCGCCGTGCGCCGCAATGCTTCGCGTGCGCGCTCCAGCTCGACGCGATTGTCGCTCGCAATCCGCGTCTGCCCCGTGCGGTCCGGCAGGCGCGCGAGATAGGGGGCATAGCCGATGAGATCCTGCGCCGTCTCGAGCGCCGCCCGCGTGTCTTCGGTCAGATAGCCGGGGCCGCCAGGCCCGAGCCCGACGAGGACGAGACGGCCGCGCCCCACGTTCATGGCCGCCGCCCGTGCCCCGGCGCGAGCACCATGGCGAAATAGGGCGCAGCGTCGTCGAGCTTTTCCCGGAAGGGAAGGATCTTCTCGCCCGCCATCGTGCCGCGCTCGATATAGATCGCGCGCTCGACGAGCCCGAGCCGCGTCAGCACGCGTCTGAGCTTGGGGAAATTGCCGCCGAGCTTCATCACGACGGCGGCGTCCGCCTCGGCGAGGCGGCGTTCGAGGCCTGTCTCGTCGAGCGTCGCGGGCACGACAGTGAGCGTGTCATCGCCCCAGGTCATCGGCGCGCGCGCCGCGGCGAAGCAACCGGACATGCCGGAGACGCCGGCGCAGATTTCGACGCGGAAACGCGGCTCGAGCCGCACGAAAATATGCATGAACGAGCCGTAGAACATCGGATCGCCCTCGCACAGAAGCGCGACGTCGTGTCCCTCTCTGAGAGGCTTCGCGAGGCGCTCGGCGCTCTCCTCGTAAAAGCCGCGCAGCGCGTCGATATATTCCGTCGTGTAGAAAGGCCGCTCGGTCGTCATTGGATAGGCGAGCGCGATTTCCTCGCAATCCGGGCGCAGATAGGGACGCGCGATGCTGCGCGCGTGGCTGTCACGCCCCGCCTTGGCGAAATAGGCGACGATTCCGGCCGCGCCGACGAGCCGCGCGGCCTTCACCGTGACGAGCTCCGGATCGCCAGGCCCGAGGCCTACGCCATGCAGAACGCCTGCGCCCGTCATTCGCGCTCGCTCGCCAGCGCGTTGACCGCCGCCGCCGCCATGGCGCTGCCGCCCTTGCGGCCCTTGACGATGATGAAGGGAACGGCGCGCTGCGCAGAGAGCGCCTCTTTCGACTCCGCCGCGCCGACAAAGCCGACCGGCATGCCGATGATGACGGCGGGCTTCGGCGCGCCCTGGTCCAGCATTTCGAGCAGATGAAAAAGCGCTGTCGGCGCATTGCCGATCGCGACGACGGCGCCGCCGAGCCGCTCGCCCCAGAGCTCCAGCGCCGCGGCGCTGCGCGTCTCGCCGAGCCTTTGCGCGAGCTCCGCGACGCCGGGGTCGCTGAGCGTGCAGACGACCGCGTTCCCTGCCGGCAGCCGCGCGCGCGTGACGCCATGCGCGACCATATTGGCGTCGCAGAGGATCGGCGCGCCTTCGCTGAGCGCGCGCCGCCCCGCCGCGACGGCGCCAGGCGAAAAGACGATGTCGTCCGCGACCTCCACCATGCCGCAAGCGTGGATGATGCGCACCGCGACGCGCTCTTCGTCGGGCGAGAAGCGCGCAAGCTTCGCTTCGGAACGAATGATCGCGAAGGAGCGCGCATAGATCGCCGCGCCGTCGCGAATATATTCGTAGCGCCCGCTCACCGGCCAAGCTCCTCGGCGCGCTGCGCCAAGAGGCGCGCGGCCGCCTCGAGATCGACGCCCCGCGCGGAGGGCTCTGCCCCGGCGTCGCCGTCGAAAACGAGATCGAAAAGATCTTCGCCGCGCGCGACGAGGGTCGCAGGCGCGCGCGTTGGCCGCGCGCAGCTCTTGGCGCAACCGGAGACATGCAACCCCACGCCATCGCGCGCGAGCCGCGCGGCGAGCGGTGCGAGCTCGTCGAGACGCTCGCGCGTGGGGCCGAGCGCCTGCGGACATTCCGGCGCGCCGGAACAGGCGACGACCGCGAGGCGGGAATCCTTCGCATCGACAATGAAACCCAGGCCGCTGGCGGCGTCCACCATATGCTCGGCGTCGGCGCAAGACGGCAGCGGAACAAGGATCATGCGCCAGGGTGAGAGCCGCAGCTCCGTCGCGCCGCAATCCTCAGCCGCGACGACGAGGCGAGAGAGCTGCGCGGCCTCGAGACGCGCGTAAGGAACGCCAAGCCCCGCGAGCCAGGTTTCGCCGATCGTCCTGGCGCCGATGAGCGCCGCCGGATTGGCCCGAGTTTGAAGATCGCGGCGCGGCGCAAGGCTCAGTCCGGCCTCGCGGAAAACCGCCTCGGCGCCGAGCTCGGCGATGAGCGCGCGCATGCGCCGGCGCGCGAAGGGCGCTTCAGCGCGCAGGCGAATGAAGGCGCGCGCCAAGGCCAACGCCGCTTCCGCCGCCTCCGCGAAGGCGAGCCGGGCGGCGACCTCGCGCGCTCCCTCGGCGACGAGAAAAGCGCCTCCGTCGCCGATCTCGAGACGGATGTCGGCCAAGACATCGGCGAGGCCCGGCCCGCCGTCGTCCACGAGAAAAAGAAATTTCGACGGCAAAGCCCGCAGCGCTGTATCGCCCGCGAAGGCCTGCGCCAGAGACTGCACCAATGCGTCGGCCCGTCCCGGCAGAGGCGAGGACAGAATGTTCAGCGCCGCCTCCATGCCCAAGTCCGGGGCGGTGAGCCCCGCGCAGGCGAGACGCATGAGGGCCGGAGCATAGCATTTCTCGCTTAAGCCCCGCAGCTGCATCTGCGCGCGCTGCGAGAGGTCGATGCGGCCGTTGCCGCAATCGCGCGCGACGCCCGCAATCTCGCCAGCCTGGGCGAGCGAGAGCTTCGAGCCCAGAATTTTCGGGCGCATGAGCAGGCCGTCGCCGCTTTGCATCGGCTGCAGGGCGCCGGGGCACCAGCCCTTGATTTGCGGCGCGCAGGCTTCGCTCGCGCCAAGCTCAGCGATGTGCGTCATCGAGCGCCTCGTTGGAAAGATAAACGCTGTTGCGTCGGCTGCTCCAGAGCCCGCGCGCCAGCGCCTCCTGGAAAACGCGCGCAATCGCCTCGAGCGCGCGCGGATTTTCGCGCGCGAGGAAGGCCGAGACGTCGGCGTCGCCGAGCGTCGCCCGATGCGCGAGATCGAATTGCGCGTCGCTCACGAGACGCCCAAGCGCCGCGAAGGCGTAAAGATTGTCGATCGCCTCGGCGATCTCCGCCGCTCCGCGATGCCCGTGCCGCATCTGCCCGGAAAGCCAGCGCGGATTGGCGAGCCTGCCGCGCAAGACGCGCGCGACCTCGCTTTCCAGGCTGCGCGGACGCGGCCGCGCCGGGTCCGTGAGATCGACATGCGTGAGCGCCGCCGCGCCGCCGAGCGCGCGATTGGCCGCGCAAAAGCCGCCCTCGAACTCTGCGAAGGCGGAGCCGGCGAGAAGATCGGTTTCGGCCATGTCCTGCATGTGAACCAGCGCGTCGGCCCCGGCGATCCGCGCCGCGAAGCTTTCGCGCGCCGGATGGCTCTCGCCCTCCCTGTCATAGGCGAAGCCCGCGGCGTCGAGAAAGGCTGCGCCGAGCTCTTCTCTCTTCTCCCAAGCGCCGCGTTGCAGCGTCTCGCTCAGTCCAAGCCCATAAGAGCCCTGCGCCGCGCCGAAGACGCGCTCCAGCGCGCTCTTTCGAAAGCGAATGAGCGGATTGAAGGCCTCGTCCTCGTCGAGCATGGCGACGGCGTGGACCGCGTCGTGAAAGAGCGCGACGAGCCCCGGAAACATGTCGCGAAACACGCCGGAAACATGCAGCGTCACATCGACGCGCGGGACATCGCGCCGCGCCGCGGAGATGACCTCGAAGCCGGAGACGCGCCCCGTGGCGTCATCCCACAGCGGCTCAATCCCTAGAAGCGCGAGCGCCTGCGCGAAATCCTCGCCGCCGGTGCGGATCGTCGCGCTGCCCCAGAGATCGAGCACCAGAGCGCGCGGCCAGTCGCCATGCTCGCGCGCATGGCGCGTCATCACTTCTTGCGCAGCGCGCCGTCCGATATCGTAAGCGCTGCGCGTCGGCGCATGGCGTGGATCGATGCAGAAGAGATTGCGTCCGGTGGGCAGCACGTCCCGACGGCCGCGCGACGGCGCGCCGGCCGGGCCCGGCTCGACGAAACGCCCGGAAAGCGCGGCGAGCAGCGAGGCTATCTCCGCCTGCGCGCAAGCCGCGCGCATCGGGTCGGCGCCCTCGCCGCGGCCGAACACATGCAGCCCGTCGCCGATGCGCAGCTCCTTGATGTCGCAGAGCCAAGCGTCGAGGCGAGCCAGCGCTGCTAGCTCATCCGTCTCGCGCGCTGCGCCGCATTCCTGCGCAAGGCCGCAGCGCTGCGCCTCGTCCAGGATCGCGCCGGCGACGCGCCTCGCGCGACGCGGATCGAGCGTCGCCGCCTGCGCATATTCGTCGAGCATTTGCTCGAGCCGTGCGGCGTCGTCATAAAGCTGCGCCTCTTCGAGCGGCGGCGTCATATGGCCGATCGTCACGGCCGCAAGGCGACGCTTCGCCTGCGCCGCCTCGCCGGGATTGTTGACGATGAAGGGATAGACCAGCGGCGTCGGCCCGAGCAGCGCCTCCGGCGCGCAGTCCGGCGCCAGCATCACCGACTTGCCGGGTAGGAACTCGAGCGTGCCATGCGCGCCGAGATGGATCATCGCGTCGATGCGGCGGATATGCCGCAGCCACAGATAAAAAGCCACATAGGCATGCCGCGGCGCGGCCTCGCCATCATGATAGCTCTCGCGCCGCTCCGCCCTCGCGCCGCGGTCGGGCTGGAAAGCTACGATGAGCTTGCCGCTTTCGATGCAGGAAAAGCGGAAGGCGCCATTCACGCAGGCCGGGTCGTCCTGCGGCGCGCCCCAGCGCGCCTCGACGCTCCGCGCAAAACTGTCGGGAAGCCCCGCAAAGAGCGCGCGATATTCGCTAAGCGAAAGCTCGGCGACGCGGCGTCCCTCCTCCAGCGTTCGGATGAGGCCAAAGTCGCCGCCGCTCGCTCGGAGCTCGAGCGCGCCGCCGACGTCATAGCCCCCATCAATCAGCGCCGCGACGATCGCCTGAGCGCTCGCCTGAGCATCAAGGCCGATCGCATAACCGCCGCGGCCGCGCCGCGCCGGATAGTCGGAGAGGATCAACGCAAGCGCCTTATTTGCGTTGGGCTTGTGCCGCAGCCGCGCCCAATTGGCGGCGAGCGCCGCGACGAAGGCGACGCGCGAAGGTTCCGGCGCATGACGCGGCGCATCGAACTCGCTCGCTGCAAAGGCCTGCGCCTTTTCCTTGAAGGAGATCGCGCGCGTGAAAATGCGGCCGTCGACCTCGGGAAGCACGATGTTCATCGCGAGATCGGCGCCGCCGGCGCCGCGCGGGGAGCGCTCCCAAGCCTCCTTCGTCGAGGTCGACAGCGCCGCCTGCAGCACCGGCGCGTCGGCGAGATCGAGAACGGAGCCCGCTGCGCCGCGGGCGGAGAAAGCCGTCGTGTTCAAGATGACGTCGGGCGCGAAGGCTTTCAGCGTCTCGCGCACGAAAGCCTCGCTCTCGCTCTCCTTGAGGCTCGTCACATAGATGGCTTCGACCGTCGCGCCATGCGCGGCGAGCGCGTCCGCGAGCGCCAGAATTGGCGCCGTGTCGCCGGAAAGATAGGCGGAGCGGTAGAAGACGATGAGCGCGCGCGCTTCGCTCGCCCCCTCGCGCCGCGCCGCCTCGTAGCGGCCGGCCGCGGCAAGAGCGACGGGCTCGCGCCAGGAGGCGCTGCGTCCGACGAGCGTATCGGCATAGTCGAGAAAGCGCGCAAGATTTTCCGGCCCCCCGCGATCGAAATAGGTCCAGATCCGTGCGCGGCTCTCCGCGTCGAGCGTCGACGCCGCGGCGAGCCTCGGATCGTCGCTCCCGTCGCCCGGAACGAGCGCGAGCGCGAGATTTTTTGCGCGCGCGAGTCTTGCGAGCTCCTCGACGCCATAAGGCCAGTAGTCCTTGCCGCCGAGCAGGCGCGCGACGACGAGCCGCGCGTGCGACACAACCTTCTCGAAATAGAGATCGACGGAGAAAGGATGTTTCAGACGCGCGATCGAGGCGCAGCGCAGGCTTGCGCCGCCCGCGCCCCGCGCCTCGCGAAGCGCCGCCAAAAGGCGCAGCTCGGAATCCGCAAAGGACAGAAACACGACTTCTGCAGGCGTCTGCTCGAGGTCGATCGCGGCCTCGCCTTCGTCCAGTCGATGCAAGTCGCGCGGCGGCAGATGCATGGGGTCAGCGTCCGCAAAGCCGGCGCGTAATCCCTTCGCGATCGAGCCCCTTGCGCCCGATCACGACGAGACGGCTCGCCCGCGCTTCGCCCGTCTTCCAGGGGCGGTCGTAATGATGCTGGAAGCGAGCGCCCACGCCCTGGACGAGAAGCCGCATGGGCTTGCCCGAGACCTCGACAAAGCCCTTCATGCGCAGCACCTCATGCGCCGCTGCGACTTGCGACAAGAGCGCGACGACACTCTCGGGATCGCTGGCCGGCGCCAGATCGACGACGAAGCTCTCGAAGTCGTCGTGATCGTGATCTTCCTCGGCGTCGTGACGCGTCGGACGATTGGCGAGATCGCCCTGAATTGTCGCGCCGAGGCCGAGCGCGACGCGAGGATCGACGGCGCCCTGGCGCGTGCGCAAAATGCTGGTTCGCCCGCCCGAGCGCAGGATCTCCATCACCCGCGCTTCCTGTTCCGCGTCGAGCAGGTCGGTCTTGTTCAGCACGACGATGTCGGCGCAGGCGACCTGATCCTCGAACACTTCCTCCAGGGGATTGTCGTGATCGAGGCTCGCGTCCTCGACGCGCGCGCGCGCCAGCGCCTCGAGATCGTCGGCGAAACGCCCCTCGGCCACCGCTGGACCGTCGACCACCGCGACGACTCCGTCGACGAAAAGGCGCGAGCGAATCTGCGGCCAGTCGAAGGCCTTGACCAAGGGCTTCGGCAACGCGAGGCCCGAGGTTTCGATGAGAATATGCTCGGGCGGCGCGTCGAGCGCGAGCAGCGCTTCGATCGCCGGGATGAAATCCTCGGCGACCGTGCAGCAAAGGCACCCATTGGCGAGCTCGACGATATGCGGTGTTGCGCAAGCCTCGTCGCCACAGGCGCGCAGGATCTCGCCGTCGACGCCGATGTCGCCGAACTCGTTGATGACGAGCGCGAGGCGGCGATCCTGCGTCGCCTCGACGAGGTGGCGGATCAGCGTGGTCTTTCCGGCGCCCAGAAAGCCCGTGACGATCGTGGCCGGGATTCTCGCGCTCATGCTCGCCTCGAAGCTTCGTCGGGATGCTGCCGCTTCGCGGCGCTTGAAAACTTCGCTCCGAGCGCTGCAATCGGCGCAGCCGCGTCAATCCGGAAGCGCATCGGACTACTGGCGAGAAATGCGCAAAATTGGCAGCGCGAGACGCGCGCCGTCAAAGAGAGAACAAAGGGTCATCATCGTCTCCTTGCCGCCCCGCCGGCGGCGTCTTACGGGATTCAGAGCGCGATTGAGCATGTTCTTTTCCCAAAAATCGCTTCGCGCTTTTTGGGAACATGCTCCAGACGGCAGGTCTCCTGGCTTGCGGGTCAAAAGCTCGCGCCGCCTTCCCGCGGCAGTTTAGTCCGCAGTGGCGCTTGGCGCGGCCTCGCCGGTCACAGTTGCGGGGGCAGCCGCGGGATCGGAAAGCTCCTCACCGCGTTCCCTTTTCACTTCTCGCGAAGAACCGTCGCTCTTCTTTTAGGCCCGGCGCCTTCGGGCGTCAAACGGCGAAATCCCGCGTCGCGCGCGTCAGAGACCCACAGCCATCAGCTGAATGATGGCCGGCGCGATGACCACGACGAGCAGAACGGGAAGGAAGAACACGATCATCGGCACGGTGAGCTTCGGCGGCAGCGCCGCCGCCATCTTTTCCGCCTCGGTCATGCGCTGATCGCGGGATTCCTGCGCCGAGGTCCGCAAGGCGTGTCCGAGCGGCGTGCCGTATTTTTCCGCCTGCACCAGAACGGTCACGAGCTGCTTGACGCTCTCGAGTCCGGTTCTCTCGTGGAGATTTTGATAGGCCACGCGCCGGTCCTCCAGGAACGAGAGCTCGGCCGTGGTGAGCGCGAATTCCTCGGCGAGCTCGCCCGATTGGATGCCGATTTCCTGGCTGACCTTGCGGAAGGCGTGCTCGATCGACATCCCCAACTCGACGCAGATCAACAAGAGATCCAACGCGTCGGGGAAGGCGCGCTTCATCTTCGCCTGTCGCTTCGTGATCGTGTTGGCAAGGAAGAGCTCCGGGACCTTCACGCCGAGATAGGCCGCCCCGAGCACGATCGCCGCCAGGATCGGCAGGCTCAAGCCGAAATCGTCGATCACGACGAGATAGAAAGCGGCGGCGGACGTGAGCGCGATGGGGGAGACCAGCCGAAAGAACAGGAATGTCGTCTCGGCGGCCGGACCGCGATAGCCCGCGAGCGCCAGCCGGCTCTTCGCGTCCTGCGTGCTGAGCCATTTCGACAAGGAGAAGCGCTCGACGATCTCCTTCATGAAGGGCTTGAATTGCTGGTGGCGCAGGCTCGCGGCGCCAGTCTGAGCAACGGCCGTCGCCTTCATGCGCGCGCGTTCGCGCGCACGAATCCGCTCACGCTCGACGCCGACGGACTTCATCCGGCGCGCCAGCGTATCGTCGCGAAAAATCGTCATCGCGAGCGCGACGAGGGTGACGAGCACGCCGGCCACGACGAGCCATGTCGTGAGCTGGTCGCCATCGGAGAAGAAATCGATGATGTCCTGCGCGCTCATCTGCCCAGCCCCTCCGCCGCTCCCTCAACGCTCATCGCTGCTTTAGCGCGCGTTCAGCGAACTCCAACTCGAACGCGCTCGACTTCCTCTTGATCGCGCACGTTCCTATTCAAAAACCGCCTCGCACTTTTTGGGAACGTGCGCCAGCTCGCGCCTCAAAAGTCGAAGTCGATCATCTTGCGCATGATCAGCACGCCGAACGTCATCCATGTGAGGCCGCCGCCAAGCACGATCTTGCCGCCATTCGTCGTAAACAGCGTCATGACGTAGTTCGGCTGCAGGATATAAAGAGCGAGACAGACCACAAAGGGCAAGCTGCCGATGATGCCGGCGGAAACCTTCGCCTCCGTCGATATGGCCTTGATCTTCCCCCTCATCTTCTTGCGCTCGCGCAGCACCGTCGCGAGGTTCGAGAGCGCCTCGGAGAGATTTCCGCCCGTCTTTTGCGTGATGCTGACAACGATCGAGAAGAACGAGGCCTCGGGAATCGGCAGGCGCTCGGCGAGACGCTCCACCGCCTCGCCCACGGTGAGGCCGATCGCCTGCGCCTCGACGATCTGGCGGAATTCCGATCTGATGGGCTCGGGCGCTTCATTGGCGACGATCCGGAAGCAGTCGGCCACCGGCAGTCCCGCGCGCACGCCGCGCACAATCACGTCGATGGCGCCCGGAAACTCCTCGACGAATTTGGCCACGCGGCGATTGCGCAGGAAGGAGAGCGCCCAGAGCGGCAATCCAAAAACGCCCACGATCGCGCCGCCAAGCGAGACCAGCGGATCGCCGTTCACGACGAGCAGCGCAAAGGCCAGAATCGCGCCGACGCCGCCTGACAAGATGAAGAAGATCTTGCGATCGAATTTCAGGCCCGCCTGCGCGATGCGCTGCTCGATCGTGATTTTCTTCTTCTGCGCTTCCGTCTCGAATTCCTTGAGGCTTTCGGCGATCGCCTTGCGACGTTTAGCCGGATCGACGGCGCGGGCGCTGCTTTGCGCGCGCTCCCGCTGCGGACCGATGGCCGCCATCCGCCGCCGCGCCTTCGCATTGCCCGCGGTCAGCAAAAAAACGAGCGCCAGCAGAACCGCGACGCCCGCCGCGCCGACGATGGCGTACATCGTCACATCGTCTTCCATCGTCCCCTTTTCCCGGCGCGGCCCACACTGTACACGGCGCGCGCGCCTCGGCGCCGTTGCCGGCGCGCTCGTCCCTCGAACGGAATCGTTCGAGGATCAAGAAATCGCGCCACATCAATAAGCTGCCGCGAATTTTGATTACAAAAGTCTCTCAACTTTTGCGTCAATTCGCTCGCGGGGCACGATGCGCGCAAATCGATGCACTTTCGTTAAGGCTCGAGATTGCGCTGGCCGCGACGGGAGGCGACACCCTCTCAACGTCCATCGTCGCGTTCGGCAGCGTCGAGCGCCGCCGCCAGACGCTCCTCCTCGCCATAGTAGCGCGCCCGATCCCAGAAGCGCGGCCGTCCGATGCCCGTCGAGCGGTGCTGGCCGATGATGCGGCCGTTGGCGTCTTCGCCGCGGATTTCGTAGACAAACAAATCCTGGAGCGTGACGACGTCGCCCTCCGCTCCGAGCACCTCGGTGATGTGCGTGATGCGGCGGGATCCGTCACGAAGGCGCGCGGCCTGCAGGATCACGTCGATCGAGCTCACGATCATCTCTTTGATCGTCTTCGCCGGCAGGGAGAACCCGCCCATGGTGATCATCGACTCCAAACGGCTCAGCGCCTCGCGCGGGGAGTTCGCGTGCAGCGTTCCCATCGAGCCGTCATGGCCGGTGTTCATGGCTTGCAACAGATCGAACGCCTCGGGTCCGCGCACCTCGCCGACGATGATGCGCTCGGGCCGCATACGCAGGCAGTTCTTGACGAGATCGCGCATCGAGATCGTGCCTTGTCCTTCGATGTTGGGCGGCCTCGTCTCCAGACGCACGACATGCTCCTGCTGGAGCTGCAGCTCTGCGGCGTCCTCGCAGGTTATGATGCGCTCGTCATTGTCGATGTAGCTGGTCAGACAGTTCAGCAGCGTCGTCTTTCCGGAGCCGGTTCCCCCTGAGATCAGCACGTTGCAACGCACTCGGCCGATGATCTTCAAAACCTCGCCGCCTTCGGGCGAGATGGCGCCAAAGCGCACGAGCTGGTCGAGGGTGAGCTTCTCCTTCTTGAACTTGCGGATCGTCAGCGCGGGGCCGTCGATCGCCAGCGGTGGCGCGATCACGTTGACACGGGAGCCGTCGAGCAGACGCGCGTCGCATATCGGCGAGGCTTCGTCGACGCGGCGGCCGACCTGGCTGACGATGCGCTGGCAGATGTTCATCAGCTGCATGTTGTCGCGAAAACGGATGTTCGTCAGCTGAATTTTTCCGCCCACTTCGATGTAGGTTCTCAGCGCGCCGTTGCACATGATGTCGGCAATGTCGTCGCGGGCGAGCAGCGGCTCGAGCGGCCCGAAGCCGAGAACGTCGTTGCAGATGTCCTCGAGCAGCTCCTCCTGCTCGGAAATCGACATGACGACGTTCTTGATCGAAATGATCTCGTTGACGATGTCGCGGATTTCCTCGCGCGCGCTGTCCGTGTCGAGCTTGGAGAGCTGCGAGAGGTCGATCGCCTCGATGAGCGCGCCGAAGATGAGGCTCTTCGTGACGTAATATTCGTCGGATTTCTTGATCTCGCTAATGCTGGCGCGCGCGGGCGCCGCGATCGCGACGCCTTCTTTTTGCGGGCCGATCTGCGGTTTCGTCGTCGTGACGGCCGCCGCCTTGACGATGCGCGCGCCCTCCGTCTGCCCCGGAATCTTCCGCTTGCCGAACATGCCTCGTCACCCTCCGTCGCGACTGGCCCCGCCTGGAGCGGGGATCGCTACGCGCAGCGACGGTTCCCTGGTGTCGATCGCCGCCATCGCGTCAACTCGCCTTCTTGCGGCCGACGCGCTCGATAAGCGGCCCGAACAGCGCTTTTTTCGGCTTCTGGGCCTCGGGACGCCCCATGACGCGACGCGCGATCTGGTCGAACGCTTCGACGATCTTGGAGCCTGGGTCGAGCTCCGCGACCATCTGCCCGTTGTTGGCGGCCGTCCCGAAAATCTTGGCGTCGAAAGGAAAGGCGGCGACCGGCTCGAGCTCGATCGCTTTGGCGAATTCGGCGGCTGCAATCTCGGGCCGGCGCGGCGCGCCCATGTTGTTTAAGACGATTTTCGGCGTGCGGTCGTTGGGCCGCGCCGCGCGCATCACCTCGAGGATCGCCCGGGCGTTGCGCAGGTTCGCGAGGTCCGGATTGGCCACCAGCACGAGCTCGTCGGCGCTCGTCAGCGCGTGCCGCACCCAGGACGTCCATTGGTGCGGAATATCGAGCACCGTGCAGGGGGTCGTCGCGCGCAGCACGTCAAAAACCGGCTCCAAGGCGAGCTCCTGCAAATCGTAAGGGCGATCCATCGTCGCCGGCGCCGCGAGCAGATGCAGGTTCTCGCCGCATTTCGAAAGCAGGCGATCGACGAGATTGGCGTCGACGCGCTCCGGCGAGAACACGGCCTCCGCGACGCCTTGCGGGGGATCCTGGTTGAAGTCCAAGCCCGCCGTTCCAAAGGCGAGATCGAGATCGGCGATAACGGTCTGAGTCTCGAGGCCCGTCGAGATCGACCAGGCGAGATTATGCGCGATCGTCGAGGCGCCGACGCCTCCCTTGGCGCCCATCACCGCGATCAGGCGGCCCAGGTTTGCTCCGACGGTGGCGGTATAAAGATGCGACACATGCTGGATGAACTCGAGAATCGGAAAAGGCGCGACGACATAGTCGCTCACCCCGCGCGAGATGAGCGCGCGATAGAGCGCGATGTCGTTCTCATGTCCGATGACGAGGACCTTGGTGCCCGAATCGCAGGACTCCGCGAGCATATCGAGGTTCGCCATGAGCTCCGCGCGCTCGCTCATCGATTCGACGACGATCAGGTTGGGCGTCGGCGCGGATCGAAAGGCCTCGATCGCGGCGGCGACGCCGCCCATGTTCACCTTCACCTGCGCTTTCGCCATTCTGCGGTCGGCGGCCGCCTGCTCCACGACCTGCGCGATCGCGGGACTTTCGCAGAACGCCTGGATCGAAATCCTGGGAATTTGCGCGATCTGAACGAAGGCTTCGTCCGCTGCGCCCTTATGTTCGACGAGAGCTTCGGTCATGCGTCACCCTCCAACGCCGCTGATCGCGCCGGACTTCGTCACCCATCCCGTGCTCGGATCCGCGCCCGCGCGCACCTTGCTAATCGCCCGCATGCGCGTCTCGATATCCTGGGGCGTCTCGCCACGCGGCCCGAGCAGGTCGCGCGGATCGGCGAGCTGCGCCGAAAGGGTCGCCTGATTGGCGCAGCCGAAGTTCCAGAAGGCGCGGTTCTGCCAGCCGTCCAGCGAGGCGCCGGAGGCGAGATCGTCGGGCCACTCGCCGCAGCGCCCCGCGACTTCCGCCTTGACGCCGGTGAAGGAAAGCCTGACCGGCGCAGCCAGTGCCGGGTCGCGCACCGGGTAGGCGCCGACGTAGATCATTGCGCCAAGGCCGTCGCGATCGAGAATGTCGCGAATGAGCGCGACCGACCGCTGCGCGCCCTTCGGGTCGGGGCCGCCCGAAGGCGCAAGCATCGTGATCATGCCATGCCCGAAGCGGCGATATTGTTCGACAAACTGTTGCAGACGCCGCCTCGTCTCGGCGTCGAGCGCGCCGCCCGCGGTCTGTGGAAGGAGCTCGACGCTCGATGGCGCCTCCGCCAGCACGACCGGGTGGCGGTCCCGATAATCATATCCGGGATCGGCGGGCGCATAGACCTTGTTCATGCCGCAACCCGCGAGCGGCGCGACGAGGATGAGCAGCGCGGCCACATAAGGTGCGCGGCCGCCGCCCGTCGAGGCGAAAGGCGGTGGGAAATCTTCTCTCATATGCGCGTGTCCCTTCGTCCCGTCCCTTGGCTTGCTAGTCGTGGATGAAGCCGATGCGGCCCTTGTAATTGCGGGTGAGCTCCGGATTGTTGCGCGTCGCGTAGATGCGGTTAACGCGGCCGAGCAGCCACGCCTGCGGATCGCTCGCGTCCTGAAAATTGTCGTCCGGCCGCATCACCTGCTGCTGGGAGATCGGCTTCACGATGTAGGGGGTGACGATGACCAGCAGCTCCGTCTCCTGGCGCTGATAGTCGCGAGAGCGAAAGAGCGCGCCGAGCACCGGCACGTCGAGGAGCCCCGGGAGGCCGTTGACCGCCTGGCCCGACATCTGCGTGAGCAGGCCGGCGGTGGCCATTGCGCCGCCCGAGGGAAGCTCGATCGTCGTTTCGTTCTTGCGCGTCTTGAAGCCGGGCACCGACGCCCCCGAGATCACGACCTGGGTGGTCAGATCGATTTCGGTCACCTCGGTGATCAGGTGAAGCTGAATGCGCCCTTCCGCCTGAACGACGGGCGTGAAGCCCAAAGTCACGCCGTAAGGCTTAAAAGCGACGGCGGGGGCGCAGGAGTAGACTCCGCCGGCGCCGACGGCGCAGCCGCCCGGGCCGGGGACCGCGATCTCGCCGCCGACCACGACCTTCGCCGATTCCCCCGACACCGCGGTCACCGTGGGTTCAGCGAGCGCGCGCGCGACGCTGTAGCGCTCGAAGGCCTGAACGGTGAGCGTGGTTCCGGCGCCCGTCAGATTCTTGAGCGTCAAAGCGCTGGCGCCGTTCAGCGCTCCGTTCACGGCGAAGGGGTTGCCATTCGTGAGGACACCCCAATTGCCGTTGAGCAAGACGTCCGGATTGGCGCCGGTCGAGACGCCGAGCTGCTTGAGCACGTTGCGCGACACTTCGGCGACCGTGACCTTCAGCATCACCTGATCCTCGCCGCGGATCTGCATGCCGTTGATCACGCCGCCGGAGCCGTCCTCGCTCTTCTTCGCCGCGAAGCCCTTGGCGATGTCCCTCGCGCGCTGCGCGTCCCGGGGCGACGCGACGGAGCCCGTGAGGATGATCGTGTCGCTGACCGTGCGCACGGTGATCTCAGAATTGGGAATGGCGGCCCGCAGCAGGGGCGTGAGCTCGCCCACGTCGCGACCCGACGCTGATCTCGAAATCGGCGAAGCGCAGCCCTTGCGCGTCCAGGGCGAATACGGTGGTCTGGCCGAGGCCCGCGCCCATCAGGTAGAGCTTGCGGGGCGTGCGCACCACGGCGTTCACGACGGCCGGATTGCCGACCACGATCTCGGCCGCGTCGCGCGGTAGATCGACCATCACGGTCTTTCCCGCGCCCATCTGGATGCGCGTCGTCTTCCCGGCGTCGGTCGCGAAACGGTTGCCTGGCAGGGGCTCGGCGGCGATCGGCCTCAGCGCCGGCGCGAGGGTGAGCGTCAGCGACAACAGCGACGCGATCGCTTTCGCCATCACACGACGGCGCGGGGGCGTTTCGGGGCGTTCGTCGAGCGGAACCGATCGGCTCATCCAATGTATCATTCGCGTTCCATTTTCGGGGCTAGAGGCTCAACGCGGACGCAAGCTGGTGGGCACGCCATAGCGAACGATCGTCAGTGTGCTGTCGGGCGCATCGGGCGGGAGGCTCGACTGATCTTCCTTGGGACGCGCGTCCGCGAGCGGCCGCAGCTCGAGCAGAAGCGTTCCCGATTTCTGCGCTAGAAGCACTTTCTCGGCTTGAACCGGATCGAGCTCGAGAGTCGCGGTCGCCCCCGTCGCCACGGCTTCACCGTTCTTGCTTTCGACCGTCGGCCCGATAGCCAGCACGCGCACATTGGTCACGACGAGCTCGGAGCCGAGCACGTCGAATCCGCGCTCCCTCGTCAGCTCCGGCTCCTTGAAGACTTTGACGATGTCGACGCGGTCATTGGGCAGAATGAATCCGCCGGCCGTGGTGTTGATCGAGACGTCGATGGCGATGGCGCGCATTCCGCTTCCAAGCAGCGTCGACATCATGCTGGTCGAAGGCCCCTTGACGAGACGGTCGCGGCGGATGGCCTCGCCCTTGGCGATCGGCGCGCGCACGAAGGCGCCGACGAGATCCTCGATTGCATTCGGGCTCTCAGCCTTCGTCATGGAGCCTTTCGGCACGCTCGCCTTCGGCGTCTCCACCCAACCGTAGTCAGACTCCTTCAACGCCGTGCCGTAAGGAAGATCGCGCTTGGCGAGGAGAGCCTGATCGGTCATCGGCGGCAGGATGGGCGCGACGATCGCCGGAGGTTTCGCCTGCGGCGCCTTGTGCATGAAAAAGTAGGCGGCGACTCCGCCGAGCAGCACGACGGCCGCGATCAGGCCGATTTGCATCTTGTTCATAGGCGCCGTCTCACGCTTTGCAAATCCAGTGCGATTGCGTGCATTGAAACGGCAAAACCTCAAATTAGGGTAAACGAGATACTAAAACTTGTAATTGTACTCGAACGCGGGAAGAACATGATAAGCTTAGGCAAGGCTGATTAAAAGTACAATTGGAACGCATTACAATGTATACTGGCAAAAGCCTGCAGCGGCCGCGCGAAGCCGGCAAGCGGCGAGAACGCCTCGCGCCGATCGCGACGTGGACGGCGCAAAGACGCGAAAGGCGAGAGGTCGAAGGCGCTACGCGCCAGCCAGGCGCAGCCACAGAATCGATTGCGGATAGACGAACAGCCCCGCGCAAGCCAGCGCGATCCCATAGGGGACACCGCCGCTCTTGTCCGCGAGCTTGGCGACGAAATCCACCGACAAAAGCCGCTGCGGCAGATCGTGGCGGCGCAGTTCCAGGATCGCCAGCGTGAGCGCGCCGCCGAGCAGCGACGCCGCCACTCCGTATTGCGCCAGCAGGCCCCAGCCGAGCCACAGCGCCGTCGCAGCCGCGAGCTTGGCGTCGCCGCCGCCGATCCAGGAGAAGGAATACATGACGAAGGTCAGAACCAGCACCGCGAGGCCAGCGCTCGCATGCCAGCCGATCGTCTCGAGCGGCACGCGAAGATGGAACGCCAGGATGAAATAGGCGCCGATCAGAAGGAGAGACACGCGATTGGGAATCGTCATCGTGAACAGATCGGAGAAGGCGGCGAAAATCATCAACAGCGGAAACACGATGAGCGCGACGGAGTTGAGCATTTTCCAATATCCGTCAGTCGTGAGGCGCCACAAAAAGCGGCGTCGCCCCGGACGCCGCTTTTCGATGGGGCTTCGGCGAGAGTCTCGCCGAAGCGCGAATTAGGACGCCAGGTTGTTGGCGACGTCGTTGAACGTGGACTTCAGCTTGGTGCCGACCGAGTTGAACGCGGCGATCGCGGCGATCGAGATCAGGCTCGCGATCAGGCCGTATTCGATGGCGGTGGCGCCCGACTCGTCCTTGAGGAAGTTCGCGAAAAACGTGGTCATTGAGTAAGCTCCGAGGTTTCAGGGGTCGCAGTTCATTCCCGTGGCGCTGGGAGTTCGCGCCACCGGAACCAACTCGACTGTGGCGCTCAAATCTTTCCAAGGCGTTGAACGCGGCAGCTGAATACAGATGGACGCCCGTCGCTCGCCGATGTATACATTAAAGTCTGGATCAATAGGCTAAACAAGCTGTCACTTTCGGCACCGCTGCCTACTAAGCGTAATTGCTCACGCTGGGCTTGAGGGGCGTGGCCGGGGATAGGTGATGTGAGCGCCTGCGACCGATTGACTCACTTGACCCACGGGGGCTGGCGCGGGGGCGGCGAATATGAGTTCAAGCTGCACATGGCCCCGCTGCCGCCGCTTGATTCTCTCAGCCACGCCGAGAAAGACGCCCTGATCTTGGCGCTTTTGGCGCGCGTCGAGGAGCTTTGCGCACGGGTCGCCGAGCTCGAAGCCAAGCTCGGCCTGCCGCCCAAGACGCCAGACAATTCCAGCACGCCGCCAAGCAAGGGACAAAAAGCTTCGGCGCCTGCGACGGGCAAGAGCGAGGGCAAGCGCAAGCCGCATGCTGGGGCGCATCGTCCGCTGCATCCCAATCCTACGACAAGGCGCGACATCGCAGCGTCCTCCTGCCGACATTGCGGCGCCGATGTTTCACAAAGCCCACAGTTCGTCTGCGAGGCCTATGATCACGTCGAGATCCCGCCGATCACGCCGCAGGTGACGCGCGTCTCGCTCCTTGGCGGGACCTGCCCCTGCTGCGCCGAGAGGTTCAAGGCCGAGCCGCCGGCCGACATGCCCAAGGGCTCGCCGTTCGGCGAGAACCTGCGCGCGCTCGTCATCTATCTGCGCTTCACGCAAGGGATCGCCTTCGAGCGGCTGTCGACGCTGCTCCACGACATGCTCGGTTTGGAGATCAGCGAAGGCGCGCTCGTCAACATGCTGGAAGCCTCGCGCGACGCCTTCGCCAAGCAGGTCTCAGCGATCCGCGCCAAACTGCTGTCGGGGACCGCCTTGCAGTCGGACGAAACCGGGCTGCGCGTCGGCAAGAACAATTGGTGGCTGTGGGTGTTCCACCATCAAGACAGCGCCGTCTTCCTCGCCGAGCCGACGCGGGCCAAGAGCGTCGTCGCCGAGTTCCTCGGCGACTTTCGGCCCGATTACTGGGTTTCGGATCGCTATGGCGGCCAGATGGGCTGGGCCGGCAAGCAGCACCAGGTCTGCCTCGCCCATCTCATCCGCGACGTGCAATACGCCATCGACTGCGGCGACGAGGTGTTCGCGCCTCCCCTGCGGCATCTTCTCGGCCGCGCTTGCCGCCTCGGACGAAGGCGCGAGCGACTATCCGACGCCACGCTGAAAAGCTACGAACGGCGGCTGGACGCCCGCCTCGACCAGCTCATGGCGCTCGAGCCTTCACATCAGGCCGGCGTCAAGCTGAAAAGCATGATCCGGCGAACACGCGCGTCGCTCTTCGTGTTCATGACGCGCCGCGAGCTGCCGCCGACCAACAACGGCTCGGAGCGCGCGCTACGCCCGTGCGCCGTGTTTCGAAAGATCACCAACGGCTTTCGCACCGAGTGGGGCGCCAAGCTCTATGCCGACATCCGCTCCACAATAGAGACAGGCCGCCGCCGCGCCATCGGCGCCCTCGAAGCAATCCGCCTAACCCTGGCCGGAAAGCCCCTCCTGCTCGCAGGCGCCTGAGCAATTACTACTAAGCTGCTGTTTTTTCTAATCTTGTGTTTTGGGTATTCTGGAAGCGAGTCGGTAATGACGACTCAAAATCAGCTTGCCGCTGCGACAAGCCAGCCAACAAGGGGGAGCCCCCTTTCCGGGATCAGCAGCGAGCGCTTCGCGGCGAGAGGCGCCGCGCGCCCTCTCGCCGCCGCGGGGTCGGCATAGCCAATCATCGTGAACTCAGCCGCGTGACCATCTGTCCGAAGCAGCGCAAATTTCGTCAAGGTGGACAGGCTCGGAGGCACGTGTCCTTTTGCTCCTGGCATGGCTGCCCGCCGGGGACATCAGGCTTCCCGGCTTGGGCGCCCTGGCTGTAGCAATACCGATACGCCTTGTCGCACTTCGCGGCGCAAGCCTCTGCGGGGGAGGCCTGCTTTTTCGTTTTGGCCAAGGTGAGCAGAGGAGGACGTTCCGCGGATTGGAAGGCGGCTCCCGCCGCGGCCGGGCCCGCCGCGAATTGGAGTCCCACCGACCGCGGCCCATTCAGGGAACCATCCGCATTTAGCGGGCTCGGGAAAGCCGAAAAAGTCGCCGGCGTCGCCATCGCGGCGCTTCCGATGAAGGCGGCGAATAGCGTGAGCGCGTGTGCAGCATGACAATTTCCGTCGCGTCCATTTGCCGGTCGACGGCGATGCTTCTCGCCTTCGCGGCGCTGCTCGGCCCCGCGCGCGCGCAAGACGCGCAAGAAAAGACCATTTACGTCGATCTCGACTACGCGCGCATCCTGCGCCTGCCCGAAGGCGCCCAGACGCTCGTGATCGGCAATCCTCTGATCGCCGACGTCACCATGCTCAAGAACAATCGTCTGATGGTCGTCACGGGCAAGAGCTTCGGCGCCACCAATCTGATCATCCTCGACAATTCGGGCACGCAGGTTGGAGAATCGACGATCACGGTCGTGCCGCCCAACGACAAGCTCGTCGTCATGCGCGGGCCGCATCGCGAGTCTTACTGGTGCAACCCGGACTGCGCGCCCGCCGTCGATCTCGGCGACGACCACGCCTACATGAACGAGACAATCGCCGCGATCAAGAATCACGAGGGCGCTCTGACGCTCGGCAAGCGCTGACGGGCTTGGCGGCCCCCTACGCCGCAAGGATTCGCCTGAGCGGGATACGCGCCGGGCTGTCACCCCCGAGGATCGGCTCCGCCGTTGACATTGCGCCGGCCGCCGTCGTGCGATAAGCTCCCGGCAAGCAAGAAACGGGCCGAAATGGGCCGGAGAGGCAGATCCTCATGGCGATTTCTCAGAAGCTGATGATGCGACAGGGCCAGTCCCTGGTGATGACGCCTCAGCTGTTGCAGGCGATCAAGCTCCTGCAATTTTCGAGCGCCGAGTTGTCCACCTTCCTCCAAGAAGAAATGGAGCGCAATCCTCTGCTCGAGTCCGAGGGGCCGAGCGACGCCATCGAGCCGGCGGCGGCGGAACGCGCTCCCGAGGAGGCCTCTCATGAGAGCGCGGGCGAGCGCGTCGAGGGCGATTGGGCGAAGGACTCCTTGTCGACGGACGCTGGCGAATATGCCGCCAACCTCGGCGCAGACGTCTCGAACCTCTACGACTCCGAGGAGCCGTCGCGTTCCCGGACCGAGGCGCCGGGCGCCGAGGAGACCATGGGGCTCTCCGCCACTTCCTGGACCGGCGCGCTCGGCGGCGGCGGATTCGCGGACGGAGAGACGCCAAATCTCGAGGCCTATGTCGCAACCTCCAAGAGCCTGCGTGACACGCTCGAGGAGCAGCTCTCGCTGGCCTGCGAGGATCCGCGCCAGCGTCTGATCGGCTCAGCCCTGATCGATGCGATCGACGAAAACGGATATTTGCGCGAAACACTCGAAGCGATCGCGGAACGGCTCGGCGCGAGCCTCGAGGAGGCGCAGGCCGTGCTCGACATCGTGCAGCGCTCCGAGCCCTCCGGCGTGGGGGCGAGAGATTTGGCCGAGTGCCTCGCCATCCAGCTTCGCGAGCGTGACCGCTTCGATCCGGCCATGCAGATCTTCGTCGCCAATCTGCCGCTCGTCGCCAAAGCCGACTTTGCACAGCTGTCGCGGCTATGCGGCGTCGACGAGGATGACGTACGGGACATGGCGGTCGAGCTGCGCGGCCTCGACCCGAAGCCGGGCCGGGCGTTTGGCGGCGGCGATGCGCCGGCGATCGTCGCCGACGTGATCGTGACGGCCGCCGGCGACGGTAGCTGGCGCGTCGAACTCAATATGGAGGCGCTGCCGCGCGTTCTCATCAACAATTCCTACGTGGCGCGCGTGAGCGCCTCGGCGAAGGGCGACACCGACAAGAGCTTCGTCTCCAACTGTCTCCAGAACGCCAATTGGCTCGTAAAGAGCCTGGAGCAGCGCCAGCGCACGATCCTCAAGGTCGCCTCCGAAATCGTGCGGCTGCAGGACGCGTTCTTCGAAAAGGGCGTCGAGCATCTCCGCCCGCTTAATCTGCGCGCGGTCGCCGACGCGATCTCCATGCACAAATCGACGGTCTCGCGGGTCACGTCCAATAAGTATATGATGACGCCGCGCGGGCTGTTCGAACTCAAATATTTCTTCTCCGCCTCGATCGCCGCAACGAGCGGGGCGGATGCGCATTCGGCGGAAGCGGTGCGCTTCAAGATCAAGCAGATGATCGACAAGGAAAGCCCGGACGAGGTGCTTTCGGACGACGCCATCGTCGCGCGCCTCAAGGAGCTGGATATCGACATTGCGCGGCGCACCGTGGCCAAATATCGGGACAGCTTGCGCATCCCCTCCTCCGTCGATCGGCGCCGTCAGAAACTCGCCGCCACGCGTAAGCAGGCCTGAGGCGCAGCGGAGGCAAAGCGCGCGAGGCGGCCATTGACTTCGCTCACGCGGCCTTCTATCGCTTCCGGCCGCTCGGCGCAGTTGGGGAGCCTCTGGCTCGAGCGCTTTAGTAACGGCGTCGGCTTGGCCGTTCGACCTGACTTCGCCAAAATTCTGGAGCACAGAAGAGGACCGCGTCATCCGCGAGGGACGATGCGAGTCATGGCCGAGCGAAAGCTTAAGACGACACATGATGGGCGAGGTTTGACGCGAGATGCCATTGCGGGTTTCCGGAAAGAACATGAACATCGGAGATGCCTTGCGCACCCATGTTGCGGACCGTATCAGCGCGCTGACCGGAAAATATTTCGACGGCGGCGTATCGGGTCACGTGACGATTGAGCCCGAAGGCGCGGGCTACCGCACGGACTGCAGCCTGCATCTGACCTCCGGCATCATGCTGCAGGCGGACGGGCGCGCTCAGGATCCCTACGCGTCCTTCGACCAATCTGCTGAGCGGATCGAGAAGCGCCTTAGACGTTACAAGAGCCGCTTGAAGAGCCACCACGATCACGACGCCAACAAGGTCGAGCTCGTGCCGAGCTATCTCTTGGAGGCGCCCGACCAAGAGTCCGAAGCGCCAAGGGAGTTCAACGCGGCGGTGATCGCCGAGACGACGACCCAGCTGCGCCGCCGCTCCGTTTCCCAAGCCGTGCTCGACCTCGACCTCTCGGGCGCTCCCGTCGTCGTCTTCCGGCATGCCTCGACGGGGAGAATCAACGTGGTTTACCGCCGCAACGATCACCATATCGGATGGATCGACGCGCCGGAAAGCGCCTGACCCCGCGTCGCGCGGCGGTGGCGCGACGCTTGCATCCGCGCCGGAGGCCGCCCCCGACGCCCGTTTTCGCGCTCGTGCAGGAACCTTAGTGAATGCGCCCAGCTCTGAGCAACGCGGCCGTCACGAGCATCAGCCGAGCGAAGGAACGTCAACCCATGCGACTTACCGATCTGCTCGGCCCGCACGCCATTGTGTCTCCAGTGATCGCGACGACGAAAAAAGATGCCCTGCTCGAGCTGGCGCAAAGGGCGGCGGAACTCTCCGGCCAGCCGGCGCGCGAGATTTACGACGCGGTGCTGCAGCGCGAGCGTCTGGGCTCCACGGGCATAGGAGACGGCGTGGCCATTCCCCACGGCAAGCTCGCGAAGCTCTCGAGAATCTACGCCGTGTTCGCGCGCTCGGAGCGGCCTCTCGACTTCGACGCCCTGGACGGCGCGCCGGTCGATCTGATCTTCATGCTGATCACGCCCGAAAGCGCCGGCGCCGATCACCTCAAGGCCCTGGCTTGCGCGGCGCGCATGCTGCGCGATCCGGCGACCGTCGCTGCGTTGCGCAAGACGCGCGATCCCGCGGCGATCTACGATCTGATCGCCGGCCGCTCCCAGGAAGCGGCTTAACCGCGCCGCGATGCGGCCGGTCGATGACGCGGCTTCAATGCCGGGTGGACGTTTGTTTCGTCACGCCGACATGGGCCGCATGACCGCCCTTGCGTCCGGCCTCGGAGGCCAGCGCATGGTCGCGGGAAAAGCTGCGCTTATCCGGATTGACGGACTGGCCGCCTTTGCGGCCGGCCTTGGCGGCCAATTCCGGATTTTGCGAGAAGCTGCGTTTCTCATCGGGAACGCTTTGCCCGCCCTTTCGGGCGATCAGACGTTGCTTTTCGGGGTCCATCGACGCGAATCCGCGGTTCGACTTTCGGGGTTGCTGCAGAGTGTTCATGCTTGTCACCTCTCTCGACCGGTCGCTCCTTTCGACTGAAAGAATTAACTCCCGCGCCGAGACAAAGTTTCCATCATTCTGTCACGTACGTGCTTGGTTTTCGAACCACCCGCTTGAAAAGATACAGCTTGGCAGTCGCCCGGCCGGAGGCCGGCGAACCTTCGTTCCCACCCCATCCCTCAGAAATTTCAAGGGAAACCGGCCGTACCCGGTTAAGCCTAAGCTGCGCCGGCTGCGCCCGGACGCGAGCGACGATCGAAGAACAATGCCTGGCTGATCACCGCTTTGAGCGCGTCGACGGCGAAGGGCTTGGCGATCAGAAAGGCCGGCTCCGGCGCTTCGCCGAGCAGGAATCTCTCCGGGTAGGCCGTGATGAAGATCACCGGCGTCGAGAATTCGGCGAGGATTTCATTGACGGCCTCGAGGCCCGAGCTGCCGTCGGCAAGCTGGATATCCGCGAGGATGAGGCCCGGCTTCACCTTGGCGATTTCGGCCAGCGCCTCCGTGTGCGTGCGCGCGACGCCGACGACGCTGTGGCCGAGCTCCTCCACCACTTCCCGAAGATCCAGCGCGATCAGAGGCTCGTCCTCGATGATCAGCACCTGCGTGGCGATCTGGCCGGCGATTTCCGCATTCGCCGCCGAAATGAGCTCGCCCGCCTCCTTGACGGAGACGTCGAGGGTGGACGCGACCTCTTCGAGCGCGAAGCCTTCGAGCGCGCTCAGGAGAAAGGCGATGCGGGGACGCAGCGAGATCGCCTCGAGGTTGCGTCTTGCGCCGCGCTCGAGATCGCCGGGAGGCTCCGTGTGGGCGTTGATCGGGGCCGCGGACCAGATATCGAGCAGCAAGCGGTAGAGCGCGATCTTCGGGTCTTCGCCAGGACGAATGCGGCTTCCGCCCGATCGGTCGCCCTGCTCCACGACGAGAGTTTCGAGCGTCGCCAGGGCATAGGCGTCACCGCCCTCCCGGCTTCCCGTGAGGGCGCGGGAGAATCGGCGCAAGAACGGTATATGGCGCGCTATTTGCTGAGATAAAGTCATTTTACACTGCGCCGCCCTCGCCTAATCTCTGTCTCTTCCTTGATCCAGTATGGAGAATATGTAAAATTCTCCGCGACTATCCGTGGAACCAATTGCCTGCCCAAGCGTTCTCTGACCACTGCGACTGTTTAGCATAGCCCCTCTCCGGCGTCCGCCAAAAAAAGATGCGCCACAGCATAGAGGCCTCCATGGTTAAAGCCAACCGGACCAATGGCATCCGCTCCGAGTCCGTAAGTCCCTCCGATACGCCCACTGCCAGAGACGAGTCCCCAGCTAAGCTTGCAGCACGTAGAGAAGAGAGTTCGCACAAGTTGGAAGGGAGGCGTTGCGGCGTCTCCGACCGGGAGACGGTTGCGCCCCGCAGCCGCCCCAATGGACATGGGAAGGCAGGCGTGGGAGAATATATCGGCCGCGAGCTGCGGGAGCTTTACGACGACGTGCTGGCCCAGCCGGTGCCCGATCGGTTCCTGGCGCTCTTGAATAAATTGGACGCCGGCGCAATATCGGCCGCTCAGGCGGCGGATAGGCGCGGGGAAATGGATTGACAAGCGGAGAAGGCTCTTCTTTAGGCGCCGGTTCGGAAGGCTTAAGGGCGGACATCGTCGCCGCCATCCCTTCCTTGCGCGCCTTTGCGGTGTCTTTGTGCGGCAATCCGGACCGCGCCGACGATCTCGTCCATGACACCCTGCTGAAGGCCTTGGGAAGCATGGACTCCTTCACCGAGGGGACCAATCTCACCGCTTGGCTGTTCACGATCCTGCGCAACGCCTATTACAGCGACTACCGCAAGCGGCGACGCGAGACCGCCGATCCAGACGGCGTGCTGGCGGCGAAGCTCGAGGCTCCGGCGGGTCAGCCCAGCTATATGGACCTCCTGGATTTTCGCGAGGCGCTGCAGAAGCTGCCGGCCGATCAGCGCGAGGCGCTGGTTCTGATTGGCGCGTCGGGTCTCTCCTATGACGAGGCCGCGGAAATTTGCGGCTGCGCGCCGGGAACGATGAAGAGCCGGGTCAATCGCGCCCGCAACCGCCTCTCCGAGCTCTTAGGACTGGAAGAGAGCCAGCACGTCGAAACCGAAGCGGCCCCAACGAAGCCGAAGACCCGCCGCGCGGCCGAGAGCGCGGCTCCGCGCCGCTAGAGCGTATCCCTTTTAGGCGGAAGCGTATCCTGCGTTGCGGAAATAGTTGAGGCATTCGGCTGGGGAGAAGTCCTCAAGGACGATGGCAATGGCGTCCCAGAGCGCGTCGACAGTTCGTTTCGCCATTTTGCGCAGTCTGTTCTTGAGCTTGGCGAAAACCTGCTCGATCGGGTCGAGGTCGGGACTGTAGAGCGGCAGCAGCCATCGCGTGGCGCCGGCCGCTTCGATCGCTTCGCGGACGGCCGCGCCTTTGTGGGAGCTTAAATTGTCCATGATGACGATGTCGCCGGGACGCAGCGTCGGCACGAGAATTTGCTCGATGTAAGCGCGAAATTTTTCGCCATTGATCGGGCCATCGAAGACACAGGGCGCGGTTATGCCGTCGCAGCGCAACGCAGCCAAGAAAGTCGTCGTCTTCCAGTGGCCAAAGGGCGCGCGCGCAATCAGTCTCTTGCCTTTCTCGCATCGACCATAGCGCGGCGTCATATTCGTCGAGGCCCAAGTCTCGTCGATGAACACCAGCTTCCTGGGATCGAGGCTCGCTTGCATGGCGCGCCAGGCGGCGCGCGCAGCGGCGACGTCAGGCCGCTCCTGTTCGGCGGCGTGCAGCGTTTTTTTTGAATGTCAGCCGCAGCTGCAACAGGAAACGGCCCACCGCGGAGCGGCCAACCTTGATCCCCTGCGCCGTGAGTTCCCGCCAGAGCTCCGTCACCGTCATGTCGGGGCGGGCGGCGACAAGAGCGCGCACTTTGCCTTCGTGATCAGCCAGGGCAGCTCGTTTATGGCCGCCAAACTTCTGCGGCCGACAACTCCCCGTGGCTTCGTAGCGCTGCATCAGCTTGATCACGCAGCTCGGGCTGACATCGAAAGCTCGCGCCGCCTCGTGTCGCGACTTGCCCGACAGTACCGCCCGCAGCATCCGTTCCCGAAGATCCATCGAAAAGGGCTTCGCCATCCATGCTGGCCTCCTTCCCAGCACGAATCGTAAATCACCTTTTTGCCAATTCGGGAATCCCATTCCGATTCCGGCTATCCTGGATGCGCTCTAGAGCAACCCAAAAAGCGCGACTTCCGCTTTGAAGAGTTCGCGAAGAATGCGAGCCAGAGGCTCGCGGTCCGGACGCCTTTGGACCGCGAGCCCCCAGGCTGGCTTGAAGCGATAATTCGTCAGCGCCCCACCGGCTCCGCCGAGGGCGGCGCGGGCGGTTTGGCGGCTCCGGGCGCCTCGAGCTTTCGCCGTTCTGCGCCGGCCTTCTCCAGAAGCTCGTCCTGCAGGCGCTTGCGCTGCTCGGCGCCGATGTCCTCGGGCGCAACGCCCGGACCGTCGAAGGCCTTGCCGAAGCCTTCGAGCGGGAGGAAAAAGCCCAGCTCCTCACCTGAAAGCTTCTTGACGGAGATCAGGATGCGGCCGCCGCGCTTCATCGCCTCGACGAAGGCCGCGGGGACATTGCTCGACGCATAACAGCCGGCGGGAAAGCAGGCCTCGAAGGCGCCGCTCTCCGGCTCTCCCCGCTCCGTGCCGATCCGAATGCCGGGCTTCAGCGCGAGGCCCAGCGGCAGAAAGACGCGGAGAAGCATCAACTCCTCGCCCTTGGTCTCGAAGGCCTCGAGAGAGAAATCGGCGTTCCGCCCTCCTCGGCGAAGTCGCGAGTCGTGTAGCAGGTCTGGCGGCGCGACTGCGGTTCCGCGAAGCAGACTTTCACCCAGCCCGCGCCGGTCGGCGCAAGCTCGCTCCTTGCCGGCGCGCGGGCCGCGGCGGGGCTCTTCTCCTTCGGCCACGCCGGAGCGCAAAAAGACGCCGGCATCGCGCAAAGGAGCGCGACGGCGGCGAGGCGTTGAGGGATGGACGGCATCGGCAGAGCGCCCTTCTCGAAGATTTTGCTCGCGTCCGCGTCGCTCATCGTCAAGAAGGCGACGCCACGACGCTTTAGCGCCGACTGCCTTCCTCGCGCAAACGGCCCTTGGCCGCGAGCCGCGCGCGCTCTTGAAGAAGAATGCGCTCCGGCCCACTCTTTGAGGCGCGCGATGCGCGAATAGGCCGAGGACCGGAGGATGAAGGCGCAGTCGTTGGGTCTGCTGGACTGGGCCCGCGAGCAGCAGCGTTTCTGCGTGAGAGCGATGCTGCGCGCGGTCTCGGCGACGACGCTCGTCAAGCGTCGGCCCCCCATGGGGCAGACGATCCGCCCCGCGCGCGGCTCGATCGTGGCTTCGCCCGAGATGGCGGCCTACGATCCCAAGCCCGATTATTTTTTCCACTGGCTGCGCAATTCCGCCCTCGTCGCGGACGCGCTGCGCGAGGCGATCGAGGACGGAACGCTGGGGCCTTCCGGAATCGAGCATCTCGTCGATTTCGTCGGCTTCAGCCTAAAACTCTGTCGGCTGGACGGCCCGAGCTTTCTGCGAGAGGGCGGCTATCCCGAAACGGTCGAGCCTTCCTTCCGACAGCATCTGCGCTCGCGCGCGGAGATCGCCGAGATCGTTGGCGATAGAGTTCTCGGCGAGGCCCGCCACAACCCCGACGGCGGTTTCGACGTGCTGAAATGGGGCCGCCCGCAAAACGACGGCCCCGCGCTACGCGCGCTCGCGGTGATGCAATTCTTCACGCTCGACGCTTTTCGCGCCCACGCGGCGGAGACGGCGCTGACGCTCTTGCGCTACGACCTCGACTACACCCTCTCGCATTGGCCTCTGCCCTGCTGCGACCTCTGGGAAGAAGCGATCGGCTTCCACTACCACACGCGCCTCGTCCAGCAGGCGGCGCTCGCCGAAGGTTCGAGGTTTTTGGCGGCGGAAGGCGACGCGGAGCGCGCGCAGGCTTGCGCCGACGCGGCGCGCGCGCTTCTCGCCGAGCTCGATCGGCACTTCGATCCCGAAGACGGCGTCTATCGCGGTCGCCTCGCCGAGACAAGACCGAACGCGCCGCCTCCCCGGAGGCTCGACATCGCCGTCGTGCTCGCGGCGATCCATGCGGGCCGACGCGCGGGAACGCACAGCGTCACTGACCCGAAAATGCTTGCCACATTCTTTGCGCTCGAGCGCCTGTTCGAAGAGGAATATCCGATCAACCGCGCGCGGCCCGCCGATCGCGCGCCGGCGCTCGGGCGCTATGCCGGCGACAGCTATTTCAGCGGCGGCGCCTATTACTTCTCGACTCTCGGCGCCGCGCAATTTTGTTTTCTTCTCGCGCAAGCCGCCACCGAAGGCGAAGAGGTTGCGATCACGACAGAGAGCCGCGCGCCGCTCGCGGCGCTGTTGCGGACGCCCGCCGCCGCGCTGCCGCAAGGCGCGCTCGCGGGGCAGTCTCGCGAGGCGCTGGCCGAGGCGGCGCTTCGCCGTGGCGACATGTATCTCGCCACGGTGCGCCGCTTCACGCCGGCCTCACGCGAGCTTGCGGAGCAGTTCAGCCAGCAGGACGGAACGCCGAGCTCCGCCGATAATCTCACCTGGAGCTATGCGTGCTTCGTCACGGCGCTCTCGGCGCGCCGACGGGCGGTTCGAGCGATGAAGGCGGCGGGCGTGAGCTGATCGATGCTTATCGTCACTCCGCGCGGACGATTGACGCCCCGTGCGCGCAAGAAGACGCGGCTAAGCCTTGTAACTGATCCGCTCGCCGTCTATCTCGACGTCGCTTGGCGCGCGCACCGCGCGCCTCATGCAAGGACTGCGGCCCATGTTGAACGATGGCGCGCGTCCGCGCTGGCTCGTCTTCGCCGTCGGGAATCCAAGTCGCGGCGACGATGCGCTGGGTCCCTTGCTCGTCGAGCAGCTCGAGCAGTGGAGCGCGACCGCGCGCGAGCTGCCTGTGGACCTCGTTCTGCTGACGGATTTTCAGTGGCAGGTGGAGCATGCGCTCGACTTGCAAGGCATTGACGTCGCGATCTTTGCCGATGCAAGCGTCAGCGGCGGGACGTCATTCCAGACCACGCCGCTTTCGCCCCAGTTCGACGCGAGCTACAGCACGCACGCCTTATCGCCGGCTTGCGTGCTCGCAGTCGCGGCGCGCTTGGGGCAAAAACTGCCGCAGGCTTGGCTCTTATCCATGCCGGGCGGGGATTTCGAGCTCGGCGCCCCGCTCAGCGCCCAAGCCCGATCGGCGCTCGATGGCGCCTTCGCCTATCTTTGCGCAGAGTCTCGAAGCGGGCCGGCTCGACGCAGCCTGCCCCCCATCGCCCCGATAGAGCGTGGCCCCGCTCCTCAATTGCGCAGACGGCGATCGATCAGCGTTCCATCAGCCGCGCGGAGCTCGACGGCGAGCGGCATCTTGCCGAGCGCGTGGGTCGAGCAGGAAAGACACGGATCGAAAGCGCGGATCACCACCTCGAGATGATTGAGGAGGCCCTCGGTGATTTCCCTGCCATCGAGATCGCGCCGCGCCACCGCGCGCACGGCTTCGTTCATCGCCTGATTGTTGTGGGTCGTGCTGACGATGAGATTGCACATGGTGATCAGATCGTCCTCGCCGACCTCGTAGTGGTGGATCAGCGTGCCGCGCGGCGCCTCGATCATTCCCACGCCGCCGCGTCCGCGCGGACCCGAGCCCATGCGCTCGCCGGAAATGAGATCGGGATCGACGATCAGCTCGCGAATGAGCTCGGCCGCATGCAGCATCTCGATCATGCGGGTCCAGTGATAGGCGAGCGGCGCGTGATTGATCTTGCCGGCGCTTGCCTCAACGAAGGCGCGGCGCTCGGCCTCGGCGAGCGGCGTCGGGATGAAGTCGCAATTCTGCACCCGGGCGAGCGGCCCGACCTTGTACCAGCCCGCCTCGCGCCCGAGCGACAGCAGGTAAGGGAATTTCAGATAGCTCCAGGACTTGACCTCTTCCCTGATCAGCTTGTCGTAATCCCGGTCGGGGATCTGGTCGAAGAGGATCGAGCCATCCTCGTCGCGCACGCGCAGCACGCCGTCGTAGAATTCGAAGCCGCCATCGGGCCGCACGAGCGACATCAGGCTCGAGCGGAAGAGCCCGAACTCCGCATATTCGCGCGCATTGGCGGCGGCGAGCTGTTTGGCGAGATCGACCGCAGCCTTGGACCAGGCGACCATCTGGTCGGCTTCAGCGAGGATCGCGTCGCGTTCCGCTTCCGAGAGCAGCTTGTTAATGCCGCCGGGAACCGCGCCCGTTCCGTGCACACGCTTGCCGGAGGTGTGACGAATGACCTCCTGCCCCCATTTGCGCAGCAGGACGCCTTGACGCGCTACCTCGGGGTATTTCTCGGCCACCGCGACGATATTGCGCCGGCCGACCTCGGCGTCGAAACCAAAGAGGAGGTCCGGCGAGCCGAGCATGAAGAAATGCAGCGCATGCGACTGCACGATCTGCCCGTAATGCATGAGCCGCCGCATCTTGTCGGCGCTTTGCGGCGGCGGCGTCGCGCCAACGACATGGTCGAGCGCCTTGGCCGCGGCGAGCTGGTGCGAGACGGGGCAGATGCCGCAGAGGCGCTGCACCATGACCGGCGCCTCCCAATAGGGCCGGCCCTGAACGAATTCTTCGAAGCCGCGGAATTCGACGATATGCAGCCGCGCCTGCTGCACGCAGCCCTCTTCGTCCATGAGCAGCGTGATCTTGCCATGGCCTTCGACGCGCGAAATTGGGTCGATGGCGATGCGACGAAGCTTATGCGGTTCGGCGGCGGTTTCGAGTTCGAAGGCCATGAGGCGCCTTTAGTCGAAGTGGCGGAGCGGATAGGGAAGATAGGGCGTCGCGCCGCCCATGAGATCGGTCAGGAATTTCCAGAACGCATCGGCGGAGGGCGGACAGCCGGGGAGATAGTGATCGACATGCACGATCTCTCGAATCGGACGGACCTTGTCGAGGAGAAGCGGCAGCTCGGGGTCGTTCGGCACGAAGGCGCGCTCGCGATCGAGCGCATAGCCGGTCTGATAGACCTCGAGAAGGATATACTCGAGATCGAGATGATTGCGCTGCGCCGGCAGGCCGCCGTTGATCGCGCATGCGCCGACGGCGACGAGCGTCCTGCAGTGTTCGCGAAACGCGCGCAGCACATGGACGTTCTCGGCGTTGCAGACGCCCCCCTCGACGAGGCCGACGTCGCAGGGTCCGACGTCCTTGATGTCGGTTAAGGGCGAGCGGTCGAACTCGATATGCTCGACGAGCTCGAACAAGCGTTCGTCGATATCGAGAAAGGAGGTGTGACAGCCAAAGCAGCCGGCCAGCGAGACCGTCGCGACGCGCAATTTAGGCTTTGCGCTCATGAATGCTCCTCCTGGGCCGCCGCGAGATCGAGCGCGCTGATCGGCTCCTTGTCATAGATGCGCTCGCCGATCGGGACCGCAAAGCCCTGGCGCTTGTGCAGGATCACGCCCACGGGACAGATGTTGGCGGCCAGATCGTCCTTGTCGAGATTGGTGTCGACGAGGCGATCCGACTCAGCGTTGACGACGAGATGCTTGTTGATGCCGCGCCCACCGAGCGCGAAGACGTTTTTTTTGTCCACGTCGCGGCTCGCGCGGATGCACAGCTCGCAGAAGATGCAGCGGTTGAAGTCGAGCAGAATGTCGGGATGAGACGCGTCCACCGGCCGGTCCGGAAAGAAGCGGTTGTGGCGAGGCGCGAGAATTTCGAGATCGTAGGCGAGCGCCTGCAGCTGGCAATTGCCGCTCTTCTCGCAGCAAGGGCAGAAGTGGTTGCCTTCCGTGAAGAGCATGGTGATGAGCTCGCGGCGCTCGTCCATGATCTCATCGGTCGCGCTCTGCACCACGAGGCCCTCGCGCGCGGGCGTGGCGCAGGCGGAGACCTGCCGGCCGTCGATCTTGACGACGCACAGCTTGCAGCTGCCGTGCGGCGGAAAGCGCTCGTCCCAGCAAAGATGCGGGATGAAATGCCCGGCCTTCCGCGCCGCCGCGAGCACGGTCTCGCCGTCCTCGAAAGGCACGGATGCGCCGTCAAGGAGAAAGGCCTTGCTCATCGTCTGTCCTCGGTCAAATGCGCCAGCGCGTCGTCGCGCCCGGTCATCTGGCGCGAGCGCGCGAGCGCCGCGTCCAGGCTGAAGGCCGGCTGGAATTCCTCGTTCAGCATGCGCGCGTCGAAAGCCGGGCGAAACTTGCGCATGCCCTCGAGAACGGGATTGGCGGCGGCCTGGCCAAGGCCGCAATGGCTCGTGGCCTGCAACAGATGGTTGAGGCGCTCGATTTCGGTCAGATCGAGCGGAGAGCCATGACCGGCCTCGAGCTTCTGCATGAGGTCCCGCAGAAGCGTCGTGCCGATGCGGCACGGCGTGCAGAAGCCGCAGCTCTCATGCGCGAAGAAGCGCACGAAATTGCGCGCGACCTCGAACATGTCGCGGCTCTCGCCAAACACCATGAAGGCGCCCGCTGTCGGCGCGTCCTCGAAAGCCACGCGGCGTCCGAACTCGCGTTCGGCGATCGTGATCCCCGCAGCGCCGCCGTGCTGCACCGCCTTGGGGCGCTCCGCGCCGCAGGCTGCGAGCACTTCGCCGAAGGTGACGCCGAAGGGGAACTCATAGACTCCGGGCTCGGCGCAATCTCCCGAGACCGAGAGAAGCTTGGTTCCGGTCGATTGCGGCGTGCCGACCTTTGCAAAATTTTCGCCGCCATGGGCCGCGACGAGCGTCGCGAGCGCGAGCGTCTCGACATTGTTCACGCTCGTCGGCCGGCCGAGATAGCCGCGCTCCACCGGGAAGGGCGGGCGGATGCGCGGCACACCGCGCTTGCCCTCGAGCGACTCGATCAGCGCCGTCTCCTCGCCGCAGACATAGGCGCCGGCGCCGAGATGGATATCAATGTCGAAGTCGAAGCCCTCGACCCCGAGGATCGAGCGCCCCAGCAGACCCTCGCGGCGCCGGCGCGCCAGCACGTCTTCAAGAGCGTCGCGCATGTAGCGATATTCGCCGCGCAGATAGAGGAAGCCCTGCCCGGCTCCGAGCGTGAAGGCCGCGAGCGTCATGCCTTCGAACACATGGTCAGGCATGAGCGTCAGCAGCACGCGATCCTTGAACGTGCCGGGCTCGCCCTCGTCGGCGTTGCAGACGACGACCCTCCCGCGGAGCTCAGGCGCGGGCGCCTGCCGGCAGAGCTCCCATTTGCGCGCGGTGTAGAAGCCCGCGCCGCCACGCCCCCGAAGCCCCGAACGCTTGACCTCAGTAAAGAACGCGTCGGGCCCCTGCGCGACGGCCTTGCGCAGCGCCTCGCCTGGCCGGAGAGCGCTCGAAAGCAAGATGTCGCGCCGACGCACGTTGTCGGCCACGACGAAAAATTCCTGCGGCCAGCGGTCCAGGGGAATTTGATCGCGGACCAGGGTCGCGATCTCGCCGATCCGTTCCGGCGTGAGCCGCGTGACCGGCAGGCCGTTGACGAGCAAGGACGGTCCCTGGTCGCTCATCCCGATGCAGGAGGTGACGTCGACGCTGACGAGCTGATCTTCGGAGAGCTTGCCGGGCTCGAGCCAAAGCTTCCGGCACAATTCGAGCATGAGGGCGCGGCTTCCCTGCATCTCCTCGACGATGTTGTCGGCGAAAAGCAGGCGATAGCGGCCGACCGGCCGCAAGGCGAGGAAGCTATAAAAGCTCGCCACCCCCTCGACATGAGCGCGCGGCAAGTTCAGCGCCGCGGCGATGCGCGACAAGGCGTGCGGCGGCAGCCACGACAATTGCTCTTGCGTCTCAATCAGAATCTGGAGCAGAAGCGTCGGGTCGGTCCCTCGCCGCGTCAGCACGGTGTCCACCGCCTCGTCCACAGGGGCAGGCCGGTCCGTGGAGATCACGGGCGGAACGGATGGCGCAGTCAGCATGTTCCCTCCGATTTTCTTCGTTTTCCGTGCGAATAGATTTCGGACAAAGTTTCGCTTTTTTTTGCATGTGATCTAACGAGCTTAAGCCTATGCGATGGCATTATAGCAAATGTGACGAGCGAGTTCTTCTTCGTTTCAAACGCGCGTCATTCGCGATCGCGGCAAGGGAGGCGAGCCGCGCCGTGATCTTGACCGCGGCTTCTGATACGCTCAGCCCGAGAGACGAAAAGTAACACGGAGCGCCAAGCGATGGCGAATGAATGGTTCTATGCCGAGAACGGCGAAAGCTTCGGCCCGTTGTCGGGCGACCAAATGCTCGAGCGCATCGGACAATGTGGCGACGAGCCCCTCTACGTCTGGAGGGAGGGCATGGCCCGATGGACCGACGCGCGGGAAGCGCCGGAATTCGGCCCGAGGCTTGCCGCAAAAAATGCGCGGCCGGCAATGTTTCTGCAAGCGGCGCGGCAGGCCATTGCGAGGGGGCGCCAAAACCTCGCGCAGCGAGAGCTGGCGCAACGCGCTCGGCACGAGCTCATCGCCTATCTCGCCGTGTCCGGCTATCTTCTCGTGTGGTTCAGCGCCGTACTGTTTTACAAGTCGACCGTCCTGCGCAGCGTCGGGATCGAGTTTGCGCCTTTCGCGCTCGCTGCGGTGAAAGCGCTCATCCTCGGCAAGTTCATCCTCGTCCTGGAGGCTTTCAAGATTGGCGAGAACGGCCGACGAAGCAGTCTCCTCATTGTCGACATTCTCAAGACGGCTTTGCTCTTCACCCTCGCCTTATTCGTGCTCTCGATTCTCGAGGACATTGTTGTCGGCCATTTTCACGGGCGGAACACGGCAGAGGTGTTGCACGAAGTCGGCGGAGGATCGGCGCTGCAGGCGCTCGCGCTGGCCTTTCTCATGTTTCTCGTCCTGCTTCCCTATCTCGCCTTTCGGCGCCTCGCACTGGTGTTCGGCGACCTGCCGGAGCTGCTCTTCACGCTCCGCCCGCCGCAGAAGCTCAAAGCAGAAGCGCAAAACGGTAACGACTAAGCCCGCTTGCTTTGCCAACTCCCTGCTGTTTCTCGGATCGCTAAAGCCAAGCGCCTGAGTTTTGAAAATGTGAAACACAACGACTCTCGTCCGGCGGCGATTCCGTGAGGTCCTCGCAAAGATCGAGCACGCCCCGCGCGGGAAGCCGCATGGCGACCACAAAGCGGGACGCGAGTCGCCTGGGACACAAGAGCTTGACAATAGAGAAATAGTAGTTAGTTTATAGAATATATCGTTTTATCTCCCTGGGCCCGCTGCAGGCGGCGGCGTTCTGCGCCGACGGAAGGCTCTAGGCGAGGCGCGCAAAGGCGCAGCGCCGGCGCGCGCAAATGCATTCCACGAGCGACCTGCGTGCAAAGTCGCGTCGATCAACAGAGGAGAGCCCGATGGCGCGCTGGTTCGAGGACAATTCCCATTCCATCGGGCGCACGCCGCTCGTTCGCCTGAACCGCATCACGGATGGCGCGCCGGCGACGGTCCTGGCCAAGATCGAGGGCCGCAATCCGGCCTATTCAGTCAAGTGCCGCATCGGCGCGGCGATGGTTTGGGATGCGGAAAAGCGCGGCCTGCTTGGCCCTGGGCGCGGAATCGTCGAGCCGACCAGCGGCAACACCGGCATTGCGCTGGCTTTCGTCGCCGCCTCGCGCGGGCTCTCTCTTACGCTCACCATGCCCGAGACGATGAGCCTCGAGCGACGCAAGCTGCTTCTCGCTTTCGGCGCCAAGCTCGTCCTGACGGAGGGCCCGCGCGGCATGGCCGGCGCCGTCGCCAAGGCGGAGGAAATCGCGGCCTCCGACCCGAGCCGTTACGTTCTATTGCAGCAATTCAAAAATCCGGCCAATCCCGACATTCACGAAAAGACGACCGGTCCCGAAATTTGGGATGATACGGACGGCGCGGTCGACATTTTCGTCTCGGGCGTCGGCACGGGCGGCACGATCACCGGCGTCTCGCGCTACATCAAGCATCGGCGCGGCAAGCCGATCCGGTCGGTCGCGGTCGAGCCGGCCGCGAGTCCCGTGCTGTCACAGACCTTGTCGGGCGAAGCGCCGAGGCCCGGCGCGCACAAGATCCAAGGCATCGGCGCCGGCTTCGTGCCGGACGTGCTCGACCTCTCGCTCGTCGATGAGGTCGAGACGGTCAGCAATGAGGAAGCGATCCTCTTCGCGCGGCGCCTGACGAGCGAGGAAGGCATCATCTCCGGCATCTCTTGCGGCGCGGCGGCAGCCGCCGCCGTGCGTCAGGCCAAGAAGCCCGAAAACGCCGGTAAGACGATCGTGGTCGTCCTCCCCGACTCTGGCGAGCGTTATCTCTCTACCGTGCTCTTCGAAGGGGTCTTCAACGCTCAAGGACTGGCGGCCTGAAGCCTCACGCGAGCATCCCCACCGCGCGCGCGGCGACGAGCGCGATCGTCACGAGCGAGATCAGCGCCTGCAGCATCATCAGGATCTTTGCGCGCGCCGTGAGCGGAAAGGTGTCGGAGGGCGAGAAGGCCGTCGCATTGGTGAAGGCCAGGAAGAGATAGTCGATATAGCCCGGCGCGCGAACGCGGCGCGTGAAGCTTAACGGCAGCATCTGCTGCGTGAAGACGAAGTCGGGATCAGCTTCGGCCGGCGAGCAGCCCGGCTTCTTGTCGAGGTTCCAATACCAGAGCGAAAAAATGATCACATTCGTCGCCCAGATGTTCAGCGCGTCGACGAGCAGCGATTTGCCGCTATCGGCATGTCCGTGCATGATCGCGTGAACCAGACCGCCGAGCGCCAAGAGATTGGCGACGCTGACGAGGGCGGTTAAAAGGAAGAAGGCGGCGCGGATCATGCTGCGGTGGTTCGCAGCCCGGCTCTCGAGATCGTCATCCTCGCGCGCCGCGCGCTTCCGCTGGACCCCGAGCGTCCAGGCGGTCGCGGCCGACAAAGGCAGGAGAAGAGCGAGCTCCAGCGTCGGCATCACCCAGCGCGCCAAAGGCGTAAGATCGTTGACGAGGAGGAATTGCAGCGCGACGATGACGAGCACGGCGCCGCGCGCGAGCCAAATGTCGGCGGCGGAGACATGCATGGCCTCGCGTTTCTCCCTCCCGCGCGCGCTTTCGCTTTGTGTCACGCCTTGCTCCACTCTTCCATGACCCAACGCTTGCGTGCGTCTACTTCGAGGGCGGCCGCAGGCTCTCGATATAGGCGACGAGCGGCGCGATCTGGAATTCGCCGAGCGTGAAGAGCGGCATTTTGCTGGTGCGACGCGCTTCGCTATGCGGTTTGCCGAGAAAGTCGCGAAGCGACGCCTCGTTCGTCGCGGGCCTCGCGGCGATCTCCGCAAAGCTCGGCGCCGGGGGCTTCAGCAAAGGCGCGGACTCCTGGTCCTCGGCGACGACATGGCAAGTGGCGCAGAGCTTGAGCGCGATGTCGCGTCCGGTGGCGGCGGGATCGGCATTTGACTGCTGCGCATTCGCTGCGCCGAACGCCGCTGCGAAAAACGCCGACGCAAGAGCGTAGGGGATAAGGTTCTTCATGCGCTGCTCGCTCTATCCTGACGCTGCGCCTCGATGAAGGAGGGTGCGTCAATCATGCGCTCTGGGAGGAGCGCCGCGAGAAACTAATTCATCGCGAGCGAGCGCGCCAGCGGCCGCGCCGAGCCGCAACGCCGCCGAGCGCCGGTCCGGCGCCTGCCAAGCACGCGCCTGCTTGCGCCCTCTCGCAGAGCCGTGCAAGGCAAGGCGTCCCCCTCTCGCCCGAAAGCCCTGCGTCCTTGACCTCCTTCACGGTGCTCACGCCGCTCATCGTCGCCACGGCGCTCTTCATGGAGAATCTCGACGGCACGGTGCTCTCGACAGCGCTGCCCGCGATGGCGGCGGATCTGCATGAAGACCCGGTGGCGCTAAAGCTGGCGCTCACCTCCTATCTTCTGGCGCTCGCCGTGTTCATTCCGCTCTCGGGCTGGGCGGCCGACAAATTCGGCGCGCGAAAAGTCTTTTCCGCCGCGATCGTCGTCTTCACGCTGGGCTCGATCCTTTGCGGGCTCTCGACGACGCTTCTCGCCGTTGTGCTTTCGCGCGTCGTGCAGGGCGCGGGCGGCGCGATGATGGTGCCGGTCGGCCGTCTCGTTATCCTGCGCACCGCGCCAAAGGCCGAGCTCGTCACCGCGATGGCCTGGCTGACGATCCCGGCGCTCATCGGCCCTTTGATCGGCCCGCCGGTCGGCGGCTTCATCGCGACCTATTTCCACTGGCGCTACATCTTCTGGATCAATGCGCCGATCGGCCTTCTCGGCATCGTTCTGGCGACGCTCTTCATTCCTGATCTCACCGAGGAAGAGGTTTGGCCGCTCGACGTTCCCGGCGCGCTGCTCAGCGGCTTCGGCCTCTCGGCGACCGTTCTCGGCTTCAGCCTCATGGGGGGCGAGGTCGAATCCTCCCCGCTCGTCGTCGTCCCGCTGCTCATTGCCGGCGTCGCCGCGCTGCTGCTTTATTGGCGTCACGCGCAGCGGACGCCGACGCCGATTCTCGATCTCGGGCTGTTGAATGTCCCGACGTTCCGCGCCGCGCTCATTGGCGGCTTCCTCTTTCGCATCGGCGTCGGCGCGATCCCCTTCCTCCTGCCGCTGCTTTTGCAGATAGGCTTCGATCTCACCGCCTTCGAGTCCGGCTCGCTCACCTTCGTCGCCGCCGCCGGCGCAATGGCCATGAAGACAACGGCGAAGCCGATTTTGCACACTTTCGGCTTTCGTCGCGTGCTGATCCTCAACGCGCTGCTCTGCTCTCTCTTCCTGGTCGCCAATGTCTTCTTCGAGGCGTCAACGCCGCATTGGGTCATGATGGCGGTGCTGCTCGTCGGCGGCTTTTTCCGTTCGCTCGAATTCACCGCGCTCAATGCGATCGGCTTCGCCGATATCGACCAGCGCGACATGAGCCGCGCGACGAGCTTTTCGGCCGTCGGCCAGCAATTATCGCAATCCTTCGGCGTCGCGATCGGCGCAGCGGGACTGGAGCTTTCGCGCGCCACGCATGGCGGCGGGGCGCTCCACGCTCAGGACTTCGCGGCGGCCTTCCTCGCCGTGGCGGCCGTTTCGGCGGCGAGCGTGCTGTTCTTCACGCCGCTCGCTCAAGATGCAGGCGATGAGCTTGCGGGCCGCGTGATGGAGGAGTGATCCGATTTCTGCTTGAAGAGCTCGCGAATAATGCGACCGATCGGAGTTCCGATCACTCCCCTTCGGGCGCCCGCATCCCCTCCCCCGCCTCGCGCAACGCGCCGAGCACGCGATTGCCCTCCACCCGCACCCTGCCCGAGGCCACGAGCCGCAGCGACAGCGGATAGATCCTGTGCTCTTCCTCGAGCACGCGCGCGGCGAGGCTTTCCGGCGTGTCGTCATCCTGAACGCGCACGGCGGCCTGAGCGACGATCGGGCCTTCGTCCATTTGCGGGACGACGAAATGCACGGTGCAGCCGTGGATCTTCACGCCGTCCTTGAGCGCGCGCTCGTGCGTATCAAGACCGCGATAGGCGGGCAGGAGCGCGGGATGCACGTTCAGCATCCGCCCGGACCAGCGCGAGACGAACCAGGGCGTCAGCATCCGCATGAAGCCCGCAAGGCACAGAAACTCGATGCGATGCGCCTCGAGCACAAGCTGCATCGAGCGCTCGAACTCCTCGCGGCCGGCGTAGATCTTGTGATCGACCGCGGCGGTCGCAATGCCCATCGCCTTGGCGCGGGAGAGCCCCGGCGCGTCGGAGCGGTTCGACAGCACGAGCGCGATCTCCGCCGGATAATCCGGCGCGCGCGCCGCCGCGATGAGCGCGTCCATGTTGGAGCCGCGCCCGGAAATGAGGATCGCCGTGCGCGGGCGGATCACAGCGCGAGCTTTCCGCGATAGGAGACGCGGGGCTCCCCTTCCGCCGCGACGATCTCGCCGAGGACGACGGGCGCCTCCCCGGCTTCCCGCAAGGCGGAGAGCGCTTCATCGGCGCCCTCCCGTGCGACGACGACGACCATGCCGATCCCGCAATTGAAGGTGCGCAGCATCTCGGGCTCCGCGACGCCGCCCTCGCGCGCAAGCCAGCGGAAGACTTCCGGGACGTCGATCGCGGAAAGATCTAGCGCCGCGCCGAGCCCCTTCGGCAGCACGCGCGGAAGATTGTCGGGAAAGCCGCCGCCGGTGATATGCGCGAGGGCGAGAATCTGCGGCGCGCGCTTCAGCGCGGCGAGCAGCGGCTTCACATAGATGCGCGTCGGCTCGAGCAGCGCCTCGGCAAGCGTCGTTTGCGCGGCGAAGGGCGCCGGCGTGTCCCAGGGGAGCCCTGCGCGCGCGACGATCCGGCGCACCAGCGAAAAACCGTTGGAGTGGACGCCCGAGGATTTGAGGCCCAGCAGCACGTCGCCCGCGGCGACGGGCTTCGGCAGCAGCGCGCCGCGCTCGACCGCGCCGACCGCGAAGCCCGCGAGGTCGTAGTCGCCTTCCGCATAGAGCCCCGGCATTTCGGCCGTCTCGCCGCCGAGCAGCGCGCAGCCCGCCTCGACGCAGCCCGCAGCGATTCCCTTCACGACGCTCGCCGCCTGCTCGGGCGTGAGCTTCCCGGTCGCATAATAGTCGAGGAAGAACAGGGGCTCCGCCCCCTGCACGACGAGGTCGTTGACGCACATGGCGACGAGATCGACGCCGATCGTCGCGTGGCGCCCGGATTCGATGGCGATCTTGACCTTGGTCCCGACCCCGTCGTTCGCCGCAACGAGCAGCGGATCGGCAAAGCCCGCGGCCTTGAGGTCGAAGACGCCGCCGAAGCCGCCGATCTCGCCGTCGGCGCCGCGCCGGCGCGTCGCGCGCACGGCGGGGCGGATCAGCTCGACGAGGCGATTGCCGGCGTCGATGTCGACCCCCGCCTCGGCATAGGTGAGGCCGCCTTTTTTGCCCTGCATCTTCCGGCCCTGGTTTAAAGCCAGGCGCGCTTTCCGCTCGAACGGAATCGTTCGAGCGATAAGAAATCGCGCCGGATAAAAGTGCTGGAGCGAATTCCGATCGCAAAAGCCTGTCAACTTTTGCGGAATTCGCTCTTAGGTCGCCTGCCCTCCTCGCGTTCATGAGGAAAGGCCGGGGCGCTGTCAAATGGCGCGGCGCGGCAAAATCCCCTCCCCCGAAAACGCCCCGGCGCCCGATGCATAGGCGCCCACAATCTGCTAAGGCTCCGCCGGGCGCGCGATCGGCATGCGCCGCGAGAGACCGTGCGGGCCAAAGCGAGTCCTTCATGCTGCAAACGGCGCTCCGTCTGGTGCTCACGGCGGCGATGCTTTTCTCCGCGGTCGCCTTCTTCCTGAAGCGGCCGGACCAACCCGTCGTGACATGCGAGTCCGTCAACAACGGGCGCAACAACTATAAGATCCTGGTCGTCGGCGAATCCTGGGCGACGGGCGGCCATTTCTTCCCCGAGCTGCAAGAGACCGTCTCGCGGCGGCTCGGGGGGCGCGGCGTGGAAGCCTGCGCGATCGGCTTTTCGGGCCGCAACTCGAAGCTGCTCTATTACGAGCTCCTCGAAAAATTTCCGCTCGAAAAGCTCTATGGCCTCTGGGACGAGAAGAAGCCCGACTCGATCGTGCTGATGACCGGCGTCAACGACGAAATTCAGCACATCGGCCCCGGGGCTTATGTCGAGTATACGAAGAAGCTCGTCGAATATTTTCCGCGCGTCGAGGACATCGAGGTCATCGCAGTCCCGCGCGTCAACGAGCGCAGCTACAAATCGCCCAATCTCTTCAGTCGGATCAAGCGCAAGATCTTCATGTGCTTTTGGGACAATTGCGAGATGCAAGCCAATGACGTCTACAGAATCGCGCTCTATCACGATCACCCCGAGCTGCGCGTGATCGACTTCGACGATTTCATCCCGCGCTTTAGAGGCCATGAGGACTGCTACACGGCGGACGGCGTGCATCTCACCGACGAATGCCTGCACAAATACGGCGTCTTCGTCGGCAAGGCGCTGACGCTCGCCGAAGAGAAGCAAGCGGCGGGGCGTCGCGCAAACTGAGGGGCGAGGCAGTCCTCGGCATCTGCGAGAAACGACGGCGTTTCAGCCCTCCTTGCGACAATCATAAGCGACGGTGACGTAAGGGAAGCAGACTTCCCGGCGTCCGGCGAGCGCGGGAGAGGCCTCGATCAGCGCTCGCGTGCGCGCCGCAATCTCCTCGCGCTCGGCCTCCGGCAAGGCCGCGACGAAGCTCGTTGACAAAACGCGTCGGAGGATCACGGTTTCCGCTAAGCCGCCGTGCCGGTGAGGAAATAGACGTTCGCGCAGCGGGCCGAAGCCCTCGGCCGGAAAAAGACGACGCCAGGCGCCGCTGCGGTAGCTTGGCGTCTCGCCTTCGTAGGGAGCCAAGAGGCGAGCAAGCTCGAGGACCCACGCGACGCTCTCGTCGCGCATGTTCTAAACCAGTGCGAGCGCGCCCCCTGGCTTCAGCACACGGCGAATCTCGCCAAGCGCAGTCGCGCTCGCGAACCAGTGAAAGGATTGGGCGCAGACAACGCAATCGAAGGATGAGTCCGGCGCCGGAATGTGCGTCGCGGATCCTGCCAGCAGCTTCAGGTGCGGCAAGGAACGCCTGAACTCCTCGCGCATGGCTGCGACCGGCTCGACCGCCGTCACCTCGGCCCCGAAGGCCTCGAGACAGGCCGAGAATCGTCCCGTCCCTGCGCCGAGATCAAGCGCCTTGCGGGCGGGAGACAATCCGAGCTGCGTCTCGAGCCAGGACGAAATTTCCGGCGGATAATCGGGCCGCCCGGCTGCATAGTCGGCTGCTGCAATCGAAAAGCCCGCCGTGGCGGATCGATGCACGTCAGACATCGTCGCCCCCTCTAGGATGGCGCGCCAAGGCGGAAGCTCCGCCTCTCGGGATGAGCGCCCAAAATTATTGCGCTTTGCGGGAGGGCGGGATATAGGGAGCGATCCCCGCATGGTCGCTGAGAGTTTACGCCCGCGCCGGGCGGCGCGCGAGCGCTTCGCCTATGGGGCTAAGGCCCCAGCCCCGGGGGCCAGGGACGCCAAGGAGTTTCGCCATGAGCAACGCACCGCTGATGCCGAAGGCCACGGCCGTGTGGCTCGTCGAGAACACGTCGCTCACCTTCGATCAGATCGCCGAATTCTGCAAATTGCATCCGCTCGAGGTCAAGGGCATCGCCGACGGAGAGGTCGCAGCCGGGATCCGCGGTCAAGACCCCGTCACCTCCGGCCAGCTCTCGCGCGAGGAGATCGCCAAGGGCGAGTCCGACCCCAATCATCGTCTCAACCTCTTCGTCTCGAAGCTCAAGCTCCCGGAGGTCAAGCGCCAGCGCGGGCCGCGCTACACGCCGCTGTCGCGCCGCCAGGATCGTCCCAATGCGATCCTCTGGCTCCTGCGCAACCATCCCGAGCTCAAGGACGCTCAGATCATGCGGCTCGTCGGCACGACCAAGACGACGGTCAAGGCCATCCGCGACCGCACCCACTGGAATTCCGCGGCGCTGACGCCGATGGACCCGGTGACGCTGGGCCTGTGCTCGCAGATCGATCTCGATTTCGAGGTCCAGCGGGGCGCCAAGGACCGGCCGCAGCAGGTCGTGGACCGCGGCCCGATGCTGGCCCCGCCCGAGGACAGCGTGCAGCCCTATTACGAGCCTGATCACACCGAGGAGGAGGTCTTCGGCAAGCGTGTGGTCCCCGCCGCGCCGGCGGAGGAAGAGGATCATTTCGACGCCGACCGCGTGTTCGGTCGGCTGAAGGACCTCGGTACAGAGCAATGAGGACCGGGGTCCCGCTCGAGCCTGCTTGCTCGTGAGGGAGCGCGTTCGGCTCGGAAGGGTTCATGCGCGAGCGCGCTCGGCTTTCGAACGGAACCGTTCGAGCGACGAGAGCGAATTCCGATGGCGAAAGTCTCTCGACTTTTGCGGCGTTCGCTTCAAGCGACTTTTGGGGGCGCCCTTTGACAGCATCGACTTATGACTGCGATCTCGATCGCAATCCGGCGAATTTCCAGCCGCTGACGCCACTCACGCTGCTCGCGCGCGCGGCGGCCGTCTTCCCCGAGAGGACCGCCATCGTCCATGGCGCTCTGCGACGAAGCTACGCCGAATTTTACGCGCGCAGCCGAAGGCTCGCGAGCGCGCTGGCGCGCCACGGCCTGGGACGGGGCGACACCGTCTCCGTGATGCTCGCCAACACGCCGGCCATGCTCGAATGCCATTACGGCGTGCCGATGATCGGCGCGGTGCTGAACACGCTCAACACGCGTCTCGATGCGCGCGTCCTCGCCTTTATGATCGATCACGCCGAGGCGAAAGTTCTGATCGTCGACCGCGAGTTCTCGTCGCTTACTCGCGCCGCGCTCGCGCTCGCTCAGACGAAGCCCTTGATTATCGACTATGACGACCCGTTCTATGAGGGCGAAGGTGAAGCGCTCGGGGAGATCGACTACGAAGCCTTCCTGGCGAGCGGCGATCCGGACTTCGCCTATGCCGGCCCCGCCGACGAATGGGATGCGATCTCGCTCAATTACACGTCGGGCACGACCGGCGATCCGAAAGGCGTCGTCTACCATCATCGCGGCGCCTATCTTCTGGCGCTTGGCAATGTGCTGACCGGAGACATGGGCCGCCATCCGGTCTATCTCTGGACGCTGCCGATGTTCCACTGCAACGGCTGGTGCTTCACCTGGGCGCTCTCCGTCGTCGCCGGCGTTCATGTCTGCCTGCGCCAAGTGCGCGCGGAGGAGATATACAGGCTCATGGCCGAGCATGGCGTCACGCATCTTTGCGGGGCGCCGATCGTGATGTCGACGCTGCTCGGCGCCGCCGACCACGAACGCCGCCCGCTGAAGACGACCGCTCGATTCTTCACGGCGGCCGCGCCGCCCCCGCAGGCGGTGCTCGCGGCGATGAAGGAGGCGGGCTTCGAGGTGACCCATCTCTACGGGCTGACTGAAACCTATGGTCCTGCCGCCGTCAATGAGTGGAAGGCGGAATGGGAGACGCTCGAGCCCGAAGCGCGCGCTGCAAAAATGGCGCGGCAGGGCGCGTCTTATGTGGTGCTCGACGCGCTCGAGGTGATCGACCCCGAGACGATGCAGCCGACCCCGCGCGACGGCGAGACGATGGGCGAAGTGATGTTTCGCGGCAACGTCGTCATGAAGGGCTATCTGAAGAACAAGCGGGCGACCGAGGCGGCATTCGAGGGGGGATGGTTCCACTCCGGCGATCTCGGCGTCATGCATTCGGACGGCTACATCCAGCTCAAGGACCGCTCGAAGGACATCATCATCTCCGGTGGCGAGAACATTTCATCGATCGAGGTCGAGGACGCCTTGTTCAAGCACCCCAAGGTGCGGGCCGCGGCGGTCGTCGCCGCGCCGGACGACAAGTGGGGCGAGACGCCTTGCGCCTTCGTCGAACTGAAGGAGGGGGCAGTCGCCACCGCGGAGGAGTTGATCTCCTTCGCCCGCGACAATTTGGCGCATTTTAAATGCCCCCGCCGTGTGGTCTTTGGAGACCTGCCGCGGACGTCAACCGGCAAGATTAAAAAGTTTGAGCTCAGGGAACGCGCGCGCAAGCTCTGAGGGGAAATGTAAGGCGTACAAGGCGACGCCAGCAACCGTGTGACGATTGCTGGCGTAGCGAGTGGCAGTCCGCTTAGGACGCGAGTTAGATAAACAGGCCGAGAGCGCCGCCCGCCAAGCCGCCGACAATGCCAGCAGCGACAGTGTTCAAGGCGCCGCCGAGGGCAAAAGAAGCGAGGCCGCCGAGGATTAGCGCGCCGACGCCAGCGAAGATGTAGACGTTCGGGGTCATTTCGAGTTCTTTGGAAGCCATTATTCCTCTCCTTCTTTCTTTGGCTGAGCTTCGCGCCTTGTTCTCATGCGTAGCCGGCGCGTTTAGCTCTATGCCCAGAGGGCCGTGGGACGACCGTCGCCAAGGTAGCACAAACACGAGCGCTGTCCAGGGGCGCTCGACATCGCCGCGCGACTGGCTCTCCCCGCTTCCAGACTCAAAAATTCAAGGAAAATCCGGGACAAGCGCGATGGCGGCCCCCAATTCGCGCCGGACTCGGCCTCTGCAACTTTTTTTCATGGCGTCGGCCGTAAAGCCCATTTGTCTCGCCGTAAAGCCCATTTGTCTCAATGTATCAAGCAAATCGGCGGCCGCGGGAAGCCTTCGAGCGCTGGCGGCGGCGCCTGTCACCTCGAATTCCTTCCCGCCCGGCGCGATTCGGCGAGCCGGCGAGGTTGAGGTTAGAGCGAATTGACGCAAAACTTGGCAGACTTTTGCGATCGGAATTCGCTCCAGCGTTTTGATCTGGCGCAATTTCTTTATCGCTCCAACGATTTCGTTCGAGCGGAAAGCGCGCTAGCCGCGGCCGAGCGTGGCGAGCGCCACATTGTGCTGCATGCGGCGCACCATCAGGCGCATGAGGTAGAATCCGAACTGCGGATTTTGCGTCACGAGCTGCATCAGATCCGAGTATCGCAGCGACAGCAGCTCGACGTCGGTCTCGGCGATGGCGCTCGCGATGCGCTTCTGACCGTCTGCGAAGAGTCCGAGCTCGCCAAATAGCGCGCCCGGCCCGAGCGACACGTCCTTTTCCGGAACGCGGATCTTGCCCTTGACGATCACATAGGCGGCGTCGGCGGTGTCGTCCTTGCGATAAAGCGTGACGCCCTCCGGGACGTTCTTGGGCCGCATATAGGGACGCAGCCAATCGGAGTGGAACTCATCCTCCGTGGCAAGCCGAACCGCGGTGATGAGGCGCTTCATCTGCAGCAGCCGCCAAACGTTCAAGGGCAGGAGCAGAGCGTTGAATGCGAAAAGCGGATAAACGCCCTTGAGGAAGAAATAGCCGGCAAAGAGCGCGTTCGCGAGGATCGCCGCGACGCGCAACGGGATCATCGTGTTCGACACATAGGCGTAAGCGTTCGCCGCCGCAGCCAGATAGCCCAGCGCTTCGATGAGATAGTGGGACCAATGCATCTCGGTTCGTCCGGGCCGCCGACCGCCGCGCAGCTTCGCTTCGATCGCTCGAACGAAAGGAAGAAAAGCCGGCCGCGAGTCGCAGCATAGACGACCGCCGCTTTGCATGTCGAGCAGGCGCGCGCTTTTCGCTGTGTTTCCCCAAGCGCGAGAAGCCCGACTTTCCAAGTGTTTCGCCACTTGGTGAAACGCCCCCTCTCGGCAGCGCCGAGAGGGGGCGTCCAATATTTCTACCGCGGCTCTGCTCACTCAACCGTGACCGTGCCCCCCGCCGCCATGACCACCGCCGTGCCCCGCAAAGTGACCGCCGCCGCCGTGACCGCCCCAGTGACCGCCGCCATGACCGCCCCAATGACCGCCGCCATGGTCTCCCCAATGTCCTCCGGCCCACCGGTCCCAGCCGCCGCCGCGATGCCACGGTCCGTAGCCGCCGCCAAGGCTATAGCCGCCGCCGCAGACCCAACTCCAGCCGTCCCCGTTCCATTGCCAGCAAGGGCCCCGATAGCCGCCGCCCCCGCCGCCGTAGCGGGCCCAGTGGTCGCCGCGATGCCAGCCGCCGTGGCCGGCCCAATGGTCGCCGTGGCCGGCCCAATGGCCGCCCCCGTGGCCACCCCAATGGCCCCCGCCGCCGTGACCACCGCCATGGCCGCCGCCGTGCCCGCCGCCGTGTCCCGCCAGCGCGGCGTTCGGGAGAGTCAACGCGGCGACAATCGCCGCGAAAACGAACGACTTCCGTCTCATGTGCAAAGCTCCTCGCGTTTGCGACGGAGCAAGAGCGGTCGCAGCGCGACCCGAGCTTTGCCCCGCCAAGCCCTTCTGCGATAAATGCACCAGCGCAGCGCCGCGCCAAGAAGGACGCAACGAGGAATCCCTCAAAACTGCAGAGGACTCTAAAGACCAGTCGCGAATTGCACGACGAATTGACGCCGCTCATAATTGACGAGATCGAGATGGCCCGCGGTCTCGTCTGAGACGTGCGCCGACCTTCGAAAACCTTGGAATTCGTTGATTCACCCACGCGAAGATAGAAGCTCGATCCCAATAAGAGAGCGCGCTCGCACGGGCCTACACGCCATTCGCCCTCAAGGCCGAGCCAAGCTCAGTCTGAGGCCGGCGGGAGCGGCTTCTGGGACGTCAGCGGGGAGCGCGAGACGGCTGCCGCGAGGGGGAGCCGCCCTTGGCGCCGAGAAGTCTTAGCTCCTATACCGCTCGAGAAAGCCGGACGCCCGGCTGCGTTTCTGCCGGGAAACCATGTCCCAGAGGCTTCAGCTCGTTTTAGCGCTGCTCATTGCGGCGCTCGTCGGCGCCCAGCTCCCGCACCTTACAACCGCCCTCAAAAACGACCTGCCGGACTCGAAGCAACAGGCCGCGAGCGGCGAAGCCTCCAAGGCGAACGAGAATGTCGTTCGTCTCAGCGAGACGCAGATACAGGCCGCCAAAATCACCACCGCGGAGATCAAGCCCGGCGTCATCCGTCGCCGAATCTCGGTCCCCGCCTCGGTGACGCCCGATCCCGGGCTCGTCGGCCACATCGCGGCGAAAGTCGCCGGCACGGTCGCCGAGATGCGCAAGAGGCTCGGCGACTCCGTCGCCAAGGGTGAAGTCGTGGCGGTTCTCGATTCGCGGGAGGTCGCGGACGCCAAGAGCGAATATCTCGCCGCGGTGACCAATTACGATTTGCAGAACACGCTATTTCAGCGCGACAAGGGCCTTTACGCAAAGCAGATTATCGCCGAGCAGCTGTTTTTGAAATCGCGCGCCACCTTTACCGAAGCCAAGCTTCGCCTCGACCTCGCGAGACAAAAGCTCGCCGCGCTCGACCTTTCCGACGCGGAGATCGCCGCCCTGCCAAATCAGCCGATATCCGCGCTGCGTCAGAAAGAGATACGCTCGCCCGTCGCCGGACGCGTGTCGGAGCGGCTCGTCGCCATCGGGCAGCCCGTCGGCGGCGAAGGACAGGCCAAGGAAATCTATGTCGTCACCGACGTCTCGACCGTCGAGGCCGACCTCGCCGTCCCGGTCGCCGATATGCCTTTCATCAAGGAAAAGCAGCGGGTCACGATCGTCACGCCCGAAGGACGAGAGGTCACGGGAAGCGTCGTCTTCGTCAACGCGATGCTGACCCCGGAAACCCGGACCGGCCATGTCATCGCCTCCTTTCCTAACCAGGATCGGGCGCTGCGGCCGGGAAGCCTTTCGACCGCTCGCGTGATCCTCGGGGAGCAGAAGGTGCAGGCGATGGCGCCGCGCGCGGCGGTGCAGACCGTCGCCAATGAAAGCGTCATCTTCGTGCGTAACGCGGAAGGCTTCGAGAAGCGCGTCGTGGAGACGGGCGTCAAGGACGACGAGAACATCCAGATCAAGGCCGGCGCCAAACCGGGAGAGGTGGTCGCGGTGAACAATAGTTTCGTGCTTAAGGCGGAACTCGGCAAGAACGACATTCCCCAGGAGTGACAGCGCGAGATGATCCAGAGGATAATCGCCTTTTCCGTGCATCGGGGATGGCTGATCCTGCTGCTCGTCCTCGTCGCGAGCGCAATCGGCGTCTTCTCGCTCATGAAGGTGCCCATAGACGCCGTTCCCGACATCACCAATAATCAGGTGCAGATCAACGCGCGGGCGCCGTCACTTTCGGCGACGGAGATCGAGAAGCAGGTCACCTTTCCGATCGAAAACGCAATCGCAGGCATACCGGGCCTCGAATCGACGCGCTCCCTGTCGCGCAGCGGCTTCGCGCAGGTCACGGCGATCTTCAGCGATAAGGTCGATCTCTATTTCGCGCGCCAGCAGGTGGCCGAGCGCCTCAATGACGTAAAGGAAGAGTTTCCACCTGGCGTCGACGTGAGGATGGGACCGGTCGCCACCGGCCTCTCCGAAATTTACATGTGGGCGCTGCGCTACAAGACGAGCCCAGGCTCACAGGCGAAAGACGGCGAGCCGGGCTTCCAGCGCAACGGCGATTATCTCACCCCCGAGGGCGACCTCCTGCGCAATGAGCTCGAGAAGGACGCCTATCTGCGCACGGTGCAGGACTGGATCATCCGACCGCAGCTTCGGACGGTTCCGGGGGTGGCCGGCGTCAATTCGCTCGGCGGCTACGTCAAGCAGTTCCAGGCCCAGCCCGACCCGGCAAAGCTCTACGCCCTGGGCCTTTCCTTCGGCGACGTCGCGAGCGCGATCGCACGCAACAACGTCTCACGCGGCGCCGGCTATATCGAGCGCAACGGCGAAGGCCTCATCGTGCGCAGCGGCGGCCGGCTTCAGACGGTCGACGATATCCGCAATGTGGTTCTGACTTCCAAGAACGGCGCGCCGGTGCGCATCGGCGACATCGGCAAGGTCGGCGTCGGGCGCGAATTGCGCATGGGCTGGTCCACGATGAACGGCGAGGAGGTCGTGATCGGCACCGCGCTGATGCTGATCGGCGGCAACAGCCGAACGGTCTCCGAGGCGGTCGACGCCAAGATACAGGAGATCGCCAAGAGGCTGCCGCGGGGCGTCGAGATCCAGACCGTTCTCAACCGCACGGTGCTCGTCGACGCAACGATCAGGACCGTCGCCAAGAATCTGACGGAAGGCGCGGCGCTAGTCGTGCTCGTGCTCTTCGCCCTGCTCGGCAATTTCCGCGCCGCGCTGATCACCGCGCTCGTCATTCCCATCACGATGCTGCTGCTCGCGAGCGGTATGATCGAGGCGCATATCAGCGCCAATCTGATGAGCCTCGGCGCCCTCGATTTCGGCCTGATCGCCGACGGCGCCGTGATCATCGCGGAAAACAGCCTCCGCCACCTCGCCGAGGTTCAACATGCGCTGGGCCGGACGCTAACGCGGGAGGAGCGCCTCGATACGGTGGTCGTCTCGGCCGAGGAGATGATCAAGCCCACGGTTTACGGGCAGGCGATCATCATCCTCGTCTATGTGCCGATGCTCACCTTCTCGGGCGTCGAAGGTAAAATGTTCCACCCGATGTCGATGACGGTCATCATCGCGCTGATCTCAGCCTTCGTGCTTTCGATCACCTTCGTGCCCGCGATGATCGGCCTTCTCATCACGGGCCGCGTGGAGGAGAAGGAGAACGCGGTCGTCCTGAAACTCAAGGAACTCTATCGGCCGGCGCTGCAAAAAGCCATGGACTCCCCGCTGCGGACGGTCGGCGTGGGATTTGGAATTTTCTTCCTGGCGGCCGCGCTCTACACGAGGCTCGGGCAGGAATTCATCCCGACGCTGGACGAAAAGAACCTCGCCATGCAAGCCAATCGCATTCCGAGCGCGTCGCTGACCCAATCGCTCGAGATGCAGAAAGAGGTGGAGCAGGCGGTGCGGCGCGCCCCCGAGGTCGCCTATGTCTTCGCGAAGGCCGGCACGGCGGAGGCGGCCACCGACCCCATGCCGCCCAATCTCGCCGACACGTACATCATGCTCAAGCCGCAGAGCGAATGGCCAAATCCGCATATGACGAAAGACGAGCTGATCGCCGAGATCCATAATCGGGTCGATCAGCTTCCCGGCAACGCCTATGAATTCACGCAACCCATTCAGCTGCGCTTCAACGAGCTGCTTGCGGGCGTGCGCGGCGACATCGCCGTAAAAGTGTTCGGCGAGAATTTTGACGTGATGCTGAAGATCGCCAACCAGATCGCCGCGATTCTCCAGCGCATCCCCGGCGCAACTGACGTGAAGGTCGAGCAGATCGCCGGGCTGCCTTTACTCGACATCGACATCGACAAGGAGGCCGTCTCGCGGCTGGGTCTCAGTCTCGCGACGGCGCAGGACGTCGTCGGCGCGGCGATCGGCGGACAGCAGGCCGGCGTCGTCTTCGAGGGCGACCGACGGTTTCCGATCGTGGTGCGCCTGGGCGATTCCGACCGCTCCGAGATTGAGTCTCTCCAGAACATCCCGCTGCCTTTGCCGGCCTCCGGCACAGGACCGGCGCCCTCGATCCTGCTCAAGCAGGTCGCCAAGATCTCGGTCAGTGAAGGGCAGAACCAGGTCTCGCGCGAGAACGGCAAGCGCCGCGTCGTCGTCACCGCCAATGTGCGCGGACGCGACATCGCCTCGGTCGTCGACGAGGCGCAGCGCAAGGTCGAGGCCAAAGTCAAGCTGCCCACCGGTTCTTGGCTGGCCTGGGGCGGGCAATTCGAGAATCTCGCCGCGGCGCGCGCCCGACTCGCGCTGGTCGTGCCGGCGTGCTTCGCGATGATCTTTGTGCTGCTTTATTCGGCTCTCGGCAGCGCGCTCGACGCGGTGCTGGTTTTCACCGCCGTGCCGCTCGCGCTTTCGGGGGGCGTCGCGGCGCTTTGGCTGCGCGGCATGCCGATGTCGGTTTCGGCGGCGGTGGGATTCATCGCGCTTTCCGGCGTCGCCGTGCTCAACGGCCTCGTGATGCGCACCTACATCCGACAATTAATCGATCGAGGCTTGCCGCAGCGCGAGGCGATCTTCAAAGGTGCGATGACCCGACTGCGCCCGGTGGCGATGACGGCGCTCGTCGCCTCGCTCGGCTTCCTGCCGATGGCGCTCGCGACCGGCACCGGCGCCGAAGTGCAAAAGCCCATCGCCACCGTCGTCATCGGCGGGCTGATCAGCGCGACGCTGCTCACGCTCCTCGTGCTCCCCGCCCTCTATACCCTAGTGGGTGGCGACGAGCCTGGCGCGACGGACGAGGAGGGAGCGGAAGCCGAGGAGACCATGGCTTGAGGGCCTGTGCGCGCGCCTTCGTTCTTTTCGCCTGCCTCGTCACGGCGTCCTTTGCGCGCGCCGAAACTCTCGAGCGTGCTCTGGCGCACGCTTACAGCGCTAATCCCAACCTCGCCGCGGGCCGGGCCGGCGTGCGCGCAATCGATGAAAGCGTGCCGCAAGCGCTCTCCGGGCTGAAGCCAAAGGTGAGGGGCGATGCGCAACTCGGCGTGCTCGATCGCCGCAATGTCAGCGACACGATGGAGATCACCAACAACGATCCGGCGACGCTGGCCTGGGTGCAGTCGGTGCAGTCCGGCCGCGCCTATCCGCGCGGGGGCGTGCTCTCGGTCGAGCAGCCGGTGTTCGACGGTTTCAAGACGCAAAACGCGACCCGATCGGCGGAAAGCGGCGTCCTCGCCGCGCGGCAGCGGCTCCGGCTTCTCGAGCAGCGCGTGCTGCTTGAAGCCGTGACCTTTTACATGAACGTCTTGCGCGAGAGCGCCGCCGTGCGGTTGCAGCAAAACAACGTGCAGGTCCTGATGGAGCAGGTGCGGCAGACCCGCCAGCGCTTCCAGTATGGGCAAATCACCCCGACCGACGTCGCCCAGGCCGAGGCGCGGCTCGCCGCCGGCCGCGCCGACGAAAGCGGCGCGCGCGCCACGCTCGAGGCGAGCCTTGGACAATACCGCAAGACCATCGGCGAGGAGCCCAAGCGGCTCGCGCCGGCGCAGCCCATCGACAGGCTGCTGCCCAGGACGCGCGAGGAGGCCGAAGCGATCGCGCTCGTCGAGAATCCGGTCGTCGTTGCGGCGCTGCACGACGCCGACGCCGCCGATCTCGACATCCACGTCGCCGAGGGCGACTTCATGCCCAGGGTGTCGGTTCTCGGCAATGTGTTCACGCAAACGGACCTCGATGGCCGCGGCAACCGAGCGCTCGGCGGCTCGCTGGTCGGCAAACTTTCGGTGCCCTTTTACGACGGCGGCATGACGCCGTCGCGCGTTCGTCAGGCCAAGGAGATCGCCGGACAGAAGCGGCGCGACGCCGACGCCGCGCTCGCCGAGGTGCTGGCCTTGGTCCGCGCCAACTGGGGCGCTTGGCTCGCCGCCAAAGCTCAGGTTGCCGCCGCGGAGACGCAGATCAAGGCCGCCGAGCGAGCGCTCTATGGCGTGCGCGAGGAAGCCAAAGCCGGCCAGCGCACGACGATCGAAATTCTCAACGCGCAACTCGAGCTCTTGAACGCGCGCCTCGCGCTGCTGACGGCGCAACGTGATCGAGTTCGTCGCCTCTTACGCCGTGCTCGGGGCGGTCGGCCGGCTCTCCGCCGAGCGCCTAGCGCTCGCGGTGGAGATCTACGATCCGTCGAGACACTTCGAGCAGGTGAAGGACGGCTCGATTTTTTCGAACACGCCGGAAGGAAATTGAGAGAGGCGCCCCCTGCCCTCTCGATCCCTCACGCAACCCCGCCCCAGCGCTTGACCTTTCGCGCCAAACCCCCGAAACCCAGACCGAAACGCGCAAATCCAGAGGCGAGGCTCATGACGGCGCTCATCGACGGTCCGAGGTTGAAGGCCAAATCCGGCGCGGCCAAGCAGCTCGTCGTCTTTTTGCACGGCTATGGCGCCGACGGCGCCGACCTGATCGAGATCGGCCGCCAGTGGCGCCAGCTCCTGCCCGACGCCGATTTCGTCGCGCCCAACGCGCCCGAGCGCTGCGCCATGTCGCCTGCCGGGCGACAATGGTTTCCCCTGACGATGCGCGACCCCAATGAGCGCTGGGATGGGGTCCTGGCCGCACGGCCGACGCTCGACGCCTTCCTCGACGCCGAGCTCGCCAGCCGCGGCTTCGACGAAAGCGCGCTGGCGCTCGTCGGCTTCAGCCAGGGAACGATGCTCGCGCTGCATACGGGGCTTCGGCGCAAAAAGGCGCCGCGCGCCATTCTTGGCTATTCGGGCCTGCTGGTCACCCCACCAGACGGCGCCCCTCCGGGCGACATGGCGGGCCAGCATCCGCCGCCCCCAATTCTCCTTGTCCACGGCGAAGAGGATCAACTGATCCCGATCGACGCGTTGCTACTCTCCACCGATCTCCTGGCCGAGGCGGGACTTTCTGCGCAATGGCATATGTCACCCGGCCTCGGCCATGGCATCGACAACGCCGGCCTCCTGCACGGCGGACTATTCCTCGCGCAGAGCTTTGGGGTCGCCGTCGACCTCAAGACGCGCACGGGGACTGCGCGCTAGAGAGACTTAACCGTGGCACTCCCAATGACGGTTTGGCCAGCGTGCCCAAGCGCAGTAGCGTCCGTGGTGGGGCAAGCGCTCCCAGCCGTAGTGGCGTCCGCGCTCCCAACCAAAGTTGCGCCCGTGCTCCCAACCAAAGTTGCGCCCGCGCTCGCCACCGGAGCGCATTCCGCGATCGAAACCCCGATCAGTGTCACGATCGCTGAAGCCTCCTGCTCCGCCTCTGCCGACGCCTAGCTGAGCCCCAGCCATTCCCGCGCCGCGCTCACCCCCCGACATTCCGGCGCCTTGCTGACCCCCGGACATCCCCGAGCCCTGCTCTGTCCCGGGCGTTCCCCCACCCTGCGGACCTCCGGACATTCCCCCGCCCTGCTTAGCCGCGAAGGCCATCGTCGGGACCAACAGAATTGCCGCGACCGTGGCGGCAGACAGTTTTCGCAGCATGATGGCTACTCCTTTGCCGGCGAACAAGCCTTTCGTCGCCGCGTGTCGACTGAAATTGGGCGTCAAGCGCATCAAGCGAGCGGAGCAGCGGCAATTTCTTGTGCGAGACGTTGAAGGGCTTGGGCCAAAGCGCGCGCCGAAGCCGCTCAATGCAGAGCGCCGATGGGCTCCAGCGCCGGCTCGAGCTGCGGAACGGCGCGTCGCACCGTGCGGCGCAGGCTGATCGGCTTATAGAGCTGCTTCGTCGCCTCGACGACGAGCACGCCGCCGCCGGGCAGCGACCATCGGCCGGCGATCCGCTCGAAGGCCGGGGCCGAGCGCAAGAGCCAGGGGCTCTCGAAGGGCGGCACATAAAGCGCTTCGCCCCAGAAGATCGGCAGGAACAGGGTTTCCTGCAGCAGGTGGCGCAGCTGCAGCCGCGAGTAGGGATGACCCTGGCCAAAGGGAGTCGTGTCGAGACGCGCCCACAGGCCGGAGCGGCTCGGCACGACGAAGATGACGCGACCGCCCGGCGTCATCACGCGCCAAATCTCCTCCATGAGATCGCGTGGATGCTCGCTGTTCTCCAGCGCATGGGCGACGAGAATGCGGTCGATCGCCGCGTCGGGAAGCGGCATCATCGTCGGATCGACGAGCGCGCAGGCCGGGCGGCCGAGCGGGGGCCAATGCATGACTCCCTGCTCCGCCGGCATGAAGGCGAGCGTGCGCTGCGCCTCCCTGGCGAAATCCGGCAGATAGGGCGTCGCGTAGCCGACGCCCATCAGGCTCAAGCCGGCGAAGCGGGAGTCCCACCGGGTGCGCAGCACGCGCGAGACGAGCCGCTGCGTGACGACGCCGAGGGGCGAATCATAAAAGGCTCTCAGATCGACGACGTCGAGCGACATGCCCGATCATTGGCCGAACGCCGCGTCGAGGCAAGGCTCTTGGCCTCGCGCAAGAGAAATTTCGCTCGAGGCAGATAATTTCATTCGAAAAAAAAGCGCGCTCCAAAAGCGCGCTCCCGAGGACGACGGACGCCTTCGGGAGCGTGGCGGCGAAACCGCGCGGCGCTCTGAAGCGCCACGCGAGGCTTCACTGTTGATCGGGCTTGTCCGCGCTGGCCGCAGCGGCGTCCGGCTTAGCCTTGGCGGCCTTCTTCTTCTTCTTCTTCTTCTCGCCCTTGGCCTTCGTGTCGTCGGCCGGAGCGGCCGACGGCTCGGCAGCCTGCGCGGTCTTGGTCATGCCGGCCTGGTCGTCGGAAGCCGGGGCTGCGGCGACCGGATCCTGCTGGCTCGACGCCACCTGCAGCGGCGCGGCGGCGGGCGCGGGAGAAGCCTCGCTCGCCGTCTGCTCGGCGCGGCCTTCCACGACCGGGGCGGCGGGTTCAGCCGCAGAGGCCGTCTGCTCGGCGGGCTTCTGGTCCTGCTCCGGCTCCGCGACCGCAACGTCGGCGGCCTGCTGCGCGGGCTCGGCGGCGGCCTGAGCGGCCGCATCCGCCGGCGTCTCCGCCTTGCCGACCTTCATTTTCGCCTCGACGGCCGAGATCGCGGAAGCCAGGCGCTCCTCGACCGCTCCTTCGATTTTGGCCACCTTCTCGTTGGTGCCGTAGTGAACGCCGAAACCAAAGCCGACCGCGGCGACGAAAGCCGTCGTGAACAGCTTGAATATGAATCGAAGCATCTGGATCTCTCCTTGGGAGTCCTCGCGCCGCCTCCGGCGCCTGCCGAGCGCGTCGCATCCCGTCGCCAGAAAGCGCCGGACCGTCGTCTCGGACGTCTTTCCACGCTGTTTATCGGGCGAAATTACGGCAAACGCTTCGTAAAGTTGCGCCCGGGCAGGTTCTTCTCAGAAAAGCGAACCCTGATCCTCGCTTGCCGTGCGACCTGCGGCGCGGCGTCTTGCCGGCGCAAGCTCTTGTTTCGCTGTAGGTTCTGAAGCCTCCTCGCCGAGCACGCGGACCGCCGCCTCGCCGTCCGAGAAGGTGAGCGAGAGTCGCTCGCCCGCAACAAGCGCGCGCGCGCTGCGGACGATCCGGCCCGAGCTGTCGCGCGCCAAAACGAAGCCGCGGGCGAGCGCCGCCTCGGGCCCGAGCGAGCGAGCGAGCGCCTCGAGGCGCGCCAGCGCGTTTCGCCTCGCCTCGAGCCCTAAGCGATAAGCGCGCGAAAGCCGCTCGGCCGCCTGCGCTGCCCGCCGGCGCGCGAATCGCACCCGCTCCGCCTCGAGCGAGCCGCGCGCTCGCATCGCTTGTCTGAGCCTTGCGGAGAGCCCGCGCAGCCGCTCGCAGGCGCGCGCGAACTCCGCCTGCGGCGAGTGGCGATGCAGAAGCCCGGCCGCGCGCGCAAGGCGCAGCCGCCGCGCGTCGAGCGCCGCGCGCGAGGCGGACGACAGTTTCTGCTGCGCGAGATCGCGCCGCTGCCGCGGCGTCGCCAAGGCGCGATCCGGCGAGGCGAGATGGCGCTTCAGCGCCGAGAGCCGCGCGCGCCGCTCATCCATGAGCCGCCGCTCTGCGCCTTCGAGCCGCCGCGCGCGAACGGCGAGCTGCTCGTTGAGCTCCGCGCGCACCGGCACGGCCTTCTCCGCCGCGGCGGTCGGCGTCGGCGCGCGCAAATCCGCGGCCAAGTCGATGAGCGTGGTGTCGGTCTCATGTCCAATCGCGCTGATGAGCGGGATCGCGCTCGCGGCCGCGGCGCGCGCGACAATCTCCTCGTTGAAGCCCCAGAGGTCTTCGAGCGAGCCGCCGCCGCGCGCGACGATCAGCACGTCGGGCCTCGGAATGACGCCGCCCGGCGCGAGCGCGTTGAAACCTTCGATCGCGGCGGCGACCTCGGCGGCGCAGCTCTCGCCCTGCACGCGCGCGGGCCAGACAAGCACGCGCCGCGGAAATCGCTCGCGCAGACGATGCAGAATATCGCGAATCACGGCGCCCGTCGGCGAGGTCACGACGCCGACGACGCGCGGCAGAAATGGCGGCGCGCGCTTGCGCGACGAATCGAAGAGGCCCTCGGCGGCGAGCCGCCTGCGGCGCTCATCGAGCAGCGCCATCAGCGCGCCGACGCCGGCGGGCTCCAGAGCCTCGATGATGATCTGATAGGAGGACTTGCCGGGGAAAGTCGTGAGCCTGCCGGTCGCAATGACCTCGAGCCCCTCCTCCGGCTTCGTTTTCAGCCGCGAGAGCACGCCCTTCCAGATGACGGCGTCGAGACGCGCGCCCTCGTCCTTCAGGGAGAAATAGGCGTGGCCGGAGGATGCCGGCCCGCGCCAGGAGCCGATCTCGCCGCGCACCCGCACCAGGCCGAAGCACTCCTCGACCGTGCGCTTCAGCGCCCCGGCGAGCTCGGAGACGGTGAGCTCGGGCGTGTTTGTGCTGAGATTGGGCTTTGGCTCGATCTGAGGCGCGGTCGGATCAGGCATCGGCGCATTATGCAGGAAGTCTTGCGCCCGCGCGAGCGGAGGCCTTGGAGGGCTTGGAGGGCCGGCTCCCGCCGGGTGCCGCCGCGCTTGACCGGGGCAAGCAAGGGAGGAGAGCTTGAGGACGGCAGGTCCGCAAGGTGATCCGTCCGATGGAGCGGTCCACTATTGGAATTAGCATTGGCCGAAATAAATCCACAGCGAGACGACGCCGATGAAAAAGGAGCGACAAGATTTGTAGCCAAGCCACGGCTAGCCTCGCGCTGCACCGCAGCTAGATTTCTCAGCGCTCATCGCCATTTGGTGGTTTGATCCACGTGGAAGGAGCGCGCGCATTTGGATTGCTTGACCGGGAAACATCATGAAACATCCAGGCGCGTTGATAGCAACGGAGCAGGAAAGCTCGGTTGGCGCGAGTGAGATGCAGGAGCGCATCTACGCGTTCGACTGGCCGCAGACGCCACTCGGAGCGATCGAAACTTGGTCGCCGGCGCTGCGGATGATGGTGCGCTTCCTCTTGTCGAACCGTTTTCCGATGCTGCTGTGGTGGGGGCCGCAATATGTGTCCATCTACAACGATGCGTACCGCCCGGTGCTCGGCGCGAAGCACCCCTGGGGCCTTGGCCTGCCCGTCAAAGAAGTTTGGAGCGAGGTCTGGCACATCCTTCAGCCGCTGATCGACACGCCGTTCAAAGGCGGCCCGGCGACCTGGGATGAGGACATTTGCATGGAGATCAATCGCCACGGTTTCGTGGAGGAGGCTCATTTCACCATCGCCTACAGCCCCGTGCCCGACGAAACGGTCGAGGGCGGGATCGGCGGCGTGCTGGCGACCGTCCACGAGATCACCGACAAGGTGGTGGGCGACCGGCGCGTGGCGGCGTTGCGCGATCTCGGCGCGCGGTCCGTCCAGGCGAAGACGGCGGAGGAGGCCTGCGCGCTCGCGGCCGAGACCTTGGCGGCGCATGCCAGGGACATCCCTTTTGCCCTGCTCTATCTCATCGACCCGGATCGTAAGATGGCCCGGCTCGCGGGATCGGTCGGGGTCGCCGCCGGCACGCGGGCCGACCCAATAAGCCTGTCCCTGGAAGGCCTTGAGGCGCGCGACGCGCTTTGGCCGCTTGCCAAGGCGATGCAGAGCGAGTCGATGGGAGTCGTGACAAATCTCTCGTCCCGCATGGCGGGCTGCGTCCCGCCGGGACCCTGGAGCGACCCGCCGAATAGCGCCGTCGTGGCGCCGATCCGCTCCAACAGAGCCCATTACCTGGCGGGCTTCCTAGTCGCCGGCGTGAGCGCCCGGCTCAAGCTCGATCAGTCCTATCGAGACTTTCTGGACCTGGCGGCCTCCCAGATCGCCGCGAGCATCGCCAACGCGCGCGAGCTCGACGAGGAAAGGAAGCGCGCCGAGGCGCTGGCGGCGATCGATCGCGCCAAGACCGTCTTCTTCTCGAACGTCAGTCACGAGTTCCGAACGCCGCTCACGCTGATGCTCGGGCCGATCGAGGAGCTCCTGGCGCGCAGCCGCACGGAGCTGCCGCCAGCGGCCAAAGGCCAACTCGAGGTGACGCATCGCAACGGCCTTCGGCTCTTGCGCCTGGTCAACACGCTGTTGGACTTCTCGCGTATCGAGGCGGGCCGCGTGCGCGCGGTCTTCGAGCCCACCGACCTCGCTGCATTCACTGTCGAGCTCGCGAGCGTATTCCGTTCGGCCACGGAAAGGGCGGGCTTGCGGCTCGCGGTCGATTGTCCCCGGCTTTCCGAGCCCGTCTATGTGGATCGGGAGATGTGGGAAAAGGTCGTGCTGAACCTCGTTTCCAACGCTTTCAAATTCACTTTCGACGGAGAGATCGCCGTCTCGCTGCAAACAGTGGGCGAGGTTGCGGAATTGCGCGTTCGCGACACTGGAGTCGGCATTTCCGAGGAGGAAACGCCTCGGCTTTTCGAGCGCTTTCACCGCGTCCCGAACGTGCGCAGCCGCACATATGAGGGCAGCGGCATCGGGCTTGCGCTCGTTCAGGAACTGATCAAGTTGCACGGAGGCTCGGTGCGCGTTGAAAGCCGTCTCGGCGAAGGCTCCACCTTTATCGTCAGCGTCCCGCTTGGCAAGGCGCATCTTCCAGCGGAACAGGTCGGCGGCGCCTGCACGCTCGGCTCGACCTCGACCGGGGCTGCGCCCTTTGTTGAAGAGGCCTTGCTTTGGCTCTCGGACGACGCCTTGGACAAGGAGCCGGAGCCCATGCCGAGAGAGGAGTTGTTGCGGACTCCCTGTCCCGCCGGCGATGCCGGGGACGGCCGAAGCCGCTTGCTCGTGGCCGATGACAACGCCGACATGCGACAATACCTGGCTCGCCTTTTGGCCGAACGCTACGACGTGCAGGTGGTTGCCGACGGACAGGCGGCATTGGCGGCGGCGCGCGAGCGGCGGCCTGACCTCATCTTAAGCGACGTGATGATGCCGAATCTCGATGGCGTCGGCCTGCTGCGCGAGTTGCGGGCGGACACTGACCTCACAACCATTCCCGTCATTCTTCTTTCCGCCCGCGCCGGAGAAGAGTCGCGCGTGGAAGGCATGCAGCAAGGAGCCGACGACTACGTCATCAAGCCCTTCAGCGCCCGGGAGCTGCTGGCCCGCGTTGCCGCCCGCATCGAGCTGACCCGCCTGCGCAAGGAGGCGCAGGAGGCGTTGCGCGAAAGCGAGATGCGCTTCCGTGCGCTGGTGGAGGCCAGTTCCGATGCGGTCTACCGGATGAACGCCGACTGGACCGAGATGCGTCATCTCATAGGCCGCCATTTCATAGCCGATACCGAAGAGCCAAGCCAAACCTGGCTTCAGAAATACATTCACCCCGACGATCAGGCCCATGTCATGGCCGTCATCAACGAGGCGATCCGCACGGAAAGCGTTTTCGAGCTTGAGCACAGGGTCTTGCGCGCCGACGGCAGCATCGGGTGGACGTATTCGAGGGCGGTCCCGATTTTGGATGTGTCCGGCAAAATCGCCGAGTGGTTCGGCATGGCGAGCGACATCACCGGGCGCAAGCAGGCCGAGGAAGCCCTGCGCGAGGCCGACCGCCGCAAGGACGAGTTTCTGGCGACGCTCGCCCACGAGCTGCGCAATCCGTTGGCGCCGATCCGCAATGGTTTGCAGGTGTTGCGCAGGTCCGGAGGCCAAGGAGAGACAGCAGAGCGCGTCGAAGGCATGATGGAGCGGCAGGTTGACCACCTCGTTCGCCTCGTCGACGACTTGTTGGAGGTCTCTCGCATCAGTCGCGGCAAGATCGCTCTGGTGAAGGCGCGGGTGGAGCTGGCGGCTGTGCTCAAGCATGCCGTCGAGATGACTCGCGAGCTCATCGAGAAAAACAAGCTCGAGCTCAGCGTCGCCATACCCGACGAGCCGCTGCCGCTGGAAGCCGATTCCGTTCGTCTCACCCAGGTTTTCGCCAATCTGTTGAACAACGCGGCCAAATACACGGATCCCGAAGGCCGCATCGAGATAGCGGCGAAATGCGAGGCCGGCCAAGCGATCGTGAGCGTGTCCGACACCGGCGTCGGCATCGCAAAGGACATGCTGCCGCGCGTGTTCGATCTATTTGTGCAAGTCAGGGACAAGAGCGACCGCTCGCAGGGCGGTCTCGGGATTGGCCTCGCGCTCGTGCGCAGCCTTGTCGAGTTGCATAGCGGCACGGTGGAGGCGCACAGCGAAGACGAAGGGCGATGCTCCCGCTTCATCGTGCGCTTGCCCTCTCTCGCAACACCGGAAACGAATGCTCAAGCCTCGATGAAGCCGACAAATCACGCACAGCCGATAGCGCCGCGCCGAGTGTTGATCGTCGACAACTCGCCGGATGTCGCCGACAGCCTCGCGCTGCTGCTGAAAATATTTGGAGCGGAGGTTCGCGTGGCGCACAGCGGCGCGGAGGGTCTCGCGGCCTGCGCCGATTTTACGCCGGAGCTAGTCTTTCTCGACATTGGCATGCCCGTCATGGATGGCTTCGAGACGGCGCGACGCATGCGCGCGCTGCCTGCGGCAAGAAAAGCGACGCTCGTCGCCTTGACGGGCCGGGGCGAGGAAGAAACCCGAAGGCGAGTGAAAGAAGCCGGTTTCGACCGGCATGTCACGAAGCCAGCGGATTTGGACGAGCTCCAGGCTTTGCTCGATCTCGCTCCGCAGTCGTGACGATCTCAAAATTCTGCAGCGGCCCGGTCGGCTATCGGCGCTTCCCCGCCCTTCGCGCGGCTCTCATATCGAGCTTGCAATCGTGCAGGTAAACTTCAGATTCGGGCTCCTCAGCCTCGCGATGCGAACTGCTGCACACTTAACACGATGAATTCCGCCGGCTGCAACGGCGCAAAACCGACGACGATATTGACGATTCCCTGATCGATGTCGGATTGCGTGGTCGTCTGCGCGTCGCATTGCACGAAGAACGCCTCGGCGGTCGTCGCGCCCGCGAGCGCTCCCTGCCTGAAGAGGCCGAGCATGAAGGCGGTGACGCTCTCGCGCATCTGGCTCCACAGCGTCGGCCCGTTGGGTTCGAAGATCACCCATTGCAGGCCCCCGTCGAGGCTGGCTTCTATGTAAAGCGCGAGCCGCCGGACCGGGATGTAGGTCCATTGCCCGTTGGCGTTCCCGGCCTGCAGCGTGCGCGCGCCCCAAATCGCCGGGCCGAGAGTGGGGAAGCTGCGCAACGCGTTCACGGCGGCAGCGTTGAGCTGATTGTTCTCAGCCTCCGTCAGCGCAAGGCTCAGCCCCGCCGCGCCGGTGAAGATCGCGCCGGCGCCAGCCGCCGCTTTCCAGATTCCCTGCTGCACATCGGTGCGCGCGATGACGCCCGCGACGGCCCCGCCGGGCGCAAAGCTGTGCAACGCTCCCGCGCGCGGATCGAATTCGATGAGACTCGGGAAGAAGACCGCGGCGTTGGCGCTCGTTGTCCCGAGCGCCGCGACGCCGGCGACCGCCGCCTCGGCGCTCGTCCAGGCGCTCGGCGGATCGACGAGCAGCATCGCCCTCCGTTTTTCGCAATAGCTCGCCGCGGCGGCGATGACTGCGGCGTCGACGTCGAGTTGTCCCGGCCCCAGATACGGCGGGATCGTCAGTAGATTGAAAATGCCGGCGTGATCCAGCGCGTAGAGCCCGCCTTTGGCCCCCTCCAAGCCGGGGCCGATGAAATCCGCCGCGTCCAACGCGCCGCCATCCGCGCCGGAACCCGGCGTCGCCGCCGTATGTGCGTTCGGATCGGTCCAAACGGTCAGCCCGGCGCTAGGCGGCGGATGGGGCGTCGGCGGCTGCGGCGGCAGAGCGCCGAGCACGCCGACGAGTTGCGAAGCGGTTCCGAGCACTGTGTCGACGCGCCGCGCGCTGTCCTTGACCGAGAGGTTTTGATGCTGCTCGATCGCGCCCGTAGCGGCGTCGCGCAGCGTCAGATTGAACAGATCGCTCGTCGTGAGGCCCAGCTGCGCGGCGACCGCGGCGGACGCATGATCGTCTACGACCGCGGCGAGCGCGTCGCCCCAGGCGCCAGGGCTGACCGCGGCGAGAGTCAGCGCGCCCGGAAGCGATATCGTTGCGGCGCTCGCATCGGGATGAACGAGGCGCACCACGAGAGCGCTTGTTCCGCCGTTGAGGAAAAAATCCTGAACCGCATAGGCGAGACGGCTATCGGCCCAAAAGCCGCCGAAACTCTGGACGAACGCCGCAAAGCTCGACACAGCAGTCGGCGTATTGATTGGGCCACGCAGCCCGCGTCCGACAAAGGCGGCGATCGAGGTGGCGACGCCTGAAATGATATGGGTCGGCGCGGACGTCGTCGTCACGCGAACGCCGAGAGACTTGACAGGCGGCGGCATTCCCGGCCCCCAATTCGGTCATCGTGCGACAGCTCAACGTTGAGCGGGGCTTTGTGGTTCCCTCTGACTTGTCTGTGCCGCCCCATCGATACGGATGAAGGAGCAACCCACGACTAAAAAAAGCGCGGGACCGGTTTGGCCCCGCGCTTCTTGCGTTTCGAAATGCCGTGGCTTCGTCAGTATTTGGCGGTGACCGGCGCGGCCGCGACGACGACCGGCTCAGCGAAGAGATAGCGGAACCCTAAGCGAATATCGTGCGAAGCGACGTGGAACCATTGCCGCTCGTTGAAGCAGGGCTGGTTGAGGCAATATTCGAGACGGTTGCTCTCGATCCCGCCCATATCGATGTAGCGGTAGCCGACGTCGATCTTGAAGTTCGGCGTGACGCTGAGCGCGAGGCCGGCGCCGAGCGACCAGGCGAGATTGGTCGGATGCGCGTCCACGGCCACGGCGCCGCCGCTGTCGTTCAAGCCTTGGAAGTTGTGCGAGGCGATGCCGACGCCGGCATGGACATAGGGCGTCACGCCGTGCCAGGTGCCAATGTCGACATAGCCGTTGGCCATGAACAACGCCGTGCTGAGACCTGCGGAATAGGAGTCGTAGCCGGTGCCAACGCCGCCCGTCGTCCACCAGGCCGTGGAAATACCGCGGCGATAGGTCGCCTCGGAGCGATATTCGCCGGTCACATCGCCGCGCAGCCAGTTGTTGAACTGATAGCCGAAGCCGAAGTCGAACAGCGCGCTGTCGCCGATCGCGGCGAAGGCCGGAACGATCGGGCCGTTCGGGAGGACGAAGGCGCCGTTCGCATAGCCCGGCTCGATCGTCGAGTGAAAATTGCTGGCCTGCACCGCGCCGACGCCGACGTCGCCACGCAGATACCATCCGCTGAAGTCCACAACCGGAACGGCGACCGCGATCGGCGGCGCCGGGGGCATCGGCAGATCGGCGGCCTCGGCCAAAGAGCTCGCCCCAGCAGCCAGCATGGCCAGGAGCATAGTGTTCGTCGCGCCCATGATGTCATTCCCACTTTCTAAGCAGGGCCGCAGAGCGAACCCTTCGCGTTACGCCAAAGCGAGGGAAAGATGCGAGCCATTACTTAAAGTGGAGTTAAGCTTACCTTTTAACCTTGAAGTCTATTGTCAACGCATAGCGAGCGAGCGTCGATAGTACACTTTGAATGTTCTCACGAATGCTTGACGGGACGCGCCCCCTATCTTGCACGAGACGCGCAAAACCCCGCCGCCCGGAGAGCGACGAGGCTTTTGTTTTCACTTGAAGTCGTCGGAGCGCCGCTGAGAGCGGATTGACGCGATTGAACGACGCCGTTCGGGAGAAGCGCGACTCAGGCCGCGACCGCCGCGTTCCTCAGCGCGTGGCAGACCTCCGAGACGATCTCCTCCACGAGCTCGCGATTGTCGCCCTCGCCCATGACGCGGATGACCGGCTCGGTGCCGGAAGGACGGATGACGAGGCGGCCCGTCGCGCCGAGACGCTGATGCGCGGCCGCGATGATGCGCGCGACGGTTTCCTTCTCGAGCTCGTCGCGCGCCGCGCGCACGTTGCGCAGTACTTGCGGCGCGGGCTCGAATCGCCGGCAGACCTCGCTCACGCGCAGATGCTTGCGCTGCACCTCGGCGAGCACCTGCATGGCGGTGACGAGGCCGTCGCCGGTCGTCGAATAGTCCGACAGGATCACATGTCCGGACTGCTCGCCGCCCACGTTGAATCCGCCCTCGCGCATCCGCTCCAGCACATAGCGGTCGCCGACGGCGGTACGCTCGAGGGAGAGATTGAGCGAGGCGAGATAGCGCTCGAGCCCGATGTTGGACATGATCGTCGCGACGATGCCCGGCCGCGACAGGAGGTTCTGCGCGCGCCAGCTTTCCGCGACGACCGCCATCAGCTGATCGCCGTCGATGATCTGGCCGTTCTCGTCGATCATGATCACGCGGTCGGCGTCTCCGTCGAGCGCGATGCCGACGTCCGCGCGCAGCTCGCGCACCTTCTGGCGCAGCGCCTGCGGCGCCGTCGAGCCGCAGTCGCGGTTGATGTTGAAGCCGTCCGGATCGACGCCGATGGCGATGACCTCGGCGCCGAGCTCCCAGAGCGCCTCGGGCGCAACCCGATAAGCGGCGCCGTTCGCGCAATCGAGCACGATGCGCAGGCCGTCGAAGCTCATGTTTCTCGGCAGGGTGCGCTTGGCGAATTCGATATAGCGGGCGCGCACGTCGTCGATGCGGCGGGCGCGGCCGAGGTCCTGCGGCTGGGCCAGCCGGCGCGACGAATCGCTGTCGATCAGGCTTTCGATCTCGGCCTCGATCGCGTCGGACAATTTGTGTCCGTCGGGGCCGAAGAGCTTGATGCCGTTGTCCTCAAAGCCGTTGTGCGAGGCGGAGATCATCACGCCGACGTCGGCCCGCATCGACCGCGTCAGCATGGCCACGGCCGGCGTCGGCATTGGACCGAGGAGCAGCGTGTCCATTCCGACCGACGTGAACCCGGCGACCAGCGCATTTTCGATCATATAGCCGGAGAGACGCGTGTCCTTGCCGATCACGACGCGATGACGCCCCTCGCCCCGCTGAAAAATGAAACCGGCCGCCTGACCGACCTTAAGCGCGAGCTCGGGCGTGATCTTTTCGTTAGCCTTCCCGCGAATGCCATCCGTGCCGAAATAAGTGCGAGTCACCGCCATCTAAGCCTCCTGGAAGCGACCTTCTGCGCCAAGCCCAGCCCGCGCGAATTTAAGCATTTTTCAAGTCCGCTGTCGAGCCGAGCGGGCTTTGCGGCGCCGTTTCGCGAGCAATTCCTTGCGATGGATTGGAACTATTGTTAAGCAATTTTGAAAAGCGCGTCGGCGAAGGCCAAGTACGGATAGTCTTCAACCCGCAGGGCGGCGCGTTCGACGTGCTTCTTCTGCGCGGTAGCCTGCCGGCGCGCGCCGCTTGCGCGCCGACGACGTAGGGTGATCTAGCCGGCGCCCTTGCGACGCTGCGCCTGCGCGGCGTGTTTTTCGCGCACTTCCGCCGCCCGCGCAGGATAGCCGAGATTATTCGCCGTGTAGACCGTGCGCTTGCGCGAAGCGAGATCGATCGTCACATAGTCGTCCGGCGTCTTGGCGTGGACGCCGTCGGCGGCGGCATGATACTCGATGCGCAGCTGCTTGGGATCGACGATCACGCGCAGATAGCCGTAACCCTGGTCGTCGTAATTCTCGAACGTCACCTCGTCGTTCTGCGGCGAGGCCTGCACGATCGTCTGCGGCGTTCGCAACGATTGACCGTTCGGCGCGTGTAACTTCTGGACATTATGGCCGCCGTTGCCGCAGATGATGTACGGGATTTCCGTGCCGTCGGCGCGATGACGGGTGAAGCGCTGATAGGAATGCGCGTGCCCCGCGAGAACGGCGTGTGGCCAGACCCCAACCTTCTGGCAGATCTTGTCCATCTGCCCGCGCATCTCGACGCTCGACGAATGCTGACCGCCGATCGCATAGGGCGGGTGGTGATGCGCAAAAAGCAGCGCGCCGGAGAATTTCTCGGCTTTCGCGCGTTTGAGCGCCGCCTCGAGAAAGCCGAGCTGATCTTCGCCAATTTCGGGACTGGCGATGACGCCTGGATCCTCCAGCGTGTTGCTGTAGAAGACGAGGATGCGCGCGAAAGGCGCTTCGAGCGTGAAATAGACGCCGGGCTGAATCTGCGCCGTTCGCGACAGCCCTCCAGCCTCGGGCGTGCAGACGAAGCCCTGCGCCGGATTGCAGCAGAAGTTGCGCAGATAGGCGTCGAGGCTCCTCGCATGGGCGAGCGGCGAGATCATGCCGTCGTGATTGCCCGCCGCCGCAAAAACCGGCGCATGATAATTGCGGTATGGCTCGTAGAACTGATCATAATAATATTCGGTCTCGCCGAAATTATAGACGATGTCGCCGAGGAGCAGCGCGAATTGCGGCGTTTCCATCGCCTCCGCCTCGTTGAAGTCGCCGATCATCTTGTCGGTGACCTCGTTTTGCGTGCGCGGTCCGCGCGTGCTGCCGCAATCGCCGGTGGAATGGAAGACGATCTGCTGGTTTTTCTCGATGCGATCCACCGCCGCCTGACTGCCGCCGAGCGCTTCGAGGAGCGTCACTCGCGGCTCCGGCTGATCGCCCCGCGGTTTTGGAAAGGGCATGGGCTTCAGCTTGCCCTGCGCGTTCGGCTCGTCGATGATCTTGTAGGCGTCGTCGTCGCTCGGATGCTTGATCTTGAAAATATTGGGGTCTGCCGTCGGCTCGGGCTGCGAGAACCTGGGCCCCGAGAGAATTCTTTCCGGATGAGCCGGCGTCTCTCCCGAACCGCCTCCGCCCGAAGGGCCTTTCTGCATCGTCACTACATCCTCCCAATGTTTTAGAGTAAACCCGCCCGGTTCCGGGAACGCTGAAAGCAGCATGTCGCGATGTCGCGCGCGTGACAAGCGGGGAGCGGCCACCCGGCGCGCCGAGAAGGGCATTGAACGAAGCGGCCGCAAAGGCTATCTGCTGACGCTCGTGCGGGTGTGGCGGAACCGGTAGACGCGGCGCACTCAAAATGCGTTGCCCACAAGGCATGGGGGTTCGAGTCCCTCCACCCGCACCATTTTCGATTTGAAGGTTCGCTCGCAGAAGCGTGGCGTGGCGTGGCGCCCGCTCACATCAGCTCGCCGTGATTATTCGCCGCGACGAGGAAGACCACGGCGAGCGTCGAGAGCACGAGCGAAAGCTCCAAGGGCGTGACGAAGCTGAAGGCTTCCTCCAGCGCAGAGCGCAATCTTCTCATCTGAGCCGTCCAAGCCATGCGCCGCCCCGCGCGCATGAAGCGACGGGGGCGGTAAAGAATCAAAAAAATCCTGCGACCAACTCGCGCAGAGGGGCAGAAATCCCGCCGTTAAGCCTAACCCCGGCTTACGGACCGCGAGCCTCCAGGCTCGCAAAGCGCCAATATTGCGAGCCTGGCGCGGGGTCCAAAAGATGCTTCGATTGCGAGCTTTCGAAAGGCGCTCTAAAGGCAGATCTGGACGACGCCGCGCCCACTCTCCGTGAGATCGATCTGCTCGGGGCGCAGGCCCAGAAGGGCCGCGCCGCAGCGAAGCGAGCTCGTCGCATAGTCGAATTCCGCCTCCTCGCCCTCGGGCGCGAAGAAGGCGCAGAGATTTTTGACGAGCAGCGCGTCGCCCGCGGCGCGAAGGCGCGTCTCTTCGCCCTCGGCGCGTAAATCGATCCGCAGCCGGCTCCCCTTCCCGCAGGCCCGCAGCAATCCAATCGCGATCGCCTCGAGGCCCAGACGCGCGTCGTCCGGCGCGCCGACCACGAAAAATTTTGCGGGCCCCGGCGCTTCGACGAGCAGGGCCACGCCCGCCTGCGCCGCCGCATCGATCAAATCGTCGTGCAGGGCGTCAAGAAGCGCGGCGCCGTCGCACTCGCAGGACGCGCGCGCGTCGCGGGCAAGGAGCCTGCGGGCGTAGCCGGTGATCGTCAGCAGGTCGGCGGCGCGGGGTGCGGCCGCCGTGCCGAGACCCGCCTCGGCGCTGAGATCGAGCCGCGCCAGGCCCTGCTCGATATAGGCGAGCGAAGCGCGCAGCGCGGCGTCGGGGGCGTCGCGGCAGTTTTCGGGGGCCGAGGGCGCCGTCTTGGCCCCGCCTCTCGATTTTTTGGGAGCGGCGCGACGGCGGGTCGCGGCCCGCTCGACGACTTCCCGAATGAGAGAGGAGGTGATCGCGTCACGCGGCAGCACAGCCTCGGCGCCGGCCTTGAGACCTCGCGCGCGGATTTGGCCGTTCTCGTCTCCCGTGACGAAGACGATCGGCGCGTCGGTATATTTGCGGGCGGCCCGGATGTCGTCCTCGAGCGCGACACGATCCGCGCGGAACGCGTCAATCAAGAGCACGTCCAGAGGAGCGCCGGGCGCAGCGCCGAGTTCTTCGAAGCGCTTGCAGACGCCGAGATCGAAGCCCTCGTCCAGGCCAAGCAGTTTCTTCAAGTCAACGGCGCGCTTACGCCCGTCCTGAACATAACGAACCTGCATTGCCGTCTCCCAGGGCCGTGCATCGCCACGCTCACGAATCACATGAACTCATCGCCTTGAGATAAGTCAACCGGGTGCGGGGCCAAAACGCCCCCGAAGGAGGACGCCATCGCCGGCAATACTTTAATTATGCTGCAAATTCATGAAGTTGAGATCGTTTTGGTCTCGCACGTTTTTCGGGGATAATTCTCAGGTTGCATCGCAAAACGATCGTTTGACGCCGCCCTCCGTGCCCTGGGCCGCCGAGTCGTCCTTGACAAAGGTTGAGCGGTCGCCATCTTCGCCGCCTCACAAGGCGCCGCATCGCCAGGGGGCGTCGGCAGGACCGGGGGAAATCGTGTCGCAAGTTCAGCCACGTTCGGGAAAGCACAAGAAAGACATCAAGCGCGTCGTGCTCGCCTATTCGGGAGGGCTCGACACGTCGATCATCCTGAAATGGCTGCAGACCGAATATGGCGCGGAGGTCGTCACCTTCACCGCGGACCTCGGGCAGGGCGAGGAGCTCGAGCCGGCGCGCGCCAAGGCGGCTCTTCTCGGCGTCAAGCCCGAGCATATTTTCATCGAGGACCTGCGCGAGGAATTCGTGCGCGATTACGTCTTCCCGATGTTTCGCGCCAATACGCAATATGAGGGGCTCTATCTCCTCGGCACCTCGATCGCGCGCCCGCTCATCGCCAAGAAGCAGATCGAGATCGCGCGCAAGGTCGGCGCCGACGCCGTCTGTCACGGCGCGACAGGAAAGGGCAACGATCAGGTGCGTTTCGAGCTCGGCTATTATGCGCTGGAGCCCGACATCACGGTCATCGCGCCGTGGCGCGAATGGGAACTCGCCTCACGCACCGCGCTGATCGACTTCGCCGAGAAAAACCAGATTCCGATCGCCAAGGACAAGCGCGGCGAAGCGCCTTTCTCGACCGACGCCAATCTTTTGCACGTCTCCTCGGAAGGGAAGGTGCTCGAAGACCCGTCGCAGGAAGTCCCCGATTACGTCTATTCGCGGACCAACGATCCCGAGACGGCGCCCGACAATCCGCAATATGTGACGATCGACTTCGAGCGCGGCGATCCGGTGGCGGTCGACGGCGTGAAACTCTCGCCGGCGGCGCTGTTGACGAAGCTCAACGAGCTTGGGCGCCTGCACGGGGTCGGTCGAACTCGATCTCGTCGAGAACCGCTTCGTCGGCATGAAGTCGCGCGGCATGTACGAGACGCCGGGCGGCGCGATCCTGCTCGTCGCGCATCGCGGCGTCGAGAGCCTCACGCTCGACCGCGGCGCCGCGCATTTGAAGGACGAGCTGATGCCGCGCTATGCGGAGCTCATTTACAACGGCTTCTGGTTTGCGCCTGAGCGCGAGATGCTGCAGGTCTTGATCGACAAGAGCCAGGAGCTCGTGACGGGCCGGGTGCGGCTGAAGCTCTACAAGGGCTCGGCGACGCTCGTCGGGCGCGAGAGCCCCTACTCTCTCTATGATCAGGAGCTCGTGACCTTCGAGGAAGGCGCGGTCGCCTACGACCACCGCGACGCGGAAGGCTTCATCAAGCTCAACGCGCTGCGGCTGCGCACGCTGGCGAAGCGCAAGGCGCGAAAATAGAAAATTCGGAGGCGGAACGGGATTTTGGCCACGCTGCCGATGACTTTAACAAATCACTGGGCGCAGCTTTCCGGCTGCGCCCAATGACAGTTTGAGGCACAGCCTAAGCTAAGCGCATTCCGACCCCTGCCTTGAACTCGCCCCAACCGCGTGCGATCTCTTGTCGCATAGGTAGAACGCGAGCGTGGGTCATGCGTAAGCTGCTTCCCGTCCTGATCGCGGCGACCCTGCTCCTGGTCGGCGCCGGCGTCGCGATCCTGCACTTCTACAACCGACCGACAGAGCTCACCGTCGCCGTCCCGCAGATCGAGGACGACAGGAGTCTGCTGCAGGCGGCGGCGCATGTTTTCGCGCGCCAGCATTCATCGATCCGGCTGCACGTAACGCCCGTGAAGGACTGGGCCGCCGCCGCGTCTCAGCTCGACTCCGGCGAGGCGGACCTCGCCGTGCTGCGCGGCGACGCCGCTCTGTCGTCCTCGGCGCAGACGCTGGTGATCCTGCATCGCAATCCGATGCTGGTTCTCGCTCCGGCAGGGTCGAAGATCCAGCGCATCGCCGATTTGCGCGGCAAGAAGCTCGGGATCGTGCATCAACTGGCGCACGGCCTGTCCATCGATCATCTGGTCGAGGTGATCCTGGCGCATTACGACATTCCGCGCCAGGCGGTGACCTTTGTTCCGCTCACGCTGGAGGAGGTCGGATCGGCCGTCGCGACCCGAAAAGTCGATGCGATCTTTGCGGCGACCGGGCCCCTCAACGGCGGCGCGGCCGACGTCGTGACCGCCGTCATGGGCTCGGCGCGCAAGTCCCCCGTCTTCATCCCGATCGACGAAGGCGCCGCGATCGCCAAGCGCGACCCGGCGCTCGAGACCTCGGAGATTCCCCACGGCGCCTTCGGCGGCGATCCGCCGCGCCCGGCGGAAACGGTGGACACGGTTGGCGTCGACGTTCTGCTCATGGCGCGGTCGGCGCTGCGCGACGAGGTCGCAGCGGATGTGACGCGGCTCTTCTTCTCGGACCGCGGGGCGATTGCGGCCCTGGCGCCGCTCGCCAATTCGATTGAAGCGCCTTCGACGGATCGCGGCGGCCCCATCCCCGTGCATCAGGGAGCCGTGGATTATCTCGACGGCAACGAGAAGAGCTTCTTCGAAAAATACAGCGACGGCTTTTACATCGGCGCGATGCTGCTGTCGCTTTTGGGTTCCGCCGCGGCGACGCTGGCGAGCCGCTTCGGTCGGGATCCGACCGAGGACGCCGAGCAGCTGACGGAAAAGCTGCTGACGATCCTTCAAAGCGCGCGTGATGCGCAGCTGCATAAGGATCTCGACGACCTCGAACGCGAGCTCGACAACGTCGTTGCGCAGATGCTCGCCGACCCGAAACTGCGCAGGCTCGACGCCTCGGCCATGCATCTCGTCCAGCTCGCCATGATACAAACTCGGCGCACCATAGAGGAGCGCCGGCGAGCGCTGGCGTGCGAGGGACGAGAGGAAAAAGGCGAAAAGATCGTGGACTTCCCCGGCGCGAGAAATGCGCCGCCGCCCAGCAGTTGAGCGAAGCCACAAAGACGAGAGGCGCCCGCTTTCACGGGCGCCCCCGACAACTCACGCGACTACGCTACGATTACGCGGCCTTGACCTCGACCGGCTTCGTCTCGACCGGGCGCGACGCGCTGGCGGCGCCGATTTCGATCTTGCGCGCCTTTTGCGCCTCGGGGATCTCGCGCACGAGATCGATATACAGCAAGCCGTTCTCGAGGCTCGCGCCGGTCACGACCACATGCTCGGCGAGCTGGAAGCGACGCTCGAAGGCCCGCGCCGCAATGCCTTGATGCAAGAACTCGCGGTTGTGAGCTTCGGACGCGCTCTGCTGAGCGCCACGAATCGTCAGCGCGTTCTCACGGGTCTCGATCGAGAGATCGTCCCTGGAGAAGCCCGCGACGGCCAGCGTCACGCGATAGGCGTTGTCGCCGGTGCGCTCGATGTTATAGGGCGGATAGTTCGGTGCAGGCTCGAGCCCGCCGCTCTGGGCGAGGTGGTCGAACAGCCGGTCGAAACCGACGGTCTGGCGGAACAAGGGAGAAAAGTCGAAAGCACGCATTGCACATCCTCCTGTCGAAGCGACATGATCGGGGATCGCGGAACGCCCGGATCATCCGGCGCGGTCCGCGCGCGCGTCCGTTTCGGCCCGCGCTGACGGGGATGTGGGGAGGGTTCGCCCGCCTTGCAAGAGCGAGAGTCCCGCGCGCAAATGTGCTAAAGGGACGCTTTCCGTTCTGGGCCTCGCGCCCCGCCAGAAGCTTGAAACCGCCATGCTCGAACTCGTCGACACGCCGCAAAATCGAATTCCGCCGAACGCCAAAGCTTACGCGATCAACGCCTCGGACGGCGCGGTGCTGCGGATGGCCGCGTTCAAGCCGGACAAGCCGGCGCGCGGCACGGTCGCGCTGTTTCAGGGCCGCGCCGAATTCATCGAAAAATATTTCGAGACGATCGGCGATCTCCTCGAGCGCGGGTTCGAAGTCGCGACGCTCGACTGGCGCGGCCAAGGCGGCTCGGCGCGCGAGCTCGGCGATCCGCGCAAGAGCCACATCGACGATTTCGCGCAGTATCAGCGCGACCTCGCCGCGCTGATTGCGCGCATGACGCGTCTCGACTGTCCGAAGCCCTGGTTCGCGCTCGCGCATTCGACGGGCGCCGCGATCCTTTTCGAATATGCGCACAGCGGCGGCGACGCCTTCCAGCGGCTCGTCGCCACGGCTCCGCTCGTCGACGTCTACGGATTGCGCTTTCCGCGCGGCGCGCGCTGGCTCGCCGACAGCCTCGACATGCTGGGCTTCGGCGGCGTGTTCATTCCCGGCGGCGTGCCCGCCTCCATTCTGGAGATGGCTTTCGAGGACAATCCCTTGACCTCCGATCGCAACCGGCTCGCGCGCAATGCGGCGGTGCTCGCCAAGGCGCCGGCGCTCGCCGTCGGCGATCCGACGATCGGCTGGGTCAACAGCGCCTTCAGACAGATGCAGCGCTTCGCGCAACGCGACTACACCCATGGCTGGCGCCTGCCGATGCTGATCGTCGTGTCCGGGGAGGACCGCGTGGTGTCGAGCGACGCGACGGAGCGTTTCGCGCAGCGGCTGGACCTTGCGCAGCTCGTTAGCCTCCCTGCCGCCCGTCACGAAATCCTGATGGAGCGCGATACGCTGCGCGACCAGTTCTTCGCCGCCTTCGACGCCTTCATTCCCGGCGGCGCGCTCGCCGGCAGCGTGCGCGCCGCCGAATGACGAGCGAGCGCGAGAGCGCGTTCTTGGAATTCAAAGTCGAACGCGCTCGAAGTGCTATTGGTTGAGCATGTTCTCGTCCAAAAACCGCTTCGCACCTTTTGGGAACATGCTCAAAACCGCCGCCACAAGGCCGCGAGCACGCCTTTCTCGGCCGGCGAGTTCACGCCCGTCGGCGCGGCCAGCACGCCAAGCTGCACGGACCAGTCGCGGTTCAGATCATAGACCCCGGAGAGCTCGAATTTTTGCGCGGCATAGCCGTCGGAGGCTTGCGCTCCCGGGGCGAAGGCCGAGAAGCTCTGCACCATAAGCAGAATGTCGGGACGCGGTCGAACGCCGAGCGTCAGATCGGCGCGGATCTCGTTGCCGCTCTGGCCGCGGCTCCGGTAGCCGAGCTGCGCCTCGACGAACCACGGCAGCCCGAAAGCCTCGAAGCCGCGCAGGGCTTGAACGCGCAGGTCGAGCTGCGTCGGCGTCTTGAAGTCGAGGAACTGCCCCGCCGCATGCGATGCGATGCGAAGGCTGGCCTGCGCGCTGAAATAGACGCCGCGAATTCGCCGAGGCGAATCCGGCCGCCGAGCGACCCGAGCCCCGCGCCGGCGTAATGGGGCGCGGGCTCGAAGGCATAGGCGGTCGCGGAGCCGTTGAAGTCGAAGGCGCTGCCCTCGGCGACGACGGTGAGCCAGTTCGTGACGCCATATTCGACATAACCCGCAGCCTCGAACTTGCCGTAAGAGGGCGTGCGGATCAGATGGCCGTGCCGGTCGTATGCCTTGTTCGCGTCGGCGAAAGTCGAGGTCACGATGATTTCGCCCGCGCCCTCGTCCATCAGCAAGGCGCCGGCGGCCGCGGGCTCTGCGCAAAGCGCCGCAAAAATGACTACAAATGTCTTGGCGCCTCGGGGCACGACGAAACTCACGCAAACTGGCTCGTGCGACCGGACACCGGAATTTTGTTTGCATTCCGGCGAGTACGTAGTTTTCCGCAAGTTTACGCTTTTGTTCGCATTTTACCCTGTTTACGTTCCGCGATTGCAAACAGGCTTCCCGGCCGCAGGGGACCGGCCGGCGCCCTGGCCTCCGCGTTGAGCGCCGGGAGGGCTGGCCACAGCCGCGTCTTTCAATCGCGACCCTTGTCTTCGCGAGAGCCGGAAGCGATAGTGGCGCGCCTTCGGGAGACGACGAGTCGCCCGAGCCAGATTGCGCAGACTCCGTAGCTCAGCTGGATAGAGCAACTGCCTTCGAAGCAGTAGGTCGCAGGTTCGAATCCTGCCGGGGTCGCCACTTCACATCAAAACTGGGCACGCAAATTCCCGCGGATTTGCCGCTTTCTGAAGCGACGAGAGCGCAAAGCAGGGCGCGCCCATTGCCCATGCGCTCAAAAAGGACGGCCCGCAGTCGCTTGCCGACGACGGGCCGATCTTTCGTGCGGTGGAGCGGCTGGATTCCAAGCCGCTCCGCGCTTTTGCGCTTTGCCTCAACTATTCGGGCGACGTCAGTTTGACGGTGCGGCCGAAGGCCCTTCCTCAGGCATGCTGCACGCCGGCGACATGGTTGTCCAACGCCACTGCCCAGAAGGCGCCCGCCGTGTTGGCGTGCACGTCGGTCACTGTGCCGCTATTGTTCCAGCCGATCATGCTTCCGTCGGCCGAGGTCACCAGTTGCCCTTGATTGAACGCGGTGAGGACGTTCGCCAAGCCGTTGCCGCTCGCCTGGATGTTGACATTATCCCAGTTGTTGGCGGCGGACAGCACTGTCTGCATGGTTTGGAACGCCGGGTCGGAAGACGAGAGCGGCGTGCTCGTGAACACGAAGGCGTTGCCCGAGGTGCTGTATTCGCCCGAATCAAGCACCCCGTTATGGTTTGTGTCGACGTTCGCATGCGCGTCCGTCCCGGCCGGGGCCGTCCCGAAATTATTCCCGGTCAGCCACGCGACCGCGTCCTCGATGAGGCCGTTCGGGGCGATCTCGTGACCGGCGGCCGACGTCCCCGCGTTTGCCTTCGCCGCGCTGTATTCGTTCAGCTGCGCGGCGATGAGCTGGCTCGCCAAGGTGATGCGCGCGTCGCCACTGACGCTCGAGTTTGCGAGGACTTGCGCCGCCGAATTGGAGATGGCGAGGTCGTCCTTGCCGCCGTTATAGGCCTCGAGCGAGTTCAGATCGTTGGCGACGCCATCATTGTTGACGTCCCCAAGCAACAGTTTGCCTCCACTCGTCGCCGTGCCCCAGCCGTCGGAGCCGCACCCCGACCCGCCAGGCTCGTACCATTGCGAGAAGTGGTTCGCCCAATAGCCCTTTTGGTGAGGGCGCTGGCCAGATCCAATGCGTCGTAATAGGCGGTGTCCTTTGCGGTCGTGGTGGTCGAGTTGCCACCAGCATCATGCACTACGCCCGTCGCCGTCGCCGTGTCCCACTGACAACCAGCCACGGCCGAGGTTGTGAGAATATTCGAATAAGCGGAACCGCCCGCGGCCAGAGTATCCGTGGTCGACGCCCCGCTTCCGAACGTGAAATTGACGCCGTTCAGTCCGGCGGTTGACGCGGCGTCGGTCGCCGAGATTGTCTCTGACAAACCGCCCGTCGAAGTGTTGGTCACCAAGATGCGGAAGTCGAGCTGCTCGCCCGCCATCACGGCCGGCAAGTTGTTCGTCCCCGCGCCGACATCGTACCAGACGTCGGTGCTGCTGTTCGCCTGGTGCACCGCGACCTGCTTATCGACGGTGACGCCCGCCGTCACCCCCGTGTAGTTGGCCTGATCGCTGGCGCTGACCGAAGCCGTATTGCCAGAGGCGTCGTGAGCGGTCCCCTTCGCCGTCGCCGTGTCGAGCTGATAGCCCGCCACCGCCTTCGTCGTGCTCACGTCGGAGGTAACCGTCGCCCCAGCCGCGAGGCTCGTCGTCGACAACCCGCCGAAGGTGAAGGCCGGTCCGTTGACGTCCGTGACCGACACGCCCGTCTCGTTTATACCGCTCACCGAGGTATTCTTTAGCAGCACGCGGTATTCGACCGTCGCCCCCGTCGAGGAGCAGCCGCCGGAGCCGGCCAGAACCACGGGGTCGTCCGCCAGATTGCCGTTGCCGACGTCGAGCCAGGTCTTGCCGCCATCGACCGAAATCTGCTTGTCGATCGAAATCCCCGCCGTCACGCCGGTGTAGTTGGCCTGATCGCTCGCGGTAACCGTCGTGCCGCCCCCGGTCCCGTGCACCGTCGCCGTATCGAGCTGGTAGCCCGCCACCGCCTTCGCCGTGCTCACGTCGGATGTCGCCGTCGCTCCGGCCGCGATGCTCGTCGTCGACAACCCGCCGAAGGTGAAGGCCGGTCCGTTGACATCCGTGACCGACACGCTGGTCTCGTTGATCCCGGAGGTGTTCTTCACCAGCACGCGATATTCGACCGTCGTCGGTGAGCAGTTGCCGTTGCCGACCAGGACCGTCGGATCGTCCGCCAGATTGCCGTTGCCGACGTCGAGCCAGGTCTTCCCGCCGTCGACCGAAATCTGCTTGTCGATCGTGATGCTTGGCCCCACGCCGGTGTAGTTCGCCTGATCGCTCGCGGTGACCGACTTGGTGTCGCCGACGCCGTCCGTCGCCGTCCCGTTCACCGTCGCCGTGTCGAGCTGATAGCCCAAGGCCGCGCTGATCGTCGCGACCGCCGAGGTCTCGCTCTGCCCCGCCCCCAGCGTCGAGCCGACCGTGAAGCTCGGCGGGCCGTTGCCGCCGATGTCCGTCACCGTCAGGCCGCTCAGCGCGGTCGAACCGGTGTTGGCTACGATGACCCGCTCGTAGACGGTATTGCCGACGAAGAGGCTAGGATCGTCCGCCAGATTGCCGTTCCCCACGTCGACCCAGGTCGAGCCGTCGACCGAGATCTGCTTGTCGATCGCCACGCCCGCCGTCACGCCGGTGTAGTTCGCGCTGTCGCTCGCGCTGACCGGCTGTGTGCCGCCCGCGGTCCCGTTCACCGTCGCCGTGTCGAGCTGGTAGCCCGAGGCCGCGCTGATCGTCGCGACCGCCGAGGTCTCGCTCGCCCCCGCAGCCAGCGTCGTCGAGCCGAGCGTGAAGCTCGGCGGGCCGTTGCCGCCCACGTCCGTCACCGTAAGCCCGCTCAGCGCGATCGCGCCGGTGTTGCTCACGATCACCTGCTCGTAGACGCTCTTGCCGACGAACAGGCGCGGATCGTCCGCCAGATTGCCGTTCCCCGCGTCGAGCCAGTGCGTGCCGTCGGTCGAGATCTGCTTGTCCAGCGCGATGCTTCCCGTCACGCCGGTGTAGTCCGCCTGGTCGCTCGCGGTCACCGGCTGCGTATTGCCCACGCCGTCGGTCGCCGAGCCGTTCACCGTCGCCGTGTCGAGCTGGTGGCCCGAGGCCGCGTTGATCGTCGCGACCGCCGAGGTCTCGCTCGCCCCCACCGCCAGCGTCGTCGAGCCGAGCGTGAAGCTCGGCGGGCCGTTGCCGCCCACGTCCGTCACCGTCAGCCCGCTCAGCGCCGTGGCGCCCTCATTGGTCACGATCACCCGCTCGTAGACCGACGAGCCGAGGGCAACGATCGGGTCGTTCAGAACGCCGTTTCCGACGTCGACCCAGGTCGTGCCGTCGGTCGAAATCTGCTTGTCGATCGTGATCCCCGCCGTCACGCCGGTGTAGTTCGCCTGATCGGTCGCGCTGACCGGCTGCGTGTTGCCGGCGTCGTCCGTCGCCGTCCCGCTCACCGTCGCCGTGTCGATCTGCTGGCCCGAAACCGCGGTCAGCGTCGCAACCTGCGACGTCTCGCTTCCCCCGACACCCAGCGTCGTCGAGCCGAGCGTGAAGCTCGGCCCGTTGACGTTGCTGACCGAGAGGCCGCTCAGCGCCGTCGAACCGGTGTTGGTCACGACCACTTGCTCGTAAACCGTCGAGCCGACGAAGAGGCTCGGATCGTCCGCCAGGTTGCCGGTCCCCACGTCGAGCCAGTGCGAGCCGTCGACCGAGATCTGCTTGTCGATCGTGATCCCCGCCGTCACGCCGGTGTAGTTCGCCTGATCGGTCGCGCTGAGCGGCTGCGTGTTGCCGGCGTCGTCCGTCGCCGTCCCGCTCACCGTCGCCGTGTCGATCTGCTGGCCCGAAACCGCGGTCAGCGTCGCAACCTGCGACGTCTCGCTTCCCCCGACACCCAGCGTCGTCGAGCCGAGCGTGAAGCTCGGCCCGTTGACGTTGCTGACCGAGAGGCCGCTCAGCGCCGTCGAACCGGTGTTGGTCACGACCACTTGCTCGTAAACCGTCGAGCCGACGAAGAGGCTCGGATCGTCCGCCAGGTTGCCGTTCCCCACGTCGAGCCAGTGCGAGCCGTCGACCGAGATCTGCTTGTCGATCGTGATCCCCGCCGTCACGCCGGTGTAGTTCGCCTGATCGGTCGCGCTGACCGGCTGCGTGTTGCCGGCGTCGTCCGTCGCCGTCCCGCTCACCGTCGCCGTGTCGATCTGCTGGCCCGAAACCGCGGTCAGCGTCGCAACCTGCGACGTCTCGCTTCCCCCGACACCCAGCGTCGTCGAGCCGAGCGTGAAGCTCGGCCCGTTGACGTTGCTGACCGAGAGGCCGCTCAGCGCCGTCGAACCGGTGTTGGTCACGACCACTTGCTCGTAAACCGTCGAGCCGACGAAGAGGTTCGGATCCTGCGCCAGGTTGCCGTTGCCCACGTCGACCCAGTTCGTGCCGTCGGTCGAAATCTGCTTGTCGATCGTGATCCCCGCCGTCACGCCGGTGTAGTTCGCGCTGTCGCTCGCGCTGACGGGAGCGCCACCCCCGGTCCCGGTCACCGTCGCCGTGTCGAGCTGGTAGCCCGAGACCGCGTTGAACGTCGACACCGACGAGGTCTCGCTTCCCCCGACACCCAGCGTCGTCGAGCCGAGCGTGAAGCTCGGCCCGTTGACGTTGCTGACCGAGAGGCCGCTCAGCGCCGTCGAACCGGTGTTGGTCACGACCACTTGCTCGTAAACCGTCGAGCCGACGAAGAGGTTCGGATCCTGCGCCAGGTTGCCGTTGCCCACGTCGACCCAGTTCGTGCCGTCGGTCGAAATCTGCTTGTCGATCGTAATCCCCGGCGTGCCGCCGATATAGGTCACGGAATCCCTATCCGTAAACGTATTCCCAAATGCGGTTCCGCTGACCGTCACGGTATCCGTTTGTGTCCCGGAGACCGCGGCGACCGTGACCTGATTGGAAACCTCGCTGGCGCCCGCCAACAGTGTGGAGCCGACGGTGAAAGCGGGGCCGCCCGGGCTGTCGGTGACGGTGACCCCGGTAAAAGAGACGCCGCTACTGGCGGCGTTGGTGTTGGTGACGACCACTTCATAGGTGACCGTTCCGTTCGTCGCCATCACGGGCGGGCTGGCGTCATCATGCAGGTGGGCGCTGGCGATGCCGGTGACGCCGCTGATGCTGTTCAGGAAGGCGATATCGTTGCTGAAGCCTGAGTAGTCGCCCGTGTCGTTGGCGACATACCAGTTCGCGCCACCGTCCACCGACACCAGCTTTTCGACCTTGATGCCCCCTAGCGTAGCGGCGTCAGTGAAGACGGTGGATGCGCTCTCGCCATTGGCGGCGTCGGTGGCCACCAGCTCGATCGTGGTGTTGGCGTAATTGGGAGTGACCGAAAACGGGGTAACCGCCGTCCCGCTGGAGTCGGCGCTCGCCGTCCAAGTTGGACCCGTCCACAAAACGGCGCCCGTCGTCGCATCGATCGTATCAACCGCGAAGGTGATGGCGTCGCCCGAGCCGAACCCGCTCGCCGTAATGTTGGCGGTGCTCCCGGGGGCGTAATCGCCCTTGTCGGTCGTGACTGTTGGCGCGGGCAGCGTCGAGGACGCCGCGCCAACGGTGATGGTGGAGGCCGCCGTGGCGACGCTCGACACCGGGGTGACGGAGCCGTCGGCTCCGATTTGCACTTCGGTCGCCGTCACGCTGAGCGTCGTCCCGGCGTAAATAGAATTGAGATAGAAATTGGTGGAAAGCGTCCCGTCGGCTCCGACGGTCGCGAACAGAGTGGAGGGGTTGCCAAAAGAGGAGGTTCCGTCCGGCGCCACAGTCTCGGTTCGGACCTCGAACTCAATCGTCGCGCCCGGGTCGAATCCTTTCGCCGAAATCAATGCGTCCGAGCCCGGCGCATAATTAAGAGAATCGGTGACGATAGTCGGGTTGCTCGAGTCGCTAGACATTGTTTTTCCTTCCTCTCAGATATGCTCGCGCATGCTTTTTGCTCGTTTACTCTTTCGGTTCTCTCCTCGGCAAAGCCCCTATGCTGAAAAAAATCGGCGCCCCTACAAAAAAAGGAGCGCCGTTGAAATCATTTCTTAGCCGCATTTTTACCGCATTGCGCAACGCGCAGGCAACACATAAGTTCCCGCTTCCCTCCAGGCCGATGCTCAGTATTGACTAACCACCGCTTCCAGTTGGATTTTTTTTTCCTCGCCCATGTCCCTGTAAAAACTGGCGCTCAACTTTAAATAGCTATGCTCGTCTTACTTTCTACTTTTAGTTGTAGCGTTCGCTTCTGATTCGTCCACTATCTTCCCCAGCGGGGCCGACAAGGGTAGAATTCGCGAACTGGGTCCCCGCCGCAGCCGAACTGCGTCAGGCTGAAAGACGAGCTTTCGATATCCAGTGATTGGGCGCGCTATTTCCCAGCCAGACTGTGTGAAAGGGATTCTTTCAACGTGAGCGTTGCGTTAGAATCGGGGCATGACGCGCATTCCCGGCTCCGACCGCGCACAGTTGCCGCTCTTGCCCGAGGCAATCGTGGATCACCGGTTCTTCAAAGCGCCGAGAAGTCTCCCGGGCTCGCTCTTGGGTAGCGGCCGGTCGGACCTCGCTTCTTCCCACGCTTGAGTTATCGTAAGGCGCATAATGGCCATTTGCGGCCCCTTCGGGGGCTAGGGAGGTGCGATGCACAAGGTCGTTTATGCAAACAGCGGCGAAAGCGTCGAGGATGTCCCCGACGGAGAGACGCTGCTTCGCGTCTCCATTCGTCGCCGCATCCCCCACCACCATCAATGCGGCGGACAAGCGCGCTGCACCACGTGCCGAGTCCAGGTTCTGGACGGCGCGTCCCATCTTTCGGCGCTCAACCCGTGGGAGCAGGAAGTCGCCAAGCAGCGGGGCTGGGACGACTACACGCGGCTGGGATGCCAGATGAAAATTCACGGGGATGTCGTCGTCCGGCTCCTCGTCGATAACCCCCAGGACATCATCGTTCTCGATCTCGACGAGCTACAGGGCGCGGGCCCCGGCGAAGGGAAAGAGATTCAAGCCGCCGTTCTTTTCGCGGACATCCGCAATTTCACGACATTCGCCGAGCAGAACCTGCCCTACGACGTCGTGCACATGCTGAACCAGCATTTCGCAGCGGTCGCCGAACCCGTGTTGAACAACAATGGCTTCGTCGACAAATACATCGGCGACGCCATTCTCGCCGCTTTCGGCGTTCGGGGGGAATCGGCGGAGATGACCTGCCGGAACGCCGTGCGGGCCGCGCTGCTCATGCAGGACGCTGCGAATCGTCTGCGTCCCCTGTTCGAGCGCTCCTTCAATATGTCCTTGCGCATCGGCATTGGGGTTCATTTCGGTCCCGTGATCCTCGGGCGCATGGGTCATCCCGGCAAGCGCCAGATCACGGTGATCGGCGACACGGTCAACATGGCGAGCCGCATCGAGAGCCTGACCAAGGATCTCGACGCAGCGATTCTCTTGAGCGACGAGGTCGTCCAGCATCTCCCCGGCGCGCTGCGGCTGGGCGCGGCCGCTGACGTTCCGATCAAGGGGAGAAGCGCTCGAACGCAGCTTTATCCCCTTGAGGGTTTCAGCGAGCCCGACGCGGTCTATCTCGTCCAGAAATCCTTCGAGCGCGTCTCGGGCCGGGCGATGGAGTTCGGTGCGCGCTTCTATGAGCTTCTGCTCGAAGCCTATCCGGAGCTGCGGCAGCATTTCAAGGACGACCTGACGACCCAGACCAAAATGCTGGTCTCTATGCTGAGCTCGCTGGTGAAGGGCTTGAACCGTCTGCCGGAAATCGAGGGGGGGCTGCGAGAGCTCGGGAAGCGCCACGTCAGCGACTACAAGACCGCGCGCGTGGATTATGACAAGGTCGCTTGCGCCCTGCTGAAGACGCTGGAGGAACTTCTCGGCGACGAGTTCACGCCGGAAATCCGCCAAGCCTGGACGGCCGTTTATGGCCAGGTCGCCGCCGTCATGATCGAGGCCGGCGACGAGCTGATGATCGACCACTAGCGACGGGGCCCATTCCGCCACAGCAGGGCGTGGCGATCCGCACGCCCGCGCGAAGTGTCGCGGCCCTGCCCCGCAAACCGTTCAGCGCGGGTTCATCAGCCATGAAGAAGACTTCGCGGCGACAGCGGCATTTCGCTGTTTTCGGGAGGCGAAATCATGATCGCGAGAATCTTTGCGGCGGCCGTGATCGGCGTCGCCTGCTCTGCTGTGACGGCGCGCGCGCAGGAGGATTGGCGGGAAGAGCGCCACGGGCATATGGAGCGGCTTCACAGGGCCTGCGAAGCGGGCGACGAGCGCGCCTGCTGGCGGCTTCGAGAGATGCGCCATGAGTGGCGCGAGCGCGAGGAGCAGCGCGAAAGACCTGAATGGCGCGAGCATGATCGCGAGCATGATCATGAAGGGGACGAACGGCAGGAATGGCGGCAAGACCGCTTTTAGGACGAGAAACCGCGCGGGTTTTTCTTGCTCCCGCAAAAAAGAGCAAGACTCAAAGGCGCGCGCGAAAGGGGTTTTAAGAAAAAAGGGGCCGCCAATGTGGGCGGCCCGAGTTGAGGGAGGATGTCGAGAGTGAATCAATCGACGTCATCACTCTAGCACGCCTAGCTGGGCAAGACTGTGGCCTCGGCGCAACAGTCGCAAAGAAAATCGCTTCCGGGGTCAAGATTCCGATACTTAAACGGCGGTCGCCGCCTTCCGATCAGGCGGCGAAAACGTAGCGCTGGCGGATAGTTAGGGGCAACTGTAACGTCGCGGCGACAAGGCTAAAATTTTTTCTATCGCGACTCTTTGGGGCGGAAGACCTCGCCCTTCCAGCTCACGCTCTCGAGCTTGAGATCGCCCTTCGAATCAAAGGCGTCGGGGCGCAGCGCGAGCTGGCCGTTCTCGATCTCGATCCCGAGCAGCGCGTAAGCAGCTGAAATCATCCGGGCGGCGGAGCCCGTATACCAGGACCAGCCGCCACGCCCGTCATAGCCTTCGCCCTCATAGACGTCGGCGGCCTGCTGATGCGGCGTGAGCCCGTAGACGTCCGCCGCGGCGGGCGTCGCGAATTTCGAGAGCGGCGAGATCGCCATCCAGCTCTGCGCGGCCCTGGCGAAGAGCGTGCGCGCGGCTTCCGCATCGCCGCCCTCCCTCGCCTGCGCGCCGAGCTTCGTCAAGGCGTCGACGAACCAGGAGACGCCATGGGAATATTGGCCGCCGTTCTCGCGCACGCCCGGGGGATAGTCGGCGCTGCGCCCGGGATAGGGACTGGAATGCTCGGTGTAGGCCGGGCTGACGAGCAGGATCCGGTCCGGCCGCGCCAGAATCTCCAGCGCGCGTTCGATGCATTCGCGGCCGCGCGGCGCCTCCACCGCGCCCGAGAGAACCGGCCAGGAGGCGGTCATCGCGCTCATCGGCGCGACCTCGCGCCCGTCGTCGGCGAAGGCGCGCACGTAGCGGTCGCCGCGCCAGCATTTTTCCAGCGCCTCGCGCAGCCTTTCCGCGCGCTCGCGATGGCGGGCGGCGCGTTTCGCGTCGCCGCGCGCCTCGAAGAGGGGCGCCGTCTCCAGGAGAATGCCGTGCAGGAAGAAGCCCATCCAGACGCTTTCGCCGCGCCCCCCGGCCCCGACGCGGTCCATGCCGTCGTCCCAGTCGCCGGTTCCCATCAAGGGGAGTCCGTGCGCGCCGAAACGCGCCAAGGTGTAGTCGATCGCCCGGGCGCAATGGCCGAGCAGCGAGTCCTTGTCGCGCGAAGCGAGCGGCACCGTCGCCTCGCCCTCCTGCGTCGTCGGCACGGGCGGCGCCTCGAGGAAGGGCTCGACGCTGTCGAGGATCGCCCAGTCCCCCGTCCCCTTGACGTAGCGCGCCGTCACATAGGGCAGCCACAAATGCGGGTCGCTGGCGCGGGTCCGATCGGCGAGCCCGGTGCCGCCGTTCGGCGCGCGATGCCACCATTTCGCCGCGTCGCCCTCGAGATATTGATGGCGGGCGTGCAGCAGGATCTGCGCCCTGGCGCGCTCCGGAGCGAGCAGGATCAACGGGATCACGTCCTGCAGCTGATCGCGATAACCCGTCGCGCCCGACCGCTGCGCCGGCCCCGTGCGGCCCCATAGGCGCGCGGCGAGCAGCTGATAGGGCAGCCAGTCGTTGATAAGGCGGTCGAACTCGGGCCGGTTGGTCTTGATGCGCAGCACCGTGGTCGCCTCGAGCCAGCCCGCGCGGGTCTCGGCGAGGCATTCCTGCGCAAATTGAGGATCGCGCGCGCGCCTGGCGAGCGCCGCCGCCTGCTCGCGCGAACCGGTCTCCCCCTGCGCAAGAACGGCGAGCGCTTCGCCGCCCGTCTCCGCGTCGATCGAGCCAGTCTGGCCATGCGCGAGAACGACGAGCGCCTCGGCGCCCGGCGCCAGGTCGATCGAGCCGACGAAGGCGGCGACCTTGCGCTCATGCGCCGGCGCGCCGGCGTCGGGATGGCCGTGCTCGACCATGTAGGGCAGCGCCGGATCCCGGGCCTCGTGGCCAAGGAAGCGTCGGCGCGAGGTCTCGGCGAATTCGGCGTCGAGCGAGGTCGAGACGAAGGCCCAGCCCTTCACGAAGTCGTTTCTGGGATTGCGAAAGTAGAGCGCCTTGAGATCCTCGTCCTTCGCCGCCTCCAGCTTGCCCAGCGTCTCGCTCGGCGTTTCGCCGAGCACGATCTCGAGCATCGGCGCGATCTGCAGGAGCCGTTCGTGGTCGGCGTCGTTCTTGATGCGCAAGAGCTTGAACTCGATCGGCGCCGACTTCGCGCAAAACACCGTCAGCTCCAGGCTCAGCCCGTTGCGTTCCGAGCGAAAGATCGCGACGCCCGGCTCGTAGCTCACCTCATAGCGCGCGTCGCGGCGTCGCAGCGGCGTGAAGGTCGCGGTGAAGAGATCCCTGCGCGCGAGGTCGAAGACGTAGATCGCCTGTCCCGCCGGCGCCATGCGTCCTTCGCCCATTCTGAACGGCGTGAGGCTGTTCAGGCGCGAATTGCCGCAGAACGAGAAGACCTCGCCGTCGTTCGTCAGCACGGAGCCGACGCCGAGCGCATTGGCGATCACATGCGAGAAGGGCCGCGGCGTGTCCTGCGCGACCGCGAGGCTGCGGCCGTCCGCGGCAAAGGCGAAACGCGGCTCCTCGGGCGGCTCGGGCGTGAGCAGATCGCGCCGGCGCGAGAGCGCGCGATCGAGGATTTCCGGCGTCACGGGGGCGATCCCCAAAAGCCGCGCGACGGTCTCGATCGCGACGCCCATGTTCTTCGCCCAGCCGTCGAGAACGACGAACTCGGCTGCGCCCGACGCCGGCAGCTCGACCTCGAAGCTCAGGCTCGCGCAAGGCTCGAAGCCATACAGCAGGCCTTCGTCCTCGGGGTCGCGCGGCTCGGGGCCAAGACCCAGCAGGCTGTCGGGCGCGCTGGTCGGTCCGAAGCCATAAAAGCGCGACTTCACGTCCTCATAGCCGAGAAGCCGGGCCCGCGCGCCCGGCGCCGGGCTGATCGCATGAAAGCCGATCTCGGGAGACAGGCGCCGGTCGCCCTGACGGCGCGCCCCGCCTTTCAGTAGCCGGTTCTGCGCGAAAACGGCGTTGAGCGATTTGACGAACCAGGTGCCGACATGGATCGCGTTATAGGCGGCGTCGCGCATCTCGACGCCGGTCTCGTTCAGCACCCATTCGCGCAGCGAGGAGACCAGGATCTTGCGGGGCCGCGGCTCGCGGTTGACGATGCGAAGCGTGGTCGACTCGACGGGCTCGTTGGCGCAAAGCGACACGCGCGCCTCGATTTCGAGGCCCTCCTGAGACGTCCTGAACACGAGACCGCTGTCGCCGTCGCGTTCGAGCGAGACGCCGACCTTGGCGGGGCCCATCGAGCCGTCGCGACAAGTCGGCGCCGAGCCGAGCGACCAGAGCGCGCCGCCGTCCTCGCGGACGAACAGGAAGCGCCCGCGCGGATGCGCATGGTCGTCTGGGCGGCGGGTCAAATCGATCGGCGGCCCGCCGCGCGTAATTCCTTCGATGCGCGCGCAGCCCTGCCCGTCCTCGAACCATTCGCTCGTCATCAAGCCATTGGTGAGCTGAAAAGGGCTCGATCCCGGCGCGCCGCCGGGACCTGTGACCCCCGGAATGACGAATTTGCCGGCGCGCGAGAGCTGCGCGAGCAGAAAAATGATCAACGCGAGCGCCAGAACGCCGACATAGACGAGATAGCCGCTCAGCAAATAAATGTAGGAGGGAGGCCGCAGATTGGTCATCTGCTCCGCGGCGCTCCAGGCCTTGTCCCATTCAGCGCCGCGCGGGATGTAGAAGGGCAGGAGCAGCGGCGCCCAGGTGCCGAAGCGACGGATGCCTTCCGGGATGGCGCGGCTGATCTGCGCCTTGCCGAGGAAGCGCGCGGCGCGCTCGTCGGCCATGTCGCCGCCGACGAAGGAAAGATTGACGAGCGTCGCGACGCGCAGCCCCATGTGATCGAACCAGATCAGCACGCGTAGCGCGTCGAAGGCGAGGAGGGCCGTGAAGACGTCGAGACTCCATTGCCGGAACTCGCTCGGGTGCAACGCGTCCGACATCCAGCTCGCGACGAAGGTGCGCACGAGGCCGTCCTGATTGTACCAAGTCGGATCGCCCGAAGCCTTGAGGAAGGAATAGATGACCGGCGCCATCCACAGGCCCCAGCGCAGCACGCGCACGGCGTTTTCGACGAGGAGGTCGAGGCCCTCGAGGCTCGCGAGCTGGCGCAGCGGCCGGAGGCTGCGCTGCAGCAGCGCGGTCAGGAAGAAGAGGTTGATCGAGAAGAGCGGCGCCGCGAAGACCCACTGGATCACGCCGGAGAGCGACTCGTCGTAGAAGAGCCGCACGCCGCCGTCGCCAAGCCCGAGGTCCGTCGCGCCCCATTTCGAGAAGAGCGGACGGATGATGTAAGGATTCGTCGGGCGCCCGTCGGCGCGATAGTCGAGAGAGACATAGGCGTAGAACTTGTTGACGATCACCTCGATCTGACCTTGATCGAGATACCAGGCGATCGCTCCAGCCACGAGCCCGCCGAGCAGCGCGCCGAGCGTGTAGACCCGCCAGCTACGCAAATGCTGGCGTCGCTCCCGCCACAGCTCAACGGCGTCGAACGCGGCGTCGACGCCCGCGAAAGCAAACGCGCCGACGACGCAGCCGAAGAAGAAACGATCGAAGGCCGCCGCCTGAGGCAGGGAGAAGGCGAACGCGACGCCCGCGCCCGCGCCGGCGACGAGGCCGCGCGCGAAATTGGTTTGGCGCCGATAGGCCTGCTCGAGGCGGCCGAAGAAGGGCGGAGTTGAGTCCGTGCTCTCGAGAATCGCGCGCGCGAGCGGAAAGAGCGCCGCGCCGAGCAGCGCGCCAAAGATCGGCGGCGCCGAGACGATCAGCCAAACCAGCGGCTTCACGCTCAGGAAGAGCCGCGCCGCGAGCAGCAGTCCCATGAAGACGAGGCCATAGACGAAGCCCTTTTTGGCGCCGCTTTTCCAATCGCCGAACACGATCGTGGCGAGCGACGGCGTGCCGCCGAGAAGTCCCGCGAGCGACTGGGTGACGAGATAGGTCTCTCCCCATAGGCCCGCCTGCGCCAGCGCGGCGGCGAGCGTCGCCCCGACGTCCGACAAGGGCGCCGGGACGTTGGGCGCGATGAACATCGACACCGAGCTCGCCACATAGGGCGTGAGCGCCGCAAGCGCCGCTGAGAGGAACAAGACCAGATGGGGACGCCATTCCCGCGGCAGGAAACGCCCCAGCGCCAGCGGCGCGCCCACGACGACCGCCTCGTTCAAGAGGAAAAGGATGTAAACGCGGCCGAGGAAGGCGGCGAGCTGCGGCGGCGCGTCGAGACCAGGCAGGAAAAATCCGCCGATTTGCGCTTCAGCGGGCGAGCCGATCGCAACGAGCAGGCAGAACAGGAACGGCAGGGCGAAAAGCGCGAGGCGGATCGTCCAGGGCGCGCGCCCTGCGAGAATCCCGACCGCGCCGCAATAGAGAAAGGTCGCCGCGCCTGCGCCGACGGCCGTCATGTGGAAAATGCTCGAGATGTTTTGCGGCGCGCTCCACAGCGCCACGGCCGGATCGATCAGGGAGGAGAAGACGACGACGGCGAAGAAGTCGACGGCCGCATAGGCGAGCCGGATTGAGGCGGGGCGCCCGCGGCCGCGCAGCAGCAGCAGGGCCAGGGCCGCCGCGAGGCCGGCGATCGCCGCATGACCGCCGCCGCGCGCGGCTTCGAAGGCCGCCGTCGCGGAAAGAGCGGCGCCGATTGCGGCGCGTTCGAAATTGCGAAGTCTGGTTCTCGTTTCGATGGACGATACCGACATCGCGTCCCTTTGCCTTAGAAATGCTCCGAGCGAAAAAATCTTCGCCGAAGTCCCCCCGCCGGGCTTTGGCCTCCTTGCCGCATGCGCGGGCAAAAGTCGAGGCTCGCCCGGCGTGAACGCCGAGGCGCCCCTTCGCAGAGGGGCCGGAAGGCTCTATGATCCCACAAAATACGAATGTTGTCCCTTCGAGGACTCCGCCATGGCATGGCGTCTATGAACGACATCGCGAGCGACAAGGGGCCCGCGCCGGCCGAGCCGAAACGGACGGACGCGCCGAACGCGACGCCGGGCGGAGGCCCAGCGCCTGAGCCGCGCGTCGCCAGCCTTCCGGCTGCGCTGCGCCGGGCGCGGCTCGACAATGCGAACCGCACCGAGGCGCTCTCCGACATCAGAAGCAGCGAGATCGTAAGGCTCGAGGTCCTGCGCGACGCGATCGAGCCCGTGCTGGCGCAGCTTTCCGACGATTGCGATCTTTTCGACGTCGCGATCTCGCCCTCCGAGCGGCCGCGCCTCTTCATCGATCAGCTCGGCTTCATCGAGATCGGGCGCGAGCGGCGCGTCTACCGCTTCCTGCAGGACACGCGTCACGGCCGCATCCAGGTTTGCGAGAGCGAGAAGCCGGAGGCGATGGTCGAAGCCGTGACCGCCTATATCGCGCACCGGCTCATCGAGCGCGAGAAGGCGCTGGCCTCCGATTTCGCGAGCGGCGCGACGGCCGCAGAGGCCGCGCGCGCGGCGGCGAAGACCGCCGAGGCCGGCCCGCCCTCCCCGCGCCCCCAGGACCAAGCGCCCGAAGGCCGCGGGCGCGGCATGCAAGCCTATCTCTACTTCTGGGAGGTCGTCGGCGCGATCCTCGCCTTCGGCCTGCTGGCGATGCTCGGGCGATGGCTTTTTCTGCACGGCGGCGCCCTCTGAGGGGGCCGCGCCGCCTCGGGCCGAAGGGCGAATCCGGGGCTCTATGCTCGAGACGAATGATTGCGAGGCCGATCCCGCGGCTACCGGCTTAAGCCGCCTTGAGCGCCGTAGAAATTTGCAGGAGGAATGGTCATGGAGCATCCGCTTCGAACTCGACGAATTCTTCCCGTCGGCAGCGCCGCCGACAGCCGCCCTCGAGGACGAGATCGCCCCGCAGCTCGCGCAAGCGGCGGCTGCGCCGCTGCCGCCTTTGCCGAGCCTGCCGGCAAGCGAGGCGCTATTGCTGCGGCCCTCTGATCCGCAATATGCGGCCTATTTGCCGGCGACGAGCAAGCGCAAGCAACTGGCCCCGGCGCTGCGTGCGATCTGCCAGACGGAACATGCCGTCGCCGTGATGGTCGACTGGGTGCGCAGCAACGGATTGAGCTTCGCCACGCGCTGCGGCGGCCATTCCTATGAAGGCCTGTCTCAAACGACCGGCGTTGCGATCGATGTGCGCGGGCTGAAGCGGATTGCTGTCGACAAGGCGTCCGGGCTCGTCACCGCCGGCTCCGGCGTATCGCTTTACGAGCTTTACTCTGCGCTGGCGGCGCAGGGGCTCGCGCTGCCCGGGGGAAGCTGCCCGACCGTCGGCGTCTCCGGCGTCCTAACGGGCGGCGGCCACGGCCTGCTCTCGCGTTCGCATGGGTTGACCTGCGACGCGCTGCAAGAGGCGACCCTCGTCGACGCGCAGGCGCGCACGCTCACGGCCAATGCCGGTTCGGAGCCGAATCTCTACTGGGCCTGCCGCGGCGGCGGCGGCGGCAGCTTCGGCGTCGCGACGGAATTCAAGATCAAGGTCTTCTCTTTGAGCTTTGTCCTGGTGTTCGGCGTCGGCTGGACACTCTCGCAGGCGAACGCCGCTCGGCTCTTCTCGGCGTGGCAGCATTGGGCGCCGAGCGCGCCGTCGAGCATCACGTCGATCATGAAGGTTGGCCCGGCCGGAAATGGGCAGATCTCCATGCGGTGCATCGGGCAGTCGGTCGGCGACGAGAGCGAGCTGCGCCATGAGCTTTTGCGATTGACGGAGGTTGTCGCCCCATCGAGCGCGCTCAAGGCGCAAAGGCTCGCCTTCCTCGACGCCGTCAAGCATTTCGCGGGATCCTTCGACTATGAATCGCTGCTCATGAAGGCGAAATCGGACTATGTGCTGACGCCTCTCGGCGCCGATGGCGTCGCCACGATGATGGCGGAGCTTGCGCCGATTGCTCCCGGCGGACTGGTGCTGCTTTGCGACTCCTACGGCGGCAAGATCGCCGAGGTCGCGCCTGACGCGACCGCCTTTCCGCACCGGGCGGGCGCGCAATATTGCATCCAATACTTCTCGAGCTGGAGCCGCGCCGCCGAGACGGCCGCTCATCTGGCGCAGATTGCGAAGGTTTACGCGGCAATGCGGCCGTTCATGCCCGGCTCCTGCTATGTCAACTATTGCGATCTCGACCTCCACGATTACGCTTCGGCCTACTGGGGAAACAATCTTGCCCGGCTGGTCGCGGTCAAGCAGCAATATGATCCCGGCAATCTCTTTCGCCATGCCCAGAGCGTGCCGCTCAGCGTCCCGGCCGCATGAGCGCGCTGGGGTTGAGGGAACTGAGGGCTTCGAGCCCGCCGAGATCCGCGATCTCGTCGCTCGTTTCGCTTAAGCCCCGCGCCCGCGCCGCGATCCTGAACCGCTCGCCTTCCCGGGTGATCTCATAGAGATGATAGGCGGCGGCGGGATAATGGGCGCCGCGACGCGCCGAGGCTGAAGCGACGCCGACCACCGGAATCTCGCCCCCCGGACCGGGCAGAAAGCGCAAGCTCTGCGCGTGATTATGGCCATGGACGACGAGCTCCGCGCCCTGGCGCGCGATCGCGGCCTCGAAGCTTTCCGCGTCCGCGAGCCCCCGTAGCGGTCGGGCGCCGCCGCGATAGGGCGGATGATGCACCATCACGACGCGCGCAAGACCCTCGCGTTTCGTCTTCTCGAGAACCGCCTCGAGCCGCGCGCATTGCTCGGCCCCGAGCCGGCCGGAGGCGATGAAGGGCGCGGTCGGCACGCCGGAGGTCAGCCCGATCAGCGCGACGCCGGATCGACGCCGCAGATAGGGAAAGCTCGAGAGCCCGTCGTCGCCGGTCGTCCAGGACGCGAAGGCTTCCTCGACCAGGGGCATCGCGCCCGGCACATACGCGTCGTGATTGCCGGGCGAGAAGCTCACGTCGCTCGGGGACCCGAGCCCGGCGAGCCAGTCGCGCGCCGCCTCGATCTCGGCTGGCAGGCCGATGTTGACGACGTCGCCCGTCATCACGACGTGATCCGGCTTTTGCGCGAGAAGGTCCTCGACGAGCCGCGCGAGCAGGCTCATGTCGTGCTGACGCGAGCGTTTGTGCAGCCAGTTGGCGTAGCCCGTCGCGCGCTTGCCCAAAAGCTCGCGCAGCCTCGGGCGCGGGATGGGGCCGATATGGGCGTCGGAGAGATGCGCGAGCAGCAAAGCTTGTTCCTCAGGCGCCGCCGATCAGCACGCCGGCCGCAAGCACGATGAGCCCGCCGACGACGATCTGGAAGACGGCCTGCAGGAAGGGCGTGTCCATATAGCGCGCCCTCACATAGGCGATCGCCCAGAGCTCGAGAAGCACCACGAAAGCCGCGATCGACGTCGCGATGCGAAAATGGTCCTCGACCGTATCCGGCACGAGATAGGGCAAGGTGTGGCCGAGGCCGCCCAGCGCGGTCATCAGCCCGCAGACTCCGCCGCGCAGGAAGGGCGAGCCGCGACCGGTGAGCGAGCCGTCGTCGGAAAGGGCCTCGGCGAAGCCCATGCTGATCCCGGCCCCGATCGCGGCGGCGAGGCCCACAAGAAAGGTCTTCTCGTTGCTCTGCGTCGCGAAGGCCGCGGCGAAAAGCGGCGCAAGCGTCGAGACCGAGCCGTCCATCAGGCCGGCGAGGCCTGGCTGCACATATTGCAGCACGAAGACGCGGCTTTTCGTCCTTTCCTCCTCAGCGAGCGCGCCCTCGGTCAGCGTCGCGGCGGCGATCCGCTCGGCGACCTGCTCATGGCCGTGCTCCATCGCCGCGAGATCGCCGAGGAGCTTTCTGACGCCCACGTCCGTCGTGCGGTCGCGCGCCTTCTCGTAGAAGCGGCGGCTTTCATATTCCATGACCTCCGCCTGCTTGCGAATCGTCTCGAGCGGCAGGTTCTTCGTCAGCCACACGGGCCTGCGACGCAAGAAACCTTTCACGTCCTCGCGCCGGATCGGCGGCAGATGCGGGCCGAAACGCTTTTCATACTGCTCGAGCAGAAGATGGCGGTGCTTGCTTTCCTCGGTCGACATTCGCTCGAAAACCCTAGCCGAGGCAGGGTAGCGTTCGGCCAGGTCTTCGGCGAAGCTCATATAAATGCGGCCGTCCTCCTCCTCGGAGGTGATGGCGAGCGCCAGAATCTCGCGTTCGGTCAGGTCCGAGAAAGCTTTCAAGCAGTTATCTCCGAGAGCGGCGACTTTTTAAAGGTTTGGGGTGGCTTTTGCCATAGACTACTGGAGGCGCCTGAAGGCGACGAGAGGAGACATGCAAGAACCGACCCCGCCCCGAGCGCGCCTCATAACGCGAATTCAGAGCCGCCTCGCGCTCGTGACGCGGCCGATGACGCTCGGCGTCCGCGCGCTGGTCGTCGACGACGCGAACCGCGTGCTGCTGGTGCGTCACACCTATGTGCCGGGCTATTTCTTTCCGGGCGGGGGCGTCGAAGGCGGCGAGACGATGGAGGCCGCGATGCGGCGCGAGCTCGTCGAGGAAACCAATGTCGAGGCGCAGGGGCCGCTGCCGCTCTACGGCGTTTACCTCAATCGCGCCGCCTCGAAGCGCGACCACGTCGCGCTTTACGTGACGCGCGACTTCCGCCAGATCGCGCCGCATGTCCCGGACCGTGAGATCGCTGAAGCCGGCTTCTTCTCCATCGACGCCCTGCCCGCGACGACGACGCGCGCGACACGGGCGCGCATCGCCGAGGCGCTCAGAGGCGCGGCGCCGTCCGCCTATTGGTGAGAGCGGCGCAAGCCATCCGGCTCTCTGCAGGCTAGTACATTTACGTATCCTTCTGCAAGTGTAGTTGAGAATTTAAGTAGGTATAATCCCGTAGGATGGCGTTAAAACCACAAATTATAAACATTCTTTGCCATCTTTTAAACAGAACAGTGTTGACTATGAATTTGCATGCGAGCACGTTTACGCCGGACTGGCCTGAAGCCAGCCGACGTTGCTGCGCCGCCGCTGAAAGTCAGCGCATTTTGTTGAGCAGTGGAGGAGACACCGTGCGATTATCTGTTTGGCTTGCCCTCGCTGCGACAACTTTTCTTAAGGTCGATGACCTTTATGAGCCCGAAGCGACAAGTGATCGTTGCCGCCAGCCGCGCCCGCGCTCCGGCCTCGGGCAGTTCCCTTCAGCTTGGACCCCCTTTCGGGCAAAGCCTGAGCGCATCGCCGCCCGCGATGAGCCAACGCTTACCGCCGCCTCTCCGGCGCCAGCCCCGCGCAAGCAGGAAAGCCAGTAAAATCCAATAAAATAGAGCTTTGACTGATCTTCTACAGTTCGAATCTGCAAGGCATTGATCATGCGGCATAAACCGTTCTGGAAAAACGGCTTGGCACTACATTTTCGGTGATTGGCGGCGTGGGTCGGGATCAGACGTCGGCGAGTTGCCGCACGGTTGCCGGCAGGGCGACGCCAGTGGCGCGCAGGGCGAGGCTGGCGGCGGGGCGCGGCGGCGTGCGCAACAGAAAGCGTTTGCCGTCCTGTTCGACCTCGGTCTCGGTCAACGAGTCGAGATCGGCGAGGATCTCCGGCCACGACCCGGCCAAGCCGAGATTGGCGATGCGGTCCTCCAGCTCCTTCTTCAGCACCAAGGCGAGGAAGCTGCACGACACATGGCCGCGAATGGTCTCGTCGAGCTTGTGAAAAATCGGGCGGGTGGCGAACAGGCTCTTCGAGGTTCGGAAGGCGCGCTCCACCATCCATAAGCGCTTGTAGCAGAGCATGGCGTCGAGCGGGGAGAGATCGGTGTTGGTGCGCAACACGAAGATTCCGTCGAACTTGGCGTCCTCTTCGGCCTTGGCGCGATCGATGACGAAATGGTCGGCGTCCGGCGTCGCCAGGAAACGCCGATAGCCCTTGTTGCCGACAAGGCTCTTGTCGCCTTTCTTCAACTGGCGTTCGAGCGCGGCCAGGATCGTGGCCCTGGCGGCGGCGTCCTTCTTCATCTCTTCGCGGTTGCGACAGACGATATAGCGGCGTCCGGCGAGAGCAGCGGCCTTGGCTTCGTAGTCGATGTCCTTGTCCCGCTTGGCGATGGTGAGTGGAATGAAAGGAGCAGGATCGTCGAGCACGAGTTCGCGCACCAGTTTGTCGCTGCGCTCGCGCACGCCGAGAATATAGAAAAGGCCGCGCGCTTCGAGTTCGGCGATGGTCTCGGCGCTGATCATGCCGCGATCGGCGACGATGCAGACGCGGTCAATGGAAAAGCGCTTGCGCAATCGATCGACCACCGGCGCGAGGCTGCCGACATCGGCGGTGTTTCCAGGCCACATCTCCGTGCACACCGGCCGGCCGTCGCCATCGAGCAGCACGGCGAGGATCATCTGATTGAGGTCTGGACGACGGTCCTTGGAGAAGCCGCGTCGCCCAAGGGTCTGGCCGCCCTCGCCCTCGAAATAAAGGCTGGTCGTGTCCATGAACACGAGGTCGAGCTTGCTGAACAGATCGCGCCGGCGCGCGAACAGTTCTTCCTCAACGACGTCCTTCAAGCAGCGTGGCGAGAAGGGCGTGGCGCTGTCCTGTTGATCTTTCCCTTGCTCCTCGCCGAGCCAAGCCATCGCCCGATAGAGGTGATGCAGATCGATGTCCTCGACGCCTTCGATCGTGTAATCCTCGCGCCAGCGGTCCGCCGCGCGATCGGAGCCGCCCGCGAACAGCCGATGCAGAACGGTGAGAAACACCGCGCGTTCGAGCGCAAAACCATGTTTGCGGGAACCGGCAAGGTCTTCAATCACCGCGCGGCAGCCGGTCTCTTCCCACAAGCGTTCGAAGACCAAGGCAGGCCCGATACGCCGCGCCGCGTTCGCCGCCGCCGTTCCCTCGGCCAGGGCGTTGACGACGATGGCCTTCGTGGCGAAGCGCGCGCCCGACCGCAGCAATCGCTCCAATTGCCCGCTGTCGCGCAAATCCTCGATGCGACCCAGCGTAGCGATCACCTGCTGACGCACTTGCGCGCCGTCGCGGCGGCTTTCGACGATCTGAAGATAGGCGCGACCGCCTGAGGTTTTCTTGCGGAAATACATGCGCGGAACCGTCCGAGCGACTCATTCGCGGTGCGCACACAATCAGAAAATATTACTACAAAGTCAAGCGAAATCGCATATAGCGTGGCACTACATTCTTGCAAAAACCGCCCCTCCAAACAAATAAAATCAAAGCCTTACAACCCGCAAACCGCCTCCAACTGTAGAAGATCAGTTTGACGGGCCGAGAGAGTTTACCGCGGCTCGGCTCCGGTAAACCTGCCGCTAGTCCGCCGGGCGCGGTTTTACTTTTTTGTGTTGCACCGGGAAAGTCACTTGCCGCCGCTATCTTCCTTCGCCAGCCGCTCCATCTCCCGCCACCCATAGGACATGTCCGGCAGCGTCAGGCCGAGCGTCGTCCAGGTCCCCTCGATGCCGGTCTCGACGCCGCCCAGCGCCTCGTAAAAGCGTCGCGCGGCCGGATTGTCGCGAAAAACCCAGACCGAGGCGGCGCTCCAGCCCTGCCCCAGAAGATGGCGCGCCATCGCGCGCATCAGCGCGCGCCCGCCGCCGCGCCGTTGGCTCCGCCTCAGGATGTACAGCGCCTCGAATTCCCCTGAATAGCCCAGAGATGCGAGCCGGTCGATGCGCTGCGCGCGGCAGCTCGCGAAGCCCGCCGGCCCCTCCCCCGGATATTCCAGCAGGAAGACCGCGTCGCTCGCCCGCGCGGCGGCGAAAATCTCGCGCCAGCGCCGGGCCCGCCCGGCAATGTCGAGGTTCGCGAGCGTCTCGGTCGGCATCAGCTCGGCGTATGATTCGCGCCAGGAGGCGACATGAATTCGCGCGATCGTCTCGGCGTCGCCCGGCGTCGCGAGGCGGATCAGCGGCGCGGCCCTGCGGACCTCCCGGCAAGACTCCGGATCCAAGCCCGCTTTCGGCGCCGCCTCGCTCATGCTACCTCGCCCGCCATGGACCTCGCCCTGCGTTTCGCGCCGCTTGCCCCCGAGGACGAAGCCGCCGTCGAGAAGCTCGACGAGCGCGCCTTCGGACCGGGGCGCTTCGCCCGCACCGCCTATCGGCTGCGCGAGGACGTTACTCCCGACTACGCGCTCTCTTTCGTCGCCCGGGTCGGCACGCTGCTCGTCGGCGCCAATCGGATGACGCCGATCCTCGTCGGCTCGACGCCGGCGCTGCTGCTCGGCCCGCTCACCGTCGAGCCGGCCTTCCGCTCGCAAGGCGTCGGCGAGGCGCTGATGAAGCTCTCGCTCGACGCGGCGCGCATTGCTGGCCACGGCCTCGTGCTGCTCGTCGGCGACGAGGAATATTACGGCCGCGTAGGTTTCGCCAGGGCGCCCTCGGGCAAAATCACGATGCCGGGCCCGGTCGATCCCAAGCGCCTTCTCTATTTCGAATTGCGCGAGGGCGCATTGGCTGCGACAAGCGGTCGGATGCGCCGGCAGTGAAGTCGTCGTTTGAGTGAGAGGGTCCTTTGTCCCCCCCGTTCCGGAAACCCCCGCCGCTGCTCGCCGCGCGCTATGAGGCCCTCGTCGCCGAGGGCCGGATCGTGCGCGACGAGGCGCAGTGCGAGGCGCTCGGAGCGCTCGACCGGCTGCTGGGCGAGCTCGAGGCGCAGCGCCGCCCCCGCCTGCCCTGGGGCCTGAGCCGCAACAATCAACCACGCGGTCTCTATCTCTGGGGAGAGATCGGCCGCGGCAAGACGACGCTGATGGACCTCTTCTTCGACGCGGCCCCCGTGCGCCGCAAGCGTCGCACGCATTTCCACGCCTTCATGGCCGAGGTCCACGCGAGGCTCCATGCGGCCCGCCGCGCCGGGAACGGCGGCGCCGATCCGCTGACGCGCGTCGCCGAGGCGCTCGCGCGCGAGACGAGGCTTCTGTGCTTCGACGAATTCGCGGTTTCCGACATCGCCGACGCGACGATCCTGGCGCGGCTCTTCTCGGGGCTCATCGCCGCCGGAGTCGTCGTCGTCGCGACCTCGAACGTCGAGCCGCGCCGCCTTTATGAAGGCGGACGCAATCGCGATCTCTTCCTGCCCTTCATCGACCTCGTCGAGAGCCGCATGGAGATCGTGCGGCTCGACACGCTGGAAGATTTTCGGCTCGCCAAGCGCTGCGCCGAGGAAGTGTTCTTTCTCGTTTGCGACGCGCAAGACGCCATGCTGGCGCGCGCGCGCTTCGACGACGCGCCCTATGAGAAGACCAGCCTTTCTATTGGCGCAAGGCGCCTCGAGATCGCGCGCGTGAAGGGCAAGACGGCGCGCTTCGACTTCGACGAGATCTGCGGACGTCCGCTCGGCGCCGTGGACTATCTGGCGATCGCCAAGGCCTTCGACACGGTCATCGTCAGCGACGTCCCGCGCATGCACTATGAGCGCCGCAACGAGGCGCGCCGCTTCATCACCCTCGTCGATATTCTTTACGAAGCCAAGGCGAAGCTGATACTCAGCGCCGAGGCCGAGCCCGGAAAACTCTATGACGCCGAGGACGGCTCGGAGGTCTGGGACATCCGCCGCGCCGCCTCGCGCATCGCCGAGATGCGCTCCAGGGATTATCTCGACGCCTGGGAGGCGCGGCGGCCGCCGCCCGCGCAGCCGAACGGTCGCGAGCCTTAAATGAGCGCGTCGCACGCAGAGCTCGGCCCAAACTCCCACGTTTTCCTGATCGACGGCTCGTCTTTCGTCTTTCGCGCCTATTTTCAGTCGATGCGGCAGGAAGGCAAATACAACTACCGCTCCGATCGCCTGCCGACCGGCGCGGTGAGATTGTTTTGCGCCAAGATCCTTCAGTTCCTGCGCGACGGCGCGGCGGGCGAGACGCCGACGCATCTCGCGATCATCTTCGACAAATCCGAGAACTCTTTCCGCAAGGAGATCTATCCCGATTACAAGGCGCATCGGCCCGATCCGCCCGCCGATCTCGTGCCGCAATTTCCGCTGATGCGGGAGGCCGTGCGCGCCTTCGGCCTCAAGCCCATCGAGCAGGACCGCTACGAGGCCGACGACCTCATCGCCACCTATGCGCGCCAGGCCCGCGAAAAAGGCGCCAAAGTCCTGATCGTCTCGGCGGATAAGGATCTGATGCAGCTCGTCGATGACGGGGTCGCGATGTACGATCCTGCCTCCGGCGATCGGGCGGAACGCCGCATCGGCGCCCAGGAGGTCGTCGACTACTTCGGCGTGCCGCCGTCGAAAGTCGTCGACGTGCAGGCTCTCGCGGGCGACTCGACCGACAATGTGCCGGGCGCCAAGGGCATCGGCATAAAGACGGCCGCGCAGCTCCTCGCCGAATATGGCGATCTCGACACGCTGCTCGCGCGCGCGGGCGAGATCAAGCAGCCCAAGCGACGCGAGGCGCTGACCGAGCCGCAGAATGTCGAGCTGATCCGTATTTCGAAAAAGCTCGTCGAGCTCGTGCGCGACGTGAAGGTCGAAATCCCGCTCGAGGACCTCGGCGTTCACGATCCCGATCCGCAAAAGCTCGTGGCCTTTCTGCTCGCGATGGAGTTTTCGACGATCACCCGGCGCGTCGGCGAGCTTTATGGCGTCGACCCGTCTAAGGTCGATCCGGACCCCGCATTCGTAGGCGCGGGCGGCTGGCGGGGGCGCAATGGCGAGGCCGCACCCGTGGCTCTAGCGCCCAGTGCCCCCGCCTCCGCTGCCGAGAAATCGGACCTCACGCCGCAGTCGCTTGCGGCCGAGCGCGCGAAACTTGCGCTTGCGACGCCGATCGATCGCAGCCGATATGAGACCGTGCAAAGCCTCCAGCGGCTCGACGCCTGGATCGCCGACGCGTACGAGGCCGGCGCCGTCGCGCTCGACACCGAGACGACCTCGCTCGATCCGATGACCTGCCATCTCGTCGGCGTCTCGCTCGCTCTGCCGGGAGGGCGCGCCTGCTACATTCCGCTCGGGCATTGCTCCGGACCGAATGATCTCTTCGGCGGCGCCGAGCTCGTCGCGGGTCAGATTCCGATGCATGACGCCATCGCGCGTCTGAAGCCGCTGCTTGAAGCCCCGGGCGTGCTCAAAATTGCTCAGAACATGAAATATGATCTCACCGTGCTCGGCGGCTGCGGCATCACAGTCGCGCCGATCGAAGACACGATGCTGATTTCCTACGCGCTGGACTCCGGCCGCAATAATCACGGTCTCGACGAGCTTGCGCAAAAGCACCTTGGACACAAGAACATCGCTTTTGGCGAGGTCGCAGGAACGGGAAGGAACTTCATCGGCTTCGCGCGCGTGGCGCTTGACAAGGCCACGGAATACGCCGCCGAAGACGCCGATGTCTGCCTGCGGCTGTGGCGCGTCCTAAAACCCCGACTTGCGGCCGAAGGCGCGACGACCGTCTATGAGACGTTGGAGCGGCCGATGGTCGCGACGCTGCACGCCATGGAGATGCGCGGGGTTGCGATCGACCGCACGATTCTCGCGCGGCTTTCGAGCGAGTTCGCGCAGACCATGGCGCGGCTCGAGGATGAGATTTACGAATCGGCCGGCGAGCGCTTCAATCTTGGCTCGCCCAAGCAGCTCGGCGATATTTTGTTCGGCAAGATGGGACTGCCCGGCGCGAAGAAAACCGCGACAGGACAATGGTCGACCTCGGCCTCCGTGCTGGAGGACCTCGCCGAAGAGGGAAACGCCTTCGCGCGGCTGATCCTGGACTGGCGCCAGCTCGCAAAGCTCAAATCCACTTACGCCGATTCGCTGCCGGGCTTCGTGAACGCCACGACGGGGCGCGTGCACACCTCCTTCGCGCTCGCGGCCACGAGCACGGGGCGGCTTTCCTCCTCCGACCCGAACCTGCAGAACATTCCAGTCAGAAACGAGATCGGCCGGAAAATCCGCGCCGCCTTCATCGCGCCGCCGGGGCGCGTGCTGATCTCAGCCGATTACTCGCAGATCGAGCTGAGGCTGCTCGCTCATGTCGCCGACATTCCGCAGCTCAGACAAGCCTTCGCGGATGGTCTCGACATTCACGCGATGACGGCGTCGGAGATGTTCGGCTTACCCGTCGAGGGCATGCCGTCCGAGGTGCGCCGGCGCGCCAAGGCGATCAATTTCGGCATCATCTACGGCATCTCCGCCTTCGGACTGTCAAACCAGCTCGGCATTCCGCGCGAGGAGGCGGCGCTTTACATCAGGACCTATTTCGAGCGCTTCCCGGGCATTCGCGACTATATGGACGCGATGAAGAAGACCGTACGCGAGAAGGGCGTGGTCACGACGATCTTCGGCCGCAAATGCCATTTCCCGCGTATCGGCTCTGCCAACGCTTCTGAGCGCGCCTTCTTCGAGCGCCAGGCGATCAACGCGCCGATTCAAGGCGCGGCGGCGGACATCATCAGGCGCGCGATGGTCCGCATGGACGCGGCGCTGATTTCAGCAGGGCTCTCGGCGCAAATGCTGCTGCAGGTGCATGACGAATTGGTCTTCGAGGCGCCGGAGGCGGAAGCCGAGAAGACGATCGAGATCGTCAAGCGCGTGATGATCGACGCGCCGCTCCCCGCGGTGTCTCTCGCCGCGCCGCTAAAGGTCGACGCGCGCGCGGCGCGCAACTGGGACGAGGCGCATTGATAGCGCGCGTCGCCCAGTCGTTTAATACCGGCGTTTGACGCCCTGTCTCATGCCCCACTGGGGGCCGGCGAGGCATGAGGTTGCTGCTGCTTCGGCGCGAGCGCAGCGTGTTAACGCGTCAATGCGCCGCCGCGCACTAGCTTCGAGATAACGATGCGCTAACATACCAACCGGACCCGTCGGTGGGGGGCTATCAATGAGTGACCTCGAACTTGGTCGTGTCCCCCGTAGCTGGGGCGGAGCAAGCCGCTCGCGACGCGCGCTTTTCATAGCGCCGTAGCGAGCGAGCGGCTTGCGGCGGCCATCGGCGATTCTCCGGTTAGGGTCGGTTTGCGAATCTCAACGCAACCGAGGAACCAAACCGATGACCGACGAGATGATGAACCTTCGCGCCCTTCTCGAAAAGGCCCCCGACGCCGATTTCCTGCGCGAGATGATCGGCTTCGCCGCCGAGCGTCTGATGGAGATGGAGGTCGGCGCGCTGACCGGCGCCGCCCATGGCGAACGGTCGCCCGATCGCCGCGTGCAGCGCAACGGCTATCGCGACCGCGATTGGGAGACGCGCGCGGGGACCGTCGAGCTGCGTATCCCCAAGCTCCGCAAGGGCTCCTACTTCCCCTGCTTCCTCGAGCCGCGCCGCATGGCCGAGAAGGCGCTCGCCGCCGTGATCCAGGAGGCTTACGTGCAGGGCGTCTCGACGCGCTCCGTCGACGACATCGTCAAGGCCATGGGCGGCTCCGGCGTCTCGAAGAGCCAGGTCAGCCGGCTGTGCGAGGAAATCGACGAGAAGGTCAACGCCTTCCTCGATCGCCCGCTGGAAGGCGACTGGCCCTATGTCTGGCTCGACGCGACCTACGTCAAAGTCAGGAAGAACGGGCGCATCGTCTCGGTCGCCGTCATCATCGCCACCGGCGTCAACGCCGACGGCCGGCGCGAGGTGCTCGGCATGGACACCGGCTCCTCGGAGGCCGAGACGTTCTGGATCGACTTTCTGCGCAAGCTGCGTCGGCGGGGACTGCGCGGCGTCAAGCTCGTGATCTCCGACGCCCACGAGGGCCTGAAAGCCGCCGTCGCCAAGATCATGCACGCTTCCTGGCAGCGCTGCCGCGTCCACTTCATGCGCAATGCGCTGGCCCACGCCGGCAAAAGCGGTCGGCGCGTCGTCTCGGCGCTGATCGGGACGGCCTTCGCGCAGGAGGATGCGGAGTCGGCGAAGACGCAATGGCGCAAGGTCGCCGATCAGTTGCGGCCGACCGTTCAAAAGCTCGCCGCGCTGATGGACGACGCCGAAGCCGACGTGCTCGCCTATACGGGCTTTCCCAAGGAACACTGGCAGAAGATCCAGTCAACCAATGGGCTCGAACGCCTCAACGGCGAGGTCAAGCGCCGCACCGAGGTCGTCGGCATCTTCCCCAACGAAGAGGCCGTGAAGCGCCTGGTCGGGGCCATCCTCCTGGAGCAGAACGATGAATGGGCCGTGCAGCGCTCGCAATTCATGACGCTGGAATCCCTCGCCGCTTTGAGCGATGATCCCATCGTCAAGCTGCCCGCCATGGCCGCCTGATCAAACCGGCCGACGCCGGAAACCATCGATGGCCCCGCCGTCGGTTACACCACGCTCTGGGACACGATCTCGAACTTGGTGTTTCTGGAATCGCAATAATTGCCTAGTGCTACCCAACAGCCTACTCCATGGTCGGCGGCATCAATTATGCGATCCGTTTATCGCGCACTTGGGAAACGGTGATATGAGCCGGCTGGTGATCGTCTCCAACGGTATCGCCGATCCGCAATGTGAGACGTCGGGCGGGCTCACGGTCTGCATCCTTCAGGGGCTGCGCCAGCATGGCGGACTGTGGTTCGGCTGGGATGGCTCAATCGTCGAGGACGAATCCGAAATCAGCATAACCCGTAACCGTCACGACAATGTCGACATGGTGACGATGCCGCTTACAGAACGCGACTTTCAGGAATTTTACCTTGGCTATTGCAACGAGGGGCTTTGGCCGGTGTTTCACTATCGCCTCGATCTCGCGCGCTTCACACAGGAGAGCAGCGAGAGCTATCGCAGGGTTAACGAGCGCTTCGCGGAATCGCTCGCGCCGCTACTGACGCCAAGCGATCTTGTCTGGGTGCACGACTATCATCTGATCCCGCTCGCCGCCGGCTTACGCGCCCGCGGCGCCGCCAATCGCATCGGCTTTTTCCTGCATATTCCATTTCCGCCGCCGGATGTGCTCGTCGCGATGCCCGAGTATGAATGGCTGATAAATTCGATGCTCGAATATGACGTCCTCGGATTCCAGACGATGGCGGATCATGCCAATTTCTGCCGCTTCGTTTTCGGTTTCCTGGGCGGCGAAATGCTGTCTCAAGACACGCTGATGGTCTCCGGCAAGCGGCTGACCGTCTCGGTGTTTCCCGTCGGAATCGATGTGGATCACTTCGTCTCCATGGCGCAAACTCCGGAGGCGGAGACGCAGATCCAGAGATTACATCGACGCGGCGAGGCGCGCGTGAATATCATTGGGGTCGATCGTTTGGACTACAGCAAAGGCCTGCCGGACAGGCTCCGAGCGTTCAAGCGGTTTCTGGAGTTATTTCCCCACCACCACAAAGCCGTGACTTTGATGCAGATCTCACCGCCCACGCGCGAGGATATCCAAGCCTATATTGACATTCGTCACGAACTTGAAGCGCTTTCTGGCCAAATCAATGGAGAGTTTGGGGATTACGACTGGACGCCGGTGCGTTACGTGCGCCGAAGCATCGCGGAGGATACGTTGGCTGCGTTGTATAGAGGAAGCCACGTCGGCCTCGTCACGCCGCTTCGAGATGGTATGAATCTGATCGCAAAGGAATATGTCGCGGCCCAGGACCCCAACGATCCTGGCGTTCTGGTGTTATCGCGCTTTGCCGGCGCGGCCGAAGATCTCGCGGAGGCCTTGATCGTCAACCCCTATGATGCGGACGAAGTCGCGCAAGCGATACAGCACGCGATCGTCATGCCACGAGAAGAGCGCATCGAGCGTCACCGCGCGCTGATGACGCGCATTCGCGCGCGCGATGGGCGAAAATGGATGGAAAGCTTTCTCAGTGCTCTGGGCGCGTGCCGAGGTCAAGATCGCCGCGACCCCGCAACGTCCAGCTGATATCGCTCGCCGCTAGAGTTGCCCCGATGCGAGTCTCGATTGAGCTCGCTTGGGGCACATTGGATTATTTCCTGCTCCGCCCACGCGCACCAATCCGGGCTCAATGCGCGGGGTCCTTCCCCCCGCTCCTCTCGCCCGCCGCCGCCTTGCGAAAAAGCTCGGCGAAGAGCGCGAGCTCGGAGGGCGAAACGTCGGAGATGGCGACATAGCTGCGGTCGGCGTCGCTCCAGGTCTCCGACGAATAGCCTTGCAGCGCGCCGCCCGTGGTCGGAAGCCTGGCCGAAGGAAGCTCGGTCACCGCGATCTGATGCTGACGGCGGCGGTAGACGAGCGTCGGCGCCGGCTGGCCGGCCACGATGTCGATGCGAGCCCCGACGAGCGGAAAGCCCTCGCTCGCAAGGTCGACGACCGCCGTCGAGACGGGAAACTTTCGCGCGAGCCAGGGTTTCACGACATGGCGGTCGCTCGCGGCGACATCGACCGGCTGATCGGCGATCTGTCCGCGCCGATAAGCGGCGACGACCGAGTCGAGGCGCGGGTCGGTCTCGCTGGACGAAAGCCACAGGCGATCGAGTCCGACGCCGAGCGCCATCGCGGCGGCGAGCGCGGGGACGAAGAGGCGCGGCCACCAAAGAGCTTCTCGCCGACGCGGCGCAGGAGCGCGAGGCGTTTCTGCCGCCAAGGCCGTCATGCGGTCGCGAAGGCCAGCCGGCGCGCTCTGGGGCTCGATTTTCTCGCGCAGCGTTCGCCGCAGCGCGACGACCGACGCGTAACGCGCCGCGAGCTGGGGCTCGCTTGCAAGCCGCTTCTCAAGCGCGAGCGCGCTCGCCGCATCGAGCTCGCCGTCGGCGAGCGCGTTGATGAGCAGCGCGTCGGCGGCGTGGCTTTGATCCCGGTCGTCGTTCATGACCTTTGTCCCAAAGTCGCGAGCAGCAGCGCCCGTGCGCGCGCCAGCCGAGACATCACCGTGCCGATCGGCGCGCCGGTCGCTTCGGCGATTTCGCGATAGGAAAGCCCGTTGATCTCGCGCATGACCAGTGTCTCCTTGAAGACGAGCGGCAAGGCCTCGATCGCCGCTGTAACGCTCTCGCGATCCGCCTTGGCGATGAGCGCGTCCTCCGGCGTCGGCGACCCCAGCTCATGCGGATCGATCTGCTGCGCGCGCGCCTCCTCTTCGCCGCCCGCCAAAACGAGAGCATGGGGCCTGTTCTTGGCGAGCCAGGTGAAAGTCGTGTTGCGAACGATCGCGAGCAGCCAGGCGCGCGGGTTCTCGACGAAGGCGCCATCGAGCGCTTTTAGCGCGCGCAGGCAGGCCTCCTGCACCACGTCTTCGGCGTCGGTCGCATTGCCGGTCAACCAGCGCGCCAGCGAGTAGGCGTCGTCGAGGTGCGGCAGCAGTTGTTGGGTGAAGCGCCGCCGCGCCGTCTCGCTGGTCACGTTTCACCGATGCGGCTGGTCAGGGCGTCACCTTGATCTCGCCCTTCATTTGCGGATGCAGTCCGCAAAAATAGACGAAATCGCCCGTCTTGTCGAAGACATAGGCGAAGCTGTCGTCCGTATCGAGCGCTTTCGATCGGACCTTTCCATCGGCGAGAACCACCGTGTGCGGAATATCGTCGTGATTGACGAAACGCACCGTGGTTCCAGTCTTCACCGTTCTCTCGGCGGGAGTGAAGGCGAAATTGTCGATGGCGATCGTCGTTTCCGCTGCTCGGGCGGCGCCCCCGGCAAGCAAGCTGAGAGCGGTCGCGAGAGAAACGTGCTGTAAGCTGCGGGTCATGGCGCCCTCCCTTCAAGCGGCCAATGAGGAATTGGCGATGGCGAGCTGCGCTTGCCCGCGCTTCACCGCCACGCTCGTTATGCCGAGCAGGCCGTGCAGCTCACTTGGCGGAACGAGCTTCGGCCCGGGCGACGGCGCGGTTCCGGGCGCGGGCTGCGGAAAGGCGGTCGAACGCGCGGTGTGGAAGGTCACATGGCCTTCGACCTTCTGCATGAGCTGGTGGATGTGGCCGTTGAGGACAGTGACCGACCCGAATCGCGCCAAAAGCCTCAGCGCCTCCGCCGCATCCTGCGTGCCCCATCCCCATTCGGGCGCGATCGTCCACAGCGGAACATGAGCGAAGACGACAATGGGGGTCGAAGCAGTCTTTGCGCGCAGATCGTCGGCGAGCCAGGCGAGCTGCTCTTCTCCAAGATTGCCCATGCCGCCCGCCTTCAGGTCGAAGACATTGTTGAGGCCCACGAAATGCGCCCCGCCCTGATCGAAGGAACGCCAGCCTTTGCCCTTCGAGCCTCGGCCGTAGCGGTCGAGGAAAGCTTGGCCGTTGTTTTCGTCGATGATGTCGTGCTCGCCTGGCACGTAATGCGTCTCGAGCTTGGCGCGCGCGATCCTCTGCTCCGCGTCGTCGAACTGCTGCGGCTTGGAGAGATGAGTGATGTCGCCCGTGTGGATCATGAAGGCGGGCCTCAATGGAAGCGCGCCGATCTTGGCGATGGCTTCCTCGAGCGTGCCCAGCGTGTTGGGATTGGCCGGCTTGTCGAAGCCGATGTGACTGTCGGAGATTTGCACGAAGGAGAATCCTGTCGTGGCGGCTTGCGCTCCCCCGATGAGCTTCGCTCCCGGCACGCCTCCCGATAGCGTCCAGACGAGTCCGGTCCCCGCCCACGTCATGCATTCGAGCGCCTGGCGGCGGTCGACGCCATTGCCTTTCTGATTGCCGTTCATCTTAAGCCTCCTCTGGCCGGCTGAAGGCCGGTCAAAGAGGAGACTCGAGGGTCGACGGCTTTATTCCCGCGATATTTTTGGAGGGCCGGGGCGTGGTGGTCGCGAATTTTAGGAATCGCGGCCGGGAATAATGCCGACCCGTTGCCGGTCTCTTTTACGACCTCGCGGAGCGGGCTCCCTGCAGCCGGAAGCTCGACGGCCTTCTCATGAACGGCGCCGTGGCGCGCATATATCTTCAAAGCAGCGATTCATCCGCCATTATCGATGAACGTCGCGAGGCTTTACCCGATTATGCAGGAGAGGAGCGATGCAATCTCAACTGATCAAGCGCGGAGGCGGACGCGAGTTGGCTGTGGTTCTGCATGGTCCCCACGGTTCGCCGAAGCATATGCTCGGCGTTTGTGAGGTTATCGGAGAACGGTCCGAGAGCACGGATATCCTGGCGCCCATTCTGCCCTACGGCGGTCTTTTTGGGCTGCTGGATACGACTCCAGCCGAGAAAATCGTCCGCGAGGTCATCGAAGAGATCGAGAGGGCGATCGCCGAGCGTGAACGGCGCGATGATGGTGGCGTTTACGAGCGCTTCGTCCTCGCCGGCTATAGCGCGAGCGCCGTGATCGCGCGCAAGGTCGCCATAGCCGTACATGGCGAGACCGCCGAGGCCCCTTTCGCGCCAGATTTGAGAGGGCTCGAAAGAGCCTGGGCCGGCGGCGTCGAGCGGATCATTCTCTTGGCGGGCATGAGCAACGGCTGGGCCCCCGCTGTCGCGCGCGATTGGCTTCAGTCGGTCTTTTGGACGCTCGCCTCTTGGTATAGCGCGCTTCTTTCGATGTTCCGGCTTCCTGTCCCGACGCTGTACGCGCTGCGGCAAGGCCAGCCGTTCATCGTCCAGACGCGTCTCGAATGGTTGGCGCTAACCAGATCCGAGCGGCTGGTCGAGAAACGCGCGGCGCACGCGCACGCACTGCGCCTGCGGGGCGGCCGATACTCCGATTGCGAAGCTCTGCCCGCGATCTTCGTTGTCCAATTGCTGGGCGCCATCGACGATTTGGTTTCGCCGGACGATGCGGTGGATATTGTGGTCCACAAGGGCGACGCCGCCTCCTTCTTGCTGATCGAAACTCCCGACACCACGCATCACGGGGCGATAAGGATGCGCAAGCCCACAGAGGAACAGCGCGCCCTGCTAGAAGGCGCGCTGCTGGGCGGCTTTAGACCGAACGCGAAATCGCTCGCGATTGTTTGCCGGGAGCGATCTCTCTCCGATCAGGCGCGGTTTCTGTTGCTCGCGAAATCCGCGAAGGACGATCGCAGCGACCTCGAGAAAATCTCGATTCGCCCAGCTCACATGGCCGATACGCTCCCCGCCGATCCGGACGAAAGCGTCAGCGACGTCGTTTTCGTGATTCATGGCATCCGCGACAAGGGATTCTGGACCCAAAAAATCGCGCGCGCCGTCAAGGAGGAAGCCGAAGGGGAGAAGCGCGTGTTCCACACATTTACGGGAACCTACGGCTATTTTGCGATCTTCCCTTTCCTCGCCCCCTGGGTCCGTCATTGGTAGACGGGTTGGCTCATGGATCAATGCGTGTTGATGCGCGCACTCTATCCGAAGGCGAAGTTTTCCTATGTCGGCCATTCGAACGGCACCTATCTCTTGGCCCGCGCTCTGCTGCGCTACCCGGCGGCCAGATTCCATCATATCGTTTTCGCGGGCAGCGTCGTGCGCTGCGATTATCCGTGGAGCAGGCTTCTGTCCGGTTCAGAAAATCGGCCCAGACAAGTCGGCAAGATTCTCAACTACGTCGCCACCGAGGACTGGGTCGTCGCCATTTTCGCGAAAGCGTTTCAGGCGCTAACGGCCTTGTTCGACATCGGCAGCGCCGGATATGACGGTTTCAACGATCACAAGCGACCCGCTCGTCATCCGGACCTGCACGAAGCCAAATTCATCGTCGGATCGCATGAAGCCGGCATTCGCGAGGCTCACTGGAAAGACATTGCGCGCTTCATCGTGCATGGCGAACCGCCGACCGATGAGGCGCCCCGCGAGGCGCCTCCCGAATGGAAAGCCGTTCAGCCGAGGCTCCTGCGCTTGACGAGCGCCGCGTCGCCGGGGCTTTTGATCGTGTGGGCGATCTTGGGCGCTCTGTACCTATGGTCCCTCGCGGCGATCCTATCGGCGGCTTGGCTTCCCGTGCTTTATTGCGCCGCCATCTACTTCTTTGTTACGCGGTTCTGATTTGGCGACGGCCTGGCTGACGAAATTCTTTGGCTCACTGCAGAACGATCGGCGCTTCCCATGCGCCGTGGTCGGTCACCAACGTCAACGTCGCGGCCACAGGGTCTTTGGGAGCGGCGCGGGCGCCGCTCGCCGAATAAAGCGTCAGCGCAAAGCCCTCGCCTGAGCGTGTCGACTCCAGTGTCCAAGGATCCGCGACCTCGCAAAAGACGTCGAGCAGCGCGCCCTTGCCGCGATAGTCGAGACGCCAGCCGCCGACCTCGCCCCCCCGGCGCAAGGCCACGATGCGCAGCGCCTCCGTTGGATCGAGGCGTTTTGGCACGTTCTCGGCCAGAACGCGGGCGATCTCCGCCGCATGTGGAGACGCTGCGCCTGGACTTAGCAACAAGCTCAAATGCGCGCGGACCGGCAGGCAGATTTTGTCGCAAGCCGCGTAATCGATGTTGAGATCGAGCTTCACCGGAATTTTTGGATCGCGCGGCCTCACGCGCAAGGGAAAAAGCGCCTTCGTTTCATAGCCAGCCACGACGCCGCCGGCCTCCTTTATGTGTCTCGGGACGGAAAAGAGCGTCTCGACGCTCGCGAGATTTTCGGAAGCCGAAAAATCAAGCGTCGGCGCGACGCCAGCCTCGCCCGGTGTTCGCCAATAGGTCACCGCCTTCGGGGCGAGATCGATCTCGAGCGCCGCAAGCCGGAGGCCGCCAGACTCCTCATTACCGGCAAGCAGCCGCGCCGATGACAATCGCCCGACCGAGGGATCGGAGGCGAAAGGCTCAGCGCTAGCAGGGCGGCAGGAAAAGATGACAGCGAGAAGAAGAAGCGGCGTCGCCCTCAACCAGCGCATTTGGTGCTCCGAAGCTCTAGACGACGCGCCGGTCAAGCCGATAGTCCGGCGAGGCCGCGCGCAGCGGGACCTTGTCTGAAAACCGACGACGGTCTTCTTCAAAAAATTCCGCTTGTTTCGCGGCGGGGCCAACTTCGCGCCTTGTCGACGGGACGCGGCCGGCGTAGCATAAATCTATGAAACCGACCCGTGACAAGCAACCCGCCTCCAAGGCCGCGGACCGAGATCAGGCTCGGCAGGACGAGGAGGAACTCGACAGCGACGCCGAGCGGGGGGCTCGCGCCGCGCCCGCACGCCGGAAAGGCGTTGGCGGAAAAACCGGCCCGGCGGAAGGCCCTTCGCAAACGGGTTCGAGATCGTTTCTCGACGGACAATTGCTGATCGCCATGCCCGGCATGTCGGATGAGCGCTTCGCGCGTGCGGTGATCTACATGTGCGCGCATTCGGCCGAGGGCGCGATGGGCATCATGTTGAACCGTCCCTCGAGCGTGCGGAATTTTCCGGAGCTGCTCGAGCAGCTGCGGGTGATCGATTCCGCCGAGCGGATCAGCCTGCCGCCGGCCGCGCGCGATGTGCAGGTGCTCTCGGGCGGGCCGGTGCAGACCGATCGCGGCTTCGTGCTGCACACGGGCGATTTCTTCATCGATAATTCGACGCTCAAGATCAACGACGCCGTGTCGCTGACCGCGACGATCGACATTTTGCGCGCGATCGCCGTCGGGGAAGGACCGGACCGCGCCCTTCTGGCGCTCGGCTGCGCCGGCTGGGACGCCGGCCAGCTCGAAAACGAAATTCAGCTCAACGGCTGGCTGCATTGTCCCGCCGATCCCGCGATCCTCTTCGACCACGATCTCGACACGAAATATGTGCGCGCGCTGCGGTCGATCGGCGTCGATATCGCCAAGCTGTCGCCGAGCGCCGGACACGCCTGAGGCGAACCCGCTCCGATTCACGGCGTCGGATTGGTGTGGACGCTATGGACGGCGTCGATTTGCGCCTCGATCTCCGGGGTGATCCTCACGGAAATCGCGTCGATGTCGGTCTTCAACTCCGCCATCGTCGTCGCGCCGATGATCGCCGAGGTGACGAAGCGGCGCGAGGCGGCGAAAGCGATCGCCAGCTGCGCCGAGTCGAGCCCCAAGTCTTTCGCGAGCGCAAGATATGCGTCGATCGCCGTGGCAGCGCCCGGCGTCTCATATCTCTGGCCGCGCTCAAAAAGCGTCGTGCGCGCGCCGGCGGGCCTCGCGCCCTTCTGATATTTGCCGGTGAGATAGCCTTGCGCCAGCGGCGAATAGGCGAGAAGTCCTACCTGCTCGCGCCACGCGAATTCAGCGAGCCCCATTTCGAAAGTGCGGTTCATCAGATGATAGGCGTTCTGGATCGAGACGACGCGCGGGCCGCCCCCCTGCTCCGCGGCGCGCAGGAAGCGCGCGACGCCCCAGGGCGTTTCATTCGATAGGCCGACATGGCGCACCTTGCCCGCGCGCACGAGCTCGGCGAGAACGGCGAGCGTCTCCTCGATCGCAACTTCCTCCCGCACGCTCGGCTCGCGCCAGGCGGAGCCGCCAGCGCCAAAGAGCGGCACGGAGCGATCGGGCCAGTGGAGCTGGTAGAGATCGATATAGTCGGTTTGCAGACGCCTGAGAGAGCCCTCGACCGCCTCGAGAACGTTTTTGCGATCGAGCTTTGGCGGACTGCGGTCCTTGCGCAGCCAAGTCGCCTCTCCGCGCCCCGCAACCTTCGTCGCAAGGATGACCTTGTCGCGATTGCCCCTCGACTTCAGCCAGGAGCCGATGATGCGTTCGGTCGAGCCCTGCGTCTCGGGGCGCGGCGGGATCGAATAGACTTCCGCGGTATCGAAGAAATTGATCCCGCGCGACAGCGCATAGTCGAGCTGCTCATGGCCTTCGCTTTCGCTGTTCTGCTGGCCGAAGGTCATCGTGCCGAGGCAAAGCGCCGAGACGCGAAGATCAGTTCTTCCAAGCGGGCGAAGCTCCATGCGTGATCTCCGAGAGGCGAGAACCAAATAGGCTATCGAAGCGCGTTGCGCGATTCGAGGCCCGCGCGCAAGCCGAAGCCGTGAAGTCGCGCCGAGACGCGCGCTTGAGGCGAAAACCCACGCGCGTCATTTCCCCCAGCCTTATGGGCGATCCTCTACCTTCCTAACCGGGCCGCCGCCTTCACCGGACGCGGCGCGACGAGATCGAGAAGCTCGACCCGGTCGAACTCTTCGGCGATCTTGTTGATCCAGGTGCGGACATAGCCGCGCAGGACGAAAGAATGGTTTGCGGGCTCGCCCTCGGCGTCCAGATTGGCGACATAAGCAGAGAACGGCTCGCCAGCAATCTCGACCTGCACGAAGGCCCGTTCGTCGAGCTTGGGGATCATGATCTCGCCCCTGGTGTTGACCTTCTCGAAATATTTGCGATGCAGCCGAGGGTCCCATTCGAAGAAGGTTGTGTCGTTCACGTGGTTCTTGACGAGATAATAATGCGCGTCCTGGACGAAGGGCGCGATTCCTTTCATCTCGTCGAGCGAGGCTAGCGACGAGTTCAGCACGTGGAAGACGAGGAAGTTGAATTCGCCCGCCGCCACCGCGTCGAGGAAGTCCCTCAAGCGGCGAGCGGCACGGCGTTAACCTTTAGAGCGAATGTTTGGCGACATCCGGGCGGAGGGAGTATAAAACATAAATATCTTGTGGAATAAATTATTTGCCACTTTCCATAGGTGAATTGACTTGGCTCGGCGATGGGTATTTAAGACAGCGAGATCGGGTGAACGTCCGGCCGGCGCCGCACAGCGAAGGAGAAGGCCAGAAAATGCAGGATGCGGCAGCGCGCGTGCGCCAGCAGCATGCCGTCGTACTCGTCGAGGATCGCGAGGGCAGGATTCACGAGCTCCAGACGCTCGAAGGCTGGCGGTTGATGGAAATCCTGAGAGATCACGGCGTCGGCATGGACACGAATTGTGGCGGCTCGGTCGCCTGCGCGGAATGCCACGTGCTGATCGATCCCGCCTGGATGGACCGGCTGCCGCCGCCCACGGAAGAGGAGCTGGAAAAGCTCGACGAGCTGCCGCTGATTCATGAGAACTCTCGTCTCTCCTGCCAGATCCTCTGGACCGACGACTATGACGGCATGAAAGTGACCGTGGCTCAGGCGACCTGATGGCCAAACCAACGCATCCGCAAATTCTGCTGGCGAGCGACCTGCGCGACGGCGAGGTGCTGTTCCTTGGCGCCGACGGCTGGGCGCGCGACGCGCGCGACGCCGTTGTCGCGCGGGACGCCGCAGAAGCCGCCGCGCTCGAGGCGCGCGGCAAGGCCGATATCGCGGCCAATAAGGTGGTGGACGTCTATCTCGCAGAAGTCGAGCTCGACGCCACAGCGGCGCCAAGGCCCTTGCATTTTCGCGAGCGCGCCAGACTTCTGGGACCAAGTGTGCGCCGCGACCTCGGCAAGCAGGCGCGCGCCGGGGGAATCGGGAGCTAAGCGATGAACGCGCACGACCAGCTTCACGCGGCGCGCGCCAACGCGCCGACCACGACCTATCTTTACGACGCCTACGACAAGGCTTTCGTGAAAGCGCGCGTCGCCGAGTTTCGCGAGCAGGTGGATCGGCGCCTTTCCGGCGCGCTGAGTGAGGAGGAGTTCCGGCCGCTGCGGCTGATGAACGGTCTCTATCTGCAGCTTCACGCCTATATGCTGCGGGTCGCCATTCCCTATGGGACGCTGACCTCGCGGCAGATGCGGCGGCTCGCCGAGATCGCCGACAAATGGGACAAGGGTTACGGCCATTTCACGACGCGTCAGAATCTGCAATACAACTGGCCGAAGCTCGTCGACACGCCGGACATTCTCGAGGCGCTCGCCGACGTCGAGATGCATGCGATCCAAACCTCCGGAAACTGCATCCGCAACGTCACGGCGGATCAGCTCGCGGGTGTCGCGCCGGACGAATTCGAGGACCCGCGGCCGACCGCCGAGTTTCTGCGGCAATGGTCGAGCCTGCATCCGGAGTTCAGCTTCCTGCCGAGGAAGTTCAAGATCGCCGTGAGCGGCGCGAAAGAGGATCGCGCCGCGATCAAGTTCCACGACATCGGCCTGCGCCTTCACGCCGATGAGCAGGGCGAAGCGGGCTATGAGGTCATCGTCGGCGGCGGGCTTGGCCGTTCGCCCTTCGTCGGCAAGACCGTGCGCGCATGGCTGCCGCGCGCCGATCTTCTCGCCTATCTCGAGGCGATCCTGCGCGTTTATAACCGCTTCGGCCGTCGCGACAACAAATACAAGGCGCGCATCAAAATTCTCGTGCATGAGACAGGGCTCGAGCAACTGACGCGCGAGATCGAGGCCGAGTTTGCGGCCATGGACCGGGCGCCCTTCGCCTTCGACCTCGAGGAATTCGAGCGCATCAGGCGCTTCTTTTCACCGCCGCCTTACGAGGCGCTGCCCGAGCGCTCAGAGGCCTATGAGGAAGCGCGCCGCAAGGACGCGGCCTTCGACGCCTTCGCAAAGACCAACGTCGCAACGCACAAGATCCCCGGCTATGCGATCGTGACGGTTTCGCTGAAGCCCATCGGCGGCATTCCGGGCGATGCGACCTCGGATCAGATGCGGGTTCTGGCGGATGCCGCCGAGCGCTTCGGCTTTGGCGAATTGCGGGTGAGCCATGCGCAGAACATCGTGCTGCCGCATGTGAAGCAGGACGATCTGTTCGCGCTCTGGCGGCTCCTTGACGAAGCCGGGCTCGCGACGTCGAACGCCGGACTGATCTCCGACATCATCTCCTGCCCCGGCCTCGATTATTGCGCGCTCGCGACGGCGCGCTCGATCCCGATCGCTCAGGCGATCTCGAACCGCTTCAGCGATCTCGAGCGCCAGCGACTCATCGGCGAACTCGGCATAAAAATCTCGGGCTGCATCAATGCTTGCGGTCATCACCACATCGGCGCGATCGGCGTGCTCGGGCTGGAGAAGCGCGGCAAGGAATCCTATCAGATCACGCTCGGCGGCGACCCGACTCTGAGCGCTGCGATCGGCGAGCTTCTGGGTCCGGGCGTCGCCGCCGAGAATGTCCCGACCGTCATCGAGAGCCTCATTGAAATCTATCTGCGAGAACGCCGCGAGGGCGAGCGCTTTCTCGACACCTGGCGGCGCCTCGGACAGGACCGCTTCAAAGAGGCGCTGACGCGGGAGGGCGAAGATGGCGCTGATATCTGAGGGGCGTTTCGTCGAGGATTCCTGGCGCCGTCTCGCCGACGAGGAGAGTCTGCCCAAGGGCGGAAACTGCGTCGTCTCCGAAGCGCGTCTCGCAGAGGCCGCAAGCGCGCTTTCCGCGGAGGCGCCGCTCGGCGTCTTCCTCTCCAATACGGCTGATCCCACAAAGCTCGCGCCCTATCTTTCGCGCCTCGCCCTCATCGCGATCGCTTTTCCGGCCCATGGCGACGGCCGCGGCTTTTCGCTCGCGCGACTGATCCGCCGCGCGGGATTCAAAGGAGAGCTGCGCGCGAGCGGCCGGCTCATCGCCGATCAGGCGACGCATGCGCTGCGCTGCGGCTTCGACACGATCGAGATCGCCTCCGACATCGCCTCGCGGCAGGACGCCGCGCAATGGGCGGCTGCCTCCTCGGCCTATGGCGCTTTCTATCAGCAGGGCTATGCGAGCCGCGAGACGATCCTCGAGGAAAGACGAAAGGCGCGCGGATGAAGCCTTCGCTGGTTGACCTTCTCGAACCGCGCCTCGCGCCGCTCGATCTCGCGCATCGTCTGACGCTGGCGCGCGAGGTGATCCCCGGAAGGATCGCCTTCACCACGAGCTTCGGGATCGAAGATCAGTGGACTACCCACACGATCTTCACGCAGGGGCTCGACATCGAGGTCGCGACTCTCGACACCGGAAGGCTCTTTCCCGAGACTTACGATCTGTGGGAGCGGACCGAGGCGCGCTACGCGCGGCGCATCGCCGCCGTATATCCGAGCCCTGAGCCGCTCGAAGCTTTCGTGCGGGAACATGGCGTCAACGGCTTCTATCGGTCGGTTGAGAACCGCAAGGCCTGCTGCCACATCCGCAAGGTCGAGCCGCTCTCACGCTTGCTTGCGGGAGCTTCGGGGTGGGTAACTGGACTGCGCGCAGATCAGTCCAACGCGCGCGCAAGTGTCGCCATGATCGAATATGACGAGGCGCATCGGCTCGTGAAGCTCAATCCCCTGCTCGACTATTCCCGCGAGTCGATCGTCGCCCTGACCGAGGAATTCGACGTGCCGGTCAACGAGCTGCACGCCAAGGGCTATCTGTCGATCGGCTGCGCTCCCTGCACCCGCGCCGTGAGGCCCGGCGAAAGCGAGCGCGCCGGCCGCTGGTGGTGGGAAGAGGACGAGAAGAAGGAGTGCGGACTGCACGTCGGCGAGGACGGCGTTCCGCGGCGACCGCCAGCGAGACAGGCCACGACACGATGAGCTCACTCGGTCCCAATCGACTCGGCCATCTCGACAGGCTCGAAGCGGAAAGCATCCACATCATGCGCGAGGTCGTCGCCGAATGCGAGCGGCCGGTCATGCTCTATTCGATCGGCAAGGACTCTGCCGCGATGCTGCATGTCGCGATGAAGGCCTTTTATCCTGGCAAGCCGCCCTTCCCGCTGCTCCATGTCGACACGACCTGGAAGTTCCGCGAGATGATCGAATTTCGCGACCGCCGCGGCAAGGAGCTCGGCGTCGAGCTGCTCGTTTACACCAATCCCAAAGGGATCGAGATGGGCATCGATCCCTTCGTGCACGGCTCGAAGCTCCACACTGACATCATGAAGACCGAGGCGCTGAAGCAGGCGCTCGACAAATGGCGCTTCGACGCGGCTTTCGGCGGGGCGCGGCGAGACGAGGAGAAGTCGCGCGCCAAGGAGCGCGTGCTGTCCTTTCGCAGCGCGCAGCATCGCTGGGACCCCAAGAACCAGCGCCCTGAATTCTGGCGCCTCTACAACACGCGCAAGGCGCAGGACGAGAGCCTGCGCGTCTTTCCGCTGTCCAACTGGACCGAAGCCGACGTCTGGGACTATGTCGCGCGCGAGGAGATTCCGGTCGTGCCCCTTTATTTCGCCAAGGAGCGGCCGGTCGTGCGGCGCGACGGCGCGCTGATCATGGTCGATGACGACCGCATGAAGCTAAAGGCCGGCGAAGTCGTCGAGCATAAGAAGGTTCGCTTCCGCACGCTCGGCTGCTACCCGCTCACCGGCGCGATCGAGAGCGAGGCCGAGACGCTCGACGCCGTAATCGCCGAAATGCGCGCGAGCCGCTCCTCGGAACGGCAAGGACGCCTGATCGACCATGACGGCGCGGCGTCGATGGAGCAGAAGAAGCAGGAAGGCTATTTCTAAAATGCACGGCGTTCCTGCGCAGGCTTCCCCTCGTCGGGCTCTAGCCGACAAGCCTCTCCTGCGCTTCATCACCTGCGGCTCGGTCGACGACGGCAAATCGACCTTGATCGGCCGCCTGCTCTATGACGCGGGGCTGGCCCCGGACGATCTGATCGAGGCGCTGGAGAAAGATTCCAAGAAGCACGGCACCCAGGGCGAAGCGCTCGATTTCGCGCTGCTCGTCGACGGGCTCGCGGCCGAGCGCGAGCAAGGCATCACGATCGACGTCGCCTATCGCTATTTCGCGACGGAGAAGCGCAAGTTCATCGTCGCCGACACGCCGGGCCACGAGCAATATACGCGCAACATGGCGACCGGCGCCTCCACCGCCGAGCTCGCCGTGCTCCTGATCGACGCGCGCAAGGGCGTGCTGAGTCAGACGCGCCGCCATGCGGTGATCGTGTCCATGCTCGGGGTGCGCCATGTCGTGCTCGCGGTCAACAAGATGGATCTCGTCGGTTACGATGAGGCGACCTTCCGGCGCATCGAGGCCGAGTTCCGCGAGTTCGCGCGCCATCTGCGCTTCCTCTCGATCGAGGCGATCCCGCTCGTCGCCAAGGACGGCGACAATCTCGTCCATGAGAGCGCGCACATGCCTTGGCGAAAGGGCCCTGCGCTGCTCGCCTATCTGGAAAGCGTCGAAGTCGATCGGGGCGTGCTCGTGCAGCCGTTCCGTTTTCCGGTGCAATGGGTCAATCGGCCGAGCCACGATTTTCGCGGCTTTTCCGGCTTCGTTTGCGGCGGCAACGTCAGGGCCGGCGACATCGTTCGAATACTTCCGATCGGCCGCGACACGACGATCGCGCGCGTTGTCGGCGGCGGAGGCGATGTTAGCGCCGCGGTCGCCGGGCAATCGGTGACCTTGACGTTCACTGAAGAGGTCGACGTCTCGCGCGGCGACATGCTGGTCTCCCCCGCCTCCCCCGCCAAGGTCGGCGACAGGCTCAAGGCTCGGCTGCTGTGGCTCGTGCGCGAGCCGCTCGTCTGCGACAAAAGCTATCTTTTGAAGCTCGCGACGCGCACGGTCCCGGCCGCGGTGAGGCGGGTGACGGCGCGCGTCGAAATCGAAACGGGGCTTGCCGCCCCGCTCACGGAAGCCGGCGAGGCGCTCGCCTTCAACGCGATCGGCGAAGCGGAGATAGAGCTTAGCCAGCCGATCGTCTGTGACCGCTATGTAGAAAATCGCGAGACGGGCGGCTTCGTCCTCATCGACCGCGTGACGAATGAAACCATCGCGATGGGCCTCGTGAGCGAGGCGGCAACCGCGGCAAAAAGCGGCGCTTCCTTTCTCGAGGCGAGCTATTCCTCGATGGAAGGCCTGCCGCAGCCCTCGTCCGGGTCCGTCGCAACGCGACGCACGAGCCTGATGAAGTCGCTCTCCTGGCGCGCGTTCGGAAGCGTGCTGACCTTCGCGATCGTCTTCGGCTTCACCCGCGATCTCAGCCTCTCGCTCGCCATCACCGTGACCGAGGCGGCGGCGAAAGTCGGGCTCTACTACCTGCACGAGCGCGCCTGGACGCGTCGCAACGTCGCCGCAGCGGAACGCGCCGCGCCGGCGCACGACGTGGGGCTGTGACGGCCATCACGAGGCAAGACGCCCGGGACCCGCTCTCGATCTTAAGAATAATTGTTTAACTTTTCGGCGCCGAATTCATCGTTAAACTGGCGGCTTCCTTGATGCGGCGTGATTCGCCGCCTATGTTACCAGAGGGTAAGGGGCAGACTTATCTCGATGAGGCGGGGAAGCCTGTCCCTTTTTGGACGCTAGCTTCAAGTGCGAGCTTAGTTTTTAAAGCGCTTGGGGCTTCCCAAAGGGGAACCGACTATGCATGCCCAAGGACAGGTAAGCGCCGGCGGGGCGGCGAGGCCCGTGGGATTTGTCGATGCGTTTGGATCTGCGCAAGGCAGGCGTCTCCTCCACAATCTCGATGTCCCACATCTCTATGAGCAGGCTCTGCAGCGCGCCGAAGCCACCATCGTCTGCGGTGGGGCGCTCGTCGCGGAGACCGGGGCGCACACCGGCCGCTCGCCCAAGGACAAGTTCATCGTCGCCGATCCCCTGACGCAAAACGCTGTCTGGTGGGAAAACAACCAGCGTCTGGAGAGAGCGAAGTTCGATCTGCTGCTGAGCGATTTTCTGGCGCAAGCTGAGGACAAGGAGCTGTTCGCGCAGGATCTTTACGGCGGCGCCGATCCAGCCTTTCGGGTCAAGGTTCGCGTCTTCACGGAGCTCGCCTGGCATTCGCTGTTCATCCAAAATCTTCTCATCCGCCCGGCGTCACACGAGCTCTCCAGTTTCACGCCGGAGCTGACGATCATTGATCTGCCCTCGTTCAAGGCCGACCCTCAGCGTCACGGCTGCCGCAGCGAGACGGTCATCGCGATGGATTTATCGCGCAGGATCGTGCTCATCGGCGGCACGAGCTACGCCGGCGAGATCAAGAAATCGGTGTTCACTTTTTTGAACTTCATGCTGCCGGCGCAAGGCGTCATGCCGATGCATTGCTCGGCCAATGTTGGCGTGGCGGGCGACGCAGCCATTTTCTTCGGGCTTTCCGGCACCGGCAAGACGACGCTTTCCGCCGATCCAGCGCGCAGGCTGATCGGCGACGACGAGCATGGCTGGAGCTCTGAGGGCGTCTTCAATTTCGAGGGCGGATGCTACGCCAAGGCGATTAAGCTCTCGCGCGAGGCCGAGCCGCAGATTTTCTCGATGACCGAGCGTTTCGGCGCGGTGATGGAGAACGTCGTGTTTCACCCGCACACGCGCATCTGCGATTTCGACGACGGCTCGCGGACCGAGAACACGCGCATCGCCTATCCCCTGCGCTTCATGCAAGGCGCTGTGGAAGACGGTCGCGGAGGCCATCCAAAGAACATCGTCATGCTGACCTGCGACGCCTTCGGCGTGCTTCCGCCGCTTGCGCAACTCAGCGCGGAGCAGGCGATGTATCACTTTCTCTCGGGATACACGGCGAAGGTCGCCGGCACGGAGAAGGGCGTCAAGGAGCCCGAAGCGACCTTCTCGACCTGCTTCGGCGCGCCCTTCATGCCGCGTCCCCCGCAGGTCTATGGCGATCTGCTGCGCGAGCTGATTCTGCGCCACGACGTGAATTGCTGGCTCGTCAACACCGGCTGGAGCGGCGGCGGCTATGGCGTCGGCGCGCGCATGCCGATTGGGGCGACGCGGCGCCTACTTGGGAGCCGCCCTCGGCGGCGAGCTGGAGCAGGCGCGCTTCGAGACCGAGCCTTACTTCGGATTGTCGGTTCCGCTTGCGGTCGCAGGAGTCGACGTCGGTCTCTTGAACCCCAGGAAAAGCTGGTCGTCGTCGGCCGAGTACGAAACGACGGCGAACAGGCTTTCCCGCATGTTCGACGACAACTTCGAGAAGCTGGCGCTCGGGCGCAGTCGGGGTCTGGTCGTCAACGGCTAGTTCAAGAAGTCGTCCTTCTCACCGACGCCTCGCCGACGCGGAAGCCGCCAACCGGCTTCCGGCCTCGGGCTGAGCCGCCGTCGCCCCACGCGCCTTTCAGCGTTAACTCCGGCGCAAGCCTCCGGCTTGTCCAGCTGACGTGCGCATGATTGGATAGCGCCGCCGGGAGGCGGCGCCGCCCGGCCATTGCGAAAGGTTTAGGCGATGAAGATTTCTGTTGTCTCACCCCTTTGGGGGACTCCCGGGCTCGCGCCCGTCCCGGCCAGCGAGGCTCACAGCCAGCGCCGCAGGTGCTGTCGGAAATTCGCGCCGATGTCGGGAGGACCCGCGGGGTGCGCTGGAGCGAATTGAAGAGGCGGGTCGAAGGGAACTTCGCGCCGGCCGTCAGAGGCCGCATCGAGGTCTTCACGACGAGCCATCGAAACACGCAGGATGGGGCCGGAGAAGGCTGGATTTCGATCGACGGCGCGCGCGTCGGCCCGGCGGCGGCGGTCGCGAGCAGCCAGGGCCCCCGTTCCGACGAAGTTTTCAAACGCGCGCTGTTTTCGAGCCTCACGCTGTCGATCGACGGGATGCTCGCCTCCAAGGACCCGCTGTTGCCCGCGCTCGCCGTGCTTGACCGGCGTTTCGACAAGCGCCGGCTCGAAACCTTCGATCCGCGGAGCGAGTCCGAGCTGACGCGGCGCCTCTTCGCCTTCCGTTGCGCCGCCGAAGGCCTCCCCCACTACGCGGAAGACTTCTTGCTTGGCGGCGAGGCTTCCCGCGGCGCAGCGACGCTCCAGGTGGCTCAAGACAAAGACGGAGAATGAGATGACCGACGCGAAGCGACCGGAAGCAGGAGACGAGGCCCCGGATTTCTCCCTTCCCGGGGCCGGGGGCGAAAAGCACGGGCTCGCCTTCTACAAGGGCAAGAAGCTCGCGCTCTACTTCTACCCCAAAGACGACACTTCCGGCTGCACCAAGGAGGCGATCGACTTCAACGGGCTGCGCGACAAATTCGCCAAGGCCGGAGCGGCGATCCTCGGCGTCTCCCCCGATTCCGAGAAGAGCCACGACAAGTTCCGCGCCAAGCATGAGCTGAAGATCCCGCTGGCCTCGGACGAGACGAAGGCGATGCTTTCCGCCTATGGCGTCTGGGTCGAGAAGAGCATGTATGGACGCAAATATATGGGCGTCGAACGCACGACCTTTCTCCTCAGTCCGGACGGGCGGATCGCCAAGGTCTGGCGCAAGGTGAAGGTCCCCGGCCACGCCGAGGAGGTGCTCGCGGCCGCCAAGACGTTGTAAGCGTTAAGCCTTCACACCCCTTTACGTTCTCCTTACGCGGCGGCCCCGCTTTCGGCATGGCGCCCTTATGCCTCGAGGCCTAGATTCGCTCTCGAGCGGGGCACATTCCCCCGACCCCAACGGCGGAGCGCGGAGCATGGCGGATTTCATCTTCATCGGTTCGGGCCTCATGCTCTTTGTGCTCGCCGCCGCCTATGCGCGGTTTTGTTGCAAGCTATGAGGGAGACGCATCATGATCGAACCCGCCGTCGGCCTCGCGGTCGCCCTGCTTCTTGGCCTCTACCTCGTCTACACGCTCCTTCACCCTGAGAAATTCTAAGAAAAGGCCTCGGGATTTCGCGAGAGGATCACCATGACAATCGTTGGTTGGGCGCAAATCGCCCTCGTTCTCGCGGCGGTGATCGCCGCGGCGGTTCCGCTTGGCGGTTACATCGCGCGGGTGCTCGCCGGCGAGCGCACTTTCCTAGCGCCGATCCTGGCGCCGGTCGAACGCGCTTTCTACAGGCTTTCCGGCGTCGATCCGACACGCGAACAGAGCTGGCTCGCATACACGATGGCGATGCTCGCTTTCAGCGTCGTCGGTTTCGTCTCGCTCTATGCGCTGCAGCGGCTCCAGAATGTGCTTCCGCTCAATCCGCAAGGCTTCGATGGGGTTCCGTCCGATCTCGCCTTCAACACATCGCTCTCCTTCATCACCAACACAAACTGGCAGAACTATTCCGGCGAGACGACGATGAGCCATCTCACGCAGATGCTCGGTCTCACCGTTCATAACTTCGTGTCGGCCGCGACGGGTCTCGCCATGGCGTTTGCGCTGGTGCGCGGTTTCGCCCGGGCAGAATCGCCGACGGTTGGAAACTTCTGGGTCGATCTCACGCGCGGCACGCTCTACGTGCTCCTGCCCATCTCGATCCTTATCGCGATCGCACTCGTCGCGCTCGGTGTTCCGCAGACGCTCGCCGGCTCCGTCGAAGCGACGACTCTCGAGGGCGCGAAGCAGGTGATCTCCATTGGACCGGTGGCGAGCCAGGAAGCGATCAAGGAGCTCGGCACCAACGGTGGCGGGTTCTTCAACGCCAACTCCGCCCATCCTTTCGAGAGTCCCAACGCCCTTTCCAATATGTTGGAAATCTGGGCCCTTCTGGTCATTCCCTTCGCGACGGTCCTCGCGTTCGGACGGGCGGTCTCCGATTTCCGGCAGGGACGCGCAATCGCCATCACCATGGGCATCGTGCTCGTGACCGGGGTCTTGGTGGCCTACTGGGCGGAAGCGGCAGGCAATCCTTTGCTGACTGACAAGCTGGGCGTCGATGCTGCGCCCGGCAACATGGAAGGCAAGGAAGTGCGCTTCGGAACCGCGATGAGCGCGCTCTTCGCAACGGCGACGACGGGAACGAGCACCGGCGCCGTCGACTCGATGCATGATTCGTTCACGCCGATCGGCGGCCTCGTGCCGCTGTTCAACATGCTGCTCGGGTGCATCTCGCCGGGCGGCGTCGGCGCGGGCCTATACGGCTTTCTCGTGCTGGCGGTGATCGCCGTCTTCGTCGCGGGTCTGATGGTCGGCCGCACGCCCGAATATCTCGGCAAGAAGATCGAGGCGCGGGAGATCAAGCTCGCCATGCTGGCGATGCTGATCTATCCGCTGAGCGTGCTCGGCTTTTCCGCGGCTTCGGTGATGCTGAAGACCGGCCTCGACAGCCTCGGCAACGCGGGCCCGCATGGGCTTTCGGAGGTCGTCTACGCCTTTGCCTCCGCCAACGCCAACAATGGCTCCGCCTTCGCGGGTCTTTCCGGCAATACGCTGTGGTTCAACACCACGCTCGGCGTCGCCATGTTCATCGGCCGTTTCGCATACGTGGTCCCGGTGCTGGCGCTGGCAGGATCATTCGCCGCCAAGAAGAAGGCCCCCGCCTCGGCCGGCACGTTCCCGACGCATGGACCGCTGTTCATCGGCCTGCTGATCGGCGTGATCGTGGTCCTCTACCTCCTCCAATATTTTCCGGCGCTCGCGCTCGGGCCCGTGGTCGAACACTTCCTGCTGCAAGCAGGAAAGACCTTCTAGAACGGAGTAGCATCTCATGTCCTCGAAAGTCGCCGCGCCCGGCCTTTTCGATCCGGCCATCATCAAACGCGCCTCCGTCGACGCGTTCCGCAAGCTCGACCCGCGACACCTCGCCTGCAACCCCGTGATATTTGTCACCGAGATGGTTTCCGCGGTGGTGACGCTAATCTTCGTGCGCGATCTCCTAGCGCAAAATGGAACCGCCTTGTTCACGGGACAGATCGCAGCCTGGCTTTGGTTCACGGTGCTCTTCGCCAATTTCGCCGAAGCCGTCGCGGAAGGACGCGGCAAGGCGCAGGCAGACGCGCTGCGCAAGACCCGCAGCGACACGCGCGCAAAGCGGTTAATCGACCCCGAGGGCAAAGCCGGAATGAGAGACGTCGTGGAAGGCGTCTCCGCGCTCGATCTCAAGCCGGGCGACGTGGTGCTCGTCGAGCCGGGCGACCTTATTCCCGGCGACGGCGAGGTCATCGAAGGTGTCGCCTCAGTGAACGAGTCGGCGATCACCGGCGAGTCAGCGCCAGTGATTCGCGAGGCGGGCGGCGACCGTTCGGCCGTGACCGGCGGCACGACAGTCCTGTCCGACTGGATCAGGGTGAAGATCACCGCGGCGCCAGGCTCGACCTTCATCGACCGCATGATCGCGCTCGTCGAAGGAGCCCAGCGTCAAAAGACGCCTAATGAGCTGGCGTTGTCGATCCTGCTGTCAGGCCTGACAATCATTTTCCTCATCGTCTGCGTCACCTTGTGGCCGCTCGCCAATTATTCGGGAACGACGCTATCCTTGAGCGTGCTCATCGCGCTGCTCGTCTGTCTGATCCCAACCACCATCGGCGGCCTGCTTTCAGCGATCGGCATCGCCGGAATGGATCGGCTGATCCGCTTCAACGTGATCGCCACCTCGGGGCGCGCCGTGGAGGCGGCGGGCGACGTCGACACGTTGCTGCTCGACAAGACGGGGACGATCACCTTCGGCAACCGCATGGCGGACGAGTTCGTCCCGGTCGGCGGCGTCTCGGAGCACGCCATGGCGGAAGCCGTTCTGTTGGCTTCGCTCGCCGACGAAACGCCTGAGGGCCGTTCGATCGTGGCGTTGGCCAAGAGCCGCTACGGATTGGAAGCGCCGGAACTCGGGACCGACGCTCAGACTGTCCCGTTCTCCGCTCATACGCGGCTCTCGGGCGTCGATCTGCCGGGACGTTCTGTACGAAAAGGAGCTGTGGACGCAATTCTGGCGCAGCTGGAGGCGGATTTTGGCGCTCGAGAGGTTTGGCGTAGCGGCGCGCAGACCGCGGCTGCTGCTGGCGACGGCGTTCTCGAACGCGCGGCCACAGCCAAAAGTCTGGTCCCGGATGAATTTGGGCGCGTCGTCGAACGCATCTCGCGCGCCGGCGGCACGCCGCTGGCGGTTTCGGAAAATGGACGCCTGCTCGGCGTCGTGCACCTCAAGGACATCATCAAGCCGGACATCAAGGCGCGCTTCGCCGAGCTGCGCGCCATGGGAATCAAGACGGTCATGGTCACGGGCGACAATCCGATCACCGCCGCGGCGATCGCCGGCGAGGCGGGCGTCGACGACTTCATCGCGCACGCCACGCCCGAGGAGAAGCTCGCGTACATCCGTAAGGAGCAGCAGGGCGGACGCTTGATCGCGATGTGCGGCGACGGCACCAATGACGCGCCGGCGCTGGCGCAGGCGGACGTCGGCGTTGCGATGCAGACCGGCACGCAAGCGGCGCGTGAGGCCGGCAACATGGTCGACCTCGACAGCGATCCGACCAAGCTCATCGAGATCGTCGCCATCGGCAAGCAGCTCCTGATGACGCGCGGATCGTTGACGACCTTCTCGATCGCCAATGACGTCGCGAAATATTTCGCGATCATCCCTGCGTTGTTCGTCGTCACTTATCCCGAGCTCGGGGTGATGAATGTCATGAAGCTGGCGTCGCCGCAGTCGGCGATCCTGTCGGCCGTCATCTTCAACGCCTTGATCATCGTCACGCTCATTCCCTTGGCGCTGAAGGGCGTCGAATACCGGCCCGTCGGCGCGGCGGCGCTGCTCCGCCGCAACTTGCTGATCTATGGGCTCGGCGGCATCGTTGCGCCCTTCATCGTCATCAAGCTGATCGATGTCGTCGTCTCGCTCCTACATCTCGCTTAGAGGAACTCGCGATGTTCTCTCAACTCCGCCCGGCGGTCGTCATGATCGTCCTCTTCACCGCCCTCACCGGGCTGATCTACCCGCTCGCCATTACCAGCATTGCGCAAATCGCCATGCGGGCAAACGCCAATGGCGGGATGATCGAGCGCGACGGCACAGTGGTCGGCTCTCTCCTGATCGGCCAGAATTTCGTCGCCGAGCGCTATTTCCACGGCCGCCCCTCGGCAACGAGCGCGCCCGACCCCGCAGACGCGACGAAAACCGTCGATGCGCCCTATAACGCGGCGAATTCCTCAGGCTCCAATCTCGGCCCCACCTCGAAGAAGCTTTTCGATCGGGTCGAGGCCGCGATCGAAGCGGGCGTCGCCGAGGGGCGGATGTGGGAGATCCCGGCCGACGCAGTGACGACGTCGGCTTCGGGCCTCGATCCCCACATCTCCCCAACCTATGCGCTCATGCAGGTATCCGCCGTCGCCAAGGCGCGCAACATTGGCGAGGCGCGGCTGCGCGCCCTCGTCGAAGAGCAGGTCGAGCCGCGGCTGTTGGGAATTATTGGCGAGCCGCGCGTCAATGTTTTGCTCCTCAATCTCGCGCTTGATGGGTTAAAATGACTCCGGTTTTACCGGAGCGGGACGCGTGGCGCGCAACGAGACGGATTTGGAGCGCCGGCCCGATCCCGACGCGCTGCTCGCGCTGGCGGGCCAGGAAGGGAAAGGCCGGCTGCGCGTCTTCCTGGGCGCCGCGCCGGGCGTGGGCAAGACCTATGCGATGCTCTCCCGCGCTCGCGCGGCGAAAGCCCTCGGCCAGGACATCGTGGTCGGACTCGTCGAGACGCATGGGCGCAGCGAGACGGAAGCGCTCCTCGAGGGGCAGGAGGTCCTGCCGCGGCGGCGAATCGACTATCGCGGCCGCACGCTCGAGGAGTTCGACCTCGACGCCGCCCTCGCCCGCAAGCCGCAAACGATTCTCGTCGACGAGCTCGCCCATACCAACGCCCCCGAAAGCCGCCACCCCAAGCGCTGGCTGGATGTGGGGGAACTGCTCGGCGCAGGCGTCGACGTCTGGACGACGCTCAACATCCAGCATCTCGAAAGCCTAGCCGACGTGGTCGCGCGCATCACCGGCGTCGCCGTCCGCGAGACCGTGCCCGACCGGCTGCTTGCGGATGCGCATGAGGTGATTCTCGTCGACATCACGCCCGACGAGCTCTTGGAGCGCCTGGCGCAAGGCAAGGTCTATGTCGCCGACATGGCGGCGCGGGCTAGGCAGAACTTCTTCATCCCGAGGAATCTCATCGCGCTGCGCGAACTGGCGCTCCGTCGCACGGCCGAGCGCGTCGACGACGAAATGGTCGATCTTTTGCGCCAGGGGGCGATCGAAGGCCCCTGGGCCACCTCGGAGCGCCTCTTGGCGCTGGTCGGTCCGGGAAGCTCGGGCGAGCGCCTCGTGCGCACGGCCGCGCGACTGGCGAGCGGCCTCAACGCGTCCTGGATCGCGCTCTATATCGAGCGGGCGATCGGCGAAGGCGAATCCGCCGAAGGCGTCCGAAACGTGGACCAGACCTTGCGCCTTGCCGAAACGTTGGGCGCGGAGGTCGAGCGGCGAATCTCCGACGACATGGTGGGCGAGGCGCTCAAAATCGCGCGCCAGGAAAACATCACGCAAATCCTTGTCGGCCGTTCGCGCGCGACTTTCCCGACGCGTCTGTGGCGACCCTCGCTCGCCGGCGAATTGGTGCGCCGTTCACCGAACATCGCCGTCCTCGTGCAGATCGACGAGGAAGCCGAGCCCCGCCCGCAACGAAAGAAAATCGAGAGGACCGATCTTTGGTTCGGCGTCGCCGCCGCCGTCCTGCTCGTCGCCATCACGGTCGGCGTCGGGACGCTGCTCGAGCGCTGGCTGCCGCCCCTCAATTTCGCGACGATCTTTCTTCTGCCCGTCCTGATCTGTGCGGCGCGCTTCGGGCTGTGGCCGGCGATCGTCGCAACGCTCCTCTCCTTCCTCGCCGAGGACTATTTCTTCGTCGAGCCGCGCTTCAATCTCACGATCTCACAACCGCATGAATTCATCACGCTCATGGTCTCGCTCCTCGTGGCGGTCGTCACGGGCATGCTCGCGAGCCGACTGCGCGATCACTCTCGCGCCATGCGCCAGCGCGCTCAGACCGCCCAATCGCTTTTCGAATTCTCGCGAAAAGTCTCGGGCGCGGGCGAGCTCGACGAAGTGCTGTGGACCGCGGCCACCCACGCCCAGAAGACGCTGGAGATCAAGAGCGTGGTCTTTCTCATTCCCCAGGGGGGCGATCTCGAGATTCGCGCAGCTTGGCCCCCGATCGATCTCCTCGATCCCGGCGAGACCGTCGCGGCGCGCTGGGCCTTCGAGAAGGACGAGCCGGCGGGGTGGCGCACGGGGACGCTCCCCAATGTGCGCTTTCAGTTTCGGCCGCTCGCGACGAGCCGCGGCGTGGTGGCGGTCGCGGGCGTCGAGGCGAGGCTGCCGGACGAGCCCTTTGACGCGCAGGAGGAGCGCACGCTGACGGCGATCCTGGAGCAGGCCGCCATCGCCATCGATCGCTCGCTGCTCGTCAAGGAATCGGTGAGGACCGCCGCGCTCGAGGAGAACGAGAGATTGCGCACGACGCTTCTCGCCTCGCTTTCTCACGATCTGCGCACGCCGCTCGCCTCGATCACCGGCGCGGTCACGAGCCTGCGGCAGCTCGGCGACAAGATGGACGAGGCGGATCGCGCCGATCTCCTGAAGTCGATCGAGGAGGAATCCGGCCGGCTCGCGCGCTTCGTCGGCAATCTGCTCGAAATGTCGCGCATCGAATCGGGCGCCCTGCATCCGCGCCGAGACCTCGTCGATGTCGAGGAAGTCGTGCGCGCGACGCTCGCAAGATGCAAAAAGGCCTTCCCCAACTGGCGCGCGACGACGAGCCTGTCCCCAGATCTTCCGCCGATTCGCGGCGACGCCAATCTTCTTGGCCAGGTGCTCTTCAATCTGCTCGACAATGCGCAGAAATACGGGGCGGACGGCAATGTGGCCATCCACGCGCGGCGCGAAGGCGAGACCCTCGTCCTGACCGTCACGGACGAGGGGCCTGGCATAAAGCCCGCGGATCTGGAGCGCGTCTTCGAGAAATTCTATCGCGGCGGGCGGCCCGACGGGCGCAAGGCCGGCACGGGGCTCGGGCTCTCGATCTGCAAGGGCCTCGTCGAGGCGATGGGCGGGACGATCGTGGCGCAGAGCCCGGCGATCAAGAAGCGCGGGACGCGCATGGTCCTGCGTTTCCCTCGCGAGCGCCAAACAACAGCAGTGGCGGACGAGAAATGAGCAACGGACGCGTCCTCATCGTTGACGACGAGCCGCAGATCAGGCGTTTCCTCAAGCCCGCGCTGACGGCGGCCGGCTATGACGTGCTCACCGCCGAAACCGGCCAGGAAGCGCTGCGGCTGCTCGCTTCCGCCGCGCCCGACGTGGTCGTGCTCGACCTCGGCCTTCCCGACATGGACGGCAAGGACGTATTGCGCGAAGCGCGCGCCTTCTCGCGCGCGCCGATCATCATCCTGTCGGCGCGCGACCGCGAGGCCGAAAAGATCATGGCGCTCGACGCCGGCGCCAATGACTATGTCGAGAAGCCCTTCGGCATCGGCGAGCTGATGGCGAGGCTGCGCGTCGCGATGCGCCACGCCGTCGGCGGCGGCGACACGGCGATCGTGCGCCGCGGGCCGGTGATCATCGATCTCGACAAGCGCCTTGTCACCCGTAGCGGCGAGCCGGTGCGCCTCACGCCGAAGGAATATGACCTGCTCGCCATCCTCGCCCGCCAGGCGGGCCGGGTCGTGACGCACCGCCAGATCCTGCGCACGGTCTGGGGGCCGGCGCATCAGGAGGACATGCAATATCTGCGCGTCTTCGTGGGACAATTGCGCGGGAAGATCGAGGAGGACTCGTCGGCGCCCAAGCTCATTCAGACGGAGCCCGGCATCGGCTATCGGCTGATCGCGGATGAGTGAAGAAAGCGTCGCGCTAGCGCGCACAAACAAAAACCCGCCGTCTCGAAGGAGAGCGGCGGGTTTTTGTCAAAGGGGGTGAAGAGGAACTCATTGCGCTTTGCAGGCCTGGCGACGACCTACTCTCCCAGGTCTTGAGACATAGTACCATTGGCGCAGAAGCGTTTGACGGCCGAGTTCGGGATGGGATCGGGTCTGGTCGCTCCGCCGAAGGCCACCAGGCCGGCAAAGGGCAATGAGTGAAGCAAATGGGGGAACGGTCCTTGATAATGAGGGCGATCAAGCCAATCGAGCTATTAGTACCGGTAAGCTTCGCGCGTCGCCGCGCTTCCACACCCGGCCTATCAACGTGGTCGTCTTCCACGGCTCTCGAGGGAGAACTCGTTTCGAGGTGGGTTTCCCGCTTAGATGCATTCAGCGGTTATCCCGTCCATACATAGCTACCCTGCACTGCGGCTGGCGCCACAACAGGTCCACCAGAGGTATGTTCATCCCGGTCCTCTCGTACTAGGGACAAATCCTCTCAATTCTCCGACACCCACGGCAGATAGGGACCGAACTGTCTCACGACGTTCTGAACCCAGCTCACGTACCACTTTAATCGGCGAACAGCCGAACCCTTGGGACCTTCTCCAGCCCCAGGATGTGATGAGCCGACATCGAGGTGCCAAACAACCCCGTCGATATGGACTCTTGGGGGTTATCAGCCTGTTATCCCCGGCGTACCTTTTATCCGTTGAGCGATGGCCCACCCACGCGGGACCACCGGATCACTATGACCGACTTTCGTCTCTGCTCGACTTGTCTGTCTCGCAGTCAGGCAGGCTTATGCCATTGCACTCGACGAGCGATTTCCGACCGCTCTGAGCCTACCATCGCGCGCCTCCGTTACTCTTTGGGAGGCGACCGCCCCAGTCAAACTGCCTACCATGCGCTGTCCCGGACCCGGATGACGGGCCGCGGTTAGACATCCATGACGATAAGGGTGGTATTTCAAGGGTGGCTCCACCAGAGCTGGCGCCCCGGCTTCAAAGCCTACCACCTATCCTACACATGCCGACACGAATGCCAGCGCAAAGTTACAGTAAAGGTGCACGGGGTCTTTCCGTCTGACCGCAGGAACCCCGCATCTTCACGGGGAATTCAATTTCACTGAGCTGACGCTGGAGACAGCGGGGAAGTCATTACGCCATTCGTGCAGGTCGGAACTTACCCGACAAGGAATTTCGCTACCTTAGGACCGTTATATTTACGGCCGCCGTTTACCGGGGCTTCGATTCAAGGCGTGAACCTCTCCTCTTAACCTTCCGGCACCGGGCAGGCGTCAGACCCTATACGTCATCTTGCGATTTCGCAGAGCCCTGTGTTTTTGGTAAACAGTTGCCACCCCCTGGTCTGTGCCCCTCCCGTCTGCTTGCGCAAACGGAAGGCCTCCTTATCCCGAAGTTACGGAGGCAAATTGCCGAGTTCCTTCAGCGTCATTCTCTCAAGCGCCTTGGTATGCTCTACCTGTCCACCTGTGTCGGTTTCGGGTACGGTCTAATGCGGGGGCTATTTCCTGGCGCAACCAGGCCGCCCGGACAATCCAGTAAGTCCGAACGACTTTCGTCACGCGTCACCACCCGCTGGCCCACGAATATTAACGTGGTTCCCATCGACTACGCCTTTCGGCCTCGCCTTAGGGGCCGGCTAACCCTGCGAAGATTAACTTTACGCAGGAACCCTTGGACTTTCGGCGACACTGTCTTTCACAGTGTTTCTCGTTACTCATGTCAGCATTCGCACTTCCGATACCTCCAGGATGTCTCACGACTGTCCCTTCGACGGATTACGGAACGCTCCGCTACCACCCTTGCGGGTCCAAAGCTTCGGCTCGTGGCTTGAGCCCCGTTACATCTTCGGCGCGGAAACCCTTATTTAGACCAGTGAGCTGTTACGCTTTCTTTAAAGGATGGCTGCTTCTAAGCCAACCTCCTGGTTGTTTTGGGATTTCTACATCCTTTCCCACTTAGCCACGAATTGGGGGCCTTAGCTGTTGGTCTGGGTTGTTTCCCTCTCCACGATGGACGTTAGCACCCACCGTGTGTCTCCCGCATATTGCTTCCAGGTATTCGGAGTTTGGTTAGGTTTGGTAAGTCTGTGGGACCCCCTAGCCCATCCAGTGCTCTACCCCCTGGAGCATTCATGCGAGGCGCTACCTAAATAGCTTTCGCGGAGAACCAGCTATTTCCGAGTTTGGTTGGCCTTTCACCCCTAACCACAAGTCATCCGAGCCTATTTCGACGGGCACCGGTTCGGTCCTCCAGTAGGTGTTACCCTACCTTCAACCTGCTCATGGCTAGATCACTCGGTTTCGGGTCTAAAGCAACGAACTGAACGCCCTGTTCAAACTCGCTTTCGCTGCGCCTACGCCTATCGGCTTAAGCTTGCTCGTTACTTTAAGTCGCTGACCCATTATACAAAAGGTACGCCGTCACCCTTGCGGGCTCCGACTGTTTGTAGGTGTCCGGTTTCAGGAACTGTTTCACTCCCCTCGTCGGGGTGCTTTTCACCTTTCCCTCACGGTACTAGTTCGCTATCGGTCGCTGAGGAGCTACTTAGGCTTGGAGAGTGGTCTCCCCATGTTCAGACAGGATTTCACGTGTCCCGCCCTACTCGTATCTTCACGCCTTCGAAACCCGTACGGGGCTATCACCC
>CAWHHH010000022.1:0-66173 GCA_963829075.1 uncultured Alphaproteobacteria bacterium | reverse complement strand
GGCCCGCGAGCGTCAGTTTGTTCAAGGATTTTTTGGCGATGGGACAGATAGTCCCTGCGCCGCCGCCGCGATCTTTGCGCGGATCGCGGGAGGAAGCGCGTCGTAAGCCGCCATCACGTGGGCGCAGGGAGGCTTGGGGTTGCCGCGAACGCCGTCAGCGATGCGCGAGGCGTTGCCAGGGGAGGCGGTCATGGTGGGCGCTTCTCGCCTTTAGGACCGGTGGGTGTGCCTACTTTCTACCTTGGAGAGTATCCATCACGTCTGCAATTGTCCCCTCAACAAAGATTTCGTGAGTTTCTGTGAACACGATTGCCACGCTACCGGTGCCAGGATCGCGCAAACACCTGACGTATGCAGGATTTACCGCGATTGTGTCACCGGATTTCGCTTTGAAGAAACACAATTCTAGCGGCATGTTCCCGTCTCCTCTTTTTGGTCTAACTTCGGAAAGTCCGGTGCTGGGCCCTGGCCGCCATTGTCACGCCAAGAGACTAAGGGATCACGCAACCAATCCTCGATCTTTTTGATATCTTCTTTGGAGAGCTTCTCGAAAACCCCAGAGATCACTGCAGAAATTCCGTTACAATATCCTCGACGGTAAGCTTGCTGCTCTGCCTCCGCCCGTGATGAATTGAACACAGCCCTTCTCCTGCTTTGCGCCAAGCACAGCAGGGAGATTGGCCCGCACGGGCCGCTGTCAACGGCGGACATCGCAGATGGCGATCGCATGGGGCTGGTTTTCGCCTTCAGTGGCGGGGGAATGAGTGTTAGCCTCTTTGATCAAATTCGAAAGCTGCTTCTTGAGGATTGGGCCATCGACCCGCCACCCATCATAGCCTTCACGGTTTAGACAGTCGATAAGATCGGAGACGCGTGCATGCCGACCAGTGCGGGCTAGATCAAATGCTCGTTCAAGCGTGTTTTTTCGCGGATCCATACCTTTTAGCATAGCACGGAATTGGAGGGGGCGCGAGCCCACGTCAAGTGATCCAAAATTCAAACTGAAACACTACGCATTGCGAGCTCCGGAATATTTGAGAGAGGGGTAAAATTTAGGACAGGGGCGGAAGTTTTGGCGGGGGATCTTGCGCGGCCCGGGGACGAGCTCGGGGTGGTCGACCTCGCCCCCCCGGTGGCCGGCCTCGAGCGGAGTGCGCGACGCATGGGCGCGTCCTGTCGACGTGCGCCCCGACTGGCGCGAGCATCGGGAGCGAGGAGCGCAAGCGACGGCGGATTGTAAGACCAATTGTAAGACCTGACCCAAATCGAAGAAAAAAGGATACTATAAATCAATAGCTTTTGCTGGACTGGTGGCGGAGGGAGCGGGATTCGAACCCGCGATACGGTTTCCCGTATACACACTTTCCAGGCGTGCGCCTTCAACCACTCGGCCACCCCTCCACTCGTCGGACGTTCCCGTCCGGCCCCGATTCCCTCGGGGCTCCCCTCTATAATGGGGACTTTCCCCGCTGCAAAGCGCGCATCGCGCTGCCCCCTCTCGGACGCTCTCACCGCCTCCGCAGCAGCACGATCCGGTTCGAATTCGTGCCCTTGCCGTTGTTGGCGACGCCCCAGCAATGGCTCGTCTTGGTGAAGCGCTGCTCGTTCACCAGCACGAACAGCCGCTCGAAGGGCAGGCTCTCGGCGGCGCGCCACACGAGCCGCTCCAGCAGCAGCCGGCCGCCTTTGACCTCGCCGACCTCGAAGGCGACATGCCCGCCCGGCGCCAGCACGCGCGCGAGCTCTTTGAGGACGGCGGCAACCATCGCCGACCAGCCCGCTTCGCTCTTATGCGACGAAATTTTCACGCCCGCGGGGTCTATGCCGGCAAACCAGCTGCGCAGCCAGTTGTCGCTCTCATATTGGACGACGTCGAGAAAGGGCGGCGATGTCACGACGAGCCGGATCGATCCCGAGGCGACGAACGACGTTGCGACCGCGTCGCCCACGCCGAGCCGCGCCTCTGCCCGCGGCGGCGCCCCATCGGCGAGAAGCGCGCGCGATTTTCGCAAGATCAGGCGCGCCACGTCGCGCGGCGGCGGCTTCTGGGCGCGCTTCTCGTTGATCTTGCGCTGCGCCTCGACCGAGACGGCCTGATTGGGCGGCAGCGTGTAGACGGAAAAAAATCCTGGCGAATGGCCGGTCAGCCGGTTGAGCGCGACCATTCTGATCCAGTCGTCCGTCGCGTCGGGCTCCGCCTCGAGCGGCGCGCGCTCCATCAGAAAGCGGCGCAGCGCGGAGATCTGGCGCAGCGTCTCGGGATGGTAGAAGACGAGCAGGTCCTTGCGCTCGATCTCGCCCTTTTTCCAGGGAACCTCATCGAGCCGCGCCGCGATCGCCGCGAGTGTCGGGGGATTCAGCCGCGGGCGCGTCAGAAGCGCGCTCAGCGGATTGACGTCATTGCCGACAGGTCGGCGCCCAGCGAGCGCCGCCTCGATCGGCGTCGTGCCGCGCCCCATGAAGGGATCGTAGACGGCCTCTTCGGGCGCGCTCAATCGGTCGATGAAGAAGCGCGGCAGCTGCGGCTTGAAGCAGGCCCGATAGCTCACCTCATGGATCGAATGCGCCTGTCTTTGCCCGGCGGTCCAGAATTCGTTGACGAAATAGGGAAGCCCGTCCCGCTCCTCGAAACGCGTCTTCGCGCCGAAGGCGCAAAAGTCGCGGACCTCCGCCTCGAAGGCGGGGGCCGGGTCGCAGGAAGTGAATGTCTTGCGCGCCGTGGCGAGGGGCATGGCGAAAGGGGCTCGATTAAGGTCGATTCGACTATGCGTCGCGGCGCCCTGAATTACAGCGCCCCAGCGCGGGGCGAGCTTCGTTCTCCACCGTTTTCGCCCCGCGTTTGGCCGCAAGTCGAAGGATCAAGCCTCGGCTTCGCCGCCAAGCTCTCTCAAAGTCTCGCCCCAAATCTCGATCTGTCCCCCGAGCTCCACGACGCGCCCGCCCGGAATTTGAAAGAATTCCGTCGCCGAAAGCGCATTGCGGTGCAGGAGGCGAAAGACCGCGAACCTGAAGCGCCGCCAGCGCGAGGTCGTCTTCGTGACGAGCGTGAAGCGGCCCGAAAAAAAGCTTGTGTCCTCCTCGTTGAATTCGATCGGGCAGCCGTAACACTCCCAAAGCAGCGCTTTCGGGATGTCGGGCTGCTCCATGAAGCCGTAATGGACGAGCAGGGTGTAGAAACCATCCTCAAGCGCCTGCGACTCGATGCGGCGCTCTGGCTCAATTCGCGGAACGTGTTGGGTGGAGACTTGCAGGAACACGACGCGCTCGTGCAGCGCCTTGTTGTGCTTGAAGTTCTGCAGGAAAGGCACAGGCGCCAGATCGTGACGGCCGCAGAGATAGACGGCCGTGCCCTCAACCCTCTGTCTGCCGCGGAGCTTCTGGAGGAAGTCGGTAAGCGGCAGGGTGTCCCGCTCCAAGGCGTCGCGCATCGCGGCATAGCCCTCGCTCCAGCAGCTCATCAGGAAGAAGAGGAAGGCCGCGACGACGAGCGGGATCCATCCGCCTTCGAAAAACTTGACCATGTTGGCGGCGACATAGGCGCCGTCGACGGTCACGAACAGTCCCGCGACGATCAGGCTGACGGGAAGGCTCCAGCGCCACGCCTCGCGCATGGCGACAAACATCAGCGCGCTCGTCAGCAGCATCGTGAGCGAGACGGCGATGCCGAAGGCCGCGGCGAGCTTGTCCGACGATTGAAAGGTGACGGTGAGAAGCAGCGTCAGGGCCATCAGGGCCCAGTTGACGAAGCCGACATAAATCTGGCCGTAGCTTTCCGCGGAAGTCTGCGAGATCCGGATTCGCGGCAGCAGGCCGAGCTGAATTGCCTGCCGCGTCATCGAAAAAGCGCCCGTGATGATCGCCTGGCTGGCGATAATGGTCGCGATCGTGGCCAAGGCCACCAGCGGAAGTCTCCAACGTTCCGGACAAAGATCGAAAAAGGGGTTCGCGCCAGCGCTGAGGGGAGCGTCGACGATCAAGGCGGTCTGCCCGGCGTAATTGAGCAGCAAGGCGGGAAAGACCAGACCGTACCACGCCAAACGGATGGGGCTGCGGCCGAAGTGCCCCATGTCCGCGTAAAGCGCCTCGGCTCCTGTGGCGCAAAGAAACACCGCGCCGAGCAGCAAGAAGCCGGAAAGCCCGTTTCCGGCGAGGAAGGAGAGCCCCACGCGCGGATCGAGAGCCCACAGCACGCTCGGATGCCCGATCACGCTGGCGGCGCCGAGCAAGCCGATCACGAGAAACCAAAGGGTCATGACCGGGCCGAAGAGACGCGAAATCCTCGACGTCCCTTGCGGTTGCAGAGTGAAAAGCGCGATCAGCACGACGACCGAGAGCGGCGCGACGTAAGCGCCGATCGCCGGCGCGGACGTCTTGAGGCCCTCCAAGGCGCTCAGCACCGAAATCGCCGGCGTGATGGCACCGTCCCCGAACAACAGCGCGGCTCCGAGCATTCCCATGGCGATGATCAGCGGCCGACGGCCGTGCTTGACGCCCAGCAAGGACATGAGCGCGAGAATGCCGCCCTCGCCGTCGTTGTCGGCGCGCATGATGACCGCGACATATTTGATCGAGGTGATGATGACGAGGGTCCAGACGATGAGCGAGAACACGCCCAGCGCGGACTCTGGCGCCATCTCGCCTCCCGCCCAGTCGATCGCGGTCTTGATCGTGTAGAGCGGACTTGTGCCGATGTCGCCGTAAACGACGCCAAGCGCCCCGAGCGCCAGCGGCGCAAGCTTTTGATCCGGATGTTCGCCTGCGCCCCGTGCATCCGCCATGCCGCCGCCCTTTCGACGCGTCGATCCCTTCGCGCGTGGATTCACGCAACCCGACATCGCGACCCTGCTCAAGGAATAACACTGAACGCGCCAAACTCCGACCTGTCATGCTCGCGCTTGCCGCGGGCATACGCAGACAGATCACCCATGCTTTGCGGGATTTTGGAGCGTCGCCCCTCAAGCGCGCCCACTAACTAAGGGAAACGCGCTTGCAATTTTCAATTGCTGCTCCTCAGTGGCGCCCAAGGCGGTCAACAGCCGCCCGGCTTGAGTAAAGCTCGACTCCTGACTGCCGACGTCGAGCGGCGCCGCAAGCACGGCAGATGCGTACAGCTTGGACGCCGCGTCTATGTTCCCTTCCAGCAGTTGGACCTCGGCCACCGTCGCCGTCTTCCAATAGTCGTCCGGAATAGCCTCGGTTCCGACGATCTCTTGCACGCGCTTCGCGAGCTGCGCCGCCGTCTCCTTTTCGCCGGCGAGCAGGCTCTTGGAGGCCGCGTTAATCCCCGTGTAGTAATCCGTCGGGAACGCCTCGAACGCCTGCCGATACAAGTCCCGCGACTTCAGCAGGAAAGTCTTCTCCTGGGTTTGGCTGTAACGATCCATCCAGGTGCGCGCCAAAATCCCCAGCGTTTCCGGATCGATCTCGCCGGCCGCGTAAAGCCTGCCGAGAACGAGCTGCGCCTTCAGGGTTTCGCCACTGCGCGCGAGCGCGAGCCCCCGCAGCTGCTTGGGCCGCGACGCCTTGGGGAAGGCCTGTTCCGCGCGATCGAGCAGCGTCAAGGCCTCGGGGATCCGTTTCATCGCGATGAGCCCCTCGGCGGCGGCGCACAGCAGCATGGGCGAGCCCTTCCACGCCAAGTCGTCGGTGGCGGCGACGGCCATCAGCGCATCCGCATCTCCCGCCTCGCGACAGGCTCTGACGTTCAGCAGCCCCTCACGCATCTCTTCGTCAACCCGCGCCGCGAGCTTCACGGCTTCAGGAGACAGTGGTAGTCCTTGCAAGCCGTAAAGGAGGGAGAGGAGGCCGCCGCCCCCGGGGCCTTCCGGCTGTTTCGAGAAATCGATCCAAAGCTTGGCTGCAGCAAGACCCGTGATCTCAGCTTCATCGATGCGCGCGATGACGTAGCGAAATCCCTTCTTGGCGTTTTGCATGACCTCGAGCTTCGCAAATTCCTCCTTGCACCATTCAGAGTCGGTGTATTGCCCTGACCAAACCAGGATCGCGCTTTGGCTCGCGTCGAGAGCCTCTCCGAGCGAGACGGCCAGGGGCGCCGCCGCCGTGAGCACATATTGGTCTAGGAACACCTTGTAGTTGAGGCCATTGAGGATGTCGTAGAGGGCCAGCACCCACGGTCTGTTTCCTGAGCGATAGCTCAGAAACACGTTCCAGATTTTGCCTTGGGCCAAGGCCGGGGGAGGCGGCGCCAGGTCGGTCCAATTCTCCCTCATGGCTTCGTCCTCTCAAACGCAAGATCAAACGCTTCTTTAAGCCGGGATCGCCGGATGGGCTCCTCGGACGCCTAGTCTGACGCCTTTGACAAGAACGCGCAATCGCGCCCGTTTTGTTCATTCGCCAGTCAGGCTCGCCGTGGTCTAACTCGCGCCCAGGCTCTCCCCTCGACCGACGCGAGGCGACCATGGCTTTGGGCAATGATCCGCATGCGGCGCTGACCGCCTTCAACCGCTTCGGGCTCGGGCCGAAGCCCGGCGATCTCGCGCTCGCGGGGAGCGATCCGCGGGGGTTTTTGCGCGAGGAGCTGCGCAGCAGCTATGCGGGCGTCATCGGGGCGGGCGAGCTGCCGACTACGCGCAAGGCGCTACAGAGTCACTTCCTCGACCAATACGAGAAACGCATGGCGCGCGAGGCCGCGGCGATGGCGCCCCCGCAGGCCGCCGCGATGGAGGCCAACCCCGAGGAGGGAAAGCCCCAAGCAGGAAAGCCTCAGGACGACAAAGCAAAACCCAAGGAGCCCAGCGCCGAGCAAAAAATTTTTCGCGAGGAGGCGATGGCGCGCTTCTTAGCGCAGATTTCGGCACGCTCGGGGCTCATCGAGCGGCTGGTCGCCTTCTGGTCCAATCACTTTGCGGTCTCGGTCGCCAAGGGCGGCTTTGTGCGCGCCTCTGCCGGCGCCTTCGAGCGGGAGGCGATCCGTCCGCATATTCTCGGCAAATTCGCCGACCTCTTGATCGCCGTCGAGCAGCATCCGGCGATGATCTTCTTCCTCGATAATCAGCGCTCGATCGGACCGGGCTCGCATGCGGGGCGGCTCGACGGCAAGGGGCTCAACGAGAATCTCGCGCGCGAGATTTTCGAGCTGCACACGCTCGGCGTCGACGGCGGCTATTCCCAGGCCGACGTGACCGCGCTCGCGCGCATCATCACGGGCTGGAGCTTCGCGGAAGCCTCGAGCGAGATCGGCGAGCCAGGCGCCTTCCTGTTCAAAAGCAATTGGCACGAGCCCGGCGCGCAGACTCTGCTGGGCAGAGTCTACGAACAGACCGGCCGCACCCAGGGCGAGGCGGCGCTGCGCGACCTTGCGCGAAACCCCGCGACGGCGCGCCACATCGCGATGAAAATTGCCCGCGGCTTTGTCGCCGATCAGCCGCCCAGGGAGCTCGTCGAGGCGCTGACGAAGAATTTTCTTTCAACCGATGGCGATCTGACGGAACTCTGCCGGACGCTGATCGACCATGACGCGGCCTGGCGCGCGCCCTTAACGAAGATCCGCACGCCACAGGAATTCGTCATCGCGGCGATGCGCGCGACGTCTTTTGCGCCCAAGGAGCCGGGGCCCGTGCTCAACGTCATCAACGCGCTCGGCATGCCGCTCTGGCAGCCGGGGGGCCCGAACGGCTTCGCGGATATGGCGAGCGTCTGGGCCTCGCCCGAGCAGATGAAGCTGCGCCTCGACGCCTCCTGGCAGATGGCGCAGCGCGCAAAAGACGTCGAGCCGATGGCCGCGCTGGAGACGGCCTTCGGCGCGGCGGCGTCCCGGGAGACCCGTGAAGCCGTATCCCGCGCGGAATCCCGCCCGCAGGCGCTCGCCCTGCTCTTCATGTCGCCCGAGTTCCAGAGGAGATGAGCATGAACGGAGAGCCTCGCGAGATTTCCCGCCGCGCGGCGCTGCAAGGCGTTTGCATCTCGTTTGCTGCGGCGATGGCGCCTTGGCCTGCGAGCGCTGCGGGCGCCCGCGATCCGCGCTTCGTCGTGATTATCCTGCGCGGCGCGATGGACGGACTCGCCGCCGTCGCGCCCATCGGCGATCCCGATTACGCCTCGTTGCGCGGGCCGCTGGCTCTGGCAACCGCTGGCGAGCGCGCCGGCCTGCCGCTCGACGGCTTCTTCGTGCTGCATCCGGCCATGCCCAATCTCGCGCGCCTCTACGGCGAGAAGCGCGCACTGCTCGTCCATGCAGCGGCGACCGGCTATCGCGAGCGCTCGCATTTCGACGGCCAGGACGTTCTGGAGAGCGGCTATCCGGGTCCGGGCCGCACCGACAGCGGCTGGCTCAATCGCGCCGTCGCGCTGCTGCCTGCGGGCGGCGGATCAAAGCGGGCTTTGAGCGTCGGCGTCACGGCGCCGCTCGTCATGCGCGGCCCGGCGCCGGTGCTCGGCTGGGCGCCGCAGGGCCTGCCCAGCGCCTCCGACGACCTCGCGGCCCGCGCGCTCGATCTCTACCGCCACCGCGATCCGGCGCTGGCAAGCGCGCTCCAGGCCGGGCTCGACACCGAGCGCATGGCGACGAAGGACGGGATGAGCGACGAGCATCGCAAGAACAAGGGCGGCATGGATCAGCCGAACGGCACGCGGCAGGCCGCGGCCGGCGCGGCGCGGCTGCTTGCCGCAGAGGATGGCCCGCGCGTCGCCGCCCTCGCCTTCGAGGGCTTCGACACGCATCAAAACGAGGGCGGCGTCACGGGCCAGCTGGCGACGCGCCTTGCGGGCCTCGACGGCGCCTTCGAGGAATTGGAGAAGGGTCTGGGCCCGCGCTGGAAGGATACGACGGTCGTCGCCATCACCGAATTCGGCCGCACCGCGCGCATCAACGGCACGAACGGCTCGGATCACGGGACCGGAACGGTCGCCTTTCTCGCCGGCGGCGCCGTCGCGGGCGGGCGCGTGCTCGCCGACTGGCCGGGGCTGAAAGCCAGTCAGCTTTATCAGGGCCGCGACCTTGCGCCCACGACAGATCTGCGCGCCGTGCTGAAGGGTCTGCTCTCCGCGCAGCTCGGGATTTCCGAGTTTGCGCTTTCCGAAAAAGTGTTCCCGGACTCGCGGGCGGTCCTCGCGATGCAGGGACTGCTGGTTTGAATTTTACGTTCTGCGCTTTGCTTCACGTCCCGCCCGGGGCGCGCCGCCCGCTTTACGGCGTCGCTGCGGTCGGCACATAGAGGAACGGCCGGCGGAACATGCCACCCATGTGGTGAGGATTGTGGCAGCGCAACGCAAGCGCGTTCTCGCCGTCCCGCAGCGTTTCGCCGATCGCGAGATCCCATTCGAAGGGTTTGTCGCTGACCCACCAGGGTTCCGCCTGCAAGTGGCGGCCGGCCTCGACGCCGTTCACATAGAACTCGCAATTGTTGAAAAGGCCGGGAAAACGCAGATGCGTCCGCTTGTCGAGCTGACCCGGCTTTAAATCGACTGTCGTTCGATAGATGAGGTCGCCGGTATAGCTCTGCCGGTCTGGATCGCGGACGCCCTGCGCTTGGATGTAGAGATCCGTGCGCGCCATCTCCCACTGGTCGGAGGGGTAATCCTTGCGCTTGTCGAGATCGTATTCGTGCTGGTGAGCGCGCCAGAAACCAAGATCGACGGGACCGTCGAGCAGGCCGGTCTCGGCGCCTTTGCCGTTCTTGTCGCGATGGAATCTCCACTCGAGCGGCAACAGGGTGACGAGGCGCCCCTTCTCGCCGTTCACGAGCGCCCGCATGTCGCGGTAATGATCGACTTCGCCCGGCCACCACTCGGGACCTTTTTCGAGCTTTGTCGTCGTGAAGGCCGGGTTCATCCGCTCCAGTGTCTCGCGCGCGCGCAGTCCTGCTTCGCCGGCCGCGACCGCCGCGCCATAGTCTGCGTTGGTCGCTCCAGCCGTGACCATTTCGCGATAGGCCTTCAGCGTCTCGTAGGTGAGCCGCGTGAATTTCATCCGTTCTAGATAGCGCCGCTCGTTGCGGGAAAGCGTTTTGGAAGGGTCGCGCAAGGGATCCAGCGCTTTCTCCGCTTGTACAAGGATGCCGCCGAGGCGTTCGACGAGCTCCGGCGTATAGATCGCTGGCGCAAGATAATATTCATGCTCGGTTGCGATCGTGTTGCGCCAGGCGTCGAAGATCGCGCGCCAATAGTCGCGCATCGGCGCGCGCGCCGGACCGTAGAAGCTCGTGTAAAAATCTTCGAGCAACGCGTCGACGTCCGTGTCCGGATTCCACATGAGCCAGCCGCGGAGATAAAGATTGATCCCCGTTGTCGCCAGCGCGAGCCGGCTTTCCGTCACGAATCCGAGCACGCCCGCGTCGCGATAACGCTTGACGTCGGTTTGAAACGCCTGGTGCGACGGATTGGGAAAGTCGCGCCAGACGAGCATGCCTGGATCGTAATCGTAGATGATCAAGTGGCCGTGCGTGAGCTTCGCCCAACGATTGAGGATGTCGAGATACTCGTTCTTTTGCGGGGATTGCGGATCGCCCATCGGATGGATCGGGTCCGCGTCGATGGGCGCGAGCATCGCGAAAAACAACGGATCGACCGTCATATCGCGCTTGGGCGGAAGAAACATGTTCGAGTAGATAAAGAAGCCGATCTTCGCGGTGCTGTCAGGGCGCCGCTCTTTGAGCCGCTTCGCGACCCCGTTCAAGAGCTCCAACATCGGGTCGGTGACGGACCAATGCTGGCTGTATTTGTCCCACTGGAGCGCCATCAGCTCCATGTCGCGCGGATTGCTCGACGAATAGATTCCGTCGTTCATGCCGAGCGAGATCGTTTCGCCCTTCGCAAAGGCGTCCTTGATCCCTTCTGCAACCTGATCCGCTGTTTTCGGATCGGTGAGCGGTACGTCGAAGAGGCCCTTGCCGAGTCCCTTCGTGTACTTGCCGAGCGAATGACCGACGTTCGGCACCGCGCGCCAATCGATCATCATGTTGCGGAGTCGAAACGCCTCTATGCCGGTATCCGGCCCGAGCCAGGACACCGAAAAAGAGCGGAACTCGAACGGCGGGGCGTAGGCGTAGTCGAGATCGCCGACCGTGAGCTGCGTCTCATCGGGAACGCATTCGCCGAAGTCGCCCGGCATGAACCAGCGCACGCCCCAGGCGCGCAAAAGCTGGGCGACGGCGAAGTATTGGCTCTCGTCGTCGGAGCCTGCGAGATAGATCCGGTTTCCCTCGCGCGAGAGCACGACGCCGTCGCCGCGCCCATAGGGCTCTTTCTTAAGCACGGCGCGCAGCTCGACGTTCAACCCCGGCTTGGCCGCCAGCGCCGCCTGCCCGACAAGAATGAGCGGCTTGCCGCTCGCGAGCGCCGCATCGATTTGCTTCTGCGTGTTGCGAATCGGAAGCGCCACGCCGGTCATGAGCTTTACATAAGCGGCGAGGTCTTCCGCCGCCTGCCGTTCGAAGCGACCCGCCTTCGGCGATAGCGCGATCGTGGCCTCGCTCGCCGCATGGTCCACGATGGAGAGCGGAGAAGCGCTCGGGCCGCCCGCCGTTGCGCCTCGGGAGGGGCTCGCCATGAAGACGCTCGCTAACCCGAGGGCGGCCGCGACGAGCGCCGCAACAGATCTCCGCTCGGACGGGAAGCGCTGGCGCATGGAACATTCCTTTGGTTTGCCGATCGGGCCTCGCGCGAGGAGGCCGTTTCGAAAGGGGATTGGCTCGCTGAAGCCTTCGTGATTCCAGCCGGTAGCTCGTTCACGCTCGGAGCGGTCATGTAGAGACCGTCAGCCACCCGCGGAGAGTATACTCGACCCGGATCGCGCTGCCAGAGCGACGGCGCCGATGAGGAATGGCGGGTTTTCGAACCGCTCCTGCCGAAGCCAAAAGCAGGGCCGTCCTCAACCGCGTTGTACGTTGCAAATGGAACGCCGCGAACGCGCTTTTCCCTCGAGCGGCGTCGTTCGAGCGATTCTTCTCACGAATGCGCCGATCCGTGCCGCTCGGGGTCGAGCGTCAGGGTCGCGTGCTGTCGTAAGACATACCAGCACAATCCCGCGACGGGGATTCCGATCAGCGAAGTGATTATGAAAAACGTCGTGAATCCGGTGCTCTTTATAATGAAGCCGGAGGCTCCTGCGAGCAGACTGCCGGGGAAGGCGCAGAGCGAGGTCAGAAGTGCGTATTGGCTTGCTGCGAGCTCCGTCGCGGTGAGGGACGACATGTAGTTGATGAGCACGACCTGCGCGAAAGCGTATGCGAAGCCGTCTATGCCAACTGCGATCGCGAAGTTCCAGAAGTCGCCTCCGTGGTGCGCCGATAGCCAGGCGAGGCTCAAATGGGAGGCCGAGCCCGCGACGGTGCCGAACAACAGGCTCGGCATCAGACCGACCTTGCGGATGACATAGCTGCTGAAGAAGGTGGCTCCGAGCGCGATCCAAAACCCGAATAATTTGGTGACCGTCGCGATCTCGGTGTCGGAGTATTCGAGGCTCTTGAACAACGGCATGGCCATCGCGCTCGCGATGTAGCCGGGCATTCGGAAGCCCGCGATCATCAGAAGAATGGGAATGGCCAGCGGCCCCAGCCGTGTCCACAGCTCCATGATCGGCGCGACGATAAGGGCGACGAAGCTCGGATGCTCATGACCCGCGGTGTAATCGGACTCGGGCTCCGGCGCGATGAAGGCGGAAATCGCGCCCACCAGCATGAGCGCCGCCATGCAAAGATACGCCGAACGCCAGCCGTATCGGTCGGCAAGGAGCAGCGCCCCTGCGCCGGCGGCAAGTGTGCCGACGCGGTACCCCATCTCCGAGATGGCCGTCAGGATCGACTGCTTGTCGACTGGAACCGCAGTGATGCGCCAGCCGTCGATCGTCACATCCTGTGTCGCCCCGGCGACGCCGAGGGCTATGGAAAATGCGACTGTCCACGCCAGCCAGTTAGCGGGGTCGCCAAAGGCGACGCCAGCGAGCGACAGCATGACCGCAATCTGCGAAACCACGATCCAGCCGCGTCGCCGCCCGAGCAGCGCGCTAAAAACCGGCGCATCGTATTTGTCGAGAAACGGCGCCCAGATGAATTTGAACTTGTATGCGATCGTGAGTTCGCTCATCAGTCCGATCGTCTCGATCGGAACCTTGGCCTCCGACAGCCACGCCGATTGTGTGATATAGACGAGAAGAAAAGGAATTCCCGCGCTGAAACCGAGCCCCAGCATCGCCAGATAACGTCGGTCGGACGACAAATGGGCCAGGAGAGAAGTCGTCTCGGCGTCGTTCCGCATTTCGAGCTCTTTTCGGGATTGGATTCTTCTTTCGATCAAGCGTTTTTTGCTCGGAAGTTTTTCGGCCGGCAAGAGGCCGCGTCTGCTTCTCCCCAAATTGCAGTCGCGGCACGCGCAACGTCACGCGGTAGTGACGAGTCAGGAGACGGTCGTTCGCCGTCGAAAGGGATGCCCGTCATGGATCCAGCGCGAAACCTTCGTGGGCGATTTCCAGCATCTCTATCGCTACCTCGTTGGTTTCCGCATTCAGCTCCTGCCCATCCCACTTCACGGGCCAGCCGTCGTGGAAACTCCAGCTCAAGACTTTGTTACGCCCTTCGTCCAGGAGGACAATGCTGCCGCTTTGGCGCTGCGCGCCCCCTGCGTCCGCGGATCTTATCCACCTCCACAAGCTCGCGTCGGCAGCAAAACCATGCTTGCAGACGATATTAGTGTATTTCATGAGGCCCACAAGTTTGCGCAAATCGGCGACACCGTGGTTGCTTTCGTTCCCTTCGCGATACTCCACTACATCGATCTCGGCGCTCAGACCGATGACCTCGCTGAAACCGGCGATGGTGACACCCTCGAGTTGAAGCAGAAAGCTGAACTGGGCATAAGGGTCGTCGCGTCCGGTCGCCATCCACGCCTCCTATTGTTCGCCCACACGACTTCCGCCGTCGCATTGGCCGATACGGAAGATCACGAACTCTATATCCCTTTCAACGCCTCGCGATAGGCCGAAGCCGCCTCCTCGCGCTTCCCCGTCCCCTTCTGACGCTGCCGAGTTGATTCTGCGTCATTGCCCAGGCGGCGGCGCCACGGGGAGGAAGGCCGTCTGGAATATGTCAACCTGCGTCGCGAACGCCACGTTCCGGTCGGGTCCGATGATCCTCCGCTGCGAATGCATTTCCAGGCGCCGGCTCGGCGCCAATAAGCGAGTGTTCTTGAAACCCTCTCGCTCCGGTCTCCATTCTTCCATTTCCACCTCGCGGCCGCCTATGCGATCCTTCGTCAAACGGCGCGGAGATAGGCAAGCGCGACTTCCTTGGCGTGATCTCGATGAGGCCGCTCGCTTGACGGCGGTCGTCGCCTTCGCGATTTTTTGTGAAGGGCGATGTTGCGCAAGATAAGAGGAAGGCCTGGGGTGGAGAACATGCGCGGCGCGGGAGTCGATCTTGAAGAGGGTTCGCAAGGCCCGATCGTCGTCGTGTCCAATCTGGACAAAGTTTACGCCGGCGGCTTTCATGCGCTGAAGTCGATCAACCTCGAAATCCGCGCCGGAGAAATTTTCGCGTTGCTCGGGCCAAACGGCGCCGGGAAAACAACGCTGATCGGCGCTATCGCAGGGCTCGTGCGTCCGACTTCGGGCGTCGTCACCGTCGACGGCTGCGACACGGTGAAGGACTATCGCGCCGCGCGCGCCAAGATCGGCCTCGTGCCGCAAGAATTGTCGACCGATATGTTCTCGCGGGTGCGCGACACCGTAGCCTTCAGTCGCGGGTTGTTTGGCTTCGCCCCGAATCCTGGCTATATCGAAAAAATTCTGCGCGATCTTTCTCTCTGGGAAAAGCGAGACAACAAGATCCTCACGCTTTCGGGAGGAATGAAGCGTCGCGTCCTGATCGCCAAGGCGCTGGCGCACGAGCCCCGAATTCTGTTCCTCGATGAGCCCACCGCGGGCGTCGACGTCGACCTGCGGCGCGACATGTGGGAGATGGTTCGTCACCTGCGCGAGCAGGGCGTCACCATCATCCTCACCACGCATTACCTCGAAGAAGCGGAGGAGATGGCGGATCGCGTCGGCATAATCGATGGCGGCGAGATCATATTGGTGGAGGAAAAAAGCGCATTGATGCGAAATTTGGGACGGATGATCGTCACGATCGGCCTCAAGCAACGGCTCTTGACCGTTCCGCCAGATTTTCTTGGACACGCCGCGAGCCTCTCGCCGGACGGTCTGACGCTCACCGTCGCCTTCGCCGGCGAGGAAGAGGAAGGAAGCGGCGGGGTTGCGGACTTCATTCGCCGGCTCGCCACCAGCGGCGTCGATTTCAAGAGCGTCGACATGAACCGCTCCTCCCTGGAGGACATTTTCGTCAGTCTCGTGGGAAGACGCACATGAATCTCTACGCCATTCGCGCGATCTACATCAACGAGCTCGCGCGCACGCGTCGCACGCTCTTTCAGAGCATCGCCGCCCCGGTTCTCTCGACGTCGCTCTATTTCGTCGTTTTCGGTTCGGCGATCGGCGGCCGCATCGCCACGATCGACGGCGTCGCCTATGGGGCGTTCATCGTGCCCGGCCTGATCTTGCTGGCGGTTCTCTCCGAAAGCGTGTCGAACGCCTCTTTCGGAATTTACATTCCGCGCTTTACCGGAACCATCTACGAGCTGCTCTCCGCGCCGGTGTCGGTCCTCGAATTTTTGCTTGGCTTCGTTGGCGCGGCCGCGACCAAATCGATTGTTCTCGGCATGCTGATCCTTGCAACCGCGCGAGTCTTCGTGCCGTTCGAAATCCTCCACCCGATTTGGGCCGGCGCGTTTCTCCTCCTGGTCTCGATCGCCTTCAGCCTGCTGGGATTCATCTTAGGCATTTGGGCCGACGGCTTTGAAAAGTTGCAGATCGTGCCATTGATGGTGATCTCGCCGCTGACCTTTCTGGGGGGAACGTTCTATTCGATCGACATGCTGCCGCCGCTGTGGCGCAACGTCGCCTTGTTCAATCCGATCGTCTATCTGGTCAGCGGCTTTCGCTGGGCTTTTTACGGAAAGGCGGACGTCGAGGTGGCCGTCAGTCTGGGCATGACGATAGCGTTCATGACGGTTTGCGTCGCAGTGATCGGTTGGATCTTCAAAACGGGCTACCGCTTGCGCGTCTGAAAGTGGCGACTCCTTCCATCCTGCGCCTGTCGTAAAATCGATCCAGCGGGCTTGAGGCGGAGGCAATTCAAAGACCAAGCTGCGCTTCTGACCCACTCCGAGTTGTCCGGAGCCCGAACGCCATCTTGCCGAGAGGGCCGCTTGACGCCATCATGGCGTAGGCGGCGTCAGCAGGGGGGATCGCATGTCGTTTCTGGGACTTTTGATCGTGGCGGCCTTGGGGGGCGTCATTGCGCTCGCCTCCCTGAAGCCCAACGTCTTCAGCGTGTCGCGCAGCGCGGTGATCGAGGCGCCGGCCGAGTCCGTCTTCGCGCGGCTCGTGGATTTCCACGAGTGGAGCGCCTGGTCGCCCTGGGCGAAGCGCGACCCCAGCGCGACGACGAGCTTCGAGGGGCCGGAGAGCGGCGTCGGCGCGAGCATGGCGTGGTCGGGAAACCGCAAGGTCGGGGCCGGCAAGATGACGATCCTGGAATGCGTGAAGGACGAGCTGTTGCGCCTCAAGCTCGATTTCGAGCGGCCGATGCGGGCGACGAACGCCGCCTCGTTCGAGCTGAAGCCCGAGGGCGACGCCACGCGCGTAGTTTGGTCGATGAAGGGCAAGAACGACTTCCAAGCCAAGCTCTTCTCGCTTTTCGTCAACTGCGAGAAGCTCGTCGGCGGCGACTTCGAGCAAGGCCTCGCCAATCTGAAGGCGCTCGTCGAAGAAAAACCCGCTGCTTGATAAGAACAACAAACATTGAGAGCGCTCCCGGATGGCGATACAGCCTTATCTTTTCTTCCAGGGGCGCGCCGACGAGGCGATCGCCTTCTATGAAAAGGCGCTCGGCGCCAAGCGCGTCATGCTGATGCGCTTCAAGGACAATCCGGACGCCCCCGCGCCGCCGCCGCCCGAGCTCGCCGACAAGGTCATGCACGCCCGCCTCGAGATCGGTGACCAGGTCGTCCTGCTCTCCGACGGCCACGGGTCCGAGGGCCCGAAGTTTCAAGGCTTTGCGCTGACGCTGACGGTCGCCGACGCGGCCGCGGCGGACAAGGCCCTCGCGGCGCTCTCGGCGGGCGGCCATATCGTGCAGCCGCTGCAAAAGACTTTCTTCTCGGAGCGCTTCGGGATGACGGAGGATCCGTTCGGGGTGCTGTGGATCATCCTCGTCGGCTGACGCCGCGCGCCGTTTCGCGCGAAACGAATAGCTTCGCGGACGCAACCTTCGATTTCGCGCGCGAAAAAAGCGCCGGGCGAGGCCTCGGCGCTTTGATCTCGTCTCACATTTGGTTGCGGGGGCCAGATTTGAACTGACGACCTTCAGGTTATGAGCCTGACGAGCTACCGGGCTGCTCCACCCCGCGCCAAGTGAGCGTTTTATCTAGGGGCTCGGGCGCCCGAACGCAAGGGTGACAGAAATTTTATGCCGCGAGATCGGCGACGACGGCGTCGAGCACAGGAAAACCCTCGCTCGAGACCCGCAGCCGATTGTCGCGCGTATATTCGACGAGCCCATCGCCGACGAGCTCGGAAATGCGCGAGGGCGCGAGTTTTTTCCCGGAAATCAGGAAGAAGCGCTGCGGATCGACCCCTTCCCGGAGCCTCAGGCCCATAAGCAGAAATTCGTCGCCCTGCTGCTCGGGGCTCAAAATATCGTCCTCGACGAGGCCGTGGCCTTCAGTCTCGACGCAGGTCAGCCACATCTCCGGATGGCGCTCGGTCGCCTGGGCGCGGCGACCGCGCGCCGTGTTGATTTGCCCATGCGCGCCGGGACCGACGCCGGCATATTCGCCATAGCGCCAGTAGATGAGATTGTGCCGGCACTCCGCGCCGGGTCGCGCGTGATTGGAGACCTCGTAGGCCGGCAGCCCCGCGCGGATCGTCAGCTCCTGCGTCACGTCCCAGAGCGCCCGCTGCGCGTCATTGTCGGGGAGCGTGAGCTTGCCCGCCTCGACCATGCGCTCGAACATCGTCTCGGGCTCGATCGTCAGCTGATAGAGCGAAAGATGCTCGCCCGCGTAGGTGAGCGCGATCTCGAGCTCCTTCTTCCAGCTCGCCGCGGTCTGGCCGGGGCGCGCATAGATGAGGTCGAAGGAGCTTCGCTCGAAAATCCGGTTGGCGACATTGAGCGCCGCGAGCGCCTCGGCGACCGTATGCTGGCGCCCGAGGGCCTTGAGGTCGATGTCGTTTAGGGCCTGCAGGCCGAGCGAGACGCGGTTGACGCCGGCCGCCTTGAGGCCCTTGAAGCGCGAGGCCTCGACGCTGGTCGGATTGGCCTCGAGCGTGATCTCGGCGTCCTTGGCGAGCGTCCAGCGCTTGCCGATGTGCCCGAGAATCGCCTCGACCGTCGAGGGGAGCATCAGCGAGGGGGTGCCGCCGCCAAAAAACACCGAGCGGACCTCGCGGCCCGGCGCAAGCTCGGCCCGGTGGTCGATCTCCGTGCGGAAGGCCTCGACGAAGCGATCCTCGTCGACGTCGCCACGGCGGACGTGGCTGTTGAAATCGCAATAGGGACATTTCGACAGGCAGAACGGCCAATGAACATAAACGCCGAAGCCCGGATCGAATGCGTTGCGAATCGTCGCGGCCATGCGTCTTTATGCCATGCGCCGCGGGAAAAATCACGCCGCTGAGCCGGGCGACCGGCCCGTTTGCATAAGATTTGGCGCGGCGGTTGCAAACCGAAAAGCTTTGGGCCATAAAGCGCGCCGCGCCGGCCGCAAGGTCGTAGCAATGGACGCGGGTGTAGCTCAGGGGTAGAGCACAACCTTGCCAAGGTTGGGGTCGAGGGTTCGAATCCCTTCGCCCGCTCCAAAAATCAGCAGCATATAAAAAGGCTCAGCCTCGCGAAGAGCGGTGCGCCCCTACATCCGGGGTCGCGGCGCTTGGTGGCGCCTACATCGTTAATATGCATTCCCGATCTTCGTCGCCTCTCGAGGCGCCTGCTCCGGCTTCGGTCTTCCGTCAACCTTCGCTCCGTCGGCGTCCTGTGACCGCGCCGCCCTGTCAATGGCGGCAAGCCGCTCAAGGCTGAGAGTCTGCCTTCATCAAGGATCGAGTTCAGCGTAGTGGCGAAATATCCCTTGCTCATTGAACGGGATGCGGCGACCGCTTTCGAGATACGCCCGAATTCGCGGTCGAGCCGAAATTCTCTGGTGGTGAAAGGCCACGCGAGGCGCCTTGGCGAGGCATTTTTGCGTCGATTTCGGGAAGGCGTAAAGGAGGCCTTCGACGAGCTGGAACAGCGACAGGTCGGCATAGCTTACGCTCGCGCCGACGAGACAGGCGTCTCCTTGTGGATTACGAGCCAGAATTCGCTCGAACCAGCCCAAAAATTTTGGGATTCGTTCTTCACGAAAGTGCTTCGCACGGCACGCCGCCTCGGGCTTTTGATCCTCATAATAGAGATGAGCGCCCAAGGGATGGTGCGTATCGTGAGCCTCGCCAACGACGTCCCCGATCGTCAGCTGGATTTGGTGCGTCCAGAGATGCTCTGCTTCATCACGAGAAGCCAATCCGATGCGGTCGCCGAGATGCATCAAGATGGCGGCAGTTTGAGCGATGACGAGATTTCCGTCACGCAAGAACGGGGGCGCGAATGGCGGCGCAATGAGGTTGTCCCTTTCGATGAAGGCCATCAATTTTTCGTCTCCGTTCGGCTGAACGGCGATGTCGAGATAGTCCGCGCCGGCGTCTTCCAGCGCAAGCCGCGCAAATTCGCCGCGGCCCTGAATGCCGCTCCAATAATAGAGCTCGTAGGTCATGGACGGCTCCCTCCGCTTTCGGTCACGAGAGCATATGGAGAAACTCCTCGGAACTCTCGGCAAGATTCTGTCGTTCAATTGATCTCGCACGAAGTGATGATCAAGCCCTTCGACCGGCGCAGCCGAGACGGCGCTCGCGGGCCTTTGCGTCCGCGAGGGCTGTTGGTGGGGAGGGCGCGTCGTGCCGGGCGGTGGAGGGCGCGCGCGCCGCCCTTGTTTCCTCCTGGAGAAGCCAAAGAATTGGCAAATGTCGGTCCCGTCGAAATCGACAAAAGGACGGAATCTCGCCTCATTATCTGAGCGTTTCCCTGCCGATGATCAAATGTTGATTTCCGAAACGCCAACTAAAACATGCGCTCTCTGCTTGGAGGACTTCCGATTTTTGGCTCGGAAAAGCGCCACTTGAAAATCTTTTTCTTGTCGCTTTCCGCCGGCGAGCGCCCCATTCTCGCCCCGAGAAAGACCGGCTTTCGCTCCTAAAGCGCCCAGCTTTGCGGATTAGCTTGCGCCGATCGCCCGGGTCGTCCCGACTTTAGGCCCCAACCGGCTTCGATACATGAAACGCCTCGTTATCATATCGAATCGCGTTGCGAACCCCGAGTGCAGTCAGGCCCAAGGAGGGCTGGGGGTTTGTGTTCTCGACTCCTTGCGTGAGCGAGGCGCGCTCTGGCTTGGGTGGAATGGCGAGATCGTCGCCGACGATACGGAAATCAACGCGACGCGCACGCAATTCGACGCCTTGACGCTCGCGACGGCGCCGCTCACGGAACGCGACTACAGCGAATATTACCTTGGATTCGCCAACGCCGCTTTGTGGCCGGTTCACCATAATCGGCTCGATCTCGCGCTCTTTACGCAAGAAAGCGCCGACGGCTACCGGCGGGTCAATGATCGATTTGCTCAAATGCTTATGCCGTTGCTGAAATCAGACGACCTCGTCTGGGTCCAAGACTATCATTTCATCGCGCTTGGGGCCAGGTTGCGCGCGCGTGGCGTGACCACTCAGATCGGTTTCTTCCTCCATATTCCATTTCCGCCGCCTGACATGCTGGTGGCGATTCCCGAGCACGAGTGGTTGCTGAAGGCGTTCTTCGAATATGACCTGGTCGGTTTTCAAACCAAAACCGATCTTGGAAATTTCTGCCGTTTCGTTTGTGATTTCATGGATGGGGAGATGGTTGCGCCCGATGTTCTTCGCCTGGCGGACAAGCTTCTCTCCGTCGCCGTGTTCCCAGTCGGAATCGATGTCGACGCTTTTGCCGCAATGGCGAGAACTCCCGAGGCGAGCACGCGAATTTTACGCATGCACAGGGCGGGCGAGCCCCGCATCAACATCATTGGAGTCGATCGCCTGGATTACACCAAAGGCTTGCCGGATAGGTTGCGCTCGTTCAGGCGCCTGCTCGAGATCTATCCGCAAAATTGCAAGGCGGTGACATTGATGCAGATTGCGCCGCCGACCCGCGAAGAGGTTAGGGCCTATGCCGATATTCGCCATGAGCTCGAAGCGCTTTCCGGCGAAATTAATGGAGAGTTCGGCGACTTTGACTGGACGCCCGTGCGCTATATCCATCGGCGCGTGGCGCGCGAGACGCTCGCCGCCCTGTATCGCGGCAGCCAGGTGGGCTTGGTCACGCCCCTGCGCGACGGCATGAATCTCGTCGCCAAGGAGTATGTCGCCGCCCAAGATGAGGAAAATCCCGGGGTGTTGATATTGTCACGGTTTGCGGGCGCCGCGGAAGACCTCGAAGAGGCTTTGATCGTCAACCCCTATGACGCCGATGAAGTGGCGCAAGCGATGCAGACAGCGATACACATGCCGCTAGCCGAACGGATCTGGCGTCATAGCGCGCTGATGACGCGGATTCGCGAGCGGGACGCCTGCAATTGGATGAAGCAATTTATCGGCACGCTAGAGAACAGCGCTCATTCGCTCGGAGTCGCGCTAAATTGGCTAGCGCTTCGCTTATCTCGCCGATTGGCCGACCGACGCGCCTAGAGGCGATCGGCGTCTCGTAGAATCCCACGTGGGCGCTTCTGTTCTTGGCGCTTCTGTTTTTCCGGAATGGGCATGAGGACCGTAGCCGGACTCCGTCCTTGCCCTACGTTTTAGCCTTGAGCCAGCCCGAAGCGTGGCCTCAGGCTGAAGACGGACAGATTTTCGTTCTCCCCCGGACGACCGATCGCGGGCGAGAACCCCTAAGTCATCCGAACCCGCGGAGGCCGAGGCGCGCGTCGTTGATCTCTTGCGCCGAGCCGTCGGGAGGAAACCGCCATGGTCAAGATTCGATTCTTTTGCTCATCAAAGTCGACGGCGCTGCTCGCAACCTTGTTCTTTATCATTGCCGCTCACGCGCGGGCGGCGGAAACGCTCAAAGTCGACGATAATTCGTTCAAATGTATCACCGAGATGACGCCGGTGCGCCACTTCTACGTCGACAATCTCCTCGGAAATTTGGCGGGAACACTGGCCGTCGCCTCCGCCGGCAGGGGCGACTATCCGGAAGGTTCGGTCGTTCAATTGATCCCGAACGAAGTGATGATCAAGCACGAGAAAGGGTTCAATCGCGCGACACGCGACTGGGAGTTTTTCTATATCGACGTGGACGAGCACGGCTCGAAAATCTTCAGACGCGGATTCGCCGAGGTCAACAACCGGTTCGAGCAAAACTGCTTCGCCTGCCATGTGCAAGCGCGGCCGGAATTCGATCTCATCTGCGAAGAGAATCATGGATGCGCTCCGATCCCCGTCACGCCCGCCATGTTCGGCGCGCTGCAAAGGACCGATCCGCGCTGCAGGAATCGAGCGCCCGTGAGCGTCGAAGACGCGCAGGCGCTGAAAGAGCTGGGCGAAATCGTCAAGGGGCTGAAAGGAGGCGGGGGAACCAGCAAGCCCTGACCCTTCGCAGAGCGAAGGCGCGCATCTGCGCGCCTCGCCTGAACTCGCTCATCGGCGTCGATCTTCGTAGAGGAGCCTTCGGCTTGAGCCGCGCGGCTGTTGGGGAGGTTTACGATGGACGTCGAAAGGAAGGTCGCGGTCATCACAGGCGCGTCACAAGGCATCGGCGCGGCTCTCGTCGAGGCCTATCGCGCGCGCAACTACCGGGTGGTCGCGACGGCGCGGTCCGTCAAGCCGTCGAAGGACCCCGAGATTCTCGTCGTCCCCGGCGACATCGCCGATCGCAGGACGGCCGAACGCATGATCTCTGAGGGCGTGGCTCGATTCGGGCGCATCGACACGCTCGTCAACAACGCCGGCGTCTTCATCGCCAAGCCGTTCACCGAATATACGGTGAGCGATTATGCGACGATCCTGGGCGTCAACGTCACCGGCTTCTTCCACGCCACGCAGCTTGCAATCGGCGAAATGGAAAAGCGGAGCGGAGGCCACGTCGTGCAGATCACGACGAGCCTCGTCGACAACGCGTTTTCCGGGATCCCATCCGTCCTCGCGTCGTTGACGAAGGGAGGCCTCAACGCGGCGACAAGGTCGCTCGCGATCGAATACGCCAAGCGCGCAATCCGTGTGAACGCGGTCGCGCTGGGCGTCATCAAGACGCCGATGCATCCCGTCGAGACCCACGCGCAGCTGGGCGCCCTCCACCCTATGGGCCGTATGGGCGAGATCTCCGACGTGGTCGATGCGGTCATGTATCTTGAGTCGGCGGGCTTCGTGACCGGAGAAATCCTTCACGTCGACGGCGGCCAAAGCGCCGGCCACTGACGCCGCTCCGGAAGCGAGTGTATCTCAAGGCTCCCATGCATCCGATGCTCGCACCCATCGCGGTGCGCGTCATTCATATTTGACGCTCAAGCCGCGGTTTTTTGCCGCGTGAACTCGGCGGCATGCAATTTAACGAAGTCGCACATGCCGATCGGCTTTTGGCCGGTGAGCTGGAACAAGTCATCGGTCATGCGGTCGTAGCGGCCCTGCTTGTTCAGCTCCGTCATTACGGAGAGATGCTTGACCACATGCGGCGGCATGCCAGCCTTCAAAAGCGTCTCGCTCCAACTGGAGAGCGGCGCGTCGCGATAGCGGATCGTGCGGCCGAGCGCTTCGGAAAAGTCGCGCGCGTAGCGATTGAGATCCGCCGACTCGAGACCGGTCAGATTGTAGATCCGCCCGATGTGCGGCGCAGGATCGTCGAGAATGACCGAGAGGGCGCGCGCCACATCCACAGCCGAAATCGGCGAGGTCTTGCCGTCGCCCATTGGGAGCGCCAACTCATCGGCGTCCCGCACGCCAGGCGCGGCGAGAAGCAAAAAGAATCCTTCGAGGAAGACCGTCGGCCGCATGGTGACGACCGGCAGGCCCGACCATGACAAGGCCTGCTCCGCCAGCCAGTGCAGCTTCTGTTGCGGGCTGTCGGTGCTCTCGGTGATGCTCATCTGCGAGACTGTCATCTGCGACATGTTCACGAAGGCTTCGACGCCGTGATGGCGCGCCACGGCTGCGGTGTTGACCGTGGCCGCGAGATAGTCCGCCGAGACCGACATGCCGAAATAGATGCGCTTGCAACCTTTGATCGCGCGGTGCATCGAGGGAAGATCGGTCATGTCGCCGAGCATGAGCTCGACTCCAAGCCGGCGGAGGGCCTCGGCGCGCGCGTCCTCTCGGCGGACCAGCGCGCGCACCCTGCGCCCCTTGGCGAGCAGCATCTGGGTGAGGTTGCGGCCGATCGAACCGACGGCGCCCGCCGCTCCCGTCACGAGGATCGGGTTCTCCCGTCCAGATTGCGCGGTCATCTCGCCCTCGGCACGACTTCGCTCTCCAGGACGACGGACTGCGTCGGCAGCCGCGCTCGAAAGAGCTTGGGGCTACTGAAAATATTCGAGAAGCGGAGAGTTTCCAGCTCGAGGTTTGGCGTCGGCGTCAAGCGCGCCAATGAGCACGGCTCGCCAGTCGTTGAATCTCAACGCCCCGCCGGAGAGGATCCTCGGCGGGGCGTTGATGTGCGGGGACTGAGCTTCGGGTGGTTGCGGCGCCTAGTACAGCGTTTCGGAAGTTCGAATCATATCAGGCTGCGTCGAGTTTGTAAGTCCATGAATGGACTACGGGATGTTGGTTGACGTCGTCGATGGCGCCGATGAGGCGTTCTTTCAGCTCTTGCTTTGACGCGACGCGGATATGACGCAGCACGGAGCGAGCCAGCTTGGAGAAGAAGCCTTCGATGAGATTGAGCCAGGAGCCATGCTTGGGCGTGAAGGTGAACGTGAAGCGGCCCACCGGCTGCCTGGCGAGCCAGGCTTTGGTTTCCTTGGAGACATGCGCCGAATGATTGTCGAGGATCACCTTGATCGCCGCGTTCGTCGGATAGGCCGCGTCGAGCAGCTCGAGGAACTCGATGAATTCTCGACTGCGATGACGATCTCTGACCAGGGCGTGAACCTTGCCGGTCATCAGATCAATGCCGGCGAGCAGGCTCAGCGTTCCGTGTCGGACATACTCGTGATCGCGCCCAAAGGCCTCGTGCTCATGAGGCTTGGGCGGCAAATCCGGCGCCGTCGTTCCGATCGCCTGCACCCCAGGCTTTTCATCGTAGGAGACGATCACGACGCTCCCGTCGCCTTCGCCTGCCTCAGCGGCTTCCTTGAGAAGGGCCACTTCACGATAGACGCACAGCACTTCGGCCATCTTCGCCTCGAAGTCGGCGTCGCGGCGCTCCAGGTAGTAGCGCACCTTGTGCGGCTTCACCTCATGCTGATCGAGGATCTTGCACACAGTGCCTTGCGCCAGCTGGGCAAGACAGACATGGCCTGCCGCCGGCCCATGCTCGCGCGCATGGCGCGCCAGCAGACGCGTCGTCCAAACTTCATGCGGATAGCCGAGTTCCTTGGCCTTGCGGCAGGCCAGCGACACCACCCAAGCCTTGGCCTCGGTCGTGATGAGGGGCGCCTTGCCTGGCCGCGGACGCTCGTCGAGCGCCGCCAGCGGGCCGAGGGCCACCGCCCGTTCGACGCAGCGCTGCACGGTCTGATGGTGCAATCCCAGCGCCCGGCCGACGGCGAAAAACGACGGTTCTTCGCGATAGGCCAGCAAGATCCGCGCGCGCTCCACACGCCTCGCCGGCTCCGTGCGCGAGCGCGCAATCGTCGTGAGCTGAACCAAATCCTCATCTTCGATCACCAACGCCAACGCTTGTCGCCATGCCGCCATCTTCGTCAACCCCATTACGAATCAAGCAGAACGCTATACCGCAGCGGCGCCAGAATGAATCCCGCACAAATGACAACCGCTACGGAATCGATGTACTAGATCACACGAGGAGGCCGCAGTGTCTCACAAGCATGAGCAGCGCCGACATCGCGGCGAAGCCCAGTAAGCCTTCGCCTACCTTCGGGCCGGGAGCGGTCACCACGATGTCCGCTAGGAGATTGCCGATCTGGTCGGCTGGCCCTTGGTCAAAGAACGACAGGTTACCAAAAGCGTTGGTGAACGAGAGATTATAGGGCGTGTAGGGTTGGGTGTTCGCAGGTGTGATGGCCTGGCACTGGAGACCAATGCAGACCTCGGTCGTTTCCGACGGGGCGCCGCGCAGATTGCCCGCGAGCATGAACTGAACCGAGTAGTTGCCCGGCGTCAGAAAATGAGTAGACGTGATATCGCCCGCCAGAGCCGGTTGTTGAAACCGGTCGATCCGTCGAGGTCCACCGCGTTCTGACCCACCGGCGCCAAGTTTTGGAAGAAACCTGGCCCCATCAGATCGACGGAGGGAAGGTTTTGGACATTGCCCGGCGGCGGAACCGAGAGGAAGGGGCCGTCGCCCGGCCAATTCGCCTGGGGGGTGCTACCCGAGAAGTTATCGCTGATCACCACGGCGGCGTGAGCGCCTTGCACAGACGTTTCGACTCCTTCTTCGATTGTGGTCTGAAAAGAGCCCAGCCTGATCCTTGCGGCGGCACCCGTGCCCGTCGACCTCTCTCGCTGCTGTCAAGGAGGTCGATTCGCAGAATGTGCAAAATTGGCTAATTAGATGTAAACACGCCGGCGCTGACTGCGGCCCACGAACGGCCAAGCTTTACCTTTCGACTTCGATGGCGCAACGTCGGGCCTGATCCGCCCGTTAAACTTCGGGGCCGAAGACGACATGGATCGCTCCGATGCCGACACGCCTCGCGCTCTTTTTCTCCATTGCGATCTCGCTCATGCTCGCCGCCTGCGGCAGCGCTCCAGAGGACGAACGAACGCCGACGGCGGTCGTTTGCCGGCTCGGGCCCGACTGCGACTTCAAATGGGCGAGAGCGATCGCCTGGGTGGGGCAAAACGCCCATTATAAGATCGAGCGGGCCGACGAATGGCGCATCCAGACCTTCGGTCCTTATGGAAAGAGCGAGGGGACCGCGGTCACGATCCAAAAGGTCCCATCCGGAGACGGATGGGCGCACCTCTCTATCAACGTGAGTTGCGCCAATATCGTCACCTGCTATCCGAGCGTGACGTCGCAGAAGATATCCTTCATGGAATATGTGAGCGGCGCCTCGGACCTCGTCGTGCCCCTGCACCCTCCCTTCCCGTACGCCCATCCGATACCTGGGCTCGGCGACCCGCTCGTTTTGTTGCGGTGAGGAAGCGAGTAGAGAGTAGCGAGTAGAGAATGGCGAGTGGCGAATAATAACGAGCGCTCCACTCGCTACTCGCTACTCTCTATTCGCCTTTCCCGCCGCCGCACGCAGCGCGGCGATGTTTCGGGCATAGGACTCGCGGCCGCCGCCGTCGAACACGGCCGAGCCGGCGACGACCCAGTCGGCGCCGGCCTTGACGACGGCGCCGATCGTCTGGGGCGAGATCCCGCCGTCAACCTGCAAGCGGATTGGACGCCGCCCAATCTTCTCGCGGATGCGGCGAATCTTCTCGAGCTGCGCGGGTATGAAGCTTTGCCCGCCGAAGCCCGGATTGACGCTCATGACCAGCACGAGATCCACGTCTTCTAGCACATAGTCCAGCACGCGCTCAGAGGTCGCCGGATTGAGCGAAACCCCCGCCTTCTTGCCGAGCGCGCGGATCCTTTGCAGCGAGCGGCACAGATGCGGGCCGGCCTCCGCATGAACCGTGATGACGTCGGCTCCCGCCTCGGCGAAGGCTTCGAGGAAAGGATCAGCGGGCGCGATCATCAGATGCGTGTCGAGCGGCCGGTCGGTCGTGCGTCGAAGCGACTTCACCAGCCCCGGGCCGAAGGTGATGTTGGGGACGAAATGGCCGTCCATCACGTCGAGATGAATCCTGTCCGCGCCGGCGGCGACGACGTCGCGCAGCTCCTCGCCGAGCCGGGCGAAGTCGGCGGTCAGGATCGAAGGGGCGATGACGACTTCGGACATGGCGCGCGATGAGGCAAGTAGGGCCTGCGCGGTTCAAGGACAGCGCCGCACCCCGGCCGAGCCTGTGTCGGCGCCCCGCCGCCTCTCGCAAAGTTTGCGACAGGCTGGCTTGATGGGGCGTTGCGCCACCCTAATTGTGTCGTGTCCTTTTGGCCCAGCGTGAAGCGACGTCATGACGTTCTCTACCTCGGACGCTGCGCTAGACCAGCGCTGCATTAATACGCTTCGGTTTCTCGCCGTCGACATGGTCCAAAAAGCCGATAGCGGCCATCCGGGCCTGCCGCTCGGCGCCGCGCCGATGGCCTATGTGCTGTGGTCCCGCTTTCTCAAGCACAATCCGAAAAATCCGAAATGGGACGACCGCGATCGCTTCGTGTTGTCCGCCGGTCACGGCTCGGCTTTGCTCTATGCGCTCCTGCATCTTACCGGCTATGATCTGCCGCTCGAGCAAATCAAGCGCTTCCGGCAGTGGGAGAGCGAGACCCCGGGCCATCCCGAACGCGGGCTGACGCCTGGCGTCGAGATCACGACCGGGCCGCTCGGCCAAGGCTTCGCAAACTCGGTCGGCTTCGCCATTGCGGAACGCCATCTCGCGGCGAGCTTCAATCGCCCGGGATTCGACATCGTCGATCATCGAACTTTCGGGATCATGAGTGATGGCGACATGATGGAGGGCGTCGCCTCCGAGGCGGCCTCTCTCGCCGGTCATCTGCGGCTTGGCAAGCTCATCTGCCTTTACGACGAAAACCACGTCACGCTTTCCGCGGGCACCGACGTCGCCTTCACCGAAAATTGCGGCGAACGGTTCGAGGCCTATGGCTGGCATGTGCAGAAGGTCGCCGACGGCAACGATCTCGCTGCGCTCGACGCCGCCTTGCGTGCGGCTTGCGACGAGACGGAACGTCCTTCTCTGATCCGCGTGCGCACGCATCTCGGCTATGGCTCGCCGCATAAGCAGGACACGTTCGAGGCGCATGGCTCGCCATTGGGCGAGGACGAGGTCCGCTTGACGAAGCAGAATCTCGGCTGGCCCACCGAGCCGACATTTCTCGTGCCAAACGACGTCGCCACCCACATGCGCCAAGCGATCGAGCGCGGCGGCAAGCTCGAATCCGAATGGAGCGAGGACTTCGAGGCTTATGAAGAGAAATACACCGACCTCGCGAACTCCTTGCAGCAGGCCTGGCGTGGAGAGCTTCCCGACGGCTGGGACAGCGACATTCCCGAGTTCAAAGCCGACGCCAAAGGCGAAGCGACGCGCGTCTCCGCCGGCAAGGTGATGAACGCGATCGCCCCGAGGCTTCCCGCGTTGATCGGCGGCTCGGCGGATCTCAACCCTTCGACCTACACCGCGCTGAAAGGCCTCGGCGACTTCGAGTCTCAGGCTCAGGCCCCGGCGCAGCAAAGCAATGGCGTTTGGAGCTACGCCGGCCGCAATATCTGGTTTGGCGTGCGCGAGCATGCAATGGGGGCCGTGCTCAACGGCTTGGCGGCGCATGGCGGCGCCCTGCCTTTCGGCGCGACCTTCCTGATCTTCTCCGACTATATGCGCCCGCCGATCCGGCTTGCGTCGCTGATGCAGCTGCATGTCGTCTTTGTCTTCACACATGACAGCGTGGGGCTCGGCGAGGACGGGCCGACGCATCAGCCCGTCGAGCAGCTCGCGAGCCTGCGCGCCATTCCGGGACTCACGGTGATAAGGCCGGGCGACGCCAACGAAACGGCGCAGGCTTGGCGTGTCGCCGTCGCCGTCGAGAACCGCCCCGTGGCGCTGGCGCTGTCACGTCAGAAGGTGCCAACGCTCGATCGCAGCCGTTACGCGCCGGCGGACGGGCTGCGCCGCGGCGCCTATGTCCTCGCCGACGCGCCCAATGGCAAGACGGACGCGGTGCTGATCGCCTCGGGCAGCGAGCTCAATCTGATCGTCGAAGCCCAAAAGAAGCTCGAGGAGCGGGGCGTTCACGTTCGCGTCGTGTCCATGCCGAGCTGGGAATTGTTTGAAGCGCAGCCGAAGGCCTATCGCGACGAGGTTCTCCCCCGCGGGGTTTCGGCGCGGCTTGCGGTTGAGGCCGGCGCTCCGCAAGGCTGGTGTCGTTACGTCGGCGACCGCGGCGACGTCCTCGGCCTGGATCATTTCGGCGCGTCGGCGCCCGGCGAGGTCACGCTGCGAGAGTTCGGCTTCACCGTGGAGAATGTCTGCAAACATGTCGAGGCGTTGCTCTGAACGCCCGCGGGTCGCGGGCGCCGGGGGCGCTGACGACCCAACACGCAAAGCAACGAGGGTCGGATCATGAATCCATTGAACGAGCTGAGCGCTTGCGGCCAGTCGGTATGGATCGACTTCCTCAAGCGAAGCTTCGTCGAAGGCGGCGAGCTGCGCATGCGCGCGGAGCGCGATGGCCTGAGAGGCGCGACGTCCAACCCGTCGATCTTCGAGAAGGCGATCGGCGAGAGCAACGAATATGACGCGGCGATCAAGACGTTCTTGTCACAAGGCGATCACAGCGTATCGGAAATCTATGAGGCGCTGGCGCTCGAGGACATTCGCGGCGCGGCCGACGCGCTCCGTCCCGTCTACGATCGCACGCAGGGCACGGATGGATACATCAGTCTCGAGTGCTCGCCTTATGTCGCAAACGACACCGAGGCCACGATAAAAGAGGCGATCCACCTTTGGCGCGCGGTCTCGCGTCCCAATCTGATGGTCAAGGTCCCGGCCACGAAAGCCGGCCTGCCGGCGATCCGGGCGCTCATCGCGCAGGGGTTCAACGTCAATATCACGTTGCTCTTTTCGGTCGGGGTCTATGAGCAGGTCGCCGACGCCTATATGTCGGGCCTCGAAGATCTGCTGCGAGCGGGAGGGGACGTGTCGAAGGTCGCAAGCGTCGCGAGCTTCTTCGTCAGCCGCATCGATACGGCCGTGGACAAGTTGCTGGAGGACGCCCCGAAGGAAGGCGCGGCGCGACTCAAGGGCAAGGCCGCGATCGCCAACGCCAAGGTCGCTTATGTCCTGTTCAAGTCGCTTGTGGCCAGCCCGCGCTGGCTGAGGCTCGCGGGCGCCGGGGCAAGGGTCCAGCGTCTGCTCTGGGCTTCGACGAGCACGAAGAATCCCGCCTATAAGGATACGGTCTATGTCGAGGAGCTGGTAGGACAGGATACGGTCAACACCATGCCGCCTGCGACGCTCGACGCCTTTCGGGGTCATGGCGTCGTCACGCGAGACGCGATCGAGCGCGACTTGCCGCAAGCGCAGGCCGACCTGGCCGCGCTCGCCGACTATGGCGTAAACCTCGACGACGTCACGACACAGCTCACGGAGGACGGCGTCCGTCTCTTTGCCGACGCCTTCGACAAGCTGCTCGGCGCCGTGGCGCAGCGGCGATTGGGGCTGCTCGACGGCCCGCAACCCGGCTTCGCCTTCGGCATGCATTCCTGCGAGTCGCAGAAACGCTTTGAGGAAGAGCTCGAGACCTGGCGCGAGAACGGCGGCGTCCGGCGCCTCTGGGCGGGCGATGCGTCGCTCTGGACTGGCGCCGACGAAGACCGATGGCTCGGCTGGCTGCGGATCGTCGACGCCGAGCTTGCCGACGTCGCCGAGCTCGAAGATTTTGCCGCCCATGTGAAGCGGCAGGGCTATTCCGACGCGCTGCTCGTCGGCATGGGCGGCTCGAGCCTCGCGCCGGAAGTCTTTGCGGAGACATTCGGGCGCCAGCCGGCTTGGCCGAGACTTCACGTGCTCGACAGCACCGATCCGGCGCAGATTGCGGCGACTGAAGCGGCGCTCGACCTTGGCAAGACGCTGGTGATCGTGTCGTCGAAATCGGGCGGCACGCTCGAGCCGAACATTTTGATGGACTATTTCCTCGAGCGCGTCGCCGCCTTGCGCGGGCGCGACCGCGCCGGTGAGCATTTTGTCGCCGTGACCGACAAGGGATCCTCGCTGGAAAAGCGCGCGCAGGAAGCGGGTTTCGCGCGAGTCTTCTTCGGCGACAAGACCATTGGCGGCCGCTACTCGGCGCTGTCGAGATTTCGGCCTCGTCCCGGCGGCGGCAATGGGGCTCGACGTGCGACGCCTGCTCGAAAGCGCCAAGATCATGATGCGCTCCTGCGGGCCGGACGCGCCTCCGGCGCAAAATCCCGGCGTCAGGCTTGGCGTCGCGATGGGCGTCGCGGCGCGCTGGCTTCAGCGCGACAAGGTCACGATCATCGCCTCGCCGGCGTTTGCAGCCATCGGCGCGTGGCTGGAGCAGCTTTTCGCGGAAAGCACAGGCAAGCGCGGAAAAGGCCTGATCCCGATCGCCGACGAGCCGCTCGCCGCCGTGGAGCGCTACGGCCGCGATCGATTCTTCATCTATATCGAGCTCGAAGGGCGCGCGGACGCGCGGCAGCAGCAGCTCGTCGAGGCGCTCGCGCGGGCGGGCCACCCCGTCGCGCGCATTGTCGTGAGGGACGTCTGGAATCTGGGTCAGGAGTTTTTCCGCTTCGAGATCGCGACCGCCGTCGCCGGCGCGGTGCTCGGCGTCAATCCCTTCGACCAGCCCGACGTCGAGTTCGAGCAAGGCGAAGACGCGCGCGCTGAGCGCGGAATATGAAAAGACGCATCGGCTGCCCGAGCAGGAGCCCTTGTTCAGCGAAAACGGCCTCGCGCTGTACTCCGATGCGCAATACGGCGCCAAGCTCGGAAGGCACAACACGCTGACGGGCTATCTGCGCAGCCATCTTGCTGAGGCCGATGCGAGGAGGGGCGACTACATCGCGCTCCTCGCCTATGTCGAACGCAATGAGGCGCACAGGCGCGCGCTCAACGAATTGCGGGCGCTCATTCATGAACGCACGCTCAGCGCTTCATGCCTGGGATTCGGTCCGCGCTTCCAGCATTCGACGGGACAGGCTTACAAGGGAGGCCCGAACTCGGGGGTCTTCCTGCAGATCACCTGCCACGACGCCAAGGACATCGCGGTTCCCGGCCACGCCTATTCTTTCGGCGTCGTGAAGGAGACGCAGGCGCGCGGCGATTTCGACGCCATGGTCGAGAAAGGGCGGCGCGCGCTGCGCGTCCATCTCAACGACGCGCAAAGGGGCCTCGCGGGTCTTCGCGACGCGATGGAGGCGGCGCTGCGCTAGATTCAAGGAGAAGCCTCTATGCAGATCGGAATCGTCGGACTGGGCCGCATGGGCGGAAACATCAGCCGCCGCCTCATGCGCGCCGGGCATCGCACGGTCGTCTTCGACTCCAATCCAAAGGCGCGCGCGGCTCTGGCGCAGGAGGGCGCGGCGCAAGCCGCCTCTCTCGCCGAGCTCGTCAAGACGCTCGAAAAGCCGCGCGCCGTCTGGGTCATGCTGCCCGCGGGAGGGATAACGGAAGAGACCGTCCGGCAGCTCGGCGGGCTGCTCGAAGCGGAAGACACGATCATTGACGGCGGCAATACATTCTACAAGGACGACATCCGCCGCGCGAAGGCGCTGAAGGAGAAGGGCGTCCATTATGTGGATTGCGGTACCTCCGGCGGCGTCTGGGGTCTCGAACGCGGCTACTGCATGATGATCGGCGGCCCTAAGACCGCCGTCGACCGGCTCGATCCGATCTTCGCGGCGCTCGCGCCGGGCTTCGGCGAGATTGCGCGCACGCCGGGCCGCGCCTCGGCCGACACGCGCGCCGAGCGCGGCTACATCCACGCCGGCCCCACCGGCGCCGGGCATTTCGTCAAGATGGTGCATAATGGCGTCGAATACGGTCTCATGCAGGCCTACGCCGAAGGCTTCGACATCCTGCGCACCAAGGACTCGGCCGAGCTGCCCCAGGACGAACGTTTCGCCTTGAACGTCGCCGACATCGCGGAAGTATGGCGGCGCGGCAGCGTGATCTCCTCTTGGCTGCTCGACCTCTCCGCCGCGGCGCTCGCCAAGGATCCGCAACTCGAGGGCTTCTCCGGCTTCGTCGAGGACTTCGGCGAAGGCCGTTGGACCATCGAAGCGGCGATCGAGCAGGCGACGCCGGCGGAGGTGCTGTCCTCCGCGCTCTATGCGCGCTTCCGCTCGCGACGCGAGCGCGGGTTCGGCGACCGGCTGCTTTCCGCCATGCGCTTTGGATTCGGCGGGCATGTCGAGAAGAAGGAGGCCGGGCGCGAGGCCAAGACCGCGCCGCCCAACGCAGCGGAGTAGCGTCATGGACGAACGGCTTCAGGCGGGATGCGAGGGCGACGCAAAGCGACAGGCGCCCAAACGCCCCGACCCCTGCGTCATGGTGATCTTCGGCGCCGAGGGCGATCTGACGAACCGGCTGCTCACGCCGGCGCTCTATAATCTTGCGCGCACGGATTCTCTGCCGGAGGAGTTCGCGCTGATCGGCGTCAGCCGCGGCGATATTTCATCGCAAGAGTGGCGCGAGCATCTGCATGCTTCTCTCGAACGCTTCGTCGGCTCGCGCGCCGAGTTCAGCGCGGCCGGCGTCGACGAGCGGGCCTGGGCGGCGCTTGCGGCAAAAATGACTTATCTCAAGGGCGACGTCACCCAGGCGGAAACCTATGAACATCTGACGTGCGAGCTCCAAAAGCACCAGGCGCGCAATGTCATATTCTACCTCGCCGTCGCCGACCGCTTCTTCGAGACCATCATCGAGGAGCTGGGCGCAGCCGGTCTGGTGCGAGAGCATCTCCGAGGCGATGGCGCTCCGCCCTACTGGCGTCGCGTCGTGATCGAGAAGCCCTTCGGGCACGATCTCGAGTCGGCGCAACTCCTCAACGACCGCATCCTTCGCGTGCTGCGCGAGGACCAGATTTTCCGCATCGATCATTTCCTCGGCAAGGATACCGTGCAGAGCATCATGGCGCTGCGCTTCGCCAATGGCTTCTTCGAACCAATCTGGAACAGGGACCGGATCGACCACGTGCAGATCACCGTTGCCGAGACGGTCGGGGTCGAGGGACGCGGCAATTTCTATGAGGCGACCGGCGCGCTGCGCGACATGGTGCCGAACCATGTCTTTTCGCTTGTGTGCATGATCGCCATGGAGCCGCCGGTCGGCTTCGATGCGACGTCGATAAGAAACAAGAAGGCCGAAGTCTTCATGGCCATGCGGCCCGTAAAGCCCCAGCAAGCGGTGCGCGGCCAATACGGCGCCGGCGTGGTCATGAATCAACAAAAGCGCGCCTATCGCGACGAACCTCATGTGTCGCCCACCTCCGATGTCGAAACCTATGTCGCGATGCGGCTGGAGATCGACAATTGGCGCTGGGCCGGGGTCCCGTTCTACATCCGCACCGGCAAGCACATGTCGCAGCGATCGACCGAGGTCGCGATCTGCTTCAAGCAGGCGCCCGCCACAACCTTCCAGCACACGCCCGTCGAGTGTCTGAAGCCGAACTGGCTCGTGCTGAGCATCGCGCCCAAGGAGGCGATCTCGCTGCAGTTCGAGGTCAAGCGGCCCGGCGCCCTTGTCGAGCTCTCCGCCGTAAGAATGGATTTCCGCTACGAGGACTGGTTCCCCAAGGAGCCCAACGTCGGCTACGAGACCCTGATCTATGACGTCATGATGGGCGATCAGACGCTGTTCATGCGCGCCGACATGGTGGAGGAGGCGTGGCGCGTCGGGCAGCCGGTGCTCGACGCCTGGGCCTCGAACGGGACCGACTTTCCCGATTATCCGTCGGGCTGCGACGGCCCCGCCGCCGCGGACGAGCTTCTGAAACGAGACGGACGCCGCTGGCGCGCGGTCGCGCCGCAACTCGAGGCCGCGAGATGAGCGGATATTCAAAGCCACGCCTCGTGCTCGCCGACGTCGACGGCACGCTCGTCACAAATGACAAGGTTCTGACGGAGGAGGCGAAGGCAGCGGCGAGAGAGCTCAATGAGGCGGGCGTCGAGCTTGCGATCACCAGCGGACGGCCGCCGCGCGGCATGACGATGCTCATCGAGCCGCTGCAGCTCACGGGCGCTATCGCCGGCTTCAACGGCGGCGCCCTGGTTCATCCGGACCTGTCGGTCATCGAATGCCATGCGCTTGATCCCGGCGTCGCCGGCGAGGCGCTGCGGCTCATCCTCAATAGCGGGCTCGACGCCTGGGTCTACACCGAAAACCAGTGGCTCATTCGCGACCCCGAGGCGCCGCATGTCGCGCGCGAGCGACGCACGGTCAAATTCGACCCGGAAATCGTCTCAGGGTTCACCGACGCGCATCTTTCGCATGCGGTCAAGATCGTCGGCGTCTCCGACGACTTCGCGCGAGTCGCGGCTTGCGAGAGGGCGGCGCAAGAGGCGCTCGACGGGAAGGCGAGCGCCACCCGATCGCAGGCCTATTACCTCGATGTGACCCATCCGCAGGCGAACAAGGGTGCCGTCGTCGAGACGCTGGCGAAGTTGTCGCATATCTCGCCCAAAGACATCGCTACGATCGGCGATGGCCCAAACGACGTGCTGATGTTCAGGGAGAGCGGCTTTTCCATCGCCATGGGCAACGCCAGCAGCGAGGTGAAGGCGCAGGCCAATACGGTGACCGACAGCAACCAGAGCGAGGGCTTCGCCAAGGCGATGCGGAAATATTTCCTGAGCGCCGCGGCGGCGTAGCCGCATACGAAGCCCCTAATGGAGGGCGTGGCGATGTTGAAGCCGTCGCAGGCGGAGCTCGAAGTCCTGCTCGACGCCGAGGCGCTCGCACAGACCGCCGCGGCTTGGCTGGCCGAACTTGCGCAATCGAGGGACGGGCGCGTCGCGATTGCGCTCGCCGGCGGCTCCACGCCGAAGCGGTTTTACGAGCTGCTCGCCGAGCCGCCGTTTCGCGATAATTTTCCCTGGTCGCGGACGCATTGGTTCTGGGGCGACGAGCGCTTCGCGCCGCACGACGATCCGCGCAGCAATTATCTGATGACGAAAAAAGCGCTTCTGTCGCGCGCGCCAGTTCCGCAAGCCAACATTCATCCCATTCCAACGGAAGGGCTGACGCCACAAGCGGCGGCGGAGGCCTATGAGAGGGAACTGAAATCCTTCTATGGCGCGGAAGCTCTCGACCCCTCGCGGCCGCTTTTCGACGCTGTGATTCTAGGGCTTGGGGATAACGGCCATACGGCCTCGCTGATGCCCGGCGCGGCCGCCTTGGATGAGCATCGCCGATGGGCGATCGAAGTCCTGGACGCTGGGCCCGAGACACGCATCACGCTGACCTATCCCGCGCTCGAAAGCTGCTTTGAGGCCGCCTTTCTGGTCGCGGGCGCCGAGAAGAAGAGCGCGTTGAAGCGCCTGCGCGCCGATGACGCGGGCATCCCCGCCGGGCGGCTGCATGTTGAGGGCGCGTTGCGCATCTTCACGGACGTCGAGGCGGCGGGGATGATCCTAGGCTAGCTGTTGTTTGGCGCGCGCGAAGCGGACCGCCGTGTTGATGAGGCCGATATGGCTGAAGGCTTGCGGAAAATTGCCGAGCTGGCGTCGCGCGCGCGGGTCGTATTCCTCTGCGAGCAATCCGAGGTCGTTACGAATCGATAGAAGATTCTTGAACAGCGCGCTCGCCTCGCCCATGCGGCCTTGTTGAATGTAATTCTCGACGAGCCAGAAGCTGCAGGCGAGAAACGCGCCTTCGCCCGGCGGCAGCCCGTCGACCCCGCTCTCGGTTTCATAGCGGATCACGAACCCGCTTTCATCCATGAGCCGGCGCTCGACCGCGGCCAGCGTGCCCCGCACATGCGGATGGTCGGGCGGCAGGAAGCCGACGAGCGGAATTTGCAGCAGGCTCGCGTCGAGCAGATGAGACCCGTAATACTGAACGAAGCTGCCGAGCTTCTCGTCGAAAGCGCGGGCGCAAACCTCGGCGCGAATCTCATCGGCGTTCCGGCGCCAGCGCTTGGCGAGCTCCGGCTTCTCAAAGCTCGCCGCCATGTCGGCGGCGCGGTCGAACGCGACCCAAGCCATGACCTTGGAATGCGTGAAGTGTTGCGGTTCGCCGCGCACCTCCCAGATCCCTTCGTCAGGCTCGCGCCAGATCGCCTCGAGATGCTCGAGGATGACGCGGCCGACAGACTCGGCATGGGGGGTTGAGGGCATGCCGCCCCGTAGCGCCTCGTGAATCGCGTGCAGCACTTCGCCGTAGACGTCGAGCTGGCGCTGGTCTACCGCCGCGTTGCCGACCCGGACCGGACGCGAATCGCCGTAGCCCGAGAGCCAGGAAAGCTCGCGTTCCGGCAACTGTTTCGCGCCGGTGACGGAATAAAGGATTTGCATCTGCGCGGGACTGCCGGCCACCGCGCGCAAGAGCCAATCGCGCCAGGATTTCGCCTCGTCGTAGTAGCCGAGGCTCATCAGCGCGCCGAGCGTGAACGCCGCGTCACGCAGCCAGCAATAGCGATAGTCCCAGTTGCGCGGGCCGCTGATAAATTCGGGCAAAGAAGTTGTCGGCGCCGCCACGACTCCCCCGGTCGGCTCGTAGTTCAGCGCCTTCAGCGTGAGCAAGGAACGCTTGACCTCTTCTCCCCAGTCGCCGACGGAGGGACAAGTGTAGAGCCATTTGCGCCAGAATTGTTCCGTGTCTTCGAGCGCCTGCCGGGCGTCCAAAGGCGCCGGCTGCCGTCCATAGGAGTGCGCATAGCTCAGCACGAAGGAAACGCTTTCGCCGGTCGCAACCGTGAACGCGCTGGTGGTCCGCATATCCTGGTTTTCGAGCGGCGCCGAGGTTCTGAGCACAAGCCCGTCCGGCCCGGCCACCGCGCTGAGGCCAGGCTCGTCTTCCAACTGTCTCACCCACGGAATGCTGACGCCATAATCGAAGCGAATGACGAGCTCGGTCTCAAACTCCACGCGTCCGCGTTCGCCGACGACGAGGCGCACGATATCGCAGCCTCCGGATTTCGGCATGAAGTCGATGAGGGTCGCGATCCCGTCCCGGGTCTCGAAGGTGGTCTCCAAGATCAGCGTGCCGTCGCGATATTGGCGCGTCACGCGCGCGGACGCATCCTTGGGCGCGATCAAGAACCGGCCGTTCTCCGGCGTCCCCAGCAGCGCCGCGAAACATGCGGCGGAGTCGAAGCGCGGCGGGCAGAACCAATCGATCGAGCCGGTTTTCGCCACGAGCGCGGCGGTTTCGCAATTGCCGATGAGGCCGTAATCCTCGATTGGCGTCGCCATGCCGCCGCCCCCTGACTCTTTTCGCTGCTACAAACCCTAGTGTGCGACCTTCGACGTTCCACAGGCGGCGACCGAAATACTGTCAAGCGGAGGGTCATGACGCGCGCCGGAAGAGGAGCGCAAGGGCTAGACAGGCTGGTTAGCGCTGGCGAAGCCATTCCCCGCATCGCCGCCTTGACACTTCACTCGGCGGGCGCGCGGATCGTCGCTTTCATGCCCGGCTTCAACGTCGCGCCGGGGTTCTTCGCCCCGACGACGATTTGGCCGCCTTCGCCGCGCTGGGCGGGCGTGACGGAGAGGATCTCGCCATCAAAACTCTGTCCCCGAAGCGCGTCGACCGTGAAGACCACTCTATCGCCCCGCTTGAGCGCCGCAAGAGAGCCGGCCAGGGCGGCTCTGAACTCGACCGTGGCGCCCGGCGCGAACAGGAAGAGCGGCTGCTGCGAATTCGCAGCGACCGCCTGGCCTGGCTGAACGTTTCGCGCCAGCACGACGCCATCCGACGGCGCAATGATCTTGGTGTCGGCGAGCCGCGCTTTCGCGGCGTTAAGCTCTTGCTGAGCGGCGGCGGCGGCGCGCTCGTCGCGGCCGAGCGCCTCCTGCAAGGCGCCGAGGCGCCTTCTTGCGGCCGGGACATGCGCCGGGCGCGCCTGCGCCGCGGCCAGCGCGGCCTGATCCTGCGTCACCTGCGCCTGCGCCGCGCGCAACGCGCTCTCGCCTTGGGCAACCGCCTGCTCGAGGGGTCGCGCGTCGATCGTTGCGCAGAGCTGACCCTGCCGGACCTGCGCGCCGACCTCGCAGTCGAGCGACCGGACGACGCCTCCGACCTTGGCTGCGACCGGCGTCGGGCTCGCGGCTTCGATGACGCCGCTCGCGGCCTGAGAGCTCGTCGTCGCCGTGACCGCCGGCGCCATCTGCGTCATCGGCGGCATGTTCAGGTTCATGTGATACATGATCCAGAGCGTGCCGCCGATCACAAGCGTCACGATCAATGTGCCGAAGGCGAGCGCCAGCGAATTATTCACACTGTCTGGCGCCGTCGTCAGATGGAGGAAGAAGGCCAGATGCACGCCGATCTGCGCAACCGCGAGGACGCTGAGCGCCACGGGAATGCTCGGCCCCCACAGCCAGTCGGAACCCGTGAAGAAAAATGCAAGACCCGTCAGCAGGACTGAGAGGACGAGGCCGATTAGATAGCCCTGCACGCCCTCCCAAAGATCCTCGCCGCGCGCGTCTTCGGAGCCAGGAGCCGCGTCGAGCGCCATGAGCTTCTCGTGATCTGCGGTCATCGCGCGACTCCGACGAGATAAACCAGCGTGAAAATGGCGACCCAGACGATGTCGAGCATGTGCCAGAACATGTTGAAGCAGAGCAGTCGCCGCCGAATGTCGGCGCGAAATCCCTTGACGAAGAGCTGCGCCATCATGGTTCCGAGCCACAAGAGACCGACGCTCACATGCACGCCGTGACATCCGACGAGCGCGAAGAAGGATGACAGAAACGCGCTTCGTTGAGGCCCGGCTCCCGCCGCGATCATCGCCGCGAATTCGCGCATCTCCAGGAACAGAAAGGCGAGGCCCAGAAGGCCCGTGACGAAAAGCGCCGCCTGCGTCCATGTCATGCGGCGCGCCTCGGCGGCGAGGGCCGAAAGCCCGCAGGTGAAGCTCGACAAGAGCAGGCAGGCCGTCTCGATCGCGACCCGGCGCAGGTCGAACAGATCACGCCCCGCGGGACCGCCGTCCGTCGCCGTCTGCAGCACCGCATGCGCCGCGAAGAAGGCGGAGAACATCACGATGTCGCTGATCAGGAAAATCCAGAAGCCATAGGCGACGACGACGAGCGTCGAGGCGGGCCCGCCCTCGCCGTGGCCGGGAGCGTCGGCGCCCGCAGAGAGCCCCAGCGCGCGGGGCAAGGTCACTGTCGCTGTCGCCGTCATGCCGCCTCCCCCGCGCCGGCTCTGCGCTTCAGCCATTCCTCGCGCGCGCGCCGCCTCTCGCCGTCTATCCGTTTCACCTCGCTCGCCGGGATCGCGTATTCGTCCTCATCGCGCCAGGCGAAGACGACGAAGCCCGCATAGGCGAGGACGAGACCCAAGCCGACCATCCACCAGATATGCCAGATCAGTCCGAAGCCGGTGAGGGTCGCAAAGAAGGCGGTCACGAAGCCGGTGGCGCTGTTCTTGGGCATTTCGATCGCGCGATATTCGCCGGCCGCCGCAAGATGCTGTGTCTCGATCGCACGCTGCTTGATCGCCCAATAGGGCTCCTGGCCCTTAACGTCCGGCAGAAAGGCGAAATTGAACACCGGCGGCGGCGAGGCCGTGGCCCACTCGAGCGAACGCCCGTCCCAAGGATCGCCGGTCTCATCGCGAAGCGCGGCGCGGTCGCGAATGCTGACGACGAGCTGCGCGATCTGGCACAACATCGCGACGCTTGAAATCGCGATTCCCACGGCCGCGGCCAAAATCCAGGGCCGCCACTCCGCGACTTCATAGTGTTGCAGGCGCCGCGTCATGCCGAGCAGCCCAGCGATATAGAGCGGGAAAAATGTGACGTAAAATCCCACGAGCGTGCACCAGAACGCCGCCTTGCCCCAGCCCTCGTGCAGCCGAAAACCGAAAGCTTTCGGGAACCAGTAGACGACGCCGGCGAAGGCCGCGAACACCACGCCGCCGATGATCGTGTTGTGAAAATGCGCGACGAGAAACAGGCTGTTGTGGAGCTGGAAATCGGCGGGCGGCACAGAGAGCATCACGCCCGTCATGCCGCCGATGACGAAGGTGACCAGGAATCCGAGCGACCATAACATCGGCGTGTTGTAGCGAATGCGGCCGCCGTACATCGTGAACAGCCAGTTGAAAACCTTCACGCCCGTGACGATCGCGATGATGCTCGTCGCGATGCCGAAGACCGCGTTGACGTCGGCGCCAGCGCCCATCGTGAAGAAATGGTGCAGCCACACGAGGAAGGAGATGATGCAGATGCCCAAGGTCGCGATGACCATGGAGCGGTAGCCGAACAAGGGCTTGCCGGAGAAGGTCGAGATGACCTCGGAGAAGATGCCGAAAGCCGGCAGCACTAGAATGTAGACCTCCGGATGTCCCCAGACCCAAATCAGATTGATGAAGAGCGCCATGTTGCCGCCGCCCTCGTTGCCGAAAAATCGAAAACCGAGATAACGGTCGAGCGCGAGCATGATCAGCGACGCGGTCAGCATTGGAAACGCGGCGACGATAAGAAGATTGGAGGCGAGCGCGGTCCAGCAGAACATGGTCATGCGCATGTAGCTCATCCCCGGCGCGCGAATCTTGAGGATCGTCGTGACGAGATTGACGCCGGTCATGAGCGTGCCGACGCCGGAGATCAGGATCGCCCAAATGTAATAGTCGACGCCTACTCCCGGCGAAAAGGGAAGCTCGGAGAGCGGCGGATAGACCAGCCAACCCGTTTGCGCGAATTCGCCGACGACGAGCGAGATGTTGACGAGCAGCGCGCCGGTCGCGGTGAGCCAGAAACCGACCGAGTTCAGCGTCGGAAAGGCCACGTCGCGCACGCCGAGCTGTAGCGGGACAGCGAAATTCATGAGGCCGATGATGATCGGCATCGCCGCGAAAAAGATCATGATCGTGCCGTGGGCGGAAAAAATCTGGTCGTAATGTTGAGGCGGCAGATAGCCCGGCGACTGATAGGCCAGGGCCTGCTGTGTGCGCATCATGATCGCGTCGATGAAGCCGCGCAGCAACATCACGAGCCCGAGCAGCACATACATGACGCCGATGCGCTTATGGTCGACGCTCGTGATCCATTCGCGCCAAAGGTAAGGAAAGTGACCCTTGAGGACGACCCAGGCGAGGACGGCGAGCAGCATGAGACCGACCACGGCGCCCGCGACGAGCGGAATGGGCTGGTCCCAGGGAATAGCGTTGATCGTGAGCTTGCCGAACATCCTCACTCCATTCTTTGTGCCTGACCGCTAGGCGGCTCGGCGTCGCTCGTGAGCCGGCGCGACGCGACTTTCTCAAAGAGCGCGCGATCGATCGAGCCATAGAGCCGCGTCGGGGACGCCGCGCGCTCGCGCGCAAGCGCCAGATAGGCGTTTTCGTCCAGCGCGCCGCCGGATTTTCGCGCTTCGGCCGTCCATTGCGCGAAAGACTCCGGGGAGAGGGCGCGCAGCAGGAAATGCATGTCGGCGAAGCCGGCGCCGCTGAACTGGGCCGACTGGCCGTAATAGGAACCGGGCCGATCCGCTTTGAGATGGAGCTCGGTCACCATGCCGTTCATCGTCGCGATCATGCTGCCGAGCTGCGGCACGTAGAACATGTTCATGACAGTGGCCGAAGTCAGCGAGAAATGCGCGGGGCGATCGGCCGGCATGGCGATCTCGTTGACGCTGGCGACGCCTTCTTCCGGATAGATGAATAGCCATTTCCAATCGAGCGACACAACCTGGATCTCGACCGGCTTCCTATCCCCGGCGAGCGGCCGCGCTGGATCCTGGTCGTGAGCGCCGATCCAGGTCACGCCGCTTAGAAACAAGATCACGAGGAGCGGAATGCCCCAGACGATGAGCTCGAGGCGCCCCGAATAAGCCCAGTCGGGCCGATAGATCGCGCTTTTGTTCGAGGCGCGAAACCACCAGGCGAAGGCGACCGTAAGGAGCAGCGTCGGGACGACGATCATCAACATGATCGCCAGGGCGTTGAGCAGGATCTGCGCATTGCTCGCGCCGACCGGTCCGTGCGGCTCGAGAACGCCGCCGGAGAGCGAGGCGCGCTCCAGCGCGGCGCTCGCCTTGGCCGCGAAAGGCGCAAGGGACAAGAAATGTAGCTGCATCATCTCCGCCGTCCCCCCTTCGGGCCGAAGCTTCGGCCGCGGTCGATCTGCAGTCTCAGCCCTAACCTAGGCCGAGGGGGCGCGCCGTCTACGCCTTTTGCACAAATTTCTTGTATGGGTTCGGGCAAGCGCAAGCCCCGGCCGAGGCGGACGCCTGGGACCAGGGACTAGAAGGCGTCTGACGTCGGATTGCGTCTGGTCGCCGGCGCGTCGAGCGTGCTGATGGCCATCTTTACGGCCTCGCACGCCCGACACTTCTCCGCGTTAGAAATCAGTGATAAATCAGGGCCAGCAGGATGATGATCGGGAGGGGAACCCCGAGCAACCAGAGCAGAATGCCGCGTCCCATGACGTCCTCCTATCGTTCGCTGCGATGCAGCCGCACGAGATGGCCGAGATCGAAGTTCTCGTCCCGGTGTCTCCCGCCCAGTCGTGTCGCGCTCCAGGCCGCCGCGGCGCCCACGGCGAGCGTGGCGGCGGTGAGGAAAGCCAGATAGACGCCGACCTTGCGGGCCTTGTCGGCGTCCGCCTTCATCTCGGATGCGACGCGATCCACGCGCTCCGCCGCTGCGGCCTGCGACGCGCCCGTGTGCGAGGCGACGACGTTCGCGAGATAGGCTTTGTCCTCGTTGGAAAAATCGCCGGTCGGATTCTCCGCCACCAAGCGTGACACGAATCCCCTCGTCATGTCTGTGACGTTGATTGCCGCCCTGACTGGCCCGCCCTCGCCGCGCAACAGCAGATCGACATAGCGATCGGTTGGCGTAATGCCGCTCTCAGCCGCCGTCTTCGCGATAGAGCCCGCGGCGGCCGCAGCAAGAAACGCGCCCACCACCGCCGCGAGCGCCCACATGATCAATCCGTGCGCGGAGTCACGGACATCCCGCTCATGCGGCGAAGCGCCTTCGATAAGTCGGCGCAGCCGGCCCGTGATGTAACCGCCGGCCGCGAAGCTGGAGACGGCTATGAAGATCATCCAAATGCCGAGCGCGACATAAAAGTAAACCGGGTGCGGACCTTTATAGGGTGATGTCGCCGAGAGGCCGATCGCCGAACCAAAAGTTGCGGCGATAAACGAGACCGCCACCGCCACTATGGCGCCCGCGAAGATCGCGGGCCAATCGACGGTCGGAAAGGCCCGAGAGGCGTAGGTTTGCTCAGGCTGCGCCAGCGCCGGCGAAACCGGAAAATCGACGATGTCGGTCATCGCAATTCCTTTCTTTCTCGATCAACGGAGCCCAAGGAACGAAAGAATGGCCATGAGGATGACCACCAAGCCCACCAGATAGATAATGCCGTCCATCGTCGCGCTCCTTCATCAGGCGGACCAAAGCAGAGACGTTTCTCGTCTCGTCTCTCGCCGCTTCCAGTCGATGCTTCAAACTCGACTGCATGGCGAATGTTCCGACACGCCAAAAATATTGCGCGACGCGTTCGGCGCAGCTTTCGCGTTGCGCGCGCATAGCGCCGCTCGCCGTTTCGCTTGGCGGTGGCGTGCGCCGCGTTAGCTAGCCCCTCGAACAAGGAGGCGCGCGTGTCTCACAAGAGAACGGCTCGCAAGAGAACGGCTCGGCTCTCACGCAGGACGGTTGTTTTCGGCGTCGGCGCAGGTCTGGCCGCGGCGCCCGTTGCACTCGAAGCCTCGCTGAAGAAAGGTCCGGTCATGTTGCAGGATCCGACGCAGAAATACCCTAAGCCTCCCTTCAAGCATCAATCGCAGCCTTGGCCCGGTCTTGCCCGCAACATGGACCCGAAACCGGATCACGGCGAAACGTCCTACAAGGGATCCGATCGTTTGCGCGGACGAAAGGCGTTGATCACGGGGGGCGACTCTGGCATGGGCCGCGCGGCCGCGATCGCTTTCGCCCGCGAGGGCGCAAGCGTCGCCATCAATTATCATCCCGATGAGGAGCCCGATGCGCGCGATGTCGTCGATTTGCTGAAAGGCGAAGGGCGTGAAATCGTGCTGTTGCCTGGCGACATTCGCGACGAGCAGTTTTGCAAAAGGCTCGTGCAGGAAGCCGTCGGCAAGCTCGGCGGGCTCGACATTCTCGTCAGCAATGCGGCGCGTCAACAAACGCACGACTCGATATCGGAGATCACGACCGACCAGTTCGACTGGACGATGAAGACCAATATCGACGCGCCGTTTTGGATCATCCAGGCGGCGCTGCCGCATTTGAAGCCGGGCTCCGCGATCATCAGCACCGCCTCGGAACAGGCCTATGACCCGTCACCGAACCTATACGACTATGCCCAGACCAAGGCGGCGACGATGAATTACACGAAGTCTCTGGCGAAGCAGCTCGCGCCCAAAGGCATTCGCGTCAATGCGGTGGCGCCCGGGCCGATTTGGACCCCGCTTCAGGTGTCCGGCGGCGCGACGCAAGAGAAGATCGAGCATTTCGGCGAGCAGGCGCCGATGGGCCGCCCCGGCCAACCGGCGGAGCTCGCGTCGATCTATGTGCAGCTCGCGGCGGAAGACGCCAGCTACGCGACGGGACAGGTGTACGGAAGCGCCGGCGGCGGTGGCCAGCCGTAAGCCCTGAGGCCTGAGAGAGCTCGTCCTCGGGCGAGCCAGCGCGACGATCGAGATTCCCAGCTCGCGCGCCACCAGCCTTCGCATCTAAATGGTATCGATATCCTGAAAAAAAGACTGGATGAGTTGCAGGGGGGTAGCTGTTGGATTCTGAGCGCGGCGCAATCCGCGCTCAGTCATGCGTGCTCGGTCATGGGCGCGTAAATTTAGGGTTCCAGAGGACTTATCCGCCCGAGCGGCTGCTGCTGCCGCCGGTCGGCGACCCAGAATGGCCGGACCCTGAGCCGAAGCTCGAACCCAGCCCGGTTCCCGAGCCTGCGCTTCCGTTTCCTATACCGCCAGAGGAGCCGGGACCCGAACCTGATCCCATCCCCGAGCCTCCGCTCCCCGTCGCGGCGCCCGCTCCGCCGCCTGCTCCCGACGCCCGTTCCGCCGCCCGCGCCGCCGCCACCGCCGCCGGCGGCGACCGCAACGCCGCTAGAGATGAGCAACGCCGCCGCAATCGCGACGCTCGTCTTCGATTTGATCATGCTCTGCTCCTCGAATTTCCGTGGAGTCTGCGCCCCATGGAGTTAAGCAGAGGAGCACATCTCGCGCGCGCAGTACAAAGCAAGCGTGGCGTATCTCCTTTCGAGCGCGGTTTGGTGAGATGTTATGCATAGAGCGCGACACGCTTGCGCACGCCGGTGAAGACAAGCGGCTCGGTGTGCGACTTAGTCTACGCCAACCGATTTTCACGTCTCGCGATGCGAACCGTCACCGGCGACAGATCACTCGACCCTTGGTGGTCTTACTCAGCGGCGCGCGCGCTTCCCTCGAGTGTGCGCGCATTGCCTTGTACGAGCTTGATCACGAACTCGATTTTCTGAGCGACCTTGGGGGAGAGCACGAAAGGATAGAGATCCGGCTGCCCCATCGAACGGTTCAGGTTGTTGACGGCGAACGTCAGATGCAGCCAGGTCTCGACGAGATCCTTCACATCGACAGTTCGGTATGGATCGAAGGCGACGGCGAGCTCCGCCTTGTTGAACGGGCGCAGGGAAACGCCCAAGGCGCGGGCGGTATCTAACGTGTCGACGATGTGGAGATAATGGGCGAAGGTCTCCGCAAAGTCCTCCCAAGGATGGCTCGTCGCATAGGCGCTGATGAAGCTCTCGCTCGAAGCGGCGTCGTTGCGCTCGTAATAGCTTTTTAAAGCCGTGGCGTAATCCGCTCGCTCGTCGCCGAAGAGCTCGCGAAAGGCGTCCGTCCGGCCGCCGTCCCGAACGAGCAGGTCCCAATAATAGTGGCCGATCTCGTGGCGGAAGTGACCCAAGAGCGTGCGATACGGCTCGCCCATGGCGTTACGACGCCCCTCGCGGGTCGCGTCATCGCTTTCCTCGACCGTTATGGTGATCACCCCATCGCTGTGGCCCATCATCGGCTTCGGAGCGGCGACCGTATGAGCCACGAAATCGAAAAGGAGCGGTTCTTCCTGGCTCCCGAGCGGCAGCCTAAGTCTCAGCAGACTATAAAAAAGGCGTCGCTTGGCTTGCTCCGTCTTCCGCCACATGAGACGGCTGCGAGGGTCAGACAGATCCGGAATCGTGCGATTGTGCCGGCAGGCCAGGCAAAAGTCCTCGCCGGGCGCCGTCAGCCAGTTGCAGCCCTGTAATTCCCAGTTCCTGCAAAATCGATAGCGCCGCTCCTTGGCCGCGAGCGCGATCCAACGATCGCCCTCGGGCTCGACGGCGGTCATGTCCCCGATATCCGGCAGAAACCCCAGCTGATGGCCGCAGTTTCCGCACAGCGTGTTCTCGAAGACGATCGTTTGCCCGCAGGATGTGCAGTGAAAGTTTTTCATGGGGAGCCGTCAGAGGAATGGTCGTCGCTCCGCATCGCGAAGCGCCGCTGCGCGCGGTCACTGCTCAACGCGCGCGTGGCTGTCTTGTTCCCGGCCTTCGCGGACCTCGGCTCAGCAGCATTTTCAATGGATGTTGCAAGATTTCAATGCGGATCTCAAAGTCGTCGCTTCGTTCGCAAGGTGAGGCGCGCCGGTTGCGCGGCTGGTCGTCAGGGGCGAATCCCGTGATCTTTGCCTTTGCAGCCAGCGAGGGGAACATTTTGGCGAAGCAGAAGTTATTCATTTCAGTGGTGGAATCTCCGCGACCGTAGCCTTTGCCGGTGGGCCCAAGCCGCTTCGACGGAGCGGCGCGCGCGGTTTGGCTGCTCGCCGATAAAATCGGGCTCGACGATGAAAATTGCGCAAATCTCGCCGCTGATGGAAAGCGTGCCGCCAACGCTCTATGGGGGAACGGAGCGGATCGTCTCCTATCTGACCGAAGAGCTGGTGCGCCAGGGCCATGAGGTGACGCTTTTTGCGAGCGGCGGCTCCAAAACCGCGGCGGAGCTCGTGGCGAGCGCGCCTGAGCCATTGCGCCTGGCTCAGGTCCGCGATCCTTCCCCCTATAACGTGCTGCAGCTCGAGCACGTGCGTCAGCGCATCGACGATTTCGACATTCTACATTTCCATACCGACCATACGCACTTGCCGATGGTGCGCAGCCTGGCGGCGCCCGCGGTGACGACCATGCATGGAAGGCTCGATTTTCCTGAGTTGTCGCCGCTGTTTCGCGAATTTGACGAAACGCCGCTCGTTTCCATATCGGCGCATCAGCGTCGGCCGCTCGCCGCCAATTTTGTCGCCACCGTGCCGCATGGCCTGCCCCGCGATCTCTACTCGCTCTCGCGCGAGGCGACCGGCGGTTATCTTGCGTTCCTGGGCCGAATCTGCCCCGACAAGGGCCCGACCACCGCGATCGAGATCGCGCGGCAGGTCGGATTGAAGTTGAAGATCGCCGCCAAGGTGGACAGGGTCGACGAAGAGTACTTCAGGAAAGTGGTGCAGCCGCTTCTCCACGAACCGCATGTCGAGTTCATCGGTGAGATCGGCGAGGACGAGAAGGGCGCGTTCCTCGGCGGCGCGAAGGCTCTCCTGTTTCCGATAGAATGGCCGGAGCCCTTCGGCCTTGTCATGATTGAAGCCATGGCTTGCGGCACGCCGGTCGTCGCGTATCGCTGGGGTTCTGTGCCTGAGATTGTCGAGCACGGGGTCAGCGGGTTCATCGTCGATGGCCTGGATGAGGCGGTGGCGGCTGTGGCTGCTGTCGACGGCCTCGATCGCGCTTGCGTGCGGCGCTGCTTTGAAGCGCGCTTTACCGCCGAGGTCATGGCGTGCAACTATCTCAAGCTCTATGAACGGCTCCTGCGCATGAAGGGAATCCAAAGCGCGGGCGCGGCGATGAGGGCTTCGCAGGACTACTCGCTCTTGCGCGCATGACCCAAGGCGTCGACGCCTGCAGTCCCTTCGGACAGGATCGACTGACCCATGAAAGAACTCGCGTTCTCCGCCCCCGGCGCCCACGCAACGCAGGATGCGCCTCCTTCGGAATTCTACATACCGGCGACCGAGTCGCTATCCGACACTAGCACGCGGACGCTGAAGCACGCCGACACATTCGGCATTTTTGATCGCTATGGCGACATCGTTCCCGGCCTCGGCAGTCCAGAGGGGCTCTTTCACGACGACACGCGCTATCTTTCTTCCCTGCAGCTCCTCGTCAACGGCAAGCGCCCGTTGCTCTTGAGCTCCAAGATCGAGGACAACAATGCGGCGTTGAGCGTCGATCTCACCAACCCGGATCTTTTGGAAGGCCACGACGGAATCCCAGCCCTGCAACGTGACATGGTGCATATCCTGCGCTCCAAATTCCTGTGGCGCGGCGGCTGTTACGAGCGCCTGGGCCTGCGAAATTTTTCCGCCGCCGATTTCTGGGTCGATCTCGAGTTCGTCTTCGACGCCGATTTCGCCGATATTTTCGAGGTGCGCGGCAAACATCGCGAGCACCGCGGGAAGAGGGCGATCGAGGTTTCGAAAAATCGCGCAATCATCGCCTATCGCGGGCTCGATGACGTCATGCGGCGCACGGTCATCGATTTCGATCCACATCCGACGCGGCTCGACCGAGCCAGCGCGCGCCACCGGATCAATCTCAAAGCGAGTGGCAGGGCGTCGGTCTTCTTCGTCGTGCGCTGTGTGGAGGGCGAAGCAACGCACATCAATCCGCCCCGCAGCTTCCTCCTGGCGACAAAGCGAGCGCGGCGCGAGCTGCGCAGCCTGGCGTCCGGCGCGGCGAGCGTCGAGACGTCGAACGACGTGTTCAATGAGGTGCTCTGCCGCGCAATGGCGGATCTGTATATGCTCGTGACCGAGACCGAGCACGGACCGTTCCCTTATGCCGGCGTGCCCTGGTTCAGCACGAATTTCGGGCGCGACTCCATCATCACGGCGATGGAGACGCTCTGGATCGATCCCGCGATCGCGCGGGGCGTGCTAAGATATCTTGCGGCGAGCCAGGCGCGAGAGACCAGGCCGGAAGCGGACGCCGAGCCCGGCAAGATCATCCACGAGATCAGACGCGGCGAGATGGCGCGGCTCGGCGAGGTGCCATTCGCGCGCTATTACGGCTCGGTGGATGGCACGCCGCTGTTCGTGATGCTCGCCGGACTCTATTTCGATCGCACGGGCGACCTCGAGACGATCTCAGAGCTTTGGCCGAGCATCGAGGCGGCCTTGCACTGGATCGACCGCTACGGCGATCGCGACGGAGACGGCTTCGTCGAATATTTCCGCGCTGACGAGAACGGCTTGGTCAATCAGGGCTGGAAAGATTCGTCCGATTCCGTCTTCCACGCCGACGGTACGCTCGCACAAGGGCCGATCGCTCTCTGCGAAGTGCAGGGCTACGTCTTTGCGGCGAAGCGGGCCGCGGCGAAAATCGCCGAGGCGCTCGGCCATGCGACGCGCGCAAAACGTCTAGAGCATGAGGCGCAGGAGCTCTCCGCGCGGTTTGACGATGCCTTCTGGTGCGAGGAGATCGGAACCTACGCGATCGCGCTCGACGGCGACAAGCGCCGTTGCGCCGTGCGCTCATCGAACGCCGGGCATCTTCTATTCACCGGCGTCGTGCCGAAGCAGCGCGCGGCGGAAGTCGGCGAGCAGCTGCTCAAAAAGCCGTTCTTCTCCGGCTGGGGCGTGCGCACGATCGCCGCCGGCGAAGCGCGCTACAATCCGATGTCCTACCACAACGGCTCGATCTGGCCGCACGACAACGCGCTGATCGGAATGGGCATGGAGCGCTACGGCCTGAAGCACGGCTTGCAAGCGATATTCTCGGGCCTCTTCGAAGCGGCCGGTTACATGGATTTGCGCCGGTTGCCGGAGCTCTTCTGCGGCTTCCAGCGCATGCGCGGCAAGGGACCGACGCTTTATCCCGTCGCCTGCACGCCGCAGGCATGGTCGTCTTGCGCGCCTTTCGCGCTGCTGCAAGCCAGCCTTGGCCTCGAATTCGAATGCGGCGCGCAGCGCGTGCGGCTGCGCCAGCCGAAGCTGCCGCCGTTCCTCGACGAGGTGATCATTCGCTCGCTCGCCGTCGGCGACGCCAGAGTCGATCTTCTGATCCGCCGTCACGGCGCCGACATTTCGGTGAGCGTGCTGCGCTCCGAAAAAGAAAGCTATGCGCGGGTGGAGGTGACGCTTTAGATGGCAAAACGAGGCGCCGTTCAGTCGAGGCGAAGCGCAGAATGAGCCTCAAAGATTAGAGGCCAATAGTTCTACCGCTGCTGTTCGGACGAGACCCGGCAAATGACGCAAGCGTGGCGACTGCAATGAAGCCCAAGGGATGCGCCTGCGCCGCCTCAACGATTTCGGTGATTTAGCGAGCGCATCCCTCACTTGGCGAAGTCGCGCTTCGGCGGTGACGGCCGAAGGCGGCCGTGTCCGCGCTATGCCAGGCTCTCAATTTCCAGGGGAGCCGCCTGCGACGTGGCCATTCTCGTTTCCACCGCGATGCGCAACGCTTCCATCTCTTCGAGATGGATCGGACAGTCCACCCCGTTGCGTAGGGCGAACTCCCTGGCTTGGCTCCACAGCTTATCGAGATAATCGACGGGCACTCGGGCGCTGATCTCCGGATTTCCGCGCACGTAATCGAAATAGATTCGCACGAAGGGCGGCAACTCCGGGACCGGTTGTCGCTGGGGGCGAGGCGCTTTGTGCGTGTCCAGATTGATCGACATGGCTGCTCCTCTTCGACACACGGCGTAAGACGCGTCCACGGTGTTGTTAGCGTCGCTTTCTACAGTTAAAGAAAGGCCACTCGAGGAAGCGAGAAAGTGGGAAAAGTACCGGTACGGCTGTACGTATTTGCGGCGCCACCGCAGTGAGCGTCGGCGCCGATCAGGGGCGTTGATCATTGCTTTAAGCGCGACTGTCGGCGAGGGGCTGTGGAGAGCGATCGTCAGATCGTCGCGAACGCCGCTTGCGCTCTGGGGGAACGTGTTCTAGCGCAACTCGAAGACGCTGAACCAGCCGCGGGCGTCGGTCCAAAAGCGGCTGACGCGCCAACCCGCGGCGCGCGCCAGTCCGGAAAATTGCTCGATGGAGAATTTGTAGGAATTTTCCGTGTGAATGCGCTCACCGGCGCGAAAATGGAAATGTTCGCCCAGAAGTTCGATCGTCTGCTCTTTGAGGCTCACGAGATGCATTTCAATCCTGCCCTTGAGCGGATCATAGATCGCCTCGTGACGGAAGTCGGCGAGGTTGAAATCCGCGCCGAGCTCGCGATTGGCGCGCGCAAGCAGATTGAGATTGAAGGCGGCCGTGACGCCCGCGGAGTCGTTGTAAGCCTCGACGAGCACGCGCGCGTCTTTTTTCAGATCGACGCCGATGACGAACGCGCTGCCCGGCGCGAGCGTCCTGCGCATCGCCCGCAGCACGTCGACTGCCTCGGGCGGAGCGAAATTACCGATCGTCGACCCGGGAAAGAAGCCGAGTTGCCGCATTTGCGCGACGTCCTCCGGCAGCGATACGCCATGCGTGAAATCGCCGAGAATGGCCCGTGTGCTCAGCGCCGGGTAAAGCCCGCTGAGACGCCGTCTCGCCCCCTCGAGCGCGGTCTTCGAGACGTCGATCGGCGCATAAACCGAAAGCCGCGGAAGCTGCGCGATGAGGATTTCGGTCTTGCGGCTGGATCCTGAACCGAATTCGACGAGCGCGCCGCCTTCGCCGAGACCCTGCACGATCTCTTCGGCATGAGCTTCGAGGAGCGCGATTTCCACGCGCGTCGGATAATATTCGGGCAGCCGCGTGATTTCTTCAAAGAGCTCGCTGCCGCGCGCATCATAAAAGAACCGGCATGGCAGGCTCTTATCCGGCCAAGACAGTCCATCGACGACGCAAAGCGCGAAGTCGCTTTCGTCTTCGCGCCGCTCCGCGCGTTCGGCCGCCCGCCGCATCGTCAGCGGTCCTCCGCCAGTCGAAGGCCCATGAATTGCCAACGCTGATGCGGATAGAAAAAGTTGCGATAAGTCGCGCGCGCATGTCCCTTTGGCGTCACGCAGGAGCCGCCGCGCAGCACGTGCTGACCGACCATGAACTTGCCGTTGTATTCGCCGAGCGCGCCCTGCGGCGCGCGATAGCCGGGATAGGGAAGATAGGCGCTGGAGGTCCATTCCCAGACGTCGCCGAACATCTGTCTCGGCGCGTCGGCCGCGCCGGAGGGAGCGGGCAGGGGACGCAGCGCCCCGCTGGAGAGATCGTTCGCGGCCACAGACGCGCTGCGTGCGGCGACCTCCCATTCGAATTCGGTCGGCAGCCGTTTCCCGGCCCAACGCGCGAAGGCGTCGGCCTCGTAATAGCTCACATGCGCGACGGGCGCCGCCAAGTCCAGCCGCGTCAGGCCGTGCAGCGTCATCGCGCGCCGCTCGCCGTCGCATTTCTCCCAGTAAAGCGGCGCGCGCCAGCCTTCCTGTTTGGCGAGCGCCCATCCGTCCGAAAGCCAGAGCGTCGCCGTCCGGTAACCTCCGTCCTGAATGAATTCCAAAAACTGGCCGTTCGTAACGAGCCTGTCGGCCAGAGCAAAGGGGTGGATCAATGTCTCGTGCGCCGGACCTTCATTGTCCCAGGCGAAGCCCTGGCCCGCGTGGCCGATGCGCTCGATCCCGCCAGCGTATTCGATCATCCAACCCGCCTTCGCCGCCTCGATCCCCCGCGCCGGCGCCTGCCGGTAGCTCGGTCGCAGCGGATTGGCGGCGAAGAGCGCAAGAATGTCGGTCAACATCAATTCCTGATGCTGCTGTTCGTGGTTGATCCCGATTTCGAGCACGGACGCGGCCGTGTCATCCGCATCGAAGCCCAGCGCAAAGAAAGCCTCCAGCGCCGCGTCGACATGGTCGCGATAGGCGCGAATGCGCTCGAGCGAGGGCCTGGTGAGTAGGCCGCGCTTGGGTCTCGGCTGGCGCGGACCCACTTGCTCGTAATAGGAGTTGAAGCAGTAGCCGAAAGCCTCGTCGAAAAGGGCGTAGCCTGGCAGCCGCGGCGCGAGAACGAATGTTTCGAAGAACCAGGTGGTGTGCGCGAGGTGCCATTTGGTCGGGCTCGCGTCGTCCATCGGTTGCACGACCATGTCTTCCGCGCTCAACGGCGCCGCAAGCTTCACCGAGAGCGCACGGGTTTCGAAAAGACGCGCGCGCAGCGCCGAAGCGCGTTGGTCCGTATGAAAGTCGGAGGCTAATCGAATCATAAAGGTCCTCGCCTGATGAAGCGCTTTCGTGGGCGGCCGACCGCACGGCATATAGGGCCGTCTTCGAACCGGCCCAGCGGCGGTTCGTCGATTGAAATTAGAGCGATGGCTACGCTTTTCGCTCGCGCGAATGGTGGGAAGGCGTTCAGGCGACTATATTTGCTTCGAGAAACGCGCAGGCCGACGGTCTTCCGAGATTGATATGATAAGGCTCGAAAAGGTCAGCAAGTCTTTCGGCGCGTCGCGCGTGCTCGAAGACGTGAGCCTGACGATGCCGCAGGCCCGCACGACCGCCGTGATGGGGCTCTCGGGCTCGGGAAAGTCGACGCTGCTGGCGCTCATCGTCGGATTGGAGACGCCCGATCAGGGAGACGTATGGATCGGCGACGATCGGATGGCGCCGCGCTCGGCGCTGACCCTGCGTCGCCGAATGGGTTACGTCATCCAGGACGGCGGCCTGTTTCCGCACTTGACCGCGCGACGCAATATCGAGCTCATGGCTCGCGAAATGGGCTGGCCCGAGGCGCGCCGACGCGAGCGCGTGAGTGATTTGTGCGCGCTGACGCGCTTCCCCGCTGACGCTTTGGAGCGCTACCCAGCGGAGCTCTCCGGGGGGCAGCGCCAGCGCGTGTCCTTGATGCGCGCCCTGGTGCTGGATCCGCCGATCCTGCTTCTCGACGAGCCGCTCGGCGCGCTGGATCCGATGACGCGCGCCAAATTGCAGGAGGAGCTCAAGTCGATTTTCCGCACGCTTGAGAAGACCGTCGTCATCGTCACGCACGACGTGAGCGAAGCGGCTTTCTTCGGCGACACGATCGTCGTCGTGCACCAGGGCCGGGTGTTGCAGCAGGGAGGCTTTCGCGATCTCGTCGCCGCGCCCGCGGACGCCTTCGTCACCGATTTCATCAGGGCGCAGACCCAGCGTTTTGCCGCGCTTGGAGAGATCGTTTCGACGCTTCGGGAGCAAGCGCCATGAGCCTGCGCGGCGCAACGCTCGTTTTCTGTTTAATGAGCTTGTTTTTCTGCCCCCTCGAGGCCGGCGCCGCGGCAACGACCGAGGAGATCGTCATCGGTTCGAAGAAATTTACCGAGTCCGTCATCCTTGGGGATATCGCCGCTGGGCTCTGCGCATCGGCCGGGGCAAGGACCGTTCTCCGTCAGGAGCTCGGCGGCACGCGTCTCCTCTGGAGCGCCCTTCTCGCCGGCGAGATCGACGTCTACCCCGAATACACCGGCACGCTCGCCCAAGAGATCCTCGCGGGCGAGGATGTCTCGACCGAGGAGGCGCTCACGCGCGCGCTCGCCGCGCGCGGCTTGAAGAAAAGCGAACCGCTCGGATTTCGCGACGCCTATGCGCTCGGCATGAGACGGGAGGCGGCGGAACGTTTGGGGGTCGGCACGATTTCTGATCTCGCGCGTCATCCCGATCTGCGCTTCGGCTTCAGCGACGAGTTTCTGAACCGCAAGGACGGCTGGCCCGCCTTGCGCGCCGCCTACGGGCTAAGCGAGGCGCAGGTGCGCGGCCTCGACCATGACATCGCTTACAAAGGCCTCGCCGAAGGCAAGATCGACGTCGTCGACCTTTATACGACGGACCCTGAGATCGCCCTCTATGATCTCAAGCTCCTCAAGGACGACCGCGGAGTTTTTTCCGACAATGACGCTCTCCTGCTCTATCGCGCCGATCTCGCGCAGAAAGCTCCCAAGGCTTTAGGGGCGCTCTTGAAGATGCAAGGCCGCATCAATGAGGCGGCGATGATCGCGATGAACAAGGCGGTTAAGATCGAAAGACGCAGCGAGGACGAGACGGCCGCGCGCTTCGTGCAAGACACGTTCGGGATCGTCTTGAACACGCGGCCGCAGAGCCTCGCTTCAAGGCTTCTCGCGCGAACGCTCGAACATCTGCGGCTCGTTTTGCTGTCGCTCGGCCCGGCGATCCTCGTTTCCATTCCGCTCGGCGTTGTCGCCTTTCGCCGCCCGAAGCTCGGTCAAGTCATCTTGGCGGTCGCCAGCGTGCTGCAGACGATCCCCTCGCTCGCGCTGCTCGTCTTCATGCTGCCTTTGCTTGGCGTCGGGCCGGCTCCGGCGATCGCGGCGCTGTTTCTTTACAGCCTGCTGCCGATCATTCGGAACACGGCCTCAGGCTTGCAGAGCATTCCGGCTTCGATCCGCAATTCGGCCATTGCGCTCGGGCTGACGGAGACGCGGCGTCTGCTGCTCGTCGAGCTCCCCATCGCCACCCCCGCCGTGCTCGCCGGCGTCAAGACGGCGGCCGTCATCAATGTCGGCACGGCGACGCTCGGCGCGCTGATCGGCGCCGGCGGCTATGGACAGCCAATTTTCACGGGCGTGCGGCTTGACGATTTCGGGCTCATTCTGGAAGGCGCGATCCCGGCGGCGGCGCTTGCGTTGCTCGTGCAAGGAGTCTTCGAATACGCCGAGCGGCGCCTGGTTCCGCGCGGCCTGCGCCTTCCGGAACGCGCTGCGGCGCCGGCGGCGAGCTAGGCGGAATCGAACCGTGGATCTGCAGCGGTTAATCCTGCCGACGAGCCTCAACCCCACGACGCGATCGCACAACTCGATCTATGGGAAGACGTGGGCTTGTGTAATCCTGGACGGAGACTCGGGATTGCGGAGCCGACGCGGAAGGTCTGAATATGGACGTCTTCGAAGCCATAACAACGCGAGCCAGCGCCGCAGCGCTGACCGAACCGGGACCCAGCGACGCGCAGATCGGCGCGCTGCTGCACGCCGGCGCCTGCGCTCCGGATCACGGCCGCCTGCGGCCCTGGAGGTTCCTGGTGGTGCGCGGGCAGGCGCGGGATGAACTCGGCGAACTGATGGCGGCGGCGACGAGAGCGCGACAGCCCGATGCGTCTGAAGACATGTTGGAGCGCGAAAGGCGCAAGCCATTGCGCGCACCGGTGATCGTCATCGTCGCCGTCGTTTTGACCTTGCAATCCAAGATCCCGGAGATCGAGCAGATGCTTTCGGCCGGCGCGGCGGCGCAGAACATTTTGCTTGCCGCGCATGGCTTCGGCTTTGGAGCGATCTGGCGCACTGGCGCTCCCGCTTACGATCCCGAAGTGGCGAAAGGTCTGGGTCTGCCGGAAAGCGCGCGCATCGTCGGCTTCCTTTATATAGGCTCGGCTGTATCCTCGCCCGTTTCCCGTCGTCCGGCGACAGGGGTTAACGTCTTGGAGTGGAATAGCAAGTCGCGGGATGTCGAGGCGTAGAAACGGCTAATGCCGAGCCCATGCGCTCTCGGCTCAACCGATTGATCTATCGCCGGTTATCGTAGCGGGGAGGGATGGTGCCCGGGGGCGGAATCGAACCACCGACACTGCGATTTTCAGTCGCATGCTATAGGTGAGAACTCAGCTACTTATGAATTTTGCAAGTGTCTAACCGATCATGGAGCATCAATAGGATGCCGCGCTTTTGTCTAACGACTCTGGTGGCGGTTCGAGACTGCCATGCGTAGAGCCGACGTTCGTGAGACGACTAACAAGGCCCCGACCGGGGTAAGATCGATCCGGGTCAAATGTCGAGCCGCGCAATAAGGGCGGGCGCTGGCTCTATCCATCAACGAGAATCAATCCTTGACCGGGCCTCTAGGATCATAGCTCTCGATAACGTTCTCTTCATCGGCATCAAATTTGCGGAGCGAGGGAGCCGCAAGCGGAACGCCATCAAAATCGTCAATTCGGACAAAACGCGTGTCTGTTCCCGCTAGCACGTTAACAGCAAAGGCCGCACGTCCGAGAAAATCCTTGAGGCTCGAGCTTTCGGCGAGTTGAGTAATGCTACTGATCCAATCTGCATCCGTTTTGAATTCCGATTCTGCCGGAGCGCTGTCTGCTGCAGTCCGCTGGATACATTGCCGGATAAGAGCCATAGATATAGGGCGCGGCGTCTCGATAGCGATTCCAGATCTTCTCGATACTGCTCTTGCTTAAATCCTCTTTCGTCGGCACGAATTTTTCAACAAAGTATCGCGCAATATTGAGCCGACAAAGACCTCTCTCCCTGTAAAGGTGGTACGTCCTGACCAAAAAATCCATCACAGTATAAACGACCGTCAGGTCCTTATGGGCTTTGCGGTGAAGCGTTGATAGCGACTGGCCCTCAAGGCCGAAGCCTTCCCTTTTCTCGCCGGTTTGTAAGAACAGGTGAAGTGCTGTCTGCAGCTTCTCAGACGACGGCTTGGAAAAAATGCTCGATGGTTCGCTGTCGCGCCAAAGACTATCGATATAATAAAGTAAATATAGTTGGCCGCTTTTATACGCGTAATTCGGCTTAAGCGGACGTTCGGCTGCCCCATCCTCGCGCTTGCTTTCTTGCTGATCGAAAAAAGCCCAGGCAATTAGACGCGACAGCGTCCACCCTCGAATTAATGTCAACTCGTTGATGATTGTCAACTCTTGTAATGCGAGTACCGCGCTGCGAGGTTGAAATTCCAGCGCTACACTCCCTTCATCAAGTGCATTAACCCTTCGAGGGATTTCTGATTTTTCTTGGGTCAAGGCGATGCTCCTTCGCGCTCGTAAACAGATGGCCTGCGCCGTCCATCTTGCGTCGCGCTCATTCGAGATGATTGCCATCGTAGTTAGGGCCCAGATTCATAACCAGTAGCTGACGGCGACGGCTATGCGCGGTGCAGGCGGCCGTGGCAGCGTTTGGCTTTCGCGAGAGAAACAGAAGTGATAATTTCAAATTCCGCTTTTCCGCTGGAGGTGGGAATGGCCATCGATATTAAAGGCGCGCTGTCGAAGGCGGGAAATGCCGCCAAATTTACCGACCTATTTGTCACCGAATATCTGGTCCCGGCCTTTGGCTCACGCTCGAAATCCGAAATCGACCTCTTGGTATTTTCTTGCCTCATCAAGGCGGGCGCGATCGACCCAGCTGCGCCCGAATACGATATCGCTCGCGCCCTCAACATCACGCCCGCGCGCGTGCGGAATTTAATCTTGAATTGGCAGTTGCGATCGATTCCGCCGCAAGGCGACCTGCGCGGGGCCATCGTGGAGGCGCTGAAGAAAACGCGTTTCAGCAAAGACGGCAAATTGCTCACCTTCGGGGTGGAAAACCCGCTGCTTAAGGAGGAAATAACCGGACGCCTTAAGCGTAGGGGTGTTTTCCCCGACGCGTCCTTTTCAAAGGAGCTTGTCAAATTGCCGGTACATGCTTTTGTGGAATTTCTGGACGAGATCGTGGACGAGGACACAAAAAAGCAAGTCATAACCAGCCTCGTGAAAGACAAGCAGCTTCCTGACCGCAGCTTTAAGGCGCTGGCTTTGGGCTTACTGGAGAAGCTTGGGGAGAAAGTGGGTAATTGCTCAGGCGCCTGCGAGCAGGAGGGGCTTTCCGGCCAGGGTTAGGCGGATTGCTTCGAGGGCGCCGATGGCGCGGCGGCGGCCTGTCTCTATTGTGGAGCGGATGTCGGCGTAGAGCTTGGCGCCCCACTCGGTGCGAAAGCCGTTGGTGATCTTTCGAAACACGGCGCACGGGCGTAGCGCGCGCTCCGAGCCGTTGTTGGTCGGCGGCAGCTCGCGGCGCGTCATGAACACGAAGAGCGACGCGCGTGTTCGCCGGATCATGCTTTTCAGCTTGACGCCGGCCTGATGTGAAGGCTCGAGCGCCATGAGCTGGTCGAGGCGGGCGTCCAGCCGCCGTTCGTAGCTTTTCAGCGTGGCGTCGGATAGTCGCTCGCGCCTTCGTCCGAGGCGGCAAGCGCGGCCGAGAAGATGCCGCAGGGGAGGCGCGAACACCTCGTCGCCGCAGTCGATGGCGTATTGCACGTCGCGGATGAGATGGGCGAGGCAGACCTGGTGCTGCTTGCCGGCCCAGCCCATCTGGCCGCCATAGCGATCCGAAACCCAGTAATCGGGCCGAAAGTCGCCGAGGAACTCGGCGACGACGCTCTTGGCCCGCGTCGGCTCGGCGAGGAAGACGGCGCTGTCTTGATGGTGGAACACCCACAGCCACCAATTGTTCTTGCCGACGCGCAGCCCGGTTTCGTCCGACTGCAAGGCGGTCCCCGACAGCAGTTTGGCGCGGATCGCTGAGACCTGCTTGGCGAAGGCGTCGCGCGAGGCTTCCAGCATGTTGACGAGCGCGCCTTCGCTGATCTCCAAACCGAGCATGTCGTGGAGCAGCGTCGACAGCCGCTCGAAGGCGATCCCTTGCGTGAAGCGCAGATAGATGACGAGCGCGCGCAGGTTCTCGCCGAACGGCGAGCCCTTGGGCATGTCGGCCGGCGGCTCGGCCTTGAACCTCTCGGCGCAGCAGGGGCAGGTCCCGCCAAGGAGCGAGACGCGCGTCACCTGCGGCGTGATCGGCGGGATCTCGACGTGATCATAGGCCTCGCAGACGAACTGTGGGCTTTGTGAAACATCGGCGCCGCAATGTCGGCAGGAGGACGCTGCGATGTCGCGCCTTGTCGTAGGATTGGGATGCAGCGGACGATGCGCCCCAGCATGCGGCTTGCGCTTGCCCTCGCTCTTGCCCGTCGCAGGCGCCGAAGCTTTTTGTCCCTTGCTTGGCGGCGTGCTGGAATTGTCTGGCGTCTTGGGCGGCAGGCCGAGCTTGGCTTCGAGCTCGGCGACCCGTGCGCAAAGCTCCTCGACGCGCGCCAAAAGCGCCAAGATCAGGGCGTCTTTCTCGGCGTGGCTGAGAGAATCAAGCGGCGGCAGCGGGGCCATGTGCAGCTTGACTTATATTCGCCGCCCCCGCGCCAGCCCCCGTGGGTCAAGTGAGTTAATCGGTCGCAGGCGCTCACATCACCTATCCCCGGCCACGCCCCTCAAGCCCAGCGTGAGCAATTACGAAAGTGGCGGGCGAAGCAGGTAGCGCTATTGCGGAAAGTTTCCTCACGGGACTCCTGACGGGCGATGCTAAAGCAGCCGCCAAGGGGATCACAAAAGAAAATGTTATCGCGGTTTAAAATCTCCGGCAACAAAGGTGGCACGGTCAGGCGAAAGGCCACATATGAGTTTGATACACGGAGACAGCGTGTTCCGGGGCCCCAGCCACTCTTGCGCACACTGTCGTTGCCGCAGCCGACGACAGGAAAAGGCGACGGTTTATCCGCTTAGAGAGAGCAGTAAGGATTGGCGCAGTCACCACACCCTCCTCGATTTCGCTCAGGGGGCCGGCGCATCCCGCTAAATTTGCCGTCGAACGGCCGCATCCCACCGAATGTGGAGACCACCTTGCCGCGAGAGAGGCAGGTTGGAGAGGACGCCAGCCCTCGTCTTGATGCAAGTCGTATTATATACAGAACGTAAAGTTCGTCAAGAAGAACGCATTTCGACGCTATTCGCGCCGTCAAAAATGCGTCAGTCCGTAAGATCGATGGGCGGTATCCGGCGCATTAGCGCTTCCAAGCGTGTATTCTCTCCTGGGGGTCGAGAATGACAGCGCGCCGCACCATCGTCGTCCACACCAAACTGTCCGGGCACATGATCCGTGTCGACGCCGCCCGGAGCGGCGCCAACGGCGTGCAAGTCATGACCATGGGGCAGCTCGCCAGCCGTCTCGCTGGCGGGTTCCTGCAGCCGATCGATCCGGAGACGCTCCAGGAGGCGGTTCAAACGGCTCTGGCGGGCTCGAGCCTGGGCGAGTTCGACGTCATCAAGGACCTTCCCGGCATGGTGAGGGCCGCCGTCAGCACGCTCGACAAAGTCTGGCGCGCGGACATCGACCTCTCGACGGCGACCAATCCTCGGCTCATGGCGTTGCACACTCTCGAAAACGAGACGCTTCGCCGGCTGCCGCCTTCGATGAAGCGACCCAAGGAGTTGGTCGAACTCGCCTGCGGCCGCATCCATCACGCTCCGGCCGTGATCGGGCCAGTCGAGATTCACGGGCACAGCGAGATGTCGCCGTGCTGGCGACCCTTGTTGGCGGCGTTGACGACGACGGTTCCAGTCGTCTGGGTCGCCGGAGCGAGATCGGCGCCGTCTTGGCTCGACGAGATGAAAATCGACGTCCGACGCGAGGCCCCGAATGATCCCGAACTCCGTCTGTTTTCTTGCGCGACCCCGCAACATGAGGCGCTCGAAGCCTTCCGGTGGATGCGCGAACTCATCGCCAGCGGAAAAGCCCGCCCGGAAGAGATCGCCATCGCCGCCGCGAGCCCGGCCGATTTCGACGACCACATGATGGCGCTCTCCGCCGACGCCAATATTCCGATCCATTTCGTCCATGGCGTCAAAGCCGTCACGAACCGGGACGGACAGACCGCCGCCGCGCTCGCCGAAGCCTTGATCAAAGGCATCTCGCAAGAACGGGTGCGTCGTCTGTTCGCGCTCCTGCACGATGCGTCGAAAGCCATCGCCGGTCTTCCCCGCGACTGGACGCGCGTCTTGCCGCAGGACGCGCCGCTGACGACCGTGGAGCGATGGGAGCAGGCGTTCGCGCAGGCTGACGCCAGCGACTGGCCCGACGGCGTCGACCGATCGAATATCGTATTGAGCGTCCTCCGATTGCTGGAGAAGGGATCCGAGGCCGCAGTCCAGGCGGGCGAAGAACTGCTGCCGCCGAAATCGCTCGGCCTCTGGCGGCGTGCGCTCGCCGACGGACCGCCGCAGGCGTTGCCGGTGACGCTGACGCAGCTTCGCGTCGCCGACGGGCTGGAGCCGGCCTCGCACGTCATCTGGACGTCGGCAATCTCCCTCGCCTCGTCGCCGCGCCCCTATGTTCGCCTGCTCGCGCTGAACACCGGCCGCTGGCCGCGTCGGATTTCGGAAGACCGGCTGATCCCGGACCATATCATTCCGATCGAAGAGCTCGACCCGCTGCCGATCGCCGACGGCGACAGGCGAGACTTCGAGACGATCGTCGCCAGCGCCCGCTCCGTCACGATCTCTTTCAGCCGGCGCGACGTCGAAGGACGCCTTCTCGGGCGCTCGCCTCTCATCGGCGATCTGTCCGAGACATATCTCAGTCGAGGTCGCACGCCAGAGCATGCGGCCAGCGAAGCCGATCGACTGTTGGCGAGACCGAGCGAATTCCAGAAGACGCCGATCGCCGTCTCCGGGATCGGCTGCTGGAGCGATTGGTTCAGAGCGGAAATCACCGCCCACGACGGTCTCATCGGCCGCGCGCACCCGCGACTACGCAAGGTCTTCGACCGGCCGATGTCCGCGACCTCGCTCAAGCTGCTGTTGCGCGATCCGATCCGCTTCGCATGGCGCTACGCGCTTGGCTGGAAGCAACCCGATCCGGTCGAAGAGCCGCTCACGCTCGACGCGCTCGCTTTCGGCGGCCTCGTGCATGGCGTCCTGGAACAGGCGGTGAATATCCTCGAGGCGAACGGCGGCTTCGGACGCGCCGCTCCGACCCGGATCGAGCAGGCCATCGCCGAGGCCACGGCTGACGATCGCGGATGCATGGGAGAGAGAGCAGCCGGTGCCGCCGCCGGTCATCTGGCGCAGCGCGTTGGAGAGGGCCGAGCGAGCTCGCGTTGGTCGCGCTCACCCATCCTCTGGAGCCGCTGCCGGAACAGAAGAGCTGGACCGAGATTCCGTTTGGAACGCTGGAGGCGGCGGCGCGTAACGATCTGCCTTGGGATCCGGCCCGCAAGGTCGAAATCCCCGGCGCCGGCGTCTTCATTCAGGGCCATATCGACCGGCTGGACCTGTCGGGCGACGGCTCTCGCGCCCGGGTGATCGACTACAAGACCGGCAAGCCGAGAGCGAAGATGGCGGAGATCGTGATCGACGGCGGCGGCGAACTCCAACGCTGTCTCTATGCCTTCGCCGTCAAGACCTTGCTGGGCCAGAAGACATCGTACTGGACGCGGTTGAATAAGGCGTTGAGTTGATTCAGGAAAGCGATTCTTTGTCGGCAAACGAAGGATCGCTTTGATGCAGAATACGTTCTCGAACGCCTTATCCAAGGCGATAGGCAATCACATCCTGCTCTCCGGGACAAGGCGAGAAACGCTGGCGTGGCTTGCTTGGCTGATCATGCGGCAGGGAACGATTTGCCTGTGGCGCCTGGCGGCGCATGTGGCGACGGCGGCGACGACCGATTCAGTTCGACGGCGGTTCTATCGCTTCTTCCAGCACGTTGAGCTGGACGGCGCCATGACGTCGCAGGTGGTCGCCGATCTGTTGGGCATCCGCGGCAAAGCGTGGACGCTGGCGATGGATCGCACGAACTGGGAGTTCGGCAAGACCACCATCAACATTCTGATGATCGCCGTGATCTGGAACGGCGTTGGCGTTCCGTTGATCTGGACGCTGCTGCCCTCGGCCGGAAACTCCAACACCAAAGCGCGAACCGATCTGCTCGATCGTTTGCATGAGGCGTTTCCCGATCTGAAAGTCGCCGCCCTGACCGGCGACCGCGAGTTCATCGGCGACGCCTGGATGGCTTACCTGCGACAGCGGAAAATCCCCTTTATCCTGCGGCTTCGCGAGAACCAGCATGTCGTGCGCGAAGGTTACGATACGTGGACGATCGCCGACATTGCGCGACGGCTGGGCAAGGGGGAGAAAATGATCCTCAAAGGCTGGTGTCGGCTGGGGCAAAGTGCTGGCGAAGGCTCGCCGCTCGTGCGGATCGTGGTGACGCGGTTGCCAACCAACGAGCTTTTGGCTCTCGCTTGCTGTGGAAATCCGCGTCGCGCTCTGGCCGGCTACCGCCAAAGGTGGACCATCGAAACGCTTTTCGCCAACCTGAAATCCAAGGGCTTCAATCTGGAGGACACGCGCATCACCGCGCCGGAAAAGCTCTCGACCCTTCTCGCCGTGCTGGCGCTCACCGTGACCCTGTGCGTCAAGACCGGCGTCGCGCTCGCGCGCTGGCGCCCCATCCCCATCAAGAAGCATGGGCGCCGCGCATGGTCGCTGTTCGCGCTCGGCCTCGGCGCCTTAAGAAAAATCGCCGCATCCGACGACATCGCTCAAATAATCGCCTTCCTGCAAC
>CAWHHH010000021.1:0-341022 GCA_963829075.1 uncultured Alphaproteobacteria bacterium | reverse complement strand
GACTACCACATGATCAAAGTCCTGATGACCGACGGCTCGGAATTTTTCACTCGTTCGACCTGGGGCCAGGAGGGCGACGTGCTGCACCTCGACATCGACCCCAAGACCCATCCGGCCTGGACCGGCGGCTCGCAGCAGCTTCTCGACCGCGGCGGCCGTCTCTCGCGCTTCAACACGCGTTTCGGCAACATGGCCTTCGGCAAGAAGAAGTAACTCCTCCGAGAGGCTGGATTGCCGAGGCTCCCGCGCGCGGGAGCCTTTTTTCTTGCGCCGCGGCGACATTCCCGAGAGCATGCGTTCCATGACCGGCGCCGGCACCGACCGCAGCAAGCTGAGGATCGAGGGCGGCCCCGCCGTGATCCTCGTGCGGCCGCAGCTTGCGGTCAACATCGGCATGTGCGCGCGGGCGATGGCCAATTTCGGGCTCTCCGATCTGCGCCTCGTCGCGCCGCGCGAGGGCTGGCCGCGCACCGATTCCTATCGCAAGGGCGCCTATGCCGCCGCCGCGGGGGCCGTGCATTTGCTGGAGAGCGCCCGGGTCTTTCCGGACGTCCCCAGCGCGATCCAGGACCTGGCCTACGTCTATGCTGCGACGGCGCGCGGGCGCGGGCAGGCCAAACCCGTGCATCTGCCCTCGGAAGCCATGCCGCGCCTCGCTCTGGGTTATGCGGCGGGCGAGCGGCACGGCGTGCTCTTCGGCCCCGAGCGCACGGGGCTCGACAATGACGAGGTGGCGCAGGCCGACGCGATCCTGACCTTTCCGGTCAATCCGGCCTACGCCTCGCTCAATCTCGCGCAGGCCGTGCTGCTCACGGGCTATGAGTGGTTTCGCGCCGCGCATCGCGACGTTTTGCCATTCGATGCGACGGAGCGGTCGCCGCCCGCGACGCGCGAGATGACGGCGGCCTTCTTCGACTTTCTGGAAGACGAGCTCGACGCGCGCGAGTTCTTCCGGCCCGCCAGCAAGAAGCCGGTGATGGCGCGCAATCTGCGCAACATCTTCCATCGCATGAGCATGAGCGAGCAGGACGTGCGCACGCTCTGGGGCGTCGTCGTGCGCCTCGTCGAAGGGCCGCGCCGCGAGCCCTATTCGGTGCGGCGCAAGCGCGAGCTGGACGCGCGGAGGCGCGAGGAGGCGGCGGCGGCCGAAGCCAAAAGGGCGCCCAAGGGCGCGCCGCCGGAAGCGCCGGAGTGAAGCGGTCTCAAATCGAGTGTGGTACTTTTGCCACAGGTAAGGGAAATTACGTACGTACCAAACTTTCCCGAGTTTACGTATACAAATTTTTCAGTCTTTTTTATCGCCGCGTGGAGTCGCGGGGCGGGACGGACGCACCTTTTCGCAGACGACGGTTTTCCACGAATGACCCTTGGCGCTGCGGCGCCAACCTTGGAAGGAATATCTGCAATGAAGACCTTGAAAGCTTCCCTCGTCCTCGCCGCCTCGGCGGCGGTTTTGGCGGTCGCCACGCCGGCGAGCGCGGGGCAGCTCATCACCAACGGCGGCTTCGAAACCGGCGACTACACTGGCTGGAACGCCAATGTTGAGCCCGGTAGCAACGGCAATGTGCAAGTCGTCCCGAACCCGGTGGGCGGCTCGACGAGCCCGATTTCCGGGTATGCGACGCCTTACAATCCAGCTGGCGGCAACTTTTACTCAATCACCGATCAACGCGGCCCGGGTTCATACTCGCTGACGCAATCTTTCACGCTTTCGCAGACGTCGAGCGTCGCCGTGTCGTGGCAGATGTTCCTCAACAACCAGTCCGGTGTGGTCTACGCCAACGGCCGTGATTTCAACACCTCTCCGAATCAAAACGCGTCAGTGGACATTCTGACCGGCTCCGCCAACGCGTTCACCAACAACCCGGGCGACATCGTCGCAAACTTGTTCAACCCCGCAAACTCCCCCACCAGCCCCCAAAACGCCTGGAGCAATTACTCGGACACGCTCACTCTCGGACCTGGAACCTATCAGATCAGATTTGCGGAGACCGACAACCAGCTCTTCTTCCAGGAAGGCGTGGACAACGTCTCCGTTATGGCGACGTCTCTTGGCGCCCCGGGCCCGGTTCCCGGCGCTGGCGTCGCGGGTCTGGCGGCTCTGGCGCTCGCGAGTCTCTATGCCCGCACGCGCCGCGCCTGAGCGCGTCGCCGCAGTCTCATCCGACGCTTCCAGCCGCCGCCCTCTTCGGGGCGGCGGTTGTTTGCGTGCTTCGGTGAATTCGAAGTTTCGCGCGGTCACTGTGGTACCTTGGCCACAGTCCACGCGCGTTCGCGCCATTAACTACAAATTCGCATTTACAGAGGGCGATTTTCCTGGCCTTCTGACGACGTGTCGGCCCCCGGGGGCGCCGGGTGGCTCTGCGACAGATGGCGATCGTGCGTAAATCTTCCTTGGCGATTCGGCGTCCGCAAAAGCTGTATGGGACGCAAAGTTCATAAATATGGAGGCGTAAGATGAAAAAACTGGCTAACCTTCTGATTAGCGGCGCAGTGTGGCTTTGCGTATTGATGCCCGCTATGGCTCGGGCCGAGACTTTGCGTGTTACCTTCTGCATCATCGACAAGAACCAGAACTTGGATGTGGAGGGGTATTGGGATCAGAGCTCAAACCCCACGCCGGGTCCGCCGTCGTCGCCGCCCTACATGATAGGCCAATACACCGATATCCCCATATTCAATTACCATTCGACGGGCAAGACGCCGACAGTAACCTACACGGACGTCGTCTGGAACAACGCCCTCTCTAACGGGGGCTTTGATCTTTTCAATCCAGGTAACGGGTTTTGGGATTACAACGTGCAAGGCCCGCAGGCCTATACGGGCCTCGAGTCCAATCCTGTCTTCGCGCCTGGAAACTATAAGGGAACGGAGATCTTCTCGGGCGCACCAGCGACTTACACGCTGACTGCAACCGTCGTCGGCGCCCCCGGCCCGGTTCCGGGCGCCGGCTTCGCGGGTCTCGCGGCGCTCGCGCTCGCCGGCTTCTATGCGCGGACGCGCCGCGCCTGAGCGCGTCGCCTAACGCTTTCGGCCGCCGCCCCAAAAGGGCGGCGGTTCAGTCCAGCGGCTTCTTCAAATTTCTATCCGCCTCGCATTGCTTGAGCGGCTTTTGCACGGCGCTCCACACCTTCTTCACCCGCATCGCGGCCGGGTCGGTCTGCACGACGAGGCAGGCGCAGCCATAGCCATAGTCGCCATTGGTCCTGACCCACTCCTTCGTCGTGAAGTCCGGCAGATTATCCATGCCATAGGCCTGATAGCCGCCCTGGACGCCGAGCTCCCAATCGCCTTTGGGGTCGGTGAGGCTCCAGTTGCCGGGCGTCGGATTGACGATCCAGCCGCAGCGCTTTTCGTTGGCGGCGAGCGCGGGAGAGGCGAGCGTCACGAGCGCCAAGGCGAGGAGCGTCAGGCGGAAAGGGGAGGGGAGCGTCATTCGTGGGTCACTCCAGGGCCTTAGCTGGCGCAAGCTTCGCCATGTTTCAGCCAAAGGCCGGACTTCGTCGAAGCGGCGATGCGTAATATATTCGACTAGCGCGCTTTCCGCCCGAACGGAATCGTTTGAGCGAGAAATCGCGCCAGTTCGGAAAGCTGGAGCGAATTCTGATCGTAAAAGTCTGTCAACTTTTGCGGAATTCGCTCTATGAGCCCGCGTGAAGGCGCGGGCCGAAAGGATCCTGACGATGACCTTCGCAGCGCCGGCGCCGAGCGCGCCGCCGGGACGGCCCTTCGCCTCGCCCCTGGCCCGCCGACTCGCCCGCGAGGCGGGTTTCGACCTCGCCGCGCTCGCAGGCTCCGGCCCGCACGGCCGCATCGTCGAGCGCGACGTGACCGAGGCGCTCGCCAAGGGGCCTCGGCCCGCCGCGCCGATCATCGCGCCGCCGCCCTCGGATGAGGCCGTTCGCAAGCTCTTCGAGATCGACAGTTTTACGGAAACTCCGCACGACACGATGCGCAAGGCGATCGCACGGCGCATGACCGAAGCAGCGCAGACGATCCCGCATTTCTACCTCACCTGCGATTGCGACCTCGACGCGCTGCTGCGGCTGCGCGAGGAGTGCAACGCCGCCGCTCCAGGAGCCGCCGAGGGAAAGCCCGCGTGGAAGCTCTCGGTCAACGACTTCCTCGTGAAGGCTTTGGGCGTGGCCCTGCGCGACGTCCCCGACGCGCGCGTCACCTTCACGCAAAATGCAATGCTGCGCCACAAGCACAGCGACATCGGCGTCGCGGTGGCTCTTTCCGACGGCGGCCTCGTCTCGCCGATCCTGCGCCGCGCCGAGGAGAAGAGCGTCCGCGAGATATCGGCCGAGATTCGCGATCTTTCGGCGCGCGCCAACGCAAGGCGCCTGAAGCCGCATGAATATGAGGGCGGGGTCGCCGGTCTCTCCAATCTCGGGATGCGCGGCGTGAAGCATTTCACGGCGCTGATCAATCCGCCGCAATCGACCATTCTCGCGATCGGCGCAGGCGAATGGCGTGTCATCGTCAAGGACGGGGCGCCCGCCGTCGCGACGCTGATGACCGTCACGCTCTCATGCGATCATCGCGCTGTCGACGGCGCGCTGGGCGCCGATCTTCTCGCCGCCTTCAAGCGCGCGATCGAGCACCCGGCCGCGCTGCTCTTGTGATAGGATTCATCATGCGCTGCGATTCTCCCCTCCCCCTCGCGGGGAGGGAACGAGCGGCGCCGATCGCAGCGTGACCATGCGTGGAACCACACCCTTCAGCAAAGGGCGTTTGACGCGCTTCATGACCCTGCATCTCACGCCGTTGGCGCAAGCCACAAGAATAAGTCTGTCGTCTTTGCTCCTCGCCGCTGCAGCGAGCCTCTTCTCCATTGCCGCTCTCGCGCAGGAAGCGCCCGCCGCGCCGTCAGGCGAGGAGCCGGTCTTCCCTTCCGTGCTTGCTCCGCTGGCGGCCCCCGAGACCCCGGCCGCGGAGAACCGGGCTCCCGAGAACCCGGCGCCTAAGCCTAAGCCTAAGCGCAAGCCGCCGCCCCCGCGCGAAACGGCGCTCTCCGACGATCCGACGCCGGCGCTGCAGCCCGAGACCTTCTTTGCGACCGCCAAGGCCGCGGAGCGCTATGCGGCGATCGTCGATCAGGGCGGCTGGCCGCGCGTCGGCGTCAAGCTCAATCCCGGCGCGAAGGGCGCGGCGGTTCATGCGCTGCGCCGCCGCCTCGCGGCCGAGGACGAGGAGGTCGCAACGACGGGTCCGGTGTTCGACGCCGCGCTGGCGCTAGCGGTCAAGCGCTTTCAGTTTCGGATGGGGCTGCGCCAGACGGGAGTCGTCGCCGGCGTCACGTTGCAGGAGCTCGACGTCCCCGCGGAGGCGCGTCAGCGGCAGCTCGCCGCGAGCGCGCAACGCCTCTCCAGCGTCCAGTTCCCGTACGGTCCTCGCTACGTCGTCGTCAACATACCCTCGACGGCGGTCGACGCCGTCGAAGGCGATCGCGTCGTGCGCCGTTACGCGGCGATCGTCGGCGATCCGGAGCATCATTCGCCGGAAGTCTCCGCCAAGATCATGGCGATCAACATCAATCCGACCTGGACGGTGCCGGTCTCGATCATCAAGAACGAGATCGCGCCCAAAATGCAGCACGATCCCAAATATCTTTCGCGCATGCATATTCGCGTGTTGAACCATCAGGGCGAGGAGGTCGATCCGGGCCGCGTCGACTGGTCGAGCGAACGCGCGCTGAACTACACGCTGCGCCAAGACTCGGGAGCGCAGAACTCGCTCGGCTCGATCCGCATCTCCATGCCCAATTCCCATGCCGTTTACATGCATGACACGCCATCGCGAAATCTCTTCGCGAACGACCATCGCTTCCTTTCGCACGGCTGCGTGCGCGTGCAGGGCGTCAACGAGCTCGCGCTCTGGCTGGTGCAGGGCGATGGGCAGGCTCAATGGGACACGGAGACGCTGAAGGCCAAGATCGCGAGCGGCGAGCATGAGGAGGCGCGGTTGAAAAATCCCGTGCCGGTCGTCTGGGTCTATATGACGGGCTGGGCTTCGGCCGACGGGACCGTGCATTTCCGCGACGACGTCTACGGCGTGGACGCTTTGGACGCCGACGTCAGCCTGCCTCTGGAAGGCGAGATCACGCAGACGATCCCGCCGGCTCGCCGCTCGCAGCCTTCGGCAAATCGACCGTGAATTTCGAGCCCTCGCGCTCGATGCTCTCCGCCTTGACCCCTCCGCCGTGCAGCTCGACGACGAGCTTGCAGCCACGGCGAGGAATATTTGATGCGCCGGCCTCAGAGGCGACTTTCGCGCAACTCAAACCGCCTCCTTATCGCGCTCGCCCGTGCGGATGCGGACCACTTGGTCTATGGTGTAGACGAAAATCTTCCCGTCGCCGTGCGTTCCGGTTCTCGCGACCTCGATGATCGTTTCGATCACCTTCTCGACCTGCTCGGCGTTGACGACGACCTCGATCTTGAGCTTCGGGACGAACATCGCGACAGATTCGGCGCTTCGGTAGATGTCGGCGTGCCCCGCTTGACGCCCATAGCCCTTCACCTCGGTGACTGTCAGCCCCAAGACGCCGATCTTGCGCAGGGCGTCCTTGACATCGGTAAGCTTGAAGGGCCGAATGACGGCCGTCACACATTTCATTTTCGTTTCCTCGCCGAATGGCGCGCCAAGTCTCGAGCGTCGCGCCGATCATGTCGGAAAGCGTTCCGCCCAGCAATGGAAAAGCGAGCTCGTCAAGCGAGCGCGGCGCTCTCAATAGACAGGCGGCAGCCCGCACGCCGCGTCAGTGCATCGCGTCGAAATCCTCCTCTTCCGGATGTTCCACCGGGTGACCCCCAAGGCGCGGAGCGGTGAGGAAGACCGATCGCAGCGCCGGCGCGACGACGAGCAGCAGGACTGGGCCGAGCAGCATGCCGCCAACGACGACGGTGGCGAGCGGCCGTTGCACTTGCGAGCCGATCGCGTTCGAGATCGCGGCCGGGAAAAGCCCGACGCCAGCCGACAGCGCGGTCATCAGCATCGGCCGCATGCGCTGCTCGGAACCGTGGAAAATCGCTTCCTTGAACCCCATGCCCTGGACCGTCAGCTCGCGGAAGTAAGTGATGTTCAGAATGCCGTCCATCACCGCGACGCCAAAGAGCGAGATGAAGCCGATGGCCGCCGAAACGGAGAAGTCCAGCCCCGCGACGTAGAGCGCGATGATGCCGCCGCCGATCGCGAAGGGAATGCCGGCCATCGCGACGAGGCTGTCGCGCAGCGAGTTGAAAAGGCCATAGAGCAAGAGCAGGATCAGCGCGAAGGTGACCGGAACGACGATATAAAGCCGCTTCTTCGCCTCCTGCAGATTTTCGAACTCGCCCGCCCACAGGATCTGGTAGCCCGTCGGCAGCTTGATCGCCCTGTTCACGCGCCCCTGCGCTTCGGCGACCGTGCTGCCGAGATCGCGGCCGCGCACGCTAAACTTGATCGGCACATAACGCTGGCTGCGCTCGCGATAGATGAAGGAGGCGCCCGTATCGAGCGAGATCGAGGCGAGATCGCGCAGCGAAATATACGCGTTGGCGGCGCCTGGCGTGTTCACACCCACCTTGATCGCGGCGATCTTCTCGATCGAATTGCGGAAGTCCGGCTCCAGGCGCACCTGCACGCCAAATTGCCGATCGGCTTCGAGCACCGTCGTGGCGACGACGCCGCCGCTCGCCGCCTGGATGGTCGTGGTGACGTCGCCGGCGTTCAATCCATAACGCGCCGCCTTGGCGCGATCGACCTTGATGTTGAGGTTCGGCTGACCCATCACATGGAAGATTCCGAGTTCCTCGACACCACGCACCTGACGCATCTCGTTCATGATCTGGTCGGCGAGCTCCTCGAGCTTGACGAGGTTCGGTCCAACGACTTTGATCGAGTTCGCGCCTTTGACGCCCGAAAGCGCTTCCTCGACGTTGTCCTGAATATATTGGGAGAAGTTGAAGCCGATGCCCGGCAGCTCGTCCTCGAGTTCCTTGCGGACGATATCGGTGAGCTTCTCCTTCGTCAGCCCGGAAGGCCATTGATCGAAGGGTTTTAGCGGCACGAACAGCTCGACGTTGGAAAAGGGCGAGGCGTCGGAGCCGTTGTCGGGGCGGCCGTGCTGCGAGACCACGGTGATGACCTCGGGATGACGCAGCAGGATTTCGCGCATCTTGCGCGTCGCTTCCGTGCCGTCGTCGAGCGAGATCGTCGGCGGCATTTGCGCGCGGATCCAGAAATTGCCCTCTTCAAGGGCCGGCAAAAATTCGCTGCCGAGCCGTGTCGCCACGAGCACGCTGAGGAGCAGAAAAGCGCCGCCGACGCCGATCGCCAGATTGACGTTGGAAAGCGCCCAGCGCAGCGCTGGCGTATAGCGCTCGCGCAACTGACGAACGACCAAGGTCTCGACCTCCTCGACGTGCTGCGGCAGGACGAGCGAGGCTAGCACCGGCGTGACGGTGAAGGTCGCAATCAGCGCGCCCGCGAGCGCATAGGCGTAGGTGCGCGCCATGGGCCCGAAAATCTGGCCCTCGACGCCGGTCATCGTGAAGAGCGGCAGAAAGGCCGTGACGGTGATCGTCGCAGTGAAGAACACCGCCTTGTCGACCTGCAGCGCGCTGATGAAGATGAGCCGCAGACGATTGGTCCAAATTGCCGCGCTGCCGTGCGCGCCCATCGGCGTCGTCGGGTCCTCGCCCCAGAAACCCTCGGTCAAATGCCCGAGCAGCCGCTCGCGCGCCGCCTTCGGCGACTGGAAGTTTCGAAAGATGTTTTCGACCAGGATAACCGCCGAGTCGACGATGATGCCGAAGTCGACGGCGCCCACGGAGAGGAGGTTCGCGTCCTCGCCCTGCATCACCAGCATGATGATCGCGAAGAACAGCGCGAAGGGAATGTTCACGCCGACGATGATCGCGCTGCGCAGATCACCGAGGAATATCCATTGAATGAGGAAGACGAGCCCGCAGCCGAAGAACAAATTGTGCAGAACCGTATGAGTCGTGACTTCGACGAGCGCGCCACGGTCGTAATAGGGCTCGATCTTGACTCCCGGCGGCAGCGTGCCGTCGTGATTGAGCTTTTCCGCCTCCGCTTCGACCAATGGCAGCACGGCGTTGGTGTGCTGCGTGCGGCCCATGAGCAGGATCGCCGCGGCGATGTCGTCGTCATGGTCGCGTCCGGCGATGCCGAGCCGCGGCACATAGCCGACATCGACCTTCGCGACGTCCTTGATCTGCACCGGCACGCCGTTGGACTGCGAAAGGACGATGTTTTCTATATCCTGGGTGCGCGTTCCCTTCGTGAGATCATCGCTTCCGCCGTCGTCGATGAGACCGACGCCGCGAATATTGATCGACTGCTGACCGATCTGAATCTCGCGGCCACCGACATTGACATTGGCGTTGCCGATCGCCGTGACGATCTGCGGGATCGTGACGTTATAGGCTTCGAGCTTTTGCAAATTGACGTCGACGTTGAACTGCTTGGTCGTGCCGCCCCAGGAGTTGATCTGCACGACGCCGGGAATCGTGAGCATCCGGCGGGTGACGATGTAGTCCTGGATCGTGCGCAGATTGGTCAGGCCAAAATTCGGCGGGCCCTTGACTTGATAGCGGTAGATTTCTCCAGTGAGGCTCGACTGCTGAATCTGCGCACTTTGATTTCCCGGCAGCGTAACGTTTTGTTGCAGCGCAATCGCGGCCTGCTGATAGGCGAAGTAATAGTCCACGCCATATTTGAAGGTCACGCGAACGAAGGAAAGGCCATAGAAGGAGGTCGAGCGCACATTGACGACGCCGGGCACCGGATAGAGCGCGATCTCCATCGGGATCGTGTAATATTTCTCCATCTCCTCGGCGGAGAGGCCGGCCTGCTGCGCGGTGATCTCCAGGATGACGGGAGCGGGATTGGGATAGGCCTCGATGTTGAGCTTCGAGAAGGCGAGCAGTCCGGCGGCGACGAAGACGATGACGCCGAGCACGATGATCGCCCTGCGCGTCAGCCCGAATTCGAGGATGGCCTTCAGCACTTTCTAGAACCTCGTCTTTTTCGACCGAAAGGCGCGCTCAGGCGTTGGTAGATCAATCCGTCGGGCCGCCGGCGAGCTTATTGCTCAGAAACACCGCGCCCTCGATGACGACGCGCTCGCCGCGCTGCAGGCCTTCGAGGATCTGATCGAAACCCTCCTGAATATGGCCAACCTTGACCGTTCTGCGCACGAAGTGGCGGTCGTCCTTCGTCGTCCATGCGCTCATCGAGCCGTCGCCTTCGCGAACCACGGCGGCGGCCGGCACGGCGATTGCGTTGACGGCGTCGTCGATCCTGATCGTGAAATCCGCGAACATGCCGGCGCGCAGCAGATGCTGTGGGTCCTCGATCTCCGAGCGCACGAAGACGCGGCGCGTGCTGGGGTCGACGGAAGGGCCGAGCACAGTGATCTTGCCGTCGAAATCCCTGCCCGGATAGGCGGCGACATGCGCCTTGAGCTTCTGCCCGAGCTTGAAGAGGGGCGTCTCCGCCTCCGGCACGTTGGCGAAGAGCCACATGGTGGAAAGATCGGCGACGGTGAAAGGCGGGGGCGCAACGCCAGGCTGAACGAACAGGCCGGGCGCGGCGTTGCGCGTCGTGACATATCCGGTCATCGGGCTTTTCACGATGAGGCGCGGATCGGCCTTGCGCATGGCGATGATCGCGTCGATATCCTCGTCGGTCTTGCCGAAGATGCGCACGGCGTCGCGCGCCGACTTCAAATTGCCTTCCGCGGTCTGTTGATCGGAGGTCGACTGGTCGACGGCCTGCTGCGAGGCGCCGCCGAAGGATTTCATCTTCTGGGCGCGCGCCAGGGTCGCGTTCTGGAGCTTCAAGACGCCGGCGGCGCCGATCAGCGCCGATTCTGCATTCAGAAGATCGGGTTCTGTCGCAAATTTGATGAGTGGACGAGGACGGCCCGCAACGACGACGGGGCTTTACGCGGCCAGTGAATAGAACTGTTGCGCTGGACGCAATTTTCCTGTCGTCCGCAATTGCCCTTTTCGGATCATGTGCATGAGCTCGACTCCGGCGAGCGTCGCTGCGGCTGATCGGAATGATTTGAACCCCAGCGTCGGCCGCGTCACGCGTTTAACGGCTCGATGATCCTGTTCGACGACGTTGTTCAGATATTTGACCTGACGCATTTCGATGTCCGTCTCATGTTCCGCCTTGTAGCTTTCGATGGCCGCCGTGTTGGCGCCGCTCTTGTCGATTGTGATCTTCTCAGGCGTGCCATGCTGACCGATCGCCTTGCGTAGGAACCGCAACGCCGCCACACGATCCCGCTTGGCCGTGAGCAGGAAGTCCACCGTGGCCCCGGCCTTGTCGACGGCTCGATACAAATACTTCCACTCGCCTTTGACCTTCACATATGTCTCATCCAATCGCCAGCTGCCGCCGACTGGACGCTTGCGGTCGCGAAATTGGCGATCCAGCAACGGGACGTATTTTACGACCCAGCGATTGAGCGTGGAATGGTCGACTTCGACGCCGCGCTCTTCCAGCATTTCCTCAAGCTGCCGGTAGCTGATCGGATAGGCGACATACCAACGGATTCCCCACAGGATCACCTCACGTTCAAAATGGCTGCCTTTGAACTCGATCATCGCGTCGACCTCGCAAAAATTCCTTCCAACGTTTATACATCAACACCTCAGCCACAGAAAATTTGCGACACAACCCAAATGACAACCGCTACGGAATTGATGTACTAGGCCGAGAATGCGACCGAACCCGACAAACCGGGCATATTGCGTGATCGCCGCCGCTCAATGAAACCGTCCAACTCGTCTCATCCCGCTCGACCGTCAGGATCGTCAAATTTGGCGCGGGCGCCCATTACGCTAATTTTTTCATCCCGCAACATGCCGCGCCTCAAGCGAGCGCGCAATTGCGGACCTTGCACCGAGAGTGAAACAGACCCTCCTAGCATGCCATTTACCACCACCCGCTCTGAAGCCCTCGGCGACGACTCCGAAGCCGTCGCCGAGAGAGTCCACTTGTAAGAGCGGCGCGGAGCGTTCCTTCGTTCTACTAACCGATTAATGTGCTGTTCAATCACCTCACATTGAATATCCGACACGCGGGACTTCTGTCCGCAGACAGGACATCGCGTCCATCGAGTTCCGTTGCGGTTGAACGGTTTATCAGGACCAACACCGCATTTAGCGCAAAGGATTGACTTCGCGCGAGTCCATGAAGGTGCCTCCTTCGGGAGCTTTTCGCTGCGCGAGCGGCCAGCGCGGATTGCGCCATCTTCGTAAAAATATTCGCAGGTTTCGTCCGCCGCGAGGTCGTTCAGCACGCGTGGCCAGACCTGCTTTTGCCTCCAGCGGTTGAAGCGGGTGTAGTTCGTGTACCATTTGCCGAAGTGCGGCGGAAGGCTGCGCCAGGGCGAGCCGGTGCGCGCGATCCAGAGTACGGCTTCGATGAAAAGGCGATTGTCGCGGCCATGGCACCCGGGATCGCTCTCCTTGCCGGGGAGGTGGGACGCGATCAGCGCCCAACGTTCATCTGTGAGATAACAATCCGTCAATGCTCTACTGCTGCCACGGTCGCCCCCCGCGCATCTGTCCTTTTTGTCCTTTCTGCGCGAATAGCTACCCAACTATCATGTATTCGCACAAATAGCTAGTGCGGCGAATTTTGAGGACTTCCTGCATTCGCCTAACACAGGCTGCGAACGCGCTTCGACGTCAAAGCGTGCAAGGCCTCGATTGTCCGCAGGAATTTGAACCCTATCGGCCATGCGCGCCGTCCAGGCTGCAAGTTTCATCCCTCATCGGCCTCGTCCAACTCTATAGCGTCGGCGAAGAGCCGGCCGCCTTGTAACTTGCCTCCTGCGTTTTCGACTATAGTCGAGAATGCGGTGGCGAACGAAGGACCGCGGCCACCTGGGGACACCAAGCCCGCGGAGAAGCGGGGGTCTTCGTTCGGCATTCCATCGAGCCCGAACAGTCGCTTGGGCCGCTCGAAGCGAAGCCCGCTTGCGCAAGGGTGGGGTCGGATGGGATGCCCCCTCGATCGAAGCCGAGCGCGGTGGCGTCACTTAAGGCCGAGGTCGTGATCGCAAGGGTTTCGGCCTATCCGATCGACAGCTTTATGGCGTCGAGGTCGTAGCTCGGTCGCCGCTTTTCCATCGCGCGAGCATACCACCATAAAGGTGGCGCGATAATGTCAAAATTCAGAGTTGAAATTCAGACGCTTTCGTTTCGAACCTCGAAGCTCCCCAGGGACTGCGGCGCAGCGAGCTCGGAAGCGGGGATCATCCTCCCAACGCTTCCTCGCTTTGCGTTCATGCGCATGAGATCCCGCACGTTCTCGTCGACAGGGTCGTAGATTGTCACCTCGCGCTTCGTCTGATGGAGCCCATGGAAAACTCCCGCGTATTGAGCGAGCGCGCTTCCGAGCAATGGCCGACACCAGAACTTCAGCCCAGATCCGTCTCATCCAACTCGAACTCGTCCTCGAGGAGCTGGTCGCCGTCGCCAAGCCCCAACGTGCCGTCAAGCCCTACTTGAACACCTGATTTCTATAAGCTTCTGATATTACGCAATTTGCGGCGAAATTTGAGGCGGCGTGGCGCCACGCTTGGGGCGACCTCGGCGTTTTTTGGCGAGAGCGGGCGGAGCCTGCGGTTTTGGCGGCGCGGTCTGCCGCGCACGGGGCGGCAAGGCGACATGGGCTGCGCGAAACAGCGCAGTCACCGAAGGCGCGGCGTCGGTGCGCACCAGCCAATCGGCGCCACGATGTTGGATGCGGATTTGCTGCAGGCGGTCGAGATCGCGCAGCAGCTCCTTCCACTCGGGCGCGATCTTCGCCTCGCGCCTGAGGTCCTCGAGATGCTTTTGCATCGCCAGCGCGAGGAAGGAGCAGAACACATGGCCGCGGATGGCGGCGTCCGAGGAGTGGAAGATCGGCCGCGTGCGCATGATCGCCTTGGTGCGACGGAAGAGCTCCTCCACTTGCAGCAAATCGCGATAGCGCAGCACCGCTTGCAACGGCGTGACTTTCGCGTTCGTGCGCAGCACGAACACGCCGTCGAAGCGCGCTTCTTCCGCAAGCTTGCCGGCGTCGATCTCGAAGGCGTGCTTGTCCTTGGACCCTGGCGTTCTGCGCAGATAGCGCCGATAGGCGGAGTTGCCGACGAGCGCCTTGTCGCCTTTCTTCAGCTGCGCATCGAGGGCGCCGACGATCTTCTCCCGATCCTTGCGGTCCTTCTCGGCCTCCGCCTCATTGCGGCAGACGACGTAGCGCTTGCCGTCGACCTTGACCTCCTTGACGAAGAGCTGCGTCTCGCCGGCCTCGCGCTCGATGTAGAGCGGCGTGAAGGCGGCGGTGTCGCTCTCGAGCACCATCTTCCTCACGATGGCGTCGGAGCGCTCTCTGGCGCCGAGGATGTAGTCGAGCCCGCGCGCCTCCAGCCCCTCGATAGTGGCCGCCGAGATCATGCCGCGGTCGGCGACGACGCAAACGCGTCCAATCGAGAAGCGCCGGCGCAGCCGATCGACGACTGGCAGCAGCGTCGTGACGTCGGCGGTGTTCCCCGGCCACATCTCCGTGCAGATCGGCCGACCCTTGCCGTCGACGATCAAGGCCAGGATCATTTGGTTGAGATCTGGCCGGTAGTCTTTGGAGTAGCCGCGCTCGCCGAGCGTCTCGCCGCCCTCGCCGTAAAAAGAGAGCGAGGTCGTGTCCATGAACACGGCGGAGAGATCGCAGAACAGATCGCGCCTTTTCTCGAACAGCCTCTCCTCGATCGCATCCTTGACGCAGCGCGGCGCGCGCGCGTCATCGGCCTTCTCCTCCATCTCCTCGCCGAGCCAAGCCATGGCGCGATAGAAATGATGCAGATCGAGCCCCGCCGCGCCGGCGATGTCGTAGTCCTGCATCCAAGACGCGCCGTCGCGATCGGAGCCCGAGACGAAGAGGCGATGCAGCGTCGAAACGAACACGGCGCGCTCGACGGAGAACATCGATGTCCTCCTGGAGCCTTTGCAAAAGCCCCTCTTCCTCGAGGCGCTCGACGTCGGGAGTTCGCGCAGGGAGGCGAGTCCGGCCCTCGTGAGCGAGATAGGTCCACTTGGATGTGACCGTACAGATCGAGCGCGCCAGGCTGCCGGTGGCCTTCAAGGTCAGCAAGTCGGTCAGGTCCATGAACTGCCACGCCGATTGGAAAGTGCTCGGCAGGTTCTCGGCGAGCCACAAGAGCTTGGGCGTTTCCATCTCGGGGGAAATGCTGCCGCCGACATAATCGAGCACAGCCTCGGCCGTGGCGTTGATGCGGCGCGTCTGCGCCACAGCACGATGATCCATCCACACGATGATGTTGCGTTCGGGATCGGCGGAGGGGCCGACCGGCAGCGGCTTTCCCCCCGGGCCCAGGACCACCAGCGAGCAGGTCGCGTCGAAACCGATGCCTGCCACCGCCTCGGGCGCGATGCCGGCCCGGCTCACCGCGTCCCGCGTGCAAGAACAGACCGCCCGCCAGATATCGTTGCCGGACTGTTCGACGATGTCGCCCGCTTCGTGCCACAGGGCAATGTCCGCCCGGGCCGAGCAGAGCAGCATCCCGGCCCCGTCGAACACGCCGGCGCGAGCGCTGCCCGTGCCCACGTCGATACCGAGGAAGTAGTGTGCGGTCATATGCTGTGAACCGCCCTTAAGAGGCCTCCTGACGGAACCTCTGCATACAACTGGAAACAATATCACGCGTACGCGTGCCTCAGTGCTCCTCTTGCGCGTCCGTTCTTATGCCTTTTTCGCCCGAGTACAAGATGGCGGCCGGCCGGAGTTCCAGAAATTTCACACGTCGGTGTCTCGTCAGGTTAGCGCCGCCCGGGAAAGCCAAGTTTTGGCCCCGGGGGGTTGGCCCCGCCCCGTGCCGCTGAAGGAATCGATGGCCCCAGGCTGCCGGACGTCCGCGCCGTCTCCTGCTTGCCGCATTTCTGGAGCAGTTTCGCTGCCCAAGTTGCGGTTCCTCAGGAGCAGAGCGTCTCTCCATGACCGACGACGTGAACGACAACGACGAGACCGAACTGAGCCACCCTGCCGAATATCAGGACAGGGTATCTCAGCGGGCCGTGGCCTTCTGCCACCTCGCGAAGCTCGCGGACAGGATACGAGACGAGAGCATCAAGGAAGAGTGCTTGGTCATGTTGAGAAAGCTCAACACCAGCATCAAGGCCCCGTCCACGGCTGCCGTAGTGTCCATCGAAGGAAGGCAAGGGCAGTCACGTTGAGGCCAAGATGGCCCCGTGCGTCCTTGCTGATTTAGGAAGAGAACATGAAAACGTCGGTCGCGAGCCAAGGCCCGTCGGCTTCGGAACTCGTCTCGAAAAGAATCACCGAACTGGGGGACTGGCGTGGGGAAACCCTCAGCAGAATGCGCAAGCTCATCAAGGAAGCGGACCCAGAAATCATCGAGGAGTGGAAGTGGATGGGTACTCCGGTTTGGTCTCACGGCGGCATCATCTGCACTGGCGAATCCTATAAGAAAGTCGTGAAGCTTACCTTCGCCAGGGGCGCGTCTCTGAAGGATCCGGCCTGTCTCTTCAACTCAAGTCTCGACGGAAACGTACGCCGCGCGATCGACATCCACGAAGGAGGAGAGGTTGACGAGTCCGCCTTCAAGGCGCTCGTTCGCGAAGCGGTCGCGTTCAACAATTCCGGCAAATCAAAAACTTCGAAGAAAGCGCAATGAACCGAACCGGGATTGCCGAAGCCTCGACAGGCGAGGCCGCCAACCTTCGACCAATGTTGCATCCCGTGGTTACTTCGTGGTTACAGCTTCTTCACCGCACGTCCATCCACGCTGGTTCACGCCGGCGCACGGCCGTTCAATAAGCGCCTCAGCGCCGTTTCGTTGCCTCTCGTGAACCCGCACGGACGCTCGTGAACGCTTTTGGACCCCCACAGCGCCTCGAGATCGCGCCTACGCATCTCGGGGTCAGAGGTTCGAATCCTTTCGGGCGCGCCCAAGCGGATTCGAACCGTCGATTTCGGTGAGGGAACGTCGCGCTATCCCACCTGCCAGCCCACACCAAAACTTCAGCGCAGATCCGCTTCGTCGAACTCGAAATCCTCGTCGAATAGCAGGTCGCCGTCGCCAAGCCCCAACGCGCCGTCAAGATCGATGTCCTCCCGAGGCATTCGCAAAAGCCCCTCATCCTCGAGGCGCTCGACGTCGGGCAGTTCTCGCAGGGAGGCGAGCCCAAACACCTCAAGGAATCTTTTCGTCGTCACATAAGCGAAGGGCGCCCCCGGCTCTGGTGCGCGTAAGCTCCCGTCGATGAGGCCATGACGCTTCAGCGCGCCGATGACGTCGCGGCTGATGTCTCTACCGGCAAGCTGCGAGATTTGCGCGCGCGTCGCCGGCTGCAGATAGGCGATAGCCGTCACGGCCAGGAGCTCGGTCGGCGTCAGCTCCGGGAGGCCCGCGTCGCGCAAGCTCCCGGCGTTCGCCGCTCTGATGGCGTCGGCGAAGCGCGGCTTGGTGCGCAGCTGATAGCCGCCAGCGACGAAGACGAGTTCATAAGGGCGCCCGCGCAGTTCGCTTTTGAGATCGTCGATGAGGTCGTCTAGCCGGCAATCCTTGCCCACGAGTCTGGCGAGGTTTTCGCGCGGCGTCGGAGTGGGCGACGCGAAAATCGCCGCCTCGACGCGCAGCATCCATTCGCGCCAGCGCGCGGCTTGCGGCAGGTCGGCGAGCTCGGCGTCGGGGAATTCCTGTTCGCGCGCCTTCGATCGTCCCATGTTCGCCTCTAGAGCCCATAGAGCCGGAAGTTCGGCCGTCCCGAGAGCTCGCACACGGCCCCGTGCGCGATCAGCCGATCGAACAGGCGGCGGCTCGCGCGATCGGAGAGCCGCGCGAGTTCCGCCGCGCGCGTCGGCGAGACGCAATCGTCGTCGAGCAGCAGCGCGACGACGCGATCCGCGCCTTTCGCGCGCAATTTGGGTTGGATCGCCAGCAGCCTCGCTGCGCGCCTTGAAAGATCGGCGGCCAAGGCGTGCGCGTCGCCGGCCGCCACGCATAGGCGCAAGCGACGGCTTGAGCCCAATCCGGATCGCTGGGGCGCGGGCGGCGGCCGTTCCGTCGCAGCGCCGGCTCTGCGATCACTGAAGCCAGAAGCGGGACCGGCCCTTGCCAGCCGAGCTTTTGCGCCAGCGTCAGATCGGCGAGCCAGAGCGATAAGATTTCCGCGTCGACGGGGGCTGCCTCGGCAAGAACCGTCATTGCCGCGCGGCTCACTCCGGCCGCAGCCAGAAGCGGCGAGCCGGCGCGCGCCAGGATCTCTTGGCAAGCCGCGGTGACTCCCACGACCGTCGACTCGGCGGTCCGGAACTCCAACAGTTCCGCGGCGAGGCCGAGCGTTTCGGCGTCGAGTCGCAGCGGGCGCGTCGAAAACAGGCGAAACAGCCGATGCGGGCGACCGGCCGGTGAGGGCGGCGCGCCGGGGGGCGAAAGATGCTCGGCGTCCCGCAAAGCCCCTGCGTCCTCGCGTAGCCGGGCGAGACGGGCGCAGCTCGCAGCGGCTTTCAGCGCCAGGCGCTGGCGTAGCGCGCCGGAAAAGACCGGCTCAGAACCGCCCTCGCCAGTGCGCAGGATCCGGTCGAACAGCGCGAGGCCGGCGCCCGCGGAGAAAGCCGCTTGGGCTTCGCCGACGTCGGCAAGGCGCGCCCAACGCGGAAGGCTGAGGATTTCTGGGGATTTTGGGGCGCTTTTGGGGGCCGCCAAAATCGCGCGCCGCCGTCCTCGTTTCGCCGGCGCGGAGCTGTCTTCGAGGTCTGACGGCGCGATCGAATCAAATTCCAGCATGATCCCATGCTAACCCGAAGCGGCGCTTTGTCATCAGCTCTGGCGCAAAATCCGCCGCGCTTGTCTTGCGCCAGATATGTCCGATAAGGTGGGCTTATCGGACATATAGCACTTAAGCTCAGGCTATTTTTCGTAACTCATTGAGTTTTAAGGACATCGTATTTTGCGCGCCTGTCTCGGCCGTGCTCGGACAGCCCGGAAAAGCCCAATTCAGGCGTCGGATTTTCGGGCTTCAAGAGTGGACCGGCTTCGCGGTTCATCGGTGGACCGAGGTCGCTGGGGCTCGAAAAATCAACGACCTGAACTCTCCGGCGCAGAGCGGCCGGCCCCTGAAGTCAGTCCATTTATGGAGCGCGAAAAAGTCCGCTGATTGGGCGCGAGTCCAGCAATGAACCGCGAAACCAAATCCTGGAAAACCAGGGAATTCCAATCCACCAATGAAGCGCAAACGACACCGCCTGAATCGGAGCTCGTGAGACTGCGTCAGAGTCGTTGAGACTGGGCGCATTTCTTGCCGCCGCGAATGAACCGCAGCGCCACGCGACCAGCGGCTTTTTCGCCAATCGCCGCATGGTTCCCTTCTGCGAGCCCTGTCTACGTGAGCCGCCGACGGCGGCCTGTAGAGGTTTTCGTCCGGGGAATGGAAAAAGGGCCGTCGTCCCATCGGGAGGACTGGCCCGGCCGGGGTGACAGGCGGGCGTCTCCGGTCTAGTCGGCGAGCCGCGCACGCGCATTGGCGCGTTGCGCCACCTACCCCTTTGGGGTATATGCCGCTAATGAACTCTCCCGCGCTTATCACTGTCGTCGAGACAGAAACCTATCTGGCGAGGGCGACGGAGATCATGAGCGAGGCCGAGAGAATAGCTGTCGTCGATATGATTGCGGCCGATCCTCAAGCGGGTGATTTGATCCAAGGCACGGGCGGCCTATGGAAAGTCCGCGTTCCGCTGGGCGGTAGAGGAAAACGAGGCGGCGCCCGCCTCATCACGTTTTTTCAGGACGCCGACATGCCGTGCTTTCTGATCACGGGTCTACGCAAAGAACGTGCAAGCGGACCTCGATCCCAAACAGCGGAAAGCGGCAACGGCGCTCACCGACGCGATCCGCGCCCAATTCGGGAGATAGAAATGGACAGCAACGATTTCGATAGCATGATCTCGGGTCTCAAAGACGCGCTCGCCTACGCCAAAGGAAAACCGAGCGCGGGAACTCTCGAGCACAAAATAAGGATCGACCGGAGCTTCATCGCCGAGACGCGGCTCAAAGCGGGATTGACCCAGGAAGAATTCGCGAAAGTCACGGGCGCGTCGCTGGGAACGGTGCGCAAATGGGAGCGCGGCGAGCGCTCCCCTTCCGGCGCCGCCGGAATGCTGGTGAGAATTCTGGCGCGCTATCCGGCTCTGGTGATTCAGGTGGCCGGGATTGGCAAGAGAACACCGCGCAAAGGCCAGCGTCGCGCCAAAACAGCGGCATGACAGATTTTGCGCAGCACGGCCTGCAAATATCCTCGTCGTCGTCCGCCTCGACCGGCTGAGCCGTGTTACTCGCGTTTCATGGAGCGGCGAAGTCACCCGCAGCTTGAATCACATTTTTCAGATTTTGACTCCCCCTGCCGCCCGGAAATCTGCCCCGGTTACAATCCGAATCTCCCAACCCGTTGAAAACTCTGGATCGGCAGTCTCATGAAAAACAGTCAGCTGACAGGATCGCCCGAAAAAATCGAATTCAGGCGTCGGATTTTCGCGCCTAAAGGCTTCCGAGGAAGAGACTTCTTTACGATTGACGTAAACCGTCAAGGCCCGCTAGACTGAAGACCATGATCTTGAGCTACAGGGACAAACGGACGGAGGCATTCGCCAAGGGCGAATTCGTCCGAGAGTTTCAGGGCTTCGATCGACAGGCTTGGAAACGTCTCGAAATTCTGGACGCCGCCGTCAGCCTCGCGGAGTTGGATCAATTGCCCAGCAACCGGCTTGAGCGGCTGAAGGCGGACCGGGCGGGGCAGTACTCGATCCGCATCAACATGCAGTGGCGGATCTGCTTCGAGTGGCCGCAAGGCGCGGCCGGACCGTCGAATGTCGAGATCGTGGACTATCACTAGGAAAGGAGCACCGCATGGCCCGTCCCGCCATCCACCCCGGCGAAATTCTCGCCGATGAACTTTCGGAGCTCGGGGTTTCACCGACCGAGCTTTCGCGCCAGATCAACGTGCCGCCGAACCGCGTGACCCAGATCATTAAGGGACAGCGCAACATCACGGGCGACACCGCCCTGCGCCTCGGCCATTGGTTCGGCACGAGCGCGCAGTTCTGGCTCAACCTTCAGAGCGCCTACGACATCCGCCTGGCCGAGCAGGCGGCCGGCGAAGAGATAGCAGCGCTTCCGACCCGGCCAACTGGCGGGGGAGACCGCCGAAGGCAGCCGGGCTTGATCTGACCGCCCGCGATAAAGGGGCGGAAGGCCCAAGTTCGTTTACTCATGGAGGGTGTGCGGTCCACCGGCGAAGCGCCAATCCAGCAATGAACCGCGAACCCAAATGCCGTAAACCTGGGAGAGTCCAGGCCAATAATGAAGCGCGAGCGACAGGACGAAATGCGGCAAAATGAGCCCTTCGGGCGCTCCCCGAGGCGTTGGGAAAATATGAGCGAAGGCGGAACAGAGACCGTCATCAGTTCGGGCGACGATGTTTCGCCCGAACAAAACGCTGCTCCCGCCCCTGCCCCGCTCCTCGACCCGCGCCTCGCCCGGCTGACCGAGACCGCTCGAGGCTACGCCCGCGCCGCCCGCAGCGAGAACACCGCGCGCGCCTATGAATCGGATTGGCGGCAGTTCGCGTCCTGGCTACGGCGCAACGGTTTCGACGAAACCCCGCCCGATCCGGAGACTGTCGGCCTTTATCTCGCGGCGCAGGCCGAGGCCGGCGCGAGCGTTTCGACGCTCGAGCGCCGCCTCTCCGGGATGTGCTGGCGCTACCGGCAGCTCGGGACGCCGCTCGACGCCAGCGACCGTCACATCTCGACGGTTCTCGCCGGCATTCGCCGCAAGCACGCGCGCCCCCCAGTTCAAAAGGCGGCGATCTTTGCCGACGAGCTCTTGGCCATGCTCGGAACGCTCCAGATGGACCTGCGCGGCCTGCGCGACCGCGCCATATTGGCGCTCGGCTTCGCCGGGGCACTGCGCCGCTCCGAGATCGTCGGCCTCGATTGCGGCCCTGGCCAGAGCGAGGACGGTAGCGGCTGGATCGAGATTTATCCGGCCGGCGAGGATCCGCACAACGACGGCGGCGTGCTGCTGCAAATCTTTGGCAAGACCGGCTGGCGCGAGGTCGAGATCGGCCGCGGCTCCCGCCCCGAAACCTGCCCCGTCGCGCTGCTCGAGACGTGGATGCGGCTCGGCCGGATCGGCCACGGGCCGTTGTTCCGGCCGATCGCGCGCAAAAACGGCGGGGTCTCTGCGGAGCGACTCTCCGACAAGCATGTCGCCCGCCTCGTCCAGAAATGCGCGCTGGCGGCGGGGATTCGCCGCGATCTCACCGAAGGCGAGCGCAAAAAAGCCTTCGGCGGCCATTCCTTGCGCGCCGGCCTCGCCTCGTCGGCGCAGATCGAAGAAGCGCATGTGCAAAAGCACCTCGGCCACGCCAGCCCGGAAATGACCCGACGCTACCAGCGCAAACGCGATCGCTTCAAAGTCAATCTGACCAAGGCCGCAGGATTATGAACCGACAAATGCCGCTTGATCGCAGCGGCAGCAGGAAGCCAGCTCAAACCGAAGCCTTTAGCCAAGACCGACAGCGGAGGATACAGCTTCACGACCGCACTTGCCCCGCCTTCCTCGAGGCGGACGAGCGTCGGATGCCGTTACAAGATGCGTCGAGAGGCAATCGAACAGAAGAGAGTTCCCCTTCGAACGATAATCGATGAGAATTTTCGTCGGCACGAATCAGGTCTTCTCGACGGCGCGCCATCCTTCGGAGGATCAGCATTGAACGAACGCCCCCGAAAGCTCAAACCCGATCCTCTCCGAAAAGCTCAATTCCGCGAGGCCGCCCGCGACATCGTTGCAAAGGACCGTCACGATCGGCGCTACGGTCTCGCGGTCGACACCGCCGGCACCATCGCCCGCGCCCTGGAGCGGGCCTATCGGCAAGGTTTCACGGACGCCCAGTCGGAGCCTGCAACGCCAGACGAGCCGGTGGACCAGACCGACGGAGCGATGGAATGGGCGCTCATCCCGCCAAGGCCGCGAAACGCTTTCTGGAGCATCTGCCTCTTCATTTGTGGACGAAGCGACCTCCCTGGAAGCGGCGGATATCTCATTCCGAGCATGACAGACCGCGGAACCCCCGGATGGATTCTGTTGCAGCCCCAGGGCAATCATCGCGATCCTTACGAAAAGGCGCGCTCGGCGAGCGGACCATCGCTCCGCTCGTGCGCCTGGGGCTTTTGGAGCTGGCGCCGGGCGAACCCCGGCGGCTAGTCGTCTCGGAACACGGCAAGGCAACCTGGTCGCGGTTCCTTCAGCGTGGCGGACGGTTTCCTGAAGACTTGACGAATATCTGACGCCGGGCGCCCGGCCAGCCATCTGAAGGAAGCGCGGTGTCGGTGATCAGGCGTCGGGAGAGATGCCCGAGACGCTGGCGAAATTCCCTGTGCGAAAGGTGTCGCCGTGATGCTTGCAGGGTTGTCTTCGCGCGGCGCGCTTCTCAAAATCGACATTCCAGACATGCAGCGCGCGACGGCGGCCAGGCTGCGCGATCCGCCAGAGAAAATCGACAACGTCAATGATTTACGACGAGAACGACATTCTACGGCACGTCGGCCCTCGCGCGCTCGATGCAGGCCGGATCTATCAACGGCAGCGCCGCGTCTTCCGCTATGAAAACGGCGGCGACAAAATTTCAGCGCAAGTGCAAGGCAATGAACATCGTCCCTATGCGCAGGCCATTGAGGTGACCCGATCGGCCGGGGGAGCCCTGCAGATCCGCAGCGATTGCAGCTGTCCGGTCGGCGAAGCGTGCAAACATGTCGCCGCAGCGCTGCTCGAAGGCCTTGCGCGAAAAAGCGCGCCCAAGGCGTTCGCGACGACGAGCGCCGCCGTCAAGAACCAAGCCGCGGCGCCCGCAAAGCCAGCCGCGCCAGAACTGCCGCCTCAACTCGCCTCCTGGCTGACCGCGCTGGAGGACGCGCGCTTGCGCGGTTCGGAGGACTATCCCAAGGGGCAGCAGCAGCGCATCGTCTATGTATTCGCGCCTGAGACGCGCTACGATCGCGGTGTGCCTCGGCCGGAGCTCTCGGTCCAAACCACGCGGCTGCTCAAGGACGGCTCCTTTTCCTCGAGCGCGCATGCTTACGACTTGCGCGCCGCGCTGCATTCGTCGAGCCCGGCGAAATATCTGCGTCCTTCGGATTTCCGCATTTTTCGCCTGATTTCGGCCGCGCGCGAGCGATGTGGCTATCATTCCTCACAGTCGCCCCTCACAGACGATGCCGGCCTCGAGCTTCTCGAGGCCATTCTCGCCACCGGCCGTGCGCGCTGGCGCGGCGTAGACGGCCCTGCTCTGTCGCTTGGACCGGCGCGGCCGGGACGCATCGTCTGGGACGCTGGCGAGGAGACTGAAATGCGGCTGCGCCTCGACACTGGCGAGGGTCTCGTCGCGCTCAACGCCGCGCCGCCCGTCTATGTTGACGCGAAGGCGGGGCTGATTGGCCCCATCGACCTCGGGCTCGCCCCGAAGCTCGCCTTTCGGCTCGTCGGCGCCCCGGCGGCGCCGATGGAGCATGTGGCGCTGCTCGCCGAACGCATGGCGCAGAAGTTTCCCGACCTCGCGCCGCTGGCGCCGCCGCCGCCGGGGCCGCCCAGGCTCTTCACGGAGCCGCCGCGTTTCGTCCTGAGGCTGATGCGCGCCGACTTCCCCCTCGAACAGGCCGAGGGGCGGCATCACTATTATGGCTATGGCTGGCAGGAGCCGACTGAACCGATCGGCGTGGCGCGCGTCTTGTTCCGATACGGCGCGGTCGATGTCCCTGTCGCCGAAACGCGGGAGACGCTGACCCGCTTTTGCAACGGCGGCCTCGTCGAAATCCGTCGCGACCGCTCCGAGGCGGAGGCCCTGAAAACGCTGCGCGCCAACGGCTTCACGGAAGCGCAGAGAATGCGGCGGCGCGCGCCGCAGCAGCACGCGCGCGACTTTCTACCCGACGAGGACGACGAATTCGCCTGGCACGACGCGCTCTATCACGACATTCCACGCCTGCGCGAACTTGGTTGGAGCGTCGAGATCGACGCGGATTTTCCTGTCCGCCTGCTCGCAGGCGGCGCCGATTTCAACGCCGCTGTTCGGGAAAGCTCGGGGATCGATTGGCTCGAGCTCGATCTCGGCGTCACGATCGACGGCGAGACCATCGACCTCGTGCAGCCGATCATCACGATGATCGGCGCGCCGGGTTTCGATCCAGAACTTTTCGCCCAAGCCGAAAACGGTGGCCAGGCTTTCTATCTGGGCCTCGCCGACGGCCGTTTCCTCGCCATGCCCAAAGCGCGGCTCGCGCCGATCGTGGCGGCGGTCTGGGAACTGGCCTGCGGCGGCGCTCTCGGCGGCAAGGACGGAAAGTTGCGCCTGTCGCCAATGGACCTCGCCGGCCTCGCCGCCTTTGAGGAGGCGACCCACGCCGCCGCGCTCTCCTGGCGTGGCGGTGAGAAGCTGCGCGAAATGGGGCGCAGGCTGACTGCAAGCGGCGGCGTTCCCGCGGTCGCCTTGCCCGAGACCTTCACCGCTGAGTTGCGGCCCTATCAGGCGCAGGGCGTCGCCTGGCTGGCATTCTTGCGCAAGCTCGGCCTCGGCGGCGTGCTCGCGGACGACATGGGCCTGGGCAAGACGGTGCAGGCGCTCGCCCTCATCGCCATCGAAAAGGCCGCCGGGCGTCTGGATACGCCGGCGCTCGTCATCGCGCCGACGAGCCTCATGGCCAATTGGCGGCTCGAGGCGGAGAAATTCGCGCCCGATCTCAAGGTTCTCACTTTACAGGGCAATGACCGAAAAAGACGCTTCGGCGAGATCGACGGCGTCGACATCGTTCTCACCACTTATCCGCTGATCTCTCGAGATCACGAGACGCTCGGCGGGCGCGACTGGAGCCTTCTCCTTCTCGATGAGGCGCAAACAATCAAAAATCCGAACGCAGCGACGACGAAGCTCATCCGTTTGCTGCAGGCCCGCACGCGCTTTTGCCTCACCGGAACGCCGCTTGAAAATCATCTCGGCGAGCTATGGTCTATCGTCTCTTTCGCCCTGCCGGGTTTCTTGAGCGACCCCGCTTCCTTCACCCATGCGTTCCGGAGGCCGATCGAGAAAAAGGGCGATGCCGAGCGAGGCCGGCTGCTCTCAAAGCGTATAAAGCCCTTTCTGCTGCGACGCACGAAAGAGCAGGTGGCGAGCGAATTGCCGCCGAAAACCGAAATCGTCGAGCGCGTCGAAATGGAGCCGGCGCAGCGCGACATTTACGAGTCCATCCGACTTTCGATGCATGAGAAGGTCCAAGCCGCAATCGCCGCCAAGGGCTTCGCGCGCAGCCGCATCGTCATTCTCGACGCGCTGCTCAAATTGCGGCAGTGCTGTTGCGATCCGCGGTTGCTGAAGTTGTCCGCCAAAGCTTCGGCGCAGGCCGGATCCGCGAAACTCGAGCGATTGACGGAAATGCTGGAGGAGCTCGTCGACGAAAATCGCCGCGTGCTGGTGTTTTCGCAATTCACTTCCATGCTCGATCTCATTCGTCCCGAGCTCGACCAGCGCGGCGTCGCCTATTCTCTGCTCACCGGCGACACGCGCGACCGCGCCAAGGAGATCGGCGAGTTTCAGGACGGGCGCAGCCGCGTCTTTCTCGTCAGCCTCAAGGCCGGTGGCGTCGGCCTCAATCTTACCGCCGCCGATACGGTGATTCTCTATGATCCGTGGTGGAATCCGGCCGTCGAGGATCAGGCGATCGATCGCGCCCATCGCATCGGCCAGGATAAGCCCGTGTTCGTCCATAAGCTCGTCGCCTCCGGGACGATCGAGGAGAAAATGGCGGCGCTGAAGGAAAAGAAGCGCGCGCTCGCAGAAAGCCTTTTCGACCCTGACGGCGTCCCGACGCTGGCCATGACGGAGGCCGATCTCGCAATGCTCTTTGCCCCGAATTGAACGCCGGCTATTGGCGCTTACTGAAATCACCCGCCATCCAAAGCGCCACTCCTTGCGCCGCCTCGGTTCAGATCGGAGGGGCGCATATGCATATACGCCTCGTCCGCGCGGGTGCCGAGACGACCCAGCGCTACCGAGGCAAATGCGATCGCCGCAGGGTCAATCTCACTTACCGAGAAGCGGATAGTCCTCCAGAATCTTCCGCGTACAGATGCCGGCCGCCAAAAGATCCAAGACGTCCAGTCCTTGATCCGTATGCGCAGCGACCGGACGCAGGCACGTCCCCCGCACTCCTCTGGATCACGGGTGATGCGGTGCAATGCGCTCACGAGGTCGCTCCTTCTCGCCCGAACTGAACCGAATCATAGCCGAACTCTCAGCCTTCCGGCACGTTCACAGCTTGGGACGCGGGAAGGGCTCGCCAGAAACGCCGAATGATGTTCGCGGACCCTTTTTTCATCCGACCCTCTTTCGCTCGCGCGCGGCCTTTGCGGCCTTTCCACGCAACAGCGCCATCAGCACCGGCCCGAGCGAGAACTCCCCTGCCCTCGCCTTCGCGGTCAAAGCCCGCAAATAGCCGCCGGCGGATTTGATTTCCTCGCCCCGTTGCAGGATCGCGGCGATAACGACCGAGGCGTCATGCTCGCCGAAGACCTCGAGCGCTTGGCGCCAGGCGTCCGGCGACACGCCCAGGGCGCTGCGTACCACCGCTGCCGTTGTGGCGAGATCGCGCCAGGAGGAAATTCCGCCCAGTGCAAAATCGAGAGGCTCATCCCGGGTTCCGGGGTGATGGGGCGACGATTGCCTCAAGGAGCGCCGTCAGCAGCGCTTTTCCACGTTTTCTGGCGTTGTGCACGAACTGGAAGAACGCGAGGTAGAGCGGCAACTTTTCTTGGGCGACGCCGCGATGTGGTCGCAGCCATGAACGCAGCAGCGACCAAAACCCCTCTATCGTATTGACGTGGATTTCATGAAAGCCGTCGCCGTCCTCATCGCGCGCATATTCGCCACGCCCGTGGCAAACGGTCTTGTGTTCGTATCCCCATGAGGGCAGCCGGGCGTAGATGTCGTATTCGTCCGTATGGATCAACGCGCCCTTGGCGACGCCGGCTTCGATGATGGGCTTGATCGTGGTCTGCTGAACATTGGCCAGCATTTTCAAGACGACCTGGCCACCGCGCTGGATCATGCCGAGAATGGGCGGCTTTTCCTTTTCGAGCGTTCCGCGTCCGGGGGCGCCCTTCAATCTGTTGCGTCGGCCCTTGCGGCCTTTTTTTCGACGGCGGCGGGATTGCCCTTGTGACCGGCGACGACATAAACCTCGTCGATCTCAACCTCGCCCGACAAGACGACCGGCGGAGTTTTGGCGGTCAGCCCTTCGCGCAGCTGCGTCGTCATCTCCTGCACGTCATTTTCATTCAGGCTCAACTCCTGTGCGATTTGTCGGTTGGAGAGATTCAGCCCCATGAAATAGAGGCATAATATCCAAATCCGCAGCGGCTGATGATGACCGGCCAGCGCCGTGTCCGAGAGGTCGTCGAAACGAAACTGGCAATCGTTGCAAAGATAGCGCTGGCGATGAGGCTGAGTGTCGTCACGGCCGTTGCGCACGACATGTTCACCACCGCACTTCGGACAGCGAACGCCTTGCGGCCAGCGCGTTTGACGCACGAGTTCGAAACATTTCGCGTCATCGAGCAGCGCTGACAAATTGATCAGAACGCTCATGGCTCCAACCTCCCGCGAATCAGTCGAGAGCCATATGGATTCAGTCAATTGCGCTCCGCGAAAGCGCTCCAGGCCGAGTCATTTCGACGCAGCGCCCTTCTTCGTCGCCGCAGCGTCAGTTTTCATCACCCCGGAACCCGGGATGAGCCTCTCGCTCATGTCTTTCCTGAAATCGCTGGCTCGGCGCGCGATCAGCCTTCGCTGAAGCGGAAATTCTTTGCTCCGCCACGCGTCGGACGATGCCGACGCTCCGTTAACGGCCGCTTACGACGTGATTGGCAACATATTGAATGTACAAGCTTAACGGGTCGCGGCTTGAGCGGCGCGCGCGCTCGTCCCTCAAAAGAAATCGTTGGAGCGAGAAGAAAAGAGCGCCGTCGCCGCGCTATCGCGGGGCGCCGCGCAGAAAGTCGGACATTCTTGCGAGGCTCGCGACCAGGACCCCGCGATTGTTCGCATAGCCGATCCGCACATAGCCCTCGCCATCCAGCACCCTGCCCGGCACGAGAAGCACGCCGGTCTTTTCAAGCAGCGATACGCAAAAATCTTGGGCGGTCATGTCGAGGCCGATACGCAACCATGCCGTCGTGCCCGACTTTGGCTTCACGTAGGAGAGGCAAGGTTCCCTGGCGATCCAGGCGTCGAACAGCGCGAGGTTCGTGCGCAATATGTTGTGATTGCGTTTCAAGATCGCGCCTCGATTTTCGAGAGCGATTGACGCGAGCCAATCGTTCAGCATGCCGACGCTGATCGTATTGTAGTCGCGATGAATCTGGACTCGGCGAAGAAGTTCGAGGGGGGCGACGATCCACCCCAGCCGCAAGCCCGCCAGCGACCAGGTCTTCGACATGCTGCCGGTGCTGACGCCTTTCTCATAGAGATCCGCGATGGATGCGGTGAAGCCGTCGCCCTGCTGATCGGAGCCGCGATAGACCTCGTCGCTCAGCACATAAGCGCCGCAGGAACGCGCGATTTGCGCGATCTGCCCGAGGAATTCGCGGTCCATCAACGCTCCGGTGGGATTGTTCGGGTTGTTGATCACGATCACGCGCGTGGACGGCGTGATCATCGCCCTCAATTCATCGAGATCGGGGAGGAATGCGTTTTGCTCGCGCAATCGCAGCACGTCGACTTTGGCCCCGAGGCTTTCGGGAATGGAATGGTGTTGCTGATAGGTGGGCGCTACCGATATGACGTGGTCGCCCGGCTCGAGGAGTGTCTCATAGAGGAGCGCATTCGCGCTGATCGCGCCATGCGTGATCAGCACATTCTCTGCGCGCTGGTTCTCATGAAGCGACGCGATCGCGCCGCGCAGGCGCTCGCTGCCGTCGATCACGCCGTAAGTCAATTTCATTGGAAGAATCTCGGCGAGAAACGACTCTTCCTTTCCCGCGATCTTCAGCAGCTCGCCGAGGGTCAATGACTCGACGCATGTTTCGGCAAGGTTCAGCTCGCATTCGTTCTCGTAGAGATAGAGCCAGCGTTCGACGCCGAATTCCCGGATGCGCATGAGCTCCATCCTCGCCTTGAGGCTCTTTAAGGGCGCAACCGTTCGGGCGGGGCGCCGTGCGGATCGCCATCGAGTATAGGACTTGCGGAGAGGCCGCGGAATGCAAGCCGGCCGGCGGGGCGGCTGGGCGGCGGCCCTCTGCTTCGCGACGGCTGGAAAAGGAACGGGGGCGGTTGTATCCTCGGCCATGGGGCGCGGCCCGGGAAACCGTGCCGCGAACAAGGAGGGCGAAACCTCCGAACCCCTGCTCCGGAAGCTTGCGATGGAACTCCACGGCGCGATCCGCTTTTGGCTAAGGCCAATCATCACCGAGCTGTTTTCTCCGGGCTCCATTCTCTCGATCTATTCGCTGACGACAACCTTTTGTGTTGCGGTTCTGGCGTTGGCCTATCGCCACAGAGCGCGTCGGGGCCACGCCAACATCCGAGCCATCGGCCGCGCCATATTCAACCTGCGCCTCCTGCAACATGAATCTTTTTACGCAGACGTAAAGCTCGTGATCTTGAGCGTGATCATTGCACCGCCCCTCTTTGCTTCGCTCGTGCTTTCGTCAAACGCCGTCTCCGTGGTCGTCAGCTCAGCGCTAAAGAGCAGCTTCGGTCCCCTCTGGCCGCTTGCGGGTCATGACGCGACGATGAGGGCCATTTCAACGCTGGTGCTGTTCGTCGCTTACGAGGTTGGCTACTTCGTCGATCATTACCTGAAACATCGCGTTCCATTCTTGTGGGAACTCCATAAGGTGCATCACACCGCTGAGGTTCTCACGCCTTTGACGAATTATCGCAATCACCCGGTCGATAATCTGATTTTTGGTTATATGCTCTCGATTTTCATCGGCGGCGCCTCAGGCGTTCTGGCCTGGATGTTCGATCGCAGGATCGACATCATTTCGGTTGACGGAAAAAACATCATCTTCCTGATTTTTCTGTGGACCATCGGACATCTGCAACATTCGCAGTTCTGGATTCCCTTCGGCGGAATCTGGGGGCGAGTCTTTATGAGTTCCGCGCATCATCAAATCCATCACTCCGACGACCCCACGCACTTCAACCGCAACCTCGGCAGTGTGCTGGCGATCTGGGATTGGATGGCTGGAACGCTCGAGATGCCGACGACGGAGAACCCAAGGCTCTCCTACGGGGTCAGAGAGGAACGCCGGAATGCGCACTCCTGGGCTGGTTTTCTGGTGACGCCGCTCGTCGGAGCCGGCTCGGCCCTGGGGCGTGCGCTCGTCTCGATTAGACGCTCATATTTGAGCACGCAAAACTTGCGCGCCGATGGGCGTCAGGCGACGGATCCGACCTGACCGCGGGTCTCATGGCGGCTTAGGTTTAGACCTTCAATGGGCGGCGCCGGCTAGTTGCCGAAGAGCCCCGTGAACCCGCCCGTCGGGTTCGCCTGCCAGGCCCGGACGGAATGGCGCGCTGCGCGCTTTGTCGGAGCATAGGCGAGCGCGCCGCCGAAGCGCGGGCCGTGACGAAGGGCGGCGTGGCGAGCCCCGCCCCGCGGCGAGCCGCCGATCGTGATGGTCGCGCCCTCGGCCTCGACCATCTGATAGAGCTGCGCGGCGTGCGCGGGGGAAAGGCGCACGCATCCGTGCGATGCGGGGCGACCGAGCTGGCCCACGTGGGTGGTGCCATGGATCGCCCAGCCGCTGTGAAAGAAGATCGCATGCGGCATCGGCGCGTTATTATAGAGCGTCGAATGGGTCATGCGCGTCATGTGGATCGGCGAGAAGGTGCCGCGCGGCGTGACATAGCCGGCGCGCGCCGTGGAAACCGGCCAGGAATAGCTGCCCGTGGAGGAGTTGACATGCATGGTTTGCGTCGACAGATCGATGTGGACGCTCACTCTCGCGTTCGCGATGGAGACGCCAAGGAAGCAGAAGAGCGTCGCAAGCAGAACCCTTATGTAACGCATGACCAACTCCTGACTCCGCGCCTAAGCGGCACTTTGTCATGCTATATGCGCCGCCTCCTCCAATCGACAATTGAAACCATTGGTTAAGGTTGACAGTCGCGGCGAATCGGAGCCCATTTGAATGACCCGCGTCACTTGCGACAAGGCTCGCGCATGTTAGACCGCTACTGCTGGGCGTTCATTGTTGCGGCTTTCCTCAGCTGCCCGGCCGTGGCCCAAGAAAAGGGCACGGTCGACCCACAGCCCCTGGCGCCGCTCGCCAATCCGTCGGACCCGAAGACGCCGGCGAGAGAGTTCTTCGGCCGCGCCACGAACGGGGCGCCGATGGACCCCGATCCGATCGGCTTCTACTCGCACGGATGCCTCGCCGGCGGCGTGGAGCTGCCGGCCAACGGTCCGCACTGGCAGGTCATGCGGCTGTCTCGCCATCGCAACTGGGGCCATCCGGCGCTGATCGGCTTCATCGAGCGTTTCTCGGCCGCAGCGAGCCGCGACAGCAGCTGGCCGGGCGTGCTCATTGGCGACATGTCGCAGCCGCGCGGCGGGCCGATGATGGGCGGCCACGCCTCGCATCAGGTCGGGCTGGACGTCGACATCTGGCTCACGCCCATGCCGCCGCGCGAGCTCACCCCCGTCGAGCGCGAGGAGATGTCGGCGACCGAAATGGTGCGCGAAGACAGGCGCGACGTGATCCCGGGCTGGACGGAAGGGCACGTCGCCGTCCTGCGCGCCGCCGCCGAGGACCCGGCCGTCGAGCGCATTTTCGTCAACGCGGCGATCAAGCGCGCCCTGTGCCGCGTGGCGGCGGGCCAGCCCTGGATGCACAAGGTGCGGCCCTATTACGGGCACGACTATCATTTCCACGTGCGGCTCTCCTGCCCGAAAGACTCTGAGAGCTGCACGCCCCAAGCGCCGGTTTCGCCTGGCGACGGCTGTGACGCCTCGCTCGCTCATTGGTTTTCGCCGGACATCCTGAATTGGAGGCCGTCGGGCAAGACCTGGCCGCCGATGACGATGTCGGGGCTGCCCTCGGAATGCCGCCAGGTGCTGAAGGCGAAATAGGCGCGGCGCAGACTTCTTCAGGCCGCGGGCGGCCTCCGCCGCGTCGCCCCTTCCTCCGGCCAGGTCTCCTCGGCCTGGGCGACATGCAGCCCCTCAAGCCGTTCCGCCTCTTGGTTGATCCGGTAGAAGAGCGATAGCCGCGTCCCGGCGATCCGCAGCTCGCGAATCCCCGCACCGACAGGGCGGCCGGTCGCGCGTCCGTCGCGCAAGGCCTCGGCGGCGGCCAGCAGCCGGTCGGTCACCTCGATCGCCGCGCGGGGGCTGACCAGCGCGATCTCATCCGCGTGGTTCAGCAATTCATTGAAGGCCCGGCGCAGCCAGCGCAGCTTCATGACGAGGCCTCTTCGGAAAGGAAGGTCTCGCGCGCCGTCGCCCACTCGCGTTTCAAATCCTTGTGCGAGAGCCATTGGGCCGCGGGCGCCTCCGCTTCCTGAAGCGCGGCCGCCAGCGCGGGCGGCAGGGGCGCCTCAGACGCCGCCGCGCGATGCACGCGCCGGAGCGCCTCGGCGCGATCCGGCCGGCGCCGCGACGGCGCGGCCTTCGCCTCGAAGCCCGCCGCCTCCACCTCGAAGCGGCCGATCCCGAGACCCTGGAGATAGGAAACAAGGCTCTCGAAGCGCGCAAAAAGCCTCGGCTCGCCGGACCGCTGAGCGCAAAGCGTCAGTCCGGATTGCGCGCCGAAGCTGACGGCGAGAAGCCATCCGCCGCTCTGTCCGATCGCGCGGATCTCCGTCACGGCGCCGGCGCGGGCGAGCTGCGCCAAGGTCGCATGATTGAGCTTGTGGTCGGCTTCGTCCATGTCGGCGGCGAGTCTCCTTGCCGCCAGACTAGCGGGTCCCGGTAAATATTCAATTATTTTATTATAAGCTGCCTTGCAGATATTTGTTGATCGTTTGATTTCAACCCGCGATTTCGACCCGCACCGAGCCCACTTTCTCGATTTCGCCTTCCGCGACATCGCCGGGACGGAGCGGCCCCACGCCTTCCGGCGTGCCGGTGAAGATCAGATCGCCGGCCTCGAGCCGCACATAGCGGGAGAGTTCGGCGATGATTCCGGCCGTGTCCAGGATCATGTCGGCGAGATCGCCGTTTTGTCGGATCGCGCCATTGACGGATAGCGCGATGCGCCCGGCCCGGGGATGGCCGATTTCCGCGGCAGGGCGGATCGGCCCGAGCGGCGCGGATTGATCGAAACCCTTGGCGAGGTCCCAGGGCTTGCCCTCGTCGCGCGCCGCCTTTTGCAGGTCGCGGCGGGTAAGGTCGATCCCGGCGGCGTAGCCGAAGACATGATCGAGCGCCCAGGCCCGAGAAATGTCCGCCCCGCCCGAATGCAGCGCCGCAACGAGCTCGATCTCATAATGGAGATCGCCGGTCATCGAGGCGTAAGGGACTGCTGCGCCGCTCTCGACGACGGCGTCCGCGGGCTTGGAGAAGAAGAACGGCCGCTCCAAATTCGGGTCCTTTCCCATCTCGCGCGCATGCGCGGCATAGTTCAGGCCCACGCAATAGATGCGCCGCACCGGAAAGCGCCGTGACTGGCCCTCGATGCGGACGCTCGGATGCGCCCCTAAGGAAAAAAGGAATTCGGCTTCGCTCATCTCGCCTCGCTTTGCGGCCCGCTCTCGCCGGTCTCGCCGCAGCGGCGCAAAAATGCAAGCCGATTTCGCAAGCGCCCCGCACGAAGCCCCGCGAACCCCGCCTCGACAGGACTCCGCGCGCGTGGCAGAAGCGCGCGCATCAATCTTCACCGAGCCCGCAGCATGTCCGACCTCACAAATCTCCAATCCGAGTTCATCGCCAGGATCGAGGCCGCCGACTCTGAGGCGGCGCTCGAGGCCGTGCGGGTCGCGGCGCTCGGCAAGAAGGGATCGATCTCGGAGCTTTTATCCACACTTGGCCGCATGGCGCCCGAGGAGCGAAAGACAGAAGGCGCGAAAATCAACGCGCTCAAGGATTCCGTGGCGGCGCGCATCGCCGAGCGTCGGGCCGCGCTCGAGGCGCAGGCGCTCGAAGCGCGGCTCACCGCCGAGTGGCTCGACCCGACGCTGCCCGCGCCGCCGAGCGCCCAGGAGCGTGGCCGCGTGCATCCGGTCTCGCAGGTGATGGAGGAGCTCGCCGTCATCTTCGCCGACATGGGCTTTGCGGTCGCCGAAGGGCCGGACATCGAGACCGACGATTACAACTTCGTGAAGCTCAACGTGCCGGAGGGCCACCCGGCGCGCGAGATGCAGGACACTTTCTACTTTCCGCCGGGACCTGACGGCGAGCGCAAGCTCCTGCGCACCCACACGAGCCCGGTGCAGGTCCGCACGATGCTAAAAGAGCCGCCGCCGATCCGGGTGATTTGTCCCGGCCGGGTCTATCGCTGCGACTCGGACCGCACGCATACGCCGATGTTCCACCAGATCGAGGGCCTCGTCGTCGACGAGTTGACGCATATGGGGCATCTGAAGTGGGTGCTCGAGGAGTTTTTGAAGGCGTTTTTCGAGGTGAAGACGCTCGATCTGCGCTTCCGGCCCTCCTTCTTTCCCTTCACCGAGCCGTCGATGGAAGTCGACGTGCGCTGCCGGCGCGGGGCCGACGAGGTGCGCATCGGCGAGGGCGACGATTTTATGGAAATCCTCGGCTGCGGCATGGTGCATCCCAAGGTGCTGAAAAATTGCGGCCTCGACCCCGATGTGCACCAGGGCTTCGCCTTCGGCGTCGGCCTCGACCGCTTGGCGATGCTGAAATACGGCATGCCGGACCTGCGCGCCTTTTTCGACGGCGACCTGCGCTGGCTCGAGCATTACGGATTTCAGGACGCTCGACGTCCCGAGCCTCGCGGCGGGCTTGAGCGGGTGAGGTTTTGATAAAGCAGGGGACTTGGGATGGCCTGGGTGAAAAAGATCGAGCTTGAGGAAGGAAGCGGAAAGCTTCAGCCCACCCAGGTTGTTGCACGCGCCAAAGTTTTTTACACACAGGATGGCTCCCCGATCCTACAAATCGATACGACTGGCTCCCAAGACCGCCAGAACCCAGGCAAACAAAGTCAGACATTGCAATTCGGAAAAGAAGCAGCCGAGCAGCTTTATCTAATCATTCAAAACGCTTATGACTTCAGGCCTAACCAATAAGGTTCTCGTTTGATCCCTTCAAACCGCAAAGAGCGGGAAGCATTTCTGGAGGCTTGGCGTGACTACTTTGCAGATTGAGGTGGAGGATACACGTCCGGTCGAAGCGCATTGCGACGAGACGTTCCTCAACGTCACGCTCGCCGACGGCCGCGTGCTGCGTGCTCCGCTGTGGTGGTATCCCCGGCTCCTGAAAGCCGAGCCGCGCCCACGCAACCTCATCGAATTGTCGCCGCTTGGCCTTCATTGGCCCGAACTCGACGAGGACATCAGCGTCGCCAGCATGTTGCGGGGCTGGAAGGCGCCCGGCGCGAAGGAGCCAGATTAGCTCCACCGCGTCGGTCATTCAGCGAACCCACACCGCTCTCATCGCGAGCACAGCGAAGCGATCCCTTGGCCGCATCAGCTATCCATTCCACCCCTTGCAAAGCCGAAACCGAAAGCGACGGATTCGCCGAAAAGGTTTAAGGAGCGTCTTGCGGGACCTCTAATATTTGCTGTTGAAGACTCGACGCAGGTCTGTCGCTAGCCTCATCGTCCGTCGACATCTGCCAAGCCCTCTTGCATAATTTGGCTATGAGAATCGGCTACTCCGTAATATCGACTGAAAGCAATTGTGCATGGCGCGAAGGGCGCATTCGCAGGAATAGCTCCCCGTCAACTGGATCTCGGATGAACAATAAGGATTTCTCGACGAGGCCCTATCGACGCGAGACGGCCAGGGACTGGGATAGTTTCGTCGAGACTTGCGACGAGGCATGGCTCTATCACCTCTCCGAGTTCGTAGAGGAAGCAGGCGGCTCGCAGCTTGAAATCGACCGCTCTTTTGCCGTCTGGAAAAACAACGAGATCGTCGCAGTTTGCGTGATGTGCCTGCTGCGTCGGGAGAAGGTGAAGCTTCTTACCGGACCGGGCCCCGCCCTGAAGGCGGACGACAAAGATTTACGCAAATTCTGTTTCACGATGATTGAAACGATCGCCCGCAAGGAGGGGTGCGCTGCTTTACGAATTCGGCGCTCCTCGTTGTCGCCAGCCTTTCGAGGCGCACAATATGTCAATTCCGACTTGATGGAGCATGGTTACACTTTAGGATTCTGGGGAGAATTCCAGAACTTTGAAGTGGGTTGCTGGATTATCGCCGACCTCAGGCGCGACGCACGCGAGATTCTGCGATCATTTACGAAAGGCAACAGAGCGAGCGTGCGCAGGTGCGAACGGGAGGGCGTTGTCGCGACATGGTTCGATCATGCAAACATTTCGGACAGCGCCTGGCGCGAATATGAGACGATTCATGCCGAGACGATGGCGCGAGGCAGGGGGCGCGCATCGACGCCGGAGCGCAATCTGCAGCTTCGTTCGCAGATCGCTCGCGGCCACGCCCTCATGATCAACACCTACCTCGGAGAAGAGTGTCTGAGCTCCGCAGTCCTGCTGATCTATAAGAGAGCCGCATATTACGAGGCAGGCGCGTCGTCTGCGCGCGGCATCGAGCTGGGCGCGATGCCCTATACGCTCTACATCGCTCTTTGCGGTCTCTCGGCGCGCGGATTCGACTACCTCAACGTCGGCTCTTACGTTCCGAGCCATTTAGGCGGCAAATGGGGCGCCATATGCGAATTCAAACGCCGGTTCGCCACCGAGCGATGGGATCTGCTGGTTTGCGAAAAAGTTCTAAATAAGAACCGCTATTGGTGGCTCCTGATGAGGCCTCTCTCGCTGAAGCGGGAGTTGCTGGATGCAATGAATAGTCTCCGATCTTGGCCCCTGCTTGGCGCCGCCGTTCGTTTGCTCCGTGTGGAGCGGTGAGCTGCGGATTTTCTCCGGCCACGCTCGCGCCAATGGGGTTTGAAGAAAAAGCGCTGCGTTTCAAGCTCGCCATGGAGGCATTCTGTCGCTTTCCGCCGGGCGGGCTCCAGGACGGGGCTCGAATTAGGCCCAATGGGGTGGGGGCTGCTGAACCTCGCGCCCGCCGAGAAGCCATGCGACGGCGACCTCAGCTCCGCTGTGGCCAGACCCCTTGAACCGCGATGATGTAGTTCGAGCCCGGAACGGGCACTTTGGACCGCAAGTCTGGCCGAGCAAAATTCGACTGGCCGTCGCCGCCTAAGTCGTCCCGATGATATCGAAGAGCACTTCGTTCGTCCGGATCTGACGCCTGTCCGCTGAAGCTTACCTGGCGAAACTCGGCGTCCTCATTTTTTGCGCTCCAATCCGTTTTTTTTTGCTGCGTCAGCGCGGCCGAGCTGCTGGATTGCTTCGCTTACGCTCGCAATGACGATAACTTCTCTGCTTAATGGCCTCGGGTTGACTACGTCAGGCCGGAGACTCGACATCTCCGCTTTGGAAACCCTAAGGCCAGAAAAGATGATTTACTCCGATTTGCGAAGCTGGATCCACTCTCTCAAGCGCGCCGGCGGCGGGCCGAGATTGCTTCTTCTCGGCGGCGTCGCGACCGTCGTCGCCTATCTCGTCAGCGGGATGGTGACTGTCTCTTTTCAGAGCAATCCGATGGCCTGGGCTTATCAATGGGCGGTGGGTTTAGCCTTGATCGGCCTCGCCGTGTGGGCAGCGGCCCAAATCATTGGTGACCCGCCGGCCCCGTCGGACTGATATTCCAGTTGGCCGCCCCCGCCCCCGCGGCGACTCAAGGCTGCGGAGCGCGCCCCCGGGCCGCGTTCTTTTCGACTTTTTCCTTCAGCCCGAGCGACGGCCTGAATTTCAGGCTCTTGCGTCGAGGAAGCGACGCCTTCCGTCCCGTGAGCGGATTGCGGCCCTTGCGCGTCATTTTCTCGAACACGTAAAAGGCGCCAAACTCGTGCAGCTTTACGCGCTCCTCTCCTTGCATCAGCACATCGACGATCTCTTGCAGGACGGAGTCAAGAATTCGTGCGGCCTCCGGTCGCGATAATTTCGGAACGCGTCTCATAATCGCCGCAGCAATATTTTTCCGTGTCAGTGTTCTGGAGCTACCTCCTGTTACTTTGCGCAGTTCCCGAGCATGTTCACTCGATGAGATGCTTCTATGTTCCTCAATGTGTGGCATCGTTTTTGACCCATAGCGCCATCTGCTCCCAGTTAAAAGACGCGTTAGCAGTCCTCCCGGGATAGCAGTAAATTGTCTGAAGGTTATACATCTAAAAATTTTCAGGCTGAACTTATACAAGTTGTTTGCATTTCGTATTAGCTTTAATGGCGCTTCTGCAAAAGCATATGATTGTATTCATGGCGCGATAGCTCGAAACGCTGAGAGGCGTTCAGCGGCGATAGGGGAGCGAGCCTCCGGCCAGGCCCGTTTCGCCAAGGCCGCCCGACCGCGCGCCATAACTGGCGACCCGCCCGGCTCCGGAAGGCGGCGGATCGTCAGGGCGAGCGCGATCCGCCCAAATTGAGCCCCGCGGCTGAGGATGTTAAAGCCCAGGCGACATTCAGCGATCTTCGCGCGACAAAACCCAACCGGCCCAAATGAAGCTCACCCTCTCCTGGCTCAAGGATCATCTTGAAACCGACGCTACGCTCGACGAGATCGTCGAGACGCTGACCCGCATTGGGCTCGAGGTCGAGGCCGTTCACGATCCCGCCGCCGCCCTGAAGGATTTCGTCGTCGCCGAGATCGTCGAGGCGGAGCGGCACCCCGACGCCGCCCGCTTGCAGGTCTGCAAGGTCGCGACCGGCTTAGGCAGCCCGCTGCAGGTCGTTTGCGGCGCCCCCAACGCCCGCAAGGGTTTGAAGACGGTGTTCGCCGCACCCGGAACCCATATTCCGGGGAAGAATTTCACGCTCGGCAAGGGCGTGATCCGTGGCGTCGAATCGCTCGGGATGCTGTGCTCGACAGAGGAGCTCGGGCTTGGCGGCGACTCGCACGGCATCATGGAGCTCGACGCGAGCGCCCCCGTCGGTGCGGCCTATGCGCCCTGGGCAAAGCTCGACGATCCGGTCATCGAGATCAATCTGACGCCAAACCGGCCCGACGCCGCCGGCGTCGCCGGCATAGCCCGCGATCTCGCCGCGGCGGGCCTCGGCCGGCTGCGGACGCACGAGCCCGAGGTCATCGAAGGCAAATTCTCCTGTCCGGTGAAGGTGAAGCTCGACTTCACCCCCGCCGACGCGCATCTCGCGCCGCTGTTCGGGCTGCGGCTCGTGCGCGGCGTGAAAAACGGCCCGAGCCCCGCCTGGCTTCAGGATCGCCTGCGCGCGATCGGGCTTCGGCCCATCAATGCGCTCGTCGACGTGACCAATTTGCTCACGATCGACCGCGCCCGCCCGCTGCACGTTTTCGACGCGAAGAAGATCAAAGGCGATCTCACCGTGCGCCGCGCCAAGTCGGGCGAGGAACTGCTCGCGCTCGACGGCCGGACCTATGCGCTCGACGAGACCGTCGTCGCGATCTGCGACGAGGCGGGGCCTGAGTCGCTCGCGGGCCTCATGGGCGGCGAGGCCTCGGGCTGCGACGAGGCGACGACCGACGTGCTGATCGAGACCGCGCTTTGGGACCCGGCGAATATCGCGAAGAGCGGCCGCAAGCTCGGCATCGTGACCGACGCGCGCTATCGTTTCGAGCGGGGCGTCGATCCGGCCTTCGCGCTGCCGGGGCTGGAGCTTGCGACGCGGCTCATTATGGCGTTCTGCGGCGGCGAGCCCTCCGAGATTTTCCTCGCCGGCGCGGTGCCCGCCGAGCGGCGGCGCATCGATTTCCCGTACGGCGAGACGAAGCGGCTCGCCGGCGTCGACATCACGACGCCGGAAGCCGACGACATTTTGAAGCGGCTCGGATTTTCGGTCGAGCACGCGGGCCACGCCAGCGCGCGGATCACGATTCCCACCTGGCGGCCCGACATCGAGGGAAAGGCCGACCTCGTCGAGGAAATCCTGCGCATCGGCGGCGTCGAACGTGTCCCTGCGACTCCGCTGCCGCGCGCGGAAGGGGTCGCGGCGCCCATCATGACGCCGCTGCAGAAGCGCGCGCGCGCGGCGCGCCGGACCCTCGCCGCGCAAGGCCTCGTCGAGGCCGTCACCTGGTCCTTCGTCTCTGCAAAGGAGGCCAAGGCTTTCGGCGGCGGATCGCCGTCGCTCGCGCTCGCCAATCCGATCGCCGCCGAGCTCTCCGACATGCGGCCGAGCCTGCTGCCGGGGCTCGTCGCGGCGGCCGGCCGCAACGCGGCCCGAGCGCTCGACGACGCGGCGCTGTTCGAGATCGGGCAGGTCTTTTCGAGCGACGACGTGAAGGGCCAGCGCCTCGCCGCCGCGGGGCTGAGGCGCGGCCTCGCCACGAGCGAAACGCAGGGACGTCATTGGGCGGCGCGCGCGCGAAAAGCCGGACTCTATGACGCGAAGGCCGACGCAATGGCGCTGCTTGCGGCGCTCGGCGTCCAGGGCGCGCAGATCGTTCCCGGCGGCCCGGACTGGCTGCATCCCGGTCGAGCCGCGACGCTGCAATTCGGACCCAAGGCGATCGTCGGCCTCTTCGGCGAGCTGCATCCGCGTGTGCTGGCCGAGCTCGACGTCGAAGGACCGATCGCCGTCTTCGAGATTTTCCTCGACCTGTTGCCCGCCGCCAAGGCCAAGGCGACGAAGACCAAGGCGAAGCTCGAAATCTCCGACCTGCAGCCGCTCTCGCGCGACTTCGCCTTCATCGTCGACCGCGAGCGCCCGGCGAGCGAGCTGCTGCGCGCCGTGCTCGGGGCCGACCGGACGCTTCTCGCCGGCGCCGCGATTTTCGACGTTTACGAGGGCGTCGGCGTGCCCGAGGGCAAGAAGTCGATCGGCGTCGCCGTGACCTTGCAGCCCAGGACCAAGACTCCAACGGATGCGGAAATCGAGGCGATCGCCGAGAAGATCGTCAATGAAGCGGCGAAGAAGACGGGAGCTGTTCTTCGGGGATGAGAAAGCGCGCCATCGCCCATCTGACGGGGATCCTGCTCGCGACGGGGGCTGTGGCCGAGCCCCTCAACTATGACTCCTGCGAGAATATCCAGGACTCGCGCGAATACGCCCATTGCATCGCGACGCTCGGCGCGGCCGGAGCCGGGAAAAAGACGGCGGCCCCGCCGCCGGTGCAAGCGGAGCCCGCCGCGCAGCCGCCACAAGCGGCGAGCCCGGAGAAGGAGGCGCCGGAGCCACGTCTGGCGGCGAAAAAGACGCGGGGCGGCCGCGTCGTCTTGCGCCCCGCGCCCCGCGGCGGCGGACGCATCCGCGCGACCGTGAGCGCGCGTCCGCAAAAGGCCGCCCACGGCGGCGGGGCGAAGACTAATCCGCGCCGCGGAAGAGGCCGCCGCTGAGCAAACGCCTCTCGTCCTCAGCTTAAGCCTGGGGCGTTGGACTCAAAAACAATTGTTGGCTTTCAACGCGACGATCCAGGCGGCGCAGCCTTCATCTGGCGGGCCGTCATGCCCCCAGGGCGCGCCCTCTTCGCCCCACTCCTGATATTCCCGATAGCGCTCCCATTCCCAGTGGCGGCGCTTATGTTCCTGGCGACTCTGGCAATCCGCGAAGTTCTTCTGGATCGCAAGGCACAAAGGCACGTTGGGCGCGGCTTGAGCGGGCAAAGCGGCGAGCGCGAGGAACGGCAAACTCTCCCAGATCAATCGTCGCATGGCTTCTCGACGTCCTTTGAGCTCAATTGCTAACGCGAGCGCGTTTAAGATCGGGTGAATCCTCTGCAAACAAGGCGCGCTGGCCTTGCCGGCGGGCAATGAATTAAGAGGGGAGAAATTTGGCCTAGCCGCCTGGGACAGAAGCGATGACAACGTCAAAAATAACGATCCGCAAGCACGCGCTGGAGAGACGCGATCTCGTCAGCGCGGCAGAGTCCCATGAAGCGGCGAGCGCCGTGAGAACGGCCGCTCTCGAGCTGACGCGGCGCCTCGCAGGCGACGGGCGCCCAATCGTGGCGCTCTATTGGCCCATTCGCAGCGAGGTCAACACGCGGCCGTTGATCGAGGCGCTGCACACGCAAGGCTTTCCGATCCTGTTGCCGGCGATGACGGCGGTCCGCCAGCCCCTGCATTTTCGCGCCTTCCAGCCCGGCGACGAATTGGAGAAAGGTCCCTTCGGCCTCTCCGAGCCCTCGGCGGAACGACTGGAGGGGCGGCCGGCGATCGTCTTCGCGCCGCTCGCAGCTTTCGACCGGCGTGGCGTGCGACTTGGCTATGGCGGCGGCATCTATGACGCGACTCTGCAAGCTCTGCGCGCCGCGGGGCCGGTCACGGCCGTCGGCCTCGCCTATGCGTTGCAGGAGTGCGACGCGGTTCCGGCCGAGTCGCACGACCAGCGGCTGAATTTCATCATCACCGAGCGCGAGACGATCGACTGCGCATAAGCCCTGAACCGGGGCCGCGCTCAGTCGCGGTCGATCTTATTGCCGATCAGCGCGATGGCCTTCTCATAGACCTGCGCCGCGTTCCACGCCTGGATCGCCGCGAAATTCGGCTCGCCCGGCTGATAGCCGGCGCCGGCGCGCCAGCCATGGGCTTTGAGGAAATTCGCGGTCGACATCAGCGCGGCGCTCGAGGCCTCGAGATTGCCGCCGACGCCATATTCCAGAATATTCTTGGGCAGGAACTGCGTCTGGCCGATCTCGCCATGCATGGAGCCGCGCGCGCCGGGGTCGACGCGGCCGTGGTCGATCAGCGTCAGAAAGGCGTTGAGCTGGTCGGTGAAATATTCACTGCGCCGGCAGTCATAGGCAAGCGTCGCGATGGCCGAGAGAGCGTGCTGATTGCCGTGCACCGAGCCGAAGCCGGTCTCCATGCCCCAGATCGCGAGCAGCGGTCCCGGCGGCACGCCATAGCGCGCTTCGATATTATCGAAGAGCGGCGCCAAACGCTGCTTATAGGACCGGCCCTTGGAGGCGATGATCGAGCCGCCGCGCTTGGCGAGAAAGTCGTCGAGAGAGAGATGGAAGCTGTGCTGGCCGCGGTCGGCGCCGATGGTGGGATGATTGTAATGCGTGTCCATCAGCGCGTCGATCGCCGCCTGGCTGTGGCCCGACGCGCGAGCCTCTTTGGCGAAGGCCTCTTTCCAGGCGTCGAAGCCGCCGGAGCCATTGCCGCACGGAGCCGCCTGCGCCGCCCCCGTCGTTACGAATAGCGCGAGGAGCGTCGCGGCGAGGCCCGCAAACAAAGCAGCGGTAAAGATCAAGGTCGAGCGCGCTGAGCTCTTCATCGCGAAATCCTTATTTGGCGCGGGGATAGCGCCCCGAGGGAATCTTTCGATTCGCATCAAGAGCAGAAGATTCGGCCAAATAAATGGCGCGGGGCTTGCCCGGAGGGCGAGAGCGCCGCGTTTGCCGCGCAATTTCACATTTTTCCTCCGCGAGACTATGCTGTTTCAAATTGGAGGCAGGACATGCCAGTGCTTGCGGAACGAGCGATGACCGTCGAGGAATTCCTGGCCTTCGCCGCCGAAAAAAGCGGCAAATGGGAGCTCGTCGACGGCCAGGCCCTCGCCATGTCTCCGGGGCGCGTCGTCCACGGCGATCTTAAATATCGCGTCGCCCGGGCGCTCGACGCCGCCATTGCAAGAGCGAAAATCCCTTGCCGCTTCGTGCTGGACAGCGCCGCGGTGAAGATCGACTCGCTGAATAGTTTTCAGCCGGACGCCATGATCTATTGCGGCGAGCCGCTTCCGCCAGACGCGTTCTTCGTGCCCAATCCCAGCGTCGTTGTCGAAATTCCCTCGCCGGGGACGGCGCGTCGCGACTCGTACCAAAAGCTCGCCGGCTATTTCAAGGTCAAGAGCGTCGAGCATTACCTGATCGTCAATCCCGACGCACCTCTCATCATCCACCACCAGCGCCACGGCGCCGACATCCTCACGCGCATCGTCCGCGAGGGAACGATCAAGCTCGATCCGCCGGGGATCGAGGTGGCGGTGGGAGAGATTTACGATACTTCAGCGTAGCGGAAGCGTAGCCGAAGCGTGGCCGCGAGTGACGTGATGGCGGTCAATCTTCTTGCGACAGTTAACCGGCCGATTGCTGCCCGTCCTCTGGTTTCTCGGCTCTCTCTAGCTCCCGATTTAGCCAATCCGGTTGCCAACTAAAAACAACCTTATCTACATTATTGCAAAACATTTGAAAGTCTCGACAAAGCCTCGCAAATTCAAATCTGTCATCAGGTGCTATCTCCTCCGTTCTCCAGATGGTTGGTTTACTCAATTTTTGCCTAAAGTTATTTTCAATTATCCGTATGTTGGCCGTCCAATAAGAGAAGGCTACCAAGCAGCTGTATGCAGTTTTCATTTGAACTGGCACAGCGAAGATTCCCTTCCCCGGAAATGGGATATGAGATTTATCAATCAACTCGAATGAGGCATTACCACTCTTCACAGACAGAAGTCCTAAGAAACTGAAATCATGATTCAATATATCAATCACTCGCAAATGAACAGGTCTAGCCCACCTAGTTTTTGAGAGCACTGCATTTAGTACCTTAAGTCTCTCATCAAGAGTCTTGATTAGAGTATCTTTTGGATCAATTTTGCATTTTAAAGTTCCAAATCCTTGACGCTTTGCTGTCATTTCGATTTTAGCGTCAGAGTACCCGCATATTGATAAGAGTGCAATGTTTTCAGCAAGCTACTCGATTCTATACGGGGTGTTACCTTCGATGTTCACGGCTACATTCGAAATGCTACCCGACTGATCAAGAACCATGTCAAAGAAGCTATTTTTCAATCTGATGCGTCTTAACACCTCTGGTAAGTCTCGGATGGGTGGCACAGATGTATCAAGTGTGATTTCGACACTCCGACGAGCACCAGCAGAGGACACAAAAAGTGTGTCTTTATAGGGTCCCTATTAGAAAACGATAACTGTGCTGACTTATACTCAGCAATCTGCATTGCAATACCAAATCGCTCTTGCGAAATGACAACTCTTTCAGCATTTAAAGCTGAAAGACTGATAGAGGCATTCATAAAGTCTTCGATCTTCACACCATCTGGAATCGAGATATGATAATTATTATCGTCGAATCCCAGAGTTTTTAGCCATGACACTTTTGCTTCAGAATATATCGACAAATCATATCCAGTAACCTCTATTACTTTTTGAACGAGGCTATCATTGTCAACGCTAAATAGATCGGATTCATACACGTTAAACATCATCCTATGTTTATTTAAATCTTTTTGTCCGGAAGCCTCCAGTTCTCTGATCTTCTTGAGAGCCTGAGCGAGTCGATCTTTACCAAAATGGCAGAGATATGTTTTGACGGGTTTCGATTATCCATTGAAATCTACAACGAACAGGAAAGCCGGTAAAGTGGCTCTTGAGAGATGATCGAGCTTTGACACCTTCATTGGGATTTCATAACTGAAATTGTCGGTGGCTTTGACTTGACAAAGAAACTTAATAGGCGTGGGCTGCGCGTCTAAGAAGGGGTTGGCTAGCCGATTCGGCGGAAATTCCACGATATAGTCCCAGCCGTATTCATCGTGCTTTGGCGGAGAAGCGGTCAATTCAGAAGAAATGCACAGTGTTTCAAATTGGCCTTCGGCCAACCGCCCAATCTGCCTGGTCCGCAAGTGGTTCATCGCGTAAGCCTTTGCTCGGCGGCATCTAGCACTGCAACCACCTGAAGATAAGCTCTCGATCGATGCATTCGTAGCTCTTATCTCCGCCTAAGCACTTCGCCCCGCGTCGAAAGACATTGCGACCCTATTGGTCCCTTCGATCACTCCGGCCAGTAAGCCGCGTCCGTCGCCTGCTCGAAGCCCCACGGGCAAGCAGCTCGTCTCGAGGAGTCCAGTCTCGCGCTCCGCCTCCTTGATCGCCTTGCGATAGGCGCGCGCCAGGGCTTCCGGCAGAACGTTTTTGAGGCTCGGGTTGTCCTCGAGCAGATCAGCGATGTCGAACCTTTGCACTCCGATCGTGGCCCGCCAGGGGGGACCCCTGCAAATTGGGTTGATAACGCCATTTGAGCAGGTGGAGGAGCAGCACGGTCAGACGGGCCACAAGCTCGCGCTTTTCCGTCTTGCCCATACTCTCGATCTCCTCGGCGATGTGCTCAATATCCGCCTCCGCCAGCTTGCCGCCGCGCAAAAGCGCGGCCTGCTCATTGGCCCAGGCGTAAAAGTCCTTCTCGTAGGCGGAGCCCATGCTCGTGCTTCCTTATCCCGCGGCGCAGTATAGCGAGCCTGCGTCCGAGCGTCTCGGCAGGCGGCGTATCGAAAAGAGGTTGCCCTGAGCGCCTACTCCCGCGCCTCCACATAAATCTCCGCGCCGCGCTCCAGGAACTCGGCGGCCTTTTCGGCCATGCCGCGCTCGCGCTCCATCTCCCGCGCCTCGCGGCGCAGCTCCTGCGTGATCTGCATCGAGCAGAATTTCGGGCCGCACATCGAGCAGAAATGCGCGACCTTGTGGGACTCCGCCGGCAGAGTCTCGTCATGGTATTTGCGCGCCGTGTCGGGGTCGAGGCCGATGTCGAACTGGTCCTTCCAGCGGAAGTCGAAACGCGCGCGGCTCATCGCATTGTCGCGCTCGATCGCCGCGGGGTGACCCTTCGCCAGATCCGCGGCGTGCGCGGCAATGCGGTAGGTGATGACGCCGGTCTTCACATCGTCGCGATCGGGCAAGCCCAGATGCTCTTTCGGCGTGACGTAGCAGAGCATCGCCGTGCCGTACCATCCGATCATCGCCGCGCCGATGCCCGACGTGATGTGGTCGTAGCCCGGCGCGATGTCGGTCACGAGCGGACCGAGCGTGTAGAAGGGCGCCTCGCCGCAGGTCGCGAGCTGCTTCTCCATATTGGCCTTGATCTTGTGCATGGGCACATGGCCGGGGCCCTCGATCATGACCTGGCAGCCCTTGTCCCAAGCGATCTTGGTGAGCTCGCCCAAGGTCTCGAGCTCCGCGAATTGCGCCGCGTCATTGGCGTCGGCGTTGCTGCCGGGCCGCAGTCCGTCGCCCAGCGAGAAGGAGACGTCGTGAGCCCGCATGATGTCGCAGATCTCGTCGAAGCGCTCGTAAAGGAAGCTCTCCTTGTGCTTGGAGAGACACCAGCGCGCCATGATCGAGCCGCCGCGCGAGACGATGCCGGTCACGCGCTTCGCCGTCAGCGGCACATAGGCCAGGCGCACGCCGGCGTGGATCGTGAAATAGTCGACGCCCTGCTCGGCCTGCTCGATCAGCGTGTCCTTGAACACCTCCCAATCGAGCTTCAGCGCGTCCCCGCCGACCTTTTCGAGCGCCTGATAGATCGGCACGGTGCCGATCGGCACGGATGCGTTGCGGATGATCCAGTCGCGAATGTTGTGGATGTTGCGTCCCGTGGAAAGGTCCATCACCGTGTCGGCGCCCCAGCGGCTCGCCCAGACCATCTTCTCCACCTCCTCGGCGACCGACGAGGTCACCGCGGAATTGCCGATGTTGGCGTTGATCTTGACCAGGAAATTGCGGCCGATGATCACCGGCTCCAACTCGGGATGATTGACGTTTGCCGGGATGATCGCGCGCCCGCGGGCGACCTCGTCGCGCACGAATTCGGGCGTGACGAATTCGGGGATCGAGGCCCCAAAACTTTCCCCGTCCGTGAGACGCGCGCTCGCTTCCGCGAGGGCGCGCTCGCGGCAAAGATTTTCGCGATGGGCGACATAGCGCATCTCTTCGGTGATGACGCCGGCGCGAGCGAATTCGAGCTGCGTCACGGGCGCGCCGCCCGCGGCGCGAAAGATTTTGCGCTTGGCGGGGCAGGGTGGGGCCAGATGGCGGCCGCTTGCGAAGCCGTTGTCCTCGGGCCTGACCGCGCGCCCTTCATAGGACTGCAAGCCGGCGCGCGCCTTCAGCCAGGGCCGCGCGGAGGGCAGTCCCGCCTCGAGATCGGGCGTAAACTCCGAGCAGCCATAGGGGCCCGACGAATCATAGAGTCGCAACGGCTCGCCGCCGCCCGCCTCATGCAGCTCGAGCTCGCGGTAGGGCACTCTCAGGTCCGGCGCGCCGGGTGGCGAGGAGTAGGCCTTGCGCGAGCCGCCGATCGGGCCGGTCGTCACGCGTTTCGGCGTGGCTGTTCGCGATTCTTGTGCGCTCATGGCGACTCTCCTCGACTTTGCGCGCTTTCCGCTCGAACGGAATCGTTCGAGCGATAAGAAAGCGCGCCAGACTCAATATGCTGGAGCGAATTCTGATCGCAAAAGTCTGTCAACTTTTGCGGAATTCGCCCTAAGCGTGCGGGATCGAGGGAGACGACGCGCCCAGCGCGGGACACGCATCCTTGGCGTTCCCTCCGCCGGCACGACCCGGATCAGGTTCAAAGGGTGCTTCTCAGCCGCGGCTGCGGCGCCCCTCGCCAAAATAGGATTTGTAGGCGTAACCGAATTCAAATCAAGCTTCACCTGGTCATAAGCGGCGCCCACCTGCTGTTGCCGGAATGTCACACTCCGGCGAAATTGCCCTCGAAGCGTGCACAAGCTCTGCGCAAGCGTCGCCATGAAGAGTAGAATTCTGATTCTAATAACTTGGGCGCTGCGGTTATGAATTGCAATGCTCACGCTTTTTACAGCAGGTGGACCATGAAAAACCCGCTGAAACGCTCTTCCTTTGCGTATCTCGCCATAATGGCGCTACTTCCCGCGTCCCAGAGCTTCGCCGCCGAAGGGATAGCGCTCGTCGGCTATGGCGCGCGACAGAAGGCGCTCTCGGGCGCCGACATCGCCGATTCGCGCGATGCGTTGTCCATGTCGCTCAATCCGGCGGGCATCGTCGGCCTCGACTCGCAATTTCAGTTTGATTTCGCCGGGATCTTCGCCGATCGCGGCTATGAGGCCACAGGACCCCTCGTCCTCGTCGCGCCCGGTTGGGTGCAGAGCGGCCAGCCGGCCTTTCCTGTGCCGAACGGCGGCGCCATCTATCGGATCGACGCGGAATCGGCCTGGGGCTGGGTCTTCTTCGGAAATGGCGGGATCAACACCACATACGGCTTCAACAATTACAAGCCAGCGATTTACGCGCCGAACGTGACGCTTCCGCCAGCGCTCGGCGGCTTAACCCTTGTTGGGCCCCTGATCGTCCCCTCCTTCGGCGGACCTTTCGGCGACGGCCCCGCCGGCATCGACCTTCGGCAGGCCTTCGTCAGCCTCGACTATGCGCGCAAATTCGGGCCGGTCACGATCGGCGTCGCGCCGACCGTGGCGGTGCAAATCCTGAACCTCCAGGGGCTGCAAACGCTCTACCCCTATTCCTGGGACCCTTATCATCTCTCCAACAACGGCTACGACTGGTCCTTCGGCGGGGGCCTCCGCCTCGGCCTGGAATATTCAATCCTGCCCAATCTGCGATTCGGCCTCTCCGCCGCGACGCCGATGTTCATGACCCCCTTCGGCAAATATGCCGGCGCCATCGCCGACCATGGCCGAATGGACGTTCCCGCCAATATCAACGCCGGCTTCGCCTTTGATGCGACGCCGGATCTGACTGTGATGGCCGGCTGGAAGCACATTTTCTACCATGAGGTTGCGTCGCTCGGCGCGCCGAGCTTCCCGCTTTACTATGGTCAGCTCGGGTCCTACGGCGGGCCGGGCTTCGGCTGGCGCGACACCGATATGGCGTCCGTCGGCGTCGAATGGCGCGCGCTGAAGCCCTTGACCTTGCGCGTCGGCTACGCCTACTCGACCGCGATGATCGGCTCGCAGGACGTGACAGTGAACGTCCTCGCCCCCGCGATCACGCACCACAATCTCAGCGGCGGCTTCAAATATGAGATCGACAAAAATCAGTCGATCGACTTCTCGACCGTTTACGCCCTCAAGAACACGCTGAGCGGGCCCGAGGCGCAGCCCTACGCCTCCTTCGCCTATACGCTGCCGTCGTTCTTCCCTGCACCGTTGGGAGGGGCCAAAATCCCCGTGACCGTGCCTCCGGTCTATAATCCCTACACGAAGATCACCGCCTGGCTCAGCGCCGTCGAGATCTCGCTGAGCTGGACCTACAAGTTCGACACCGCCGACAACCGCCCGATCGCCGCGAAATATTGAAGCTTGGGCTTCCCGGACAGAGGCCCGGGAGGTCCTTCGGCGCGCTGGCCCCCGCTCCCGCGCCGTGGCAATGCTCGGCGCGATGAGCCTTTCCGATTCCCGCAGGTCCCTTCGCCACCCGCTGATCCGAAGGCTGGTGCTGCGCGACTTTCGCTCCTATGAAGCGCTCGACATCCGGCTCGAGGCGCGGCTCGTCGCGTTAACCGGCGAGAACGGCTCCGGCAAGACCAACCTCTTGGAAGCGCTGTCGATGTTCTCGCCGGGTCGCGGGCTGCGGCGCGCCGAAAGCGAGGACTGCGCCCGCCAGGGCGGACCGGGTGGCTTCAGCGCTTCGGTAGAGCTTGAGACGGACGGCCATCTCGTCCAGCTCGGCCATGGTTTCGAGCCCGGGGAAGGCCGGCGCTTCCGGGTGGACCGTTTCCCCGTCTCGTCGGCGCGCGCCTTCGCCGAGCGGCTGCAGGTCGTGTGGCTGACGCCGGCGATGGACGGACTGTTCGCCGGCCCGGCCGGAGACCGGCGCCGATTCCTCGACCGCCTGACGCTCGGCGTCGATCCCGAGCATGGCGCGCGGGTTTCGAAATTTGAGCAGGCGCTGAGAGGACGCAACCGGCTCTTGGAAGAAGGCGGCCCGGATCCCCGCTGGCTCAGCGCCGCCGAGCAAGAGATCGCTGCGCTCGGCGTCGCGGTGGCGAGCGCGCGGCTCGAGACGACGCAGCGCCTGCAGGCGCTGATCGATTCGAACTCGCGATGAATCGTCTGCGTTCCCCCATGCGGTCATCGCGCTGCAAGGCGAGCTCGAGGCGATGCTCGCGGAGCATCCCGCCATTGCGGTCGAGGAGCGGTATCGGGAAATGCTCGCACAGTCGCGGCGTCGGGACGCCGCCGCCGGCCGCGCGCTCGTCGGGCCCCAGACCAGCGATCTGCTGGCGCGCCACGGACCCAAGGACGCGCCGGCGCGCGAATGTTCGACCGGCGAGCAAAAGGCGCTGCTCGTCGGACTGGTGCTAGCGCAGGCTCGGCTTCTCGCGGGGTTGCGCCGCGCCGCGCCGCTCGTGCTGCTCGACGAGATCGCCGCGCATTTCGATGCGAAGCGACGTGAGGCGCTCTACGACGAGCTGGAACGGCTGGGCTCGCAGGTTTTCATGACCGGCGCCGATCCCGCCCTGTTCGCGTCGCTTGAATCCCGCGCCGAGATTTTTCTCGTGACGCCCGGTCATCTTGCAGCGCGGCCATAGGTTCGCCCCAGCGCCCTCCTCGCGCATGGAGGCTAATGTAAACGCTTATCCTAACAGCAAATACCGCAGAAGCAGGCAATCGCCGCTTAACGGCTTCATGGGCACGCTGCTCAATACCAAAAGCCGGTGGGCGCAAACCGCCGTCACGTTGTGCCCGCGACAAGGGCGGGCATGAGGGGTTGGAATTGGCGTAGGGCGCGAGGAAGACAATGTCGGTAGCAGAAGCGATGCAGAAATCGGATGGCCCGAAACACTCTCGGTTGGAGATCATTTCGCGCGGTCGCGCCGCCGACGGCTATCCGCCACTCCTCTTCGTCCATGGCGGCTGGCATGGCGCCTGGTGTTGGGATCGCGGCTTCCTGCAACGCGTCGCGCGGCAAGGTTTTGAGGTTCACGCCATGAGCTTGCGAGGGCATGGGAAAAGCGCGGGACGTGAGCAACTGCGCACGACGCGTGTTCGCGACTTTGCCGACGACATCGAGGAAGTCGCCGACGGTCTCCCCTCGCCCCCCGTCGTCATCGGCCATTCGATGGGCGGATTCCTCACGCAAAAGCTGATGGAGCGAAGAACCCTTCGCGGCGCGGTTTTGCTCGCCTCAATGCCTCCGAACGGCGTCGGGGAATTTCTGGGGAAGCTCATCCGCACCGATCCGGTTGGCGTGCTGCAAGCCAATCTGACGCTGCGGCTCACATCCGTCATCTCGACGCCCGATCGCGTCAAGCGCCTGTTCTTCTCGGAGCTGACGCCCGACGACGACGTCGATTTTTTCACCTCGCGTTTGGGAGACGAGGCCTTCCTCGCATACCTCGACATGGTGTTCGCCGATTTGTGCAAGCCGGCGAAGGGAACGTCGGTCTTGGTTCTTGGCGCCGAAAGCGACGCCATCTTCCCGGTGGAAACGACCCGGCGCATCGCCGCGACCTATGGAACGGAAGCGATCTTCTTCCCGACTATGGCCCATGACATGATGCTCGAGCCGGGCTGGGAGAGGGTCGCCGACACGATCGTCGATTGGGTTCGCGCGGGCTGCCGCCAGTCTTCAGCGATCGCAGCCTGACGCGAGCGGGGAGGGCTTGACGGCCCAGGCGCCCACCATCAGCGGACCCAGCATCAGCGTGTCCGCCGCATCCGCCTCATCCCGCATCCGCTGCTCGAGCGTCTCGATGTCCACCTCGGCCTCGCTCGCGACCTGGGTTTTGACCATTGCGGGGGTCAGGCTGCGTATGGTCGAGGTGAGCCATGTCGGGCAAAAGCCGCCTCCGCCCTGCTCCATCGGGGTCGCGCCATGCAGCGAAGGGGTCAGGCCCGCGGCCTTGAACACCTGACCCAGAGACGCGCCGATCCTCGGATGGAAGCCGCAGCGCTCGAACACCAAATTCATGCGCGCGACGTTTTGGGTCACGGAGGGTATGGGCGGGACGGCGCTCGCCCGGGAAAGATCGGGCTCCTGGAAAACGATGATCCCCCCGGGAACCACATAAGACGACAAGCGCCGCAAGATTTCCGCTGGCTCTGGAAAATAGATCATCACGAGCCGGCCGATGAGCGCGTCGAACTTCTCGCCCTCGCCGATTTGCGGCAGTTCCGCCTGGCGAAACTCCACATTGGCGACTTGCGCCGACGCGGCCCGCGCTTTCGCGCGGCTCAGCCCTTCAGCGTCTCGATCGATGCCGACGACGGATCCGGTCGGGCCGACGAGCAGCGCGGCGAGCAGCGTGACGTCTCCCATGCCGCAGCCGACGTCCAGAATTCTCATGCCGCGACGCAGGCCGGCGCGCCTGAGTACTTCCACCGTCAGTTCATTGAGGAAAGCGCCCTGCCGTTCAAGCCGATCCGCCTCATTGAGCGAATATCCGAGCGGATAGGCGCTACGGTCTTGCTGCCTCATGTCTATCCCCAATAGCGTTAGCGCTTACCGAAAGTGTGATGTAATTTAACATCTATTTAACCAAAATAAATGTATACTAAAACCTAGGGTTAATATTACAATCAGCGCCTTTTTCCATTCGCGGCGCGAAGCGCTGTTTTAAAGGCTCGAGCGGCTCGGCTCGCAGGTATTCACGAGCGGCGTCGATTTCGCTCTTTGGGGGCCGCTCCAAGGCGCGCCGAGATATTCTTCGTGACGCCGGCGGCGTCTGGAAGCCCGCGAGGGCGAGCGACAGGAGCGGCAGGCGCGCTGGCTCTCCGGCGCCGCAACACTAGATGGTTTGCCGATGTGACTTCATTCGCCCTGCAGAATTGTAGCGGGTTGAACTCGAGATTTTTGGAGGCGGTCTCATGAGCTTCAACCCCGGCCGGAATATCGCGTCAGCGGCGATCTTCTGGCTCTTCGTCGGCTTTTGCGCAGCGGCGTTCGCTCTCGGCTGGAGCCTGGACCACGCCCCGATCGATCCCGCGGCGCGCGCCGATCTTTCGAATCTTCACATTTCGCTCGGCCTTACCGCGGCGGCTTTGCTCCTCGTCCAATTTCTCCTCGGCCTCGCGCTTTACATCTACCGCGGCGGCGGTGGGTCGCGATCGGGCCGCGAGATCGCAGGTTTCTGGCTCAGACAGCTCGTATATCTCGCCTTCGTCGTGGCGGCCGGCGCGGCCGTCCTCGCCGTGGCTTCTCGCGGCGAGCAGATGTCTTTCTGGGGACAGCCGCTCCCGCTGTGGGACTTGAGCGAGCACTCGCTCTCCGAGCCTCTACAGAGGGCGCATGTCTACGCGGCTTACGCTTTCGCCGCCGCAGTGCTGGCTTATGCCGCCTTCATAATATTCGACCGGCTGTTTCCAACGGGAGACGTCGGCGCGCTGGAGCCCTTCATTCCAACCTCCGCGACGGGGTTCATCGCGGAAGGCCTCGCGCGCAGTTTCCGCTTTTTCGGCGGCGCAGCCTTCTGGCTCGAGCTTTTTCTGGGCGTCATCTCAGCCGTGCTGCTGGGCTTCGGCTTCGCGGGACGCACCGTCAGCCCCGGGGGTCCGGTGTTTGGCGACGCGATTTATTGGGCGGCGGGCGCGCTCGGGATTTTGGTTCTCACCACTTTTTTCGCTTTCAAATACATGAAGACGGCTAGGCGGATCAGGAACGATCCGGCGCGCTACCTGTCCCGAGATCGACGCTGGACCTTCTGGTTCGTCGTCGTCGGCGCCCTACTCAGCGTGCTGGGGCTTCTGGACTCGTTTGTCGGCGTTGGACTGAGCGTCGCGCTTCTGGTCGGGAAGACGATGTCGCAGCCGCCGGGAATCGCCATCACCGATCCGACCAAGATCATCCGCGCCCTCGATATTTTCGTCCTGCTCGTGAATTTCAGTGTGCTCTTCGCGCATTTCGTTGGCTTCGGCGTCGCCGCATGGCTGAGGATCAGCTCTTTGCAAGCGCGTCATCAATATCTCGTCGCGCCTTTCGCGGTGAAGCAACCGCCCTTGCCGGCGAACGAAGCTTGAGAAGGCGTGTCGCTGCGGGGTTGCTCGGCGGCGGCTCCGCGCAACACGTATCCTCGCGGTCCGGCTCGCGACCCCGCCCTATCTCCTTTGAAGGGGCTGGCGCCGCGGATTGCGAGAGGGAAGCGAGCGATGGAGGAACCGAAACTCGGGCTAAGCGACATTCTCGCGCTGGATCGGACCCGTCTCGCCGCCGAGCGGACCCTCATGGGATGGATTCGCACGTGCTTCGCGATGATGACTTTTGGATTCACGATCTTCAAGGTCATGGAAGAACTCCGACTGTTCACCGCCAACACGCTCACGCCGCTGCGAGGGGCGCGGGAGCTGGGTCTGGCGCTTGCCGGCCTCGGCACCTTTGCGCTGCTGCTCGCCTGCTTTCAGCACTGGAGATACACGAGGCGGCTCAGGCGCGCCCTGTCAGACGCTCCCTTCGACCTGGCGCTGTCGGTCGCCTTTCTGGTCGTCTGCCTGGGGCTCACGATCGTCGGCGGGCTGGCGTTGAGGACCGGCCCTTTTGGCTGAGCCGAGCGTCTCGCCTTCGTCGCCGCTACCTCGTGTCAGCTCGCGCGTTGCTCGGCTTGCTCGCTCTCGAGGTAGCGCATCCAGATTGGGTTCTTTCCGAGGCTCGTGATGAAATCGCAATGCGCGCGGATTTCGTCCTCGCTCAAGCGGCTCGGCGAGGGCGCCGGCCTTTTGCGCAATAGGCCCGAATTCTCGCGCGCAAAAGTCTTGCGCGCGACCGTAAGCTGGAGGGAGGCCTGACGTCCGCCCATCAGCTCCGCATAGACCTCGGCGAGCAGCAGCGAGTCGAGCAGCGCGCCGTGCTTCTCGCGCCGCGACGTATCCACCCCATAGCGCTGGCAGAGCGCGTCGAGCGAATTGGCCATGCCAGGATGCCGCTGACGGGCGAGCGCCAGCGTGTCCAGGACATTGGCCTGGTCGATCGGCGGCGCGTCGAGCCGCGCCAATTCCGCGTTGAGAAAGCGCACGTCGAATTCGGCGTTGTGGATGATCAGTCGCGCGCCCTCGATGAAAGCGCGAAACGCCTCGGCGATCTCGGCGAATTTCTTCTGACTGGACAGAAATTCGCTCGAGAGCCCATGCACGCGGAACGCCTCTTCGGGCATGTCGCGTTCGGGATCGAGATAGACGTGAAAGCTCCTGCCCGTCGGAATGAGATTAGCGATCTCGACGACGCCGATCTCGACGATCCGATGACCGTCCGCGGGATTGAGCCCCGTCGTCTCCGTATCGAGCACGACCTCCCGCATCAGTTCTTCTCCTTGCGCAGAGCGGCGACAATGGCGCGCACTTCCTGGCGCGCCGCCTCCATCCCCCGATCCGTGTGGACGACAAAATCGGCGCGCTTCCGCTTTTCCGAAATCGGGAAGCTGGCGGGCGAGTATCGCTCTAAATTTCTCGTCCGTCATTCCCGGCCGCGCCATGACACGCTCGCGCTGAAGCTCGGCTGAAGCCGTCACGACGACGACCTTGTCGACCTCCTTCTCGGTTCCCGTCTCGTAAAGCAGCGGGATGTCGAAAACGACGAGCTTTCCTCCGCGTTTTTCCTCGGCCTCGACAAAAGGCCTCCGCATCTCCTGCACGAGCGGATGCACGATCGCTTCGAGCCTCGCGATCTCCTCGGGCCGGCCGAGAATCATCGCGGCGAGCTTCGCGCGATCGACGACCCCGTCCCGCGTAGAGCCCGGAAACGCACGTTCGATCAGCTGCGACTGCGGCCCTCGGTAGATCTCATGCACGGCGGCGTCTGAGTCATAGACCGCGACGCCTTCGTCGCGAAACATTTGCGCCGTGGTCGACTTCCCCATGCCGATCGATCCCGTGAGTCCAACGATCAGCATCGCATTACTCGCCCAAGAGCGCGCCCTCGCGGCGCAGCGCCGAGAGGAGCTCGATGAGCGGCAGACCCAGAATCGTCCAGTGATCGCCCGCAATCCTCTCGAAAAGATGCGCGCCGAGGCCCTCGATCTGATAGGCGCCGGCGCTTTTGATCGCAACATCGCCGATCGCCGCGAGATAGGCGTCGAGGAAGGCGTCGTCGAGCCGGCGCATGGTGAGGTCCGCATGAACGACGGCCTCGAAAAGGATCTTATCGCCCCGCGCCAGCGCAAAACCGGAATGGAGCCGATGCGACCGCCCGGACAGCGTGGCGAGCTGGCGTTTTGCGGCCGGCAGATCCGCGGGTTTTCCGAAAATCCGGCCCCCGAGGCTTCCCGCCTGATCCGCCCCGACGACAAGCCGTCCGGGCTGGGCTTGCGAGATTGTCAGCGCCTTGGCGCGAGAAAGCGCCAGCACGACCGCATCGGGATCGCCGCCGGCGCGAATCACCTGCGCTTCGATCGCGCGCTCGTCGACCTCGGCCGGCGCGATCTCGAAAGGGACCGCCGCCTGAGAGAGCGCAAGCCTGCGCCCCTCGCTCTTGGAGGCGAGAAGCAGCGGCCTTGATTCAAGCCAGAAAGCTGCGCGCTTCCCGCCTTTCTCCCCATGCTTATCCACGCGAAATGTCCTTTCGCCGAAGTTTGGGGAAAATCTCTGCCGAAATCGGCTCGAAAAGAAAAGCCGGGCACAACTTTAACAATTCCTCAACAGGCGCGGGGCTGTGGGATCAGCCGCAAGGTTTTGCTCAACGCAGCGTTTTCCAAGGCTCATTCACAACAAGACGATAATTCAGGCAGATATAACTATATGAATATATGGTGAGTTCCGACTTATCCTCGATCTTCCTCCCCGAGAACTCGACATAATCCTCAGAGGAATTTTCTGTGTAGAGAGCAGGGACGCCGCGGCGTCACCGATTCGACGCCTCCTTAATATAAATGGTTAATATTGTATTAATAAAATTCTTTATCTTCCCCGCCATTGCGGCTTAAGTTGCCGCCCATGACGAAAGCGGCGAACATGAGCGGCGTGCGGGAAAGCCAAGCAGTTTACAGCGAAAAGCCCTTGCTCGCGGTGTTGCGCGGGGAGACGCGGCGCATCCCGCCGCTGTGGCTGATGCGCCAGGCGGGGCGTTTTCTGCCGGAATATCGGGAACTGCGCGCGAGGTCCGGAAGCTTTCTCGAATTCTGCTACTCGCCCGCCGCTGCTGCAGAAGCCACGCTGCAGCCCATTCGGCGCTTCGGTTTCGACGCGGCGATTCTCTTCAGCGATATTCTGGTTGTGCCGGACGCTCTGGGCCAGAGAGTCGAGTTCGAGAGCGGACACGGGCCGAGGCTCGCGCCGCTCGAGGGGAAAGACACGCCGCTCTCGAAGCTCAGCGAGGAGATCGATCTTAAAAAGCTCGCGCCGGTCTTCGAGACGATCGAGCGGGTGAAGAGCGCCTTGCCGCGCGAGACCGCTTTCATCGGCTTTTGCGGCGCGCCCTGGACCGTCGCGAGCTATATGATCGCGGGTCACGGGACGCCGGATCAGGCGCCGGCGCGGCTCTTCGCCTATCGGCGGCCGGAAGCTTTCGAGGCGCTCATCGCGCGGCTCGTGGAGGCCTCGGTCTCTTATCTGCTCCGCCAGATCGATGCGGGCGTCGAGGTCGTGCAGATTTTCGACAGCTGGGCGGGCGTATTGCCGCCGACGCAATTCGAGAGATGGGTCTTTGAGCCTCTGCGCGAGATCGTCGCGCGTGTGAAGAAGGCCCGGCCGCAAGCGCTTGTCATCGCCTTTCCGCGTGGGGCGGGCGCGCATTTTGCGCGCTGCGTTTCAGGGCTCGGCGCCGACGCGATCGGACTCGATACCTCGGCCGATCCTGCGAGCGCCGTGCGGGACGCGCAGAATCGAGTGGCTTTGCAGGGCAATCTCGATCCGCTGGCGCTGCTTGCCGGCGGGGCAGCGCTCGAGCAGGAAGTCGCGTCGATTCTCGCGGCTTTCGAAAATCATCGGCACATCTTCAATCTCGGCCATGGCGTGCTGCCGCAGACGCCGGTGGCGCATGTCGAGGCGCTCGTGCGGCTCGTGCGGCAACAGAGGTCTTGATGCACCTTTGGATCAAGGCGCTACATGTGATCGCCGTCATCTCCTGGATGGCGGGGCTTTTGTACTTGCCGCGGCTCTTCGTCTATCACGCCGGCGTGGGTCCGGGCCCGCAGTCGGAGCTGTTCAAGACGATGGAGCGAAGACTGCTGCGCTTCATCATGATGCCGGCGATGCTCGTCTCCTGGGCGACGGGTTTGTGGCTCGCCTTCGACGGAGGCTTCTTTCGCGAGGGCTGGTTTCACGGCAAGCTCTTCGCCGTGATCCTGCTGACGGCTGCGCATGTCTACGACGGCTTCTTGCAGAAGGCCTTCGCCGAGGACCGCAATGAGCGCTCGCCGAAGTTCTATCGCTTTTATAACGAGGTCCCGACGCTCCTGATGATCGCGATCGTGATCTTCGTGATCGTCAAGCCTTTTTGAGCCTTGTTCGCGCGCCGGTGCTCCATCCGGCATCGTCCGTCAAACCGCTTCGCGGTTCACTGCGCTTCGCTCCGGGCCTGAAGCTGACCGACGCCGCCGGATGGAGCGAAGGGCTTTCATCACCCTTTGAGTTTTGCCGCGCTGTTGCGCGCAAAGCTCGCCAACAGGGTGATGGATGACGATTTGCGCCTTGCGCGACGGCTCGTCACCCGAAGGGACGGAGCGCAAGCGGAGCAGGCGCGGAACGCGCCTTGACGAGCTATCGCGCAAGGCGCCACCCCGGCGATGAGGCGAAGCCCTTATTACTTCGACGAAATCGTCACGCCGGAAGCCGCCAGGAACGGATAGCGCGCCCAGCCGAAGTCCACGAGCTCGCGCGAGACGGCGTGGATGTTCTTCAACAGCTCCTGGAAATTGCCGCTGACCATGGTTTCCTCCAGGGCGTAGCGGATTTCGCCCTCCTCGACGTAGAAAGAGTTCTTGGCGATCCCCGTGAAGTCGAGATTGCTCGTCGGATTGCCGCCGGAAAAGCGCGAGAACACGATCCCGCGCTTGGTGCTGGCGATGATCTCGGAAAGCGGCGTCGCGCCCGGAGCTACGACGAAATGATAGGCGCCGGCGGTTTGCGGAACGCCGAGCTTTTTGGAGAAGAAGAAGTCGATCAGATATTCCTTCAAGACCCCGTTCTCGATGACCTCGACGTTTCGCGTGGGAACGCCGTAGGCGTCGAAGTCCGATCCGCCGGGCGCGTTTGAGTCGCGCGGAAGATTGCTGAAGGAGAGCAGGGGACTCGCGATCGTTTGGTCCTTTTTCTCCTTGTAGGGCGTCGTTCCCGCGAAGAGCGCCGGTCCCGAAAGCGCGCTGACGATTGAGGGAAGGAAGGACGTCAGACATTCGGGCGTGACGATCACATCGCCCTCGAATTTTTCCGGCGCGGGCTTGCGATCAAGCGACCGGGTCGTCTCCTTGAGAAGGCGATCGAGCGCCGAGCAGCGGAAGGGATCGTCGAAAGGCGCGTAGGCGGAAAGGCCGAGGAAATTTATCGACGTCGTCTTTGGCCCGTCCTTGGCCATGAACATCGTCGAAAAGCCATACCGGCTCCGCCGCTCCCTTTGACGTAAGCCCCGCGAATTGGCGAAAGCCGTCTCGACCTCATCAAAGCTTTGTAGGCAATCGCGCGTGCGCACGAGCGGATGCTCGGCGGCTATACGATCGAGAAAGGCGTCGACGCCCATAGCCATGGCCGCTCGATCCGCCGCCTCGGGCCCGTGACGGCTGGGGGCCAAGCTATCCGCTATCGCGACGACATTGGCGTCGTCCGGAACGCCCGCGCCCGCCGCGGCGAGCGCCGAGACGATGGCCGCCTCGACAGCTTCGAGCGAGCGTCCGTTCAGCGCCGCCCCGCCGCGCTTCCCATCGAGAAAGACCGTGAGCGACGAGACGTCGTCCTCGATCGAGCGTGCGAGATTGACGCCGCGATTGTCGAATTGCATCTCGAAATGTCGCATCGCGGTCGTTTGCGCCTGCGCCGCGCCCGCGCCTGCGCGAAGCGCTTTGGCGACGAGCTCGGCGGCGAAGTCATCGAGCGAGGCGTCGCGCATCCCGCTCATCCGCGGCCTCCGATCGTGACCTTGCATTTGAGCGAGGGGCCGCCGGTGCCGACCGCAATGCGCTGCTTCTTGCCGCACCAGCCGCCGGGCATCGACCAGCTGAAATCATCGCCGACATCAGTCACGGTCCTCAGCATGTCGAAGGCGACGCCGGAGATCGTCGTGTCGCGCACCGCGCGACCGAGCTTGCCGCCACGGATTTCGTAGCCGCAGCAGACCCCGAACATGAATTCGCTGGTGAGATCGGCCTGACCGTTCGACGGGCGCTTCAGATAATAGCCGCGCTCGATCGAGCCAATCATCTCGGCGAGCTTGTCCTTGCCGGAAAGAATTGCGGTGTTGCGCATGCGCACGAGCGGCTCGTCGGAAAAGGAGAAAGCGCGCGCATTGCCGGTGGGCTCCGCGCCGAGCTCCGCGGCGGTTTGCCGGCTGTGCAGGAACCCCTTCAGGACCCCGTTCTCGATGATCGTCACGTCCCGGCAGAGCGTGCCTTCGTCGTCGACATGGATCGCGATGGTTCCGCCGCCATCGGGTCCGCGGCTCGCGTAATCGCCGAGCGTGATCTTCTCGGAGGCGACCTGCTCGCCCAGCCGGTCGCCGGCGACGGAGCCGGCGAGGACCAGATCGCCTTCGCAGGTGTGCCCGATCGCCTCATGGGCGAGGATGCCGGCGAGCTCCGCATCGAGCACGACGTCGTGCGATCCAGCCTCGCACTGGCCGCCTTCCGCCTTGCGTCGCAGCTCCTCGTAGAGCCTGTCGAGCCAGGGCAGCAGGCTCTCCGCCTCGAAAGACTGGTCCTGGATCTCGCCGAAGCCGCCCCTGACGTCGTGAAGCTCGACGAGCCCGTCATTGGCCTCGACGGCCATCTTAACTCTGAGGACCGCGCGCGGAACATAGGAATAGGTGCGGGCGCCCTCGCTCGTCACGAGCGCCTTCTCGCTTGCATTGGCGTCGAGCGCGAGATCGACATTGACGAGATTGGGGAATTTCTGGCGCAACGCGGCGTCGAGCCGCGCCAGGATCGCGACGCGCTCGGCGGGAGAGGTCTCAGGGTTACGGCTGCGATAATCGAAGACGCCTTCGCCCGGCGTCGAGGCGGCGGGGAGGACCGGGCGGCCGCGCGCCCGCGTCGTCACGCTCGCCGCATTATCGCGTGCAGAAGCGATGACGGCTGCGATCGCTTCATCGTCGTCGCGCGGCGCGGCGGCGAAGCCATAGACGCCATTGTCGAAGAGCCGCGCCGAGACGCCGCCGTCTCGCGACTGCCCATTGGCGAGAAGCACCCCTTTACGCATCGCGATCTGGGTCGAGACATTCGCATGCCAGCGAAGCTCGCCGGGGGAGGCGAATCGCCCCGCGAGGGCGGAAAGCCGATCGAGCAAGTGAGGCTCCTGGACGGGAGTGACGGGTCGCAGCGAAAACTAGGGCGCGGCGCCGCTGTCGTCGAGGAGAGGGTGGAAGATGTGAAGTCCGACCCGCGTCGCCTGCCCCTTCGCCTCGAGGGACGAAATCCGACATTCTGGACGGCTAGGGGGCTGGGCTTGCTCCTGTCTTATTCTAGCTGAAGCTTTTGGGTCACCCTTCTGAGCCAGTGACGAATGAAGGGCAACTTTGATTTGAGCGGCGCAATCTAACGATCAGGCTCCGGTGGGCGGGACGCGTCGTCCAGGAGCGTTCAGAAGGGGAAAGCCGATGAAACATAACCGGCGCGATGTCGCTTCGATCTTCCTCCGCGTCGTAGCGATCGCGAGTTTCGCGTGTGCGCTCTCATCGTCTTTTAGGGCTTCCGCCCAACCGACAGATCCAGCGCCTTCGTCCACGCCAGCCCCCAAATTGTCCGTCGAGGAGCGCGCGCTGAGGCAGACTTGGCGCGCGGACATGCTTAAAGCGGCGCCGCCCAAGCCTGGGTGCTTCCATTCAACCTACCCGAACAACGAATGGCGGGAGGTTCCGTGCAGGACCGCGCCAAACATCCCCTATCCGATGAGGACCGATTTTGTCCGCGCGGACGTGGGCGGTGGATCAGACTACGTGGCCCAAGTGGCGGGCTCCATCTCGACCGCGAGCGGGACTTTCAATCGCGCCACGAACTTCAGCGAGAGTGGTCTCCGAGGCGCAAATGCCTTTTCCTTGCAGCTCAACACCAATCGATTTGTTAGCCCTCTTTGTGAGCCGCCTTCCACGACGCCGGCAACGCCTAAGTCCCCCAACTGTATGGGCTGGCAACAATTCTTGTTCTCAAATTCCAGTCAGGGAGCCTTCATACAATACTGGCTAATCGGTTACTTCGACAACCGGTCCACATGCTCGGAGGCCACGGACGTGGCGCACGGTGGTTGTTGTCCGAAGGATTGGACGACGTTCAAGGCAACCGCCACTGTCTCTGGAGCCAACGGTTGCTTCCGTAATGGCCCCATGAGCTCGCCGACCACTCCCCGCGTCATCCTTACGGCGCAGACCCTCTTGGATATGAACCTCGTGGGCCGAGCCGCGAACAATGCGGATAGCGTTGTGTTTGCAGCGGACGCCCAGGATTTATACACCGCCAACGGCCTGAGCAACATCCTCAGTCTTGCAGGCAATTGGAACGCCGTCGAGTTCAACATCGTCGGCGATGGTGCTGTTTCCCCAATAGCTAACTTCACCGACGGGACGAAGATGGATGTCTGGGTCGAAGTCGACGGCGAGGCGACCTGCGTGCAACCGCTCGGCCCTACGGCCGGCCTTACGAACGAGTTCAAACAACCTCACGTTAGTGAATGGCGACTCGGGTCCCTGCTGTGCTTTTACCGGTCAGGGGAAGGTGAGGGGCAGTATCAGCTTCACCCAGAGCAATGCCGCCGGCGTGAAATCGGTTTGCGACGGAGGTCCGCATTGCCTACCTCCAGGAGCATCGTGTTCTGTCACGGGTTTGGGGTGTTGCGCCCAATTCGGTCAGCACGAATGCAAAAACGGACGTTGCGTTCCTGTCGTTCCGGTCCAGAGCTGCAACGACGTCCGTAGGCCAACACAGGCGTGCGAAGGAGGAGGACTGGGATGGCAATGTTGCGGCGAAGACGGCTGGGAGTGCGGACCCTGTCGCTGATTGTTTCGGCAGATCGCGCGCGGAGCGCCACCCGCGTGCGGCTGACTGCTCAGCCATAGGGCCAAGAGCCGTTTCCGCCATGTATGGCCGAAGCTCGCTTGTCTGCTGAGGCGTACAACGAATACTCAAGTCGAGCCCATACCGCTCCGAAAGCCGTCTTGCCTTCCAGACAAAAACCGTCTAAAGCCCCCGGCGTCCCACCTCCAGGCAGATCGTCGCGCTCGCGACCGCCGGCTTTTCCGGCGCCTTTGGAGCCTTCGCTCCCTCTGCCGCCTCCTTCCGAAAAACCTCAATGTCCGAGACAACAACGCTCCCCATGCGGGAAATCAAGCTTTCCGACCTTAAATCCAAAAGCGCCGCCGAGCTTCTGACATTCGCCGAAGAACACGAGGTCGAGAACGCCTCGCTCCTGAGAAAGCAGGAGCTTCTCTTCGCGATCCTGAAGCAGTTCGCGGGCCGCGACGTCGAGATCGTCGGCGAGGGCGTCGTCGAGGTGCTGCAGGACGGCTTCGGCTTTCTTCGCTCGCCCGACGCCAATTATCTCGCCGGGCCCGACGACATCTATGTCTCGCCCTCCCAGATCCGGAAATTCGGGCTGCGCACCGGCGACACGGTCGAGGGCATCATCCGCAGCCCCAAGGAGGGCGAGCGCTATTTCGCGCTGCTCAAGGTCAACACGATCAATTTCGAGGATCCGGAGAAGGTGCGCCACAAGGTGCCCTTCGACAATCTGACGCCGCTCTATCCCAACCAGCGCCTGAAGCTCGAGATCGACGATCCGACGCGCAAGGAGCTGTCGCCCCGCGTCATCGATCTCGTCGCGCCGATCGGCAAGGGCCAGCGCGCGCTCGTCGTCGCCCCGCCGCGCACCGGCAAGACCGTACTGCTGCAGAACGTCGCGCAGTCGATCACGACCAACCACCCCGAGTGCTATCTGATCGTGCTGCTCATCGACGAGCGGCCGGAAGAAGTGACCGACATGCAGCGCTCGGTGCGCGGCGAGGTCGTCTCCTCCACCTTCGACGAGCCTGCGGTGCGTCACGTGCAGGTCGCCGAAATGGTGATCGAGAAGGCGAAGCGCCTCGTCGAGCATCGCCGCGACGTGGTGATCCTGCTCGACTCGATCACGCGTCTCGGCCGCGCCTACAACACGGTCGTGCCGTCCTCGGGCAAGGTCCTCACCGGCGGCGTGGACGCCAACGCGTTGCAAAGGCCCAAGCGCTTCTTCGGCGCCGCGCGCAACATCGAGGAAGGCGGGTCGCTCACGATCATCGCGACCGCGCTGATCGACACGGGCTCGCGCATGGACGAAGTCATCTTCGAAGAATTCAAGGGAACCGGCAATTCGGAGATCATCCTCGACCGCAAGGTCGCGGACAAGCGCGTCTTCCCAGCCATCGACATCACGCGCTCCGGCACCCGCAAGGAAGAGCTGCTCGTGCCGCCGGACATCCTCAAGAAGACCTACGTTTTGCGCCGCATCCTCAATCCGATGGGCACGGTCGACGCGATCGAGTTCCTGCTCGGCAAGCTGCGCGAGACGCCGAAGGGCAATCAGGCATTCTTCGATTCGATGAATACCTAGAGACCGAGAATGCGATTAGGATCTCCGTCCCTCACAGTTTTGGCGAGAAAGGAGAGGCTCGTGAGCGAATTGCATCGCATCACCCTTGATCCGGAGCATTGCGGGGGGCGCCCCTGCATCCGGGCCTTGCGCATTCGCGTGAAGGACGTTTTGGATCTCCTGGCTTCCGGCGCCTCGCGTGAGGAGATTCTTGAGGATTATCCGCCCCTCGAAGAAGCGGATATCACCGCTGCTCTCGAATTCGCAGCCCGTCAGAGCGATCACCCGATCCTGCGCGTGGCCTGATGCGCTTTCTCGTCGACGCGTAACAGTGCGTGGCGTGTTCGCTCTACTTGGCTTCGCGCGGATATTTTGCCCGGCAGTCGTCGATGCAGGTGGCGAGCGGCTCCGTGCAGTCCTCCAGGCAATCCCCAGTTTTGCACTTCGTGCTGCATTCCGTCGCCTCGCTCCGGCACTGATCGATGCAAAGGTGCCGGACCCGATGGGCCTCTGAAATGACCTTGCCCGTGGCCGGGGCTGGGAAGACTCCTGCGAAGAGCATCAGGGCTGAGAGTGAGATTGCGAAGATTCGATAAAGGATCGTCACGGCTTTTTCTCCCCCTTGCTGCGGCGTGGGCTCGTCCTTGACGAAAAATAGGCCGAGCGCGGAGCTCCGCCACGCTGCCTCAGTCCGGCGCGAAGAAGTTTGATATAGGCAAGCGCGCCATCGCTTCATTCCTCTCGCGGCGGACCCCAGCGTGTTCGAAGACTTCGCCAATGTCTGGACGATGGTCGCGCTCGGTCGCGACCTTCTTGCCGGCAAGCCCTTAGCCCTCGTCGTCGCCGGCGAGCGGGTCGTGATCTTTCGCGATGCGGCCGGCGCGCCGGCGGCGTTGATCGATCGCTGCCCGCATCGCGGCGTCGCGCTGTCGCTCGGCTGCGTCGAAAAGGGCGAGATCCGCTGCCCCTTCCATGGCTGGCGTTTTGGGCCCAACGGACGCTGCCTCCATACGCCCTGGAATCCGGACGCGAAGCGCGACAATCTTTCGGCGACGAGCCTGCCTGTGCGTGAAGCCGGCGGCGTGCTGTGGCTCTTCACCGGCCGCGGTCCCGCGCCGAGCGAGCCTGCGCCGCCTCAGGCGCTCATGGGGCCAAAAAAAGCGCACGTCTTCGCGCAATCCGTGATCTGGAAGGTCCATTGGACACGGGTGATGGAGAATATGCTCGATACGCCGCACGTCGCCTTCGTCCACACACGCACTTTCGGCGGCCCGGCAGCGCGGCTGCTCAAAGCCAATCCGGGCGCACGCATGGAAATGCGCTTCGAGCCGCATGAGCATGGCGGGCGGATCGCGGCGGCGATCGACGGCGAAGAGCGCGCGGCGGCGCTCGACTATCGCTTCCCCAATCTGATGGAGCTGACGCTCGACGCGAAGGGAAGGCTCTTCCGCATCCTCGCCGTCTGCATTCCGCTGTCCCAAAACGAGACGCGGCTGATGCTCGTCACCGCACGCAGTTTTTTGCGCTCGCGCCTCTTCGATCCGCTGTTCGTCCGCGCCAATCGGCGCATCGCCGAGGAGGATCGCGCCATCGTCGAATCCTCGCTGCCGCCGATCGTTCCCGAGCCCGAGCAGGAGAAATCACTCGCAACCGACGCGCCGACGCTGGCCTTCCGGCGCATTTATCGCCAAAAGCTTCTGGGCAGCCGGGCCTGAGATCGACGAAAGGCCGGCCGCTGTCTCCGCGGGGCGGATTCCCTCTCCCGCTTGCGGGGGAGGGCTAGGGAGGGGGCGCGCCTCCGAGGTCGCGAGGACAATTGCCGCCGACCTCCACCGACACGATTTTCGCCTTGGCGAGCGGCGCCGGTCGCGCCGCGGTCGCGATCATTCGCGTCTCGGGACCCGGCGCCCAGCGCGTCCTCACGCGGTTTTCCGGCCTGGACCCGCAGCCGCGTCTCGCCCATTACGCGCGCTTCCGCGATCCCGAAAGCGGCGAGACGCTCGATCGCGGTCTGGCGCTCTTCTTTCCCGGACCCGCTTCCGCGACCGGCGAGGACTGCGCGGAGCTGCATCTTCACGGCGGTCCGGCGGTGGTCGGCGGCGTGCTCGCGGCGCTCGCGCGCGAGCCGGGGCTTCGCCCAGCCGAGCCGGGCGAGTTCGCGCGCCGCGCTTTCCTCAACGGCAAGCTCGACCTTTCGCAGGTTGAAGCGCTCGCCGATCTGATCGAGGCGCGCACCGCCTTCCAGCGTCGTCAGGCGCTGCGGCTCGCCGGGGGCGCCTTGCGGCGGCAGACCGAGGGCTGGCGCGGCGCGATCGTCGAGGCGATGGCGCTCGTCGAAAGCGACCTCGATTTTGCCGACGAGGCGGAGGTCCCGGGCGTTTCCGCCGGCGAGCTTGAAAGGCTGCTGGCGTCCACGCTCGAGTCCATCGACAAGGCGCTCGCCTCCGCTCCCGCCTCGGAACGGCTGCGCGAGGGGTTTCTGGTGCTGATCCTCGGGCCGCCCAACGCCGGAAAGTCGACGCTGCTCAACGCCCTGGCGCAGCGCGAGGCGGCGATCGTCTCCGACGAACCCGGCACGACGCGCGATTTGATCGAGGTCGATCTGGACCTCGGCGGCCTGCCGATCACGCTCGTCGACACGGCGGGGCTGCGCGAGAGCGAGAGCGCCGTCGAGCGGATCGGCGTCGCGCGCGCCCGCGCCCGGGCCGGCGAGGCGGATCTGATCCTCTGGCTTTCCGAGGGCGGCGCCGAGGTGCCCCCGGATTTCGGAGAGGAGGCGGCCGAAGTCCTGCGCGTCGCAACCAAGGCCGACGCCATTGCGCCCGCCCACGGCGCCCTGGCGCTCTCGGCTCGGGAGGGCAGGGGGATCGAAACGCTCTGCGGCGAGATTGCCCACCGCGCGGGTTCGGCGCTCGGCGACGGCGGCTCGGCGCTCATCGCCCATGCCCGGCAGAGAGCGGAGTTGGAAACGGCCCGAGCCCGGCTGCGGGCGGCGCTGGAAAGGGATAAGCCGCCGGAACTCGTCGCCGAAGATCTACGCCTCGCCGCCCGCGCGCTCGAAAGACTCGCTGGCGCGGTCGACGTCGAGGAACTGCTCGACCTGATTTTCTCTCGTTTTTGCATCGGCAAATGAGTATGTTTCACGTGAAACAGCGAGACCAGAAGCCGGTGAGCGTCTTTCACTTCAGACACAATCGTCGTGAGCGTATCCCTCCCCTTTACGGGGAGGGTGTCGCGCGGAGCGCGACGGGTGGGGTCCGAGCCGCCGCAAAACCTTCGGCGAACCCGCGCTCGCCCCAGCGAGCCGGCCAAGTCGAATCCGGGGTCGATTTCCCCACCCGACCGCCTCCGGCGGCCACCCTCCCCGTAGAGGGGAGGGGTGAGGTTGCGGGCGCGTTTTGGCCAATTCTCGTCGGGGACTGGCTGCAATTGCCTTCCCGCGCATCTTCGAAGTCATGAACGCCTTCGACGTCATCGTCATAGGCGGCGGACACGCCGGCTGCGAGGCGGCCACAGCTGCGGCCCGGCTCGGTGCGCGCGCCGCGCTGATCGTTCAGTCTCGCGCCGACCTTGGCGTCATGTCCTGCAATCCGGCGATTGGCGGTCTCGGCAAAGGACATCTCGTGCGCGAGATCGACGCGCTCGATGGGTTGATGGGCCGGATCGCCGACGCGGCCGGCATCCAGTTCCGGATGCTCAACCGCTCCAAGGGTCCCGCCGTGCGGGGTCCGCGCGCCCAGGCCGACCGCCGCCTCTACCGCGAGGCGATGCGGACCGAGATCGAGGCGACGGAAAATCTGGCGCTCGTCGAGGGCCTCGCCTGCGATCTCGAAATTTCCGACGGGCGCGTCGCTGGGGTTCGTCTCGCCGACGGCTCGACACTCCGGGCAGGCGCCGTGGTGCTGGCGACCGGCACTTTTCTCAATGGCGTGATCCATATCGGCGCGACGCAGTTTCCTGCCGGCCGCATGGGCGATCCGCCCGCCTGCGAGCTCGGGGAGACCTTGCGCCACGTGGGCTTCTCTGTCGGCCGGCTGAAGACCGGAACGCCGCCGCGGCTGGACGGCCGGACGATCGATTGGCGGGCGCTCGAGGAGCAGTGGGGCGACGCCGAGCCCGAGCCCTTTTCGTCCATGACCGAGCGGATCGCCAATCCGCAGATCGCCTGCCACATCACCCGCACGACGCCGCAGGCCCATGCGGTCATCGCGCGCGATCTCGGCCTTTCGCCGCTGTTCACGGGCGCGATCTCGGGCCCTGGTCCGCGCTATTGTCCGTCGATCGAAGACAAGATCACGCGCTTTGGCGACCGCGACGGCCATCAGATTTTCCTCGAGCCGGAGGGGCTGGACGACAAAACCGTCTATCCCAACGGCGTCTCCACCTCCTTGCCGGAGGCGACGCAGCAGGCCTTCATCAACGCGATTCCGGGCCTCGAACGGGCGCGAATCCTCCGGCCGGGTTATGCGATCGAATATGATTACGTCGATCCGCGCGAGCTTCTACCGAGCCTCGAGACCAAGCGCATCGCCGGGCTCTTTTTCGCCGGCCAGATCAACGGCACGACGGGCTACGAGGAGGCGGCGGCGCAGGGCCTCGTCGCCGGCCTGAATGCGGCGGGTTTCGCGGCCGGCCAAAGCCCGATCATCTTCGACCGCGCCGAGGCCTATCTCGGCGTGATGATCGACGATCTCGTCACGCGCGGCGTCAGCGAGCCCTACCGCATGTTCACCTCGCGCGCCGAATATCGCCTGTCGCTACGCGCCGACAATGCGGACGAACGGCTGACGCCGCGCGGCATGGCGCTCGGCTGCGTGGGCGAAGTCCGCGCCGGCCGCCACGCCGCGCGGGCCGAAAAGCTCGCGCGGGCGAGGGGGCGCCTGATGGAGCTGGCGCTGACCTCCTCGGCAGCGGCGCGGCACGGACTTCCGGTCAATCAGGACGGCCAGCGCCGCAGCGCTTGGACGCTGCTCTCTTTCCCCGACATCGGCTTCGCGCGCCTGCGGGAGGTCTGGCCCGAGCTTGGCGCGATCGAGCCGGCGATTGCTGCGCAGGTCGAGATCGACGCGCGCTATGCGGTCTATCTCGACCGCCAGGCGGCGGACATCGAATCCTATCGGCGCGACGATCAGCTCGCTCTGCCGGCGACGCTCGACTATGGCGCGATCAAGGGCCTCTCGGCCGAGCTCGCCGGCCGGCTCTCGAAGCTGCGGCCGCGCACGCTGGCGCAGGCCCAGCGCATCGAAGGTGTGACGCCCGCCGCGCTGACGCTCCTCGCCGCCCGGGCGCGGCGGGCGTGATGGGGGCTTTTGGATATCTCTTCATCACGTGTCGCCCGTGCCCCTCGCGGTCGATGGTGTGGAATCTGTCTCGGCGCTTATGCAGTCAATCGCATGGCAAGAGTATCCGGTGTCTCGATGCAGCAACTCCCGCTCCTTGCGGGGAGGGCGGAGCGCCGAAGAGCCCGTCGTTTTCGACGGGCGTCAAAAGACGCCCTTTGGCGCGACGGGTGGGGGAAGAACCTGCGCGTCCCAGGGAATTGTCGCGTGATCGCGCCGGGAGGTCGGCAGCGTTCCCCTGCGCCGCGACCCCCGCCCGGCTCGCTTTGCTCGCCATCCTTTCCCCGCAAGGGGGAAGGGATTGGGCCCGAATCCCTTTCCTGGGGAAGCATGACGCGGTCGCACCGACCGACCGCGCCGAGGCTCTGCGGCTCTGTCCCATTTTGAAACAGGCGGAGCCCGAGCTCGAAATCTACGAGCGGATGCTCCGGGACTGGAACAAGCGAATCAATCTCGTCTCGGCCTCCACGCTCGATGAGGTCTGGACGCGGCATTTCGCCGATTTCGGCGCAGCTCCATGAGCTTCTGCCGCGAATCTCGCGCTGGGCCGACCTTGGTTCCGGCGCGGGCTTTCCAGGGATGGTTTTGGCGCTGCTCTTGAAGCGGCGGCCCGACGCAAGCGTCAGTCTCATCGAGAGCGACCAGCGCAAGGCGGCGTTCCTTAGGGCTGTTTCACGTGAAACAGAGGCCCCCGCGACCGTGCTCTGCGGACGAATCGAATCGGAGCTGCCGAAGCTCGAGGGCGCGGTCGAGGGGGTGAGCGCCCGCGCGCTCGCGCCCCTCCACCAGCTCCTCGATTGGAGCGAAGGACTCCTGTTGAAAAACGCCGCTGGCGCCTTTTTAAAAGGTGAAAACTGGCGCGCCGAATTGACCGGCGCCGAGGCCAGAGATAATTTTTCGCTTGTCGAAAAGGCCAGCCGCACGCATCCTTCGGGACGAATTGTCATCGTGACGCGTAGGGATCGACCAGTCTCACCTGAAGGGGCGTTGCCGTGACAGAGGATTTTCCTGCTCCGCGCGTCCTGGTTCTCGCCAATCAGAAGGGCGGCGTCGGCAAGACGACGACCGCGATCAATCTCGGCACGGCGCTCGCCGCCGTCGGCGAGAGCGTGCTGATCATCGATCTCGATCCGCAGGGCAACGCCTCGACCGGCCTCGGCGTCGACCGCAAGAACCGAAAGCTCTCGACCTTCGACGTTCTGCTCGGCGAGTGCAGCCTCGAGGATGCGACGGTCGATACGGCCGTGCCGCGCCTGTGGATCACGCCTTCGACGCTCGATCTGCTCGGCGTCGAGCTCACCATCGCCTCGGAGAAGGACCGCAGCTTCCGCTTGAAGCGGGCGCTCGCGGAACTCGCGGCCGGCGAGCGCCATCCCGGGGTGCGGAGCTACAGCTATGTGCTGATCGACTGTCCGCCCTCGCTCAACCTGCTGACGATCAACGCGCTCGCCTCGGCGGACGCCGTGCTCGTGCCGCTGCAATGCGAGTTCTTCGCGCTGGAAGGTCTCTCGCAGCTGCTTTCGACCGTCGATCAGGTGAAGCGCACCTTGAACCCGAAGCTGTCGATCCACGGCATCGTGATGACGATGTTCGATCCGAGGAACAACCTGGCCAATCAGGTCGTCGAGGACGTGCGCCGCTTCATGGGCGACAAGGTCTATGAGACGATGATCCCGCGCAATGTGCGGGTCTCGGAGGCGCCCTCCTACGGCAAGCCGGTGCTGCTCTACGATCTGAAGTGCAGCGGCAGCCAAGCCTATCTGAAGCTCGCCTCCGAGGTCATTCAAAGGGAAAAGCGACTCCGCGCGGCGTGAGAGGACCCAAGCGGATTCCACGAGTTCGTCTGAGTGAGTGCGTGTTCCCTCCCCTCTTGCGGGGGAGGGTTAGGGTGGGGGGTCTCGCTGCGCGACCCTTGTTGCGCGACGCCCTCCCCCAACCCCTCCTCGCAAAAGGGGACGGGAGTGCTCGCGCTGGGCCGGCTGTCCGGGTCGCTTTGATCGCAGAGGAAGAATGTCATGGGTGAGGAACTGCGACCGCGTCGTCTGGGAAGAGGGCTCGCGGCCCTGATCGGCGAAGCGGCGGAGGTCGTTCCCGCTGCCGACCGCGGTCACGGGCAAAGGCGCGTGCCGATCGAATTCCTGCGGCCCAATCCCCGCAACCCGCGCATCAACTTCCGCGAATCGGACTTGGCCGATCTCGCCGCCTCGATCCGCGAGAAGGGCGTCATCCAGCCCATCATCGTGCGCACGATTCCGGGTCTCGCCGACGCCTATGAGATCGTCGCGGGCGAGCGACGCTGGCGCGCGGCGCAGCTCGCGCATCTTTCCGACATTCCGGTCGTGATCCACGAGCTCGACGACCGCGAGGCGTTGGAGCTCGCGATCGTCGAGAACGTGCAGCGCGCCGATCTCGACGCGATCGAGGAGGCGCGCGGCTATCAGCGGCTCATCGAGGAATTCGGCTATGCTCAGGGCGATCTCGCCAAGGTCATCGGCAAGAGCCGCCCGCATGTCGCCAACACGCTGCGCCTGCTGCAGCTGCCGCCAGCGACGCGCCGGCTCGTCTCGGACGGCGAGATTTCCGCCGGGCCACGCCCGCGCGCTGCTCTCGCTGAAGTCGCCGGAGGCCGTCGCGGCGCGCATCGTCGCCGAGGGGCTGACCGTCCGCGACGTCGAGCGCATCGCGCAAAAGGAAGCGGAGTTCGAGCGGGGCGGCGAGCCCCCGTGCGAAAAAGCGCGAGGAGGTCAAGGACGCCGACACGCGCGCGCTGGAGAAGACCCTGACCGACGCGCTGGGGCTTTCCGTCTCGCTTCACAACCTCGGCGGCGAGCGCGGGGAGCTGCGCATTCGTTACGAGGCGTTCGAGCAGCTCGATGCGCTTTGCCGGAAGCTGGCGGGGTAGTGGTTTAAATCCCAGGCCCGGCGCCCTGTTTGACGCCCCAACCGCGGCGGCAGTTGCGGCAGGAATGCGCCATTTCCGGACCTTTTCCTAGAGATTCCTAAAAAGGAAGTGAAAATTCCTCCGGCTTCGCCGTGGCAGCAGAAGTGACGTTTCGGGGGCCCCGCATGTGGGAAAGCCGAACGAATAGATTTGTGCGGGTTCCGACTTGTAAGCGCATAAGGCGTTGTCGCCTGAGATGGCGGCAAAGCTTGGCCGGCAGGCTTGCATGGCGTCCGGCAACGGCCTCTGAACCGCACCACAAAGGCATTGATCGGCAAATTCCGGCGACAGTCCTTGCGCCTCCCTCGAGACGCAGGGCTGAAAATGCTGTCTGTAACTCGGGTCTAGGGATTGAGACCCAAAAAACTCCGATCACTCTTCCTCGTTCTTGGTTGAACGACCCACAGTTTGTGAAGACCACGCCAAGTCTTTCAACCGACGGCAGTGTAGAGCGCAGGCGTTGATAAGCCTCGGTTCAAGCGCCCCTGGCTTTTAGTCAGGCGACGCCACCGTCTGTGAATGAGCGGGATCGTTTTTCCGGCTCAACAGGCGCCACGCCGCCATCTCGCCTTTCCCCTTCACCTCAATCTTACCAAGGGGAGCGCAGGTGAATTTTTCGCCGATCAGATCATGGGTCGCTTTGGTGATTTGGACGCTGCCAGGAGCGGCGTGCGACTCCATTCGGCTCGCCGAATTGACCGTATCTCCCCAAATGTCATAGCTGAATTTCTTATGGCCGATGACGCCTGCCACCGCCGGACCCGAGTTTATGCCGATGCGGATTTTCAAACGGTGCTGACAGAATTCATGGTTTTCAATGTAATCGCGCATATCTAGCGCCATGGAAGCAAGCGCTTCTGCATGGTCCGGTCGCTCACGCGGAACGCCGGCGGCGGCCATATAGCAATCGCCAATCGTCTTTATCTTCTCAACGCCGTATTTTTCGACGAGCCTATCGAAAGCGGAAAAAACTTCATTGAGCATCTGGACGACTTCAGCGGGCGGCAGTTGCGCAGAGATTGGCGTAAAATTCGCCAAATCCGCAAAGAGTATGCTGACATTGTCGAAGCCTGTCGCAATGACTCCGGGCTCTTGTTTCAGCTTGGCGGCAACCTCCGCCGGCAGCACGTTCAGCAGCAGCCGGTCAGACTCCTTTTGCAGCCTCTCGCGCTCCAGCACAAAGAATCCGAAGATGACTTTGATCAGCACGGTGGCGGCGCCCAAATTGAACAAGAAGAGAATGACCTCTACCTTCTCCGTAAGGGGAGGCTTGGGAAGCATTTCTGTCGGGACCGCCGCCGGGATGATCAACAATATGAGGTATATGGCGAAGAAAATTCGACTTTCTCTAATTCCCAGCGTAACCAAAATCAGCATGGGCACGAAAAAGGCCCAAATATATATTGTGCTCGAGTGAGGGACGCCGCCAAGGAGCAAGACCGACAAGAATGATACGCCCAGTAGTGGCGAACTCGAGAGATAATTCCACGTGCGAAACGATATTCGGCAGGTTTTAAATAGGTAGCGAGCGACCGTTAGAATCCCCGCGACGGTTATCCAAAGAACGCCAACGCTTTCTGCGCCGCCCAAGCAGTATGCGATTCCCCCGAAGATCGCCGCCCCGGCTCCGTAGCGGCTCGCCATTTCGGCGATCGCCAGACGAAGGTTTGCGTTCTCGGCGGCGTCCGAGGCCGCGATGTCAACCGCGCCGACCTCTGGCAAGACTGTTACTCTAAACTGGGATTCGCCGGATGGGCCTCGGTTCGGATACCAGCATCCTCGAATTTGCCGCCTTTGACAAGGCGGAGCCGTCGCGGAGAGCGCCGCCGCAGCACACGATGTCGGACCCGGGCCGAAGACGCCGTGGCGACAAGGGAAATAGCCAATTTGCCTGTCATCTGAACGCGCCTCTCCCGTCGTTTTGCTAGAACTCCTAACCCCTGAACGCGCTAAGCCGTTGACGCCAAGGGCGGCGGTCGTAGCTCCGCGACGGCCTGCGTCATGTCGGCGACTTCTGCATTGGGTCAACAGCGGTCCAACGGCAGCCCTATGCCTATACTCCGTGTCGCGGGTTCGAAGTGAAGGATTTTAACCACCAGGTCCCCCAACCCCCGAGCGCGATCAATTGGCGACGATGCGCGGCGGGGCGCGGCGCGACGGCGTCTCGAGCAGCGTCTTCACCTTGGCCGCGGGATCGGCAAAGGCAAGCGCTGCCGGAACGCCGGCCGCCGCCCGCTTCGCCGCGATAGGCGGTCGCGACGCCGACGTTGCACTTGTTCTGAGGTTCCTCAAGGCCCCGCGCTTGCAGGCTTGGCCGAGCGCCTCAAAAGCCGCATTTACTATTTCTTAAGGTTTGGCTCGACCGCGTTAGGATTTCGTTTACCCTGAAAGCCTGCCCGAGTGTTGCGTGGGGAGGCGGTTGTGGAACGCGTTGGCGATGCGAAGATCTCCAAAAGGCCCGGAGAGGCGCTTCCTGCCTCACTCAGAGCCGGCCTGCTGATTCTCTTGGGCTTCTTGGCGCTCTGCGTTCAGACTCAAAACCTTTCGGCGGCGACGTTCAGAGGAAGCTTCGCCAAGGTCGGCGAAGAAGCCTCAATTCCCTATGGCTGGATGGATTTTTGCGGCCGACAGCCGCAGGAATGCAACCAGCCCGTTCTGCCGGCGCAAAACTTTGCGCTGACCGCGAAGACTTGGAAGCTGCTCCAGAAAATAAACGCCGAAGTCAACGCCGCTATCGAGCCGATTTCAAATCTTGAGCACTGGGGCACCATCGCCGACCACTGGGACTATCCGGTCGACGGAAAGGGCGATTGCAAGATTTACGCGCTGGAAAAACGCCGGCAGCTCATCGAGCGCGGCGTTCCGCGTCAGGCCCTGCTCATGACCATCGTCAAAGATCGTCACAACATGGGCCACACGATCCTGACCGTCCGCACGGACAAGGGCGATTTCATCTTGGACAACCTGACCGACGACATTTTGTCCTGGGACGAGACGGGCTACCACTTCTTGAAGCGCCAGTCGCAGGAAGACCCGAATGTCTGGCTAGCGATCCTGTCCCCCGCGTCTGCGCGCAAAGTGAGCGCTCGGTAGCAGCCCGCGACAATTTTCGTCGGGGCTTGCTCTTAAGCCGCGTCCTCACCCTGGCTGCGCGGTCTGCGTTTGCGCGTTGATTTTGCCGCGTGCTCAGTCTCCCGTTGCACGTAAGCGGCAGGCGCCCACTCCGGCAACACATCCGTCGTGAAAGGTCGGGCGTTCTCTTTGAGCAAAGCCCGCATCCTTGCCAATTCGTCATGCCACCCGATGGCGCGTTTGAATTTGGAGCGGATGTCGTTGCTCTTGAACTTCACGTCAGAAGCGAGGTTTAGAAACTCCACCGCGTTGTCGGGGGTCATCACGAACGGTTCCTGGAGCTTGAGCAATAGATAGTAATTCGCGATCAATGATCCCGTTCGATGATTCCCTTCTACAAACAACTGCGGCTGCGCCAGAACCCTTACATACAGCCCGGCCGCAATTTTATAGGGATCATCCTCATGGGCTTCGTGGCGGTCATACCACAACATAAGTGACGGGAAATGCTGCTCAAACTTTTCTTCAGTATGCAGAATAAACTTGTGATATTCTCGACGTGTCTCCTCGTTCACGCCCAAATGTACAATCAGATTCAGTTCAAGCACCTCTTTCCATGAGAGCATCGTGCGCCGGTGATTCGACGCCAAGTGATTGTTGACGTGGTTGTAGGCGCGCAGCATGTTTTGCGCCATGGCGCTATCAAAGGCGTCTCTCTTGCAATAAACGATCGAGTTGATTCGGTCGAAATCGTCTATCACCAGCCTGTAGTTTTTGTTGATTTTTTCCAGGTCGAAAAATTTCCTTGCCACAGCTTCCATTTGCAAGACTCCATGCGCCGCCTCCCGAAGGAGCGCCGCGCGTCGCCGTCAATTGGCGATGATGCGCGGGGGAGCGCGGCGGGCTTGCGTTTCGAGCAAGGTCTTCACCTTGGCTGCGAGATTGAGGTAGGCAGCGGCTTGCGGGCCCTGCGGATCGGTGGCGACGACCGGGCGGCCGGAATCCGAGGTTTCGCGGATTTTCGCCTCAAGCGGGATCTCGCCGAGGAAAGGAACGCCCAACGCCTCCGCGTCGCGCCGCGCGCCGCCGTGGGCAAAAATGTCCGAGCGCTCGCCGCAATGCGGGCAGACGAAATAGCTCATGTTCTCGATGATCCCGAGCACGGGGATCTCGACCTTGCGAAACATCGAGACTGCCCGCCGCGCATCGATCAATGCGAGGTCCTGCGGCGTCGAGACGACGACGGCGCCGGCGAGCGGAACCTGCTGCGCCATGGTGAGCTGCACGTCGCCCGTGCCGGGCGGCATGTCGACGATCAGCGCGTCGAGCTCGCCCCAAAGCACCTCGCCGAGCATCTGGGTGAGCGCCTGCGTCGCCATCGGCCCGCGCCAGATCATCGCCTCGTTCTCGTTGACGAGGAAGCCAATCGACATGGTCTTCAGGCCATAGGCCTGCATCGGCGCGAGCTTGTGCTCGGCGACTTCGGGCTTGCCGGTCAGGCCCAGGAGCCGCGGCGCCGAGGGACCGTAGATGTCGGCGTCGAGGAGGCCGACCTTCCAGCCCTGCGCCACGAGGCCGAGCGCGAGATTGACCGAGGTTGTCGACTTTCCGACGCCGCCCTTGCCCGAGGCGACTGCGACGATAAACCGCACGCGATCGAGCGCCGAGAGCGACGGCCGGCGGGGCGCCTGAGGGGCGGGCTTATGCTCCGCGGTGAGCGTTACGACGGCGCGCTCGATCCCGGCGACGCGCCCGATCGCCTCCTGCGCGGCGAGGCGCGCGGCCTCCCATTCCTTCGGGCGCGCGGGGTCGCCGGCGAGCGAGACGAAGGCCTTGGCCCCGGCGAGATTGACGCCGCTAACCGCGCGCGAAAGCGGCGTCCCGTCCGGACCGGGCGTCTTTTCGAGGGCTTGCAACACGTCGTCTTCCGTCGCCACGCTTTTCGCTCCTTTGAGCAGGACTTGCCCGCGTCTGCTATCTGCTCCAGGGGCCAAGCAAAATCCAGGGCGCCTCGGCGCTTGGCTCTCGCCGCCATTCGGAAGGCTTCAGGCGCCAGCGGCACGGCGAGAATCGGACGAGTCCTGCGAAATTGCGCCGCATGACGCAAACTTTGCAACCGAAGCCGCTTTTAGTAAAATTGAGCCCATCACTCCACCCCGTGGCGCTCTCAAGGCTTGGTAATGCTCGAATCGCCTCTCTCTTTGGCGCCGCTTTCGGCGCAGATCTGGGTCGTCCAGATGCTTGCCTATCACGGCATTGGCCTGTGGTTCGAGTGGCTGGATCGCAGTGGCCGATTCCAGCGCTTCAAGTTCAAGCCCATGGAGCGCATGAGCTACTTCGAAATGCTGCCCCGCGTGCTTGCGAATCAGATTTTCATCCTGCTGCCGGCGATGCTGTTCATGCAGTGGGCCGGTCTCGCCTTCGTCGGCTCGCCGAGGTTCTCGCTCCCCGTCTTTGTCGCGAGCGTCGCCTTCATGACCCTGGGCCATGACGTTTTACAATATGTTGCGCACCGCTTTATTTTACATCGCCCGGACATGATGCGCCGTCTCGGCCACGCCGTGCATCACTCGACAATCGGCAGCCTCGGCATCAGCGCCTGCTACATGAGCGCCACCGACTTCTTCCTTGAGATCGTTTGCCCCTATCTGATCCCCTTGGCCTTCGTGCCGCTCGGCTCCAATTTTCTGGTCCATTCGCTCGTCGTCACGGCCGGCGCCTTCGGCGGGCTCTACGAGCACTCGGGCTATGACTTCGCCCTTGCGCTGCGCGAGCCCGCGGACGGGCAGGCCCCGGGGCGCCTGAGGCTTGCTTTGGCCAAGACGATCTCGAGCGAAGCCCATGCGGCGCATCATTCGCGCGGCAATGTGTCCTTCTCGGACGGCTTCGGCTCATCGAACATTTGCGACACGCTGTTTCGCACGCGCTTCGACCTTGCTCCCGAACGGCGCGGGGCGAGGGCCAAAGCGGCGGTTTAGGGTCCGCGCGCGGAGGAACCGTCCGAGCGCGGCGCGCAGCATGAGTCCCCTTGCTGCTTCGGCGGGCAGGCGACGTCGCCGTAGCTGCAGAAGACGCAGCAGTCTCCTGGCTTGGGCCGCAATTCAGCGCCGCAGGACGCGCAGGCGTGACGGACAACACAGGCGTCTTCCGGCATCGTCAGCGCTTCCTGGAAGCCGCAACCGGACAGGTCAGCGTGGAAACGAGCCGCAAGCCCGCCCGCATGGCGTCAGGCTTCGGCGTCGATGTCGACGGGCGCGACCTCCACATGCTCGACCTTCGGCGTGCGCTTGAACTGCGAGCGCCGCCCGCGCAGGGTTTGGACGACCTTCGCGCCGTTCGAAAAGGCGAGATAGACCATGAGCGGCGGGATCGAGACGACCGTCTTCACGTAGTCCGCGAGCGAGCCGCGCTTCAGCGCGAGATAGGACGGCAGCGTCATGCCGAGGACGATCACCACGGTCATGGCGCCGACGATCTTGAGCTGCAAGGCGTAGGGAGCAATCGAACCGTGCAGGCCGACGCCGAGGAGAAACACGATCACGCCAATCGCCGCCGCCGGAAAGAAGATCTGATGACTAATCAGCGCCACGGCCGCGATGCGTTGCGTCAGCGTCCAGGGCGCGTTCCAGAGCGGCGTCACCGTGCGCTTGGCGACCTGCACGAATCCGTTCGACCAGCGCCGTTGCTGGCGGCGGAAGTCGCGGATGCCTTCCGGCACCTGGCCCGGAATGGCGGGCTCGGAGACGAAAATCCCATGCCAGCCCCCGAGGGCGGCGCGCACCGTGAGGTCGAGGTCCTCGGCGAGCGAATCGTCCGACCAGCCCCCGGCGCAATCGATCGTCGCGCGGCGCCAGATTCCGCCCGTGCCATTGAACTGGAACAGCCAGCCCGCGCGGGCGCGGGTGCGCTGCTCCACGAGAAAATGCCCGTCCTGGATGAGGCCCTGCGCGCGCGTGAGCCAGTTCTTCTCGAAATTGACGAATTCGCACCGCGATTGCGCGAAGCCGGCCGTCGGGTCCTTGACGAGCAGCGGGACCGCGGCCTTCAGCCAGTTCGGCGGCGGGCGGAAATCGGCGTCGAGCATGGCGACGAAGGGCGCGTCGGAGAGCGTGAGCCCATAGGCGCAGGCGCCGGCCTTGAAGCCCTCGCGGTTCGGTCGGCGCACATGCTCGACGTCGACGCCCTGGGCGCGCAGCTCGGCCGCGACCGCGGCGGCGCGAAGCGGCGTGTCGTCGGTCGAATCGTCGAGAAGCTGGATGCGTAGCCTGGCTTTTGGCCAGTCGAGCTGAGCGGCGCAGCGCAGCGCCTGTTCGGTCACGAGCGGCTCGTTGAAGACGGGGATCTGCAACAGCACATGCGGCAGCTCCTCGTCGGGCAGCGTGACCAGCGCTGGATCGCGCACCCCGCGCAGCTCGTCCAGAAGAAATCTGCCGATGACCAGGAAGAAGCCGAGCCCGATCGCGATGAGCGTGACCCCGCAGAGGTCTGCGACCCTGTCCGCCAGGAAGGTCAAAAGATCGAGCACCTAAGGCTTACCCCTCTTCTCTCGCCGCTACGGCCGCGCCTTCCGAGCTCTGGGGCTTGCGGGAGGACGCGTCCGCCCATGCTCCGAAACTCTCTTTTGCCCAGACGACTCGGCTCGTGGTCCAAGCGTGAAGCCAGACCGTCAGCATGACGATCTCGCGCCCGGCCAAAATCAGCGGCGCCCCCCATGTCAGGCTCCAGCCCTTGGCGGAACTCAACAGGCTTTCAATCACGAGCCAAAGCATAAATGTCGCGGCGGCGCCTTGCAATGGTCCTAAGCCCGCAAGCGGAGCCGCGACCGCAGCGGCGAAGATCGCGGGAGCGGCCTGAGAGAAGGGTTCGAGCAGGAATGACAACAGCGCGTCGCCGCGCCGAATCACGCTCCATCGCAGCTGGCGATGATAGACCTCAGCGAAGGATCGCCGGCCGAGATCCTGCCTCACCGCCTTGTGCGAGAATATTGTGCGCAACCCGACGCGCGCGAGCGCGTGGCCGAAGGCGTTGTCCTCGCCCACCGTGTGGGAAATCGCGTCAAAACCCCCCGCGCGCAGAAAGTCGCTGCGGCGAAACAGCATGATCTTGCCGACGCCATAGCCCTGGCCGAGGCAAGAGGCGAGATAGAGCATGCGCGCATGCGGGCCGTTCACGATCGAGGCTTCGATCTGCGCGGCGAAATTGGGAGTATCGGCGCAATAAGGGATGGCGCAGACGAGGCCGACGCCAGGTTCAAGCTGACGCATGTGCTCGGCGAGATCGTCCGGCCTGAGCACGACGTTCGCATCCTTCATGAGGATCGTGTCGTAGGCGGCCTCGGTGAAGGGCGCGACGAGATTGTCGACCTTTGGACTGGCGGCGATCTTCGCCGTCGAGCGCAGGAAGCGCGTCGCCCGCTCGGGATGACGCGAAAAGATCGCCCGCATCGCCTGAGCAGCCTCGGAGTCGGGATCGGTCGAGGAAGCGACGACCTCGAAAGAGGGATATTGCTGGGCGAAGGCCGATTCCTGGGCGCGCTCGAAACAATTCTCGAGGAGCTTGACCGGCAGCGCGACGGAGACGGGCGGCTGATCCTTGCGGGTCGCCCGGCGCGCGGCGATCCACGGCTGCAGCAGCGCGGCGAGCGTCGAGAGGAGCAGCAGCAGCAGTGACGCCGTCCAGAACAGGGCGGCGGCCCATTGCGCGATCTCCGGCGCCGAGGGCATCAAGCTGTCTCTTTCTCGATCGTTTCCGGCACATTCGCGGAAAAACGCAGCACGAAGAAATCGACGAGGCGCGGCGGAAGCAACTCGATGATTCGCAGCGCCCAATACATATAGCGCGGAAAGGCGATGACCGGGCGGCGTTTTTCGAGGCCGCGATAGACGATTTCCGCGGCCTCGGCGTCCGTGATCATGCTCGCCTTCCAGGCTGTCGTTTTCTGCGACATGGGCGTGTCCACCCAGCCCGGCACGATGAGGCTGACATCGACGCCATGAAGCGAAAGCTTCGCCCGAAGCGAGGTTGCGTAGCTGTGCAGGGCGGCCTTGGTCGCGCAATAGGTGGGCGAGAAGTGCATGGCGCGCAGCCCCATCATCGAGCCCACGAAAGCGACCAGCCCTGATCGGCGCGCGACGAGCGACGGCAGCGCCGGCTCGATCGTGTTGAGCTGGCCGAAGAGATTGATCGAGAAGATCGCGCGCACGGTTTCTTCTGGCTCGAGCGGCTGGTCCGGCGCCGGGCCGCTCGCGACGCCGGCGTTGGCGACGACGACATCGAGCGGTCCCGCCTCCATCGCCATGGCGACCGCCGCCCGCATGGCGTCGCGGTCGCGCACGTCGGCGACATGGATTTCGGCCACGCCGCCCGCCGCGCGGCAGGCCTCGGCCGTCTCGCGAAGCCGCGCCTCGTTGCGCCCAAAAAGCTCCAGCCGCGCGCCCTCTTGCGCATAGCGCACGGCGAGCGCGCGTCCGATGCCGCTTGAGGCGCCGGTGATGAGCACATGTTTCCCGTTCATGGGCCTTCACTCCCTGCCGGCCGCAGCCGCAGCGTCGCATCCGCGATGATCGCGGGCGCTCGGCCCGGTCCATGCGCATAAAGACGCACGAAGACTCCATCTTCCTGCGAGACGCGCAGCACGCGCCCCGTAAGCGTCGCCTTTTCTCCGCGCAGCACCGGCTGCACGAAGGTTCCGCCGAGCGAGGCGATGGCCAGGTCGCCGCGCCAGGATTTGAGCAGGACCTCAAAAGCCGCGAGAAGCTTCATCCCATGCACAGGCGGCGCGGCGAATCCCACGCTTTGCGCCAGCGCATCGTCGAGATGCAGCGGATTGTCGTCGCCGGAGACTTCCGCGTAGCGCGCGAGCGCTTGTGCGTCGAAGGGTCCGATCTCCAGAGGCGGAAGGCGTTCGCCGACCTGCGGAAGCGCCATCGCCTCGCTCATGCGTCGCCTTTCTTGGGCAGGTCCGCGCGGAAGACCAGTCTGAGCACCGTCTCGATGCGGCCAACGGCCGCGCCTTGGAGATCGGAGAGCGTCGCGTCGAGCACCAGACGGGAAGGCTCAGCTTCGCGCCTGGCGGCGATGGCGAGGAGATAGCGAACGCCCTGGCGCAGCGGCGCCGCATAGGAGAAGCGCTGCGACTCATGCACCGGCAAAGCGTCGGCCTCGGCGCAGATTTGCGCAACCCGATCGCGCAGCCGAGGCTGCGCCAACCATAAGGCCGGATAGGCGATGGGCGCTGCGTTGTGCTCCAAACTGACGCCCGTCTCGCGCGCGAAATTTTCCGCCAGACCCGCGTCGACGACGACTTCCATCGGAGGACCGAAGTCCACCGCCACGCCCTTAGAGCTCATCGTCCAGCGCTCTCAACACGAGCACGGCGTTGATGCCGCCGAAGGCGAAGGAGTTGGACATGGCCGTGCGGATCTTCGCTTCGCGCGCGACATTGGGCACGGCGTCGACCGGGCAGCGTTCGTCCGGCTCGAGGAAGTTGATCGTCGGCGGAATGATCTTGTCGCGCATCGCGTTGATCGTGATCGCGAGCTCGAGACCGCCGCTCGCGCCGAGCGCGTGACCGTGAATCGGTTTCGTCGAGGTGACCGGAATCTTCTTGCCGCGTTCGGCGCCGAAGACGTTCAGTATGGCTTCCAACTCGGTGATGTCGTTGGCGTGCGTCGCGGTGCCATGCGCATTGATGTAGTCGATCTCCTCGGGCGCCGTTCGGGCGTCCTCGAGCGCCGCCGCCATCGCGCTGGTGACGCCGGCAAGATCCGGGCGAACGGGGTCCTTGGCGTCGCTCGTCGTGCCGTATCCCTTGAGCTCGCAAAGCGGTCGATGGCCGCGCGCCTTCGCCAACTCGGCGGTCTCCAGGATGAATATCGCGGCGCCTTCGCCGAGCGTCATGCCGTTGCGGCCCTTCGAGAACGGCCGGCATCGATCGGGCGTCATCACGCGCAGCGCCTCCCAAGCTTTCATGGGACCATTGATCACGCAAGCCTCGGTTCCGCCGACGATCGCCCTGTCGACGAGCCCGAAACGGATCATCTGCAATCCGAGGCCGATCGCCTGCGTCGCCGAGGAGCAGGCGCTGCAGATCGAAAAGGTCGGACCCAGAACCGAGAAGCGGATGCCGAGCGTCGTCGGCGCCGCGCTGGGGATGAGCTTGGGGATCGACAGCGGATCCATGCGGCTCGAACTCGCGGTAATAGGTGAAGAGCCCGTTGTCGATGGTTTCGGCGCCGCCGATGCCGGTGCCGAGCAGCAGCGCGGTGCGCGGGCCGGCGAGATCCTTCTGCCCGAAGCCGGCATGCGCCATCGCCTGGTCCGCGGCGGCGATCGAGAAGGCCGTGAAGGGGTCGCAGAGCGGAAGAAGGGCCGCTTCGACGTGCTCGGCCGCTATGAAGTTCGGAACCTGCGCCGCGGTCTTGATGCGCCCGTCATATGGCCGCTTCAAGGACAGCTCGCGAATCTGCGAGCTGCCGTCGCGAGCCGCTCGCCAAAGCGCCTCGACTCCGAGACCTGCCGCCGAAACCGCCCCCATGCCGGAGATCACGACGCGCGGGAACTCGCGGGCGCGCGTTGAGGCTTCGCCCGGCCCCTTCGCCGCGCGTCCGCCGCTTACAGTCGCGGCGGTCATCTCAGGCTTTCTCCCTTTCCTTGATGATCAGATCGACGATCGCGTTGATCAGGCTTTTGACGTCCTTGGCCTCTTGCAGCGTGCCGTCCATCGGGATGTAGACGTTGAACTTCTCCTCGAGCGCCGTGAGGATCATGACGATGTCGACAGACTTGAGGTCCAAGCTCTCGATCGTCGCGTCCGGCGTGACCTTGGAGCGATCGATCATCCCTTCGGCGGCGACGACGTCTATGACCTCGTTGGCGAGTTTTTCTCTATCTTGAGGATTATCCGTCAAGTCTCTCTCCGTTTCGATAGTTGAGCACGGGACGCCAGGGCAGGCCTTTCGCCGCCGCTTCCCGGTCGCGCTTCCGAAGGCCGGCTCTTTGGTTAAGCGGTTTGGCGGAGAAAATAAAGCCCGGGCCGCCCGCGATTAAATCCCTTCGCCCTCGTCCTGAGGAGCCCGCGAAGCGGTTGTCAGCTTGCAATACTTCGGAAGCCCACATCCTTCGAGACGGCTCCTTCGGAGCCTCCTTGGATGAGGGAGCGGGGGAGGCCTCGCGTATCAGGCCAAAGCCCCCTCGGCCTCGCGCAGATTCTTTTCGGTCTCGCCAATATATTTGCGGGTCAGCGGGAGGGCGTCGACTTTCTTCACGAGCTGAATCTGGAAGATGACGGTAATCCCAAGCCGGAATGAGGCCTCGGAGATCGCCAGATAAAACTCCCACATGCGGCAGAAGCGATCGTCCATGATCGCCTTCGCCTCGTCGCGCCGGGCAAGAAAACGCTCCCGCCAGCAGCGCAGCGTCTCCGCGTAATGGATGCGCAGGATCTCGACATCGGAGATCATCAGCCCTGCGCGCTCGATCGCCGGCACGATTTCTGAGAGGCTCGGAATATAGCCGCCCGGAAAAATGTTTTTGACGACCCAGGCGTTGGTTGGGACCGGCTCTCCGATGTTGCCGATCGTGTGCAGCAGCGCGACGCCGTCGTCTTTCAGCAATTCGGCGACGCGCCTGAAAAACTCGTCGTAATGCGGCTGCCCGACGTGCTCGAACATGCCGACCGAGACGATCCGGTCGAAACGCGAGGGAATGTCGCGATAATCGGTGAGCTCGAATCTCGCTTTGTCGGAAAGACCGGCCTTCTCACTACGCGCGCGCGCAATCTCGAGCTGCTCGCTGGCGAGCGTGACGCCGGTGACTTTGGCCCCGCAGCTTTCTGCGAGATAAAGGCCGAGGCCGCCCCAGCCACAGCCGATGTCGAGCACGCTCTGGCCCGGCGCGATGGCGAGCTTTGCGGCGATATGTCGCTTCTTGGCGAGCTGCGCCTCCTCGAGGCTCTGGCCCTCGTGCTCGAAATAGGCGCAGGAATATTGCTTATCCGCATCGAGGAAGATGTCATAGATGCGCCCGTCGATGTCATAGTGGCTCTCGGCGTTCTTCTTGGCGATGTCCGGAGTATTGCGCTGGATAAAGAGCCGCATCGCCGCGCGGAAGCGCTGGACCGCGACGATCCATTTCGGCGGCTGGGCCACATTGACGTTGCGCGTGCCGATCATCAGCGCCTCGAAGATCGAGCCCTTGGTGACGACGAGCCGGCCGTCGGTGAAGAGGTCGCCGAAGGCGCTCTCGGGATCGAGCAACAGGCCGAGCTCCGCCCCGGCGTCCATGAAGCGCACGCCGACAGGCGTTCCCGTACCGTCGCCGACCCTGAATTTCTGGCCGGACGCGGTCTCGACCTCGAGATTGCCGACCCGGATGAACTGGGTCAGAAATTTGCGCAGCAGCCCACCCATCGGCGCCTTGTCTCCGTCGCGGTTTTCGATTGGGCCTCTATGCCGCGTTTCGGGGGCTTCGACAATTGAAGGAGGCGGGGCGGGGTCGTTGGAGCGCTGACTGCATCCTTGCGCAATTCCGAGGCGCCGTCGGGTTTCAGCTAAGCGTGGCAGGCCGTCGTGTCTCCTCCGCCAATAGAGGTTTGCCCGCTTCGTCCAGGCCGACGTGTCTAAAAACGTTCATTGCTACCCAGGCCGATAGCCAAAACGGCGCTCGCAGCTCGGCGCTGGCAAACGGAGGGGCGCCGCGCCGCATTCGAATCAGGCACAATATCGGCAAAATTACGGCGGATCTGCGTCCAGTAGCTTGTAAAAGTACGTAAAATGAATAAACTGCATGTACGTACGGTTCCGAGCCAGTTCGGGATTCGACGCACCCCGGTCGAGGCCAACGGGGCCAGTTCCGGATTTTGGGTGGGGGGACAAATGGAGAAGGGCAAATTCGCGTATAGCCGCAAAGAGATCAAGCTCGCGCGCTTGACGAGCGCGGTAAGCGTTTCGGCTTTAGCCGTCTCGCTGAATATGATGTCGTTTGGATTTGCCTGGGGCCAATCCGTACCTCAAACTCTGTTGCTCGAAAATGCGACAGGTTCGTCCGGCGGGACCTCGGGGAAGGTCTGCGTGATCGGATCGAGCGTGGCGCTGAAAGACCCTACAAATGGATCCACATTAGTACCAGCGTACTATCTTCAATCGAGCGGCCAGTGGGCCACAATACCATCGAACAGCTTTTCCATCAATGCATATGATTTGAGTGGCTCTTTGAATGGGTCGCTTACCACTCTTCCAAGCGGACAATCACGAATTAATGCAGCTAGAGTCTACTTCTATTACGTACCTAATAGCGGTTATAACTGCAATAGCATCAAATTTGCAGGCTTAAACACAGATGGAAGTGGTCTGCAAGTGCCTTCCTATCAATACCCGGCAGGAATCGTAGAATATACTGCCGATAGTTCAGGGTTACACATCGACACGTCAAACGTAGACAGCACACAGTCGTTCATGAATATGCAGGTAACGACAACGGATGGAAAAACCTTTCTTATGGGAAACCCGATTAACAAAACTAATGTGACGACCACCGCTGCTGTAAATGGATTCCGCATGTGGCTAGCCTTGCAGGCAGGGTCTAATTGCGCCCCAGATAAGGGCGTCTGTCCGTTCTTTGCTCTAGACTTCCCAAATTTGGCGCCCTTTCCGAACCTCCTAAGCCCCACTCAATATCTCAACCTGAAATGCACGCGGTATGAAAATGGCGGTTTTTATCCTTTAACTCCAGCTTGCTCGGCGGCGACCAGGGACGGTTTTCTCAATTTTACGTCTCCGCTGAACCGTGTTATGGAGATTCGCGCCAGCAAAAGGCCAATTCTGGTCGTCAGCACACGCAGGCGTTGCGCAAATAGCAGCCGAGGCCAATATAGTTGGAAATAAAACGGATAGAAATTTGCCCGATGTGTCGCAAGCAGCCTTCACCCGATGACCTGTCCCATAGCGTCGTGCTTTAATTGATGCCATCTTATATCCTCCCACTTTTCGGCCAGGACTCTCGGTCCCGAGGGTTGCTAACTGAGGCCGGGAGCGCTGTGTGGGGTCAGGTTGCATAACAAACTGAAAACACACGGCCTTAAGGCGCGCGGCGCGCAAAGATGGCCCAGCCCCCCGGCGGACTAACGCTCAGGCAACGCTAGCTTCGTTCCAAAGGAAACCAACGAAAGTTGTGGATACTTGCGCGTATCAACCTCTCTTATACGTACTTACACGTATGCATAGTCATACAAGCAATTTTTAGAAACAGGAGAAGCCTATCGAAAGTTCGAGAGGAGTCGATGCTGTTGAAGACGTTTCTCGAGGCCGCCCTCGAAACTTTTCGTGGTCGTCGATGCGAAAACAGCGAAAAGGGCTAAATCCCTTGCGCCCGAATGCGTCGACCGCACGAGGCGCTATCCTCGCGGGAAAGGGAGCGAATCGAAGACCGAGCCTGTTACATTTCAGGTGTTGCACCGAATATTCCTCAATTTTTTCCCGCATCTCTAATAGTACCAGTATGCCCTTCATTCTGACCCGCTACTGAGGCGCCACCCGCCCCAGCGCCTGCGGCGACGCGCGGGATTGGCCATCGGCGCGGTTCGTGCCAAAAGGCCTCGGGATCAAGGCATAAATCCGGGCAATCGGCATGACGTTTGACGATAAGGGCCTCGCGGGAGAATTCCCGCCGGCCGGCGAGGACCAGTGGCGCAAAGCCGTCGATCGCGCGCTCAAGGGCGGAGCTTTCGAGAAGCTCATCGCGAAAACCTATGACGGCGGCAAGATCGACCCGCTCTATTCGCCGGCCGCGAAGCCCGGCCCGCGCGCCTTGCGCAAGAAGCCCGGGCGCTGGGCGGTGCTGGCGCGGGTCGATCTCGCCGACGCGGAGAAAGCCAATGCCCAGGCTCTCGAAGATCTCGAGGGCGGCGCGGACGGCTTGCAGCTCGTGTTTCGCGGCGCTCTCGGCGCCTATGGGACGGCGCTTTCCGGCGACGGCGACGCGGCGCTGACGCAGCTTTTCGACAAGGTGCGCATCGAATGGGGCCTGCCCATCGCGCTCGAGGACTCTGAGCTCGCGCCGCAGGCGCCGGAGGCCGTGGCGAAGCTCGTCGAGAGCCGCCACATCGAGCCGTCGATCACGCAGGTTCTCTTCGGCCTCGACCCGCTCGGCGCCGCGTTGCGTTTCGGATTTCGTGGCGAAGCCTGGAGTCGCGCTTGCGAAACGTTTCGGTGAAAGAGCGAAACGTTTTGCTTCGCAGGGTTACAAACAGGGCGTCGTCGCCTCCGACGCGCGTCTCGTCCACGCCGCCGGCGGGACCGAGGCGCAGGAACTGGGCTATGCGCTCGCGGCCGGCGTCGCCTATCTACGCGCGCTCTCCGAGGCGGGACTCGGCCTGGACGAAGCGCGCCGTCTGATCCTCTTCCGCCTCGCCGTCGACGCCGACGAATTCGCCTCGGTCGCAAAGCTGCGCGCGCTGCGCCGGCTCTGGGCGAAGGTCGAGGAATCCTGCGGCCTTACGCCTCGAGCCCGCGCTGATCCACGCCGAGACCGCCTGGCGCATGATGAGCGCGAGCGACCCTGGAGCAATCTGCTGCGCGTGACCGTCGCGGTCTTTTCGGCCGCCGTCGGCGGGGCGGACGCCGTCGCCGCGCTGCCCTTCACGCAGGCGCTCGGCGCGCCGGACGCCTTCGCGCGCCGTCTCGCCCGCGACACGCAGCTCGTGCTCCACGACGAGAGCTATCTCGACGTCGTCGACGATCCGGCCGCCGGCGCCGGCGGCTTCGAGGCCCTGACCGAGGCGCTCGCCGAGCGCGGCTGGGACGCCTTCCGCAAGATCGAGGCCGAGGGCGGCCTGCCGAAGGCCTTGGAATTGGGACGTTTCCAGTCCGAGATCGCCGAGATCGCCAAGAGCCGCGCACGGCCGCGGTCGCGCGCGCCAAGGAGAAGATCACCGGCTCGAACGAATATCCGGACATCGCCGAAAAGCCGCTTTCCGTGCTCGCGCCCTTTGACGCGTCCGCGGCGGGCGAGGCGGCGCCGGGCGCAAAGACGCTTCTCGCCTCGCGGCTCTCCGAAGCCCTTCGAGGCGCTGCGTCGATGCTCCGACGCGCATCTCGCGAAGGCCGGCGCGCGGCCGCGCGTGTTCCTGGCGACGCTCGGCCCGGTCGCGGCCTTCACGGCGCGAGCGAATTTCGCCAAGAATTTCTTCGAGGCCGGCGGCGTCGAGGCGGTCTTCGGCCCGATGACCGACGATACGTCGGAGATCGTCGCGGCTTTCCGCGCAAGCGGCGCGAAACTCGCTTGTCTTTGCTCCTCCGACGCGATTTACTGCGACGCAGCAAAGCCGGCCGCGCTCGCGCTGCGGGGCGCCGGCGCGACGCTTTATCTTGCTGGTCGGCCGGGCGATTTGGAAGCCGAGCTGCGCCAGGTGGGAGTGGAGAGATTCATTTTCGTGGGCTGCGACATGCTCCCCATGTTGCAGCGCGCGATCGAGGAGGCCCTGTGAGCACGCGTTCTCGTTGTGTTGGCGGCGTCGATCGCCGCGCTCGTTCTCTGTGTCGCCAGCCCCTCCTTGGCGCGCCGTTCGTCGCAGGGAGGCGGCGACGGTTCCTCCGGCGGCCGCAACGATGGCGTCTGGACTTTTCAGTCGACGACGACGGCCGGCAATTGCCCGGCGCTCGCGCCGCGCGACGTGACGATCCAGGGCGGCCATGTCGTCTCCGCCAATGGCGGAGCCTCGCAACCCTGGGGTTATGTCGAGGGGAACGGCACCTTCGTCGCGCGCTTCACCGATCCGAACGGCCATGTCTCGCGGGCGGTCGGGAAGCTGAGCGGCTCCAGCGGCAAGGGCGCCTGGTCGTCGGGGAGCGATTATTGCGGCGGCCGCTGGACCGCCTCCCGCGGCGGCCGCTGAAAACTCACCCGATCAGAAAAAAGTAGCGCAAGAGGCCGAGCGCCTCGGCCGCGAGCGCCGCAAAGAGCGCCACGAGCACCGGCGGCGCGCGCCAGAGTTCGAGCAGCAGCCAGCAGATCAGGGCGAGGCCGAAGTCGCCGGGCGTGCGGACGGCGGTCGTGAAGACCGGCGTGTAGAGCGCCGCGCCTAAGAGGCCGACCACCACGGCGTTGACGCCTTTGAGCGTCGCCTGCGCCTGCGGCTCGCGGCGCAATTGCTCCCAAAAAGGGAGCGCGGCGAAAAGCAGCAGGAAAGACGGAAGGTAGATCGCGACGAGGCAGAAGAGCCCGCCTCGCCAACCGGACAGCGCATCTTGCGCCACGGCGCCGAGAAAGGCCGCGAAGCTGAAGAGCGGCCCCGGCACGGCCTGCGCCGCGCCATAGCCGGAAAGAAACACCTCCTTGCCGACAAAGCCCGTCTGGACGACCGCTTCCTGCAACAATGGCAGCACGACATGGCCGCCGCCGAAGACGAGCGCGCCGGTGCGATAGAAATTCGCGAAGAGCAGTGTCGTGCGGTCTCCCGTCACGCTTGCCGCGAAGGACGGCAGCACGAGAAGCAGGACGAACAGGATGAAGGCGCCGGTCGCGACGGAGCGCGAGACCAGCGGCGCGAGCCGCTCCGCCGGCTCCGGCTTCGTCTCCGCCGGCAGAAAGCGCCAGCCGAGATAGGCGCCGAGAATGATCGCGGCGATCTGCCCCTGCGCCGAAGGAAAGATGAGAACGAGAATCGCCGCGCCGACGGCGAGCGTCGCGCGCTCGCGATCGGGGCAGAGATTCTTGGCCATCGCCCAGACCGCCTGCGCGACCACCGCGACGGCAAGGATTTTCAGGCCATGCAGAAAGGCCATCGTCTCGGGATGCTCGACGAGGCCGAGCCCGTAGGCGAAAGCGATCATCGCCAGCGCCGACGGCGCGGTGAAGCCGATCCAGGCGGCGAGGCCGCCCAAGATAGCCCGCGCGCGTCATGCCGAGCGCGACGCCAAGCTCGCTGCTCGCCGGCCCCGGCAGGAACTGGCAGAGCGCGACGAGGTCGGCGAAGGTTTCGGGATGAATCCATTTGCGCCGCTCGACGATTTCCGCGCGAAAATAGCCGATATGCGCGATCGGGCCGCCGAAGCTCATGAGCCCCAGCCGCAGGAAGACGAGCAGCACCTCGGGCAGAAAGGCGAGGCGAGGACGGCCGGGCGTTTCGTTGAAAGCGGTCATATAGCTGATGATTTTGTGGGGTGTGTTCCCTCTCCCGCTTGCGGGGGAGGCTTAGGGAGGGGGGCCGCCTCGAGCCGAAGCGATCCTCGGCAAGTCGTATCACATGCGGCCCTTCACGGAGAGGGAGAGGTGATCAGATAGGCGAGAAGGCTTGCCGCTGTGAAGCGTGCGTCTCAGCGAAGAATGAGCACATGTCGCTTGTTGTCGATGGACCAGGCAGGGAAGCGGCCCAAGAAGCTCTGACCTAAAAGAATCGTCGCTTTCACGTCGGTGATCGAAGCTTCGACGTTCTCGATCGTGATGTCGCCGACCTTCAACGATTTGAGCCGAAAGCGTGGGGATGGGACCTTCGAGCCGTCGGCGAGAACATAGGTCTGGCTGCCCAAAAAATCTTCCTCTGTGATCGTCCCCGTGCGCATCAGCGTCATGACCACATCCGCGGGAACGCAGACGTCGCTTGCGCCACTGTCGACAATGGCGTTGAGGGTGATGGCCTCGTTAAACCGGACGGGAACTACATAAACGCCGCCGTCCAAATCCATCTGTACCTCTCCAGGCCCAGCGGCTGGTCCGGGCGCTGGGGTCGGGGCGGGTCCGCCGTTCGGCTGCGAGTCGAAGGGGCCAGCAATTCTCCGCATTTGAGCGGGATCAGCAGCAAAGAACCGCAGCGCAGATTTGTGCGAGCCGCTTCCTAAGCTTGCCACCCACACGAAGCCTGGCCCGCCGGCCAATTGGTAAATGGGCGACCTGGAGCGCGCCGAATCTTGGAAGTTGTCCAAGAAGTCCACAAGGAAGCCGAGCCTCGGACTTGTCCCGCGGGCAAGGACGGACAACGCCCCGGGAGACACGGGCCGCAGCTCAATGCTTCCCCAGACGGCGATGATACCTTTAGTCTCCTGCAAGATTTGCCTTGGGCGACCGAACCTTTTTGACAGGCGGCCAATTTCGTCTTCTATGCCAGCAATGTCGAAGAAAGCCGGTGAAATGGTTCTGTTTATGTACGTGACGGTGTTGTCCAATTGGTGGAGGATCGTAGTGGTTTGAATAGCTCCGTCCTTCTCCTCTCTTAGCTTACAGTAGACTGCTTCCGCGTATTGGTCACTCCTCGCGCATTTGTATCGTTTATAGGCCCAGGAGTTTGGGACGACCGGGTCGCCGAGGCCCAATCCATCGACCGAATAGGCGCCGCTGATGTGCTCTCGGTCCCGGGCGCAAGCATCCACCATCGGCCACACGGGCACGAGGCCAAGGAAGGCGACAATCGTCGACAGCAAGCGCAACGCAACTCCCCACGCGTCTGTCGGATCAATCCGACCAGATTGAGAGTTCTTCGTCAACGCGATTGAGTGACGCGCGTCGCTTCTCCGCGATGTGCTTCCGGGTTGAGGAGCAAAACCTTGAAATGCTGCTCTTCGCCCTCAGGCTCCTTCGGGTCGCTGATTATGGAGGCCTCGGAGGGAATCGAACCCCCGTACAAGGATTTGCAGTCCTCTGCGTAGCCACTCCGCCACGAGGCCTTTAGAGCGCGCGTCATACAGGAGCGGCGAAGGCGGAGCAAGCGCGTGGCAAGGAGGCGGGTTGCGGCGCGAGCTTTCCCGTTCTGCGGCTTTGCGCGGGACTTTCTTCGCGGCGCAATTTGCAGCACTCTGCGTCGAGCCGCCGTCTCCTCGCGTTGAGGCGAGCAAGGGAAGTTTCCATGCCCTTTCTAAAGAAAATCCTGGAATGGCAGGTTGAGCATCCCAACGCCACCTGGATTGGCTGGGGCGTGATCTGGGCCGCCGTGCTGGGCCTGTTCTTCTGGCCGCAGTGTTGAGCGGACGCGTTATTCCCGCGCCCTCATCCTGAGGGCCCGCGAAGCGGGCGTCTCGAAGGATGGCAAGTTGGGAATCTTGCAGGGGCCCTCATGCTTCGAGACGGCTCCTGCGGAGCCTCCTCAGCATGAGGAGGCAGGAGGGAGCGTCCCGCTGCAATGGCAACGGCCCTCGGCGCCGTTGACGGAGCCGCCCTTCCTCCCTTATAAGCGCCGCATCGAAGGGCTCGAGCCTCGCGCGCGGGCCTTTTTTACGTTTCCCGCTCGAGGTCCAAGCGCGGCGCGGCTTGCGCGTCCCAAGGCTTTCCGAGCGTCCTTCGAAAGGAAAGATCATGTCCCGGCGTTGCGAACTGACCGGCAAGGGCGTCCAGTCCGGCAATCTCGTCAGCCACTCGAACCGCAAGACGCGCACGCGCTTCCTGCCCAATCTCGTCAATGTGACGCTCGTCTCCGACGCGCTCGCCCGCGCGGTGCGCCTGCGCATCTCGGCGGCGGCGCTGCGCTCGGTCGAGCATCGCGGCGGCCTCGACGCTTTTCTCGCCAAGGCGCCCGATGAAGAGCTGTCGCAAGACGCCCGCAGGCTGAAGCGCGAGATCGAGAAGAAGAAACTCGAATCCGCCGCGGCGGCGTAAAGGAGCGCGCTGCGCTCTCGACGCAAGACTTCCTGATTGCGCTTAAGCCGAAGCCGCGCTCTGCGCGGCTTTTGGCGCTGTGCGCGACTATAAGAAGGTGGGCGCATCATAGCGAGCGATCGCCGCAAATTGTTCAGCGCCAGACTGATTTCAGAGTGCAGATTTGTCATTGAATTGCATGGCGGAGCGTCGCGCTGGCTTGATTTGAAGTCAAGGATCGCTTCGCGACCGCCTACGGCGGCGGCCTGAAAGGCCGCCCTTGAGTTCAAATCAAGCCAGCGCATGTTCGCATCCATGCAATCAATGGCGAGCCTTCGCCGCGCGCGGCTCTCGAACTCGCCAGAACAGAGAAATACAGCGATCGTTTAGCGCTTCGCTTGCCGCTGGCGCTCTCCGGTTCAACCGCGAAACCCTCACCCCTTCGGCCCGCCCCGGGTCACGCCGACCTTGGCGGGGCGCAGCACACGATCGCCGATCATGTAGCCGGGCTCGACCCATTGCGCGACGGTGCCGGCCGGCTGGTTTTCGTCGGGGATCTCGAACAGCGCTTCGTGCTTGTTGGGGTCGAAGCGATTGTCCCCTTCTTCCATCTTCTTCACGCCGAAACGCGCGAGGCGCGAGAGAAAATCGCGCTCCGTGAGCTCCACGCCCTCGATCAGCGCCGCGACATGCGGCTCGAGCTCTTCTTTCGCCTTCAGCGGAAAGGCTGCAATCGCGCGGCGCAGATTGTCGGCCAGCGAAAGCGTCTCGCGGGCGAAGCTCGTGACGCCGTAAAGCTTGGCGTCGGCGATCTCCTTCTCGGTGCGGCGGCGCAGATTCTCCATTTCGGCCAGCGTGCGCAGCAACCGGTCCTTGACGCCGGCGAGCTCCGCGCGCAGCGCCTCGAGCTCCGCGCTCGCGTCGACGGGCGCCGCCTCTTGCGCAGGCGATCCGACCGCCGGCGCCTCGGCCTTGGACGCATCTTCTTGTTGCGGAGGGTTTTCGCCGTTCTCATCGCTCATCTTGAAAGGTTCCCATTCATTCCCGCTCCCGATATCAGGGCTGGAGTCGGAAAATCAAGACGCAGGGGCCTGTCCCGCACGTTGGGGCGAGGCGGCGCGGGCGGGCCGCTTCTCGCCTTTTGCGGCGAAAACGTCGATAAGGTTGCGCCTGATCGTTCCTTGGCGCGACGGAGAGACAATCTTGTCTCCGGTCAAATCCTTGACGTAGAAAGTGTCGACGGCCCGTTCGCCGAAGGTCGTCACATGCGCCGAGACGATGTTGAGACTGAGCTTCGAGATGGCGTTCGTGAGCTCGAAGAGAAGGCCCACGCGGTCCAGACCCGAGACTTCGATCACCGTGCTATCGGCGGAAAGCGAATTGTCGATCAGGACGTCGGGAGCGATCGAGAAGGCCTCGGCCTGGGCCGTTTGATCCGAACGCGCCTGGATCGCCTCGGAGATGACGATCTCGCCGCGCAGCGCCTTGTTGAGGTAATGGGCGATGCGGCCGCCGCGCCGCATCTCGTCCTCATCGAAGTCGAAAGTGCGTGAGCACAGGATCGTGTCGAGCGCGAGCCCATCCGCCGTCGTGAAGATATGCGCATCGACGATATTCGCGCCGCTCGCCGCGCAGGCGCCGGCGATGGTCGACAGCAGCCGCCGATGGTCCTGCGCGATGACGGTCAATTCGACCGCGCCGCGCGCCTTGTCGAGGGCGACCGCGACGACGAGCGGCGGACGGTCCTCGGGTAGCGCTTGCAGCAATTCGGCGTGACGCAATTTGTGAGGAAGGTCCATCTTCAGCCAATAGGCCTGATAATGGCGATTGGCATAGGCGTTGAACTGCTCGTCGCTCCAATCCGAAAGCGCGGCGCGCAGCTCCTCTTTCGAGGCCGCCACCCGGCCCTTGCGGTCGACCGCGGAATGTCCGCCGCCGAGCACGACCTCCGTCTCCCAGTAGAGCTGGCGCAACAACTGCGATTTCCAGGCGTCCAGGACGTTGGGGCCGACCGCGGCGATATCGCATAGGGTCAGTATGTACAAAAGCTTCAGGCGCTCGAGGCTTTGCACGACGCCGGCGAAGGTCTCGATCGTTCGCGGATCGCTGATGTCGCGGTTTTGCGCGACGATCGACATGAGCAGATGGTGTTCGACGAGCCAGGCGACGGTTTGCGTCTCGCCCGGCGCGAAGCCCAGCCGCGGGCATAACGCGAGCGCCACATCGCGGCCGGCGACCGAGTGATCCTCCTTGCGGCCCTTGGCGACGTCGTGCAGCAGCAGGCCGAGATAGAGCACCTTCCGGTTGACGATTTTTGGCAGGGTCTCCGCGAAGAGCTGTTGAAAGTCGGGAAGTCGTCCGGCTTCCAGATCCGAGAGCACGCCGACGGCGCGCAGCAAATGCTCGTCGACCGTGTAATGATGGTACATGTTGAACTGCATCATCGCGACGACGCGCCCGAAGTCAGGGATGAAGCGGCCCAGCGCGCCCGTCTCGTTCATCTTGCGCAGCACCGGCTCGGTCAGGCCGCGCGAGAGCAAAAACTCGAGAAACAGCTTGTTCGCTTCCGGGTTGACGCGCAGATCCGCGTCGATCCGGCGCAGATTGCGGGTCACGCCGCGCAAGGCGTCCGGGTGCAGCGGCAGGCCGAGCCGGTCGGCGAGCCAGAAAAGTCGGATGAGATTGACGGGATCCTTGGCGAACACGGAGTCGCCGCGCGTGTTGAGCCGGTCGAACTCAACCGTGAAATCCTCCGGCACATTATAGACCTTGCGCCGGCGCAGCGAGCCGAACACCCGATCGAGAATGGCGGGCGGCTTCGCCTGGCGCGCCTCCAGCGCGGCGCAGACGATCGCGGTGAGATCGCCCACGTCCTTGGCGACGAGGAAGTAGTGCTTCATGAAACGCTCGACCCGCGAGAGTCCGGCGCGGTCGCGATAGCCGAGCCGATTGGCGAGCCTGGGCTGCATTTCGAAGGAGAGCCGTTCTTCGGCGCGTCCCGTTGCGAAATGCAGGTGGCAGCGCACGCTCCACAAGAATTCCTCGCAGCGCTCGAACAGGCTCATCTCGGCGCCGGTGAAGAGGCCGGCGGCGACGAGCTCGCGCGCCTCGCGGACGCGATAGACATATTTGGCGATCCAGAAGAGCGTGTTGAGATCGCGCAGGCCTCCCTTGCCCTCCTTGACGTTCGGCTCCACGAGATACCGCGAGGCGCCGGCGCGGGCGACGCGGAGGTTGCGCTCTTCGAGCTTCGCGCCGACGAACTCGCGGGCGCCCGCGCGCATGATCTCCCGGTCGAAGGTCGCGAGCAGTTCCTCGAAGAGCTGCGCATTGCCGAAAATGAAGCGCGCTTCGGTCAGCGTCGTGCGGATCGTCATGTCCGATTTCGAATGGCTCATGCATTCGGCGATAGAGCGCGAGGCATGACCGACCTTCTGACGCAAATCCCAAAGCACATAAAGAATCGCCTCGACCACGCTCTCGCCCCAGGGCGTTTGCTTGGAGGGAAGCAGGAACAATAGATCGATGTCGGAGCCAGGCGCGAGCGCGCCTCGGCCATAGCCGCCGACCGCCACGATCGTCAGCTTTTCTTCGAAGTTCGGATTGCCGGCGACATGGACGTAGCGTGTTACGTAGCGGTAGATCGCGCGAATGAGCTCATCCTCGAGATCGGAGAGGAAACGTGCGCAGACGAGGCCCCTGCCGCCGCTTTCGAGCTCGCGCCTTGCGACCGCGCGCCCGTCCTCGAGCGCCGCTCGGAATTCATCGACAACCTTCGGGCGCGCCGCCGCCGGCGTCGGCTCCTCCCCGCAGATCGCCGCGATGCGCGCGTCGAGCTCGGTCCCGAGCGCCTTCAGGTCGACCGGCGAGCCGGGCGGCCCGGAGAGAGTGGAAAAGAGCGGGGGATTGCGCGCGTCCATCATCGGCTCGCGCGCTGTTGGGCTCGACGCCGCTCGATCACGTCGAGGATGGTCGAGGAGAGATCGGGGCCGCCGTGCTTCACGAGCGCCCGCAGCCCGGTCGGAGAGGTCACGTTGATCTCGGTCAGCCAACCGTCGATCACGTCGATGCCGACAAAGAGGAGGCCGCGCTCGACGAGCGCGGGCTTAAGACGCGCGCAAATCTCATTCTCGCGCTTTGTCAGCTCCGTCGCCGAGGCGACGCCGCCGCGCACCATGTTCGAGCGAATGTCGTCTTGCGCCGGCACGCGGTTGACGGCGCCGAGCGCCTCGCCCTCGACGAGCAGGATGCGCTTGTCGCCCTGGACGACCTGCGGCAGAAAGCGCTGCACGACCCAGGGCTCGCGGAAGGTCGTCGCGAAGAGGTCGTAGAGCGAGCCGAAATTCGGATCGCGCGTCATGACCTTGAAGACGCTCGCGCCGCCATGCCCATAGAGCGGCTTCATCACGATTTCCCCATGCCGCGCGCGAAAACGCTCGATCGCCGCCTTGTCGCGGGTGATCAGCGTCGGCGGCATGAGGTCGAGAAACTCGGTGACGAAGAGCTTTTCCGGCGCGTTGCGCACATGGGCGGGATCGTTGACGACGAGAACGCGCCCCGCGATGCGCTCGAGAAAATGCGTGGAGGTGATATAGGCGAGATCGAAGGGCGGGTCCTGACGCAGCAGCACGACGTCGACCCCGGCGAGATCGAGCTCGCGCGTTTCGCCCAGCGTGTAATAGGCGCCCGGCTGGTCCCGGACCGAGATTTCCTGCGCGAAAGCCCGGGGCCGGCCATCCTCGAGCGAGAGCCGGTCGGGCGTATAGAACCAGAGCCTGTGACCGCGGCGCGCTGCCTCGAGCATCAGCGCAAAGGTCGAGTCGCCGGAAAAGTTGATCTTTTCCAGAGGGTCCATCTGGACCGCGATCTCGAGCATCGGTGAGCCTCGCCGTGGCGCGAATTGCAGTTTTGCCCGCGCCCTCGCCCGGGAGGTAATGCTTTTTCGTTCCTATGAGAAGCCTTAGAAGGACCTGAGCGGGGATCGCCTCGGGGCGCGGGCATCGCGGGATTTGCCGTTTAAGCGCCTGCAAGTCCGTCCAGCCAATGGCGAAAATATGCCTGCATGGGCGCCTCGAGAAGCGCCGGGAGAGAGGGCTTTGCTCACAACGCGCGAAAATCCCCAGAGTGGCGAGCTGGACCTCGCGGCGCGCCTGCTGCACCGGGACGGGCTCATGCTCGTCGTCGACAAGCCGGCGGGCTGGCCCGTGCACCGGGGACCGAAGGGCGGCCCGAGCCTGGAGGATCATTTTTCCCAGCTGACCTTTGGGCTGCCGCGCGCGCCGGCGCTGGCGCATCGCCTCGACAAGGACACCTCGGGCTGCCTCGTGCTGGGCCGCCATCGCAAGGCCCTCGAGCTGCTGGGCAGATTGTTCAAACGCGGCGCGATCGAGAAGACCTATTGGGCGGTCGTCGAGGGCGGCCCCGCGGAGGAAATCGGCGAGATCGACCTGCCGCTCTCGCGCCTCGACGCCCAGCGCGGCTGGTGGATGCAGACCGACCCCTTGGGCCTGCCCGCGCGCACGAGCTGGCGCGTGCTCGGTCGGGGAATGGGGGCCGACGGCGCCCCGCTGGCCTGGCTCGAGCTTCGGCCCCACACCGGCCGCACACATCAGCTGCGAGTCCACGCTGAGGCCATGGGCTGGCCCATCCTCGGCGATCCGGTCTACGGCTCAGGCCGGCGTCCCGATGCGCCGCCGCTGCATCTGCACGCCCGCGCCATCGCCGTGCCGCTCAAGGAGGGCAAGCCGCCGATCGAGGTCGCGGCGCCCGCGCCGGCGCATATGCGCGACGCCTTGGCGGCTTGCGGCGCGCCCGCTTCGGACTGCGTGCGCTTGTGCGACCCAAGCAAAAACCCGGCGGAGGCCTTGTAGCCGTCCGCCGGGTTTCAAATTCGCGCCCTGGTCCGAGACCCGGGCGTCGTTCTTACATGACGACGACCTTGGTGCCGATCTTGACGCGGCTGTAAAGGTCGATCGCGTCGATGTCGCGCATTCTGATGCAGCCGGATGAGACGCCCTGGCCGATCTTCTCCGGCTCGTTGGTGCCATGGATCCGATACATCGAGTTCCGGCCGTCCGGGTAGTGGAGGTAAAGCGCGCGCGACCCGAGCGGATTGTCGGGACCGCCGGGCAGGCCGCCCGCGTCCGCCGTCGGCTGCAGATGCGGCCAGCGCTGAAGCATGTCCTTGGGCGGCATCCAACGCGGCCATTCCTGCATCGCGCCGACATAGGCGCGGCCGGTCCAGCCCATCGCATCCTGGCCGGTGGCGACGCCATAGCGAATGGCCTTGCCTCCGGGCAGGATGTAATAGAGGTAGTGAGCATGAGAATCGACGACGATCGATCCGACGGGCTCGCTCGTTCGGTAATCGACCTGATAGCGTTCGAATTCGGAAGGGATCCCCGCTTTCGGCGCGAGGGCGAGGAACTCCGCGTCGCGACCCGAAACCCTCGGATCCGGCGTGCGCTGACCGGCCGCATTGCAGCCCATGAGGGAAATTGCGCCGAGCGCAACGAGGAACCATTTTTTCGCCGACATTGATTAACTCCTTTTAGCCACAGGAGAGCTTGACACTGTGGTTACCACAAACTTGCGGGATTAGGAGTTCGCGTGAAGACAATATAAATTTTGTGTGGCTTCGGCGCCACAGTAGAAGGGGGAGCCTGGAGCTTAAGGGATAAAGAAAATGAGCTGCGATCTCATTAGCTTGCGCCACAGGCGAGCATAGAGGGCCAAACGCTTGCGCACGCTTCTCGTCACGCATCCGAGCGCCCTCGAGCATGAGATGGGGCGGGGCCATCCCGAGCGCCCGGATCGCGTTCGCGCGATCGACCAGGCGCTCAACGAATCGCAATTTGGCGAGCTTCTCAGAATCGTCGCCCCGAAAGCCGGCCGGGAAGAGGCGCTGCGCGTTCATAGAGAAGCTTATCTCGCGGCGCTGCAGAAGGCGTCCCCCAGCGAGGGACTCATCCCGCTCGACGCGGACACGGCCATGAATGCGCAGACGCTCGACGCCGCCTATTTTGCGGCCGGCGGGGCGCTCGCCGCCGTCGCGGCGGTCATGGAGAAGAGGGCGAAGAACGCCTTCGTCGTCGCGAGGCCTCCGGGCCATCATGCGGGCGTCGCGACTCCGATGGGCTTCTGCTTCCTCAACAATGTCGCGATCGCCGCGCGCCACGCCATCGCGGTCCATGGCGCGCAGCGCGTTGCGATCGTCGATTTCGACGTGCATCACGGGAACGGAACGCAAGAAATCTTTTGGGACGATCCCAACGTCCTTTTTTGCTCCACGCATCAGGCGCCCTTTTATCCCGGCACGGGGTGGCGCAACGAGACGGGCGAGCACGGCACGATCGTCAACGCCCCGCTTCCCGCGGGCGCGGACGGCGAGGTCTTCTCGGAAGCGCTGCGGGAAGTCGTGCTGCCCCGCGTAAAAGCCTTCGCGCCGGATCTGCTGCTGATCTCGGCGGGCTTCGACGCGCATCGGGACGACCCGCTCGGCGGCCTGAGGTTCGACGAGCAGGACTTTTTCGAGGCGACCCAGCGCCTGACTGGAGATGGCTGAGAACTGCTGCGAAGGGCGCGTCGTGTCGCTGCTCGAAGGCGGCTACGATCTGGCGGCGCTCGCGCGATCCGTCGCGGCGCATGTCGCCGCGCTGCAGGGCGCCTGAGACGATTCGCGCCCTGCTTAGAGCGAGTTCCGCAAAAGTTGACAGACTTTTGCGATCACAATTCGCTCCAGCACGTTGATCTGGCGCGATTTTCTGTCGCGCGAGCGATCCCGTTCGAGGGACAAGCGCGCTAGGTCAGGTCTGGCGTCAGCCCTGGCGGGCCTTGAAGCGCTTCTGGACCTTGTTGATGATGAAGACGCGGCCCTTGCGGCGCACGATCTGGTTCGCCCGATGGCGAGCGCGCAGAGATTTCAGAGAGTTGCGGACTTTCATCGTTCTATCCTCGGCAAATAGCACCCATCGCCGGGGAGAACGCCCAGCGCGTCGTTGCGGGAGCCTATGCCCCAAATCGGAGCTTTGATCAAGGCTTCGCCGACGCTCCAGGGTTCACCGCTCCGCCCGATATCGCTCCCAGCCCGCGGCGCGGAGCTGGCAGGCAGGGCACGCGCCGCAGCCATATCCCCAGTCGAAGCGCCGGCTGCGATCGCCGAGGTAGCAGCTGTGGCTCTCCTCGACGATGAGCGCGACGAGCGCTTCGCCGCCGAGCTCTTCTGCGAGACGCCAAGTGGCGGCCTTGTCGATGTGCATCAGCGGCGTGAGAATCTCGATCGGCCGGTCGAGGCCGAGCGACAGCGCCCGTTGCGTCGCCTGGATCGTCGCCTCGCGGCAATCCGGATAACCCGAATAATCGGTCTCGCACATGCCGCCGACGAGCGTTGGGATCCGGCGTCGGTAGGCGAGCGCCGCTGCGAGGGCGAGAAAGACGATGTTTCGGCCCGGCACGAAAGTGTTGGGCAGCCCGTCCGCGGAGAAGGCGATTTCCGCCTCTCGCGTCAGCGCCGTCTCGGAAATTTTACCCAGCGTCGGGATCGCCAGCGTGTGGTCTTCTCCCAGTCGGGCGCGCCACTCCGGCGAGAGCGCAGAAAGCCCCACCCGGAGCCGCGACCGCTGCGCAAGCTCGACTGCGTGACGCTGTCCATAGTCGAAGCCGATCGTCTCGACGCGCTCGAAGCGCGAAAGCGCCAGCGCCAGACACACGGTCGAGTCCTGCCCACCGGAAAAAAGAGTTAAAGCGGCTCCGCTCGGGGCGCTCTCGCTGGATTGGGGCATGAGCTCGGCTTGTTCGCGGAGAATTTCCGCAACTTCTTATCTTATAGCATGGCCAAGGCGCGCCAGGAGGCGCGGCGACGCCAACCTCAGGCCGAGACGGCGGAGAAGCTTGGCCGCGCGAGGGGCTTCGCATCGGTCTCGATCTGCGGCAGCGCCTCGATGACGCGTAGGGGCGGAAGCGCCATGATCGCCTCCGTGCCTTCGCGCAGCTTGGAGCGCAGCATGAACTGTCCGCCGTGCAGCTCGATGAGCCCTTTCACGATGGGCAGCCCCAATCCCGTGCCCTCCTCCGCATGCTTATGAGCCAGCGAACCGCGCCCGAAGGAGGACATCACGACGGCGATTTCGTTTTCGGGAATGCCCGGCCCATTGTCCCTGACCGACAGATATTGGCCGCCCGCGCTCGTCCAGCCGACCTTGATCGTGACGAGGCCGCCGCGCGGCGTGAACTTGATCGCGTTGGTGAGCAGGTTGAGCACGATCTGGCGCATAGCCCGCTCATCGGCCCAGATGCGAGGCAGATTGGGCTCGATGAGCTCCTTGAACTCGAGGTCCCGCTTCTGCGCGCGGATGGCGAGCAGGTGAAGGCAATCCTGCGCGATTGTCCCGAGCGAAAGGCTTTCCTCCTTGAGCTCGTACCGGCCGGCCTCGATGCGAGAGATGTCGAGAATCTCATTGATAAGCGTCAGGAGGTGCTGGCCGCTCGAGTGGATGTCGCTCGCGTAATCCTTGTACGTCGGATTGGCGTGCGCGCCGAAGATCTCGTTCTTGAGCACTTCGGAAAAGCCGAGGATCGCGTTGAGTGGCGTGCGCAGCTCATGGCTCATCGTCGCCAAAAAGCGGGATTTCGCGAGATTGGCCTCCTCGGCCCGTCGTCTCGCCTCGTCGGAATTCGCTTTCGCCTGCTCCAGCTCCGCGATGAGCTCGCTTTTTTCAGAGCGATACAAGACGCTCTCGAAGGAGACTTGATGGAAACGCCGCGCTAGCAGGACGAAAAAGAGCTGCGCGGCGCCAACGAAAACGAACGCGAGCGTCGCCGCCGAGCCGGCCCCTGAAGAGTGATACCCGAAGACCCAGAGAGTTGCGCAGGAGATCGGGATCGAGGCGGCGTAGGCTGCGAGCGGCATGGTTGCGGTGACGACGCAATTGAATGCGGAAACAAGCAGCAGCATCGCGACGATGAAAATTTGCGCATTGGGATCGTCGCAATCGCCGACAACCAGGGCCAGGCTGCTCCAAATCGCCGAATGGGCGCACTCGATCAGGGTGAGGCGCGCGCTCCATCTACGCAAATGGACTTTCGAATCCTCCAGCGTCGCGAAGATTCTGGCCGCCCTGCAGCAAAGGAAGAGGCTCGCAAGAGTCAGCGCGCCCCAGACGATGACGAGATTGGACCTCATCCACCAATAGCTGAGAAGCCAGACGACGACGATGAGCGTCGCCGCGGAAAGGGCGGAGTCCAGGCGTGTCGACGCGTAGGCGCGCAAAAGCTCGAGGTCGCAGCCGCGATGGCCGGTGTCGGAGGTCGTCAACCGCTCGCGCGCCTGCTGCACTTTCGCGCCGCGCTTGCGGCGCGCGGCCGCGCTCCTGGGATCGTTCCCGCGGCCCCTCTCGATCATTTCGGCGGTGACTTCGCTCATGCTGCACGCGAACGCAAAGAGGAACGCCTCGGACACGCGCGGAAAAAGGGCCGTCGTTTCCGCTAAGCGCGAAAGACGGGTCTGGCACGGTTTCCCGCCGGTTCATTTCGTTTGGAGGCGCCCTCTCCCTTGCCCCTTGCGGGGAGCGAGCACGCCCAACGAACCGAACAGCCGGAATTCGCGCGAGACGAAGCCGCAGCGCAGGACTTGATGCGTTTCGATAGTAACCGGGAAGTCTTAACGGGGAGCTTCCGCAGCCTCTGGCTTTTGATTCAATTTGTCTCGATTCGACGAGATATCAATGGCTTCAGGGAGTCACCAGCGCAGGGCGGCGCGCCTAGCGCGCTTGTCCCTCGAACGGAATCCTTCGAGGGATAAGAAATCGCGCCAGATTGATATGCCGGAGCGAATTCTTATCGCAAAAAGTCTGTCAACTTTTGCGGAATTCGCTCTAAAGCCCCGAAATCGATCACGTCGTGGACCTGATCCATCGCGAGTGACGGCTCGGCCTCGGTCACGTCGCCGACGACGCGCGCCGGCGATCCGGCGACGGTCTTGTGCGCGGGCACGTCCTCGAGAACCACGGACCCGGCGGCCACCAGCGCGCCCGCGCCGATCTCGATATTGCCGAAAACCTGCGCCCCCGCCCCGATCAGCACGCCGCGCCTGATCTTGGGATGCCGATCGCCGCTCCGCTTGCCGCTGCCGCCCAGGGTGACCGCGTGCAGCATCGAAACCTCGTCCTCGATTACCGCGGTCTGGCCGATCACGACGCCCGTCGCGTGATCGAGGAAAAAGCCGCGTCCAATCCGGGCGGCGGGGTGGATGTCCGTCTGAAATTTTTGTGAGGAGAGAGACTGCAGGCTCAGCGCGAAATCGCTGCGGCCGCCGAGCCAGGCCGCATGGGCGACGCGATGCGTCTGAATGGCGTGGAAGCCCTTGAAATATAGGACCGGCTCGAGAAGCCTTGTGCAGGCGGGGTCGCGTTCGAGCACGGCGAGAAGGTCGGCCCGCAGGATCGCTCCCGCCTCGCCATTCCGTTCGAAATACTGGGCGAAGGCGTGGCGAATGGCCGCGCCGGAGGCTTCCGGTCCTGCCAGGCGCTGCGAGACGCGATGCGCGACGGCCGCCTCGAGGCTGTCCTGGGCGAGGACCGTGTCGTTGAGGAGCGCCCCCAGCCCTGGCTCGGTCCTGAGGGCGGCTTCCGCCTCCGCACGCAGGCGCCCAAAGACGGGGTCCAGGGACAGGGCAGAATCCGCGAGGGCCATTGGCGCTCCTTTCGGCTCCGACATAGCGCGTTCGCACGCCTATGCGATCCGCCTTTGCGCTCCTCCTTGCCGAACCGGCGCGCTTTCTTATCGCTCGAGCGGTCCCCTTCAAGGGAGTGACGCGTTAAGGTCTCGCCGCCAGAAACTCGAGCACGGCCTGCTTGTAAACCCGGTCGCCGACGGCTCGGTTGTGATCGCGCCCGGGAATATCGACAACGTCGGCCTGCCTGAAGAGGCTTCCGAGCGGATGCGGATCGCCCGCCACGTCGTCACGCGTTCCGGCGCAGATCAGCGTCGGCGCATCAATCCGCGCCAGATCCTGCGGCCCAAATGTGGGTCGCAAGCCACGCGCGCACGCGGCCAGCGCCTTCAGATCGCTACGCGTCGATTCGGCGAAGCCTCGGAAAATCTTCAGGCTGTGATCGTCGATGTCCTGGATGTCCTCCGCCTCCATCGCCTCGGCCATGCCGGGCTGAAGCGCCGATGGGGCGAGCAGGTTGGAGCCAACGCCGCCCATGATCAACGAGCGCACGCGATCGGGATAGGTGAGCGCGAGCTGCGTCGCGACGCGGCCGCCCATGGAGTAACCCATGATGTCGGCCCGCTCCATTTCGAGGTGATCCATGAGCCGGCGCGTGTCTTCGGCCATGAGGTCGAAACCGTAGGCTTGGGGCTCATAGAGCTTCTGCGAACGGCCATGTCCACGCAAGTCGAGCATCACGACCACGCGTCCATCCTCGGTGAGCGTCTTCGCCCACTGGTTGAACAGCCAGTTCACCGCATGGGTCGAGGCAAAGCCGTGAATGAGCACGATCGGCTCATTACGGTCCTGTTCTCGGGGCTCGAAAACCACATAGGATATTCCGACGCCTTCGGAGAGAAACTCTTCCATCTCGATTCCTTGTTACTTTGCCGATATTTATCTCAAAAATCCGCCGTTGCAAGCGGGTCTCACGGGAAAAATCGGGAGACGACGCTTCTCGCCTCCCCTGCTCGCAAATGATTGACTGAAGCGGCGCAAAGTCACATGTTTCAGCGGCGCTGGAGCTAGAAGTGTGGTCGCGACTGACGCAGCTCTGAGGCGGAGGCTCGCGCGCATTGTCATCGCGGGCGACAGTCTCGCGGCGTGCTGCCCGTTTTGGCGATTGTCCGTGCGGCCGCTTGCGACGCTCAATCTCGCGCGAGGCGGCGCGCGACTTGCCGATGTGGCGGCTCAGCTGCGAGCGGCGCCGAGACGGGCGACGCTGCGCTTCGTCTTCAACGGCGGTCTCAACGATCTCCTCGGAGCGGGAGCCTCGACCGCGTCAATCGAGCGGGACTTTCGCGAGACGCTCGACGCGCTGCCAAGCCCAGCTCAAACGATCTTCACCTTCATGCCGCATGTCTCTGACCAGGCGAAGGCTCCTCGCATCGACGCGGCAAACGCGGCGATGGCGGAGCTGTGCCGTAGACGTTCTGTGGCCGTGCTCGACCTCAATCCGATCGTCTCGCTCGGCGGCGCGCGGCTGCCCGAGATGACCGACGACGGCTTGCATTTTACGCGGCGCGCGAATGCGGTTTGGCTCGAGGCTTTGAGGCCGATGCTCGCCTGACGGCGTCGCGCGCTTGTCGAACGGAATCGTTCGAGCGATGAGAAATCGCGCCAGATCGAAATGCTGGAGCGAATCTCGATCGCAAAAGTCTGCCAACTTTTGCGGAACTCGCTCTTTACCGCGCGCGAGGATGCGCCAGCCGATAGGCGTCGAGAAGGCGCGCCTTGTCGACCGCCGTGTAGATCTGCGTCGTCGACAGGGAGGCGTGGCCGAGAAGCTCCTGGATCGTGCGCAGATCGCCGCCGCGTCCGAGCAGGTGGGTCGCGAAGGAATGGCGCAGGGCATGCGGCGTCGCGCCGGCGGGAAGGCCGAGCGCGCCGCGCAGGCGTTCGACCGCGAGCTGGATGATGCGCGGGCTCAAGGGACCGCCGCGCGCGCCGACGAAGAGCGGGCCGCCGGAGAGCTCATAGGGGCAGAGCGCCAGATAATCCTCGATCAGGCGGCGCACCGGCTCGATGACCGGGACCACCCGCGTCTTGCCGCCCTTGCCGCGAACGGCGATGCGGTCAGTCGCGCCGAGCGGCGCCTCGGCGCGGAGGAGCGACAGCGCCTCCGAAATACGCAGGCCCGCGCCATAAAGGAGGCCCATCACCGCGCAGTCGCGGGCGATGATCCAGGGCTCGCGCGCCTCGCCCGCCCGTGTCTGCGGATCGATCAAATCCTTGGCGTCGGCGACCCCGAGCGCCTTCGGAAGATGATGCGGGCGTTTGGGCGGCCGCACGGCTGCGAAGACGTCGGTGCGGCCGAGGCCCTTCTTTTCGAGGAAGCGCATGAAGGAGCGCGTCGCCGCGAGCGCGCGCAGGAGCGAGCGGCTCTCCAGACCTTCGTTGCGCCGGCGCGCCAGGAACGCGCGCAGGTCCGAGGGCTCGAGGTCCTTAAGGAGAGTCGCGTCGGCGGGACGGCCCCGATGCTCGGCGAGAAAGGCCAGGAAAACGCGCAGATCGCGTCCATAGGCCTCGAGCGAGTGCGGGGAGAAGCGCTTTTCGAAGGCGAGCGCCTCGAGCCAGGCCGCGGCCTCCCCACGAATTTCCCCGCTGGCGAGGAAGGCTTGGGCGGGAAGGAGCTTGCGCCTCTTCGAATCGGTCATGTCTTTATTCTTACGCCGAGGCGTAAAGAAAGGCTCGCCCGCTCAAGGGGCGGCAGCCAGTGCGTTTCGACCCTTGGCGGAGTCAATTGAACGGCGCGCGCGCCGCGTGACGTAAGCGCAAGATCACGAGCTCGGCCGCTGTCGCGCGGTAATCGAAAAGATAAGGGTACGGGGTGACGACAATGCGCCGCACTTGCAAATTGCTCGTCTCACGGCCAGCGGAGGGATACTCCAGCAAGTGCGCCACGGTCGCTTCGATGCGCGCCCGCACGCGCCGCGCACCTTGCGGCGAACGCGTCGATCTGCGCGGCAGCCCGCGCGGTGTAGCGCAGGCGCATCAGACATATTTCGCCCAAAGCGCGCGCATGGCCTCGTCGGAGGCGAACTCTCCGCGCTCGGCTTCGGCCAAGGCCTCGGTGAGGTCGCGTTCCTCCTCAGGGGTCAGCTGGATGGGCGGAGGCTCCTCACCGGCAAGTGTCACGAGGACGCGGGCGATCTCGTCCTGAGCCGCGTCGGGCAGACGTCGCGCTTTGGCGACGGCCTCATCAAGCAAGCGCGTCATGGCGTCTCTCCTCGCTGAGGCGCAATATTCGCACAGATCCCGCCGTCCGGCGACCTGCGCTCAGCGGACCGGAGGCGGGGGAGCGATGGGCGCGGCGATCTGCGGGCCGCCGAGCGCGACCGCAAGTCGCGTGCGGATGCTGTCGGCGATGACCCTGGCGTCGCGGATCTCGCCGTCGCGGGCGGCGCGGACATTGGCGAGGCGGTTGCTGAAGCGGTCGTAGCTCGCCAGCGCCATGGCTGAGCCCTCCGTCACGACGACGCCGTCGGGAATCGTGACGAGCCTGTAATCGGCCTTGATCACGACGGAAGCGGAGGTGGCGCGCCCGGTCACCGTATCGACGATCGGCGCGCGCACCTGCTCGCCGAGCCTCACGTCAAGCCGGTAGCGCGGCGAGAAGGCCGCTCCGGTGCCGTTGAGATCGAAGATCAGCTCGTCGCGCACGTAATGGCCCATGCGCTCGGGGATCGGCGCCACCTCGATCGAGGCGAGCTGTGCTGGGAGCTCGGGATTGGAGGAGAGCGGGCCGTACATCGGCTCGATGCAGCCCGAAAGCCCGAGCGCGGCGAAGCCGGCGGCTAGTCTGAGCGGCTTAGACCACGACATTGACGATCCTGCCCGGGACGAGAATGAACTTCTTCACGGAGCGGCCTTCCAGCGCGCGCTGAACGGCCTCCTGCGCCAACGCCTCGGCGCGCACGGCGTCCTCGCCCGCGTCCCTCGCGACGAGTATCTCCGCACGCCTCTTGCCGTTAACTTGCACCGGCAAGCTTATCATTTCCTTTGCGACCAAAGTTGGATCGGCTTGCGGCCAGGGGGCTTGCGCGACGAGTCCCGCCCCGCCGAGGTCCGCCCAGCACTCCTCGGCGACATGGGGCGTCATCGGCGCGACGAGGCGGATCAGAGCCTCCGCCGCCTCGCGATAGGCCCACGCGACGTCCGCCCCGACGCCCGCCTCGGTCACGGCGTCGAGCGCCGCTGTCAGCTCATTGGCGAACTCGCGGATGCGCGCGATGGCGCTGTTGAAGCGCAGCCGCTCAATGTTTTCGGTGACTTGCGCAATGGCGCGGTGGGTCGCCTGGCGCAGGCTCGTCGCCTCCGGCGTAAATTGCGCCGGCGGCGGAGTCTCGGAGGGTGCGGCGACCCGCCCGAGCTCGCCGGTGAGCCGCCACAGGCGCTGCACGAAGCGCCAGGCGCCCTGCGCCCCCTCGTCGGACCAGATCACGTCGCGGTCGGGGGGGCTGTCCGAGAGGACGAAGAGCCGGGCCGTGTCGGCGCCGTAGCTTTCGATGATGTCGTCGGGGTCGACCGTGTTCTTCTTCGACTTCGACATCTTCTCGATCGGCCCGATCGCGATCTCCATCCCGTCCTCGATGAGGAAGGCGCGCCGCCCCTCGGGCCCGGCCTCGATCCTGATATCGGTCGGTGAGACCCAGCCCTCCGGGCCCTTGTAGGTCTCGTGGACGACCATGCCTTGCGTGAAGAGGCCGGCGAAGGGCTCGGCCAGGGCGCCATGGCCGGAATCGCGCATCGCCCGCGCGAAGAAGCGAGAGTAAAGCAGATGCAGGATCGCGTGCTCGATGCCGCCGATATATTGATCGACCGGCAGCCAGCGCTGCGTCGCCGCCGGTGAGGCCGGCGCCTCCTGATTGTGCGGATCGGTGAAGCGCGCGTAATACCAGGACGAGTCGACGAAAGTGTCCATCGTGTCGGTCTCGCGCCGCGCGGGCTTGCCGCATTCCGGGCACGCGACATGCTTCCACGTGGGGTGCCGGTCGAGCGGATTGCCGGGCTGGTCGAAGGCGACGTCCTCGGGGAGCTTCACCGGCAAGTCCTTCGACGGGACCGGCACGGCGCCGCAGGCCTCGCAATGGATGATCGGGATCGGGCAGCCCCAATAGCGCTGGCGCGAGACGCCCCAGTCGCGAAGCTTGTAGTTGACCTTGCGCTTGCCCTGGGGTGCGCCGAAGAGCGCCGTCGTCTCGAGGCGGCGCGCGACCTCCTCCTTGGCCTCCGGGACGGTTTTGCCGTCAAGGAAGCTCGAATTGATCAGACGCCCGTCGCCGTCGAAGGCCGTGTCGGTGATCTTGATGTCCGCGGGGTCGGTCCCCTCGGGGCAGATGACCGGCGTTACGCCGAGACCATAGGCGTTGGAGAAATCCAGATCTCGCTGGTCATGCGCCGGGCAGCCGAAGATCGCGCCCGTGCCGTAATCCATCAGCACGAAATTCGCGACATAGACGGGGAGCGTCCAGCCGGAGTCGAAGGGATGAATCGCCCTGAGCCCGGTGTCGTAGCCCTTCTTCTCGGCGGTCTCGATCGCAGCATTCGAGGTTCCGAGGTGGCGGCATTCCTCGATGAAGGCTGAAAGCTTCTCGTCCTTCTCGGCGGCGGCCTTGGCCAGCGGATGGTCGGCGGCGATGGCTAAGAATTTCGCGCCAAAAAGCGTGTCGGGGCGCGTCGTGAACACCTCGACCTCGCGCGCCTCGCCGAGCGGGTCTTTCAGCGCGAATCGCAGCAGCAGGCCCTCCGAGCGGCCGATCCAATTGTGCTGCATGAGCCGCACTTTTTCGGGCCAGCGTTCGAGCGTCTCCAGGCCCGAGAGCAGCTCCTCGGCATAATCGGTGATCTTGAAGAACCACTGCGTCAGCTCGCGGCTCTCGACGAGCGCGCCCGAGCGCCAGCCGCGCCCGTCGATGACCTGCTCATTGGCGAGCACGGTGTTGTCGACCGGGTCCCAGTTCACCTTGGACTGTTTTCGGTCGACGATCCCGGCCTTGAGAAAATCGAGGAAGAGCTGCTGCTGGCGGCCGTAATAGGCAGGATCGCAGGTCGCGATCTCGCGCGTCCAGTCGAGCGAGAGGCCGAGCGATTTGAGCTGCGCCTTCATCGTCGCGATATTGGCGTAGGTCCACTCCGCCGGATGGCGCTTGCCGGCCATGGCGGCGTTCTCGGCCGGCAGGCCGAAGGCGTCCCAGCCCATGGGATGCAGAACGTCGAAATCCCTTGGCGCGCATGAAACGGGCGATCACGTCGCCCATCGAATAATTGCGCACATGGCCCATATGGATGCGCCCCGAGGGATAGGGGAACATCTCGAGCACGTAATATTTCGGCTTCTCGGGGTGTTTACCCGCCTCAAAGGTCCGCGCCGCGTCCCAGGCCTTGCGCCATCTGGGTTCGGCGACGGCGAAATTATAGCGATCGGCTCTCATCGGGGCAGAGGGGGCTGGCGGTGGGAAAGCACGTGTAATGCCGGGCGGGGGACGGGTTGTCAAAGGCCACGAAGGCTCGGCCCGACCGCCTCCGACGGGCCCGGTGGGGCGAGAGCCGGGGGTTGTCGTCGCGGGCCGGCTGGAACTTTGCAGCCGCGGCTGCGTTTCCGCTTCAAGACTGCGCGGAGAAGACGCCCGCCGGGAGAGAGCGCAGGCTTTAGAGGAAATCAGAATGAATCGCAGATCCTTCCTGACTGGCGCAGCGATGGTCGCCGGCGCGCTCGCGACATCCGGCGCAGCGCTGGCCATGCCGAGCCTGCCAGTGCCGGAAAAGCTCACGCTGAACGAAGAGATCGAAAACGTCTGGTGGTATCGCTGGCGCCGCCGCCGCGCGTGGCGCCGCCGCTGGGGCTGGTGAGCAAGGGCGAGACCGGCTCGTTTCGCCCCCCCTCTCGGAGGACCCCTCTCCAGTGAAGCGGGGGAGGGGATGTTTTCACTTTTTCATCGCCTTCCGCCATCTTTGCAGCGCGACGAGCGACCAGATCGCCTCTACCAGGCCGAAGGGCCAGGCGCCCTGCAAAAAGCCGTAGATCGAGCCGAGCGCGCAAGCCCCCGCGAAGCCGAGGATGAACCAGGGGCTGCGCGGCTCGAGCGCATAGGTGACGAGCATGGCCGTGACCGCGAAGAGTCCGAAGGCGGTCAGCGCGTCCATGGGGCTAAGCTCTACAGCTCGATCTGCGATCGCGCCGCAAACTCGTCTTTCGCATAGTCCACGAGATCGCCGGAAAGACCGTTCGCCTCCAACGCGCCGCGCACACGCGCATTGGCGCCGACGATGAAGACTCGGGTCTTGCGCTTCTTCGCGTTGCCCGCGAAGGTCGCCAGCGCATGCGCGGCGGCCGCGTCGGCGAGCGGCACGCCGGTAAGGTCGAGGATGAAGACCTGTGGCCTTGGCCCGATCGCGTTGAGCACGGCGGAGACGGAGGCCGCGACGCCGAAGAAGAACGGGCCGTTGATCCGATAGGTCATGATCTTGTCTGCGCGCCGCGACGGCACGTAGCAGTTTCCTGTCTCATCCCCTTCGGCGCTGTCAAGCTCGGCGGCGTTGCCGCCCGTCTCGATCTCGACGATCTCGGCCATGCGATGCATGAACAAGAGCGAGCCGAGCGTCACGCCGGCGCCGATGCCGACCGTGATGTCGTGAAAGACGGTGAGGAGAAAGGTCGTCGCGAGCACGAAGGCCTCGCCCCGATCATGCCTGAAGATCGAGACGATCTGCTCGCGCTCGATCATGTTCCAGGCGACGATGGTCAGCACGGCGGCGAGCGTGGCGAGCGGAATGTGCGCGGCGAGCGGCGCCGCGATCGCCATGAAGGCGAGCAGGAACAGCGCATGCAGCATGCCGGCGGCCGGCCCGTGCGCGCCGGCGCGGATGTTCGTCGCGGTGCGGGCGATGGCGCCCGTGCAGCACAGACCGCCAAAGAGCGCCGAGCCGATATCGGCGAAGCCCTGCGCCGCAAGCTCGCAATTGGAGCGATGGCGCCGCCCGGTCATTCCGTCGGCGACGACGGCCGAGAGCAGCGACTCGATGCCGCCGAGCAGCGCGATGGCGATGGCCGAGGGAACGAGCTCCAAGAGCTGGCGCGGGCTCACATCCGGGAGCGAGGGGGCCGGCAGCCCCCTCGGTATGCCGCCAAATTTCGAGCCCATCGTCTCGACCGGGATGTCGAAGGCCCACACAGTGAGGCCGCCGAGCGCGATCGCCGCAAGAAAGCCGGGGAAACGCGGCTTCCAGACGCGCAGAATCAGGATGAAGGTCAAAGACGCTGCGGCGAGCCAAATGGCCGGGACCGAGGCTGTGGGGAGCGCCGGGCGGAACACTTCGAGCTTCTAAAGAAAGCCCGCGGGCTCATGCGCGACCTGGAGCCCCAGAAGGTCCTTGATCTGGCTCGCGAAGATGATCAGCGCGACGCCGGCCGTGAAGCCGATGGTCACGGAGTAGGGGATATATTTGACGTAGACGCCGAGCCGCAGATAGCCGATCACGACGAGAAGAATCCCGGCCATGATGGTTGCGGCCAGAAAGCCGGGATAGCCGTGCGTCTCGATGGTCTTGGCGACGAGCACGATGAAGGCGCCGGCCGGGCCGCCGACCTGGAAGCGGCTGCCGCCCAAGGCCGAGATCAGAAAGCCGCCGACGATCGCCGCATAGAGCCCGCTCTCGGGCTTGGCGCCCGAGGCGATGGCGATGGCCATGGAGAGCGGCAGCGCGACGATCGCGACGGTGAGGCCGGCGAGCGCGTCGGCGCGAAATTGCGCGAGCCCATAGCCCTCGCGCACGGTCGTGACGAGTTTGGGCGTGAAGCCATCGGCGAGACTTGAAGTGAGGCTCATTGCGGCGTGATTCGCATCTGGGGTCGAGTTGAGCCCTCGCGGGCGGCGGGGGTCAAGTCTTAAACTTGGGCGCGGCGCCGAGGCAGGCCTCAGAAAATCCCCGCGTCGAGGCTCGCAGCCATGAGCTCCCCAAGCTCGCGGGCTTCATCCACGAATTCTTCCCGCCAGGGCCCGCGGCAGATCAGCGGCTCGCGGGCCTTGCGCCAGCGCAGGCCGGTCGTGATGCTCTCGACCGCGCGACGCGTTCCCGTGCCGTCGCTGCCGGCGCGGATGAAAAGCGCATAGGGAAGCCCCTCGGTCTTCTCGAGCAGCGGATAGTAGCAGCGATCGAAAAAATCCTTCAGCGCGCCGCTCATATAGCCGAGGTTCTCGGGCGTGCCGAGAATGATGGCCTGCGCCGAGAGCACATGCTCCGGCTGCGTCTCGAAGGGGCTCCGCGCCTCGGTCTCGACATCCTCGATCTCGGGGGCGCGCGCCCCGGCGAGCGCGGCGTCGCGCAGCCGCTCGAGGTTCGGCGAGGGCGCATGGGCGACGATGAGCAGGCGTTTTCGCACGGGCCGCAAGATTTCCTCTCCCCGCTTGCGGGGCGAGGGTTAGGGTGAGGGGCTTGGCGAGTTTTCGCAAGCTGGCCTATTTCCATTCCGGTGCGCGATTGCGCGTTGGACTGACGCTGCCCTGGCCCCTCACCCCAGCCCTCTCCCCGCGCGCGGGGAGAGGGGGCTTCCTGCGAGCTTGAAAATGCGCACCGAGAGGCTGACGGCCTTCAGCGATGGCGTCATCGCCATCATCATCACGATCATGGTGCTCGAGCTGAAGGCGCCGCACGAGGCGAGCTGGTCGGCGCTCACGCCGCTCGCCCCGACCTTTTCCGCCTATGCGCTCAGCTTCGCTTACGTGGCGATCTATTGGAACAACCACCACCACCTGATGCATGCGGCGCGCTTCGTCACCGGCGCGATCCTCTGGGCCAACACGACGCTGCTGTTCTTTCTCTCGCTCATTCCCTTTTCGACTGCCTGGCTCAGCGAAACGCATTTCGCCAGCGTCCCCGCGGCCCTTTACGGCGTGACGCTGCTCGCGCCGGCGATCGCTTATTTCATTCTGTCGCGCCTGCTGATCGTTTCCGGCGCGTTGGAGTCCAAGGTGGCTGAGGCGATCGGCAAGGACTGGAAGGGGAGGATTTCGATCGCGCTCTATCTGGTGGGCATTGCGACGAGCCTCGCGCTTCCTTACGGCGCGATCGCGCTCTATGCGCTGGTCGCGGTGATGTGGTTCATTCCCGACCGGCGTATCGAGGAGCGGATCGGCGGCGCTGAAGACGCGTCCTGAGCTGGCTTCGCGTTACGCCCCGAGCGCCGCAAGCACGCGCGCCCAGCTGCGCGCGCCCTTGTGAAACGAGGTCAGCGAATATTTCTCGTTTGGCGAGTGGATGCGGTCGTCATCGAGCGCGAAGCCGATCATCAGCGCGTCCATGCCGAGCTCGTTCTTGAAGGCGCCGACGATCGGAATCGAGCCGCCGCAGCCGACGAGCGCCGCGTCGACGCCCCATTCCTCGCCAAGCGCCTTGCGCGCACGCGAAAGCTCGGGCGAGCTGAAGGGAAGACTGAGCGCGCCCGACGCGCCATGCGCGGAAAACTCCGCCTTCACGTCGGCGGGCAGACGCTCGCGCACGAAGGCGCGGAAGCCTTCCAGCACTTTTTCCGGGTCCTGCGTCCCGACAAGGCGGAAGGAGAATTTGGCGCCGGCCTTGGCGGGCAGCACGGTTTTCGTTCCCTTGCCCATATAGCCGCCATAGACGCCGTTCACCTCGCAGGTCGGGCGCGACCAGATCTGCTCCAGCGCGCCGCGTCCGCGCTCGCCGGCGACCTTCGTCAGGCCAAGCGCTGAGAGGAAGGCGGATTCGTCGAAACCGAGCGCGCGCCATTGCGCCGCCACATCCGCGGGAATCTCCGGCACGCCGTCATAGAAATCCGGCAACGTCACCTTGCCGTCGGCGTCGTGCAGATCGCCGATGATCTTGCCCAACACATGGATCGGATTGACGACGGGTCCGCCGAACATGCCGGAATGGAGATCGTGGCTTGCCGCCGTCAGCACGACCTCTTCATGCGCGAGACCGCGCAGCATCACGGTGATCGCCGGCGTCTTCGCGTTCCACATGGCGGTGTCGCAGACGAGCGCGAGCGACGGCTCGGAGAGCTCCTTCCTGTGCTTCGCAAGGAAGCCTGGCAGCGACGGCGAGCCCGTCTCCTCCTCGCCCTCGAAGAGGAAGGTCACGTTGCACGGCAGGCCGCCATTCGCCTCATAGGCGCGGCACGCCTCGACGAAGGTCATGAGCTGGCCCTTGTCGTCGGAGGCGCCGCGGGCCACGATCTCGTCGGCGTCCTTGCCGTGGCGGACGCGCGGCTCGAAGGGCGGCGTCTCCCAAAGCTCCAGCGGATCGGCGGGCTGCACGTCGTAATGGCCGTAAAACAGCACATGCGGCGCGTCCGCCCGCTTCGCCTTGGCGTGGCCGACGACGATCGGATGGCCGGGCGTCGCGCGAGACTCGGCCGAATAGCCAAGACCCTTCAGCGCCGCGACGAGCCAGTCGGCGGCGCGCTCGCATTCCTTCGTATAGGCCGGGTCCGTCGAGATCGACGGTATGCTGAGCAGATCGGCGAGCCTGCCCTTGGAGGCGTCGATATTGGCGTCGATGCTGGAAAGAACGGCGTCGAGATTTTGCATGCGAGCCCCTTTGGTCTCCCCATATACAGCATGATTCGGGGAATGCATCGAAAGGGCTTAAAGCCGTCAGGCCGTCGCCGGCAGCGTGTGGACATGCACGTCCTTGCCCGAGTGCCGTTCCAATATGTCTTGCGCGTTGGTCTCTTGCTCGGCGTCGGCGCAGCGGACCCAGAGCAGCAGCCCGCCATGGGCGATCTGCTCCGTGACGCTCTCCGCATGTTCCCCGCCGATGAATTTGGCGAGGAGCTCGCCGAGCAGGCCCCAGGTTCCCGCCCCTAATCCGGCAGCGAGCAGCGCGGATCCGAGCGCTCCGCCGGAGGCGACGACAGCGCCCGCCGTCGCTAACCCGCCGACGATGCCGAGAGAGCCTACTGCAGTGCGCTCGGCGTCCTCGAGTGTCTCACGGGGCACATAGCGCGTGCGCGGCGCGGCGGAGTCGTCCTCCAGCTCGGAGACCTTTTGATATTTGTGCCCGAGCTTGGCTTCGACGGCCTCCTCAGAGGCAAGGAGGCTCATGGCCTCGGTCTCAAAGCCCGCGCTAAGCAACTCGTCTATCGCGCCTTGCAGGCTCGCCGCATCGGCGAAGATTCCTACCGCCTCACGGCTGGCGCCGCTCGTCATCATGATGCTTCCCCTTTGCGAGCCGCGGCGCCGTCTCGCCGGTCAACCCTCTGTAAAGTAAGAAGGAGATTTAGAGCGCTGCGTCGGCGATGCAAGCCGGCGCCGGCTCAAGCTTGATCTCGCCCGCAACTGTCTCATGTTATGATCGGGCGGGCGCAGCAAGGCGCTCGTGAAACCTGAACCTTTTTAGACAGCGAGAGACGCGATGACCCTTAAGGCCGGAGACAGAATCCCCGAGGCGACCTTCACGATCATGGGCGCGAAGGGCCCCGAGGCCGTGCAGGCCTCCGACTATTTCAAGAATCGCAAGGTGCTGCTTTTTTCGGTGCCCGGCGCCTTCACCCCGACCTGCCACAAGACGCATCTGCCGGGGTTTGTGAACAAGGCCGACGAAATCAAGAAGAAGGGCGTCGCGGCGATCGCCGTCGTCGCGGTCAACGATTGTTTCGTGATGGACGCCTGGCTCGATTCGGCGGGAGCCAAGGGCAAGATCGACGCGCTCGCCGACGGCTCGGGCGAATTCGCCAAGGCGACCGGCACGGAGCTCGACCTCAAGTCGCATGGACTGGGCGTGCGTTCGAAACGCTATGCAGCGCTCATCGCCGACGGCGTCGTGCTGTGGATCCATGCCGAGGACGATTCCAGCAAGGCCACCGTCTCCAGCGCCGAAGCGGCGCTGAAGCATCTGCATGTTTGAGCGGTTTTCTGGCTAGCGAGTTCGTTGCGCGAGTTCCCTCTCCCGCTTGCGGGGGAGGGTCAGGGAGGGGCGGGCCTTGATCCGCCGCCTCTCAATATCCCGTCATCTCGAGATATCCCTCGCCTTCATGGCTGCCGCGAAAGGTGATCGGTCCCTCCCAATAGGGGTTGCGAGACCCGTTCAGGGCGCGCGAGTTGAGCGGGGTCGTCTCGATGTCGAGGCCGAGGCTCTTGACCGCGACGCGCCAGCGCGTCGGAAGCTTGCGGTCGCCGATCGAGGTTTCCTCCAAGGGCGTCAGCGCGATGGCGTCTCCGGATAGCGCGCGCGTCGCGCCGTCCGGGTCGATCCACGTGCCGGCATAATGATCCGCCGCGCCGCGGTAGCGAAACAGCATCAGCTTGGCGCCGCTCGCTAGAGCGCGATGCGAAAAAGTGGGAACCGGTTTTTCGCTCGAAGCGCGCTCCAAGTTTTTAGAATCGATCACGTCATCTGCGTTTGAGCGGTTCCGCTCAAACGCAGCGTGATCTATGTGCAGCGCGAACCAGTCCCAGCCCTTCTGATCGGAGCTCATCGGCTGGCTCGCCCACTCGTGATCCATCCAAGCGAGCCCCGTCACTTTTACGTCGCCTCCGCGCAGCCTGAGAAGTCCATCGACGACGCGAAAGAACGGCTGGCTGTAATAGTAAGACGCCTGTCCCTGGTCCGACTTCCGGCTGAAGCCCTTGTCGCCATGCAAAAGCAGCGGGCCTTCGGTTCGTAGATCGAGGCGGTAGGCGAAGTCGGCCGCCTTGGCTTCTATGCGCCAATGTTGGTCGCTTTCGCAAACGAAGCTCCAGTCGTCGATGAAGGCTTCAAACGGCGCGGCGCAGACCCGCGCCTGCCCCACGCCGCCGCGCGCCAAGGTAGAGGCGAAGAAATGGTCCGAGGCGCTCGTCGCCGCCGCATGGCCCATGTAGACGTTGCGGTCGGCCCAGCCTGCGCCCTCCGCCCCCGGGTGCAAAGCGATACGAAACAGCGTCCATTGCGCGCCATAGCGCGCGCCGTCGTCTCCCGTCAGATTGGCGGTCAGATACCACCATTCGATGCGGAAGCCTGGATGGGCGCCGTGATCGCGCGGGAAGACGAGCGGCCGCCCGGGCACGACCGGCTCGAAGCCCTCCGCCTCGTCGGCGAGACCGGCATACCCTTCGGCGCGGGCCTTTGGAGAGGCGAGGAGCAGCAGCCCAGCCAAGGCTTGGCGGCGGTCAAGCGTCATCTTCGAAGGCTTTCAGCAAGGCGGCGGGCGCCGTCCGCGCGAGACGCAACGCCGGAAGAGCCGCCGAAAGGAGCGCCGCGGCGAGGGCGAGAGCCAGCATCTCCAACCATTGCTCGGGAAAGATATGATAGGGCAGCCGCCAGCCAAAGGCGCGAACGTTGATCTCGGCGACGAGAATCCAGGCCATGGCGAGGCCGAGCGGCAGGGCGCAGAGCGCCGTCGCGAAGGCGAGCGCCACGACGCGCGCGAACTCGAAGAGCGCGAGACGTCCGCGCGTGACCCCAATCGCAAAGAGCGGCGCGACTTGCAAAAGCCGCATGTTGGAGAGCGTCGCCAAGCTCGAGAAGAGCGCGACGCTCGAAACGAAGAGCGTCAGCGCGCCGAGCGCCGCCGTCACCGCGAAAGTATGGTCGAAAACGCGCAGGGACAGCGCCTTGACGCTGGCCTGATCCAGCGCCCGCGCGAGCTTTGGGCCGAACTGCGAGCGTAAATCGGCGAGAAGTTCCGGGACGGCTTGCGGCGCGACGCGCAGGCCCAGCGCGACACGCCTCAGCTGCGGCCAGTAACGCGCCAGCGCGTCGAGATCGACGCGGATCTGCCCTTTGGGGTTTCCATAGTCCGCGTAAATCCCGACGATTTCGAGCGGCCAGAGGCCCTGCGGCGTCGGCAGCTCGATTGTCGCGCCGAGGTCGAGCTTGAGTCGGCGCGCGAGCTGCTCGCTGACAAGCGCCGCTTGGCCGGACGCGAGCCGCGCCCAGGCGTCCGGCCGCGCGGAAAGCGTCGGGAAATGCGCGCGATAGGTTTCGCTGGGTTTCAAGCCAAAGACCTCGATGGGCCATCCCGCCAGCTGGGAAGGGGCGCGCACTGTCGGCAGGATTTCTCGGACCTCCCCTCGGGTCGAGAGAAATTCCTCGATCCGCGCCCGATCCGCACCGCTCGCGGCTTCGAGATAGACTTCCGCGACGAGCCGCTCGTCGAGCCAGGAGACGAAGGTCTTGCGGAAGCCCTCGACCATCGCGCCGACGCCGATGTTCGTCGCGAGAGCCAGGAGCAGCGCGCCGAGCGCCAAGGCGAGCACCGGCGTCTCGGCGCGGCATTCGGCCCAGAACCATTGCGAGAGCGGGCCGCGCGCGAAAACCTCGCCGAGCCGCATCGCGGCGGCGACGAGCAGCGGAAAGAGCAGGATCGCGCCGAGCGCGAGGAAGGCGACCGCAGCGAAGGCGCCCCCGAGCCTGTCTGAAAGAAAGAGCGCCGCCCAAGCGGCGGCGAGGGCGAAAACTGCAGCCAGCGCGCGCAGCGGAATGTCGATCCGTCGCGCCTGCGCTCGCGCGGTCTCGGTAATGGGCAGGCGCAGCGTCTGGACGAGCCCGCTTGATGCGGCGGCGACCGCGCCGAAGAGCGCGACGCCGAGCGCCAGCGCCGCCCAGCGCGGTTCGAGCGGCAGCGTGGCGTCGAGACGCGCGCCATAGAGGCTCTCGAGGCTCGCCGCGACGTCCGGAAGCAGCGCCGCGGCGATGAGGCGCCCGAGCGCGAGGCCGAGGACGCCGGCGACGAGACCGAAGAGCAGAGCCTCGAAAAGCAGCGCCGCGCCAAGCGCGCGCGCCGAGACGCCGATCGCCCGCAGCGTCCTGATCGTCGGCAGGCGCTGGGCGAAGGCGAGGCCGTTCGCGGCATAGGCGATGAAGAGACCCACCAGAAACGCGAGCGCGCCGAAGGCGGAGAGATTGAGGTGGAACGACTCTGTGAGCTTTTCGAGATCGGGCGTCTCGTCGGGTTCGAGGAGCCGCAGCGCGTCGCCGACGATGGATTCGAGCGGCGGCGCGCCTCGCTCCCTCCCGGCCTCCATGACGAGGCGAGAGAGAAGGTCCGACCGGTCGAGCAGTTCCTGCGCGACGCCGATGTCGACGATCAAAAACCCCGCCGGCGCCGAGGGGGTCAGGGTCAGCGGCGGCAGGCGGGCGCTCCGCTCAGCTTGCGGGCGGTCGCCTTCGCGCGCTGACAGCGCCTCCAGCGTGCTTGGCGCGAGCAGCGTGACGCCGGGGCCTTTGAGGAAGCGCTCGGCCCCGGCGGATTCGGCGATCGTCCGGAGCCGCGTGTCGCCCGGCGCGGTGACCGGATCGACGCCGAGCAGCGTGAAAGCTTGCTCGCCGATGCGCAGCGTCCCCTCGAGAACGGGCGAGACCTTCCAGCCGGCGCGGCGCAGGCGGATGTAAAGCTCCTGCGGGAAGAGCCCGCCATGCGGCGCGACGAGGCTTCGCGTCTGGGCTTCGTCGAGGAGCGAGGCGGCCTCGGCATAGCTCGCGCGCGCCTTGGCGTTGAGCGCCTCGACGCCCGCGAAGAGCGCGGTCGCGAGCGCAAGGCCCACGAAGAGCGCGGCGAAATTGCCGGGATGACGGCGCCAGTGAGAGAGCAGCGCCAGCAGCGCATAGAGCAGGCGCCTCATGCCGGCGCCATCACGCCGCGCTCGAGCCGAGCCCGACGCGCGAGGCGCCCGGCGAGCCTCGCGCTATGCGTAACCAGCAGCAGCGCCGCGCCCGAGGCCGCGACGAGGCCCAACATCAGCGCCAGCGCCTCGTCGCCTGAGGCTTCGTCGAGATTGCCGGTGGGCTCGTCGGCGAGAATCAGCTTTGGGCGCGCCGCCAGCGCCCGGCCGATCGCTACGCGCTGCTGCTGCCCGCCGGAAAGCGCTTCGGGGTAGCGCGCCTCGAGCCCGGCGAGTCCGAGGCGCGCCGTCAGCTCCGCTTGCCAGTCCGGGTCGAGCCGGCCGCAGAGCCGTGCCTGAAAACTCAAGTTTTGCGCGACGGTGAGGCTCGCGATGAGGTTGAAGCGCTGGAAGACGAGCCCAATGGTCTCCCTCCGCAGTGCGGCGCGCTCGGCCTCCCTCAGGGAGCCGAGAGACGCGCCGCAAAGCCGTATGTCGCCCGCATCGGCGGCGTCGAGCCCGGCCGCGAGATTGAGCAGTGTGCTTTTGCCGCTCCCTGACTCGCCCATCAGCGCCAACGTCTCCCCTGGGAGGAGCGAGAGGTCGACGCCCTTCAAGATTTGCAGCCGCCCCTGCGGCGTGGCGTAGGATTTCGCGACCCCGCGCGCTTCGAGGAGGGGGGAGGAAGAGTGGAGAGCGGAGAGTGCCTGATCCATGGCGCTCGTGAATGGCCCCGGGCGGGTGGACATCGCAAGTTCAGAGCGCGTTCGGAGAATTCAAAGTCGAACGCGCCTTAAAAGATATTGATTGAGCGTCTTCTTGTCCAAAAACCGCCTCGCACTTTTTGGGAGCACGCTCTATCTCGGCTTCCGCCAGAGGCTCGGCCAGTCTCTCCTGCGCCTTGCCGCGGCGAAAGCCCCCAAAACCCCAAGATTTAGGCTGGTTCCAAAGGGTTCCCTCGTTACATTGACAACCCCAGCCCCCCCTCTTATCTCTCCGGCCGAAAAAAGGCGCCGGAAAGCGTCGGCCCTCGCGCGGCCCCTCGAAGCCGGGGACGACGGCTTTTATCAAGGACACATCGAATGATCGGCGCGCTCGCCAAGAAAATTTTCGGCTCGGCCAACGAACGGCGGCTCAAGACCTACCAGCCCCGCGTCAAGGAGATTAACGCGCTCGAGCCGGAGCTCGAGACGCTCTCCGACGAGGAGCTGCGCGCCCGCACCCAGGAGTTCCGCGACCAGCTCGCCGACGGCAAGACGCTCGACGAGCTGCTCGTGCCGGCCTTCGCGACTGTGCGCGAGGCGGCCAAGCGCACGCTCGGCCAGCGCCACTTCGACGTGCAGCTGGTCGGCGGCATGGTGCTGCACGAAGGCGCGATCGCCGAGATGCGCACCGGCGAAGGCAAGACGCTCGTCGCGACCCTCGCCGTCTATCTCAACGCGCTCAAAGGCGAGGGCGTGCACGTCGTCACGGTCAATGACTATCTCGCCAAGCGCGACGCCGACTGGATGGGGAAGATTTACAAATTCCTCGGCATGAGCGTCGGCGTGATCATCCACGACCTCTCCGACGAGGACCGCGCCAAAGCCTACGCCTGCGACATCACCTACGGCACGAACAACGAATACGGCTTCGATTATCTGCGCGACAATATGAAGTATGAGCTCGCGCACATGGTCCAGCGCGGCCATAACTTCGCGATCGTCGACGAGGTCGACTCCATCCTGATCGACGAGGCGCGCACGCCGCTCATCATCTCGGGCCCGGTCGACGACAAGTCCGATCTTTACAATACGATCGACGCTTTCCTTCCGAAGCTTCGCCCCGAGGACTTCGAGCTCGACGAGAAGCAGCGCACGGTCAATCTGACCGACGCGGGCAATGAGCATATGGAAGAGCTTCTCACACAAGCCGGCGTGCTCGTAGAGGGCGCGCTCTATGAAGCGCAGAACGTCACGATCGTCCATCACATCAATCAGGCGCTGCGCGCCCACAAGCTTTTCCAGCTCGACAAGGACTACATCGTCCGCAAGGGCGAGGTCGTCATCATCGACGAGTTCACCGGCCGCATGATGCCGGGACGGCGCTATTCGGAAGGACTGCATCAGGCGTTAGAGGCCAAGGAGCACGTGCAGGTTCAGCCTGAGAACGTGACGCTCGCGACGATCACTTTCCAAAATTATTTCCGCCTCTACAAGAAACTCGCCGGCATGACCGGCACGGCCTCCACCGAGTCCCTGGAGTTCGCGGAAATCTACAAGCTCGACGTCGTCGAGATCCCGACCAACCGTGAGTTGCAGCGCAAGGACGAGGACGACGAGGTCTATCGCACCGCCGAAGAGAAGCTCGCCGCCATCACCGCGGAGATCGAGGAGGCGAGCGCGAGGCTGCAGCCGCTGCTCGTCGGCACGACCTCGATCGAGAAGTCCGAGCAGCTCGCAAAATATCTGGCGAAACGCGGCTACATGCAGATCGACTTCGAGGACAAGAAGTCGATCCCCAAGCTCTATCAGGCGGCCCGGACCGGCAAGCCTTCGAAGCTCTTCGCGGTGCTGAACGCGCGCTTCCATGAGCTCGAGGCCTATATCGTCGCGGAAGCCGGCGTGCCGGGGGCGATCACGGTCGCGACCAACATGGCGGGTCGCGGCACAGACATTCAGCTGGGCGGCAACGTCGAAATGCGCGTCGAGCAGGAATGCGCCGGCCTGGAAGGCGAGGAGCGCAGCGCCAAGGAAGCCGAGATCCGCGCCGAGGTCGCGCGCTTCAAGGAGCAGGCGATCGCCGCCGGCGGCCTCTACATCATGGGCACCGAGCGCCACGAAAGCCGGCGCATCGACAATCAGCTGCGCGGCCGCTCGGGACGCCAGGGCGATCCCGGACGCTCGAAATTCTATCTGTCGCTGCAAGACGATCTGATGCGGATCTTCGGCTCCGAGCGGCTCGACGCCATGCTCGTCAAGCTCGGTCTGCAGGAGGGCGAGGCGATCGTCCACCCCTGGATCAACAAGGCGCTGGAGAAGGCGCAGCAGAAGGTCGAGGCGCGCAACTTCGACATGCGCAAGAACGTGCTGAAGTTCGACAACGTAATGAACGATCAGCGCAAGGTGATCTTCGAGCGCCGCCGCGAGATCATGAACGAGGAAAGCGTCGAGGAGTCGGTCGCGGAGATGCGCGAGGACGTGATCCACTCCTTGGTGGCGCGCCACATTCCGCACGACGCTTACTCGGACGCCTGGGACGTCGAGGGTCTCGACCACGAGGTGAAAGCCAAGCTCAATCTCGATGTGCCTGTCCGCGAATGGGCGGCGGAGGAGGGCATCGCCGACGAGGAGATCGTCGAGCGGCTCCTGGCCGGCGCGAACGAGGCCTATGAGGCGCGGGTCGAGAAGAACACGCCGCGGCTGCAGCGCATGCTGGAGAAGCAGTTCGTCCTGCAGTCGCTCGATCTCTTGTGGCGCGACCACTTGGTGGCGCTCGATCACCTGCGCCAGGTCATCGGCTGGCGCGGCATGGCGCAACGCGATCCGTTGAACGAATACAAGGCCGAGGCTCTCGAGCTCTTCAAGTCGCTGATGGCGCATTGGGACGAGCGCGTGACCGAGCAGCTGATGCGCATCGACGTGACCTTCGAGGCGCCGCCCTCGGCGCCCATGGAGCTGCCGCCGATGCAGATGACGCATCCCACGCCCTTGGGGATGAGCGATGGAGCCGCGGACCCGGAGGCTCTCGCCGATCTCAATGCGCGAATCAATGCGACGGATTTCGCCTCGCTCGCCGCCCGCGCGAGCCGCCGCCCCCGAGCGCGATCCGCAGAATCCCGCGACCTGGGGCAAGGTCGGGCGCAACGAGGCCTGTCCCTGCGGCTCTGGGAAGAAATACAAGCACTGTCACGGGGTGCTGGTTTGAGGAAGGAATAGCGAATAGGGGGTAGCGAATAGAATTCGCTGCGAGCCGCTTCCTCGCTACTCGCCATTCGCTATTCGCTCTTGAAAATCTGGGAGCCTCCGCTTGTCCGACATAGACTTCTCCAAGGTGCTCGTCGCGCAGGGCGGCGGACCGACCGCCGTGATCAATCAGTCGCTCGTCGGCGCCGTGCTCGAATCGCGCAAGTTTCGCGAGGTCTCGCGCGTCTACGGCGCCTTTCACGGCGTGCGCGGGATCGTCAACGAGGATTTCGCCGATCTCACCCAGGAAACAACGCACAATCTCGAGCTCGTCTCCGGCACGCCGTCCTCGGCGCTGGGCTCCACGCGCGACAAGCCGGACCTGAAATATTGCCAAGAGATCTTCAAGGTGCTCAAGGCGCACGGGATCGGCTGCTTCTTCTATATCGGCGGCAATGACAGCTCGGACACGGTGCAAATCGTCTCGCAGCAGGCGAAGGCCGCCGGCTATCCGCTTCGCGCGATCCATATCCCGAAGACGATCGACAACGACTTGATGGTCAACGACCACACGCCGGGCTTCCCCTCGGCGGCGCGATTCGTTGCGCAGGCCTTCGCGGGGGCCAATCTCGACAATTGGGCGCTGCCGGGCGTTTACATCGGCGTCGTCATGGGCCGACATGCGGGCTTCCTGACCGCGGCTTCGGCGCTGGGAAAAAAATTCCCCGACGACGGCCCTCATCTGATTTACATGCCAGAGCGTCCCTTTGTCGTCGACAAGTTCCTGGCCGGAGTCAAATCGACGATGGAGCGTCTGGGGCGCTGCGTTGTCGCCGTTTCGGAGGGCGTGTGCGACGAGAACCACACGCCGATCGCCGAAAAGCTCGCCAAGCGCGTTGAGCGCGACGACCACGGCAACGTGCATCTGGGCGGTGGCGCGCTGGCCGATGAGTTGACCGATCTCGTGCGCGAGAAGCTTGGCTTCAAGCGTGTGCGGGCGGACACCTTCGGCTATTTGCAGCGAAGCTTCGTCGGCTGCGTCTCCGACGTCGACCAGCGCGAGGCGCGCGAGGTGGGCGAGAAAGCGGTGCAATATGCGATCTGGGGGGACCGCAACGGCTCGGTCACCATCCACCGCACCGGATTCTATTCCGCCGACTACCGGCTGACCCCTCTGGAGGAGATCGCCGCCAAGACACGCGTGATGCCTGACGAGTTCATCGCGCCCTGCGGCTCGGACGTGACCGACGCCTACCGATTCTACTTGCGGCCCCTGCTCGGCAGCGGCATGCCGGACGCCTTTCGGCTCAGGCTCGCGCCCGTCCAGAAGCTCGTAAAAAGCTCAGCTTGAGCCAAGGCCGGGCGACCCTCGCTTTTCTTTCGCGCGGCTGAGTTGCAATCCCGGCCAGGGCAATTAAAGTGAGGGGTCGTCGTTCCCGGAAAGGGGCGGATTCGGGCCAAGGCCCGGCGCCCCCCCTTGCACACTTTATTAGCCGGAGACAGATAACGCTGAAGGTGGCGTGGATTCGGCGCGCTGGAGGAAGAGGTTGAGAGGGATGCTCGGACGATCGCCGAAGCCGCTTTCATGCTCCTTCTGCGGCAAGAGCGAGCGCGAGACACGCCAGCTCATCGCCGGCCCGCGGGTGTTCATTTGCGACGCCTGCGCCGAGATTCTGCGCGGCGAGCGCGCGAAGCAGCATGGCGAGCTCGGGCCGGCGGCGACGCGAGCGAACGGAGCGTGGCTCGAATGATGCATTCGGAGATCGCGGTCGGTCACCAGGAGACAGGAAGATGAGCAAGGTCGGCTCCACCGACTCGAAGAACACGCTCTACTGCTCGTTTTGCGGCAAGAGCCAGCACGAGGTGCGGAAGCTCATCGCGGGGCCTACGGTGTTCATCTGCGACGAATGTGTCGAGCTCTGCATGGACATCATTCGCGAAGAGAACAAGACCGCGCTGGTCAAGCAGCGGGACGGCATTCCGACCCCGCGCGAAATTTGCAAGGTGCTCGACGACTATGTGATCGGCCAGGCGCAGGCCAAGCGCGTGCTGTCCGTCGCGGTGCATAACCATTACAAGCGGCTGAACCACGCGACCAAGCACAGCGACGTCGAGCTCGCCAAATCCAACATTCTGCTGATCGGACCGACCGGCGTCGGCAAGACGATGCTGGCGCAAACGCTCGCGCGCATTCTCGATGTGCCCTTCACGATGGCCGACGCGACGACGCTTACCGAGGCGGGCTATGTCGGCGAGGACGTGGAGAACATCATCCTCAAGTTGCTGCAGGCCTCCGACTATAACGTCGAGCGCGCGCAGCGCGGCATCGTCTACGTCGACGAGATCGACAAGATTTCGCGAAAATCCGACAATCCTTCTATCACCCGGGACGTCTCGGGCGAAGGCGTCCAGCAGGCGCTCCTCAAGATCATGGAGGGCACCGTTGCCTCGGTTCCTCCGCAGGGCGGCCGAAAGCACCCGCAGCAGGAGTTCCTGCAGGTCGACACGACGAACATACTGTTTATTTGCGGCGGCGCGTTCGCGGGCCTTGAGAAGATCATCTCGGCGCGCGGTCGCAGCACCTCGATCGGCTTCGGCGCCAGTGTGCAGGCGCCGGACGAACGGCGCACCGGCGACATCTTCCGCCAGGTTCAGCCCGAAGACTTGCTGAAATTCGGCCTCATTCCGGAATTCGTGGGGCGTCTGCCGGTCATCGCGACGCTCGAGGATCTCGACGAGGCGGCGCTGAAGCGCATCCTAACCGAGCCGAAGAACGCGCTGGTCAAGCAGTATCAGCGCCTCTTCGAAATGGAGAACACCGAGCTCACCTTCCAGGACGAGGCGCTGACCACGGTCGCCCGCAAGGCGATAGAGCGGCGCACTGGCGCGCGCGGTCTGCGCTCGATCATGGAGGGCATTCTGCTCGATACGATGTTCGATCTGCCGGGCCTCGAGGGAGTCGAGCAGGTCGTCATCGGTCCCGAGGTGGTCGAGGGCAAAGCGCGCCCGCTCTATATCTATGCGGAGCGCAGCGAAAAAGCCGGCGCATCGGCCTGAGGGCCGGCTTCGCTTTGCTTGCACAGCAAGCGCGTTTGTCGCGTAGCGCCTCCATGCGGCGCAGCCGGAAAGCTGCGCCTTGAAACGGCGTCAATGGCACCCAATTTGCGTATGCAAGGGCTGCTGCGACGGTTCTCTTCGACTCGGAACGAGCCGAATGCGAGGCTTGCCTCGGCGCCGGCGCCAGGATTGCATCATTTTGACGCAGATGGCGTGAAGGATCGAATGGAAAGGTCAGGGACCAAGAGATGACGAACGAGAAGCGCGGGGCGGTCTCGCCCGGGACGATCGAAGGCTTTCCGGTTCTGCCGTTGCGCGACATCGTCGTGTTTCCCAATATGATCGTGCCGCTGTTCGTGGCGCGCGAGAAGTCCATCCGCGCGCTCGAGGAAGTCGCGAAGGGCGACCGGCCGATCCTGCTTGCGACGCAAAAGAACGCGTCCGACGACGATCCGTCGACAGAGGCGATCTATTCGATCGGCACGCTGGCGAACGTGCTGCAATTGCTGAAGCTTCCCGACGGCACGGTGAAGGTTCTGGTCGAGGGCCAGAGCCGGGCCAAAGTGCGCCGCTACACGAGAACCGAGGATTTCTACGAGGCGGACGCCGAGGTCCTGGCCGACGAGATCGAGTCTCCGGTCGAGGTCGAAGCGCTCGGCCGCTCGGTCGTCTCGGAATTTGAAAGCTATGTGAAGCTCAACAAGCGCGTCTCCTCGGAGATTCTCAGCACCGTCTCGCAGATCGAGGATTATTCGAAGCTCGCGGACACGGTGGCCTCGCAGGTTTCAGTGAAGATCTCGGACAAGCAGGACGTGCTCGAGACCATCAACGTCGCGCGTCGGCTGGAGAAGTGCCTTGCGCTGATGGAGAGCGAGATCTCCGTGCTGCAGGTCGAGAAGCGTATTCGCACCCGCGTCAAGCGCCAGATGGAGAAGACGCAGCGCGAATATTATCTCAATGAGCAGATGAAGGCGATCCAGAAGGAGCTCGGCGACGAGGACGGCAAGGACGATCTCGGCGAGCTCGAGGAGCGGATCAAGAACACCAAGCTCTCGAAGGAGGCGCGCGACAAGGCGACGGCGGAACTGAAGAAGCTGCGCCAGATGTCGCCGATGTCGGCCGAAGCGACGGTCGTGCGCAACTATCTCGACTGGCTGCTGTCGATTCCTTGGGGCAAGCGCTCCAAGGTCAAGAAGGATCTCGTCGCCGCGCAAGAGGTGCTCGACGCCGATCACTTCGGACTGGAGAAGGTCAAAGAGCGCATCCTCGAATATCTCGCCGTGCAGACCCGGGCCAACAAGCTCGCCGGTCCCATCCTCTGCCTCGTCGGTCCGCCCGGCGTCGGCAAGACCTCGCTCGGCAAGTCCATCGCGCGCTCGACGGGACGCGAGTTCGTGCGCATGTCGCTCGGCGGCGTGCGCGACGAAGCGGAGATCCGCGGCCATCGGCGGACCTATATCGGCTCGATGCCCGGCAAGATCATCCAGTCGATGCGCAAGGCCAAGACCGCCAATCCGCTCTTCCTGCTCGACGAGATCGACAAGATGGGCATGGATTTTCGCGGCGATCCGTCTTCGGCTCTGCTCGAGGTGCTCGACCCTGAGCAGAACGCCTCGTTCAACGACCACTACCTCGAGGTCGATTATGATCTCTCGGGCGTGATGTTCGTCACGACGGCGAACACGCTCAACATCCCCGCGCCGCTGATGGATCGCATGGAGATCATCCGCATCGCGGGCTACACCGAAAACGAGAAGGCGGAAATCGCGCGTCGGCATCTCATCCCCAACGCGATCAAGAAGCATGGGCTCGAGCCCCAGGAGTGGCGCATCGAAGATCCGGCGCTGCAGACGCTCATTCGCCGCTACACCCGCGAGGCGGGCGTGCGCAATCTCGAGCGCGAAATCTCCAACCTCGCCCGCAAGGCGGTGAAGGAGATCCTGCTCAACAAGGATCGCAAGGAGGTGGTCGTCACCGACGCCAACATCTCCGACTATCTCGGAGTGCCGAAATATCGCTACGGCGAGGCGGAGCTCGAGGACCAGATCGGCGCCGTCACGGGGCTTGCCTGGACGGAGGTCGGCGGCGAGTTGCTGACGATCGAAGGCGTCATGATGCCCGGCAAAGGGCGCATGACGGTGACGGGCAATTTGCGTGATGTGATGAAGGAGTCGATCTCCGCGGCTGCCTCTTATGTACGCTCGCGCGCGGTCGATTTCGGCATCGAGCCGCCGCTGTTCGACCGACGCGACATCCATGTTCATGTGCCGGAAGGCGCGACGCCCAAGGACGGGCCCTCGGCGGGCGTCGCGATGGCGACCGCGATCATCTCGGTAATGACCGGGATTCCCGTGCGGCGCGAGATTGCGATGACGGGCGAGATCACGCTGCGCGGTCGCGTGCTGCCGATCGGAGGCTTGAAGGAGAAGCTGCTCGCGGCGTTGCGCGGCGGCCTGACGAAAGTGCTGATCCCCGAGGAGAACGCCAAGGACCTCGCCGAGATCCCGGATGCGGTGAAAAACAGCCTGGAGATCGTGCCGGTCGCGCGGATGGAAGAGGTCCTCAAGCACGCGCTCGTCTCGCAGCCGACGCCGATCGTGTGGCACGAGCCGCCGGCCTCGCTGACGGCGCATGGCGGGTCGGACGAAGAATCGACCGGCGTGCGCGCCCACTGAGGCCGGCGCGGCTGCGGCGCCCTTCGCCGCTCATGAATCCTTCGCGCCTCGCCCTTTCCTGGGGCGGGGCGCGAGTTTTTCCGAACGCCCGGTCCACGGGGGCTTCGAACCCGTCATCCCGTTCCAGGCGGCGGATATTCTGGATATTTGGGGTTGCAGATCATTAATCCCCCGGAATTACGGGCTATTTTGAGCCAAACGCCGTCGCAGCCCTTGCATTCTCACGGATTCGAGGCCACCGTCGCACTGTCGCCGTAGCGGGCCGATTCGATTTCGCTCTGCCAAAACGAGCAGAGCAGGGGGCCTCAAGGCTCCTTACGGCGCGGAGCAGAAGGAACAGCCCATGGTCAATAAATTGGAACTCGTGGAGCACGTGGCCGAAGCGACTGACATGTCGAAGGCCGCGGCGGCGGCGGCGCTGGACGCGGTGATCGAAGGCATCACCAAGGCGCTCAAGAAAGGCGAAGAAGTGCGCCTCGTTGGCTTCGGCACATTTTCGGTCAAGAAGCGCGCCGCCGGCAAGGGCCGTAACCCGGCGACAGGCGAGGAAATCAAGATCCCGGCTTCCAAGAGCGCCCGCTTCAAATCCGGCGCGACGCTGAAGGCGGCGCTGAACAAGAAGTAAGGCCGACGCACGCTAGCGCGCTTTCCGCTCGAATGGAACCATTCGAGCGATAAGAAATCGCGCCAGATTAAAACACTGGAGCGAATTCTGATCGCAAAAGTCTATCAACTTTTTTGCGGAATTCGCGCTAAGGCTGAGAGGAAGAACCTTCGCCGCCGAGGGCTCCGCTCTCGGCGCCTCGCTCTGCAGCCCGGCTCTTGCGCACGGCCCGCGCCATCGCTTAAGTCTTCGGCGCGCGCGGGCGGTTAGCTCAGCTGGTAGAGCATCTCGTTTACACCGAGAGGGTCGGCGGTTCGAGCCCGTCACCGCCCACCAATAAAATCATAGACTTAAGCCGACTAAGGCGATCATCCATTGGAGTTGGGGAAGCGGCAGGGAAGCAGCCCGGCAGCTTCGAAAAAGTCTGTACACGTATGGCTAGGCTTAAGTATGTATGTATATGATAGCTAAGGACAACCTCTCGCGGGAGAGGATGGGTTATCCACAGGTCTCCGGCTGTAGCCTCAGCGATGGGGGATCGGGCGTGCGCAAGCCTACACGCGAGCGTGAGATTGGCGGGTTGGCAGGCGCATGGATGTAGTGGGGGCCGAGGGAGCTGGGCTGGCTCGTGCTTAGGAGACGCGCGCTAGGGTCTCGCGGGCATTTTCGCGGCGGGCGCTTGATGGCTGCGCATTCCACGCCTCGACGATGCGGAATAGCCGGGGAGCCTGGCGACCTCTCTCTTCGCGGGCCCTGAGGACGCCGTCCGGGCGCCGAGACGCCTGCTCCGGTTATTCGCGCGGGAAGGCTTGCGACACTTGCGACACTTGCGACACTTTGTCAGGACTGGCTCTATTCCGGGGGTTTGGAGCGCTTAAAGTGTCGCAAGCGGTTTGCGACACTTCGTGGGCGCTCTGAGCGCCGATCTCCTGTCCCGCTCGCTCTCAGCGATAGGGTCATACGCAGTATCGCATTGATATTAATGCGCTTCGTATCTGTATCAACAGGTTGGGAAGCAATAGGGAACTTTCGAGGGCTCGCGGCCCTTGTGGAGCGCCGGCATTTCACGTAAATCAAGCGTGGAAATGCTTCGCGGGGCTCCCCATGTCGCGCATCATCGGCTTCGCCACCACGCCGCGTGAGGTTGTCGCTCTGTTGGCCCAAAGACGCTATGCATTGGGGCTGACACAGGCGGAGACCGATTATCTCGCGGGCACGAGCGATCGGTATCTCGCGAAGGTCGAAGCGGGCATGAAGGGGCTGGGCGATATGTCGCTTTCGAGCATCCTCGGCGTTCTCGGCCTCCGGCTCGCGGTCATCGAAGACGAAGCCGGCATTCCTCGCGCGACGCAGCGATTCATTGACGAGCTTCCCGATCGCCGGCAGAGCAAGCCGGTAAGGCACCATGAGAACGCTCCAGGCGCGGCCACAGCGCCCGCTGAGCGCCTCGAGGCCGAGCCCATGTCCAGCGCGGCCTGAGCGGCTCCGGAGGGTCACCCTCCGCTCGTAAGGCTCCAGCCCGATTCGAGCGCCCCCTCCATCGTGCTCCGACATAACCGCTCGCGTCGACGCCCGCCTGGGTTGCAATTGCGCGCATACCCCCATCGAGCGTAAAATACTAGCGTTATCAATGAGATACCCGCCGGGGAAAACCACGATCTGGCTGTAGACCACGTGGATCGGTGGCGCGATTTTCCTCTCCAGCATTAGCCCGGCGCTACAAATTTTATCCTTCGCTAGAGATTTCCCGCCCGCGAACATTCCGGTCGTTATTTTAGCGCCTGGAACCTTATGCGTCTTGGTTCATTCTATCCCGAGCACAGGAGGCGATAGTGGGCAAGCACCCTCAGAACGGCCCCACCTTCAGCAAGGCCCCGCCCAAGCAGCGGATGCCTCGTGCGGCGCATTCGCCCGCGCGCGAACAAGCCGAGCTGGATCAAGCGGCGCGGGATTGTGAGGATGCCAGACAGTTCAACAAAGACTTCGCGCCATTGGGCGAAAGAGCGCGGTTTGCTTAAGACGAATGACGCCGAGAACACTCCGTCTGTGGTTATAAGGCGGCGGGTTTTGCGATAGGTTGCTCAAGGTCCTCCTCCCCCGCGCGCATTTTCCCCTAAAAACTCGCCCCTGCTAATTTTTTTATCAGCCTCTGAGACGCCGGCGCGCTGTCTTTCCTGCCTTCCGCCTTCCGCTTCCGCTTCGTGCTGCGTTGCGGTATAATCCTCGCGATTTTCCCGCGAGAGGTAAGCCGTATGCCAATAGACTCAGCTGGATTCGCATGTTTTGCGGCGCACGCTGCTCCTGGATCCGTCTTCCTGACGATGGGCGTTCTGGCGATTGGCGGTGCGGCGTTGGCGCTGGCGATGGCGGTGGCCAGCCGTCCTTGACGCTCGGCCGGCGCGCTTCTTCCCGTCATCCCTGTCCATGCCTGCTCCTCGATCTCGCTCGCCTGCGAAGCCTTGGCTCCTCTATGCCTTCCGCTGTCGGTGCGTTTTTCCGGAAAGCCTTGGGTTTATGCTGCGTGCATGATGCCGGAGGACCGCTTGCCGTGAGCCGAGAACCAAACACTGCCCGTCCTGACGCGAGCAAGGCGCGGCCTGGGTTGCAAGTCGTCGAGCTTCCTTCGGACCGCAAGGACTGGCGGTTTGCGGGCGATGATTTCAGCGCCTTGAGCTTCAAGTCGCAGATGCGTCTTGCACAGGGCTCGCCAGGATCTTCTCAACCCGCGAAAGGTCACACCACGATGAAGAACAACGAGAACATGCAAGGCGTCCCGATGCGTCCGGACGTCGAGGCGAACACGGCCGCGGCTATCAAGTCGAACGGGCCTTCGCCGGCTGACGATCGTGAGGGGCGATATGCGCAGCGCGCTGCTTCGACGGTCGCGCAGCCGCGCGTGATCGGCACGCGCTATCCCGGCGCCGGCGTCGGTCGCACACAGCCGGGGAGGATCCGATGACCGCGCGAGACGGGACTGAAACTCCAGAGAGGCGCGCGTCGCGATGCGAGAGGCGTCGCGCTTCGCCAAGCCGGCGAGCCGCACTGAACGCCCGGACCCGACAGTCGCGCGCCCGGCGACGGTTGGCGGGCGCGCTTTTGGCGAGCAGAAGCCGCGGGAGACGAAGCTCAACGGGCCTGGCAACAGGAGCGAGCAGCGATGAGCAACAGCAGATTTCGCGGCGAGCCGGGCGGCCCGAACTTCGGCCCCATTACGACCGTGGGCGAGGCCGATCGGGAGCCGTGGGCTCCGCCGCGTCCGGAGCTGCCGCAGCCTCCGCAGCGCGTGATCTGCGGCGAGCTCTTCAATGGCCCGGACGCTCCTGTAACTGCCGCTCAGCCCGAATGGGCCACTGCGCGACCTCCCAGGGGCGAATCTTTCGGCGATCCTGGCCCGCGCAAGATCGGCGGGTCGCTTCCCAGCTTTCAGTGGATCGGCAGGTAACACAAGAATCCGTCGCCAGAATGAGCTGGCGGTGGGTGCGCTGCTGGTGAGCGATAGGGCCGGCGGCGCCGTCGGGGGCGGCTCCTGTTCGCGGATGTATCGACGGGGGCCGCTTCCTCCTTCGGATCGGGAACGACGATGAATTAGAACCCTCTCAGCGTCGGCGCGTCGGGAATGTCGCAGCCCTCTTTCTCGCCTGCGAGCGCGCTGAGCTTCGGGGCGCAGGGAGCGTCGGCCTTGGGCGCGCTCATGGTGGGCCAGAACAACGCGGCCACCGCCATTCGCCAAGGACAAACCGCTTACCTCGGGGCCGAAGCCAATGCGCTGAATTTGCAAGAGGCCGCGGAGATCACGGACCTCAAGGCGACGGAAACTGATACAATAATGCGTCAGCGTCTTCAGGGTGTGCTGGCCAATATCCAAGCCGTGTCAGCGTCCGCAAATGTTGATATGCGCTCTCCGTCTGTCGAAGCAGTGTATTCACGCACGGAGAAGGTTGCGCAAGATCAAGACTACGCTCAGATTTTTAATGCACACCTCCAGAGCGCAGAAGACAGATCGTCTGCGTTACTTCAACTCTGGGGCGGCCAGAACGCGCTTCAGGCCGGCTACAGCAACGCGAGCAGCTACCAGACGAGCGGCCTATTGACCGCCGCCGGCGGGCTTATGAAGGGCTTGTCGGGCATGATGGGCAGCGCCGGCTGGGGCGCGCTTCTGGCTCTCTAGCGGGGGCCTGACATGGTCGAGCTCACCTATGAAAGCGCCCTCGTCTGCTTCGCGGCTCGGCTGGCGGAAGCGGTCATGCGCGGCGAGCCCGACGACGTTCGCGTGCGCGAGGCTGCTGCGACGCATACGCTCTCGCCGGCGGAAGTCGAGGCCCTATGGCGCCGCGAGCTGTCCCTGCTCTTGCAGGAACGCGGCAATCCGACGTCGCCGGCGGAGATCGCGCAAGCGCGCCTGGATCTCACTCGGATCGCAATGCGCTGCGTGCTGCATGAAGAACGTAGACTGCGCGTCACACTGTGGCCTGCCATTCAATGAAGCCGACTCAGCTTGCGGCGCTTCAGCGCCAACTAAGCCCGCACCTATGGCGCCTCGTTGCGGCGCGCGATGCTGCTGAGCGGGCTCAGCGCAGCGTCACGGTCGTCACGAAGAAGGTCGCCAAGAGCAAGGCTCCTCTCGACGCAGAGGCGCGGCGCCAGCGCTGGCGAGAGTATTGGGCGGCCAATCTAGATCGCTGCCACGCGAAATCGAAGCGGTATCGCGACGCCCACAAAGACGTTGAGCGCGCGAGATATTTGCGGTGGATTGAAAAGCGCCGCGCCCTTGCGCTTGCCGAGGAAGAGCGGCGTGCGAAGGCTCGCGCCTATAACACGGCCTACGTTCGCGCCAGGCGGGCGGCTGCGCGAGACGCTGCCGCGGCGCTGTGCGGCTCCCCAGTCTGACGTCGAAGCCGATCGTTGCGACCCGGCGGGCGTGAGGTTGAGCCGGCGTCGCGGGATGGATAGAGGTTCGTCGCATGGCGAGCGCCGGCTTTCGGTTGTTAGCCTCGCGCCGGCGTCGTCATCCGCTTGAACCACAGCTCCACGCCGCAAGCCCGGATGAACGGCTGCGGCGCTTTTGCGTTGTGCTGGGCTATTTCGTGGCGGCTTGCAGATGCGTCAACGCTTCTTCGGCGTGTCCTGTGGCGGCTTTGGCGTCTTTCTTCTTGCCCTCCGCGATCGCCGCGTTGAGATGGGTGATCCCTTGAGTGGTGTGCGGATTGGCCTTCTCCTTCAGGGCAGCATCGGCGTGCGTGAGCGCGGCCTCGGCGTGGACCACGAGGCCGTCGGCGTCTCCAGCCTCGCCCACCGAGATCGCCTGTTTTGTATGGCCGATGGCTTCGGCCAAATGATCCTCCGCCATTGCAAAACGCGGAGCCAGGAAAGCAGCAAGACCCAAGCCAAGTGCGAGAGCAAAGATTTTTCGGTTCATTTTGACATCCTCCGCCTTGGCCATTCCTCGTTCGATTGAGAATGGCGCGCCTGTTAAATAGGCAAGAGCCTCCGGTTGTCGAATTCGGGATCATCGCCCCACTCCCCGCGCCCGATGCTCGCGCCAGTCCGGCCGCACGTCTACCGGCCGAGAGCCGCAGCACGAGCAGCGCAGGCGCCAGCGCAGCGCCGGAACCTCGACGGCGCCCGGAAGCTCGGACACGTCGACAGCCGCCGCCCGGCCGCAGTCACACGTCGCGAAGATCGAGCGCACGCCGAGGCTGCGCATGTTGGCGAGATCCATCGCGGGACCGTCGAATTGGCGAGGCATGGCGAGAGGGTAGCATCGCGGGTCGAAGATCCTCGCCGAGGACAGGATGCGCCAGTGTAAGGCCCGCGACGTTAAACGATTGTTCTCCATGCTCGCTCCAAGAGCAACGCGTCGCCTGCCACAGGCCTTGCCGCCTTTCTGCGAGAGGCATAGGCTAGGCCGAGCGTCGGCGAGCGCAACGCGAGCGCCAGGAGGGAGTTGCCCCGATGATTTTGGATTGGTTTCGCGAGAGCCCCGCACACCGCGACGCGATCACCGCCGACGCCAGGGCGCTCATCGAGGAGCACGGCGAAGACGCCCTCTTTGAGGCACGCTATCTCGCCATACGGGAGTATGAAGGCGGTCCGCTCGGCGACCGTCCGCGAGGCTATTGGGGTGAAGTCAGAGACGAAGTGCGCCGGCTGTGGCGCGAGGATGCCAAAAGCAAAGCCTCTTAAACAAAAAAACGCCGCGCCCTTACATCCGGGGTCGCGGCGCTCCTTGACGACGACGGAAGCCGTCAGCTCGTTTTCGAGGCTTGTGACTAGGCTCCCACCAGCTGCGCCATGCGTCACCCGAAATTGAGGCGGCCAAGCGCCTTCATGAAGCCGCCGGCAGCGCCGAGCCATCCGTTGAGCGCCGCGCGCCCGCAATGGGGTTCGCTCGCTTGTCAGCTTGTGGCCTTGGGGCTGGAGCGCTTTGGCGCTGTGTCAGCCTTCGCAGCCTTCGTCGGTGTTGCTTGGCGTGATGTCGATCATCGGCCCGGCGCGGTCGGGCTCTCCCTCCGCTTCCATCTCGAGCGGGGTCGGCGGGACGTTGTGCTTGAACCTGATGACCACGCCAGCGCGCATCGGCGTCCCGCCAATGCCGATCGACACAGAGGTCGAGGGCTTGCTTTCGTTTGCGTCGGCGCCAAGCAAGACGCTGCTCGCCTTCACCCTGACAGCCTTGTCAGCCGCTAGATTGTTTCCGGGATCTTCCATGATGTCAGCCAGAACCCGCACGGCGCGCGCCTTATGTCCTGTGCGTATTGCGGCGAGTTCTTTGGAGAACTCTGCGAGGAATATTTTTTGGCTAAACACAAAGCGCGCGTTTTTGATCTTTAGGCCGGCCGCCTGCGCCGCGAGCTCGAGGGGGAGCGGCCGATGCGGATCAAGGCCAAGCTCCTCGGCCTTGGCCTCGTCGACGCCATGCACCATCGCTTCAAGCAGCGCCCGGCCGCGCGAGTTCGAGCGCCTTCAGCGGCTTGCGCTCGGCGTTGGCCTTGGCGCGCGATGGCGGAGCGAGGTTGCGCTCGATCTGCGCGAGGCGGCCTTCGGGGGTGTCTTGCATGTTTCGATCAGGGTTTAGCTACACGGCGTGTAGTTTGGCGCTCTCGCAAGTCTGCTCCAACGCACCGGCTTGGCTCATGGGGTTTTCGATCCTGGTTGATTAGGTTGCGTTGCATTGCGGGGCGTGGCAGCGCGTGGCGGCAATGTGGGCAGGAGCGGACTCGCGCGACCAGCGCCTACATGACGCGGGTTGACCCATTGCGGACTCTGACGCCGAGCGATGATTGGGCCCGCCGCGGACTCGAGATTGCCGTTTATATGAACATCCGTTCCGCGGCTAAACTCGTGAATTAAGTATACCATCGTGTGCCTTGTGTGATCTGATGTGTGTGTGGGGATACTTCGACAGGTTCAAAGGAACCTTATAACGTTTAGCACTATGCCTAATGAGCCCATGATGAAGAACGTAAATGAAATGAGAGAAAACGTAACTAGTGCTACATAGACCTTCCCGTCTTTTTTATTAGCTGCGGCGAAGTCCAACATCATGGCCCTAAAAGATCCATATTTTTTATCGGACGATGCGAGAAAACGGTCTATAGACAAGGGTAGTATCGTTATAAACAAAAATGCCAAGGCAAAGAGGATTACACCAGCGAGAAAAAAACAGGCTCCCATTTTTATCGACCCGAGGACCTCCGGCCTAGCGGCAAAAAATTGAACAGATGCGCCTGATGCCAAAAGACCGGCACCATTCCCTGCACCAAGAACTTTGAGTCCATCCGCCCACCGTTCAATTATGAACTGGTAGGTGAGTTGTTTTTGGTCCGACATTATTGAGCCCCTTCTCTATTTTCAATAACGCATAGGCAAGCGTCAGTCGTAGTGTATCTACTGCGGAGACATGCCCTCGCCAGCACGCCCGAGGACGAGATAGCCGGGATTCGCCGGATAGGTCATGGTTCGATGCAACTGTCCTCGAGTTTGCCCCTTTGACAAAGCCGCGCGGCCGCAGAGAGCGCCGCCAGAGAACAAAATAGCGGACGGCCGACCTCAACCGGCCTTCTGACCAGGGAAATCGCGATATTGGCTGCCATTTGGACGCGCTTCTCCCGTCATTTGGCTCGGACTCAATACGCCCGAATGCCTTACGCGGTGGAGGCCAAGGGCGGCGGTCGCAACTCTGCGATCATGCCCAAGATGGCGCTCACTTTTGTGAAGGTCTGCCTCTGGCGCATCGCGCCCCCGGTATTCTGTCCGCTTCCGAGGGTGAACCGGCCTTGCGGCGGGAAAGCGAGTAAAATGGAGTTTTGTGCGCCCTCGAGGCGGGCGGCGTCCAGTTCATTCCAGAGAACGGCTGCGGCGTTGGCGTTAGGCTGAAGTCGGGCATGTGCGTGGCTTCCTAAAAAGGTACGGCGTCTCCGAACGGATCATCGCCGTTGCAACCATGCGTGCGCGGCTTCGCAGGCGCGTCGACGCGGTGATAGCCGGGGCTGCGAAACTCGCTGGCGCGTGGGCCCTGCGCGATGGTCTCACGATGGCGGCGCGGCCCGGTTCGCTCGCGGGCGGGGCGCTGTCGTGGTTCTCGCGGCGGCGGGCGAAGGGCGAGGATCTGATCGGCGACAATCGAGAGGCTGATGCGCGCCTCGCCGTCGGGCGGCGTGTAGAGCCCCGCCTTCAACGCGCCCTGCGCTGACAGCGCGTCGCCTTCTGACAGGCGATTGAGTTCGGCTGACACGGACTCGCTGAATGCTGTCAGTCTCCAAAATGTGAAGCCGTCGCTGTCCTTCACCTTCAGTGTCGCGGTGACGTAGGGCTTGCCGGCCTTGGACTTGCGCTGCTCAGGCGTGCGAAAGAGCGTGCCTGACACCAAAGCATGTGCGCTCATTGCTGGTCGCTCCATTTGGTCAAGCACAGCTTGCGGGGGCGCGCTGAAATCTGGGTCACGAGGTTGTGCTCGATCAGGATGCGCAAAGCCTCATTGGCCGCGGCGGTCGTCCGGAATTTTGAGGGGCCGGCGTTTACGATGTCGCGGAAAAAAACCTCTGCGCTGCCGCGCGCCTCCATCCATTCGAGCAGCTCTGAGGCCCGCAACAATTTCGGATCGAGACGCGACGCGGATTGGAGACGCTTCGCCTCTTCGAGATACCAGGTGGCCAGCGCGACGGCGTTTTCCATCGCGACAAGTCCGATCTCGCTGGCGCGAACATCGTTGACGATGGTGAGAACGCCAGCGATGCGCGCCGCGTGTTCGGCTGCTTTCGAGGCGAAATCAAGGATCGGCGCAAGGTCCATGTCAGGACCGCTTCGCGCCTCGACCTGATTAAAAAACTGCTTCCACAACTCGGCTGCGTCCGCGGACAACAGCAGGGCGCGCGGCGCGAGCTCATTCGTCGAGCCTTCCGCCATCGTCGGTGGTTCTTCGAGAACTGAGAGGATGCGCGCGCCGTAGGCCTTGAGCGTCGCGCTGTCGGATGGCTCCGGCTCGCGATAGAATCGGGTCCCGGCGATGCTGTCGGGCGCCGCGACCAAGACGCGCGATAGTAGCCCCTGGTCGCGCAGCACTGGATTTGCGAGGAAGGTGGCCGCCGCCTCGGGTTGGATCATGACATGAAGCGATAGGCGGCGCTGGGGCAGGATCGAAACGCCGTCCTGTGCTCGAATGCGCTTGATGGGCTTCCCGTCCCAAACCTCGGAAAGCGCGGCGGCCGTGCGCAGGCGGTTCTCCTCGGACATGCCGTGGCCGCCCGTGAACGTCCCGCCCTCTGCGGTGAAGACGCCAAGCGCCGGATGCGCAAAGGTCCAGTTCTTTGTCAGGCCCTCCAGCGTCAGATCGCCCGTCGTCAGAAACGGCGCGAGCGGCTTCTGCGGCTCGTCGCCAAGTCGCGCGAGAAGGTCGCGCCGCTTGTCGTAGTCGAGCTTCCTATCGTTCTCGATCTTCCGTTTTTCCGCGCTCCAGGCCGCCTGCGAAAGTTTCCAATCCCTTATTTCGTGCTGATAGGCCTCGCGCAAATCTCTCTCGCGCTTCGCAACAGGCCAACTCGCCTCATTATCCGCGGTCGATTTGCGATCCCCGGAGCCGATCACGGTCGCGAAGTAGAGCGAGAGCGGGCGTCTCTGACCGAAGGGCAAGCCGACATCGGCATGGGCCTGCGCAGCGAGCGCCGCGACCGCGAGGCACGATTGCGCAGCGACGGAAGGCGGAACTTGCACTTTGCTTACGATCGCCTTCGCAGCGGGCGAAAGGACGCCGAGTTTGTTGATAGGATACGGCAGGGCCGGCGGCAGAGGCGGGAACAATGGGAGCGGGTCGCTCGCCTCTTTGGGGTGACCATCGCGGCAATTGCCGGTCGCCCGAGTGCGGTCCTTTCCATTCGGACGGGCCTCGAGCTTCGGCTCGCGCGTCACAGCGAAGTTCGGGAGAGACGCTGTCGGCGGCGCGGGCGCGTCGAACGGAATGTCCTGAATGTCCTCGCTCACGCTGCGGCCCCCGCCTTCAGAAGATCGGCGGCGACGTCGGCGAAGTCCTTGAAGGGGCTCCTCGGCGTGTGAATGAGCACGCCTTGCGATGGTCGCTCCTGCGCGGTCGCGTCGGCGGCGTCTTGCCCGGTCTGGTCATTGTCGGCGAAAATATGAAGGCGCTGGACCGTGTCAGGAATTGCGACGCTCGGCATTCGTTTCGCGCCGAGACAGGCCCAGCAAGGAACGCCTGTCAGCTGCATCGCGGCGAGCGCGGTCTCGACGCCTTCGGCGATCCCGAGCTCGTCGCCGGCCGGCCCGAGGCGCACGGCGCCGTCGTAGAGCTTGCCGATGGTCCTGCGGGGCGTGGCGACTTGCGCCTTTCGATCGCCGCGCGGATCCAGGTAGGTGATCTGCAGGGCGACGGCGCGGCGGTCGGGAGCTTGTACGGCCGCGACCATGGCAGGCACGGCGATGCGCTCGCCGAGATATTCCAACGCGGGAAAAAACCGCAGCGACGGCGGCGGCTCGATCGTGAGGCCGCGGGCGCGGAGATAGCGATGCGCCAGCGTGCCATTGATCGGCTGCGCCCTGCGCCACAGCGCAAGCGCCCGTTCGTCCGGCTCGATCCGCTCTATGGCTTCGCAGCGCGGGGCGGGGCCCGGGTCGCGGACCGGCGGCCGATCGTCGAGCAGGCCGCGCCGCCGCAGCGCGTCGAGAATGTCGCGACCGTCGCAGCCCGCGAAGCAGTTGACGAGGATCTTCCCCTCCTCGCCGTCTCTGACGCTGAGCGACGGATTGCGGTCGCCGCGGCCGGCGCCGTGCGTTGCGACCGGGCAACGGCAGAGATAGCCTGTCTCGTGTCGTCGGCCTCCGAGCGCGCGCGCGATTTCGGCGGCGGCGCTCATGGTCTGCCTCCGTCGATCGAAAAGATCGCGGGCAGAAATTGATCGCCGCGGTTCGCTGTGATGACGATTTCGGGGAGCGCCGCATAGACGGCGAGGCGCTCGAAAACATCCGCGCCCCTGTCGATTTCCTCAAGAAATTCTAGGAGCGGACGGGGGCCGAGACGGTGAAGTTTTTTGACTTGCGCTTGCCGCTTTTCTTGACTGACGGGAGGCTTGCGGGTAGAATTTTTATCGTCGTCGTTCGCGATGGTGCACATGCCGGTGTGCCTTTGTGAGCGATGTGTCGGGCGCCGATGACGTTGTCAGCCGTCGTCAAGCGCAATCGAAATTATCGGGCGGGTCCTGCTGTCGCGGGGTCCGCCCTTTTCATGCCGCGACGTGCTCGTGCGGTCTCTCCGATGTTGAGCGCGCGACGGCGGTCTTTGCTGCCACCCATGCATCCAAAGCGGCCTCGGAATGCATCGGCCATCGACCCACGAACGTGATGAGCGGACCGCCGCCGACGACGGCCAATTTTGCGAGCGTCTTGGGGCTGCAGGGGACGCCGTAACGTTCCCGGATGTAATTGGCCGCTTCGCTGCGGCGGAGAAGGCGAGAACCGTTCATCGAGCTACCTCATTGAGTTCCGATAGGATCGAGATTGCATCCGATTTCCGCACTTGTGTCAGGAAGCATCGCGTTTGGTTTTTTCCCGACTGGACAGCCGATACCGATGGCGCCGGCCGAACCTCTCCAGACGTTTCTCGTGGGCTATGAAGTGGTGCTTAAGCGTGTCGAGCTTGTGCTCTCGTGTTGGGCCGCCGATGAACGCGGCAGGAAGGCCGAATGCAGTAAGAGGCCCAAGCACTGCGAGCGCGAACGGCCACGCGCCGTCCTTTGGCCGATTTCCGTCGTGCGCGTCGGTCCAAATGCCGACGACCGCGCTGAGAAGTTCCCTTTCGCGCAGGTAGGCTTCTTTGCGGCCGGGCTTCTTCGGTTTCGGCAATGGTTCCGGCGGTCGCCACATGCTGTGAAAGTGTTCCAGCGCGACAAAAAGCTGCTCGATCGCGGCATAGTGTTCGTCCGGGATCAGCCGCAAAAAGCGTTCTGGGATAGCCTCTATCGATACGCTCAAAGCCTCAGCGATCGCCGCCGTTTCGACCATCTGGCGTGGTATGAGATAACTATCAGGATCGAGATATTTTCCGACCCAATGGAGGAGATTTTCGCGGGCGTTTTCCCGCGATAACTGCGGCAAAGCAGAGAGGATCGAGGTCAGCGCTTCCTCGGAATATGGCCGCAGCGCCGTTTTCCCTGAAGCGCTGGGCGGCTGCACAGATTTTTTGTCGTTCCTCATCGCGCGCACCTGTCGCGGCACCTTGGGGAGCGCACGGGCAACGGATGGCGCCATCCGCTTTCGGCTGGCCGGCCTAGCCCGTGCGCGTTCGTGTCAGCGCATGTCAGCCACGCCGCGTGCGCGCATAAAGCGCGACAGCCGCCAGGGTCGCGCCAAAGTCGCCGAGCTCATCAGGCGCGCCATAATCGCGACGCTCCTCCGCGAAGAGATAGACCAACTTCTCCGCCAGCTCGCCGCATCCTGCGACAGGCGCGTACGCGACGCCGAGCAACGCCTCGCAGATCGCGTCGAAGAGCGGATCGTCGTCGTCGCGTCCCGCTGCCTCATAGGCGGCTTTCGCGACCTTGTGGCGCTCGATCGCGCGGGCCAGCGCTAGACGGGGCTTGGCGACGAGTTCAAGTCGTGTATTTGCTTGTGCAGTCATGATGCGACCCCTTACATTCGCGTTGTGATTAGGCCGGGCCAGGCGCTACCAACACCTGGCCCGGCCGGCTTATCAGGGGGGCTATGCCCCTCCCGATTTCTGGCGCAGGCCGTGAACCTTCGCTGTTTTCTCGTCCATCGCGCGCGCAATGCGCTCCGCCGTCTTGTCAGCGGCGGCGAGCAATGCGGCGTCGGGCCGGCGGATGTAATGCTTCGCGGTCACGCCGCGCTGCGCATGGCCAAGCAATTCCGCAATGGTGCTGTCGCCATAGCCCTCCTCGGCCGCCGTGCTCGCGAAGGTTCGCCGCAAGTCGTGCGAGCGCGCGTCCTGCAGTTGGGCCTTGTCGAAGATCGCGGCGATTGTCTTCTTCAAGTCCGCGCTGGCGGAACCGGTCCGGCTCGGGAAAACAAAATCGGACTGCCCGCGAGGAAGGGCCTCGAGCAAGCGGAGCGCGGGTTTGCCGATCGGGCGCATTGAGCGGCCGGTTTTCGTCGTCTCCAAGCGCAAGCAGCCGGTCGCGAAGTCGATCTCTCGCCAACGCAACCCGCAAGCCTCCTCGCGGCGAAGCCCTGTCAGCGCGATCAGGCGAACGGCCGCCGCCGCCATCGGTTGAAGTGGCTCGGCCTCCCGCAGGGCGGCGCCGAGTCGCGCCAGCTCGTCGGGATTGAGCGTGCGATCCTTCGCCTCGCCTTTGTGCTTCTCGACGCCGCGGGCGGGGTTCGGTCCGGTGACCAGGCCTCGGCGCTCCGCCCAAGTCCAGATCCCGCCGAGCAACTCGACCGTGCGCGCGGCCGTGGCGGCCCCGCCCTCGACCTTGGCGACGCCGCGCGCCTTGGTCTTTACTTCCTGCGCTGTCTTGCCGGCGGCGATCGCGTCGGCCATGCGCTGAACTTGAGCGCGATTAAGCTCGCGAGCAATGCGGCTTCCGATCAGGGGAACGATGTGGCGCGATATGCGCCCCTCGTCGTTGTAGATCGTCGATTGGCTCTTTGCCTTCCCGAACCGTGTCAGCACGAGACCGGCGCGCGCCGCCTCGAGGTATTCGCTGCAGAGCTTTTCGACGGTGATCGCCTGCCGGGCCTCATGCCGGCGCGCCGACGGGTCGCCCCCGTCCTGGGCCTCCGCCAATAGCCGGCGCGCTTTCGTCCGGGCCTCGTCCGGCGTGATCGTCGTCACCTTGGCGAAGGCCAGCCTTCGGGTCTGGCCCTGCGGCGTCCGATATTGGACGATGAAGGAAGCGGACCCGCTCGGCTTCATTCGCACGCCGAAGCCCTTGAGCTCGTCATCCCACGCGAAGACGTCGCCGGCGATCGGCTTGAGGGTATCGACGAAGCGCTTGGTCAGTTTCGGCATGGTCTCTCCTGAAGTGTCGCAAACTGTCGCAGGAGTGTCGCAAGGCGAATTTGCTCACTAAGCCACGCATTTTCAGAGTGTTACGGCGAAGTGTCGCAACTGTCGCAACTGTCGCAGGGGGTAGAGGCCAAAAACAGTTTCGGAGCGCGCGGCGGCTCCGGTTTGCTTCCCCAAGGGAACGCCGGGGGAAGCATTAGAAGGTAAGAGGAGGCGAAAGGAGGCTGTCCCTGGTCGATTGAGGTAAAGGGAATATCCTATTAATCCAGCGATATGTCAATGCGGGGAAGAATGGGGGAAGCTGTAGTAAGCTAGGGAAAGCCTATGACCTCTTCGTTTACACCGAGAGGGTCGGCGGTTCGAGCCCGTCACCGCCCACCAATAAATCAACGGTATACAAACGACCCCGGGACTACTCCTCCGTCCGCAGCAAAGGGTATGGAGAGAGCGATGACCAAGGGGGGCGCCAACAACAGCCACGGGCTGGGTGGGCTTCAACGAGGCGTTGTGTCTGTTACAATTTTCAATAGGGTGGCAGGCCTCTTGAGTTCGCCGGACGCCATCGAGTTAGATATGGCCGTCGCCGCAAGCGACTGACGCAGCTTAAATGAGGCCGTGGCCGGATATAACTGACAAGCTCGCGCTCGGCCTCACCCATGCGTTTGGAAGCCGCCGACTAGAACTTCTTATGAAATAGCCGGAAAGAGACATGATCTCCCGCGTCGCGGTGAAAGCGAGAATGTCCGTGATGACGGCGGTTCTCCCAGCAGTGATGGCCGCCGCAATGATGCGACCTGGAGTTGAAATCGTGGCTGCGACCGGCATAGGCGTCTCGGCTCGAGGCGCCTACAAAAAGGATGAGCAAAATCAGAGTTGTTTTTGCTATCCGCGCTGCCGCATTCATGCCCATTGCCTTCGTTCCACCACTGATCCTTAGACGTTTAGGGAAAGCGCGGGCCTTGCGCAACGCTGGCCGGTCGCTGGTCGCGGGGGTAACGTGCGGCCGCAAGAAGACGCGACTTGCAGGGAACCGGCCGCCAAGTGATTTATTGCATCTGCGAATAAGCTTCGCGCAGGTAGTGGTCGAAGGCGTCGATGCGGATGAAGCCGAGCCGGGGAAATTCCAAATCGGTTACGACATAGAGCGCCATGGTTAAGGCGAGAGCGAACGCCGCCATATGGATTTGACTCTGCCCGCCTCCAGCCGCCATGCCAAAGCCTGCGAGCAGCGAGCCGGCGAGGCCTAAGCCGAAAAGCATCGCAAACACCGCCACGGGGGGATGCTTTTCAGTCGCTGCCTTGCGCTGCTGTGCGATTTCGAAAACACTGTTGAGGGAGGGCACGACAATCGAACAAGCCGCTCGATAGATTTCCGGGAGGCATGAGTTGACGACGTCAGTCCACAATTCCGTTTTCAGGGCGAAGATTTTGGCTTCGTAACCCTCCGCGTAAAGCTCGCGGCCTTCCATGAAATCAAAGGTGATGGGCTGATCGTAAAGGGCGAGTTGAGCATGCACATACGACTTCAATTTGGTCTTGAGACCGGGGGCCGTCGTTGGGCCCAGCAGGCCTAGGCGATCATAGGCGGTGTTGATGGCGTTCGTTTCCAGCGTAACAAATTGCCTCCGCTCATCGAACCTTTGCAACGCGCCCGAAACCGAGAAAGCTAGCATCAGTCCCAACAGCGCAAACACCACGCCCTCGACGGCGTCTAGCCCCGCCATCGCATTGGAGCCGCGTTCCGCAAGATGCCGCTCGCCGAGGGCGCGCCCGTAAACCAGCAAGACCCATGAGCCAACCAGAAATGCAGTGCTGATCGCTAGCGAGAAGAGGATAAAGCCCATATGAGGTCCACCTTTCGTTGCCGATGCGTTGAGCATTGGCCGGAAGACAATCCTATTATTTGGTAGAAGATCAAGCGCGGAAGCAGAAGGAAACGCCAGGGAACTCGGAAAGACGGGCGCCTTCGTCGTTGACGCCGAGAGGACCGGCGCAGCCCAGCGGCAATATCCCGCAACCGCTGGGGACCAAGAACGGGCCGCCGGCGCTCAGATCGCACTTCACCCAGCCGCCGCGACGCATTAAGGTAGCCCAATCTTTGAGCTTAAGGCGGGTTCACAATGGGAAGCATCGGCGCCGACTCGTTCCGTCAGCTTGTGACGGGGCTGAGCCTCTTCGTCTTTCTGGCGGCCAGTCTCCCGGCGCGGGCCGGGGAGACGATGAGCTTCTCGCTCGTCTCGATCGATTCGCAGAATTGTCGCGGCGGATGCCCGCAAGTGATCGCGGCGCAGGGGCAGATCGACGACGGGACCGCGCAGAGCCTCCTGGAGTTCCTCCAGCAAAACGGCGGCGGGGCGCGCCGCATCCTGCTGCTCGACTCGCCCGGCGGCCATGTCCAGGCGGCGATGGAGCTCGGAGCGACGATTCGCCGCCTTGGTATCGCCGTCGTGGTCGCGCGGCCAGGCGGCGGTCGGGCTTACGACGGCAATCTGCCTCCGGGAATCTGCTATTCCGCCTGCGTTTACGCGCTGATGGGCGGCAAGAAGCGCGTCGTTCCTCCGCAGAGCCGCGTCGCGCTCCATCGCATGTATAACTACAATACGAGCTTCGACGCCGCGCAGGGCGGCTTCGTCAACGAGCGCTACTATGACGACGGCGGCATGCGTCGCAAGCTCTCCAATTACGCGCGACGCATGGGCGTCGACAGCGGGCTCATCGACTTCGCCGAGCGCGGCTCGTCGGACCAGGTTCATGTGCTGACGCCCGCCGAAATGCAGCGCTGGCGGCTCGCCTCGCAACGGCTGTGAGCCAAGCGCGCCTCAATTCGATCCGAAACGCGGAGCCCCTCGTCGAGCCTTGCCGCTCGTCTCCTCAAGCTGGCGACTGTGATACGTCTTGCATCTCTTGGCGGAGCATATATGGCGAGATGGATCGCCGCCATGAGATGTAAGGCGTCTCGCGAGCTCGAGGCCGTTGGCCCGGCAAGTTCCGCGAGCGCCCTCAATCCCTATCCAACACCCAAATGCGCCGACCCGACGCGGGCGCGGCGCGGCGCAGAGCGTGGAACATGAAGCATATTCTCGACAAGCTCCAGGAAAGACGCGACTCCGCCCAGCTCGGCGGCGGCAGGAAGCGCATCGACGCGCAGCACGGCCGCGGCAAGCTCACGGCGCGCGAACGCATCGAGCTTCTGCTCGATCACGGCTCCTTCGAGGAGTTCGACATGTTCGTGCAGCATCGCTGCACCGATTTCGGCATGGACGAGGGCGAGAAGATCTCCGGCGACGGCGTCGTGACCGGCTGGGGCACGGTCAATGGGCGGCCCGTCTTCGTCTTCGCCAAGGATTTCACGGTCTTCGGCGGTTCTCTCTCCGAGACGCACGCCCAGAAGATCACCAAGCTGCAGGACATGGCGCTGAAAAACCGGGCGCCGATCATCGGCCTGTTCGACGCGGGCGGCGCGCGCATCCAGGAGGGCGTCGCGGCGTTAGGCGGCTATGGCGAGGTGTTCCAACGCAATGTGCTCGCCTCCGGCGTCATTCCGCAGATTTCGGTGATCATGGGGCCCTGCGCCGGCGGCGACGTCTATTCGCCGGCGATGACCGACTTCATCTTCATGGTGCGCGACACGAGCTATATGTTCGTGACCGGCCCGGACGTCGTGAAAACCGTCACCAACGAGATCGTCACGGCCGAGGAGCTTGGCGGCGCCTCGGTGCACACGACCAAGAGCTCGATCGCCGACAAGGCCTATGACAATGACGTCGAGGCGCTCTTGCAGATGCGGCGGCTGCTCGACTTCCTGCCCTTGTCGAACAGCGACGACGTTCCCGAATGGCCGAGCTTCGACGAGCCCGACCGGCTCGACATTCGCTCGACACGCTGATCCCGGACAATCCAAACAAGCCCTATGACATCAAGGAGCTGATCCTGAAGGTCGTGGACGAAAGCGACTTCTTCGAGATCCAGGACACGCATGCGAAGAACATTGTCGTCGGCTTCGGGCGCGTCGAGGGCCGCACGGTCGGCTTCGTCGCCAATCAGCCGATGGTGCTCGCCGGCGTGCTCGACATCGACGCCTCGAAGAAGGCCGCGCGCTTCGTGCGTTTCTGCGACTGCTTCAACATTCCGATCGTGACCTTCGTCGACGTGCCGGGGTTCCTGCCGGGAACGGCGCAGGAATATGGCGGTCTGATCAAGCACGGCGCGAAGCTCCTCTTCGCCTATGCCGAGGCGACCGTGCCGAAAGTGACGCTGATCACGCGCAAGGCGTTCGGCGGCGCCTATGACGTCATGGCCTCAAAGCACCTGCGCGGCGACGTGAATTACGCGTGGCCCACGGCGCAAATCGCCGTGATGGGCGCGAAGGGCGCGGTGGAGATCATCTTCCGCTCCGAGATCGGCGATCCAGCAAAGATCGCGCAGCGCACGAAGGAATATGAGGATCGCTTCCTGTCGCCGTTCGTCGCCGCCGAGCGCGGCTATATCGACGAGGTGATCCTGCCGAGCGCCACGCGAAAGCGCATCGGCCGCGCGCTCGCGCTGCTGCGCCACAAGGAGCTCGAGAACCCCTGGAAGAAGCACGATAATATTCCGCTCTGAGAGGCGGCGGGCCTGGAAGCGTATCCGGACGCGACCGCGTGGCTCGGCGCCGCTCTCGTTGCTTCCACGCCCTATGGCCCGGGCCGCATTCGTGCGAGCGTCGCCTCGGGAACGCCGGCGAAATTATTGGCGAGAAGATAGGGCGGGCTCGAGCGAACCCAGGGCTCGAGCTCGATCTCCTCGAAGGCGCCGTTATCCCAGACCTGAACGATCTCGAGTTCCTCCGCGCCGATGTTCTTGATCGCGTGTCCAAAGCCCATCGGCGCATAGGCAACGTCGCCGGGCGAGAACTCGCGCGTCATGCCGCGTCCGCCTGAGCCGAACAGCGCCACCTGGCCGCGACCGCGCAGAAAGTACATCCACTCATTCGAACTTGGATGCCAATGGAGCTTGCGCTCCGCGCCCGGGCGAATCGTCAATATTCCGCCCGACATGCTCTTCGAGGCGGGAAATTCGGCCGAGGTTGCGAGCCGGAAGGTCCCGCCGTCGAACGCGCGTTCAGCTCTCGAGTCGCGCAGCAGACGGAACTTGTGCGTGGATTCTTTCGGCCACGGCGCTTCCTGCGCGTCTTCCGACTTCAAGACCGGCCCCGCTTGAATGAAGGTCTCCCCTTTCGGGAAGGCCTCGAAGGCCTCGCGCGGAAGTCCGAACTGCTGCGCCAGCATGTCTTTCGGCGTCAGGTTGATCCAATCGGTGATGGAGAATGCGGCGTGATCGGGCGAGAAGCCGCCGTCGTCGAAGGCGAGGAAAATATTGCATGGCCTGTCGCCGATCGTCTGGATCGAATGACCATGGCCCTTGGCGAAATACCACAGGTCGCCCGGCTCGAAATTGTTGATCTCGCTTGCGCCAGAGGGATCGATCACGACCGTCTGGCAGCGCCCGTCGAGCACGATCGCCCATTCCGCCGCGGCAGCGTGCCAGTGCAGTTCTCGCGACGCCCCGGGATTGAGAAAGGCGTGCACCCCGGCGATGCCCCTCGCGATCGGGAAACGGTGCGCCCAACCTTCCTTCGCCCATCCGCCGGAGGCGACGCGGGGCGTCTCCTGGTCGAGCGCGAAGCGGAACTCCGGAAATTCGGCGACGTCTTTTGGGTCGTGAGGTGCGACGACGTCTCCTTGCGGCAAGGCGGAGACCGAGCGACCGTAGCCGCCGTCGCCCATCGCCGCGAGATATTTATCCGCCGCCTCCGCGACCGTGGAGAAGGTCACAACGCCGCTCGCCGCGATCGCGGCCGTTGGGTGGACTGGACGTTTCTCCTCGGGCACAGAAAGCCCCCGGTTGAGAAGGGAACGGCGGAGCCAGAACTCCGTGTCGCGGCAGCGAATCAGCCGCTACGCTTCATCTGCGCAAGCGTCCCTTCGGGTACGCCGACGAAATTGTTGGAGAGCAGATAGCGCGGGCTCGACAGCACCCATTTTTCCAGGCTGATCTCTTCGAATTTCCCGTTGTCCCAAGTCTGGATGATCTCGAGATCCTGGTCGCCGACGTTCTTGATGGCGTGGCCGAAGCCCATCGGGATATAAGCGACGTCGCCGGATCCGAACTCTGCGACCTTGCCGCGGCCACCCGAGCCGAACACTGCTACTTGGCCTTTGCCGCGAAGATAGTAATGCCACTCATTGGCGTTGACGTTCCAATGCAGCTTGTAGATCCCCCCGGGCTTCAGCGCGAGGTGCGCGCCGGACATCGACTTTTGCGCCGGGAACTCGTCAATCGTCGCAAGGCGGAAGCTGCCGCCGTCGAAGTCGCGGACGGCCTTTGGATCGCGCATCAGGCGGAACCGATGCGTCGACTCCTTGGGCCACGGCGCCTCGAGCGCATTCTCCGCCTTTAGGATCGGGCCCTCCTGAATATAGACTTCACCCTTGGGGAAGGCGTCGAAGACATCCTTCGGTAGGCCGAAATCGAGCGCGAGTATGTCTTTGGGCGTGACGTTGACCCAGTCGGTGATCGAGAAGGTGCCATGTTCGGAGAAGGCGCCGTTGTCGAAGGACAGGATGAAGTGGCAGGGCTTGTCGCCGATCGTCTGGATTGAATGGCCGTGCCCTCTTGCGAAATACCAGAGGTCGCCGGGCTCGAAATTGTTGATCTCGCTAGCCCCGCTCGGGTCGATGACGACGGTCTGGCAGCGGCCGTCGATCACATAGGCCCATTCGGCGGCGATCGCGTGCCAATGCAGCTCGCGTGAGGCGCCGGGGTTGAGATACATGTGCACGCCGGCGATTCCCTTGCTGATCGGGAATTGATGAACCGTGGCCTCCTTGGCCCAACCGCCCGTCGTCACTTTCGGCCTGTTGCCATCGAGCGAGAACTTGAAGTTAGGCATCTCCGCCACGTCCTTGGGATCGTGGTGGGCGACCGTCTCACCCGGCGGCAGCTGCTGGGCCTCCCGACCGAAGCCGCCGTCACCGGCCTTCGCGAGGTATTTTTCGGTCGCCTCGGCGACGCTCGTGAAGGTCACGAGCCCCGAGGCTCCGATGGCCGCGCTTCCCAAAAAAAGCCGTCTCGTAGCAGACATTTCTCTCCCCGCGATTCTTCTTGAGAACAGGAGAAGACTCTCTCCCGACGACAAAAGATGCTCGCGAGGGCTGCCAGCGTGAAGCTGAGCGGCCTAGATAACAGTCATCGGAAATTCCGATGGCCGCCATGCTCGATCCGCTCCATCTGCAAACCTTCGTCACCATCACCGAAGTGGGAAGCTTTTCGGAAGCGGCGCGCCGCCTCGGCCTCTCGCAGTCGAGCGTCAGCGAGCACGTCAAGAAATTGGAGAGCTTCTCCGGCTGTCGCCTATTCCTGCGCGACACCCATTCAAACGTCCTGTCCGAGGAAGGTCAGGCGATGCTCGAATTTGCGCGTGTGATTCTCGAAACCACCGGACGCGCGAGACGTCACTTCTCTCGGCTGGTCAAAAGGCGACGTTTGCGCTTAGGCGCCAGCGCGGACCTCGCGATCGGCTGGCTCGGCGAGATCGTTCGCACCTTCATGCTCGATCATCCCGACGTCGATCTCGACTTCACGATTGCGTTGAGCCGGACCTTGATTGAGCAGTTCGACGATGGCAGCCTTGATCTCGTGCTCTGCAAGCGCTGGCCGGAGGGAGATCGGGGTGAGCTCATCTTCCGCGACCGCGTCGTGTGGACCGCGGCGACGGCGGAGCCAGTATTCCGGCATGACGAGGCGCAGCTCGTGCTCTATCCGCCGCCGAGCGTCACAAGATTCCTGGCGCTTGCGGCCCTCGAAAAGTCCGGCGCCCCGTGGCGCATAGCCTGCACGAGCGGGGAGCTGCAGGGACTCATCATGGCTGCAGGCATCGGGCTCGGCATGATGGCGCACGCGAAGACGCTCATCCCGCAAGGTCTGCTGGCCTGCGCTCCCGACCCGCGGCTTCCGGAGCTTGGAACGATCGACTTCGCGCTGCTGGAGAAGCGCGTTTCAAGCGATCGCTCGCTGTGCGGCGAGCTCTCAAAGTCCATCCGCGCGAAGGTCGGGGATCACGCGGCGCGACGTCTCGAGGAGCCCGCGCGCGTGCTCGGCTGAGAAGCCACAGAGGAGCAAAAGCGGCGCCTCATTCAAACTCCGCCCTTATCGGCACATGGTCCGAGGGCTTTTCGGCTCCGCGCAGCTCCTTGTCGATCACGACGCTCTTCAAGCGGTCGGCCGCCTGCGGGGAGAGCAGCAAGTGGTCGATTCTCAGGCCGTTGTTCTTCTGCCAGGCGCCGGCCTGATAATCCCAGAATGTGTAAAGCCCGGCCGCGTCGCTCGTCGCGCGCAGCGCCTCGGTGAAGCCAATGTTCAGGAGCGCTTGGAAACGCGCCCGCGTCTGCGGCAGAAAGAGCGCGTCGCCGGCCCAGGCCTTGGGGTCGTACACGTCCTGGGGCGCGGGGATCACATTGTAATCGCCGGCGAGCACGAGCTTTTCCTCGAACGTCAGCAGCTTTCGCGCATGCGCGGCGAGCGCGTCCATGAAGGCGAGCTTGTAGGCGTATTTCTCGCCCTCGGGCGGATTGCCGTTCGGCAGATAGATCGACGCGACGCGCCAGACGCAGCCAGTTCCGTCCGAGACGACGCCCTCGACGTAGCGCGACTGCTCGTCGGGAAAGGCTGGCAGGCCGCGCGTTGCGTCCTCGAGCGGGGTCTTGCTCAGCAGCGCGACGCCGTTCAGTCCCTTTTGCCCGAAGACGGCGACATTATAGCCCGCGTCTTCGATCTCCTGGCGGGGAAAGGCGTCGTCCTGGCATTTGAGCTCCTGCAGCGCGAGGACGTCCGGCGCATTGTCCTTGAGATAGGCGAGCAACGCCGGCAGGCGCAGCCGCACCGAATTGACGTTCCAGCTCGCAATGCGCATCGGCGCCCCGTTTGCAGCTTGGGGGTGAGCCCCTCATGTTCGGGGGGCGTCCGAGAGGCGCCCTCCGGCGCCGCCGAGGCTAGGAATTAAGCGAATGGCGATGGAAGAGAAAGTTAAAAGACCGCTCCAGCCTTTCGGCCGGCGCGGTTCAAAAATTCGAAAGGGACTGGAGCGGCGCGGCAAAGCGCCCTAATGTTTTTGCAGTGCATTTCGCGCCGATTCGGGGACCTGTGAGATGACGGACATCATTGCGCCGACGCTGGGCAAATCGGTCACGGAAGCGACGGTCGGCCGCTGGTTCAAGCAGGCGGGCGAGTCGGTGCGCCTCGATGAGCCCGTAGCCGAGCTCGAGACGGACAAGGTCACGCTCGAGGTTAATGCGCCGGCGTCCGGCGTGCTTTCTGAAATTCTCGCCGCCGAGGGCGCCATCGTCGCCCCCGGCGCGCTGCTGGCGCGAATTAGCGAAGGCGCCGCTGTGCCGGCGCCCGCGCCAAAACCCGCGCCGCCTCCGCAAATGGCCACTCAGGCGAAGCCCGTCCCGCGCGCGCCCTCGCCGCCGCCCTCGCCGACCCTTATGCCGCCGTCGCCCGCCGCGCAGAAGACGGCGCTCGACCGCGGCGTCGATCCTCTGACCCTGGAAGGCTCGGGAAAGCGCGGACAGGTCTTGAAGAGCGACGTGCTCGCTGCAACCGCCGCGCCGGCGCCCGCCCCAGCGCCGTCCGCGCGTCCGGCTCCCGTGGCGCGCCTGGAGGCGCCGCCCTTGCCGGCCCCAGCCCCCTCGCCGGCCGCTCGTGGCGAACGTCAGGAGGAGCGCGTCCGGATGAGCCGCCTGCGCCAGACCATCGCGCTGCGCCTGAAGGAAGCCCAAAACACCGCGGCCATGCTCACCACCTTCAACGAAGTCGACATGAGCGCGGCGATGGGGCTGCGAAGCCGCTACAAGGAGCTTTTCGAGAAAAAGCACGGCGTGAAGCTCGGCTTCATGGGCTTCTTCGTGAAAGCCTGCTGCCGCGCGCTCGAGGAAATTCCCTCGATCAACGCCGAGATCGACGGCTCGGAAATCGTTTATAAGCGATACGTCGATCTTGCGGTTGCCGTCGGGACCGATAAGGGGCTCGTGACGCCGGTGCTGCGCGATGCCCATCGGCTGGGTTTCGCGGAGATCGAGATGGCGATCGCGGCCTTGGGCGCCAAGGCGCGCGAAGGGAGGCTCTCGATCGAGGATCTGCGCGGCGGCACCTTCACGATTTCGAATGGCGGCGTCTATGGCTCGCTGATGTCGACGCCGATCCTCAACCCGCCGCAATCGGGCATTCTCGGCATGCATAAGATCCAGCAGCGGCCCGTCGTCGTCGATGGGAAGATCGAAATCCGCCCGATGATGTATCTCGCCCTTTCCTATGACCATCGCCTCGTCGACGGCAAGGAAGCCGTGACCTTCCTCGTGCGCGTCAAGGAGCAGCTCGAGGAGCCGGAGCGTTTGGCGCTCGACCTCTAGCTCGGTGCTCGCGCTCGAGGGGAACCCCGCGGGTCATGGCCTTTAAATTCATCAGGGGCTACGTATTTAACCTAGGAGGCGCGCCGGTGGGGGAGGCGCCGCAAGCGGGCGGGCTCTTCATGAGCCGCCAGGAGGTGGTTATGCAGCCCAAATCCCCATCAGTCCCGCAATTGACGCAGGAACAATTCGCGCATCTCGGCGCGGGGGCGCTGGCCTATGTGCGGACGATGCGCTCCGAGGATGTGACGCGGCTGTATCCACAGGCGCCGGAGCTCGCCCCGGGGCTCACCGTCTTCGCCCTGCTCTCCGCCGACGGCCAGCCGATCGTGCTCGCCGACACCAAGGAGGGCGCGCTGGGCAGCGCCTATGAAAATCAGCTGCTGCCGGTTAGCCTGCACTGAGCGGACGGCGGGGCCAGGAAAATTGCTTGTCCTCTCCGCAGAAGCGAGGGAGGAGCGCATATGGAGGATTCTTCTCAGATTTTTGCGGTCTGCCACGTCAATGACGTGATAAAGCGCCGCGCCGTAGGCTTCGTGCTCGCGCGACGGGACGCCGAGGGCAAGACCGTCCCTTCCCAATCGTCATCAGCCGGGAGGCCTGAAAGGTTCACGCCTACGTGAACCGCTGCCCCCATCAGGGCTCCGCTTCGCACAGTTTTTTTTTTGGAAACAGTCCTAGCCGCCGATGGCGGCGCGAAGATCGAGCAATTGCTGGAGCTTATCGGCCGCGCTGCGCCGCGCCTCATCGGACTTGGCGTCGGCGACGTCCTCGCGCGCGTCTTTGATGTCCTGCTCGAGCTTGGCTGCGTCGAGATCCTTGACCGCGATGGCCTGCTCAGCGAGGATCGTGAAGCCCTTCGCGGAAACATCGGCGAAACCGCCGCGCACGAAAAGCTTCTCGTCGCTGTTGATCGTCACGACGCCGGCTTTAAGCGTCGTCATGACCGGCGCATGATGAGCGAGCACGGTGAACTGCCCGTCCGCGCCCGGCGCGACGACGGATTCGACCTCGCCCGAAAACAGAAGCTTTTCGGGCGAGACGAGCTCGAAGTGGAATACAGTCATAAAGGTCGCCCTATCGGTCTGGCCGGTGGGTCTCCCCTGCTCCTTCTAAAGGACCAGGGGAGGTCCTGAAATTACGCCGCTTCCTTGGCGAGCTTGGCGGCCTTCTCGACCGCCTCCTCGATCGTGCCGACCATGTAGAAGGCGGCCTCCGGCAAGTGGTCGTAGTCGCCGTTCACGAGGCCCTTGAAGCCCTTGATCGTGTCGGCGAGCGCGACGAGCTTGCCGGGCGAGCCGGTGAAGACCTCGGCGACGTGGAAAGGCTGCGACAGGAAGCGCTCGATCTTGCGGGCGCGGGCGACGACGAGCTTGTCCTCTTCCGAGAGCTCGTCCATGCCGAGAATGGCGATGATGTCCTGCAGCGACTTGTAGCGCTGCAGCGTCGACTGCACCCGGCGCGCAATCTCGTAATGCTCCTCGCCGACGACGGCCGGAGAGAGCATGCGCGAGGTCGAGTCGAGCGGATCGACCGCCGGATAAATGCCCTTTTCCGCGATCGAGCGCGACAGCACGGTCGTGGCGTCCAAGTGAGCAAAGGAGGTGGCCGGGGCCGGGTCGGTCAAGTCGTCGGCCGGCACGTAAATGGCCTGCACCGAGGTGATCGATCCCTTGTTCGTCGTGGTGATGCGCTCCTGCAGCGCGCCCATATCGGTCGCAAGCGTCGGCTGATAGCCCACCGCCGAGGGAATGCGGCCGAGTAGCGCCGACACTTCCGAGCCCGCCTGCGTGAAGCGGAAGATGTTGTCCACGAAGAAGAGCACGTCCTGGCCGCGATCACGAAAATCTTCGGCGACGGTCAGGCCCGAGAGCGCGACGCGCATGCGCGCGCCCGGCGGCTCGTTCATCTGGCCATAGACCAGCGCGCATTTGGAGCCGGCGGTCGAGCCGTTGTTCTCCTTAGGGTCGATGTTGACCTTGGACTCGATCATCTCGTGATAGAGGTCGTTGCCCTCGCGCGTGCGCTCGCCGACGCCCGCAAAGACCGAATAGCCGCCGTGCGCCTTGGCGACGTTGTTGATGAGCTCCATGATCAGCACGGTCTTGCCGACGCCCGCGCCGCCGAACAGGCCGATCTTGCCGCCCTTGGCGTAAGGCGCGAGCAGGTCCACGACCTTGATGCCGGTGACGAGGATCTGCGCCTCGGTCGCCTGATCGGCGTAGGAGGGCGCCGGCTGATGGATCGCGCGACGCGCCGAGGTTCCGATCGGGCCGGCCTCGTCGACCGGCTCGCCGATGACGTTGATGATGCGGCCCAGGGTCTCTTCGCCCACCGGCACCGAGATCGGCGCGCCCGTGTCGGTGACGCTCTGACCGCGGGTCAGTCCTTCGGAGGAGTCCATCGCGATGGCGCGCACGGTGTTCTCACCGAGGTGCTGTGCGACCTCGAGCACGAGGCGCTGCCCCTGGTTGTCGGTCTCCAGCGCGTTCAGGATTTCCGGCAGATTCCCCTCGAAAGCCACGTCGACGACGGCGCCGATGACTTGCGTGATGCGCCCCGTGGCGAGATTGCCCGATGCCATTTTTCGTCCTCTTTCTTGCTCAGAGCGCCTCGGCGCCCGAAATGATTTCGATCAGTTCCTTGGTGATCATCGCCTGCCGCGAGCGGTTGTACTGCATCGTCTGCTTCTTGATCATCTCACCGGCGTTACGCGTCGCGCTGTCCATCGCGCTCATACGCGCCCCCTGCTCGGACGCCGCGTTCTCCAGAAGTCCACGGAAGACCTGCACGGAAATGTTGCGCGGCAGGAGATCGGCGAGGATCTCGTCCTGGCCGGGCTCATATTCGTAAGACGCCTGCGCGCCGGAAGCGGCGGGGGCGTTCTCGTTGACCGGGATTTGCGCCGGGATGAGCTGCAGCGCCGTCGGAATCTGCGAGATGACCGACTTGAACCGCGAGTAGAAGAGGGTCGCCACGTCGAACTGCCCCTCTTCGAACAGCCTGATGACCTTCTTGCCGATCGGATCGGCGTTCTCGAAGCCGATCTGGCGCAGGCCGCGCAATTCTATGAGCTCGATGATCTCTTTCTCATATTGCCGGCGCAGCTGGTCGTAACCTTTCTTGCCGACGCAGAGAATCTTCACGGTTTTGCCCTGCCCTAGAAGGCGTTGGGCATGCTCGCGCGCAAGGCGCACGATGGACGAGTTGAAGGCGCCGCAGAGACCGCGCTCGGCCGTCGCGACGACGAGCAGATGCACGTCGTCCTTGCCGTTGCCGGAAAGCAGCGCGGGCGCTCCGCCCGCGGGAATCCCACCGGCGAGATTGGCGAGAACGCTCTCCATGCGCTCGGCGTAGGGACGCGCGGCTTCGGCCGCCTGCTGGGCGCGGCGCAGCTTCGCCGCCGCGACCATCTGCATGGCTTTGGTGATCTTCTGCGTCGCCTTGACGGAAGAGATGCGGTTGCGAAGATCCTTCAGCGAGGGCATCGGCGTTCTTCTTGCCTATCTCGTGCCACCCCGGACCGTCATGGCCGGGCTTGTCCCGGCCATCCATGCCAGGAAGTTGCGAACCAGTTGCAGGCCGATATGCGCTTTGACGCGCTTTCTTCCTGCTTCAACGCGCCGCCTCAGCCTTGTATCGCGCTGGAGCCGCGCCGCGTGGATGGCCGGGACAAGCCCGGCCACGACGCCGTTAAGCGAAGGTCTTTGTGAAGCCCTCGACGACGCTCTTCAGCTTCGCGGCCGAGTCGTCCGAGAGGTCCTTCGAGGAGCGGATCGCTTCCAGAAGGTCGCCATGCTGCGTGCGCAGCAGCGTCAGCAGCCCGTCCTCGAAAGCCTTGACGCGGTTGACCGGCAGCGAATCGAGGTAGCCGTTGACGCCGGCGTAGATCACGCAGCACTGCTCTTCCATCTTCAGCGGCGAGAATTGCGGCTGCTTCAGGAGCTCGGTCAAACGCGCGCCGCGGTTGAGCAAGCGCTGCGTCACCGCGTCGAGGTCGGAGCCGAACTGCGCGAAGGCCGCCATCTCGCGGTACTGCGCGAGCTCGCCCTTGATCTTGCCGGCGACCTTCTTCGTCGCCTTGGTCTGAGCGGAGGACCCCACGCGAGACACGGAGAGACCCACATTCACCGCGGGGCGGATGCCCTGATAGAACAGGTCTGTCTCAAGGAAGATCTGGCCGTCGGTGATGGAGATCACATTCGTCGGAATGTAAGCCGAAACGTCGTTCGCCTGCGTCTCGATAACGGGGAGCGCCGTCAGCGAGCCCGCGCCGCGGTCGTCGTTGAGCTTAGCCGCGCGCTCCAAAAGGCGCGAGTGCAGATAGAACACGTCGCCGGGATAGGCTTCGCGGCCCGGCGGGCGGCGCAGCAGCAGCGACATCTGGCGATAGGCGACCGCCTGCTTGGAGAGGTCGTCGTAAATGATCACAGCGTGAGCGCCGTTGTCGCGGAAAAATTCGCCCATCGCGCAGCCGGAGAAGGGCGCGAGGAACTGCATCGGCGCCGGGTCCGAGGCCGTCGCCGCGACGATGATCGAATAGTCGAGCGCGCCGCGCTCCTCGAGCACCTTCACGAATTGCGCGACGGTCGAGCGCTTCTGGCCGATCGCGACATAGACGCAATAGAGCTTGGCCTTCTCGTCCGTGCCGTCGTTCAGGGACTTCTGATTGAGGATCGTGTCGAGCGCGATCGCGGTCTTACCGGTCTGGCGGTCGCCGATGATCAGCTCGCGTTGGCCACGGCCGATCGGGATGAGCGCGTCGACCGCCTTGAGGCCGGTCGCCATCGGCTCGTGCACGGATTTGCGCGGAATGATGCCGGGAGCCTTCACGTCCACGCGTGCGCGCTTTTCCGTCCTGATCGGGCCCTTTCCGTCGATCGGATTGCCGAGCGCGTCGACGACACGGCCCAGGAGCTCGCGGCCGACCGGAACATCGACGATCGCGCCCGAGCGCTTGACCGTCTGGCCTTCCTTAATGTCGCGGTCGGAGCCGAAGATCACGACGCCGACATTGTCGCTTTCGAGGTTCAGGGCCATGCCGCGCACGCCGTTCTCGAACTCGACCGTCTCACCGGCCTGCACATTGTCCAGGCCGTAGACGCGGGCGATGCCGTCGCCTACCGAAAGCACCTGGCCGACCTCGCTGACCTCGGCCTCATTGCCGAAATTGGCGATCTCTTGCTTCAAGATCGCGGATATTTCCGCGGCGCGGACGTCATGCATCAGCCGACCTCTTTCATGCGTGTTCGAATGGAATTGAGCTTGGTCCTCAAGGAGGCGTCGACCATGCGCGAGCCAAGCTTGATGATGATGCCGCCGACGATCGACGGATCGGTCTTGACCTCGAGGCTGACCGCCTTGCCGCCGCCGGCTTCCTGCACGGCGTCGCGCAAGGCGAGCTCCTGCGACGGGAGAAGCGGCTTGGCCACGATCGCCTCGGCGCGCGTCAGGCCCTTCGCGTGTTCCTCGAGGCGCTGATAGGCGTCGATGATCGAGGGCAGCGCGAAAAGCCGGCGCTTGCCCGCGACGAGGCGAAGGAAGTTGGCGGCGACGCCCTCGATATTGGCGATCTTGAGCAGGGCGTCGAGCGCCTTGAGCTGCTCGGCGGCGGAAAATGCGGGACTTTGCGCGAGCCGGCGCAGGTCCGAGCTGCCGTCGTACAGCTGCCGGAAAGCTTTGAGCGCCTCCGACACCGTTTCGCCTTCGCCGCGTTCCGTGGCGAGCTCGTGCAAGGCGAAAGCATAGCGCCCCGCGACGCTGGAAAGGTCAACTCCGTCTTGAGCCACTTGGCCTTGCTCTTTCAGATCGGCGTCGCTTCTTTGCGCTCCGGTCGCGCCGGGGGCGCGGCCGCGATGCAGCATGGAGCGTTTAAGCGACGATAAGGTCGGGAGGAGCCCGAACAGCAGCGCCCAGGGCTCCGACGCGCGGCTCCCCTAACACAGCGCAATTTGAGTTCGCAACCCTGCGAAAAGGCCAATTCTTGGGCGATCGGGCTCGAGCCGAAAAAGGCGCGACAGCGCCGCCGCCGCGAGCTATCTAGGAGCCCGATCGCGTCGCATGTGCGAAGGCGTGCTGGAAACGGGGATCGCAATGACGGCGGCCGTCGTGGGAATCATCGGAGGATCGGGAGTCTACGATCTGCCTGGGTTGGAGGATGTGCGCGAGGAGCGGGTTGAGACCCCTTGGGGCGCGCCTTCCGACGCGCTGCGTTTCGGGCGCGTCGGCAAGACCCGCGCCGTATTCCTGCCGCGCCACGGGCGCGGCCATCCGCTCTCGCCCTCCGGCATCAATTATCGCGCCAACATCGACGCGCTGAAGCGCGTCGGCGTCACCGACATCGTGTCGGTCTCCGCCTGCGGCTCCTTCAAGGCGGCGCTTTATCCCGGGCTCTTCGTGCTCGTCGACCAATTCGTCGACCGTACCTTCTCGCGCGCCTCCTCCTTCTTCGGCGACGGCTGCGTCGCGCATGTCTCGATGGCGCATCCGGTCGCGCCGCTTCTCGCCAGACGCATTCAGGCGGCGGCGCAGGCCGAAGGCATAGCCTGTGTTCCAGCCGGGACCTACGTCTGCATCGAAGGGCCGCAATTTTCGACCTACGCCGAATCGCTGACCTACAAGAGCGCCGGCTATGACGTGATCGGCATGACCGCGCTGCCGGAGGCGAAGCTCGCGCGCGAGGCGGAAATTTCCTATGCGACGATCGCGATGGTGACGGATTTCGACTGCTGGCACCCCGAGCACGACAATGTCGACGTCGCTTCCGTGATCGGAGTGGTGAAAAAGAACGCCGCCGCCGCGAGCAGTCTGCTCGCGCGGCTGCTGCGCGATTTTCCGCAAGAGCACGAGCCCTGTCCCATGGGCTCCGACCGCGCGCTCGACAGCGCGATCCTCACCGCGCCCGAGGCGCGCGATCCGGCGCTGTTAAAGAAGCTCGAAGCCGTCATGGGACGCCTGAATGGCTCACGCTGACCGCGTTTTTCATAGCGCCGAAAGGCCGCGGGGGCCGGCGCCGGCGACGCGAAAAAACGAGATCGGAAGCTACGAAACCGCCGGGGGGATTTTCCTGCTTTGCGCGCTGGCGCTCGCCTGGCCCTTCCTTTCGGGCCAATATACGATCCCCTGGGACGCCAAGGCGCATTTTCAGCCGCAATTCGCGTTCCTCGCGCGTGCGCTGCATCGCGGGCAATCGCCGTTCTGGACGCCCAACGTCTTCGCCGGCATGCCGCAGATCGCCGATCCGCAATCGTTGATCTTCTCCCCCTTCTTCCTCGCCGCCGCCGCCATCGTTCCCGAGCCCTCTTTCTGGCTCGAAGACGCCCTCGTTTTGGCGATGCTGGCGATGGGCGGCCTTGCGCTGATGGCTTATTTTCGCGATCGCAGCTGGCACGCCGGCGGCGCCTTGCTCGCGGCGCTGGCTTTCGCTTTTGGCGGCTCGGCGAGCTGGCGCATCCAGCATACGGGCCAGATCATGAGCCTCGCCTGGCTGCCGCTGACGCTCTGGCTCTTGGCGCGCGCGCTCGATCGGCGCTCGGCGACATGGGGCGCAGGGGCAGGGATAACGGCGGCCTTTCTGGTGCTGGGGCGCGACCAGGTTGCTTTTCTCTCCGTGCTGCTGCTCTCGGCCTATGCGGTCTTTCGGGTCGTGACCGACGCCGAAAGCTGGAAGACCGCGGTTCGCCCGCTTTTCTCTGGCGCCCTCGCCGGCGCCGCGCTCATCGCGGTCCCGCTGCTCTTCACGCTGCTTCTCGCCGCGCAGTCGAACCGGCCGGCGATAGATCTCGACGGCGCCTTCAAAGGCTCGCTGCCGCCGGGCTCCTTCTTCACGCTCATCTGCGCCAATCTCTTCGGCGTCGACGGGCCGCTCAAGGATTTCTGGGGGCCGCCCTCCTCGATTTTCGGCACGACCGACATTTATCTCGCCCGCAATATGACGACGATCTATCTCGGCGCGCTGCCGCTCGTCGCTTTGATCGCGAGCTTCGGGCGACGCTTTCTCCTACCCTCGGAGATCAAATTCTTCACCGCCGCTTCGATCGTTTTCGTCATCTATGCGCTCGGCCGCTACACGCCGCTTTTTGCGGCGATCTTCCACATCCCCGGCGTCGATCTGTGGCGGAGGCCGGCGGATGCGACCTTTCTCCTCGGCTTCACGCTCGCCGTGCTCGGCGGCTATGGGCTCAGCCTGCTGCTCAAGGGCGAGACGCGCGCCAGTCCTTTGCGGCTCGCGCTCGCAGCGGCGACGCTGCTCGCGCTCTGCGCAGGCGTCGCCGTCGGCAAGGACCGCCTCGCGCAGGCGAGCGCCCCGCTGGCCATCGCCACGCTTTGCTGGGCGATCGCCATAGGCGTCGCGGTCTTCGCGCCGAGACTCACGCAGGGCTTCGTGGCGCTCGCGCTCATCGGCGCCGCGAGCGCGCTCGACCTCGGCTTGAGCAACAAGCCCAATGAATCGACAGCGCTGCCACCCGAGCAGTTTGACGTGCTGCGCGCCGGGACGAAAAACGAGACCATCGCTTTTCTGAAGCAAAAGCTCGAAGGACAGCCGCCGGATCGGCGTGACCGGATCGAGCTCGCGGCGATCGACTTCCATTGGCCGAACGCGAGCCTCGTGCACGATCTCGATCACGATCTCGGCTACAATCCGATCCGCCTCAAGCTCTTCGAGGACGCGACCGGCGCGATCGACCATGTCGCGCTGCCGGACCAGCGCCGGTTCTCAAAGCTCTATCCGCGCTACCGCTCGCCGATCTCGGATCTGCTCGGTCTCCGCTACATTGCGACGGGCGTTCCGATCGAAGAGATCGACCCTCGTCTCGAGCCAGGCGACGTTGTCGAGATCGCCCGAACGAAGGACGCCCATATCTACGAATATTCCGGCGCGCTGCCGCGGGTGTTGCTGCCCGTCTGCGCTCGCCAGGCTGATTTCGCCCAAATGATCGAGACGGGCGTCTGGCCTCGGGCCGATTTTCGCGAGACCGTGCTGCTCGAGCAGCCGACGCTTTGCCGCCGCCTAGGGCCCAATCAGCGCGCCGGCGAGGCGCGCATTGCTTCCTATGAGAATACGCGCGTCGTCGTCGAGGCCGAGGCGCCGCCCGGCGGCGGCTGGCTCGTCTTGAACGACGTCTGGCATCCGTGGTGGTTCGCCTATGTCGACGGGGTCGAGGCGCCGATGCTTCGCGCCAATGTGATGTTCCGCGCCGTCGAGGCCCCGGAGGGGCGCCACAAGATCGAGTTCCGCTTCGAGCCGCTGCGCGGCGCCTTCAAAGAATGGCTTGGATGAACTGTCGCGGCGCCTGGAGCATGCTCCCAAAAAGCGCACATCGGCTTTTGGAAGGGAGCATGCTCACAAGGTGTTGAGAGCGGGGCCGTAGCGCGCTCTACGCCGCAAAGAAGAATTTGGCGCGGACCGTGGCGATCGTCTCGGCGTGACGGCCGAAGGCGCGCAAACGTTCCACCGCGAATTTTGTCTGCGCCTCCACGATCTGGCCGGGCGTCCGCGCGGCGCCGAGCTCTTCCGCGAGCCGATAAAACGCCTGGGTGCTTTCCTTCCAGAACTCCAGGTTTCTACCGGACCAGGAGAAGGGCTCGTCGCGAACTGTCGCCTCTGCCTCGCCGGCCAACAAAACAATGTGTGCCGGAACCTCGGCAGGCTCGGGCGCCGGGGCTGGGACGACTTCGGACGCCGCTTCGGCGACGACGGGCGCCGCCCAGGCTGGGGCCGGCTCTTCTTCTGCGATCTCTGCGCCCGAGATCGTCTCTTCTACGGGAGAGACGGCCTCCTCGGCCGGCGGGATCGCGGCGGCGGCAGGCGTCTTAGCGGCGCGCCCCCGCGTCGGGCCGGTTTTTTCGTCTGCGCCCGATTTCTGCTTGGTCATGGATCTCGGCTCCTTGTTTGCTCGCCGCGTTGTCGCTCCGGCGTCGAGGCGAGGAGCGGCGACCCTCGGTTAGCGGGCTTCCACTTGTTTAGCGGGCTTCCGCTTGGCCTATTTCGGCGAGGCGGCTTTCTGGAAGAAAGCGCCGAACTCCTTGGCCTGCTCCTGGAACGAATCGAACTGCGACTTCATGAACTCGGACTGGAGCTGCAGGACTTCCTGGGCGTCCTTCGCCTGGACGAGCTTCTGCGCGAGATCGAAGCTGGCCTTGACGTTGGCTTCCGCATAAGAAAGCGCCTTGATGCTCAAATCCTTGGCGCCTTCGCTGAAGGGAACGGCCGAAGCGTCCATCGACGAAATCGCTTTTTGCGCGGCTCCGGAGAAGCCTTCGAAGGCTTTGCGGGCCTGCTCGACGCTCTTTTCGGCGAAATCGCGCACTTCGCTGGGAATCTGATAGCTGGAAGCGTTCATGTTTTTCTCCACGCCTATGGAACTCCCGCAACGCCTGGCCGCCGCCCAGTTCGGGCCGCCGCGAATCGTCATGCGAGCGAAAGAGAGTATGGACCAAAAAATTGTGCAGCGCAACATAAGCCCGAAACGCGCCTCGGAAAGTTCTCACGAAGGCCATTGCCGAATTTACGATGAACGCCCAAATCCTTAAAATCGTGGGTAATTGCGTGGACCGCGGCATGATGAGCGTTTAATCTTGCGTTAACTGAAAGCAGAGGCGGACAAGGATCGTCCGGCGCCGAAAAGAGGCGGGAACAACCCAAAATGGTCGAGGAGGAGCGCCAAGCCGCCGCGGCTCTCGTTGCCGCCGATCCCGCCTTCGCCGCGCTTGAGGCCTCCGGCGTCCCCATTGTCGCCGTTGTCGGCGGGCCCTTGCGGATCGTTTACCGCAATGAGGCGGCGCTCGCGGCGCTCGACGACCAAGTCCACGCCAGCGGTCTACTCGGAGAGGATGAGGGGGCCTCGAGACTTGAGACCCTCATCCAGTCGGCCCGGCACAGCGCGGCGCCGCGCTTGGAGCGAGCGCCGATAGAGCTTCGCGAGGGGCCGCGGCTGGTGACGATCCTGTGCCGCCGCATCGAGCGGGCGGCGCGCGACCCTCTGTTCGCGATCGCGGCCCTGGGCCTTCGGTCGGAAGCCGCCGTCGGGAGCGTCGCCCAAAGGCGGGCCGAAAGCGGGACGCCCGTCGAGCCAACCGCCGGCGGCCACGATTCGAGAAGCTCTGGCCGCGCGTTGCGGTCAAAGCGCGCCGCGCTTCTTGTGGAAAACCGACGCCGAAGGCGTTTTCATCGAGGCCTCGCCCATTCTTTCGGAGGTGGCCGGGGCGAAATACTCTGCGCTCTGCGGACGTTCGGTCGAAGAGGTTGCGCGCGCGCTCGACCTCGGTCCGGCCTTTGGCGAGGCTCTCGCCCCTCGGCGGTCCTGGAGCGGAGTGAGAGTCGACTGGCCGATCGAAAGGCCCCGCTGCAGGGCGCCGACCCTTCTCGGCGGCATGCCGATCTTCGACAAGGCGCGCGGGTTTCTCGGCTTTCAGGGATTTGGCATCCTGCGCCTCGACCAGGCGGAAGCCGGCGAGCCCCGCTCTGACGAACTCGCGCCAGAGCGCGTCGCGCCGGCAGAGAGCGAGCCTGCGGCAGATAATGTCGTGGCCCTGCGTCCTTCGAACGCAGCCGCTCGGGAGCCGTCCGATCGGCTCACGGCGGCCGAACGCGACGCCTTTGAGGAGATCGGGCGAGCTTTGGGAGAGCCGCCCGCCGCGTCCGCGCTCGGTTCGGCCCGCGAGCTGATCGACCAGGTGGCCAAGGCGCTGGAACAGCCCCGCCCGCCGGCGGGTGATCGTGAGGAAAGCGCGCGAGCGAGGCTGCTCGACCTCCTGCCCTTCGGCGTCATCGTTGCGAGAGGGGCAGAGGCGCTCTACGCCAACCGCACCCTACTCGATGAGCTCGGCTATCCCGATCTGCCGGCGCTGGCGGAAGATGGCGGACTCGCGCGCATTTTCACCGGGCGCTCGCCCCCTCGTGGACAGACGACTGGCGCCGTGGAGCTGCGGGCGCAGGATGGAGCGCCAATCGACGTCGAGGCGCATTTGCAGACGATTGATTGGCAGGGAGGGCCGGCGACGCTGATCACGCTGCGCCGTCAGAGCTCGCCCAGAGCCGCCGAGGACGCGCGGCTGCGCGCGAAAGACGCCGAGATCGCTGGACTGGGGGCGCAACTGGCGCTGCTCGACGCGAGTTTCGAACAAAACCCGGCGCCGGCGGCGCTGCTCGCCAAGGACGGGCGCGTCGAGCGAGCCAATAGCGCCTTCGCCAGGCTTTTTGGAAAGAGGCCGGCCGAACTCTGCGCGCAGGAGCTCGCGACCCTCCTCGGCGAGGAGGACTCCCATCGAACGCGAGCGCGAATCCTCGGTCTCTCGCTCGGTGAAACGGCTGACAGCGCTGTTTTGGTCGATCTCCTTCGGTTGCGCGACCCCATGGGCGCGCCCTGGCGCCTCACCGTGAGCCGCGTCGACGCGACGCATATTCTTTGCGCGGGGATGAGCGAGGCGGCGCGCGAAGTCATGGGCGAGGCGCAGCAGGCGCGAGTCGAAGCCGAACGCGCGAGCGAGGCGAAAACCGCGTTCCTTGCGCGAATCTCTCACGAAATCCGCACCCCCATCAGCGCGATCATGGGTTTCGCCGAGGTGATGATGGAGGAACGCTTCGGCCCGCTCGGGTCCGAACGCTACAAGGAATATCTGAAGGATGTGCACAGCTCCGGCGCGCATGTGCTGAGCCTCGTCAACGATCTCCTGGACCTCTCCAAGATCGAGTTGGGCAAGATGGAGCTCGTCGTCGAGCAGCTCGACGTCAACGCCGTGATCGAGGAATGCGTCTCGATCATGCAGAACGAGGCCAATCGGGAGCGTGTCATCGTCCGGCTGTCTCTGGCGCCGCGCCCGCCGCGCATTGCCGCCGACGAGCGTTCCTTGCGTCAAATCCTGCTCAACCTGCTCTCCAACGCGATCAAGTTCAACGAGCCGGGCGGTCAGGTGATCGTCTCGACCGCGCCGACCGACGACGGCCATGTTCTTGTGCGCGTGAAGGACACGGGCATCGGCATGTCGAACGATGAGATCGCTGTCGCCCTCGAGCCATTCCGCCAAGTGCGCAGCGCGCGCCAGTCGCAGGGCACCGGATTGGGCCTCCCGGTGACGAAGGCGCTGATCGAGGCCAATCGGGCGAGCTTTGCGATACAGAGCCGCAAGAGCGAAGGCACGCTGATCGAAATCGCCTTCCCCGCCGCCGCGTCGGCAGCCGCCGCGGAATGATACGGTTTCCGTTTGATTGGTTCGCTGCGCCCGCTCCCCTCCCCTTGCGGGGAGGGGAGCGGGCGCAGCGAACCGAAGCGATCAGCCGGAGTTCGTATGACTAGAGCGCTTTCCGCCGAAGGGGAAGCCGGTTCGGCGCAGAAAACGCGTCAAGATAGCGGACAATTCAGCGCGGGAGTCGGCGCGTCGCCTTCTTGAGCCAGCTTCGTGTCTCGACGTCGGCGAGCGGCGAGAGCGTGTTTCTCACGCGCGCGTGATAGGCGTTCAGCCAGTCGGCTTCTTCGGGCGCGAGCAGTGAGGGCTCGACGAGGTTGAGATCGAAGGGCGCGAGCGTGATCGTCTCGAAGCCGAGCATCTCGCGCTCCGCGCCCTTGATCTCGCGCCGTTCGACGACGACGAGATTCTCGAGCCGGATCCCATACTCGCCCGCGCGATAATACCCGGGCTCGTTGGAGAGGATCATGCCGGGCTCGAGCGGCGTATGACCCATTTTGGAGATGCGCTGCGGCCCCTCATGCACGCCGAGGTAAGCGCCGACGCCATGACCCACGCCGTGGTCGAAGTCGAGCCCCGCCTCCCAGAGCGGCCGTCGCGCCATCGCATCGAGCTGCGCGCCCGTCGCGCCTTTGGGAAAGACGGCGGTCGCGATCGCGATATGCCCCTTCAGCACGCGCGTGAAATGCTCGCGCACGGGACGCGCCGCATAGCCGACCGCCACCGTGCGCGTCACGTCGGTCGTTCCGTCGAGATATTGGCCGCCCGAGTCGACGAGGTAGATTCCGCGCTCGATCTTGAGATTGCTGCCCTCGGTGACGCGGTAGTGCGGGATCGCCGCATGCGGCCCGAAAGCCGAGATGGTTGGGAAGGAGATGTCGCGCAGCAGCCCGCTCTCGCGGCGAAAGGTCTCGAGCGCCTGCGCCGCGGCGATCTCCGTGAGCTCGCCCTTGCCGGCCTCCTTCTCGAGCCAGGCGAGGAAGCGGGTCAGCGCGAGCCCGTCGCGCACATGAGCGGTCCTGATCCCGGCAAGCTCACGCGGGTTTTTGATCGCCTTGGGCAGCGCCGCCGGGTCCTCGACGAGACGCGGCTTGCCGCCGGCTTCGCGCAGGGCCTCGACGAGGAGGACCGGCGCCGTGGCCTGGTCGAAGAGCACGGTCTTTTTCTTCTCGCCGAGCTCCTCCAAATCCCGCCGAAGATTCTGCGCCGGCGCAATGACGAGAATATTTTCCAAAGCCTCGCGCACCTCGCCACGGATTTTGCGCCCGTCGGTGTAGAGTGTCGGCGCGCCGCGCGCCGGGATCAGCGCGAAGGCGAGCGCGATCGGCGTATGCGCCACGTCCGATCCGCGGATGTTGAACGTCCAGGCGATTGAGTGCGGATCGGAGAGCAGCAGCGCGTTGGCGCCGTCGAAAGCGCGTCTCAACTCCGCGAGCTTTTCGCCGACGCTCTTGCCGGCGAGGCGCGTCGGATGCAGCCGCACCGGCCCGAGCGGGGCGGCCGGCCGGTCCGTCCATATCTCGTCGATCGGATTGGGCTCGATCGGAACGAGCTCCGCGCGCTTGGGAGCGAGCGCCTTTGCGAAGGCGTCGATCTGCCGATTGGTGTGAACGAGCGGGTCGTAGCCGATGCGCGCGCCCTTTTCGACGCGCTCGGCGAGCCAGCGCGAGGGCGGCGTCGCGGTCAGCTCCTGTGGGCTAAAGAGCTTGGCGTCGATCTCCTGCTTGACCTGCAGCACATAGCGCCCATCAACGAAGATCGCGGCCTCTTTCTTGAGCACGACGGCGACGCCCGCCGAGCCGGAAAATCCGGTGAGCCAGGCGAGACGCTCGGCGCACGACGCGACATATTCGTTCTGATGCTCGTCGGCGCGCGGCACAATGAAGCCGTCGAGCCCCAGCGCTGAGAGCCGCGCCCGCAGCGCCTTCAGCTTCGAGCCCGTTTCGGCGCCGCGTTCGGTGTCGGTAAAGCTTTGGAATTTGGCCTCGAACATGCCGCGAAGCTAGTCTCCGAACGACGAAGAGGCAAGGGCCGCGCGGATGCGAGGGGCGCGAGGAAGCATCCGCGCGCCGAACGCAGAGTTTTCGTTTTGGCCGTTTTCGCGCCTCTTGCGCGGCTGCGCTTTGGGCGCCATTTGACCCGCAGTCCAGGGAGAGTCCCAAATGCTCGACGCCGCCATCGCCGCGCTGCGGCAGATTCTGACGCCGCCCTTCCGCTCGGTACTCTGGAAGAGCCTTGGTCTGACCCTGCTGCTCCTCGCGCTGGTTTGGGCCGGGCTCGATCGCCTCGCGCTGTCGATGCTCGTCGTCAACCATCCGCTGATGCACAGCATTCTGGCTTTCGCCACGGGCTTCGGCATCGTGTTCGCGCTCGCCTTTCTGATCGGCCCGGTGTCGATCTTCGTCGCGGGATTTTTCATCGACGATCTCGCAGGCACCGTGGAGCGCGAGATCTATTCCGGCGGGCGCCAGGGAACGCCGGCGCATCACGTCGAGGCGCTGCGCTCGGCGATCCGCTTTTCCTTTGTGTCGCTCGGTGTCAACCTCGTCGCGCTGATGCTGCTGCTCGTGCCCGGCATCAATGTGATGGCCTTCTTTCTGGCCAACGCCTACCTCTTCGGAAGGGAATATTTCATGCTCGCCGCACTGCGTTTCCGTAGCGGCGCCGAGGCCGAGGAGATCCGCCGCCTCAACGCCTTCACGCTGTTTATCGCGGGCCTCTTCATCGCGATCTTCGTCGCGACGCCGGGGCTCAATCTGCTGACGCCGCTCTTCGCGACGGCCTTTATGGTGCGCGTCCACAAGAAGTTGTCGCCAGATCTCGCGACCGCTTGAATAGACTAACTCATGGGCCGCAGCGTTCGAAGGCGACCGCCGTCATTGCGAGCAAAGCGAAGCAATCAAGGGGCCGCCAGAGCGATATGCAGATTTTCGATCCGCCGTGTCGGGGACACCAAAGGCTTCGGGCCTGACTCCTGGATTGCTTCGCTTTGCTCGCAATGACGCTCTGCGAAGCCGTCAGCCCGCGGCCTTCAGCCCGCGTTCGAGATCGGCCAAAATATCTTCGATATGCTCGAGCCCGATGGAGAGGCGCACATATCCTTCCGTCACGCCCGTCTTGAGCTGCACCTCGGGCGCGAGCTGCGAATGAGTCGTCGTCGCGGGATGGATCGCGAGGCTTCGCGCGTCGCCGATATTCGCCACGTGATAGAACATCTGCAACGCGTCGATGAATCGCCGTCCCGCCTCCGACCCGCCCTTCAGCTCGAACCCCACGAGCGCCCCATAGCCACCCTTGAGATATTTGTCGGCGCGCGCCCGCGCCTCGCCCGTCTGCAGCGACGGATGGATCACCTTCGTCACCTCGGGGCGCTTGGTAAGAAAGGCGGCGACAGCCGTCGCGTTTTGCGCATGGCGCTCCATGCGCAGCGTCAGCGTCTCTATGCCCTGAAGCGTGAGAAACGCGTTGAAGGGCGAAGGCGCGGCGCCGAGATCGCGCAACAGCGTCGTGCGCGCCTTGATCACATAGGCGACGGGGCCGATCGGCTTCACCGCCTCGACCCAGACGGCGCCGTGATAGGAAGGATCGGGCGTGTTCAGCGCCGGCTGGCGCTCCGGAAATTTCTCCCAATCGAAATTGCCGCCGTCGATGATCGCGCCGCCGATCGAGGTCCCGTGGCCGCCCAAATATTTCGTCGTCGAATAGACGACGATCGCCGCGCCGTGATCGAGGGGGCGCGAGAGGATCGGCGCCGCCGTGTTGTCCATGATGAGCGGAACGCCGAATTCGCGCCCGATCGCGGCGACCTCGGCGATGGGAAAGACCTGCAGCTTCGGATTGGGCAGCGTCTCGGCGTAATAGGCGCGGGTTCTGTCGTCGGTTGCGCGGCGGAAATTCTCGGGGTCGGCGGGGTCGACGAAGCGCACCTCGAGCCCCTGATCCTTCAACGTGTTCGCGAAGAGATTCCACGTGCCGCCGTAGAGATCGGTCGAGGAGACGATATTGTCGCCGACTTTCGCGAGATTTTGCACGGCGAAAGCCGACGCGGCCTGACCCGAGGACAGCGCCAGCGCCGCGGCGCCGCCTTCGATCGCCGCGAGCCGCGCCTCGAGCACGCCGGTCGTCGGATTGCCGATGCGCGTATAGATGTGGCCCAGCTCTTTTAAGGCGAAGAGATTGGCGGCGTGCTCCGTGTCCCGGAACTGATAGCTCGTTGTCTGATAGATCGGCACGGCCACGGCGCCATTGAACGCGTCGGCGCGCCAACCGGCGTGAAGCTGCAGGGTCTCGGGATGCTTGGATTCGACGGCCATGGACTGAGTTCTCGCGGACATAAATCGGGGGTGAAACTTAGCCCGGCGATCCCAGAATGAGCAACCCAACCCGAGACGAAGATGACTCACCCATCACTGCATTTCATCTGCGGCTCGACGGGGGCCGGAAAAACGACCTATGCGATCCGGCTCTCTGCCGAGATCGGCGCCGTTCGCTTCTCCATCGACGAATGGATGGCGGCGCTTTTCTGGATGGACAGGCCTGAGTCTCTCGATCCGCGCTGGTCGAAAGAGCGCGTGGAACGCTGCTATGCGCAGATGTGGCGCCTAGCGAGCGAGGTGGCGGGTCGCGGCCTGCCTGTAGTGCTGGACTGGGGTTTTGGCAGCGCCGAGCTACGAAGGCGCTATGCCGATTTCGCCGCGCAAGCCTCGTTGCCGGTGAAGCTGCATGTCCTCGATGTTCCTGCCGACGAGCGATGGCGCCGGGTTGGCCTGCGGAATATGAGTCGCGGGACGACTCATCAGCTGCCTTTCGACGTAACGCGCGACATGTTCGATTTCGTCGAGTCGATGTGGGAGACGCCAACCGTCGCCGAACTCGCCGCGCTCAGCGGTGTCGTCATCACCCGCTGAGCGCGAGAAATTCTACTCTCACTCACTCCGCGATCTCCACGCGCGCGCCTGCGCTCGTCCCGACGATCCCTTTCTTGTACATCGTCTCCGCGACGCCCGCGGGCTCAGTAAAGCTTCCCGCCGTCTGCGCCTTGAGGCGGAAGACGAAACGGTAATTGCCCTTGGGCAGGCTGTCATAGGCGTAGAACACGCGGTCGTCGCCATAGCTCGTCCAGCTCGGCGGAAGCGTCAAAGGCGCGGAGGGCTGCGCCTCGCGCGGCGCCGTCGCGAGATTGGGGTTCAAGGGCTCGAAGCCCGCCGCGAGCGGCAGCGAGATCGCCACATGGGTGCGGTCCTGCGGATTGACGAGCTCGGCGACCTCCTCGACCACCTCGCCCGCCTTGACCTTGATGACGCCATCCGAGTCCGGCTCCGCCTTCTCTGCCGGCGCGCCGTCCCTTTTCACGCGCCACAGCGTGCGCGTCAGCGCGAAGCCGCGCGAGTCGGGCTTTGCTTTGGCGCCGGGCTCCGCCGCTTCAAAACGCGTCTCGATGAGCGCTATGACCGGGGCTTGCACGCCATTCGTCACAGTGAGCGGCGCATTCTCGTTGCTCGCAAAACTTTGCGCCGGCGCATTGGCGTCGATCGTGAGCTTTTGCGGCGCGGCTTGTCCCTCCGTCAGCGTCAACGCGATTGGCGCGGGCGGACGCTTCCAGCTCGAGGCCAAGGCGCGAATCGCCGCCGAAATCGGCGTCGGTCTCGCCCCAGCCGTCGCCCTCGCCGATGCGCAGCAGCGCGTCGCGCAACAGGCCCGAGCGCGGATCGGCCGGCGCGCCGAGCGCCGTCGCGCGCGTCATCTCGGCGAGCGAACGCGCTTCATTGGGCAGGATGATCGGATTGCCGCGATCTTCTGCCTGTCCGCCATAGACTTTTTGACCGCCGCGCTGGATGAATTTTACGCGCGACCACAACGTCTCGAGTAGAGAGGCGACGATTCGCTGATCCGCGCTTGAACCTTGCGCCGCGGCGGACGCAAGCTCGGCGACGGCGACGGCCGGCAGGAAATCCGCCTGACGCGTGAATTCGGCGAGATAGGAATCATCGAGCTTGCCGCCTTCGCCGAGCGCCGCCAGCGCCGTCGCCCGCTCGCGCAGCTCCTCGCCGCGCAAAAGCCGCGGGAAGTCGGAACGCAGCGCGTTTTTGAGCGCATTGGCGAGACGGTCCGAGAGGGTTTTATCGACCGGCTCGCCGGCCTTCGCGGCTTCGCTCAAAAAGGCGTAGGCCCAGGCGGTCAGCGAGACATTGCCCGGCGCGCGCGGCCAGAAGGCGACAAGTCCGTCATTGTCGATCGCCTGATCGATCGCCTGCGCGGTGGACTTCGTGACCGACGAGACGCGTCCCTCGAAGCCCGCCGCCGAGAGAAGCGGCGCGAAAGCTTTCAGCTCAATCGCGGCGCGCGCGAGCGAGACGCGCTGCTCCGTGCAGCCGTAAGGATATTGAACCAGCGCGTTCAGCGCGGCGACGAGCTTGACGACGGCGGGATCGCCGGCGAGCACGAGCTTGCGCGAGAAGCTTCCCGGCCGCATCGCGTCATCGAGCGGCGCAAGCGTCCTCGTCTCGCCGGGGCCGATCTCGACGACCTCGAAACGCCGCGTCGGCACGCGATCAGGCTTGATCGGCAGACCGATCTCGACGGCGTCCCTGGCGTGATCGGCGTCGCGCTCGATCTTGAAGCCGAGCTTCACGTCCTCGACGCCGGCTTTGGGCTCAGGGACCGTTGCGCGCAGCGCGACGCGCACGGGCTTGCCTTGCGACCAGTCGAGCTTTTGCGTCGTCGCGCCCGTGAGATCGAGGCCCTTTGCGACGATCGAGGCCGAGCCGCTGCCGCCCGGCCCCTCGACGACGCGCGCGACAAGGCCGACATCCAGCGTGTCGCCCGGCCGGACGAAGCGCGGCAATAAGGGTTGAGCCACGAGCTCCTGGCGAATCAGCATCTCGCCGCCCGCAAAGCCGAAGCGGTCGAGTCCACTCACCGCCTTGGCGCGCAGCTTGAACACGGTCAGCGTGTCGGGAAGCTTCACCTTGATCTTCACGCTTCCCTCGGGGCCGACCTTCACGCTCGGCAGATAGATCGGGACGGGCGTGAAATTCTTGCGCACCGAAATATTGCTTTCGGCGCCCCATTCCTCGAGCCCGGCGTCGCCGCCGGGGATTTCCTCCAGAGGGATGACGCCGAAGGCCATGTTGCGCGTGTCGCGCGCCACCATCTTCGTTTCGCGCGGCACGATGAAATTCGTCAGCGGATCGAGCGGCTGCTCCTTGGCGAGCGACAGCACCGCCTGATCGACCATCCAGAAGGTCGCTTCGCCCGCAAGGGGCTTCCCCGTGTCATCGGCGAGCGATAGCGTCACCTCGACCTCTTGGCCCGGCCGGGCCTTCTGCGGCGCATCGAGCTTCACCATCACGATGTTCTTGACTGGCGTGACCTCGATCCATTTTGTCGCGGCGATGGTGACGGGCTTGCCCTGGTCGAAGCTCGCGCTCGCGCTCGTCGCGGCGTCCTTCAGGCGGCCGCGCATGATCAGGAAATGCACGGCGAGCTTCGGCGTCTGCTCCTTTTTCAAGGTCAGCGTGTAGCGCCCGAAGCCGTTGGCGATGTCGAAGAATTTGTAATCGTAACGTCCGTCGGGCTGCTCGACGATGGCGAGCGCCCGCGCCTTTTGGAATGGCGATTGCACGAGCAGCGTCGCGGTTTCGCCCGGCGCATATTTTTCCTTGTCGGGTGTGACGGTCGCGGTGGCCGAGGGCGCGCGCTTGAAGGTCACGGGCGTATCGCCGCCGACGAAGAAATCGACGCTCACCTGCTGACGCCGGCCGATCCGGTCATAGGCTTCGAGCTGCACCAGATAGACGCCGGCGTTCTTGATCTCGAGCTCGATCTTCTGCGCCTCCTTGGCGCTTGCGACCTTGCGCTCCAGGAGAGTTTGATCCTCGACCTGCGTCACATATTTGGCCGCGCCCTGCGCAAAATCCGAGGCCTGCAGCGTCGAAATCCAGTTGCGCTTGATGAGCCGCAGCGTCATCGGCAGCCCTTCGACCGCCTGGCCCTTGCCGTCGATCGCGATAAGCTCGGGCGCGATGGTTCCGGGGCGCTCGACATAGCGCGGCGTCTTGACGCCGAGCACGAAGGACGGGACGGCGATCACATTGGCGACATTGCGCACCTCGACGCCGTCGTCGCCCGTCACCGTCGCTTCGATCGAATAGCGCCGCGGCTGCGCGGTCGGCTCGATCGTCGCATCGAAGCTCATGCGCGCCGCGCCGCCCGCATCCGTGCGCTGATCGCGCTCCAGGACGGCGGTGGATTTGAACTTGCCTTCCCCAGAAAAACGCGAGTCGGTCGAGAAGAGAAAGCCTTCGCGCCCCTGCGGCTGGAAAATGTAAGGGAATTGCGCGGCGCGCCATTTGACCGGCCGGTCCGCCGCAAGGCCGCCGGCGAAATAGCGGGCGATCAGATCGACGCTGAACTCGCCGTCGAGCGGCGTCATCTGCGGCGCATTCAGCACGACCTCGAAGGTCGGCAAGCGATAGGCCTCCTTCTTGAACGAGAAGGCGCCGCAGGATGTGTCTTCGGTCGGCCCGGCGGCGCTTTGATTTTCGCCTTCCTCCGAAGCCGGCGCGTTACTGGCGCCGTCCGCCTTCTTCTCGGGCTCCTTGGGCTTCGTCGTTGCGGGCTCGTATTTGACCGCGTAATCGCCCGTCGCCTGCGTCTCGGCGTCGAACTTGTGGTAGAAGCTTCCGAGCGGGTCGGGCTTCACCGGAATGCGCCACTCCTGCCCGCCCGGCGCATTGATCACCAGCGTGCCCGCGGCCTTGGCCGGCGTGAGCGCGCCGCCGGAATAGCTGCGCACATAGCCCTTGATGTGGACGGGCTCCTCGGGCCGGTAGATCGGCCGCTCGCTGAAGAGATGGCAGAGCGTCCGCGGCGGCTCGACCCGCGGCTCGTCGGGATTGGTCGTCCAGGAAAGCCAGGCGGCTTCGGGCTTAGTCCAGTTCTCTTTTGCATATTCCGACGGCGCACTCTCGGGATCGACGATGAGCGTGTCGAGGCCCTTTTGCACGACGACGCGGCGCAGCTCCGCCTCCGCGCGTTTTGCCAGAGGCCACGCGAAGAAGCCGGAATCGTCGGTCACGCCTTTGGCGAGCGTCACGAATTTATCGTCCTTGACGCCTTCGATCCGGATCTCCGCGCCCGAGACCGGCTGCGCGGTGGAGAGCGACGTCACGATGAAGCGCACGCCCGCGGGCTCCTCGACCGCCGAGAGCGTGAGATCGGTGACAATCACGCGCAACCAGCGCCGCGTCGCTTCGCCCGGCGCGCGCAAGCCGACGACATAGGCGCCCGGCTGCTCGCGTCCCTTTATGCGCGCGAAATCCTCGGAGAGATCGAGGCCGAAGCGCGCGTCGGAGCCGGCGCGGCGCAGCGGCAGTTGCGCGAGGCGCGAGACCGCCGGCGAGCCCAAGGCCTTGATGCGCTCCTTAATCGCATTGGCTGCGATGTCGCCGGGCTCTGACCAGCGTTCCGGCGTATTGCCGGGGAGGGGCGGCGCGTCGGCGTCGAGCGTGACGACGCCTTGCGGCGGGAAGGGCCAGAAGTCGCGCGAGAGCGGATCGATCGGGTGGATGCGGATATCGGCGCGCTCATAGCCGCGCCCGCGCAGCGGCAGAATCTGCGGGCCGAGGCGCTCGACGAGGCCGTAACCCGCGTCCCATTGCAGCGCCGGCGCATCGCGCGAGAAGGCGAAACGCTGTGAGAAGCCGCGCGCGAGCGGCCGTCCCTGCAGCGTCGCGCAACGCGCCCGGCGCGAGCGAAATCTCATAGACGCGGTCAGACAGGAACTTTGCCGCAATCCGCAAGCTGGTTGCATCAGCCTCGAGCGCGAGATCATCCACTGGCGGCGCGATGCGCAGCGCCTCGCGCGCCTCGAGGATCGACAACGCCTGCGGCTCGGCGGAAAAGCGCAGCGTAATCCGCCGCCCGCTCGCTGCGGAATAGGAAGCGTCGCCGCTCGGATTGGCGTTGCTGTCAGGCGCCGGAGACGCGCAGCGCAGCACCGTGTCGAGCTTCTCGTCGTTCCAGCCACGACCGCAGCTCGCGTCGAGCACGGCGAAAGGCGGCGCGGTCGCGACGCGCAGCTCGAAGGTCTCGTCCTCGAAGCCCCGCTCGTCGGCGAGTTTTAGCCGCAAGATCGCAACCTTGCCCTCGCCGATGGGTTCACGCAGCTTGATCACGTAGTTCTGCTTGTCGCTCCTCGCGCCACGCTCGATGGGCGCGATGTCGAAATCCTTTTGCGCGAGACGCTCGCCTTCGGCGACGCCCGGCGCCGGGCGGACCTCGATCGAGACGAGGCGCGAGAGCGCCGCAAGATCGACCGGCGTCGCGAAGCCCAGCGCGAATTGCGTCAGCTCGGGAAGCGGACCTTCTCCGTTGGAAGGCACGGTCGACACCGGGGTTGGCAGAAGCGAGACGAGCCGCAACTCATTATTGCCCGCCCAGACCGTGACGCGTTTCAACGGCGCCCAGGGTTCGGCCGGCCGGAACTGCAAGGCGCGCGGCCCGAGCCAGCGCCATTCGCCGGCAGGTTCGTCGTCGATCGTCGCAAATTTCGCGTGCCCCTCGGCGGGCCCGCCGTTCTTGGGGCCGGCGTCGGCCGCAAAGAAGATCGTGATCGGGTCCCATTCGCGCAGAAACCGCTCCGGGACCACGCGAGCGCCGTCTGCGCGCTGCGTGAAATCGAGATTTTGCGCGCGGAGCGGGGCGTCGGCCGCGAACGCGAGGATGCCGAGGAATAATGCAAGAAGGAGTTTCTTCATTTCATCGCGTCCGGCTTTTCTTGAGCCCCGCCTTGTCGAGATAGTCGGCGACGACTTCGTCGGGCGGCCCGGCGGGGGGCGGGGAAAGCCCAAAGAGGGAAAGCCGCACGACAGTCGTTGCGGCCGCCGCGGGCGCCCTGACCTCGACATAGTAGCGGCCGGGGGAAAGCTTCTTTTTCTGCGCGACGCCCTCGCCCAGAATGTCTCCGTCTTTCGAAAAGAGCCGCGTCGTCACGCGGTCTGGGTCGGACCGAAGACCGAGACCGATCTCGGCTTCGTTCTTGACGTCGAAGAAGTAGAGAGCAGCCGAGCCCGGCGCGACCGTCGCCGCCTCGTTGATCCCCTCATGCGCTCCGATCGCGGGCTTGAACGAAAGATCGAGCGCGCCGGAGAGCGGGCCGTCGTGCGGGGAATAGAGGTCGAGCGCCGCCTCTCCCGCCGCGAAGAAGCGGCTGAGGCGCACGCCGTTCGGGAAGGCTTCGAGATCGCGCCGCCCGTTTTGGGCAAAGCGCGCGATCGCCGGCGCGGACCCGCTCGCGACGAGCAGCGCCGGCGCGTCGCTTTTCAACGAAATGCGCGCGGAAGCGCCCGAGAGCGTCACGCGTTGCGGCGGCCTGACGGGCTTGGCTTCGGCCTCGGGCCAGGGCCCCTTGCCGTCGCGCTCGAGGCCGATCGCCGCGAGTCCCGGCGCATGGTCGAGAATGGCCGTGCCCGGTCCGTCGAGCGCAATGCGCGCGCCCTCGCCAATGGCGCCGCTCCCGGAAACGAAACGCGCCGCGCCGCCCAGCGAAACCAGCACGTCACCTTTTTGAGGCGCGACAGGGACGGCGATCTCGCCGGAAGCGCCGAAGAAACCTTGAATGGCGCGCGGCGCGTCGAGCGTCTGGCGCGTCCCCACGGCGGGCTGCAAGGAAACTGGAGCGGGCGCGCCGCTGAGATTGACGAGCCACAGCTTCATGGAGCTGCCCGCGCCATGATGCGTCGCGGCGAGCGCGGCGCCGCCGCCGTAGAGCGCGAGACGGGTCGGATCGTCCGGCGCAGAGAAAACGGCGACGCCGGCTGGAAGCTCCAGCGCCAGCGGCGCTTCTCCGAGCGCGAGCGCGACGGGCTTGGCCCTCCATGGCGCGAGCGTGCCGTGAAAGGCGCCCTCGGCGCGCTCGGGCGCTTCGAGCGTCACATCGACGGCGCGCAAGGCGAGGCGCAAAGGCGCGCCGCCGCCGGCGTTCCAGAGGCGCAGCGGGGTGTCGCCCGCCAGCGCGAGCGTCGCGTCCTGCGCGACCGCCATGCCGCGGCCGGCGTCGAGCCCGACGCGCCCGTCCAGGCTTTTTGCGAGAAAGAGCCGCGCCTTGCCGCTCGGGGCCGAACCTCCCGGCGCGACAGCGATTTCGCCCGGGCCGAGATCGAGCGCGATCTCCTCGCCGCGCCAATCGAGCGGGCTGACCGCAAGCTCGCCCCGGCAGTCGCCACTCGAGGCGAGCCAGAGGCTCTGGCTCTGCGACGCCAGCGCTCCGGCTTTGACCGGCTGGAGCAACTGGCCGGGCGTCGAGCCGGCGACCAGGGCGAAAGGCCACTCGCCAATCTCGACGATCGAAGGGCCGACCAGTTTCGTGAGACCGACGCAGGGCTGAACGGGCGCGTTGGCGACGGGTTTCAGCGCGATTTCGCCGGGTCGCTCGCCGGTGCGATCCACATCGCGATAGGCGAGCTCGATTGGCGCGCCGCCGTCGCCGACCGTCCAGGCGACGACGCGCCAGGCGGAGCCGTCCGTGGGAGCAGGCCAGGCGGCGAAGGGCGAAAGGCCCCGCCGGGCGCCCACGACGCGCCAGGCGCCCTTATCGTCGCGCCGCTCGATCGAGAGCGCGACTTCGTCGGCGGATTTCGCGACGACCATCGCGAGCGTATCCGGCTCCGCTGGCGGCAAGGCGAGGACATGCGCGACTTTGCCGGAGAAGGTTTTGGAATTGATCGCCTCGAGAGCGCCCTCGTCGCGCTCCTCGGGGAAGGCGAGGCGGATTTCTATTCCCTTAGGCCGGCCCGGCTGAGCCGTCTCCTTCCCTTCCTCGCCTTCCTCATCCTCCGGAGAAGGGGGGTTTTCGCTTAGCTCTTCGTCGGGCGTTTCGCGGACCCCTGCGACTTCGAGACGATGCAGGGACAGGCGATAGACGCCCGTAGGCAGACGGCGCGCCAGCGCAATGTTCCAGTCGTTTGCCCTCTCTGCGAGCGGCTCGACGAGCTCGCCCTTCTCGTTCTTCAAGACGCCGTAGAACGCCTTGTCGCCGAAGCTCGTCAGATCGACGAGCGCTTCTTTCGCGAGCGCGAAGGTCAGTTTCGCGGGGAGCTCGACGCGGCGCGGCGCCTGTGGCTGCAGCTCTTTTGAGGAGAGCGAAATCTCATAGCCGAGCCGGTCGTCGCTCGCGAGCGCCCGGGCCTCGACGCGATAGTCGCCCGCCGGCAAGCGCGTCGCGAAGTCGCGGCCCGCGGCGACGCGCCCGACCTTCTCGTTCTCGCCGCGGATGATCTCGCCGAGCATGCCTTCGGAGAGCGAGAGCGTGATCTCCGCGTCGCCCTTGAGCGAGAAGCGCCACACATCCGGCTCGCGCTTGGCGCCGCGCGTTTCGGGCTCGCGCCATTGCAGCTTTTGCGGAGCTTCGAAAAACAGCGGATGCGGACCGTGGCCCGAAAGCTCCTTCTCCGCCTCGTTGCGCGCGAGGCGGAAGGCAAGGCGCGCCTCGACTGCTTGGGGCAGAGCGACGAGGCGATAGGCGCCCTTGTCGAAATCGCGATCGAGGCGCGTCAGCGGGCCGGGCTTGGCGAGCGGCCAGCCGTCCTTGTCTTCGAGCCGCGCGCGCCACTCCCTCCCGAGGCCGTAGAGATCGAGCCGGTAGGATCCGGGCTCGGCGATCTCGAAGGGAATCGCCGCGCCCTTGCCGGGATCGAGCGTCGCGCGCGCGGAGCCCTCGCCTGAAAGCTTCGCCGTCTCATTCAGCGCGACCTTGGAGACCGCGAGGCCGGCGCGTCCTGCCGAATCCTTCGCGGTCACGGCGGCGCGATAAGGGCCGGCGCGCAGATAGGTCACGATGAGGCCGTTGTGGCCGGGCCCATTGTCCTCGCCCTCGCCGAGATTGGCGAAGACAGTCGAGGCGATCGCCACGCGCGTCTTCAGCCGGCCGAGCGTCTCGACCCGATAGAGGCCGCCTTCGGGCGCCTCAAAGCGCACTTCCTGCGTCTCATCGCGGCCGATGTCGAAATAAAGGGGACGGCCCGGGCTCGCGGCGAGCGGCGCGCGGCCGGCCTTCTTCGCGCCGTGCGTTTGCTTTTTCGCCGGCTGTTCTTCCTTCGCCTGTTCAGTCTCGGGCTCGGCTTGCGTGGCGCCCGCGTTGGCGACGAAGGCCAGTCCCAAGGCGCGCTCCCTTCCCATGGGCTCGATGGTCAGACGCTGCGACGTGATCCCCTCATGCGTGACTTTCGCGCCGAGATTTACCGGCGCTTCGACCCCATGCGAGTCGCGAGCGACGATCTTTCCGTCTTTTGGCTCGAGCACGGGGATCGAGACCGTCTCGCCGGCGCCCTGCCAAAGCTGTAGCGGGCCTTTGGAGAGATCGGCGGGCAGAGCGACGACGCGCGGACCGACGATGAGCTCGGGCGCGACATTGCCGAGAATGAGATAGGCGCCGTCCCTCTCGAGACTCTGCTCGCCAAAGGAAATCGCGATGCGCGCCGGCGTCGGCGCGGGCTCCGGGGCTGCGACGCCCGGGGCGCCGAGCGTGACGTCAACGACGCCGCCCGCGCCTTGCGGAGGGTTGAGAGAAAGAAGGTAAAAGCCCTTCGCGAGGTCATAGCGTCCGGGACGCTTGCCGTCGGCGCGGGGCGCCGGGCCGTCCGAGAGCGCGGGTTCGATCGTCGCCCGGACACTCACGCCCTTCGCCTCGATCGCGACAGGACCGGCGTCGACCATCTCGAAGAGCAGCCCCGTCGGCCCGCGCAGATTGAAGCGGCCGCGCCAGGGCCGGCGAGGGCCGATCCGGGGCGTGTCGGAAGCCAGAACGCGCGTTTTGCCATCCTTTTCGACGCGCGCGAAAATCGCCGTCGCCGGGACTTCGTCCGCCCCTTGTCCGGCGATGTCGAGACCGATGAGATGGGGACCGGACGCCTCGAACGAGAAGCGCGCGTCGCCGTGCAGCGCGCGCAGCGCGAAGGCCTGACCATCTCTGCCCGAGACTTCGAGCGTCGCGGGCTCCGGCTCTTCGGCCGGCGAGCGCAGAGTCGCGAAGGCGTCGCGGCTGTTCTTGGCGACTTCCGCGAAGCCGCGCCACCGGCCGCCGCGCCATTCGTCGAGACGCAGCGGCGTGGGCTGCGGCGCCTCCAGCCGAAAGGCGTTGCTGTTCGGCTGCGCCACGAAGCGCGCCGAGCCGAAAGGTCCAAGCGTTCCCTCGGCGACGCCCGCGTCGAGCGGGAGCGGCGGCGCGAGGCGGATCATGAAGGGCTGCGGCTGGTCGCCTTCGCCCCAGAGGGCGGCCTCGCCGCCATAGGCCGTGACGATATAGCCGCCTGGGGCGGCGGCCCCTTCGAGACGGATGCGGGTCATGGGGCGCCCGGGCTTCGGCTCGGCGCTGCGCTTCTCGAGCGCTAGATCGACGAGCTCCCCGTTTTCGCGCCAAAGCCTGAGATCGGCGAGGCTGCGGCCGATGGCTTCGAGGTAAACGCGCCCCTCGGCTCCGACCTCGATCCGAAAAGAGCGCTGCTGTAAATCGGCAAGCTCGGCGCTTTGGATCTTCGCTTGGGCGAGCGGGGGCGGCTCGTCATTAAGCTCTTGAAACGGCTCGGCGGAAAGCCGCAGCGTTCCCGAGGCGCCTTTGGGGCCTGAAACGCGGAGCTTATACGCGCCCTGGTCGAGGAGCGCGTCGATGCGGCCGTCACGCCCGCCCGGGGCGCCGGCGGCGTCCAGCGGACCTTCGAGCATGTCGACCAGCTCTATTCGCCCGCCGGAAGGACTTTTGACGCGGATCGCGTAACGCCCCGCGGCGGGGACGTAGAGCATTGCGGAACCGTCGCGGTCTGCGGGCATGTCCGCCGGAGAGAGCCGGGCCGGCGCCGTTTTCGAGCCCTTTTCCGCCAAGGCTTGCGGCGCGCCGCCTGCGAGCGCGACCGCGGCTCCCAGCGCGCTCGCGAAGATCGAAGCGCGGAAGGCGAATAGGTACTGCCGCATGAGGTCTCCGAAGGGCCGAGAGGCTAAGGCCGAGGCGAAGGGTTTGAAGCGCTCACTTAGAGCGAATTCCGCAAAAGTTGACAGACTTTTGCGATCAGAATTCGCTTCAGTTTTTTTGAACTGGCGCGATTTCTTATCGCTCGAACGATTCCGTTCGAGCGGAAAGCGCGCTAGACGCCTTCGGTTAAAAAACGAGCGGCGGGAGACAAATCGACGCGGCTAAACGCGACATTTTGCCGCATATCAAAAAGTGTTCGCTGCCGACCTCTATCTGCTGAGCCATTCGTCGCCATTCGTCGCCTCTTGGCCGGGCGGCGGGAAAAGCGCAGATTGGCGAAAATGCGCTGGCTCACTTGGAGTTCGACTGAATGGCGTTTGAAACATATGCGAGATGCGGCGCTTGGCGCCTGTTCGTCATGGCGGCGGCCGTCGCGGCGTCGGCCAGCTCCGCTCAAGCGGAACCGCGCGCCGAGGCCGCGGGACGCTATGCGATCCTGCGCGCGGAGGACAAAGACACCGGGTGCATGCTGACCCTCGAGCAGCGCCCCGCGTCGGGCGGCTTCAAGGCGCAGCTCGCTCCCGCTTGCCGCGACAACGGCCTCGTCGTCTTCGATCCCGTCGCCTGGAACCTGGATCATGGCCGGCTGTCGCTCATCGCGCGCAAGGGCCACAAGGCCCATTTCGATCGCGAGTCCGGCGGCATCTGGCGACGCGACGCCAAGGAAGGCAAAGAGTTGAGCCTGCGCCCGATGTGAGGCCTCGGCGGGGGGCGGGCGAAGATTAACGGTCAATTTACCCTAATCGGTTAACCATTTTCGATGGATTGGCTGATTGCCGGCTCGGTCTTGGCGCATGCCGCTCAGACTGGCGGGCGGTCGTCACCAAGGTGACGCCTTGAGAAAATTTGCGCCCCTCGTCGCGATTCTCGCCGCGCTGCCCTTGTCTTCGGCCGCCGCCGCAGATTTTTCCTCGCCGCAGCTTCCGTCTCTGCCGACAACCCACAATTGGGAAGGCTTCTATATCGGCGGCTTCGTCGGCGGCGCGAGCGGCGCCCAGGTCCGCACGACGGAGCCCATAAGGCTGGACAATTTCAATTTCTGGTTCCGCCCTTTCAGCAGCGCCTACGGATATGGAGTCGACGCCTCGCCCGTAGGCGGCCTGACGGTCGGCTATAATCTGCAACTGCCTCAAATGCCGTTGGTTATAGGCATCGAGGGCGAATATGGCTATCTGGGAGAATATGGTTCCGGCAGAGACGTCAATCAGCTCTATTACAGCGCGCTGATCGGCGATGTCCTCTCCGAGGGCTCTGCGCATCGGACGAGCATCGGGAGCCATTACGGCTATGGTCTGATCGGCGGACGCATCGGCTACGCCTTCGACAGTCTGCTCATTTATGTGAAGGCCGCCGCACTGTTCACGACGATCAACACGAGTTACTTCGCGGTCAAGAAAGAAGACGTGATCAGCCCCTTGCCGCACCTGAGCACCAGCAGCTCCGTAAACGAGCTTGCTTTTGCGGTCGGCGGCGGCGTGGAGTATGCGCTTCCCATCCATGGCTGGGAAAACGTCTCGTTGAAGGTCGAATATCTGTATCTCGCGATCGACAACACCCAGTCGTCATACGGCTATTGCTCCTGCAATTTCCGATGGACGACGTCAGACACGATCAGCGGCATACATACCGCCAAGTTCGGGGTGAACTACAAATTCTCCGGCATTAATCTCTAACCGCCGTCCTTTTTACTCGCAAACTTGGGTCGGGCGATTGGAGCGGGCATAGCCGTAATTGGACACGGGCTGAATGACGACGTAGCAGCGCGGCGCCCATAAAGGGAAGAGGATGGGATAGGACGTCGGCGATACGATGAGGTTGAACATTTCATGGAGCGCCGGGTCCAATTTAGGATCCGGCCTAGGTAACCATCCGCCTGGGAGCGGCGCCGGCTCCCACCATCCGTCCGCGAGCGCGGGGGAGGCGAGGTGGAGAGCCGAGATTGTCGCGACGGCGAAGATGTTGCGGCGTTTTGAGGCCATGGCTCAGCTTCCCCGTTGTCGGCGGCGCCGATTGGAGGCTGACCGGCCCGATCTCAATCCATACAGAATTGGGAGCCTTCGAGCCACCCTCGCCTGAAGGCGGCGCGATCCAGGAAAAGACGGCCTCCCGGAGGCTTGATCCGGGAGGCCGAACCCGTCGCCCTTTGGGGCGGGGAGCTGGGAGAGGCGACGGGGCTCGCGAGAACGAAGCGGCTTTCCGCCGAACGTCACTCGCAAACCTGGACCGGGCGATACCCGGCGACATAGCCGTAAGGGTCGAACACGGGCTGACTCACAACGCGGCAACGCGGTCCGTAGTAATAGGGATAAGGAGCCGGATAGGCCGCCGCCTGCGAGGCGATCAGACCCACGGCGAGGCCGCCAAGCGCGCCCGCCGCAGCCGCCACGCCCCAGCCGGGGCCGTAACCCCAGCCGCCGCCGCGGCCCCACCCGCCGCCGTAGCGGGGTCCCCACCAGCCGCCGGCGAGCGCCGGCGAGGCCAGGACGAGGGCCGACATCGTCGCGGCCGCGAAGATTTTGGCGCGCCTTGAAACCATGGCTTGAGCTTCCCCTGGTTCTCAAGCGTCGCCGGAAACCCTCGCGGCGCCGCTCAAACTCCAAACGATGCGCAAGATTAAGCGGCCGGCAATGAATGGAAGCTGAGCGGGTCGTTCAGCATTCTTTCAGGATCGGAAGCGTCGGAGGCGCGCACGCCCCCCTCAGGGCAGCGCCGCGCGCATGAGCTTCCCATTGGCGTTGCGCGGCAGGTGCTCGAGCCGCGCCACAGCGCGCGGGCGCTTGTAGGCGGCGAGATGCTCCGCGCAAAAGGCGAGCAGGTCGCTCTCCTGCGGGTCACAGCCTTCGCGCGCGACGACATAGGCCTTGATGATCGAGGTTCCTTCCTCGCGTCCCGGCCGCTCCGCGACGGCGGCCTCGGCGACATCGGGATGAGCGAGGAGGCAGCGCTCCACCTCGGCCGGCGACACTCGGTAGCCGCCTGCATTCATGATCTCGTCCGCCCGTCCGTGCAGATGCACGTAGCCATCGGCGTCGAAGGAGATCAGGTCGGCCGAGACGAACCATTCGCCGCGCCGCGCCTCACGCTCTTCTGCGTCGCGATTCCAATAGCGAAGCATCAGACCCGGCTCGTCCTCGCGCACGGCGAGCAGGCCGGTTTCGCCACAGGGCACGGGCTCCGTCCCGCCGTCGCGGGGGAGCGCCGCGACGATCCTGCCGGGCTGCGGCCGTCCGGGCGAGCCAGGGCGGACGGGCGTCGTTGGGCCGCTCGAGACGAATGTCGAGATCTCGCTCATGCCATAGGCTTCAAAGATCTCCTTGCCGGTGCGCGCGCGCCATTCGGCGAGAAGCTGCGGCGAGAGCGCCGCGCCCGCCGACAGTCCGTGGCGAAGGGACGAAAGGTCGCGGGTCTCCGGCGCGCCATGCTTCAGTATTTGCCGGTAGACGCCCGGCACGGCGGCGAAGATCGTCGCGCGTCGCTCTTCAATCAGGCGCGCCCAGATCGAAGCGTCGGGCTTGCCGTTATAGAGCACGGCCTCGGCGCCGCAGGCGAATGGATCGACGACGCCGACGCCGAGCGTGTAGGTCCAGTTGATCGCCCCCGCATGCAACATCGTGTCGGCGCGCGTCAGCCCCATCCAGTGCGGATACATGAGGCGGCGCGCGAAGGCGGCGCGGTGCGCATGCAGCACGCCCTTGGGGCGGCTCGTCGTGCCCGAGGTGTAGACGAGATAGGCCGGCTCGTTGCGTCCCGTATCTTCGTAGTCCGCAAGCGGCTGCGCCTCGAAGAGGCGCGCGAGCGTCTCGGGGCGTAGGGTGTAAAAACCGTCGGCCGCGTGCGGCTCCTTCTCGAATTCCGCCCCGAGCAGCAGCGCCGCCGCGCCGCTGTCCGCGCGCAAGAACTCCGCCTCCTCGAATGTGAGCTGAGAGGAGGCGATCAGCGCGACATAGCCGGCTGCGATCGCGGCGAAATAGGCGAGCGCCGCATCGGCCTCGTTGCCCATGCGAATCATCACGCGCGCGCGGCGCGGCAGACCCAGCGACCGGAGCCCGGCGGCCAGCCGGCGCACCTTCTCGTCGATCTCGCGATAGGAGAGCTGCAGCGCGCCCGCATCGCCGACGATGGTCAGCCCGATGCGGTCGGGCTGGGTGCGGGCGTTTCGCGCAAGGCAATAGCGCGCGAGGTTGAAACGCGCGGGAACGGCTTCGCGCGGCGAATGAGCGAGGTCCATGCGTCTCACCCCTCCGCGAGGCGCGCCGCGGCGCGGGCGTGGCCGATCAGCGGCAGCAGCGCCGCGAGCTCGGGGCCTTTCTCCGCGCCGGTGAGGGCGAGCCGTAGCGGATGGAACAGCGCCCGGCCCTTGCGGCCGGTCTTCGCCTTGATTGCCTGGGTCCAGCGGCTCCACGTCTCGCTGTCCCAGGGCTCCTCGGGAAGCAGCGCACGCGCTTCTTCGAGAAATCCCAGGTCCTCGCGCACGGGCTCGATCTCCCCCTCGACGACGCGCCACCATTCCAGCGCATCCGAGAAACGCGCCAGGTTGCCGCGCACGGCGAGCCAGAAGGGTTCCGCCTTGAAGCCCACGATGTCATGCGACGCCAGTCGCTCACGCACGTCCTCGAAGGTCAAAAGCGCGAGGGTGCGGTGCGTGAGCGCGTCGAGATCGTGGGGATCGAAGCGCGCCGGATTGCGCGAGACATGCGCGAGTTCGAAATGATGGGCGAGCTCGTCCAGCGAACGCACCGCGCGCACGGCTTCCGAAGAGCCCGTCAGCGTCGCGAGCGCCGCCACCGCCAGCGCTTCGTAGCCCTCCTCGCGCAGCGACGCGATCGAGAGCGCGCCAGTGCGCTTCGAAAGCCCTTCTCCCTCGCTGGAGATGAGCAGATTGTGATGGGCGAATTGCGGCGCCGCGCGGTCCGGGCCTAAGGCCTCGAAAAGCTGCAGCTGCACCGCGGTGTTGGTCACGTGATCCTCGCCGCGGATGATGTGGGTGATGTCGAGGTCGATGTCGTCGACGACCGAAGGGAGCGTATAGAGATAGCTGCCGTCCTCGCGGATCAGCACCGGATCGGAGAGCGACGCGCAGTCGATATGCGCCTCGCCGCGGATGAGGTCTCGCCAGGCGACGGTTTTGTGCTCCAGCAAAAAACGCCAATGCGGGCGGCGGCCTTCCGCCTCGAAACGCGCGCGTTCCGCTTCGCTAAGCTTGAGCGCGGCGCGGTCGTAGATCGGCGGCAGGCCCCGGGCCTGCTGGAGCTTGCGCCGCTTTTCCAATTCCTCGGCCGTCTCGAAGCAGGGATAGAGCCGCCCCTGCTCCTTCAGCCGCGCAGCGGCCGTCTCGTAGAGCGCTCCGCGTTCCGACTGTCGCACCACATGGTCCGGATTTAGCCCCAGCCAGGAGAGATCGATTTCGATCTCCCGCGCGAAAGCCGCGGTCGACCGGGCGAAATCGGTGTCATCGAAACGAAGCACGAATCTTCCATGTTGCGTCACGGCAAACAGGGCGTTGAACAGCGCCACCCGCGCGTTGCCGATGTGTATGCGTCCCGTGGGTGAGGGGGCGAATCGTACGATTGGAGCGATCATGAGCAAGCTTCGACGCGATGTTCCCAAGAGCTCACGGCGGATCTGGGCCTTGGAGCTGAGGCCTTTCTGCCAAGACGCGGAGCAAATGTCAGGCGGAATATTGACGCTGCCCCGTCCGGGCCTACGCTTTGATCCGGCGTGGCCGGGCAGGCGGCGCAGGCGCATCCGCGCAGCGACGACCGCAGGTTGAGCCCGGTTCGCGCCCTTTTTGTGCGCCCCACGCGAATTGAAAAAAGGAACGAGACGCCACAATGACGATGGTCGCCTATTTCTGCGCCGCTTGGTGCCTGCTTCTTCTCTGTCTCAATTTTTTCGCGATGACCGTCACGGCCCGCAAATGCCGGGCGCGCGAGCGCAGCCTTCCGGCCCCCGCTTCCGCGCCGCCCGTCTCGCTCGTGCGGCCCTTGCGCGGGATTGAAGCCTTCAGCGAGGAGACGCTGCGCGCGAGCTTCGAGCTCGACTACCCCGATTACGAGGTGATCTTCTGCGTGCAAGGGCCGCATGATCCGATCATCCCGATGGTGCAGAAGGCCATGGCCGAGCATCCGCACATCCCCGCGCGTCTGCTCATCGGCGACGACTACGTCAGCGCCAACCCCAAGCTCAACAATTGCGTGAAGGGCTGGGACGCCGCCAACCATCGCCATGTGATCCTCGCCGATTCGAACGCGCTCCCCCCGCGCGATTATATACAGACCATGTTGGCGGCCTTCGAGGACGAGGAAACCGCCATGACCGTATCGATGCCGATCGGATCGCGTCCCCACGGGTTCTGGGCGCTGGTCGAATGCGCGATTCTGAACACTTTCCAGGCGCGCTGGCAATATGGCGCGGAGTTCGTCGGCATAGGCTTCGCGCAAGGAAAGAACATGATGTGGCGCCGCGAGGTTCTCGACCGCGCCGGCGGCATTCGCGCGCTCGCCTCCGACATCGCCGAGGACGCCGCCTCCACCAAGATCATCCGCGCGCAAGGCATGAAGATCCGCCTCGTCGACATGCCCTTCGAGCAACCGCTGGGTCAGCGCAAGGCGCGCGAGGTCTATTCCCGCCATGTGCGCTGGTCGCGGCTGCGGCGCGTGACCTTTCCCGGCTATTTCCTTCCTGAGTTCCAAAACGGCGCCTTCATGCCAGTGCTGCTCGGCGCCTATTCGGCAGAGCTCTTGGACGGCCCCTGGCTGGCGGCGATCGTCGCCGTCTCGATCCTGGCCGCGCTTTATGGCGCGGAATATCAGCTCGCTCGTCTTTGCGACTGGACTCGGGGCTGGCGTTTGCCCTTTGCAATGCTCGTTCGCGACTCGATGCTGCCGGTGATGTTCGTCGACGCCTGCCTGTTTGACGATTTCGTTTGGCACGGCAACCCGATGACGGTGCGCGAGCAGGAGGAGACCGCCGGTTGAGGCGGCGCGGGCGCGAGGCTCACGCTCTCGAACGACCGTTCGAGCCGAAAGCGCGCTAGCGCAGGATCTGTCCGATTCTCTCGCTGCGGACGCCCCTTGACTTTCCGTCCTCCTCGGGTCGAAGCGAGAAGAAAATCCAGGCGGCCCGGCCGATGAGGTTCTCGAAAGGAACATAGCCGATCCCCTTTTTTTCCGGGCTCACGCGCGAATCCATCGAGTTGTCCCGATTATCGCCAAGGACGAAATAGGAGCCCGCCGGAACCTCGAAGACCTCGGTATTGTCCAGGAAGGCCGCATCGCCGAACTCTTCTTCGATCACATGGACGACGCCGCCGGGCAGCGTCTCCTCATAGGTGGGGACCGCGCCGTCTTCGCTCGCGACGGTGAGCGTCTTGCGGGGGGCGACCTCGCCGTTGATGTAGAGACGGCCGGCGATGAGCTGCACACGGTCGCCCGGCAGGCCTATGATGCGCTTGACGTAGGCAGTCTGGGGATCTCTCGGCAGGGCGAAGACCACCACGTCGCCGCGCTTGGGCTCGGCGGCGAAAATTCTGCCCGCGAAGATCCGTGGCGCCAGCGGCAGGGAGAAGCGGCTGTAGCCATAAGCGAATTTGTTCACGAAGAAATAGTCGCCCTGTAGCAGCGTCGGCTCCATCGAGCGGCTCGGCGTGTTGAACGGCTGAAACAAGAAGGTTCGCACCGTCAGGGCGATCAGCCCCGTCGCAACGATTTCCACGAAAAAGAGCGCGGCCAGCGCGCGCGGCCAGGATAATCCCTGCACGCGCGCGACCATCGCGACGGTCGCGACCCATCCCCAGAGCTCGAAGGTCAAAAGCGTGGCCGACGCAAGGAAGGAAGGCGCGTCGCCGCTGCCGATTCCTTGCGCTCGGAAAGCCGCGAAAAGGAGAGCGAGGGCGCCGCCCAGCGAGGAGGGCGCCGAGCCCCAGGCGAGCGCTGCGCGCGACGTCAGCGGCGATCCCGCGCCGTTGAACGGACGCGCCGCAAGATTGAGGAGAAAGCCGGAGAGATAGAGATTGGCGACTCCTAGGAGCGCGCCTGCGACCGCGACCAGGGCGTGGACCGTGGCGTCGGACATATGCGCGAGCGAGGCGAGAGGCGCGCCGACCAGGTCCGTGTCGAGCAGGTAAAGCGCCTCCAAGGCGCCGTTGGCCGCGCCGAGCGCCAGGACGTGGCGCCGGGGATCTTCGGCGACGATCCCCGCGATCGTTTCGCCTGGCGAAAGCCACAAGGAACGCCAGGGCGAAATTTGCGCCTCCAATGCGTTTTCTCCTCAGCCGTTGGTCGCAGCAGCCGCCGCGAAGGCCGCCGGCCCCTCAGCGCCGCCGGCGCTTGGGACGCTGCAGCTTTGCATTGAACGCGTTTCGCGGGCATTGGTTCGCGGCCGTTACGGCAAGAGTTGATCTTTCCCCCTTGGCGGCCATCGGACTCATGCCCATATCCACGGCGCCGCGCCGCAACGCACGGTTCAGATTGGAGAGATCCATGTCCCCCGAAGAAGCCAAACTGCTCGCTGGCCTGTTCGAGCGCATCAAAGCCAACGCGACTGCGCCGCGCGACAAGGAGGCGGAGAATTTCATCGCAGAGCAGGTGAAGGCGCAGCCCGAAGCTCCCTATCTGCTCGCGCAGACCGTGATCGTGCAGGATTTCGCGCTGCGGTCGGCGAATGAGAGGATCCAGCAGCTCGAAGGACGCGTGCGAGAGCTCGAGTCCCAGTCGAAACCCTCGGGGGGCTTCCTCGGCGGCCTGTTCGGCGGCGCCGCGGCTCCTCAGCCTCCCCCGCCGCGCCCCGCGCCGCCGCCGCAGGGCTACGCTCCGCCGCAGGGCGGTCCTTGGGGCGCGCCGCCTCAAGGCTACGGCCAGCCGGGCTACGGTCCACCAGGCGGCTTTGGACAAGGCGGTTTTGGACAAGGGGGATTCAGCGGCGCCCCGGCCGCCCCAGGCGGCGGATTCCTCAAGGGGGCGCTGGGCACGGCGGCAGGCGTCGCCGGCGGCGTGCTGCTTGCCGACAGCATCCGCGGCCTCTTCCATGGCGGCGGGCTCGGTTCCGGTCTCGGCATCGATTCGGGTTTCCAGCACGCGGGCCTGAACGAGACGACCGTCGTCAACAACTACTATGGGGACTCGCCTGGCGGCGCTGACTATCCCGCCGACGCCTCTTATGACGGGCCCAACGACAACTCTCCCGGAGCGCAAGACGCGGACTGGGATTCGGGCGACTATGACGATGGCGGCGGCGACGGCGGCTTCGACGCATAGAGCCAACGCCGCAAAAAAACGTCAGCCCGGCGAAGTCCGTTTCGCCGGGGCTTGTTTCGATACTCTGGCGTACCCTGTCCCAAGCCGGCGCGAGATGCGAATCTCACGCCATCGCCGCGAGAATCATTCGCGCCAAAGCTCCCAGGCGCTGCTCGATCAGTGCGGGGGTCTCGCAAGCGAAGACCACCGCCTTTCGCCTCTCTTCGAACATGCGCGTGTTCCAGGCGAGCGCGGTCGAGAGCTCTTTGATCTCGGCGGCGTCGCGGCGCGCGTCCTGCGCCTCGCGCAGCTTTTGCGTCTCCTCGCGCAGACGCTGCGCGGCTTCCTTCTGCGCGCGCCCGTAGCGCTCGAGGCCGCCGATGACCTGGCTTCTCTCCGCATCGAGCTTGTCGTAGAGGCGCGCGAAGAGCTGGGTCAGCCGCTCCTTGCGCATCGTTCCCGCGCCTTGGGCAAATTCGGCGACAAGCTTTTGCGCTTCCTCGAGCGAGGTGCGCCGAGCCGCGAGCCGGAGGACGAGATCCGAGAGCGCCGGATCGGAATCAGCTTGCGTCGAGCGGTCGATCGGCGGCCCGCTCCAGATCGCCTCGAGCGAGAGGCTCGCCACCTTCACCTGCCGGCAAGGCCAATCGCTTTCCGCTCGCCCCGGCGTCTCCGCGCCGCGCGCTGGGAGGGAAGCGACAATAAGCAGTGTGGCGAGGAGGATTGTGCGGATCATGGCGGCGTTTTCCCGGGCCCGGCTCTAACGCATCAGAGCCGGCCTGTCATGGAGCGCCGCAAAGAAAAACCCGGCCGCGAGGGCCGGGTTTCCCAAAGGCGAGAGATCTTCTGGCGAGATCAGTACTTCGCGAGCACCGGCAAGGGAGCGGCCACGAAGGGATTGAAGTGCCAGTTGACGCCGAGGCGGATCGTGTGCCAGCGCGTCGAAGAGGTCTGCTGGTAGCCGAAGTTGGAACCGATCGGGGAAGCAACGAACCCGATCGGACCGCCCCAGACCGTGGTCGACCCGAGGTCGGTGTATAGATATTCAAGCTTGACCGAGAAGGCCTTGAAGAGAGCATGGGAGGGCATTGGGAACCACTCGACGCCGCCGCCCGCGGTCCAGCCGAAGCGCGTGGCGTCGTAATTGCTGCCGGCGCCCACCAAGGCCGCCGGGCCGAAGGCGGGTACCCCAAAGAGGCCGACGCCGACGATAGCGTTGGGGAAGAATTGCGAAGCGTTGACGCTGTGGACCACGTTGCCATAGGCGAAGCCGCCCGTGCCATAGACCAACAGGTTCGGGAAGCTCGGGAAAGTCACGCCAATACGTCCGCGCACCGTGCCGAACCAGTCGACGCTCTTGTTTTGCGTGGCGTAAACAGTGTTGCTCTGGAAGAAGAATCCGCCGGCTCCGCCGCCGATGCCATTCCCCTGGCTATGCACGTCAGTCGCCTGGAGGTCCGCCTCGACGCCGACGACCAGCCACGGATTGAACTGGTAGTTGAAGCCGGCCTGACCGCCGCCGAGCACGCCGTTCATATCGTTGGGAATCCACCAGCCTGCAGTTCCCGCGAAGGCCGGAACGGCGCCGAAGCCCAAAACAAAGGGGAAGCGCGGAATGCTGGAGGTCGCGTAGCCCCAGTCCCGATCGCCGTTGCCGAAGCCATAGCCGATGTTGATACCGCCGTAGAGGCCCGTCCAGGTGAACACCGGCGGGGGCTCGACGATGATCGGCGCCTTGCGGCTGGGAAGATCGGCTGCGAACGCCGATCCGGCGACGAGCGCCAGCGCAAGGCCGGCGGCGGCAGAATGCTTGATCATGATATTCGCCTCGTCGTTAGAGTTAGGCGCAACCGCAAGGCCGATGTCAGCGAATCGCGGACTGCACATCTGTTGGCGATTTGTCTGTCGACCTCGCCGATGCAAAGAACCTAAGTCGACGCCTCTTTCTGGGTCAATCGAAACTGCGCCTTTTGCGCGCGTCGCGTGTCGAATCTTGGCGAGCGTGACATATTCGCCACAGTCGCAATCAGCTTGATGATCATCAAACCATCGCAGATTCAGCCGGTTTCGTGATTAGCTGCGTTCCTTGCGCAACCTCGCCCAATAGTCGAGACGCTTGCTGATCTCACGTTCAAAGCCGCGCTCGACGGGTTCATAGAGCTTTTGCGGCGGGAGTGATTCGGGCCAGTAGTTTTGCCCCGAGAAAGCGTCGGGCGAGTCGTGATCATATTCATAGCCCTCGCCATAGCCCTCCTCGCGCATGAGCTTTGTCGGCGCGTTCAGGATGATTTTTGGCGGGGCGAGCGACCCCTTTTCGCGCGCAAGCCTTTCGGCGCGCTTCATCGCGACATAGGCGGCGTTGGATTTCGGCGCGGTCGCCACATAGATCACGGCCTCGGCAAGCGCGAGCTCGCCCTCGGGGCTGCCAAGAAAGTCATAGGCGTCCTTCGCCGCATTGGCGACGACGAGCGCCTGCGGGTCGGCGAGGCCGATGTCCTCGACCGCCATGCGAACGATTCGCCTTGCGAGAAACAGCCGATCCTCGCCCGCGTCGAGCATGCGCGCGAGGTAATAGAGCGCCGCGTCGGGATCGGAGCCGCGCACGCTCTTGTGCAGCGCGCTGATCAGATTGTAGTGGCCTTCCTGCGCCTTGTCGTAGATCGGCGCGCGCCGTTGCACGATTTCGGCGAGGGCCGCGCGGTTGAAGATCTCGCCGGGCTTCGCGGCGCGCCAGACTTCCTCGGCGAGCGTCAGCGCGGCGCGCCCGTCTCCGTCGGACATCGCGGCGAGCGCGGCGCGCGCGTCGGCGTCGAGCGGAAGAGGCTTTGCTTCAACCTTCTCGGCTTTCTCCAATAGCTGCTCGATCGCCGCCTCGTCGAGCGGTCGGAAGGTCAGCACGCGAGCGCGAGAGAGGAGCGCCGCGTTGAGCTCGAAGGAGGGGTTTTCTGTCGTGGCGCCGATCAAGGTGATCGAGCCGTCCTCGACGACAGGCAGGAAACTATCCTGCTGCGCGCGGTTGAACCGATGAATCTCGTCGACGAAGAGCAGCGTGCCTTGGCCTGTCGCTCGCCGGGCGCGCGCCGCCTCGAAAATTTTCTTGAGCTCGGCGACGCCCGAAAAAATCGCCGAGGCCTGCACGAAGGCGAGCGTCGTCTCCCCGGCGAGCAGCCGCGCGACCGTCGTCTTGCCGGAGCCGGGAGGGCCCCAGAAAATCATCGAGCCGAGCGCGCCGCCGCGCAGCAGCCTCGTCAGCGCGCCGTCGGGGCCGAGAAGACGGTCCTGGCCGACCACCTCGGAAAGGCGCTGCGGCCGCATCCGGTCGGCGAGCGGGCGCGGCGCCGTATCGTCGAGCCCCGCCGCCTCGAACAGATCGCTCATATTCGAAGGCCCAGGCGGAGGCGGATCTCCAACTGAGCAGCGGCGAAGCGCATTACTAGAGCCTCCTGCATGTCGACAAATCGTTAACCAAGAATTAACCCTCTCGCAATTATTTCGAATTGGTGAACGACGAGACAATTCTTTCCTCATGGAGAGAATTTGGCTGGGCCGCTCGGCTTTCAAGGCGTGGCGTCGGTAGGGCGTGAATGCAACCCTTCACCATGGACCATCCTCATGCGCACGATCGCGTTCGTAACTCAAAAAGGCGGCGCCGGAAAAAGCACGCTCGCCACCAATGTCGCTGTCGCCGCGTCGCTCGCGGGAGAGCGCGTTATCCTCCTGGATCTCGACGGGTCACAGTCGGCGGCCTCGTGGGCGAAGATTCGTGGAAAGAGCGACGTGGGAGTCGAAAGCGTCCCCGCCGCAAAGCTCGCCGCGACTCTGGCGTCGCTGCAGAAAAAAGGCGTGACGCTTGTGGTGATCGACGCGCCGGGCGGCATGGGCGCTGAGTTTGACGCTGCGGTGCGCGCCGCCGATCTTTGCGTCATTCCGGCGCGGCCGAACGCGTTCGACCTCTGGGCGAGCGAGCATACGCGGGCCCGGGTGAAAGCGAGCGGCAAGGACTACGCCTTCTTGCTCAACCAGTGCCCGCCGGCGCCGCAGAGCCACCGCGTCCAGCAAGGCGCAAAGGTTCTCCAAGCGATGGGAGCGCTGCTCGCTCCGCTCGTCTCGGCGCGCGTCGATTATCAGGAAGCGGCGCGTTCGGGACTCGCCGTCGTCGAATGCAATCCTCAGGGCGTCGCCGCGCAGGAAATGGGGGAGCTGTGGCTTTGCCTGAAGCGCCGACTGAAGAAGACTGCCCCTCCCGCCAGGAGTCGAGCCGAGTCGGCGGCAAAGGCGCAGCTCCGTCCGGCCGAGAGCATTCGAAAGGCCGCTTGAGCGCGGTCGCCCCAATTTGCGAGCGCGCACCGGTTTCTCGGGACCGCTCGATTTCCTAACCACCTGAAAATCAGAGAAAATCTCGCATCGGCGCGGGTACCTTCCACAGTGGCCCGCCGCCCGTGTCATGAATTCGCAACGCGAATCTGATTCTTCCTAACGCGCGGTTTAAGACGCGCGTCGCCCTTCGGCGGCTCACCGAGATCGGGCGTGGATCGGATGATGGAAGATATCCCGAGCAATCGCTATCGCACCTTGTTTCTCTCGGATCTGCACCTGGGGACGCGCGGCCTTCAGGCCGAGCTGCTGCTGGACTTTCTGCGCCATAACGACGCGGACACGATCTACCTCGTGGGCGACATCGTCGACGGTTGGCGCTTGAAGGGCGGGTGGTACTGGCCCCAATCGCACAACGACGTGGTTCAGAAACTGCTGCGCAAGGCGCGCAAGGGGGCGAAAGTCATCTACACGCCCGGCAATCACGACGAGTTCGCTCGTGATTACACGGGACTGACCTTCGGCGGCGTCGAAGTCGTTCCGGAGGCCGAGCACGTCACCGCGGACGGCAAGCGTTTGCTGATCATCCACGGCGATCAATACGACATCGTCGTGCGCCATGCGAAATGGTTGGCCTTTCTCGGGGACCGGGCCTACGAGACGGCGATTGAGCTGAACACCCATTTCAACCGCTTGCGACACAGCTTGGGATGGGGCTACTGGTCGTTCTCCGCCTGGGCGAAGCTCAAGGTGAAGGACGCGGTGAACTTTATCGGCGACTTCGAGCGGACTCTGGCTGCCGAGGCGCACCGCCGCGCGTTCGACGGGGTGGTGTGCGGCCATATCCACCACGCCGCGATCAAGACCATCGAAGGTGTTCTTTACATCAACACCGGCGATTTCGTTGAGAGCTGCACGGCGATCGCCGAGCATGACGATGGACGTCTCGAAATTCTTCATTGGCAGACGACGGCGACGGAACGCGACGCCGTCGCCGCTGCGGCCGAAGCCGAAGGCTCACCGGCGCGCAAGGCCGCGGCTTGAAGCGCATTATTGACCGCGACGGACGCCTGGCCGGACGCGAGGATCGATTTCACCACGCTGAGAGGCGTCAACTGCGTGCCGGCGCCGCCCCGCCCGATCTTCAGACAGGCTCGGCGCCGGCCTCAGGGCGCCAACCGCGCCACGATCGCTCGTGCGCCGGATAGAGTGATGTGCCCATAATCGAAATGGAACGGACCGCCATCGGGATCGAACAGGCGGCACTGTCCCGCTGGGCATTCGACGTCGATTTCCGAGAGGTAGCGTGCGTCGGTCGTCGCGACCAGTCGCGCGAGTTCTTCATCGAGCGGCTTTCGGTCGGCGACCATTAGGCGATCGACAGAATGCGGATCGCCGCGCAGCATCGCGTCGGCGAGGAGCCGGGCAAATTCGCCTTCATATTCAACCGCCGGACCGATCACCGTCACCGCGATTCCTTTCGCCGTGAGCTCCCGAATCGTCGCCTCTAGCCTGCTCGTTTCGCCTTGCAGCCAGCGTCCGCCGAGCACGATCGCATCGATCCTCTCACGCGCTAGAAAGCTGTCGAGCACATAGGGCACGAGCTCATTGCAATGCGGCTCCGTGGATACGTCGCGCATTGGACGGCAGGCCGAGCCCGTGGCCTGCATGACGTTCCAGTCCGGAAATCGCTCGGCGATGGCGCGCCAATATTGGGCGGCGTGACTGTCGCCAAACACCAGCAGGTTGCGCTTGGCGGCGCTGAGCGCGAGGCAGTTCTTGCGGTCGAAGGTCTCTCCCCGGCTGACGAAGCATGTGCCTTCCAGGAACTGCGCTTTGTGATCCGGCCAGGACTCATAGTCTACATAAGCGGCGACGCGCCGCACCTCCGCCGGCAGATCGCGCCATTGGTCCGCGCGCGAGAACACCAGGCCCGAGATCGCGAATAACGTCGCGAGCCCGACCGCGCCGCAGGCAAGAACGCGGACAGGCGGCGAATCGTGAAAGCCACGCAAGAACGGCCGTTCCACGAGCGCGTAAGACAGCGCCCCCAGCACAAGCGCCGCGACTATGGTCGCCGCTCCGGAAGCCGCCGTCAGAGGCGCATCGGTGCGCATGCGGTAGAAAACGATGATTGGCCAGTGCCACAGATACAGCGAATACGAAATTGCGCCGAGCGCCCGGAGGGGAGACGAGGCCAAGAGCCGTTCCGTTGGCGCGCCCTGACCGTATAGAATGAGCAGAGCCGCCCCGCCGCAGGGCAGCAGCGCCCATGGCGCCGGCAGTAGGCTGTCGGATCGGATCAGCGCCACTCCCGCGGCAATAGATGCAAGGCCGAGCGTCGCCAGGACGCCGCGCGCCAGCGGCGAAGCGGCGGCGGGAAAGGCGCCGATGGCGGCGAGCCCCCCAAGGGCGAGCTCCCAAGCCCGGCTCGGCAACAGATAGAAGGCGGCTTCGGGCGCGCGCTCAACGAGATAAAGGTTGTAGATCAGGGAGGATATCGCCAGGATCGCCAGCGCCAACCGCAAGCGCGTCGGGGCCCAACGCACGATCGCCATCAGAAGCAGCGGATAGAAAAGGTAGAACTGCTCCTCCACGCCGAGCGACCATGTGTGCAGCAGAGGCGCGGTTCCGGCTGCCGGCGTGAAGTAGCCAGACGTTCTCTCGAAATAGATATTGGAGACCGACCCCCCCGCGGCGGCAGCCGTCGCGGCGAGCTTACGGACGTCGTCTGGAAGCAGAATGGCGCAGCCCGCGACGAGGCTGATGGCGAGCATGACGAAAAGCGCCGGAAGGATTTGCACGACGCGGCGGCGATAGAACGATGCGAGTGAAAACCCCCCGTTTTTCTGCTCTCGCACGATGATCGAAGTGATCAGGAAGCCCGAGATCACAAAAAATATGTCGACGCCGGTGAACCCGCCCGGCAGAGCGTTGGAGCCGGCGTGAAATAGCACGATCGGCGCGATTGCGATCGCCCTGAGCCCGTCGATGTCGAGACGGCGCGACGATCCGAGGAGCTTGCTCATGCGCGGGACGATTGCTCGGACGCCTAGGGCGAGGTCCAGGGGTTGGTCCAGGTCTCCGTCAAGGTCCTGCCGCCCGCCCGCAGGAAGAGGCGGATGTCCGCCGTCTCGCCCGATCTGACGGAGACATCGAACATCGCGCGCAGCCCGTCGATATGGGAATTGACAGTCACGGACTTTCTAAGAATCTGGCCATTGGTGACGCTCACCACGACCTCGACCTCGCTCGGATCGGCTACGTAATAGGAGAGATCTCCCCCCGCGAAATCAACGAGAAAGCGCTTCGAATTGACGGCTGCCGCTTCCGAGGAGCCCAAGGCTTTGGCCGGCGCGGTGAAAGTGTTGACGACACGCCCATTCGGGGAAAGCCGCGCCTGGTCGAGACAGGCCGTGATCTTATAGGCGTAAGGATATGGAGTGAGCGGCGCGGGCGGTTCAGCCGGCGTCCAGCTGGCCACGATATTGTCGTTCGTCTCGTCCGCGGTCGCGAGCTCGATGAGCTCGACCCTTCCCGGCCCCCACGGACGCAGGGGCTCGATGAAATAGCTCGGCCGCGATTCGTAGCTGAGGTCGAGGTCCTGATACGACTCGAAGGTGCGGTCCCGCTGCATGAGGCCGAAGCCCCTGAGGTCATTATCGAGGAAGGACGTCGTCCGAGCAGAGGTGGGATTGGCGAGCGGACGCCAGAGCCATTCGTCCGCGCCGGTGCGCATCAGCAGGCCGTCGGAATCGTGCAGCTCGGCGCGGAAGCCGGGGCTGACGCGATGGTCGTTCTCTCCGGCGAGGAACATGGACGTCAACGGCGCGAGACCAAATTTCACGCCAGCCTGGCGCGGAAATAGGGTCGCCTGGACCTCGAGCTCGCTATCCTGACCCGGCGTCAGATCGAAGCGGAAGGCTCCGGTTGCGGCCTTGCCGTCGACGAGCCCGTAGATGGTCGCGCGGCTTGCCCTGGGTGCAGGCGTCTCGATCCAGAATTCGCGAAAAAAGGGAAAGCTCTCGTTCTCCGTGCCTGCCTCGACGCAGAGCGCCCGCGCGGAAAGGCCGTATTTCTGCTCGCGCCCTAAAAAGCGGAAGTAGCTTGCGCCGAGAAACGAGATCACCTCGTCATTCACATGCGGATCGTTCAGCGGATAATGCAGTCGGAAGCCGGCGAAGCCGAAATTGACCGGCAGCGACTCGTCCGGCTTGATGCGGCCGTACTCGAAGAGCGCGGTCGAGTAGGGGATCGGCGCGGCGATCCCGTCGCGAATGAGATTGATCGTGACGGGACGCCGATAGAGAAACCCTAAGTGAAAGGTCTCGAGGCGGAAGGGGTCGCCGCCCGAGCCGAGCATCGCCTGTTCCGGCTTGAAGCGGATCTCGCGCCAGGCGTCATAATCGAGCTTGTCGAAGGCGGATGGCAGGCGCCAGGTCGACTCCTGAAAAGGTTGCTCGGCGAGTCGCTTCGCTCGCTCGACGACCTCCTGATAAGTGAAACGCGGCCCCTTTGCGCCCTCGGCAGTGGGGACAGTGGGCGGATTTTGCCCCTGCGCCAAAGCGAATCTCGGTGTAACCTCGGGCGCCGCTGCGCTGGCGAGCGCCGCGAGCAGCTTGCGGCGAGTGATCGTCGTCATCCAGGCCTTGTCGCGCGGGGCGCTTCGCATCTTTAGTTTCGGGAAATTGGCCAGAGCCCTCGGGCGCATACTTCCCACCCGCCGCATCGGCAGGCGCCCGTTGCCTAACCATCTTCGCGAGGACTGGCAAGATGGATGGCCACCGCCAAATGATCCTTCGCGGCCTTTGGCCGTCCATCTCCGCGCTCACCCGAAGCAGGGGCGAGTCGATCCGTCGCGCGCTCGGAGGCTGCCCTCTTGGCGAGCTCATTTCCCATGACGGCGGTCAGACTTCCGCCCGATGCTTGATGAGCTCGCCGACCACCCCCGGATCCGCGAGCGTCGAGGTGTCCCCCAGCGTTCCGAACTCGCCTTCGGCAATCTTCCGCAGAATCCGTCGCATGATCTTGCCCGAGCGCGTCTTCGGCAGGCCGGGCGCGAATTGGAGCGCGTCAGGGGAGGCGATCGGGCCGATCTCGCGGCGCACCCAGGCGACGAGCTCCTTGCGCAGCGCATCATGCGGTACGACGCCCTGCATCAGCGTGACATAGGCGTAGATGCCCTGCCCCTTGAGATCATGGGGGAAGCCGACAACCGCCGCTTCCGAGACCATCTCATGCGCGACCAAAGCGCTCTCGATCTCGGCCGTTCCCAGCCGATGACCGGAGACGTTGATTACGTCGTCGACGCGGCCGGTGATCCAATAATAGCCGTCCTCGTCGCGCCGCGCGCCGTCGCCCGTGAAATATTTGCCGGGATAGGCGTTGAAGTAAGTCTGCGCGAAGCGCTCATGATCGCCCCACAAGGTGCGCGCCTGCCCCGGCCAGGAATTGGCGATCACCAGATTGCCTTCGCACGCGCCTTCCAGGACCTCGCCCGTCGGACCGACGATCTCGGGGATCACGCCAAAAAAGGGCTTTGTCGCCGAGCCGGGCTTCAGCGCGGTCGCGCCCGGCAGCGGCGAGATCATGATCCCGCCGGTTTCCGTCTGCCACCAGGTGTCGACGATCGGGAGCCGCCCCTCGCCGACGACCCGGTGATACCACTCCCAGGCCTCCGGATTGATCGGCTCTCCGACCGAGCCGAGAAGCCGCAAAGATTGGCGGCTCGTCTTCTTCACGGCCTCCTCGCCCGCCGCCATCAAGGCGCGGATCGCCGTCGGCGCGGTGTAGAAGATGTTCACCGCATGCTTGTCGACGACCTCCCAGAAGCGCGAGACGGTCGGATAGTTGGGCACGCCCTCGAACATCAGCGTGGTCGCGCCATTCGCGAGCGGGCCGTAGACGATATAGCTGTGGCCCGTCACCCAGCCCACGTCCGCCGTGCACCAATGAATGTCGCCGTCGTGGTAATCGAAGATGAGCTCGTGCGTGAGCGACGCGTGGACCAGATAGCCGCCCGTTGTATGCAATACGCCCTTGGGCTTGCCCGTGGAGCCCGACGTATAGAGGATGAAGAGGGGATCTTCGGCCCCCATTTCCGCATAGGGGCAATGCGCGGAGACGCTCTCGCGTTCCTCCTCGTAACGAAAGTCGCGGCCTTCCTCCATGCAGACGTCGGCGCCGGTGCGCGTCACGACGAGCACGGTTTTCGCTTCGACCCTGGTCAGCGCCTTATCGACGTTTTCCTTGAGAGGGGTCCGCGTTCCGCCGCGCACCCCCTCGTCCGCCGTGACGACGACTTCCGAACGCGCGTCCTCGATGCGCCCGGCCAGCGCCTCGGGCGAGAAGCCGCCAAAGACGACCGAATGGATCGCGCCGATCCGCGCGCAGGCGAGCATTGCAAAAGCCGCCTCGGGGATCATCGGCAGATAGATCGTGACTCGATCGCCGCGACGCACGCCGTGCTTCTTGAGCACATTTGCGAAGCGGCCGACTTCCTCGTGCAGCTCGCGATAGGTGATGTGCCGCGACTGCGACGGATCGTCCCCTTCCCAGATGATCGCCGTCTTGCCGCCGCGCGAAAGGAGATGCCGGTCGATGCAATTCATCGCGACATTGGTAGTTCCGTCCTCGAACCATCTGATTGAAACGTTATGCGGCTCGAAGCTCGTGTCCTTGACGATCGTAAAGGGCGAGATCCAGCAGATGCGTCGGGCTTGTTCACTCCAAAAACCCTGGGGATCCTCGAATGAACGGGCGTAGAGCGCCTGATAGGTTTCCGTGTCGACCAGCGCTTGGCGCGCCCAGCCTTCGGGGATTTCGTGAATTTTTGGGTGCATGGGCGGTCGCTCTAACCCGTGAGTAATTGCCGGCCGGGAGGGCGGGTGGGAACGGGAAGACGGCGCAAGAGAGGCTCTTTCCCGTCAACGGCGAGAGAGAGATCACGATAGCGCAGAGCCTCTGACGCGTCGAGCGGGAGCCGCGCGCCTGCCGTTTCCCTAAAGCGTTGCCGACGCTCGCGCGCGCGCTCGATCTCGATTCAAAAACTCTTCGCCTATAAGGACAAGGCGCGAGCCGCTGGCGCCCGGGCGGAAGGGCGGGCTTCTGCCGGCTTGCTTCCTGACAGGCGCACGGGCGCGCGCCGCGATCCCCATTCGCCCGGACGCGCCTCGAAGACGCCGCCGCACGCCTCGCCGCATTTGGCGCAGCGGCCCTCCGGCGTCACAGACCAGGCGGTGAGATCATAGCCGTCGCGGCCGATGAGCTTCGTTCCGCAACTGTGGCAATAGGTGCTCTGTCCCGCCTCGTCGTGGACGTTGCCGGTGTAGACGTAACGCAGGCCGTTCTCCAAGGCGATTCGGCGCGCCCTTTCGAGCGTCGCCTTCGGCGTTCTCGGGATGTCGCGCATGCGCCAGTCGGGATGGAAGGCGGAAAAGTGCAGCGGCGTGTCGGGGCCGAGCCGCTCATGGACCCATTTCGTCAGCGCCTCGATCTCGGCAGGGGAATCGTTCTTGCCGGGGATCAGCAGCGTCGTGATCTCGAGCCAGCATTGCGTCTCGTGCTTCACATATTCGAGGGTCTCGAGCACCGCGCGAAGCTCCGCCGTGCAGAGCGTCCTATAGAACTCCTCGGTGAAGCCTTTGAGGTCGATGTTCGTCGCGTCCATCGCGCCGAAAAACTCCTTGCGGGCTTGAGGCGTGATGTAGCCGGCGGTGACGGCCACGGTCTTCACGCCGGCCTCGCGGCACGCGCTCGCGACGTCGACCGCATATTCGAGAAAGATCACGGGGTCGTTGTAAGTGAAGGCGACCGAGCGCGCGCCGATCTCTTTCGCCGCTTGCGCAATTTCTGCAGGCGAGGCCTGATCCTGAAGGCGGTCGAGCTCGGTCGCTTTCGAAATGTCCCAGTTCTGGCAGAACTTGCACGTAAGATTGCAACCCGCCGTGCCGAAAGACAGCACCGGCGTGCCGGGCAGAAAATGGTTGAGCGGCTTCTTCTCGATGGGGTCCACGCAGAAGCCTGACGACCGCCCATAGGTGGTCAGCGCCATCTCGTCGCCACGGCGGGCGCGCACGAAGCAAAGCCCGCGCTGCCCGTCCCGCAGCTTGCAAAAACGCGGGCAGAGATCACATTGAATACGTCCATCGTCGAGCAGATGCCAATAGCGGGCGGCTGGCGTCGGCACGGCGGCGCGGTCGATGAGTTCCGTCGAGTTCATGACGAAGAGATGGAGACGCTTATTTGCGAATGAAAGAGGCCGAAGATGATTGAGACGCATCCGCAAAGCGCGATGAGACCTGCGGCTGTGGCGGGGCTGTTCTATCCCGCCGACCCGACCGAGCTTAGATCCAGCGTCAGTGGGCTGCTGGCCAATGCCAGTCCGCGGGCGGCGGCGCATTCTTCAGAGACGTTTGATGCCGCCTCGCCGCCAAAGGCGTTGATCGCGCCGCACGCCGGTTACGTCTATTCCGGAGCCGTGGCCGGCGCCGCCTATCGCCTCCTGGCCAAGGCGCGCGGCAAAATCTCCCGCGTGCTGCTGCTCGGGCCTTCGCACCGCGTGGCTTTCGCGGGCATGGCGGCGACGTCGGCTTGCGCCTATGAGACGCCGCTCGGCCCCGTTCCGATCGATCAGGAATGGTTGAACCGAGCGCGGGACCTTCCGCAGTTTGGATTTTTGGATGAGGCGCATGAAGGCGAGCATTGCCTGGAGACCCAGTTGCCGTTTCTTCAGGTCGTCCTCGGAGATTTCAGGCTGGTTCCCCTTATCTGCGGCCGCGTCAGCGGCGAGCAGGCGGCCGATGTGCTCGAGGCGCTATGGGGCGGTCCCGAGACGCTCATCGTCGTCTCCTCCGACCTGTCCCACTTCCTCAGTTACGAAGCCTGTCGCGCATTGGACGAAAAGACCTGCGCGGCGATCGAACGGCTCGATCCCGTCGCGCTCAGCTCCGAGCAGGCTTGCGGCGCTGCGCCGGTGAACGGGCTGCTGACTGCGGCAAGGCGGCGGGGCCTGCGGGTGAGGACGCTTGACCTGCGTAATTCCGGCGACACGGCCGGTCCTCGCAATCGCGTCGTCGGCTATGGCGCCTGGGCTTTTTGGGAAGAGAACGCCGGCATCGCGCCCGGCGACGACCTTGCGAGCCGCCATGGCGCAATGATGAACGACGTCGCCCGCCGCGCCATCTGCGGCGAGCGGGACTCGCAATCACCGGAGAAACTGCCCCCCGCATTCGGGCGGGCGGGCGCGACTTTCGTGACCTTGCGCAAAGCCGGCAGATTGCGGGGTTGTTGCGGCTCGGTGGCGGCCAGACGCCCGCTCATCGAGGACATCAGGACCAACGCCGTGAGGTCGGCCTTTCGAGACCCGCGGTTCGCGCCGCTGGAGCGCGTCGAGTGGGCGCGAGTGTCGCTGACCGTGACGCTGCTGTCGCCTTTGGAGCCGATCAGCTTCGAAGGCGAATCCGATCTCTTGTCCCAGCTGCAGCCGCACCGGGACGGGCTCTTGATCGAGGATGCGGGCCGACAGGCTCTATTCCTGCCCGCTGTCTGGGAGCAGCTGACCCACAAGGAGGAATTTCTCGCGCATCTCAAGGCGAAGGCGGGTCTGTCGCGAGGCCATTGGTCGCCGGGCTTTCGCGCGAGCCGCTTTCGGACGACGCAATCCGTCGCAGAGCCCTTGCTCTGCGGCGCGGCGTACAGTGAGGTCGCCTGACTTTGCCCTGGCGGCCTGAAGACGCGCCGAGACACACGCACAAAGCGGATACGCCGCATCTTTGTCGCTTGTGGAGCAATGTCGCGAATAACATCTTGGCGGAGACGGGGGATGAAGGTCGAGCAGTGCGCGCCGCGAACGCCGCCGTCGCGCGGCAGAGGGGGCGCTCCGAAGTGGACGATCCCAGTCGGCGGCAAGCCGAGTTTGATGAAGGCGCGTGACTGCCGCCGGCCGAGCGAAAGCCGTCACCTGTGCGACAAATCGCCCCCTTAGCCTCACTCTTCGCGAAGAGTGCTTATCTCTTCAATCGATCGTGAATTTCAAAAAAGGGAGGTAGGCTATGAAAATGCCAAGCTTATGGAGCGGTCAGGATCTCACGCCGGATCCCTTCAGGTCCTTCCGGCGTGAAATGGAGGACGTGTTCCGCAATTTCGGTCAAAATCTTCCTGCGCTGAACGTGGGGGCGGGGGCTCCGGCGATCAATGTCGCCGAAACCGACGGCGCCCTCGAGGTGACCGCAGAGCTTCCCGGCGTCGAGGAGAAGGACATCAAGGTGAGTGTCGAGGGAAATCGCCTGGTGATCTCCGGCGAGAAGAAGCATGAGGAGAAAAGGGACGAGAAGGACTGGCACGTCGAGGAGCGCAGCTTTGGCTCGTTCTATCGCTCGATGACGCTGCCGTTCAGCCCCGCCGAGGGAGCGATCTCCGCCCATCTCGACAAGGGCGTGCTGCACGTCGCGGTGAAAAAGCCTGGGGAAGCCGCCAAGAGCGCCAAGACCATCGAGATCAAGACGGGTGCGCCGCCGAAGGCCGGCTGAGCGCAGCCGAGAGCCAGACGCGCGTCGGGGGAGCCGCTCTCGGCGCGGTCGTCTCACTCATAAGAATTCCGGATGATCGCTTCCTGCGAGCCAGAGGCTCGCGGTCCAAATGCGTCCGGACCACGGGCCATTGGCTCGCTAACGCGTGCTGCTGCGCTTCCCTATCACCGTCACGGCTTCGCCGAGCCGAAACCACGCCATCTCGCCAAGCTGGAGAAAGCTCGCTTCATAACGTCTCTCAGCTGACGGAAATTTTTTTCAATCTCCCTTTCGGCCGGCGCTGGAACGGGCGGCTCGCGGGGCGACGCCTCTTTTTTCGCTCGTTTCGCCTCTCCAACCCGCGCCGTCACGGCTGTGCGGATCGGCTCGAGATCGGCTTCGCTGAAGGTCTCCTTGTCGAGCAGTCGAACGGCTGCGGCCTTGTGCTCGCTTGCGCAGATTCGCAAGATCTCGGTCGCGCGCTGGAAAGCTTCATCGATGAGATTGCGGATCGCAACGTCAATCTTGGCGCTCGTTTCCTCGCTCATCTCGGAGGGCTGCGGGCCGAGCCCCGGCAGATCGAGGTAGCGCGGCCGCTCGGTGATGAAGGACGCTTGTCCGATCTCGGTCTCCATCCCGTAGCGCGTCGCCATGGCGCGCGCCATTTCCGTCGCCCTTTGCAGATCGTCGGCGGCACCGGTAGTCGCCTCGTGAAACACCGTCATCTCCGCCGCCCTTCCGCCAAGCAGCACGGTCATGCGGTTCAGCAATTCCGTGCGGCTCATCAGATAGCGGTCCTCCGCCGGCATCTGCATCGTGTAGCCCAGAGCGCCCATGCCTCTTGGAATGATTGAAACTTTTTTGGTCGGATCGGCGCCGGGAAGGGCCATGGCGACGATCGCGTGCCCCATCTCGTGATAAGCGACGACCTCGCGCTCATGAGGATTGAGCAAGCGCTGGCGTTTTTCCGGTCCGGCGACGCTGCGCTCGATCGCGGCGGTGAAATCCTCGAGGGTCACGGAGGGCGCTTGGCGGCGGGTCGCGAGCATCGCGGCTTCATTGACGATATTGGCGAGATCCGCGCCGGTGAAGCCGGGGGTCAGCGCGGCGATCTGCGCGGGATCGATGTCGGCGGCGAGCTTGATCTTCTTGAGGTGCACCTCGAGAATCGCCTTGCGGCCGTTCTTGTCGGGTCGATCGACCGAGATTTGCCGATCGAAGCGTCCGGCCCGCAGCAATGCGGGGTCGAGCACTTCCGGGCGGTTCGTCGCGGCGAGCAGCACGATGCCGATCGTCGGGTCGAAACCGTCGAGCTCGCTCAACAGCTGATTGAGCGTCTGCTCCTTCTCGTCATGGCCGCCGCTCAAGCCGGATATGCCGCGCGCGCGACCCAGAGCGTCAAGCTCGTCGATGAAGATGATGCAGGGCGAATTGGCGCGCGCCTGTTGAAAGAGGTCTCTGACTTCGTGCGGCGCCGACGCCGACGAACATTTCGACGAATTCGGAGCCGTTTATCGAGAAGAAAGGCACGCCGGCCTGTCCTGCGACGGCGCGCGCCAGCAGAGTCTTGCCGGTTCCAGGCGGTCCGACGAGCAGGATGCCTTTGGGGATGCGCGCGCCCAACCGGCCATAAGTCTGGGGGTCTTTCAGGAAGGCCACGATCTCCTGGAGCTCTTCCTTGGCTTCATCGACGCCGGCGACATCCGCAAAGCCGGTCTTGACGTCCTTCTCGACGAACGCCCTGGCCTTGCTCTGGCCAACCGACATGAGCGGCCCGAGCCCCTGCCCGACGCGACGCGACAGCAGGCTCCAGATGAAGAAGAACAAGGCGATTGGGATGATCCAGGAAAGCAAGGTGGAGACCCAGGTGTTCTCCATGGCTCCGGAAAATTTCACCCCCTCTTTTTCAAGCTCGCCCGCTATGGTGGGATCGACGCGAACGGTGAGCAATTGCTTGCGGCCGTCAGGGAGCGGCTCCTTCAAGGTGGCTCGAATGACCTTCTCGCCCACCTCGACCTCGGCAATCTTCTTTTCATTGAGCAGTTGGTTGAATTCACTAAAGGGTATGACCTCGGTGGAAGTGTATACCGACCACAGCTGCTGGAAGATCAGGATCGCAATGAAAGCCATGAGAAAATAGCCGATGTCGAAATGCCACTCGCGCTTATTCTCCTCTCGCCCATTCTCCGGCTTAGCCATTGCTCTCGCCTCGCGCCGAACCGCGCCGCCTGCGGCCGACCGGTGAGCGCGGGCGGCTCCATTAAAGTACCTTAGGGCGATTTCCGTAAAAGTTGAGCTACGCCGTCTCGTTGGTCCCGAGCGGCTCGCAATGGCCCGCGATATTGATGATCTGCCCGAAGTCCTGGCGTAGGGCGCGTTCGACCGCGTCGACTGCGTCATGCGCCGCCTCGACCGACAGGGCGCCGTCGACCTCGCAGTGATAATTGACGACGAGTCCGCCGTTCACGCCCCGCACGCGCACGTCATGCACATGGCGCAGCACGCCGGCCTCCGCAGCGCAGCGCTTCAACGCCGCCTCGATTGTGTCGCGCGTCGTGGAATTGACGTCGCGGCCGACCATCACCTGCGGCTCAGCAGGCTCGATATGCGTTTCGATCTCGACATCGGCGCCGAACTCGCCTCGAATAGCCTCCTCCAGCTCGCTCGCCATCCTATGGGCGCTGCGCAGGCTCATGCCGCCGTCGACCTCGAGATCGAGGCTGATCGAAAGGCGCCCCTCGATCTCCTGCGCGACGATGTGATGCACCGGCAGGCGACGGCGCGCCGCGACCACGCGTGTGCGCTCCATCACGGTTTCGTCGTCGAGTCCGCGTGGCGCGGCGATCAGCGTAATCTCCGCCGCCGGCGCATAGGCGCTGATCGCAGCGGCGACTCCCTGATTGATGCGTTCCGCCTGATCGACGCTGAGGCTGCGCGACACCGCGATCGTCGCTTCACCGACGATCTTGCGGCCGACCTGGCGCAGCCGCAATTTCTCGAGCGCGATGACGCCCGGCACTTCCGTGATGACTGCGCGCATGCGCGGGATGAATTCGCTCGGCGCCGCGTCGAGGAGCGTCTCGATCGTGCGTCTTCCAAGCCGGAAGCCGGCGATCGCGATGAAGAGCGAGACGCCGATCGCCGCGATCGAGTTGCCCCGCTCAAAGCCCAAACGCGTCGCGCCGAGCCCGATGACGACGAGCACGGAGGAAACGAGATCGCTCGCAAAGTGCAAGGCGTCGGCGGCGAGCGCGTCGCTGCCTTCTTCCTTCGCGACGCGGGAAAGCTGCAAAGAGCGCACGAGGTCGACGAGGATCGAGACGCCGAGCACGGCGAAGGCCGGCCAGCCTGCATTGACGTCAATCTCTTGCGAAGGTTCTCGCAAGCGTCGCAGAGCTTCGCTCACGACGAAGAGCGCAAGACCGAAGAGCAGGCCCGTCTCGACCAGCGCCGCAAGAGACTCATATTTGCCGTGGCCGTAATGATGCTCGGCGTCGGCGGGCTTGTCGGCCTCGCGCACGGCGAAATAGGTCAAAATCGTCGCGCCCGTGTCCACGCCGGCATGGCCGGCCTCGGACAAGAGCGACAGCGAGCCTGACCAGAGCCCCGCCGCGAGCTTCGCGACCGCCAGCAAGGCGCTGGCGGCGATGGAGGCCAAGGCCGCGCCCTGCTTGCGTGAGGCGGTCCGCCGCCCGGCGTCGTCGATTGCGTTCATCGTCTCGGGCTGAACAGGCTGTGGGAGGCGCGTCAAGCCGCGGGCTGCGGCAATGTTTTGAGCCCCCTCGGCGTCCGGAAGCGCTTTTCCCTCGATTATATCGGCTCAATAGTCCTGATAATAATAGCCGCCGCCGAGGCGCCGCGGGATGGACGACAGACCGTCCCAGACGTCCGTCGCGAACCGGCCGACCGCGCGCCTGGCCTGCGCGAAGGGATTTCGCGCGTGGCGCGGCTTCGCGGAGGCGCGGGCGGTGCGCCGCGCGAAGGGCTTGGGCGCCGCAGTAGCTGGCGCCGTGGCCGCGGCGTTTTGGGCCGGGTTTTGCTCGGCGGCGGCCGGCGGCGTGGGCTCGGCCGCGGCGACGGGCTCTTTCGCGCTCGAAGCGGCGGCGGCCGGGGGCGGCGCGCCCGTCGCATCGGTCGCCTCGACCCGCGGCGCCTCGACCTCTCCCTTGCGATAAACGGTCATGAAGGCACCCACGCTGACCATGAGCGTGAGCGGGATGAGCGCGGCGAACACGCCGGTCACGGCCCCCCGCCAAGCCTTCCCTTCGAGAGCGACTTTTCGATCCACCGCGGGAGCGGGAACCGCTGCCTCGGCCACGCTGAGCGGTGTGGGCGCCGCGGCGGCTTCGATCGCCGCGGGCTCTCGGCTCGGCGAGATCATCAGCGCCAATGCCTCCGCCCGAGTTTGGGCGGGCGGCGGGACGGGCGTCTCGGCGCGCTCCTCAGGCGCCTGGCGCCTCTCAGCGAGCGAGGCGGCGACGAACTCCCCGACCGCCCTCGGGGATAGTCTCGGCGCGCCGAGAAGCTCTTCCGCCGCGCGCAGGCTCCAGACGGCCACTCCGATGCGCTCACTGACAAAGAACTCGCGCGACTTGTCCCAAAGGCTCGCGGCCACCCGCCGGCAGAGCGTTTCGCAGGATTCGAGCGCGGCCGGATCGAAGGCCTCGCGCCACTCGACGACGAAAGTCGGCGAAAGCCGCAGGCTCAGCCTGTATTCCCCCGAGTCCTCGATTGGATCGACCCCGATCGGCGTCTGCGCAGCGAGGAAATAGGCGCAGAGCAGCGCGAATTTCTCCTCCTCGTCGAGCGCGTTCGCCTGCGGGCGCCGCTCGCCGTCGCATAATTCGCAGTCGATCAGGAGCGGCAGGCGCTTGAGCGGAAATTCGTGCCGATTGACATAGGCCTTGTCGAAGCGCGTTTCGAAGCGGATCCGGGCGTCGCCGGCGGAGGGATAATGGACCGTCCCTCCGCTCCCGTCCCCTTCGCCCGCCTCGCGAATGAGCGGCGGCAGCATCGGCTGTCCGCCGACGACCTCGCCGAGCGCGCGGCAAGCCTCCAGGAGGCGCTTTTTCTCCAAAGCCGGCATCGCTTCCCTCCGCCCTGACGCCGGTCGCACGATCGGCGGCGCGACGCAAAAAGGCGCATGCGCCTCCCTTATAGCGGAAGCCGGCAAATAGGGTTAAATTTTGACAAACGCGCGGGCGGCCGCGGGTCCTCGTCCGAACTCTCGGCTCGCTCGCCTTTTGACTTGGCGCGATTTCCTACCGCTCGAAACGATTTCGAGCGGAAAGCGCGCTGGAGCGCTCAAACGAGGAGGCGGCGATGCGCTATCTGCACACAATGGTCAGAGTGTCGGATGTTGAGGCGTCCCTTGCCTTTTTTTGCGGCGGGCTGGGACTGGAGGAGATTCGTCGCGTCGACGACGAGAAGGGTCGCTACACGCTGATTTATTTGGCGGCGCCCGAAGATGCGGCGGCGGCGCGCGCGGATGGCGCGCCGATGATCGAACTGACCTTTAATTGGGACAAGGAAGTCTATGTCGGCGGTCGCAATTTCGGTCATCTGGCTTTCGCTGTCGATAATATATACGACATTTGTTCGAAGCTCTCTAGCCAGGGAGTGACGATCAACCGCCCGCCGCGTGACGGCCGTATGGCGTTCGTGCGAACGCCGGATAATATTTCTATTGAATTGCTGCAGCGCGGTTCATCGCTTGAGCCGACAGAACCTTGGAAATCCATGCAAAACGTAGGTTCTTGGTAACCAACGCGCTGAACGATTGCGCGGCGCACAATAGAAATATTCGTAGTCGACGGAACCAGCTCTGCGGCGCGCGCGTTGAGGAGATGCGCGGAAAGCCTTCCAAGGCGCCATCCGCGTGACCTTGCGCCCGCCGGGATTTCGTCCGTCCCGGCGAGCTTTTTGCGTAAGTGTTGCCAGCGTGAGCGTTTCTTTGCAGGCGGCGGCCTCGCCAGGCGGGAGCCCGCCCCCGGGCCCCCCGAGGATTAAGAAGCGAAGAGCCAAACGCTCGAGCCGATCGGAGAGGCGCATAAAAAAAGTAAAGCGGAGGGTCTCATGGTGATCGCAGACATGATCCATTCCTGCTCCAACACCCATGTCGCCCAAGCGGCGGTCTTTTGCATCGGCGGGGCCTTCGCGGAGCGCGTCGCTGCCGCAGCGCGCCAAAGAGGCATGGAAGTGGGGGGATTCGTCGCGGTCATCGTTCAGGAGTTCGCGCGGTGCGCCGACGGCGAGGCGATGCGGGCCCTCTCGTGCGAAATCGCCGGGGCCGATCAGCCCATCCTGCGAGGCCTCGCGTGTGTACTGGAGCCGGCGCTCTCCTCCGAAGAACGCTCGGAGGCGGGAGATCCAGTCCCACAGGTAAGCGCTCTGCATGATCGCCGCATTTGCGGCTCTCTCGCCCACGCGCATTGAAAATGTTTCCGCGCGAGAACCTGTGAGTGCGGCGCGAGGGCGCGACTCGATCGCGCCGCGCCGTCGTCACAGTCCATAACCCCCTCTGGGTCACGGCTTTTTTCAAGATGCGCCGAGCCGAGGCTAACGCTCGTGCGGGCGGCGAGAGCGGCGCTTTGGTTTCGCGCGAAATCCCGCTATTGCGTTCGACCGTGCCGTGGTTTCGCCGCGCGAAGCGAAGCCGCGCTTAGCGCCGCGGCGGGTTCGCGCGGGGCAGCGATTGGGGATGCCTGGGCGGATGGCGGATTTCGACTTCGACTTCTTCGTGATCGGCGCGGGCTCCGGGGGCGTGCGCGCCGCGCGCATCGCCGCCGGGCACGGCGCAAGCGTCGCGATCGCCGAGAACTCCCGTTTCGGCGGCACTTGCGTCATCCGCGGCTGTGTCCCGAAGAAGCTTTATGTGATGGCGTCGCGCTACGCCGACGATTTCGAGGACGCGAGGGGGTTCGGCTGGAGCGTCGGCGAGACCGAATTCGATTGGAGGAGGCTCGTCGACGCGAAAGAACGCGAGATCACCCGACTCGAAGGCCTCTATCGGACGAACCTCGAGAAAGCCGATGTCGCAATTTTTCCGATGCGCGCGACCCTTCAGGGTCCGCAGGCTGTGCGCCTGGCCGACGGCCGCGCCTTGCGCGCGCGCCACATTCTCGTCTCGACCGGCGGCGCGCCGGTCCATGCGCCGCAGGTTCCGGGTATTGAGCTCGGGGTCACCTCGAACGAAATCTTCGATCTTCCCGTCTTCCCGCGGCGGTTGCTGATTTTGGGCGCGGGCTACATCGCCGTCGAATTCGCAGCGCTTTTTGCGCGGCTCGGCGCGAAGGTCACGCTCCATTATCGCGCCGATTTGCCGCTGCGCGGGTTCGACGAGGATTTGCGCTCGCGCCTCGCGGCGGCGCTCGCGGACGCGGGGATCGAGCTCTTTCCTTTGGCGAAGCTCGCTTCGCTGGAAAAGTCGAGCGCAGCGCTGCGGGCGCGGTTCGAGGACGGCAGCTCGCTCGAAGCGGACGTCGTGATGGCGGCGACCGGCAGAAGACCCGCGACCGCGGGGCTCGGGCTCGAGGCCGCCGGCGTGCGGCTTTCGCAACATGGCGCGATCATCGTGGACGCCGCCTCGCAGAGCAGCGTCGCCTCGATCCACGCGGTCGGCGACGTCACCGATCGGCTCAATTTGACGCCGGTCGCAATCCGCGAGGGCCATGCGCTCGCCGACCGGCTGTTTGGGAAAGGCGCGCCGCCGGTTGATTATGACTTCACGCCGACCGCCGTCTTCTCGACGCCCGAGATCGGGACGGTTGGGCTCATCGAGGAGGAGGCGGCCCGCCGCTTTGGCGCACTCGACATTTATGAAGCGGAGTTCCGGCCGATGCAGGCGCCGCTCACGGGACGCGCGACGAAGGCTTACATGAAGCTCATCGTCGCGGCGGATGGCGAACGTGTGCTCGGCGCCCATCTGCTGGGGCCGCAGGCGGCGGAAATGACCCAGCTTCTCGCGATCGGGCTGCGGATGGGCGCGACCAAGGCCGATTTCGACGCGACGATGGCCCTGCACCCGACGCTCGCCGAGGAGCTCGTCACGATGCGAACAGTCTCGCGAAAGCGGAGAGCCTAAAGCGAATTTTGCAAAAGTTGCCAGACTTTTGCGGCCAGAATTCGCTCCAACATATTGATATGACGCGATTTCTTATCGCTCGAACTCGTTCGAGTGGAAAGCGCGCTGCTTAGGCGTCCGGTTTGGACCGCACCGGCGCGATGTGCTCGAGGGCCGTTATCGATAGATAGCCGCCCACCCAGGAGCCGAGCGCGGCGAAGAGCACATAGACCCAGTTGGACGTGTAGCTGATCACCGCGAAGGCGGAGAGCAGATACCAGACGCTGCTCCAGCTTGCCGCGGCGATGCGACGGCGCGCTACGACGGCTGCGTTGAAGAACACGTAGACGGCGTCGGTGACGGCGGTCGACAGGACGACCCCGAGGGCGATCAACGGATCAATCGTCGGCAAATCCATCTGCTTTCCCTTTTCGGATCCGACCAGAGCGAATTCCGCAAAAGTTGACAGACTTTTGCGATCAGAATTCGCTCCACTATTCAGCTCTGGCGCGATTTCTTATCGCTCGACCGATTCCGATCGAGCGGAAAGCGCGCTAGCGCCCGGCCGCCTTCGAAGCGGCGCGGTCCGGTTTGGATTGCAGGGCGAGCTCAACCCGTCAACTCGCGGATCTCCCCCTGTCGCAGGTGCGATAGCGCACAGCTCGAAAGCTCGCATTCGAGTTCGCGTGCGGCGGCGCACGCCGCTGCGCACGCCGCCGGGGCATATTCGTGAGGCCTCGCAAGAAGGCGAACAAGAGAGGATCACCCCATGCTCACGCACTCGATGTTGCGCCGGTTTCTCATCGTGGTCATCGCGCTCGGCGTCATTGCGACGCTGGCCTCGGAAGGCTCGTCGGCCGCGACCGCCTTTCCGAGCCGCGTCGCTCAGGTCGAGTACTTCTAAGCGACCTCGGTGGCGCGGCCGCAAGCCGCGCAGGCCGCAAGCGCCGACGCTCGGTGAAAAGCGGCGAAGCGACGGGTCATCCCGCCATTTGTCAACCGAACGGAGCATCCAAGATGCACGCCGAAAATCTACCTTTACCCGTGTCGTCGGGTTCTCCAAACCAGACTGAGACGTCAGAGAAAACATCCCGAACGGTGACGCGTTACGATATCGCGACCGCGATCATGAAACGCGTGCCCGCGCTATCGCGGCGGGAAGCGCAGCGAATTTTCGAATGCGCTTTGGAGGAAATCTCCGACGCGCTGTCGAAGCGAGAGGAATGCGTGAAGCTGCATGAATTCGGAACTTTCTCCATACGCCGTAGAGCAAAGCGTCAAGATCACGATCTTCTCGCAACGGAGGGCGAGCCTCTGCGCTCACGCAAAATTCTCAACTTCAGGCCCTCCGTCGGACTGAAAGAAAAAGTCGAGAAAGGCCAGGCTCCGGGGCCCATTCGCCGATCCTAGGCGCACACGCGTCGCGCTCCCGCTCTTTCGTCAGCGCCGCCTTGGGCGCGCAGCGTGGCGGCGTCCAGGTTCGCGTTGGTTGCCGATCCTCGGCGGGCCTCTATCTGTTCGAACCAAAACGTCAAATGGCGAATGGATGGACAGCCGTTCAACCGCCGATGGAGAGCTCGCATGAAAGTGATCAAACTTCTCGTGATCCTCGTCTCAACCGTCGTCTTCAGCAGCGCTGCCGGGGCCGCTCAGCAGCAGCGTTCGACAGGCGACACGAGCGGACCGGCCGCCGGAAGCCCGGTTGAGCCTTCGACCGTGGTCCAGAAGGAAAATCCCTTTGTAGCTGGCCGTCCGACCTCTCAGAGCGACACGGCAGCTGGGGCGCCGGGAATGGAAGCGGCGCGGGGCACGCAGGCCGGCGCCGCAGCGAGCGACGCGTCCGGAAAAAACAAGTGAGGAACCTGCCCGCGGCTTCCTACGGCTCACGCTGTAGACGAAAGTCGCGGTCGTGTCGCGGCGTCCGCGCTCAGCGCGGCTGCCGCTGCGCGTAGCCGAGCCGAATGTTGAGCTCTTCCAGCAGCCTCTCCGCAGCCTCGGGAATGTTTGTGCCGGGTGGGAAGATCGCGCTCGCGCCGGCGTCATAAAGCGCGTCGAAATCCTGCTTGGGGATCACGCCGCCGACCACAATCATGATGTCGCCGCGTCCGGCGTTCTTAAGCGCATCGCGCAGCTGCGGCGTCAGCGTCAGATGGCCCGCCGTCATCGTCGAAACACCGACGACATGGACATTCGCCTCGGCCGCCTTCTTGGCGACCTCCTCCGGCGTCGCGAAGAGATCGCCAATCACGACGTCGAAGCCCAGATCCGCGAAGGCCGAGGCGATCACTTTCTGACCGCGGTCGTGCCCGTCCTGGCCCATTTTGGCGACGAGGATGCTGGGCCTGCGCTTCTCGTTCTCCTCGAAGGCCTGGGTCATGCCCTGGACGCGCGTCACGACCGGCGTTTCCGCGCCCGCCTCTCGCGCGTAGACGCCGGAGATCACATTGGCCTTGGGCTTGTGGCGTGAGAAAACTTTTTCGAGCGCGAAGGAGATTTCGCCAACGCTCGCTTTTGCGCGCGCAGCCTTGACCGCGAGATCGAGCAGATTAGCGCCGGAGGTCGCGCCTTGCGTCAGCGCATCGAGCGCGGCCTGCGTGGTCTTCGCGTCGCGCTCGGCGCGCAGGCGTTCGAGCTTGGCGAGCTGCGCGGCGCGGACAGCGGAATTGTCGATCTTCAGCACGTCCGGAGCAATGTCGTCCGTCGGCTGATATTTGTTCACGCCGACGACGATCTGCTGGCCCGTGTCGATGCGCGCTTGCGTCTTTGCGGCGGCCTCCTCGATGCGCTGCTTCGGCACGCCCGCGGCGATGGCCTTGGCCATGCCGCCCAACTTCTCGATCTCCTCGATATGAACGAGCGCGCGCTTGGCGAGCTCGGCCGTCAGCCGCTCGACGTAATAGGAGCCGCCCCAGGGATCGATGACGCGCGTCGTGCCGCTCTCCTGCTGCAGGACGATTTGGGTGTTGCGGGCGATACGCGCCGAGAAATCGGTGGGCAGCGCCAAGGCCTCGTCGAGCGCGTTGGTGTGCAGCGACTGTGTGTGGCCTTGCGTCGCAGCCATCGCTTCGATGCAGGTGCGGATCGAATTCACATAGACGTCCTGCGCGGTGAGCGACCAGCCGGACGTCTGGCAATGAGTGCGCAGCGTCAGACTCTTCTCCGACTTTGCGCCCAGATCCTTCATCAGCCGCGCCCACAACAGGCGGGCCGCGCGCAGCTTCGCCACCTCCATGAAGAAATTCATGCCGATGGCGAAGAAGAAGGAGAGGCGCGGCGCGAAGGCGTCGATGTCGAGCCCCGCGGCCATGCCGGCGCGCACATATTCGACGCCGTCGGCGAGCGTGTAGCCGAGCTCGAGATCGGCGGAGGCGCCCGCCTCCTGCATGTGATAGCCGGAGATCGAGATCGAGTTGAACTTCGGCATATGCTTGCTGGCGTATGCGAAAATGTCGGAGACGATACGCATCGAAGGAGCGGGCGGATAGATATAGGTGTTGCGCACCATGAATTCTTTTAAGATGTCGTTTTGGATCGTGCCGGTGAGCTTGTCGGCCGAGACGCCCTGCTCTTCCGCCGCGACGATGAAGAGCGCGAGAACCGGCAGCACCGCGCCGTTCATCGTCATCGAGACGCTCATCTTGTCGAGCGGAATGCCGTCGAAGAGCGTGCGCATGTCGTAGATCGAGTCGATCGCGACGCCGGCCATGCCCACGTCGCCGGCGACGCGCGGATGGTCGGAATCATAGCCGCGATGCGTCGCGAGATCGAAGGCGACGGAAAGCCCCATCTGCCCCGCCGCGAGATTGCGCCGGTAGAAGGCGTTGGAGTCCTCGGCCGTGGAGAAGCCGGCATATTGCCGGATCGTCCAGGGCTGCGCGACATACATCGTCGGATAAGGGCCGCGCACGAAGGGCGCGAGGCCCGGATAGGAATGCGGGAAGGCGAGACCGGCCGTGTCCGCGCTCGCATAGAAGTTTTTCACCTCGATCCCTTCCGGCGTCATCCAGCGCCGCGGCTCCGGCGTCGGCGGCAGGGCCTTGGCGGGCGCGAAGGGGATTTGGGAGAAATCGGGAAGGGCGGCCATGGGTCTCGAGCGTCTTGAGGTTCGCGGCGGGGGCCTTGCGGCCGAAACGTCTCTTAACAGCCGCCATCCCCAGGGGGAAGCGGGGCCGGGCGCGACGAAACGCGCCCCGGAGGCTGCGCTGAGCGAGATCCGGAGGCGAGGAGCGGGAGCATGATCAAGGCCGGCAATATTTTCGCGCAAGTCCCCGCGCAAGGGGCGGAGGAAGAGATTTCGCTTCTCGCCGAGAAGGCGGGCGGGCGGATCGAGCGGATCGTCTCGACCGGTCAGGCGAGCGCGCCGGGCTTTTGGTACGATCAGGCCTGGACCGAATGGGTAGTCGTTCTCACTGGCAAGGCGGCGTTGCGGTTCGAGAGCGAGCCCGAGCCGCGGCTGCTTGGCCCGGGCGACTGGCTCGAAATCCCCGCCTACGCCCGCCACCGCGTGGAATGGACCGACGCCGAGCGGCCGACCGTGTGGCTCGCCGTGCATTTCCCGGCCTGAGCGGCGCGCTCTGCAACCGTCATCGCGAGCGCAGCGAAGCGATCCAGGGGCCGCGCCGACCGTTCCTCCCGACGCCCTTGCGGGCGCTGGCGGTTTATCATCGCAACGATCTTCAAGGCACGAGCGCGTCGAGATGCGGCAGGAGCTCGACGCTCTCCTGCTCATTGGGGTCGGTGCGCGCGACGACGGCGACCGCGGCCTCGCTTCCCGTGTTGACGGGAAGATGCGGGATATTGGCGGCGACATAGACGAAGTCGCCAGGACGGCTGACGACACTATTCTCCAGCTGCTCGCCGTAGTAGGTCGTCGCCTCGCCCGAGATCACGTAGATCGCGGTCTCGTGCGAGACATGCTTATGCGCCTTGGCGCGCGCGCCGGGCGGGATCGTGAGAAGCTCGAGATAGATGCCCGTGGCGCCGACGCTTTGCGCGGAAATGCCGGGTTTGAAGGCGAGCCCCTGTTTGCCGGTGCGTTGTCCTCAGGCGCGGATGAGCGCGCAGGGTATAGGCTGTTCCTTGGGCTTTGCGGGTGGCGTCCATCGGAGCTCGTGGAAGGTTCGATTTAACGCGGATTGAGAGACGTGGGGCGTCGGCCCGCGAGCGACAGCGCGGCCTCCGCCCTCAACGACCTGCGTCAACGACGACCATTGCCGCAAGCTCGCATGCCCCCCAAATTCAGGACGATCAGACGTCATCGCGCGGAGCTCGGTTGACTGTCGAATCGGGAAGCCGGCGCACGGGAGACAAGCAAAGCCATGAATGAGCACATCATCCGCACCCTGGGCTACACGGCGGTCTTCGTCGTCTTCGTCGCGGCGGCGGGCTATTTTATTGCGACGCTGCCCAATGAGGATCAACAAAAAGTGACGTGGGTCAAATAATCGCGCCGAGGCGCCGTCGCGCGTTCCTACACGGGGCGCGGCGCTTACCCCCACAAAACCCCGGGCGTTTCGGCCCGGGCTGTGAGGATCCGCTTCTGGCGTAAAGATCAGAAATCCGTGCCGCCGTGCCCCCAGGCGCGGCGGAGTCACGCGATGACTCCGCCACAGAACAGACCGTTTCGACAGGTCCCTTAGTTACCTCGATCTCCATCTCTATCTCGATCTCTCGGCCCGCCGTGCCGATGATGAGGAGGAGGCGAGGACAAGGTCGGGGGGTTCGCCGGCGCCGAAAGAACGAGGTAGTTTTCCGAGTTTTTGTCTCGATGGCCGGACAGGGGATTTGGGTCCGTGTAGGCGTAGGCTCCGATACCCTGACTGTTCTTGCACCAGTCTACCGCCACGCCCGTATTCCCCGAGCAGTCAACCGCATTGTAATTGACAGGGCCTGGACAGTAAGCATTGGTCGGATTGGGCGGAGGACAGAGCACTGGCTTCTTCGGATAAAATGGTGGATTGTCGAGCTTTGCCGTGTAGATCCGCCCGAAGTTGTCCTTCAAGCTGACGGGGCAGCTTGCTGGATCATAGGAGCCTATGAGAAAAGACTGATAAGTTGACGGGACATCGTATACATATGGTCCTGTGACGTCGGTCGTGCAGATCCCATACTGCGTGAACGTGGCCGTGACGCCATTAACGGTGGTTGAAGGGCCGAAAGTGACGTGAATTCCTTTCGTTGCCGGCTTCGGATTCGGCAGATTTGCGGTGCCTCCGACAGCGATGATAAAGCCGTCGGCAGTAGATTGTAGGTTGTCGACCGCATCATCCACCGAATAGGCATAGACATTTGGCGCGTTAAGATATTTCTCCCCGTGAATCAGCGTGACGTAGGGGTTGAATTGCTGCCCCCCGGCGATGGGCAGCGGGCCAAACGGCGGCTCTATCCCGTCGAGTTGCAGGCTGTCGAACTCCTGCTTGATCCTTGCATACTGGGCCGAGAAGCCGGGCGTATTGTAGAGCTGATTATAATCCGCGGCGCAGCCGTTGTTGAACGGAGTCCAACCGTACACATACGCGATCATGGGATACGGATAGGTGGCCTCATTGAATTGCAGAACAGGCGTATTTCCGACGCATTGTCCCGCCGCTACGGCATTGTTCCAGTTATTTATGTAATTATTGTAATTGGCTACAAACAGCTTGTGGACATCCTGCATCGCCTGGCACTGTGCGCCTGGATTCGTGTTGCCGATGCACAGAAGCCAGTTCGATATCAGTGAGCCCTGCGTCAACACTCCATTTTGCGCTTTATAGATCGGCGGCCACGGCGGAGGATCGTTCTGGACGTAGGCCGGCGGGGGATTCTGATTGGGCGTCGCCAGATTCTGTGGTGGAAAGTAAATGTCAGGATAGGTTGGAAACGGTGGCGTTGCGTTGTTTCCAGTCAAAAGGATGTGCTGCGCCGATGGAATCTTGTTGATGGCCTTGGACATGTCCGACGGGTCCACAACCAGCGTCCACGATGTCGGCACGCTCGGGTCCCGCGAGGACGCGCCATAGCCCGCGATCACGTCATTCAGCCAGTTTTGGACATGGGTCCCGAAAGTCAGAGTGTCCGTCGCCATGCCGACCCATCCCGTTTGATTGCCGGGGTTGTTGAACGGCTCCATGACGCCCGGTAGATAGGCATAGTCCACGTAAGAAATATCGATATCAACATTATGAATGTCCAGCGTCCATAAAATACAGCTCGACGGGGGAGAGGCGCCGGTGCAGGTTCCTGGGTTTCTCGCGCCGAGTGTCCACTCGGTGAGCTGAGCCGGCTGATTGTCCATAAACTGCGCAGATGCGCTGAAAAACTTGGGTATTGTTACAAGTTCCACCGGCATCCGGACCCGTCGTCACGCAATGGGGGGTTGATGCCGAAGTGTTATTGCTGGTCACGGAGGAAGTTATGTCCGACTGGCCAGTCGCACTTTGATAAACCTGCTGTAGCGCCGATTGGCTCGCGAAAATCTCAATACGCCCTCCCTGCCACCAGTCGATATACTGGCCCGTGCTCGTCGCATTGGGAGTTGGAACGAGCTGGCTGAAAAGCGGGAGGCTCACTGTCACGTTCTGGCCAGGGGCGATGCCGTTCGCCGGATTGATATAAAATCGATAAGGATTTTGTCTCGGATATCGGTTGGCGCCCCCCTGCGCCTGCGTAGTTTGAAAGCAGGCTTGCATCCACTGGTCGAGGCCTGCCGACGCGCCGGCCGTCAGCACCGGAAATATGGTCACCGCGCCCTTTCCGGTCGTTGGGGAATTGTTGAAAATCTTGATCGTCATCGTCGGCACGGTGTTCGTCAGCGTGCAGGGCGCCACTGTCTGCGCCGCGCAGAGCGGCGCCCACGCCAAGAGGGCGAGACAGCAGAGCGTTGCGAAAATTGACGTGCGGGAAAGTCTCACGGGCGACCCCTCGTTTTAAGTCGAACGATAATTGACGAGCTGCGTCTCGGCCATGCTGTCGGATTGCAAACGTGCGACCATCGCACTGGTTCCGATCAGGCTCGCGCTTTGGTTTCTATCGCGAGCTTCGGGCCGCTGTGCTTGTCGCCGCGGTTAAAAAAAACCCGGGCCTTCCGGCCCGGGGTTGCAACGATCACTCGTGGCGTATGGATTTAGAAATCCATCCCGCCCATTCCGCCGTGGCCGCCCGGCATCGCGGGGCTTTCCTTCTTCGGCGCGTCGACGATCGTGGCTTCCGTCGTGATGACGAGGCCGGCGATCGACGCCGCGTCCTGCAGCGCCGTGCGGACGACCTTGGTCGGGTCGATGATGCCGAGCTTTATCAGATCGCCATACTCGCCCTTCTGCGCGTCGAAACCGAAGCCGTACTCCTTGCCCTCGATGATCTTGCCGACCACCACGGCGCCGTCGCCGCCGGCGTTGTCGACGATCTGACGCGCCGGCCATTGGATCGCCTTGCGCACGATGTCGACGCCGGTCTTCTGGTCGGAATTGGCCGTCTTGACCTCGTCGAGCGCCGGGATGGCGCGCAGCAGCGCCACGCCGCCGCCAGGCGAGATGCCCTCTTCGACCGCCGCGCGCGTGGCGTTCAGCGAGTCGTCGACGCGGTCCTTCTTCTCCTTGACCTCGACCTCGGTCGCGCCGCCGACGCGGATCACCGCGACGCCGCCGGCGAGCTTCGCCAGCCGCTCCTGCAGCTTCTCGCGGTCGTAATCGGAGGTCGTCTCCTCGATCTGCTTCTTGATCTGGGAGACGCGGCCTTCGATGTCCTTCTTGGCGCCGGCGCCGTCGATGATCGTCGTGTTCTCCTTCTCGATCTTGATGCGCTTCGCCTTGCCAAGCTGGCTGAGCGTGACGTTCTCGAGCTTGACGCCCAGGTCCTCGGCGATCATCTCGCCGCCGGTCAGGATCGCGATGTCCTCGAGCATGGCCTTGCGGCGATCGCCGAAGCCGGGGGCCTTCACGGCCGCGATCTTCAGGCCGCCGCGCAGCTTATTGACGACGAGCGTCGCCAGCGCCTCGCCCTCGACGTCCTCGGCGATGATCAGCAGGGGCTTGCCCGTCTGCACGACCGCCTCGAGGATCGGCAACAGCGGCTGCAGCGTCGACAGCTTCTTCTCGTGGATGAGGATGTAGGGATCCTCGAGCTCGGCGACGAGACGCTCGGCGTTCGTGATGAAGTAGGGGGAGAGATAGCCGCGGTCGAACTGGAGACCCTCCACGATGACGGTCTCGGTCTCGAGGCTCTTGGCCTCCTCGACCGTGATCACGCCTTCATTGCCGACCTTCTGCACCGCCTTGGCGATTTCCGAGCCGATGAAGATGTCGCCATTGGCGGAGATCGTGCCGACCTGGGCGATCTCCTCGTTCGAGGTGACCTTCTTGGAGTGGGTCTTGAGATGGTTGACCACCGCCTCGACGCCCAGATCAATGCCGCGCTTGAGATCGAGCGGGTTCAGGCCCGCCGCGACCGCCTTGGCGCCTTCCTTGGCGATGGCCGCCGCGAGCACGGTCGCGGTCGTCGTGCCGTCGCCGGCGAGGTCATTCTGCTTGGAGGCGACCTCGCGCACGAGCTGCGCGCCCAGATTCTCGAACTTGTCGGCGAGCTCGATCTCTTTCGCGACGGTGACGCCGTCCTTGGTGATGCGCGGGGCGCCGAAGCTCTTCTCGATCACGACGTTGCGGCCCTTGGGGCCGAGCGTGACCTTAACCGCGTTGTTGAGGATCTCGACGCCGCGCAGGATACGGTCGCGCGCGTCCGAGGAGAAACGAATTTCCTTGGCTGCCATTGTAGCTTCACTCCACTGGGGGAAAGGGGTTCAAACTCTCGGAAAGCGCCTCAGACGACGACCCCGAGGATGTCGCTCTCTTTCATGATGAGCAGGTCCTCGCCGTCGATCTTGACCTCGGTGCCGGACCACTTGCCGAAGAGAACGCGGTCGCCGGCCTTGACGTCGAGGGGGACGAGCTTGCCGCTCTCGTCGCGCGCGCCGGGCCCGACGGCGACGATCTTGCCTTCCTGGGGCTTCTCCTTGGCGGAGTCGGGAATGATGATCCCGCCCTTGGTCTTCTCTTCGCCTTCGAGCCGCTTGACGACGACGCGGTCGTGCAGGGGACGGAACGCCATGTTGCAATCTTCCTTCGATGCGCCGGCCGCCCGGGGAGGCGCGCCCGGCAAAGGGTCAACGGAAAGCGCTGTTGGCACTCCTCAGAGAGGAGTGCCAACAGCGACGAGACGGAGATAGGAGCGCGACCGGAGCCTGTCAATGGGCCGCCGGGAGGATTTGCTTAAATGTGTGCGAAGGCGAGGCGCCCGGTCGCCATGGGTGAGGGAAAACAGGGCGGCCGGCGCGCTAGAAAGCCGCCCACTCGCTTTTGGGGACTGCGCGCGGCTTCCAGGAAGTTGTAGCCGAGCTTCAGCTCAACGTCGCCTTGACGATCTTGTCCGGGTCCTTGACCGGCTCGCCGCGCTTGATCTTATCGACATTCTCCATGCCGGCGGTCACCTCGCCCCAGACCGTATATTGCCGGTCGAGGAAGCGCGCGTCCTTGAAGCAGATGAAGAATTGCGAATTGGCGGTGTCGGGATGCGAGGCGCGCGCCATCGAGCAGGTCCCACGCACATGCGGCGCCGCATTAAACTCTTGTCCGAGGTTCGGATATTTCGAGCCGCCCGTGCCCGTCCCGTGCGGACAGCCGGTCTGGGCCATGAAACCTTCGATCACCCGGTGGAAGACGATCCCGTCGTAAAAACCCTCGGAGACGAGCTGTTTTATGCGCGCGACGTGGTTTGGAGCGAGATCGGGGCGCAGCTTGATCGTCACCGGACCTTGGGTGGTCTCGAGGTTAAGCGTGTTGCCTTCTTCTGACATGCGATTTCCTTTGCGAGTCGACGAGCGCCCCCTCCCTCACCCTCCCCCGCTAGCGCGGGAGAGGGAAATGGCCGGCGTTCCGCAAAAAAAAATGAGCTGAGCCCCGAGCCCGCTCCCTCTCCCGCGCTAGCGGGGGAGGGCTGGGGAGGGGCAAAGCCCTTAGCTATTATCGTCCGCCATGCGCAGCTTGACGATCTTGTCCGGGCTCGGCGGCGGCTCGCCGGGCTTGATCTTGTCGATGAACTCCATTCCGGAGATCACATTGCCCCAGACCGTGTATTGCTCCTCGAGATAACGCGCCGGGCCGAAGCAGATGAAGAACTGGCTGTTCGCGGAGTCCGGTTCCTGGCTGCGCGCCATGCCGACCGTGCCGCGCAAGAACTTCTCCTTGGAGAATTCCGCCGGAATGTTCGGGAGCTTCGATTTGCCCGTGCCGGTGCCGGTGGGATCGCCCGTCTGCGCCATGAACCCCGGGATCACGCGATGGAAGACCACATTGTCGTAGAAGTGGTCCCGCGCCAGCTTCTCGATCTGCGCGCAGTGCTTGGGCGCGATGTCCGGGCGCATCTTGATCACGGTGCGGCCATAGACCGTATCGAGATTGATGAGCTTATCCTCGGCGCGGGCGGCGCCCGAGGTCAGGAGCGTCGCGGCGCCGGCGGCGCCTGCGACGAAACGGCGGCGGTCGATGGTCATCTAAGTCCTCCCGGGTCTTTCGTTTTTGTCGTTATGGGCGGCGGCCCACGGCCCTTTTCAGCGCGGCGATCGAGGCTTCCGGCGCGAAGGCGAAAAGATCGCCGCCGAGCTTCGCGATCTGGCGTACGAGCGTCGCGTTGATGTGGCGCGCTTCGGGCGAGGCGGGAACAAACACCGTGCCGATTTCCGGCGCGAGCGCCGCATTCATCCCCGCCATGCTCATTTCATAGTCGAAATCGGCGCCGTCGCGCAAACCCCGCAGGATCGTCGAAGCGCCGAGCCCCCGCGCCGCCTCGACCGCGAGACCCTCGAACGCCCGCGCCTCGAACTCGCAGGGCTTCTCCAGCGTGAGCATCGCGCAGGCCTCGAGGATCAGGGCGATCCGTTCTTCGAGCGACAGCATGGGCGTCTTGCCCGGATGCGCGCCGACCGCGATGATGATCTTGTCGAAGAGCGCCGCGCCCTTGCGGATCACGTCGAGATGACCAAAGGTCAAGGGATCGAAGGAACCGGGATAAAGCGCGACGCGCGTCGGTGAGGTCATGGCGCGACCATAGGCGATATCCGAGGGTTCTGCGAGGTTGCCGGGGTCGCTCATTTCGTTCCCTCCTCCAGCCCGACGCCCTTGCCGATAAAGCGCAGCGTGTAGCCGCTCTGATAGGGGAGATCGGCGGGGACGACGCCCGCCTTGACCATCTTGTCGAAGAAACTTTTCACGCGCGCATCGGTCATGATCCCGATGCCCTGCGTCCTGGCGTCGCCCGAGTCGACGACGCCGCGCTCCTTCATCTGGGCGATGGAGAAGGCGATCAGATCGTCGGTGATTTCGGGATTGTCGCGCTTGATCAGCGCATTGGCGGCGCGATTGTCGCCATGAAGATAATTGCGCCAGCCGATGATCGTGGCGTCGACGAAGCGCTGCACGAGGTCGGGGTTCTTGGCGATCGTCTCGGCGCGCGTCTCGATCATCGTCGAATAGCTGTCATAGCCAAAGTCGGCGAGGAGAAAGACATTAGGCTTGAAACCGCCCCGGTGCTCGATTTGAAAGGGCTCGGAGGTCAAAAATCCTTGCTGGATCGAATTCTTGTCGGCGATGAAGGGCGCCGGGTTGAAGCCATAGGGCTTCACCTTCTCCTCGCGAAAGCCATACTCCTTCTTCAGCCATTGATAGACCGAGACAAGCATGTCGCTCGCGATAAAGGCGGTTGGCGCCTTCGGCAGATCCTCGAAACGGTCGTAGCCCATGCCCGGATGCGACATGAAGATCACCGGATCGACCTGAAAGAGGCTCGCGACATCGACGACGGGGATTTTCTGTTTCACCGCGTCAAAAGTCTGGATGAGGTTCGAGCCCATGGCGAAATCGACGCGCCCCGTTGCGAGCAAGAGCCGCGCATTGATCTGCGGCCCGCCCTGCACGATGCGGACGTCGAGCCCGTATCGGGCGTAGGTGCCATCGGCGACGGCCTGATAGAAGCCGCCATGCTCTGCCTGCGCGCGCCAATTGGTCGCAAAGCTCACCTTGTCGAGCGCGCTTGCTGGGCCGAGTCCGGCGAAGAGGAAGAGAAGCAAGGCGAGCAGTCGTCGCGTCATGGGGGCGTCCCTCCTTGGGCCTGACGACTTGTGGCGGCTTGCGGCCGGCAAGGCAAGTCGCGGATGGTGAGCGACCGAGCTTGGATTCCTTCATTTCCAGAGGACGAAACGGGGCGCGACCTCAGCTCGGGATATCCGAACGCAATGAGGCGCTATTGCCTTGTGAGCGTGGAGCGCAATCTTTGGTCGGCATCCGGCTCCATTCCAGGATGGCCACCACCCCGGGAAGGCGCGCGACGAAAGGGAGCCGACGCTCCGGAGGCGCGGATATGAGCCACGAATATCATCAGCAGCCCGGGCGCATCGGCCAGCCTGCTCACAATCACAGCCATGGCTCGCAAGGCGAGCGCCAGAGAGCTCCGAATCGACAAGCGGACTCTCACGACCCCACTGCGGGCGTCATTTACACCTGCCCCATGCATCCGCAGATCCGCCAGCCAGGCCCGGGCCACTGCCCGATTTGCGGAATGGCGCTGGAGCCCCTGGTGGCGACGGCGGAGGAAGGGCCCAGCGCCGAGCTCATCGACATGACCCGGCGATTTTGGATTGGGCTCGCGCTCACGCTGCCTGTCTTTGCTCTCGAAATGGGCGGTCACCTTTTCAATCTGCATCACTACATTCCCGCGGCGCTATCGGGCTGGATCCAGTTCGCTCTCGCGTCGCCGGTTGTGCTCTGGGCCGGCGCGCCGTTCTTCGTCAGGGGCGCGCAATCGGTCGTGTCGCGCAACCTCAATATGTTCACGCTGATCGCCATGGGCACTGGCGTGGCGTGGGCCTACAGCGTGATCGCGCTCCTGGCGCCGGCCCTCTTTCCGCCGGCGTTCCGCAGCGCCGACAACACCGCGCCAATCTATTTCGAGGCGGCGGCGGTCATCACCGTGCTCGTGCTGCTCGGACAAGTCCTCGAATTACGCGCGCGGGAGCAAACCGGAGGGGCGATCCGCGGGCTTCTCAACCTTGCTCCCGTCACCGCAATACGCGTGCGGGACGACGGGTCCGACGAAGAAATCGCGCTCGCTCAGGTTCGCGTCGGCGACCGATTGCGCGTTCGCCCGGGCGAGAAGGCCCCGGTTGACGGCTCCGTGCTCGAAGGTCGAAGCTCGGTCGACGAGTCCCTGGTGACTGGCGAATCCATGCCGGTCACAAAAGGCGCCGGCGACAAGGTCATTGGCGGCACCTTAAATCAGACCGGCAGCTTCATCATGCGCGCCGAGAAAATCGGCTCCGATACGATGCTCGCGCGCATCGTCGCGATGGTGGCTTCCGCGCAGCGAAGCCGCGCGCCTATCCAGCGGCTTGCCGATCAAGTCGCCGGATGGTTCGTTCCGCTGGTTATCCTTATCGCGCTCGGCGCTTTTGCCGCCTGGACGATTTGGGGGCCTGAGCCGCGCATGAGCTACGGCCTTCTCGCCGCCGTGTCCGTTCTCATCATTGCTTGTCCGTGCGCGCTCGGACTTGCGACCCCGATGGCCGTCATGGTTGGCGTCGGGCGCGGCGCGCAGGCGGGCGTTCTGATCAAGAACGCCGAAGCGCTGGAGCGCCTCGAAAAGATCGATACGCTCGTCGTCGACAAGACCGGCACGCTCACCGAAGGCAAGCCAAAAGTCATCGCCATTCTGCCCGTTGGCGGAGGGACCGAGAACGAGCTACTGAGCCTCGCCGCAAGCCTCGAGCGCGCCAGCGAGCATCCTTTGGCCCAAGCCATCGTTGAAGCCGCGCGCGAGCGGAATTTGCCTCTCGCAGCGGTTGACGATTTCGATGCGCGCGTCGGAAAGGGCGTTACGGGTCGGATAGGGGCGCAGCGGCTCGCGATCGGGAACATGCAGTTCCTGAGGGGACTTGGCATAGAGACGAGCGCGCTTGAGAGGGAAGCGGAAACCCTCCGTCGGGACGGAGCCACCGCGATTTTTGTCGCCGTTGACGCGCGCGCCGCAGGGATCATCGCGATTGCCGATCCGGTCAAGGCGACGACGCCGGACGCGTTGCAAGCGCTGCGCGAGGACGGCGTGAGGGTTGTGATGCTCACGGGCGACAACTGGACCTCCGCGCGTGCGGTCGCCAATCGGCTCGGGATCACTGAGGTTGCGGCCGAGATTCTCCCCGAGGACAAAAGCAAGGTCATTACGCGTTTGCGGGAGGGCGGGCGGATCGTCGCGATGGCGGGCGATGGCGTCAATGACGCCCCGGCGCTCGCGACCGCCGACATCGGCATCGCTATGGGCGCCGGCTCCGACGTCGCGATCGAAAGTGCCGGCGTCACGCTGTTGAAGGGCGATCTTCACGGAATCGCGCGCGGCCGTCGACTTTCCGGCGCGACGATGCGCAACATTCGGGAAAATCTCTTTTTCGCGTTTATTTACAACGCCGCTGGAATCCCGATCGCAGCAGGCGCGCTTTATCCGGCCTTCGGCCTCTTGCTGTCGCCAACGATCGCGGCGGCGGCCATGGCGCTATCTTCCGTCAGCGTGGTCGCCAATTCCCTACGTCTGCGGCAGGCTCATATCGAGCCGCGGCGCTTGCCCGAGATGCCTCCGTTCTGAGGGGTCCGAACCGTTGCGACTGTCCCCCCGAAATAGCGAGACTTCCGTGACGGGCGTAGGTTTCGTCGGCTAAAGTCTGATAGAAGCCGCGATGCTCGGCCTGCGCGCCAGTCGGAAGCAAAGCTCACCCTGCCGAGCCCCGCCTCCTGGAGCTTCTTCCCCGAAGCGTGTAAAGCATCCCGCGAATCCGAAAGCCGCCGGTCCGCTCAGGAGAGAATCCCCATGGCCCTCGTCACGCTCCGCCAATTGCTCGACCACGCCGCCGAACACGACTATGGGGTTCCGGCCTTTAACATCAACAACATGGAGCAGGGGCTGGCCGTGCTGGAGGCGGCGTCTTCCGTTGACGCGCCGGTCATCATCCAGGCTTCGCGCGGCGCGCGCTCCTACGCCAATGACACGATGCTCGCCAAGATGATCGAGGCGCTCGTGATCATGTATCCCGACATTCCGATCGTCATGCATCAGGACCACGGCAACAGCGAAGCGACCTGCGCCTCGGCGATCCGTTTCGGCTTCTCTTCGGTCATGATGGACGGCTCGCTCGAGGCCGACGGCAAGACGCCGGCGAAATATGACTACAATGTCCGGGTGACGAAGAACGTCGTCGATCTCTCCCATTGGGTCGGCGCCTCGGTCGAGGGCGAATTGGGCGTGCTCGGCTCGCTCGAGACAGGCGAGGGTGAGAAGGAAGACGGCCACGGCGCCGAGGGCAAGCTCTCGCACGACCAGCTCCTGACCGATCCCGGACAGGCGGTCGATTTCGTTGCCAAGACCAAGGTCGACGCGCTCGCCATCGCGATGGGCACCTCGCACGGCGCCTATAAATTCTCGCGTAAGCCCGACGGCGCGATCCTCGCGATGAAGGTCGTGGAGGAAATCCACCGCCGGCTGCCGACCACGCATCTCGTCATGCACGGCTCGTCCTCGGTGCCGCAGGACTTGCAGGACGCCTTCAACGCGGCGGGCGGCGAGATGCCGCAGACCTGGGGCGTTCCGGTCGAGGAGATTCAGCACGGAATCAAGTTCGGCGTGCGCAAGATCAACATCGACACCGACTGCCGCATCGCGATGACGGCGGCGATCCGCTCGACGCTATTGAAAAACAAGGCCGAGTTCGACCCCCGCAAATATTTGAAGCCCGCGCAGGAGGCAATGAAGAAGGTCTGCAAGCAGCGCTACGAGGAGTTCAATGCTGCGGGCAAGGCGTCGAAGATCAAGCCGATCCCGCTCGCCGAGATGGCCAAGCTCTATGCGGCGGGCAAGCTCGACCCCAAGATCGCCTGAGGGCCGGCCGGCGCCTCCTCGCAAGCCGGCTTGCGCAGATGCAGTCCAGAACGCTCCAACAGTCCGCGGGGCGTAGGTGCGAGCCATCCCTCCCCTTCACGGGGAGGGCGGAGCGCGCAGCGCGACGGGTGGGGTTGACCTTCTCCGCTTCCGGCACGATTCCGCTTCGGCGTGCGCCCTTCAGTGGCTCCCTTGTTGGTGGCGCGACCCCCACCCGGGCGCCTTCGGCGTCGACCCTCGCCGCAGGGGGGAGGGATGCGCGCACCACGACCGATGCTCGAGCGGTTACGATTGAAACGTCACCTGTGAGAGTGGCCATTTGAGCGCCCCTTGCCGAGATATCCCTCCGGTTCGCCCACATTGGAGGTCGCCATGAGAATCAAGGATTGCACCGCTCTCGTCACCGGCGCCAATCGCGGGATCGGCCGCGCTCTGGTCGCCGCGCTGCTCGGCGCGGGCGCCCGCAAAGTCTACGCGACGGCGCGTGACGCGAAGAAGCTGCCGCGCTTCGAGGGGGCCGACGCGGCTCGCGTGATGTCTCTGACGCTCGACGTCACCAAGCCTGAGGAAATCGCCGAGGCGGCGCGCATGGCGAGCGACGTCACGCTGCTTGTGAACAACGCCGGCGTCCTGGAGCTCGGAGACGCAGCAGACACCTCTTCGGATTCAATCCGACGCGTCTTCGATGTGAATGTCCTTGGCGTCCTCGAAATGGCGCGGGCCTTCGCGCCCGTCATCGAGGCGAACGGCGGCGGCGCCATCGCCAATGTCGTCTCCGTCGCCGCTTTCTTCAGCATGCCGGGCTATGCGGCCTATTGCGCCTCCAAGGCCGCCGCTTGGTCGCTGACCCAGGGGCTGCGCGCGAACCTTGCGAATAAGGGCGTGGCTGTTCACGCGATCTTCCCCGGCCCGATCGACACCGACATGGCCGCCGGATTTCCGATGGACAAGACGAGCGCGGAAGACTGCGCCCATGCGATCCTGGCGGGGATCGAGGCCGGCATGGAGGACATCTTTCCCGATCCGATGGCGGTCCGCGTCGGGGACGCCTGGGGGCGCGACCCGAGAGCGCTCCAGAGGGAATTCGCGGCGCTGTAGCTCGGCGCATGGCAGGCTGCGCTGTTGGCTGCTATACCGGCGCGCTGAAAATCTATGGAGGGGCGCTTGCCCGGAATTCTCATCGCGCCCTCGTTCCAGACCGCCGACTTCGCCCGGGTGGGCGAGGCGATTTCCGACGTGATCGCGGCCGGGGCAGGCGTCGAAGATCAAGCCGGTTCCGCTCGCCGAGATGGCCAAGCTCTATGCGGCGGGCAAGCTCGACCCGAAGATCCTCGAGAGGACCTTCATGCGCCGCGCCGGCGTAGCTTTGTCCGCGAGGCTTTCGGTTGAGAGGAGCCTTCTCTTCTTCCCTCGTCGCCAAGCTCGCGGGCTTCGTCGAGGCTTGCGGGATCAAGATCGCGCCCGCCGCGCTCGCGGCAGACACTTTTCTGCCCGGGCTCCAGATTCGCAGCGGAGCGCTCCTCGTCGACGAGGCGCGGCTGCTTTATCCCGGCGACGTTCTTCATGAGGCGGGCCACCTCGCCGTGTGTGATCCGGTCGAGCGCGAGAACGCTGCGTTCGAGGCGACGCCGGCGGAGGAGATGGCGTCGATCGCCTGGTCCTACGCCGCCGCGCGGGCCTTGGACATCGCGCCGGATGTCGTCTTTCATCCGGCGGGCTACAAGGGCGCCGCCGCCGCGCTGCTCGAAAATTTCGCCGCGGGACGCTATATCGGAGTTCCGATGCTGCAGCTTTGGGGCATGAGCGTGGAGCCCCATCGCGCTGCGGCGCGCGGCGTCCCGCCCTTTCCGCATATGCTGCGCTGGCTGCGCTAGAGCCTCAAGGAGGGCGCTTGCCCCATATTCTCATCGCGCCCTCGATCTTGACCGCCGACTTCGCCCGGCTCGGCGAGGAGATTTCCGACGTGATCGCGGCCGGGGCGGACTGGATTCATCTCGACGTGATCGACGGTCACTTCGCGCCGAACATCACTTTCGGGCCCGCGCTCATCAAATCGCTGCGGCGCGTTACTGGTAAGCCACTCGATGCTCATTTGATGATTGCGCCCGTCGACCCCTATCTTGCCGCCTTTGCCGAGTCGGGGGCCGATCTGATCACCGTGCATGCGGAGGCGGGTCCGCACCTCCACCGCACGCTGCAGACGATCCGGGGGCTCGGCAAGAAGGCCGGCGTCTCGCTCAATCCGGCGACCTCCGAGCGCGCGCTGGATTACGTGCTCGACGACGTGGACCTGATCCTCGTCATGAGCGTCAATCCGGGCTTCGGAGGGCAGAGCTTCATCCCCTCGCAACTCGAAAAAACCCGTCGCATCCGCGAGATGATCGGCCGCAGGCCGATCCATCTGCAGGTCGACGGCGGCGTCTCGCCGAAAACGATCGCCGCGGTCGTCGAGGCGGGCGCGGATGTCGTCGTCGCGGGCTCGGCGGTCTTCGACGGCGGCGGCAGGGAGAGCTACGCAAAAAACATCGCGGCGTTGCGGGCGGCGACGACGACGGCGGGCGCAATTTCCACCTGAAGGGGCGGAGCGCGGCGCGAGGGCGGTTGCCTCCGCGCGCGCCGGGTTTTAAGGGTATCGCCCGCGCCGGCCGCCCGCCGTCGCGGCGTTGGGGCGTCGCCAAGTGGTAAGGCAGCGGATTTTGATTCCGCCATGCGGAGGTTCGAATCCTCCCGCCCCAGCCACGCATTCCCCGGGTTCGCAGACTTCGCCGCTGACGTCGCAGAGGCCCGCATTCCGCGGGGCTTTGCGAGACCGGAGATCGGAGACCGTCGGGAGCGGGGTCTCCGGGCAGGATTTCCGCCTCCGGTCTGCAATGCCAGACTGCGAATCTCCGGAATCTGGCTCACGGCCGCCTCGAGACTGGTTCGCGAATAGTCGAGACCGGTCCGATTTTTTCCGCGGGCGGGGCGATGCGTGGCGCGAGCGACTGTCCAGGCGCCGACACCGCCGGCAGACTGTTCAACGAGATTGTGGCATTGCGGGACGGATGCGCCTATTCACACTGGGCGTACTTTGAACTTCACCTTTCGCCTCAGCCCGGCCTTGAGCCGGGCTTTTGTCTTGGGGCCCAGGCGCGAGGTCGCCGGGTCGCGCGGGTCAGCCCAGCCCGAGGCGCTGCTCTTGTTCGGTCCAGTTCAGGGGCAGGGCGCGCGCCAAATTCGAGACATTGAGATTGCCTGGCGCCCGCCCTTCAGCGATCGCCTTGACGATGCGCGGCGAAAGAAAAGCGAGCGGGGCCAGAAAGCGCACGTGGCGCTCGGCGAGGTTCTCGCGGTGGGCGATCGCGCCGAAGTCGATCCCGGGATCTTTGAGGATTGTATCGATCCAGGCTTTCGATCTGGCGATGGCCTTCAGGAGCGTGGCGCGATCAGTCTCGGTAAGCGACGCGCCGTTGGTCGGGACATGTGAGAGGCCTTTCTGAGACGGCGCTGTCGGTGTGAATGGAATTTCGATCGTGTTAGGCGCGAGTGACGCGGCGTCAGCTCCGTGTCCGGGAAGAGGTGCGACCGCGATGTGGTCGTTATGGACGATCGCCTTGTCGAGATGGCGTTCGATGAGATCTCGGTCGGTGGCGGATTGATCGATGTCTATGCTGAACCGCAGCGCTCCAACCACGAGCTTCTCGACATCAGCAGCCGATACACGCGGGACGGAGCCCGCCATTGCCTTGTGGCCCTGAATCAACGCCTGACTCGTGTAATAACGGTAGCGCACGCCCCTCTTATTCGCGTGCGTTGGGGACATGAGATTGCCCCGGTCGTCATTGAGCCTGCCTGTTAGGAGATGTGGTGATTGGCGGCGCGCCAGTTTCCGCTCGACAGCCTGCTCCTGGAGCCGCGCCTGAACCGCCTCAAACAGATCCCGGTCCAGAATGGGCTCGTGCTCGCCCCTGTGGACCGCGCCGCGGTAGACGATCTCGCCGATGTAGAAGCGGTTCTTGAGAAGGTGGGCGAGGGGGCCAATGCGGTAGCAGGCTGCCTGGACCATCCTGCCGTCTGCAAGTCGCCGAGGCTTCGGCTTTTGATCCTCATTATTGAGCTTGGCCGCGAGCCCGCCGATCGACCCGACGGTGAGGTAGTCTGCAAAGATCTTTCGGACCAGATCTGCTTCCTCGGGCGCTACCTCCAGCTTCTTGTCCACGCTGCGATAGCCGAGCGGCACGGGGCCACCGACCCAGAGCCCTTTGCGTTTGGATGCGGCGATCTTGTCGCGCACCCGCTCGCCGATGACTTCTCGCTCGAACTGGGCGAAGGACAGCAGGACGTTGAGCGTTAGCCGGCCCATACTCGAAGTCGTGTTGAAACTCTGCGTCACCGAGACGAAGGAGACTTCGTGTTCGTCGAACAGTTCAACCAGCTTGGCGAAGTCGGCCAATGACCGGGTCAGGCGGTCGACCTTATAGACCACGATGACGTCGATCTGCCGAGCCCTGACCCGGTCTAAAAGGTCCTGAAGCGCTGGACGATCTAGTGAGGCTCCGGAGAGGCCGCCGTCATCAAAGTGGTCGCGAAGAAGCGTCCAGCCTTCATGGGCTTGGCTCTTGATATAGGCCTCGCAAGCTTCCCTTTGGGCGTCGAGAGAGTTGAAGGCGAGATCGAGATTATGCTCGGTCGATTTGCGCGTGTAGATCGCACACCTTTGGCGTTTTGGAACCGTATGCTTCATCTGCAGCCTCCGGGCGACGCAAGAGATCCAGTTCGCAAGCTGGACCGGCGGCCCGCCCGTCCGTTCCGCCTTTCTGTTGTCTGGCCGCGATCCGGCGCGGCTGGATCGTTGGAAGCATCCTCAAGCGTCTCCGACGGCTTTTTCGATCTCAGCCCAAAAAACCGCGGCCCGTTCCAGGTCACGCCGGTGATCTTCTTCGCGATGCTAGAGAGGCTGTCGTAGGTTTTGCCCTGCCAGCAGAAGCCGCCAGGCACGACCATGACCTCGTGCAAGACGCCCCTATGCTCGCGGACAATAACGGAGCCGACCTTCACTTGTCGCGGCGCCTCCACGCCGGGCCTCGAGAGTGAACGCAGCAAGCGAGCGGTGGACGCGTTGAGGCCGCCGAGGGCCTGCTCCTGCAAACGGTAGCTGATTGCGCGCGCCAGCAGATCCTTCGAGAAGCCCACCGCCGGCTCCGCTCCGAAGGTCGCCCGCCAAGCGTCACGCAACTCCCCGATGGTCATCGCGCCAAGGCGCGCGATCTCCTGCTCGATGCTTTCAGCCGGCCGCAACGTCGGCTGGGAGGGCTTCGACGAAGGCCGCATGATCAGGCCGTCGCTGCGGCTGACCGTCCGACGATGCGATAGATCGATGCCTCGCCATCGGTCCGAGACCGCTCGATCGTAAAGCCTCGCTTTCGAAGGCCGGTCAGCGCCGCTCGCGTCGTATGCGGCAGCCAGCCCGTCGCCTCGATGAGAGCGTCGAGAGTTGCGCCCGACTTCGCCGAGAGCATTCTGACGACCAGCGCCTGCTTCGAGTTTTTGCGCGGCGAGGATGAATTGGTTGATGGCGCGGCAACCGGCTTCGTCTTTCAAGGGCTTCGCGACCGCGGCAGGCGATTTGCGAGACGCCTTCTTCCCTTGGGCCAGAACCTCGCTCAGCTCGTCTCGATCATCTCCGACGCCGATGGCGTCACGGCCCGCTTTCGTCATAATCAGGCTGAGCGGACGACCGCTCTCATCCTCGCGCCAGACGGGCATTCCCGTCTTCGCTCTCACTTCTCGCATCAGCTTGCGCGCGACGAGGCTCGATCCGACTTTGGAGGCCGCCGCTCGACGCATCTCCTGAGGCGCAACAGCCGATCCATCGTCGCGCGCTGCCGCTGCAGACAATACGATCAGCTGGGAATCGGTGAGTTTCGACATGATCCTTCTCCTCTTGGCTAGGACGGCGTCCGCCGTCACCAGCGCAACCCCGCCTAGGCGCACGGCCCGCGGGGTGAGGAGAGGAGCGCGCCAAGGCGCGGCCTTCCGAGACCAAGCAATGCTCTGTTCCGGCACGAAGTCCAGTCGAATTCTGGAGAGCCGAAAGCATCGCTAAGCCGAGCGCGGCTTGCCTGAACCTTGAGAGGAGAAGACGCAAGCCGTCTTCACAGGACACCCTCGCGCAGGGCGATTTGCTGAAGCGACGTAATGGCTTGAACGGAGCGGCGTTATCTGATTCCTAAGGGTTTCCTGGTTCGAGGAGGCCCTCATATGAACTTGCGCTCTCTGCTTCAGCAAATTCCCGACCCTCGCGGCAGGCAAGGGCAAGACTATCGTTTATGGTCGCTCCTTGCTCTGATCGTCGTCTCGATGCTGTGCGGGCGACGCGGTATGAAGGCGGCCTTAATTCTCGGGCGCAGCCTCAGCCGCCGGCAAAGGGCGCAGCTCGGCTTTCCACGCGATCGCACACCTTGTCACGCGACGCTCACCGAGACGCTGCGCATTCTCGATCCGCACGCCTTGGCCGAGGCTCTCGGCGCCCTTTGTGTCGAGACAAACGGCGAGAGGCGCCATATTGCAATCGACGGCAAGACCATGCGCGCGAGCAAGGACGGCGAGGGCAAGGCCGAGCATGTGCTTTCGGCGTTCTGCGGCGGCCTTCAGACGATGCTCCAGCAGGAAGCGTCACGCGGCAAGGGTCTCGAGATCCCCGACGCGCTCAAGCTCTTGGAGCGGCTCGACCTCAAAGGCAAGGTCGTCACCGGCGACGCCATGTTCTGTCAAAAGTCGATTGCGGAGAAGATCGTCGCGCGCGGCGGCGATTACGTCTTGCCCATCAAGGACAATCAGAAAATCTTGCGGGAGAATGTCGAAACGGCTTTCAACGAGCCGATTTTTCCCCCTCGCGCGCTACGATAGCGGCATCGAGAAGGCCCATGGCCGCATCGAGCGCCGTCGCATCGACGTGTTGCCCGCCGCGGCGGCCGGCGTTGAGGACGAATGGCCGACGGCTCGCCAAATCTGCCGCGTGACGCGCTGGCGACAGCGCAAGGTCAACGGAAAATGGCAGGATCCGAAGGTGGAGATCGTCTATCTCATCAGCAGCTTGTCAGCGCAGGACGCCTCGCCGGAAGCTTTGCTGAAGTTCAACCGTGGGCATTGGGGGATCGAGATCATGCATCGCGACAAGGACGTGACGCTCGGCGAGGACGGCTACACGAACCGCAGCGACAACGCGCCGCGCAATGTCTTCACGATCCTATGCTTCGCGCGCAAAATCCTGAAATCCGTCTCGCCCTCGATCACGCGAGCGATCGAGCAATTTCAAGACGACCGAAATCGCACCATCCGGCTGTTCGCAGGATTTCATTGAATCGCCCTGACCCTCGCGCTCCGGGGATTGCGGGGAACGCGAGGCTCAGGCAGGGTGCGCGACGGATGCATCTCCATTCGATTCGCTTGGCCTTACCTTCCGGGCCGCCGGACGGAGCTGAGCCGACGAGGGCTGTCCCATGCGCGCTTTGCTGCTCTTCGGATTTCTTCTGCCGCTCTCGGCCGTCGTCCCGGCCGCCGCAGCGGACCCGCTCGTCGACGAAGGCCAAGCCATCGTCAAGTCGCATTGCAGCCGGTGCCACGCGATCGGCCCGACGGGCGAAAGCCCCGATCCGGAGTCGCCGCCATTCCGGATGCTTTCGAAGAAATATCCGGTGCAAAATTTTAAGGAGGCTTTGGCCGAGGGCATCATCGTCGGCCATGAGGACCAGGGTATGCCGCCTTTCGCGTTCTCGCCGTCGCAGGTTGAGGCGGTCATCGCCTATCTGAGGTCCGTGCAAGCGAAATAGGGGCGACCGCTCGGCGCTGGGTAATACCAAAGGCTATGAGGCGTGACCGACATGAGCCCAGTCGCGCATTCCGATTGTCGGGAGCCATTTTGGCGGAGACCAGCAAAAAACTGGGGGTCAGGCGGCTCGCCGAAACTCGTTATCGTTGGTCCACACCCATTCAACTGGCAGCGGCAGCCCGCAGTAGCGTTCGAGGTCTCCATTGAGATGAGCAGGTCGCACATGGAGCATCAGCTGAGCGCCTAACCGAGACCATCGCATCTGGCGCTTCTTGCACATGCGCTGATTGATCAATTGGTTCACCGTGGATTCGATGTTTGGCGGTTGCGATCCGTTCGCCTTGACGCCAAGCCCTGCCATAGTCCGTCAGCGACCCGATGTTCGAATAGAGATAGGCTTCGAGTTCGTCGAAGCGCTTGCAAGCGGCTTCGATTTTTGAAAGGTCGCCGCGCGCCGCGTCAATTTTATTGCGATGGGAAAGAAGCTGCGCGCCCAAACGGGACAGCGCTATCATCCATCGCGCATGCCGCGATTTGCCATAATGGCAGACATTCCATCGCACGCTGCGCAGATTGCGTCGGTAACGGGCGAGCCTTTCCTCGTAGGCGGGTTCGTCATAATCGATCGCCCAATAGATGCTTCGCCCGAGCCACTGAATTCGGCGGCTCAGGTGAAACCAGTCAAGCCGATGTTCGACGCGCCCGTTGAGCCATTGACCGGCCATTAGCCTCATGGCGTCCTCCCCGTCAGAAAGAACGGCGAGCTTGGTGGCGGGCCGGCGTCCAGCGCTACGAGGCTACACTGCACGATTTGCTCAAAATTGCACGCCAAGCGGAAAGGAAAATAATATCAGAGGCTTCTCAAAAACGTTCGTTCGTCCATAAATCGCAATGCGATGGTCAATTCTACGCATTATCCGTTCAAAATTCCCCTTGAAAACCGGCCTGAAAGGCAACCGTTCACGAAAAAGCGAGCTTACCGTGCAATTTTGAGCAAATCGTGCGGCATCCCCTACGGCGTCGGCGGCAACATTCGACGACTGCGAGGGTTCGCCCATCAAGTGGGGCGAGTATGACGGAAATGGCTGTCTCGGCGAGATCGTCAAAGCGTCGTCACATGGACGCGCTTCAACGAACTCCTGAAACGCCATCCTCTGCCTTCAGCCAAGATCGCCCACGGATACGCCGCCGCGAGCGAATCTCACTCGTGAAGAACCGGATGCGGGAATTCCGCTCGTCCGGGTCTGCGAAGGATGGGGGCGGCAACGTCCCCATCTACTCGGCGCTGACCCCGTACCCGTCGCGAGCGGGTTTCACTCGGAAATCTCGCGCAGCTTCAATCCCAAGGCGATGATCGAGGCGCCTTTGAGCATCAAGTCGACGCCAAGGAACAGCCCGATCGCAAAAATGCCGGACAACGGCCAGCCGACGAGGAGCAAGGCCCCGAGGAACACGCTCATGAGGGCCTGGAAAATATAGAGCCACAGGCTGTCGATATTGGCGGAATAGGCGAAGCCGAACTCGAGAAGACCCGTCGCGATCAAGTAGAGCGCGACCATCAATGTTATGGCTTCGGCGCTGATTCCCGGTCGCGTCACCAGAATCAAGCCGACGATCGCCAGCATGACCGCCCAAAGCACATGGACGAAAAAGTCGGTCCAATAGCCGGTGAGCGAAAACGCGAAGATCAGCACGGCGACGGCGCTCACGAGGAGCAACACTCCGATGGCCTCGCCTCCTTGCGCCATCTGCCCGATATTGAGCGGCTTGAAGACGAGGGGCTCCTGCAACGGCCTCAGTCGGACATCGATCTCGACGGGGCGCTGGGGATTTTGGGGGAGGACGACCAACTTTTCGAGGATGACATGGAGTTCGACGAGGCGGGCGAGACCTGAATGATGCTGTTTTGTCCCAGCTCATGCTCAACCCAGCTCACGACGCCGTTCGAGCCGCACGGGCCGCGAAGGCTGTGGCCGTTTCGTGATTGCCGACTCCATCGACCAGCGACTGACAAAACCACGAGAGAAACGTCGGTAGATCTCACCGAAACCCTCTGCTTCGCTACCTAAAAGTCGAGCTAAGGAGTAGTCCTTACCGGTTGGCGTCTTGACGAAAGCATAACCAGCCCTAGCTTGGCCTTTAATCTGAAGGCGCGCGCGTGCGCGCGCCGGGCCGCGATTTTTATCAAGGGAGTGCATAGATTCCACAAAGGGCCGCTGGAGCGCAAAGCTTTGGCGGTGTGCGGATTACAGCAAACGCTTCGATCGCCGACCAACGTTTGTAATTCGAGGATTTTGAGATGAAAGATTGGGTATCGTTGATTGAAGCCGCATACTGCCTTTGTGGCGACGACGATCGGCAATGGCTCGATCGGGTTTTCGATTCTGCGAGGCCGCTATTCGGCGCCGCAGCAGCTTCAGACGCGTGGTTGTTTTCGGTGAGCCCCACGACTTTCGCTCTTGGCGTGGGGCGTACGTCGACTGCGGCGAAAATGGTAAGGCAAGAGGCGCATGCAGCGATGTCCGCTGCGGTGATCGACGCCGTGTATCGGAGCGGCTGGCGCGTTGCGACCGCGAGCGAACAAATCTCAAAATTGGCGCCGGATCAATTCGAACCTCTTCAAGAGATCGCAAACCGGATCGGTGGAGGCGCGTCCGACGTATGGAGCGTCAAATGCACGGACGGCCTGGGATCGGGCGTCATTTTCGCCGTAGCGCTGGAGAGACGCCGCAATCCAACGACAATGGAACGCAAGCATTGGACACAAGCCGCCGCTCACCTTGGAGCCGCTTTGCGGTTGCGCAAAACGGCGCGAGCCTTCTCATTAGACTCCGATCCAGTGGAGGCCATTCTTGATTCCTGTGGCGATTTGCACGATGCGCGGGGTCAGGCGCACGAACCATATGCGCGCGAAAAACTTCGCGAAGCCGTGCGCCAAATCGAACTCAGTCGCCAGGCGGCCCGACGGGGCTGCCCCCAATCGCTCGATTATTGGCAAGGACTCGTGGACGGACGCTGGTCGTTGGTCGATCATTTTTGACAGCGACGGCAAACGTTTCGTCGTCGCCGTCAAGAACGACCCGGCTCACCCCGACCCGCGTGGGCTTACCGCGAGGGAACGGCAAATTGCCGAATATGTCGGAATGGGATGCTCGACCAAAGAAATCGCTTACGCATTCGGCATTTCGGATTCGGCGGTCGGCAACGCCGCCGCTCGCGTTCAGGAGAAGCTGGGCCTTTCGTCCCGATCGGAAGTCGCGTTTTTCTTCGCCCCCGACGGCCTGCGGCGGAAGCTGGCGCAAGTCGCCATCCGCAATGAGCGATTCCTGGTCGGCGCTTATCCCCTCGTCGATGCAGGCAGGGTTTCCTGTCTGACGCCAGCAGAGCTTGAAGTGGCTGCCGACATCATTGCTGGATCCACCAACGAGGACATCGCGAGGCGCCGTGGGACGAGTGGGCACACGGTCGCCAATCAGGCGCGTTCGATATTCGCCAAGCTGAACGTCCACTCGAGGTCAGGGCTTGCGGCGCGCATTCAGGCGCAAATCGAAGGCTGATTCCCAACGATAGGCCAGCCGATGTCACAAGCAGCATCGACGGGCGCATAGCTGTCGCTTTGCGCGTTTCGATCCTTATATCGATGGCGATAGGTTTTGCGCCTCCCTCAAAATGCGGCGATGTGTGAATTTGCCTATGGAAAATGCTGGAACGGGCGGCAAATTATTGCGGGGGCCCGCTGCCAATAGCCCAGCGGGTTGTGTGCCGACTTTAGGAGGAAACCATGCATTTTCGTAAATTGATAGCTGCCGCCATGGGAACCGCGGCGATGTTCGTCTTAACTTCACCAGGGCTTGCTGAAGCCGTCGGCGGCAAGGAGGTTGAGTCATACCCTGCCCGCCGCGCTGACTGCCAATTTACCGCCACGACCATGAAAGAGGGCATCGACACCATTAAGCTCACGGTCAAAGGAGTGTGCCAAGAGCCGACGCCCGGCTTCATGCTGACCCTTACCCGTGTGGATTTGCCGGGCATCGACCCTTCGACGCTCGCGCTGGTGCTCACAGTCGTGCCGCCGACCGGGATCGAGCCTCAGCATGTCACCCCGACTCCGGTGGAATATGATCAAACATTCGTCGTGACGATGCGTCGGCCGACGAAAGTGACTGTTTTCGAAGCGGCGGCGACGGTCGACGTGAACGCGCCGTAGTAGGGGCGGTCTTGCGTGCGCCCCGTTTCACAGGGGGGCGCGCAATGTTCGATTTCGACCGATGCTTCGTGTCGTGGCTGAGCCCGGATCGCCGGGGGCGTCGTGACGGATCAACAAGCAAACGGCGCTTGCGCGGGCGGAGCGTGCAAATCGAGAAACAATCCTTCTCCTGAACGGTGCTGGAGCGGAGGAACCTCAAATGGCAAACATCCAACCGAATAGATACGTTCTGCAAGGGCAAAACGGGTTCGACAAGGTCGATTACGAGACGTCCAGCTTCATTGGTGAGCCGACCCTTGTGCTCACGCTGGGGAGTCCCACGTCTCCAGCTAGAGTATTCACCGGCTCGCAGATCCGCACTGTCGGCACGGAGATTGGAACCTTGGTCACGGTCACGACCGAGATGACGATCGACACCGGCTCGACTTCCTTCAGCGTGTTGATCCCGGCGATCAGTCTCAAAAACATCCCCGACAAAGAGGCCTTTACGACGGAGGCCATCGTCACTTCCCACTCGGGCCCGAATTCGATTCCAAGGACCGGCGTCCACGAAAAATACAACTTCGCCCCACTGAAGGGCGAAGCCAGCTTCATACTCACCGTGTTCGAGACGGTGCTGGCTCCGCTCGCCGCCGCGAAGAAGTAGTTACGCTTCCGGCGAAGCCGCCACTAGCACGACGTAGCTTCGCCGCTTTTTGGCTGTATAGCCGTCATGCTGGCAGGCTGCTGAACCAGCCGTCTCGGCGTCGCGGAAACTCACGGCGTGGTTTTCCAAATTTGACCCGGACTCTCAACCGCATCTTGCGCTGCGAGTCGAAATTCGTGCCAGTGAAGAAATTGTCGAGATATTAGTCGACACAGAGGAATTGCCAGAAGACCGATGACGGTTTGCGCAGATCAACATCCCTCGGAGCCTGTTCAGCCAAGCCACCGCCGAGGCCGCCAAACGAACGAAAGAGGCTTCGGCGGCGAAGCCGCGCCCGATTGAAGAGCCCGTTAGACTGATCTTCTACAGTTCGAATCTGCAAGGCATTGATCATGCGGCATAAACCGTTCTGGAAAAACGGCTTGGCACTACATTTTCGGTGATTGGCGGCGTGGGTCGGGATCAGACGTCGGCGAGTTGCCGCACGGTTGCCGGCAGGGCGACGCCAGTGGCGCGCAGGGCGAGGCTGGCGGCGGGGCGCGGCGGCGTGCGCAACAGAAAGCGTTTGCCGTCCTGTTCGACCTCGGTCTCGGTCAACGAGTTGAGATCGGCGAGGATCTCCGGCCACGACCCGGCCAAGCCGAGATTGGCGATGCGGTCCTCCAGCTCCTTCTTCAGCACCAAGGCGAGGAAGCTGCACGACACATGGCCGCGAATGGTCTCGTCGAGCTTGTGAAAAATCGGGCGGGTGGCGAACAGGCTCTTCGAGGTTCGGAAGGCGCGCTCCACCATCCATAAGCGCTTGTAGCAGAGCATGGCGTCGAGCGGGGAGAGATCGGTGTTGGTGCGCAACACGAAGATTCCGTCGAACTTGGCGTCCTCTTCGGCCTTGGCGCGATCGATGACGAAATGGTCGGCGTCCGGCGTCGCCAGGAAACGCCGATAGCCCTTGTTGCCGACAAGGCTCTTGTCGCCTTTCTTCAACTGGCGTTCGAGCGCGGCCAGGATCGTGGCCCTGGCGGCGGCGTCCTTCTTCATCTCTTCGCGGTTGCGACAGACGATATAGCGGCGTCCGGCGAGAGCAGCGGCCTTGGCTTCGTAGTCGATGTCCTTGTCCCGCTTGGCGATGGTGAGTGGAATGAAAGGAGCAGGATCGTCGAGCACGAGTTCGCGCACCAGTTTGTCGCTGCGCTCGCGCACGCCGAGAATATAGAAAAGGCCGCGCGCTTCGAGTTCGGCGATGGTCTCGGCGCTGATCATGCCGCGATCGGCGACGATGCAGACGCGGTCAATGGAAAAGCGCTTGCGCAATCGATCGACCACCGGCGCGAGGCTGCCGACATCGGCGGTGTTTCCAGGCCACATCTCCGTGCACACCGGCCGGCCGTCGCCATCGAGCAGCACGGCGAGGATCATCTGATTGAGGTCTGGACGACGGTCCTTGGAGAAGCCGCGTCGCCCAAGGGTCTGGCCGCCCTCGCCCTCGAAATAAAGGCTGGTCGTGTCCATGAACACGAGGTCGAGCTTGCTGAACAGATCGCGCCGGCGCGCGAACAGTTCTTCCTCAACGACGTCCTTCAAGCAGCGTGGCGAGAAGGGCGTGGCGCTGTCCTGTTGATCTTTCCCTTGCTCCTCGCCGAGCCAAGCCATCGCCCGATAGAGGTGATGCAGATCGATGTCCTCGACGCCTTCGATCGTGTAATCCTCGCGCCAGCGGTCCGCCGCGCGATCGGAGCCGCCCGCGAACAGCCGATGCAGAACGGTGAGAAACACCGCGCGTTCGAGCGCAAAACCATGTTTGCGGGAACCGGCAAGGTCTTCAATCACCGCGCGGCAGCCGGTCTCTTCCCACAAGCGTTCGAAGACCAAGGCAGGCCCGATACGCCGCGCCGCGTTCGCCGCCGCCGTTCCCTCGGCCAGGGCGTTGACGACGATGGCCTTCGTGGCGAAGCGCGCGCCCGACCGCAGCAATCGCTCCAATTGCCCGCTGTCGCGCAAATCCTCGATGCGACCCAGCGTAGCGATCACCTGCTGACGCACTTGCGCGCCGTCGCGGCGGCTTTCGACGATCTGAAGATAGGCGCGACCGCCTGAGGTTTTCTTGCGGAAATACATGCGCGGAACCGTCCGAGCGACTCATTCGCGGTGCGCACACAATCAGAAAATATTACTACAAAGTCAAGCGAAATCGCATATAGCGTGGCACTACATTCTTGCAAAAACCGCCCCTCCAAACAAATAAAATCAAAGCCTTACAACCCGCAAACCGCCTCCAACTGTAGAAGATCAGTTAGATGCCCTAATGGCCTGCGCCCCGTCTTTGGGGGGGCTGGCAGTGGCTGTCCCCCGTATGATGGAGAAACGGGGTCTTGCTGCAAGCGCCGGCCCCAAGCATCGGAAACGGAGGACAGCCGACAGGCTGCTAGTGATGATCTCCGCCGTGCTGCTGCGAGGAATCGCCCTGCCTACGCTGCTGGCTTTGTCCCTGCGGCTGCGGGCCTGGCCGCTGCAAGCCCTGCTGCGGTCCCGGACCCTGTGATCTTTGCATCATCATCTGCTGCGGTCCGGGGCCCTGCGGCTTTTGCATCAGCTGCTGCAGGTTCGGGCCCTGCGGCCTCTGCATCATCTGCTGCGGTCCGGGACCCTGCGGCCTCTGCATCATCTGCTGCAGGTTCGGGCCCTGAGGTTGCTGTCTCTGAGGCTCATGCCCCTGGGACTGCCGCCTCTGCACAGATTGCAGTGGGTTCTGGCCTTGCGTCTGAGCGCCTTGGCCATGCCTGCCTTGCGTCTGCTGGCCCTGGGTCGTCGGGCTTTGCCGCTGCAGGACGTTTCCGCTCGGCTGGGGCAGGCCGTGAGCTCCCTGGAAGGGCTGCTGGGCTCCCGAAGCCGGACCCTGTGTCGGCAGGTCATGACCTTGCGTCTGAGCGCCTTGGCCATGCCTGCCTTGCGTCTGCTGGCCCTGGGTCGTCGGGCTTTGCCTCCGCAGGACGCTTCCGCTCGGCTGGGGCAAGGCGTGAGTTCCCTGGAACGGCTGCTGGGCTCCCGAAGACGGACCTTGTGTCGACAGGCCGTGACCTTGCGTCGGCAGGCCCTGGCCCTGCGTCGGTAGGCTCTGTCCTCGAGTCTGCACGCCCTGGCCCTGCCTCTGGAAGCCCTGGCCAGGCTGCTGAACGGCGCCGCCTGGAGCCACGGCGGTCTTGTTGGCGATAAATCTCGGCAGGCTCGCGCCGATGGCGGCGCCCGCCGCGCCCGCGACGGCTCCCGCCACGAAGGGCGTAGCGGAGAGCACATGCCCCTGGGGGTTGGCGATCACGACGTTCTGACTCGCATCCACGACCACGCTGTTGTGGATATTGGCGAAGAACACGTTGCCGGGCGGCGCGACGACGAAGGCCGGCGGCTGAACATAGACCGGCACCGGGACGAAGGGCGGAATCGGCAGGACGAAGGCTGCGAGGCCGATGACGACGGGCGGCGCCAGCACGACGAAGTCGGGCGGCGGCGGCGGCAGGAAATAGAACGGCGGCGGCGGCGGCGGCGGGAAACCCCAGATGGGATCGCCGAAAAACATCACCGGCCCGCTGACAAAAACGATTTCGGGCGGCGGCGGCGGCGGATAGCCGAGATCGATCGGCGCGAAGGACGGCGGCGGTTCGGGCGGACTCGCGAGAATCGCGAGCAGCCGGCCCGCGTCCCAGGCGTGCGGTCCGTGCGGATAGACGCGCAGATAGGACCAGTAGGCCGCGGGCGTGTTCAGCATGCGGGTCTTGCGCCAGAAAAGCGCCTCGCGCCGCGCGGCGAGAATGGCGCGCACGCGCTGGGCCAGCGGGTCGTTGGGATAGGCGATCAGGAAGTCCTGATAGGACTGCAGCGTGTCGCGCGCGACCGCCGCGGCGAAGGCGTCCTGAACGGAAAATTGCGCGATGGGCTTGCTGCGCAGCGCCACGTCATCGACGCCCCGCGAAGGCGCCTGCGACGTGCGCTCGAAGAAAAGGAAGGGCGTGTCGGAGCCTTGCGAATTCCATGGGATCTGCGCGCCCTTGGTCGCTTCGAGGACGCGCAGGCGCGTCTGGTCGAAGACCTGGGCGATCGGCATGCCGCCGGCGCGGATCATCTCGGCGAGCGCATGCGCATAGACGCCGTAGGGCCCCGGCTCCCGCGGAGCGATCGTGCCCGGCGCGGCGTTGAAGGCGAGGACGAGGCTCTGGCCCGGCTCATAGAGCGCCAAACCGCCGGCGAGCGGCTGGCCCTGGATCGGGTAGGGGAGGGCGCGCGCCGCGTCGAGGACGATGACCGCAGTCTTCAGTCCCATCGAGGCGAGCGGCTTCAGAAAGTCGGAGAGACGCGCGCCGTGCAGAGGAATGTCGGCGTCGCGCGCGATCGGGGCGCCGACCGGGAGAAGATAATTGTCGCCTTCGAGTTGCGCGCCGGCGCCCGCGAAATAGATGAAGGCGACGCCGTCGGGTCCGACGTTACGCGCCTTCTCGAGAAAATCGCGCAGCGAGCCGCGCAGCGAGTCCTCGTCGAGATCGCGCGCGCCGGCCACATCGAAACCCGCCGCCTGCAAGGTCTCCGCAATGAGTCCGGCGTCATTGGCCGCGGTCTCGATCGGCTTTCCCTCATAGGCGCTCTCGCCAATCACGAGCGCGATGCGCCTCTCGGCCGCGGCGGCGCCGGCGATGCTGAAGAGGAACGTCGCAAGCAGGACGAGGACGAGGCGTGACCGCATGATCGGGCTCCTGTCGGGATCCGCTATGGAAGGCCAAGCTAGAGACGAGCTTGCCTGAACGCAAACTGAACAGGCCGGGATTTGCCGGATAGGCCTCGATGCGGATGGGGGATTCCGCAATTTGATCAAGCTGGAAAAAAGACTTCAGCCACCATGCCGCCCCCAGACGGCTTGTTGATGGCAAGGTGTCCCCCATGAATCTCAGCGATACGGCCAACGATTCTGAGTTCAAGCCCGATCCGTCGCGGCGACGGAATAGCGGACTTAGTTTGGGATGCAACGGCACGCACGCCATCGTCGCAAACACGAAACACCGGGCCACGACCGACTTCCACCCGAATGTGCGCTTGGGGCGAGGTATGTCTGATCGCGTTGTCAACCAAGTTGCGCATCGCACTCTCGATCAGGCTCGGATACCCCTGGAAAGCTGAGCTTCCGTGATCGACTAATTCAATGGTCTTGCCTGAGGCGTAAACCAGGGGAGCCATGGCGCTGACCACTTCCTCGGCCATATGGCTCAGATCAATTTTTTGAGTCGGAATGCAATCGGCTCCGTCTAAGCGCGCGAGCGTGGTCAGCTGTTCCACTAATTGATTGAGTGTCTCGAGATCACTTTCAACTTTTCGGGCTCTTGGATCGGCGATTTTTTCGAGCTCAAGGTGCGCTATGGCGAGTGGCGTGCGCACTTCATGCGAAATGGCGGATGTAAAATCCTTCTGCGCACCCATGAGTTCGCCCACCCGATCACACGCCTTATTGACTGCGGAAGTCAGTCTTGCGACTTCGAGAGGCAGCCCGTCAGTCGCTAGGCGGGTCTCCTTCTTGAGCGGATTGATATTCGGGATTTGAGCCGCTGCGTGAGCGACCGGCTTCAATGCGCGTCTAATCGAAAACACTGCCGCTAAAAGAACGACCAAAAGCAGCAGTGACATGGGAGCCGCCATGTGGTCTCGGATTTCATGGGCGAAGACGGCGTACAGAACCTGATCCTTGTCGCCGAGGATCGCCACCTCGACGAGGATGGGCTCGACGCCACGTTCGACCAGGAGTCCTCCGGCGACGTTCAAGGGTTTTCCCGGCGCAAGCTGCCTCACCCAAAAGTTTGGCGGGTCGATGTTGAGCGGAAGAAACCGGTCGGCACATTCACGATCACAGTTCGAAAATAGAACCACACCGCTTCTGCTACGGATGCGAGCAAAGTAGTCGCGTCGACCTTGAGCATACCGGCCTCGCAGTTGTCTCGGAAGGTTGTATGAGACGCCGCCCGCTTCTCCTGTGACCCTACTTGAACACCTGATTTCTATAAGCTTCTGATATTACGCAATTTGCGGCGAAATTTGAGGCGGCGTGGCACCACGCTTGGGGCGACCTCGGCGTTTTTTGGCGAGAGCGGGCGGAGCCTGCGGTTTTGGCGGCGCGGTCTGCCGCGCACGGGGCGGCAAGGCGACATGGGCTGCGCGAAACAGCGCAGTCACCGAAGGCGCGGCGTCGGTGCGCACCAGCCAATCGGCGCCACGATGTTGGATGCGGATTTGCTGCAGGCGGTCGAGATCGCGCAGCAGCTCCTTCCACTCGGGCGCGATCTTCGCCTCGCGCATGAGGTCCTCGAGATGCTTTTGCATCGCCAGCGCGAGGAAGGAGCAGAACACATGGCCGCGGATGGCGGCGTCCGAGGAGTGGAAGATCGGCCGCGTGCGCATGATCGCCTTGGTGCGACGGAAGAGCTCCTCCACTTGCAGCAAATCGCGATAGCGCAGCACCGCTTGCAACGGCGTGACTTTCGCGTTCGTGCGCAGCACGAACACGCCGTCGAAGCGCGCTTCTTCCGCAAGCTTGCCGGCGTCGATCTCGAAGGCGTGCTTGTCCTTGGACCCTGGCGTTCTGCGCAGATAGCGCCGATAGGCGGAGTTGCCGACGAGCGCCTTGTCGCCTTTCTTCAGCTGCGCATCGAGGGCGCCGACGATCTTCTCCCGATCCTTGCGGTCCTTCTCGGCCTCCGCCTCATTGCGGCAGACGACGTAGCGCTTGCCGTCGACCTTGACCTCCTTGACGAAGAGCTGCGTCTCGCCGGCCTCGCGCTCGATGTAGAGCGGCGTGAAGGCGGCGGTGTCGCTCTCGAGCACCATCTTCCTCACGATGGCGTCGGAGCGCTCTCTGGCGCCGAGGATGTAGTCGAGCCCGCGCGCCTCCAGCCCCTCGATAGTGGCCGCCGAGATCATGCCGCGGTCGGCGACGACGCAAACGCGTCCAATCGAGAAGCGCCGGCGCAGCCGATCGACGACTGGCAGCAGCGTCGTGACGTCGGCGGTGTTCCCCGGCCACATCTCCGTGCAGATCGGCCGACCCTTGCCGTCGACGATCAAGGCCAGGATCATTTGGTTGAGATCTGGCCGGTAGTCTTTGGAGTAGCCGCGCTCGCCGAGCGTCTCGCCGCCCTCGCCGTAAAAAGAGAGCGAGGTCGTGTCCATGAACACGGCGGAGAGATCGCAGAACAGATCGCGCCTTTTCTCGAACAGCCTCTCCTCGATCGCATCCTTGACGCAGCGCGGCGCGCGCGCGTCATCGGCCTTCTCCTCCATCTCCTCGCCGAGCCAAGCCATGGCGCGATAGAAATGATGCAGATCGAGCCCCGCCGCGCCGGCGATGTCGTAGTCCTGCATCCAAGACGCGCCGTCGCGATCGGAGCCCGAGACGAAGAGGCGATGCAGCGTCGAAACGAACACGGCGCGCTCGACGGAGAACTCGAAGGCGCGGTCAGCGAGCAAATCGCTGAGAACCTCAGGGACGCCCAGCCTCTCCCAGATTTTGCCAAACAGCAGCGGGCCGCCGAGGCGCTTGGCCGAGGCCGACACCGCGCCGCCCTCGTCTTGATCGAGGGCGGTGATCAGCATCACCTGGTCGGTGAGCTTGGCGCCCGAGGCGAGCAGCGAGGCGAGCGCGCCGGAGGCTTCGAGCTCGTCGGCGCGGCCGAGCGTGGCGACGACACTCTGGCGCACGGCGCCGTCGATGCGCTTGTTCTCGACGATCTGCACGTAAGCGCGTTCGCCGGACTTCTTGAGGCGGAAGAACATGGCGGCCCTCGCAGGAGAGAGCACCACGGAATCAAATTCGTAGGTCGATGAAAAGCCCAAAAACCAGGCAAACGTGGCACTACATTTTCGAAAAAATCCGGCTCCAAACACGTAATATCAATGGCTTACAAGCGCCTGACCCGCGATCACTGTTCAAGTCGGGTGTGAGGCCTTGGGCTAGCGCGAAGCTTTCATGTTCGATGGCCATATGTCCAAGCTGCAAGTCGTCAGACCACGTTTGAACGACGACAGCGACGAGTTGGCCCAACATCGCCAGCGCGGCGTAAAAAATAATCCTGCGAGTGACGATTGCGACGAGCGAGAGCGGTTCCTTGGTCATGGCCTAACCTCGCGGAGCAAATAGCCGACGCCTCGAATTGTCTCCAAGGCAACGCCGCTATCGTGAGGCTCAAGTTTCTTTCGCAGACGTGAAACGGCAAGCTCGACAGCGTTGCTCGATAGCTCGTCGCCGAATTCCGAAAGTGCATGTTCGAGCTTTCGCTTCGGAACGACGCGGCCAGCTTCACGCATAAGAATTTCCAGAACAGTTCGTTCACGAGGCGCAAGCCCAATATCGACGTTTGCGCTACTAGCGAGGCCGGCAGCAACGTCGAGACTCAGTCGAGCGACCGAAAAAATCGGCGTCTTCGTATCTGGCGTACACCTTAGAAGGGCGCGGCATCGTGCGAGCAATTCCCCTGTGTTGAACGGCTTTACCAGGTAGTCGTCGGCGCCGGCGTCCAATCCCGATATGCGTTCTTCGATTGCAGAGCGCGCGGTCAAGATCAGGATCGGCGTCTGGACGCCTCCGCGCCGAAATTCACGAACAAGGTCGAGTCCATCGCCATCTGGAAGGCCAAGGTCGACAAGCAACAAATCGTAAGCAGCAACGGCCACGGCCTCCCTTGCGTCCTCGCCGGTCGCCACCGCATCAACCCGCCATCCGGCCCCGTGAACCGCTTCCGTCAACAGTTCCCGCAGTCGATCGGAATCTTCAACGAGAAGCAGTCTTATACGCGCTCCACCGACGAAGGCGTCGGCTTCGCAAAGATTATCGCACTTGGCAACAAGGCGGATGTGGACGAAGCGGAACTCATCGAATTCCTGGGTCGCGACTCCGAAACTAAAGTCATCGCGATGCTGCTCGAATCCATTTCCGACGGTCGGCGGCTGTTTGAGGCGCTCGCTGCGGCGACCACCAACAAACCTGTGGTGGCGCTGAAGACCGGTCGCCATCCGGGCGCCCAGCGCGCGGCGGCCAGCCACACGGCGGCGCTCGCCGGCGATTGCGCCGTCGCCGTCGCCGCGCTGCGCCAGGCAGGCGCGCATGTCGTCGAAGACGGGCTCTCGCTGCTCGACGTGGCCGCTTCTCTCGATCGCCAGCCGCCGCTGGGCGGTCGCAACGTCGCGATCATCAGCAATTCCGGCGGCACGGGCGTCGAGCTCACGGACCTTCTCGAAGCGCAGGGCCTCGCCGTCCCGGCGCTGTCTCCAGCTTTGCAGGCGCGCATCAAAGCCGTGCTACCGCCGCAGGGCTCCGCCCTGAACCCGATCGACGTGACGACCGACTGGCCACGTTTCGCAAAAATGTACGGCGCCTGCGTCGATGCTTTGATGGAGGCAGAAGAGATCGACGCCGTCGTTCCGGTCCTGCTACAGCGCTCGGCGCTCATGCCCGAGGTCGCTGAAGCCATCATCGCCGCGCAAGACCGCGCGCGAACGAGCGCGCCGGCGAAACCCATCCATGTGTGCTGGGTCGCGCCGCGCGCGGCCGACGCCAATCGCGACAAGCTTCTCGCCGCAGGAATTCCTTGCCATCCCTGGCCAGCCGCAACGGCGGCGATCCTCGCCGCCACGAAGTCACGGCCGGCGGCCCCGCGCAGTCCCCTCGCATCGAAGGCTCCGATTCCCGCTCCTTCGCCGATTGACGACGCTGGCTGGATGGCGTCGGAGGCGGCGTTTTCGTTGCTTCGGCAAACTGGGTTTCCCGTAACGCCCTTCGCCCTCGTTGCGGATGCGGACGATGCCGCGACAAAGGCGCAAGGATTGGGGTTCCCAGTCGTTCTCAAGGCGGAACGTACGGGGCTGACCCACAAAAGCGACGCCGGCGCTGTTCGCCTGGGCCTTGCGAACCCCGCCGCCGTTGTCGAAGCGTTTCAGGATTTTGAGCGCCGGCTGGGTCCGGGTCAGGCGCTTTTGCAACGGCAGGCGAAGCCAGGCCTCGAATTGGTCCTCGGCGCTCGCCGTGATCCGCTCTTCGGGCCGGTCGTGGTGGCGGGCCTTGGCGGCGTGTGGATCGAAGCCTTGAACGACGTGGCGCTGCGCGTGGCGCCAATCGGCCAGGAGGAGGCTCTGATCATGCTGGACGACTTGAAAGCGCACAAGCTGTTCGGCGGTTTCCGCGGTCGCGGGCCGATCGATTTGGCTGGCCTCGCCCGAATGATTGCCGAACTCTCGCAATGGTTCTGCGCCGCGCACTGGCTTGAGGAGCTGGACCTCAACCCCGTCATCGCGAACGGCGATTCCTTCACCATCGTCGATGTGCGGATGCGCGTCGTCGACAGTGAGAGAGCAGGGAGGCCGGCGTAAATGGGCAAGGGAAGGTCGAATTCCGCAAGCGCCGGCTTCGCGACGCGCGCCATCCACCTTGGCCACGATCCTGCCGACCATTTGGGCGCGTTGATCCCGCCGGTCTTCATGACGTCGACCTACGCTTTCGAATCGGCTGAAGAAGGCGAGGCGCTTTTTCGCGGCGAGCGCCAGGGCTATGTGTACGGGCGCACACGCAATCCGACGCAGGGGCTCTTCGAAGAGCGTATCGCGAGCCTGGAGGGCGCAGAAGCCGGCCTCGCCGTCGCTTCGGGTATGGCGGCCATCAGCTCGACATTGTTGTCTGTTGCAGGCCGGCGATTGCGTGGTGATCGATCATACGCTCTACGGCAACACCTTCGCGCTGTTCTTGCGGGGCCTGCCACGTTTCGGCGTGAAGGTGACGACGGCGGACTTCACCGACCTCGACGTTGTCGCCGCCGCCGTGGCGCGCGAGCGGCCCAGGCTGATTTTCTTCGAATCGCCCGGCAATCCGACGCTCAGAATCATCGACATCGCGGCAGTCTCGGAGATCGCGCGGAACACCGCCGCCTTGACGATCGTCGACAACACTTTCGCCACGCCCGTCTTGCAGCAACCGATCGCGCTTGGCGCTAATCTCGTCGTGCATTCGGCGACGAAGTTCATCGGTGGACACGGCGATCTCATCGCCGGTACGGTGGTAGGGCCGAAGAGCCTGGTCGAAACTATCAGGCGCGATGGCTTGCGCCACCTCACTGGCGCCACCATCGCGCCGCTGACGGCCTTTCTTCTCTTGCGCGGGCTGAAGACTTTGGAGCTCCGGATGGAGCGTCATTGCGCCTCGGCGCTCGCCATAGCCGAGTTGTTGGAACGACATCCCGCAGTCGCCTGGGTTTCCTATCCGGGATTGGCGAGCTCGCCCTTTCACGCGCTCGCACTCCGTCAAATGACGGCTTTCGGCGGGTTGATCGCTTGTGAACTGCACGGCGGGAAGAAAGCCGGCACGGCGTTTATGAACCGGCTGCAACTGGCGCGTCGCGCCGTCAGTTTCGGCGACGCCGAGACTTCTCGTTCAACATCCGGCCAGCATGACCCACGCGCCATATACGGAGGAAGAGCGACGCGCGCACGGGATCGGCGACGGCCTCATTCGACTATCCATCGGCTTGGAGACGCTCGCCGACATGCGGAACGACATTCTGCAGGCGCTCGAGACCGTTGAGAGCTTGAGCGCGCGATGACTGCACGTTTGTCGGGAGCCATCTTGGCGTGAGAATTTGGAACTTCGGTCGAAAAAAGCCATCGAATGGGCTCTGCCTCAATCTCTGTTGCAGCCGAACTCCCGGCGACTAAATAAGTCATTGAAAAGAGGTGGGTATTCTTGTTCATTCTCGCGAATTTTGCTCGGCATGTTTTTCATGGACGCCTTTCCCCGCAAAATGCCGTATTTTCAAAGCGTTAACGGATGAGATCGGCTTTTGTCGCAACAGAGATTGAGGATGAACCCCTGGCAGCGAGAATTTTCCGCTGAGAATTGACCCATGCTTTGAACCCGCCCTGGCTGTTTTCAGCGGGGGGTCGAGCCGCAGTGCGGACACCGGAATTGCCGCAGCCGCTTCTCGATCTAGGGCGCATAGGCGAGTACTCAGCGGTTGATGGTGCTATGGCCGGCCTCGAAGGCGCGCTCGGCGCGCAGAAATTCCGATTCAGGTCAGGGCTTGGCGCGACACGTTGCGATGGCCTCCTGCCAAGACTTGCCATTGTTGTTGACCTGTATCTGGAAGCAATTGACCGTAGCGTAAGGATCGGTCGTGCATACGCAGAGGTCGTCGAGGTTCTTCTGCTGCCAGTGTTTCGAGGCAGAATCATCCGGCTTGTCTATTTTCCAAAGGATGTTGTCCTGCACCAGCGCTTCACAGGCGTGCTTCATTGCCAAGTCGCAAGCCGCCTGCGACGAAGGCGCGCTCGGCGAGGAGTTCGAGCGCAAGAATGGTCGACCGAAATTTCTTAGCACCCATCTGCGAGACCAAATCAGCAGCCTCGGATTTCGGAACCACTCGGCCGTCGATTGCTCCGTAGGGATCCGGTTGTTCGCTCGCGAAACCGTAAGGCATGATCGTTGCCGCAAACATTGCGACAAACACGAAGGGAACCCGCTTGGGTCCATGGGATGTAAACATAAATCGCGCCGGGTCGGTCATCAGACATCCTCCGATCATGAATCGAGTTTTCGGCTTCAACGCGTCCAACGGCGCATGCTCAACCAACTTCGCCGGGCGGTCGGACGCTCTCTGGATGACCCGCCACTGATGGGGACGAGTGAGGGGTCATGCAGATTTTGGGGAGCTAGACAGCCGGCACGATTACAAGCAGCATCTGATCGTCTCCTATGTGGGTGCGATAGCTGCGACAAGTACGGACTTGACCAAGTCGAATCCAACGCTCTTGAATGTCCCCGCGGTAAAAGTTACGCGAGCAACAATCTCGTTTTTGAGGAGGAAACGCACATGGCTTTGATCAACAAGATGCTGGTGGGCGAGTCGCTGGTCGGCGAGGGCGACGAAGTCGCGCACATCGACCTGATCATGGGCCCGCGCGGCAGCGCAGCGGAGCTGGCCTTCGCCAACGCGCTGGTCAACGAAAAGAACGGCTTTTCGACGCTTTTGGCGGTCATTGCTCCGAACCTTATGTGCAAGCCGAACACGATCCTGTTCAACAAGGTGACGATCAAGGATGCCAGGCAGGCGGTGCAGATGTTCGGCCCGGCGCAGCATGGCGTCGCCAAAGCGGTTGCGGACAGCGTCGCCGAGGGCGTGATCCCGCTTTCGGAAGCCGACGACGTGTTCATCTGCGTCGGCGTGTTCATCCATTGGAATGCGAAGAACGACAAGAAGATCCAGGACTATAACTACACCGCGACGAAGGAAGCCATTGCCCGCGCCGTCAGGGGCGAGCCGAAGGCGTCCGAGGTCGTGGCCCAGCGCAACACGGCCAAGCATCCCTTCGCCCCCAACTGAGATTGAGGCGAGGCGATAAACCAGTCGGGGAGCCGCTTGCGGCTCCCCTTCGTCTGAAGAGACCATAAAAAACGCCCCGGGGCATATAGCGCCCGGGCGTTTTTTTATCGCTTCGTAGGTCGATGGAACGGCTGCCGGTGGTTTCAGCAAAAGTTCGTAAGTGCGGGACTTCCTCAGTGAACTGCGCGCCATGAAGGTGACGCCGCATGTCGACGGGTTTCAACGCCAGATAGACCTTCACTCCCCGCGCGATTTGGAGCTTAAAAGATCGCCCAGCGCAGACAAAACGCGACGCAGCGCTTCCGTATCCACATCTGCGTCGAGCGACACCCGCGCGCCGTTCGGCAGGCTGATCTCCATCGCCCCGCGGCGAGCACTTCTTCGCTCACGAACCGGCTTTGTAACAGCCGAGGGCGGCGACGTTGGCGGCGGAGTTGAAACGCCGCTGAGCTCAATGAGCTTCACCGGGACAAATGCCGGCGCGGTGCCGTCTTGCCTTCAAGCCGCAACGTCGCTCCCACATCCCGGTGCCTACCCCTCTCGGCGTGTCGAGCTCGTGGAGACGGGGGCTTGACGACCAAGGGGCCATTACGGAAGCGTAGGATTTAGAAGAGATTCTGCGATGGCCCTTGAAAGGCGCAAAGTCGAGCTTAGGGGAATCTCCGGAAGGGCTCGGGCTTGTCAAAACACCAGATTAGAGCATCTTTCTTCCGTGTGGCTCCAGCCATCTGGGGAATGTCGGATAGGAGGCTTCGATGACCAAAAACGCTGAAGGAGCGATAGCAGATTTCGCCGCGGATTTTGCCGCCTTGCGTAAGGATGTCGCGCAGCTGGCCGAAGTGATTGGCCAGCTGGCGCAACATCCGACAGCAGTGGCCAGTGACGCGATCGAAGAGGCCAGGAACAAGATCGCAAGCACGGCTGACGAAGCGCAGTCCCAAGTCCGAGCGGCGAGCAGCGAAATCGAGGCCAATATTAAACGCAATCCGTTGACGGCGGTGCTGATTGCCTTTGGCATTGGAATGGCGCTCGGGCTGGCAACGCGACCGCGCGGGTGATCGCAAATGATCCATTGGCTCACCCACCTTTTGGGGGCTTTGACTGAACGGCGCTTTCGAGGCTTCTTGCTTGACGTCTTCCCCGTGGCAGTGGTGGCCCTCCTCGGCGCCGTCGCTCTGGGGTTTGGCACCTTCGCTGCCTACGTTTACCTTCGCGCATCGCAAGGAGTTGGCGGCGCCGCGTTGATCATCTGCTTTGCCTATGCGCTGCTCGCGATCTTGATCGGCGTGGTAGCGATAGTTCATGGGCGCACCGAGCGATTAGTTCGCCGTGCAGCATCAGCGCCGACACCGGAATCCTCTGATAATGTCCTTTCTCTTTTTCAGAGCTTGGCTGAGGCCAGCGCTCCACAGGACCGGGAAGCGCTCCTCGCCGCGATGCAGCTCGGGCGCGCGCTGTCCCCGTTGCAGCTTTTCGCGATCGCGCTAATCGCTGGATTCATAGCTGGGCGGAAATTAGGTAAGTGAAACCGGCCTGCCCTGCGTGCAACAAAAATCTTAGCCTCGCCGGCGACCAAGTAGCTATCGGTGAGGGAGTTAGATATTTATACAGACACCAAGCGAAGTCCCAACTTTTTCTGCTAAGTTTTTTTCCGACTTTCAGCCGCCGGATCAGCCTGATACGGAGTGTGGCGTTTTGTCGCACACACGTCCGCTCGAGGCCTGAATGATCACGCTCAAACGATGCGAAAAGCTTGCAGGGCTCAATCTTGACGAGTTCGTCATGGGCGTCGCCCCGGCGGCGCGGCACCATATGCTGCTGAAAAGCTATCAGCTCCTCAATCTGCATCATGGCCGCGCCGCCGTGCGCCGCATGATCGTTTGCGATCTCTTGAGCTGCCTCGACATCGGCGCGCATCGCTGCGCGGCCGATTTGGTCGTCGTTTTGCGCCTCTTCCTGTCCGAGGCGGGGCGCGAGCGCACTGTGATGCGGCTCCATGCCGCCCTGCCATAAGCCGTTAGCCAAGCTTTGTGAACACGCCGCGCGCCTTCGAGGTCGCACGTTGAAATCTGACTCCGGACCCAACCGGAGCGGAGGCCCCGAGTCGGGGAGGAGGAGGAAGGCGGATGCGCTCAGCGCATCCGCCCTCAAAGCCGCCGCGGCGGGGGCCAGGGTCCTTCGATGGCGCGAGGACGAAGCGGTTTTGCGCGACGTCGAGCATCTCGCCGCCGCCGAAGACCCTGGCCCGGCCGGTCGTCTGCATCGTTTATGGCGCGGGCTCGCCGGCCAAAACGCCGGACTCGACGCGGAGCGGCTTTGTGAGGGGCTGCGTCTGACTGACGCTGACCAACTCTATATATTCCTCAAACGAGGGGACTTGCGCGTTTTCCGAAGGAAGTCATCAGAAGTCGGGTTGCTAATGCGAAACGGCTTGAATGGACGAATTCAATGAGACGCTGGTTTCTCAGTTACAATCAGCAAGATTTGGCGCTGATGCTGAGCCTCGAGGAGGCGCTGCGGCGCAAGGACGCGGCCGCAGAGATTTTCTTTGCGCCAAGAAGCCTGCGCACCGGCAGCTTCTGGCTTCCTGAGCTCGCCCACAAGATCGCCGAAGCGACGGCCTTTTGGTGAAAAGGGCGTCGGTCCTTGGCAGGTCATGGAATACAACGAGGCGCTCGACCGCCGCGTAAAGGAACGCCGCTTTCCCATCGTCGTCATCCTTCTCGACGGCCAGGCGGTGCCGGGTCTGCCGTTCTTGCGGCAGCTGCACTGGGTGATCGCCGCCGACCCGGCATCCGAGAAAAGCCTGGCCCAGTTGATGGATGCGGCGGCAGGCGGCGGCGCGCCGCCGGGCGAATTGTGGCGGCACGCGGCGCCCTATCGCGGCCTTTCCCCCATGACCGAGTCCGACGCGGATTTCTTTTTCGGCAGAGCGCGCGAAACCGTCGAGGTGATCGAGACGCTTGTGCCGGCGCGTGGCAAGCTGCCCATGCTCATCGGCAACTCCGGCGTCGGCAAGTCGTCGCTCGCGCAAGCGGGTGTGCTGGCCGCTTTGATGCGTCAAGCATGGCCGGACACGGCTGAGGCTCCTCGCGGCTGGCCGCCGGCGTTCCGCGCCAGCCGCCGCTGGCGTTCCCTCACGCTCAGGCCGGGCGCCGAGCCCGTGCGGGCGCTGGTTGAGCCGTTCTTGTGGACTTGGCAGTTCGACGCGGTCGATCCAAAACGGGCCGAACTCCAGTCGAATTGGATAAGCAAGCTCCTCGATGGGAGCGTCACATTGCGCGACCTCCTCGACGCGACGCAGGCGCGCTACCGCGACGAGCTGCGCCAGCCCGAGCCAACGGCGATCTTCCTCTATATCGACCGGGGCGAGGAGCTCTATGTGCGCGCCGAAGAACGCGAGCGCCGGCGCTTCTCGGAGATCCTGGCGCAGGGCCTTGCCGACTCGCGCCTGCGAGCCATGATGAGCATGCGAAGCGACTTCTTTGGCGATTTGCAAAAGGACGAGGCGCTCTACGCGGCGCAATCCGATCACGGACGGCGCGGTGCTGCCGGTCCTGCATCTCAATGGCTACAAGATCAACAATCCGACGATCTTGGCGCGCATTAGCCGCCCCGTCGCCTACCACTACGAGCGCGATCAGGTCGGGGTTGTCGTAGACTGCCCCGTAGGCGTGCGAAAGGCTGTAGCCGAGCTCGCCGCCCTCATGAATGCTGCCCGGCGTTTCCGGCGTGGCGTGGCTGCCGATGCCGCCCGGAAAGGAGAACTGCTTGAAGAAGCGCTGCATCCCTGCCAGGTCTTCGCTCTTGTCGGGGTAGATCTCGGAATAGGCGCCCTCGAGATACGCCTGGGAAAGGACCGCCGGCGCCCCGTGCCCAGGGCCGCTGAGATAGATCGCGTTCAGGTCGTATTTTTTGATCAGCCGATTGAAGTGAATGTATGTGAAGCATTGCCCGGGGTCCGAACCCCAGTGACCGAGGAGCCGCGGCTTCATCTGCTCCGGCTTCAAGGGCTCGCGGAGCAAGGGATTGGCCTTCAGATACAGCATCCCGATGCACAGATAGAGGCTGGCCCGCCAATAGGCGTCGATCTTGAGCAGTTCGTCGGGACTGAGTGGCGTCCCCTCGATTGTAGAGCGCGCCGCGCCATATGCAGAGAGGGCGCTGTCAGAGTGAGACGCTTTGTGCGTGCTGTTCAATGCGGCCATTGCGCTCGTGCTCCTCAGCAGGGTTCTGTGACCAATATGTCAATCTGACTTGCCGTGCCTTTGTGTTGCCGACAGGCTTTCCTCTAGCGCAGAAGCATTGCCGGTTCGCGCACCACTTGTTGTGACAGACCGTCTGTGTCCACTAGTAAACAGATAGAAAATAGCGTTTGCTGTGCCAGGGGCTTTGCTGCGAATTCTGCGGATAGGCGGAGCCGGTGTAGCGGATAGGCGGAGCCGGTGTAGAGGTGTGAAAACGATCGAAATTGGGACCCCGCCGTCGTTTGAGATGCCGCTTTGATTTCTATTTGAAGCATGGGGACCCGATAGGCGCCTGTCGGGAGCCAGATCGCAAAGATCCATGTTCAAAAGTTTCTACCCCGTCGCGGGAAGGGTCAAGACGGAAAGAGCGTCGAGCGCGCTCGGGAGCCGCAAATGCAGTCGCGTCAGGAGGAAAATCCGGCTGCGCGGTCATAATGCGAGGATTGCTGACTTCGACGAGTCCAAAGACCATTCGGATCTTGCGCTTGCCGGAATCCTTGATACGCCGGAAAGTCGCGCAATCCGAGCAATACCGCTCGTCAGGATGTAGGCTTCACATTGCTCCTTGACCACGAGCTGCTGCAGACACGCCATGATGGTCTTTCCATCCGAGATCGAGAGGCCGATCTCCAATTTCAAAAAACGGATGAATTCCTTTTGATCACCATCTCGGCGGTGTCGCGTCCGCCAAATTCGTCCATGCCTTCGATCGTGATTTTCCAACGCATCGGCGTTCTCCTTGGAGTTGGCCTTTCCTGCATCGGAAGTCGTTAACGGTCGTACAACCCAGTTAATTTATCGGTCCCTGCATAGTCGCGAGGCGATGAGGTGACGGGTGCTGAGCTTTGACGATCCTTCGCTCCGGCTCGCAGTTTGGCAGCACAGCATTTCGACCCATATACGTTTTGCGCACGGAGCTTAGCAAGGAGGCCTCGTGGAAATAATGGCCGAACGCGGGTGTTTTTTGGCTCACACGATCATGCGCTGGGTTCAGTGTTAGTTCCCGGGAGATGTCAAAATGACGATCGCAGAATCGATCAGAAAGCATGGTTCCTGCGAAACTGCAACGGTGAAGCCTGTCTCGCAGCGCCAAAGCCTCGGCTGGTTGCTGCTTTGCGCCGCTCTCTTTGGCCTCGGCCTCTTTATTTTGTCCAACTATGTGCATGCCTTGACGTGGGCGCTCGTGCTCTCCATTGCTCTGTGGCCATATTACGACCGCCTCGTGCGGCGCACATCGTCGCGTCTCGTTCTCGCAGCGTTGCCGCTGCTCTTCTCTCTACTCGTCGGCGTCGTGATCCTGCTTCCGATCGGGACTCTTGTGATCGATGCGGTGCGCGAGTTTCAAGAGATCGCCGACTACAGCCGAACTTTTGGGACCCAGGGATTGCCGCCGCCAGATTTTTTGTCGCGGCTGCCCTATGTCGGCCAATGGGCGGCCGAGCAATGGCGTGAGCATCTCTCGCATGCGGGCTGGGCAAAAGACCTCGCCGAACAAGCCAACACATCGGCAGTCCGCCAACTTGGCGCCAGCCTCGGCGCCAATGCGTTGCACCGCTCGATTTCCTTCGTTGTCTGCCTTTTGACGCTTTTCTTTTTGTTTCGCCACGGAGAAAGCGTCTCGGCGCAATGTCGGGCCGCATCGCAGAAACTTTTCGGCGAGAAAGGCGAACGCATTGCGCTTCAGATGGTCGCCTCTGTGCACGGCACGGTGGCCGGGCTGGTTCTCGTGGGGATCGGCGAAGGCGTGGTAATGGGCGTAGTCTACGTCGTCGTCGGATTGCCGCATCCGGTGTTGTTCGGCGTGGCGACGGCGGTCGCGGCGATGATTCCCTTCGCTGCTGCTTTCGTGATTGGTCTCGCCGCTTTGGTTCTGCTTGGCGGCGCTGGTTTTGGACCGGCGATCGGCGTGGCCTCGACCGGAGCGGCCGTGGTGTTCGCCGCGGATCATTTCGTTCGGCCGAAACTGATCGGAGACGCGACTAAACTTCCGTTTCTTTGGGTGTTGCTCGGCATCCTCGGAGGAGTCGAGAGCTTTCAGCTTCTTGGGCTTTTTCTCGGGCCTGCGGTCATGGCGGCGTTGATGCTGCTTTGGCGCGAGCTGGCGGCTCCGACTAGCCTCGACATGGAGATACCATCGCAACAACCTGATCTTTGAAGCAGGCGAGGACTTGTGTCGTGATGTAGTTTCGCTGGCCGCCCCGAACGTGAGGGGTTCGAGCAGTGCGGCGCAGCCTTTCAATCGGCGCAGCGGGGCGCGGCTCGAGCCGCAATGGAATATGACGGCGATCTCGACCTCGTCGTGCATCAATGTGCCGCGTTGCGGCTCAGCATTACAGTTGCAATTTCTGCGGAACTCTGACTCCTGGCTCACCATGATTCGCTGAAGGGATCATGGGATGTCGGGAGCTTCGATCGAGACGACGCTGGAGTTATGGGCGTCGTCGCTGCGTGAAGTGAAGCGTCGGATGCGGCCGCTGTTCACACAGGAGCGCGTGGCGCGCTCGGCGGAGCATTTTCTTGATGGCCTACTTGGCGAGGAGCGGCGCAAGACCGGCTGGATGCGGGCGGAAGCCGCGGGCGAACCAGGGCCGTGGCGTCAACAAGCCATCCTTGGCCGCGGCCAGTGGGACGCGGACGCGCTGCGCGATATCGTGCGCGACTACGCGCTCGAGACGCTCGCAGCTGACGATGCAGTTCTCGTCGTCGACGAGACGGGCTTCTTGAAGCAGCGTCAACCAGCTGCGTTTGTTCCTGCACGCCGGCGCCTACTGGTTGATGTGGGGCTTGCGCCAGTCAACACCGCGGCGATCCATGTGGCGCGTCGCGCAGTTCGACACGTTGCGCCTGCGGCTGATCAAGATCGCCGCGCGCGTCGTCGAGATGAAGACGGTGATCAGGATTCATTTGCCCACATCGTGTTGCGGACAGGACATCTTGCGCTTCGCGCTCGAAAAAATCCCGCGTCTCGCCACCTGAGCGGCAGAGGGCGACGCCCCGAAAACCAAACCCGTCCCGTCAACCCGCAAACCCTTCCCCTTCGAACTCTGGCCATGCCGCCGGTTACGAAAATGTGCGCCGGTGCGACCGAAAACTCTCGATCGAATCGCTCGAAAACCTCGCCGCAAGCGGCACGAAGCTCAAAGCGCTGCATAATGCGGGCTAGGCGCGCACGGCATGTTGCAAGTTCGCGTGGCCGTCCTCAACGGCGATTTGAGCGAGCGTTTGGCTTGGCAACCCCCAAAGCCGAGGCGACCATATCACTTCGCGTGGATATTCGAGCCGACCCCGCCATCGCTGAGAGCCGCCTGAAACCCAGTTAATTTATCGCTCCCGGCGAGACGGAAGGACAGATCAATCGCCTGAAAGCGCTCAAACGAATGATGTATGGCCGGGCAGGGCCAGAGCTCCTCCGCGCGCGCACGCTTCGTCTGTAGCGGCCGCTGCAACAGAAAATGAGGCAGAACCCACAAATCGCGACAGAGCATTGCGATTCCGTTAATTCGAGGTTAGCTTGGTAAAGTATTTTGACGAGAGTGGGCCCGCAGGAAAGGCTGTCCTTCCTCTGGAGCTTGGAGGGTTCGCACCGCCCCGCGAGGCGTCGAGTTCTGAGTTTGGATGTGAGGTGCGTCTATGCACTCATCTTCTTTGAATATGGTCGGCTTCCGTAAGATTGAAGTGCTCCTCGCTTCCGCGGGGGTTGGGCGTTTGGCCCAAATAAACACCACACCTCCCCGGTCAGGCGCCCATAAATCCGCGCCAATTCCCGTTGCGCCGTGGCGCGAGGCCGTCGCGCGCCCGTCCCAGCACCGCCGTTGTGAGGACGAAAACGACACCGCGCGCCGCCGCGTGTTGTTGCGAATTTTCTGGAGTTCAGCGCCGTAGGACCAGGCGGCGTCGCGACGCGTAAAATAGTCACAAAAATGATGGAGAAAGCGATGACACGGGTACTATTGAGGAATTGCCTTACGGCTTGCGCGCTGACTGTCGCCTTTGGTTTGGGCTCTCAGGCGCTCGCAGGCGCGAATTGTGGCGTCGGCGCCGGCAACATAAAGGACGAGGCGATGTGCGTCGGCCGCACGGCCAAGTCGCTCGCCGGCTCCGAGGAAGACTATTTTAAAGACATGGATTATGGCGCGACAAAACATCCCGAGGAATTAGCGAAGGCCCTCGCGCCTTTCGTGCCGGGCATCACGCCGGAACAGGCTTTGAAGGCAGCGGTCATCGGCCGCAACAATTGGATCGTCTGGACCGCCGGCAATGACCGGCTGTGGGACGTCCTCAACAGGAAGTCCGTCGGGGAGCTCGATTTTCTCAAAACGCTGTCCAGCCATCCCAGTCTGAAAAAATTCAGCCGCGACAATCGCTGGAACTATCTTGGGCTTGTGAATGAGCCGTGCTTCAAGAAGCCGACCGGACCTCGTCAGGACCGTTTCGGCCTCTGGCTCGACCTGCGTGATCCGACTTGTCCACCCGATCCCTATGAGAACGAGCAGAAATATCCGGGAGTGAAAATTGGCGCGCGCGGCCGCAGCGCAAATTTCCCAGCCGGCTCCTATTACGGCTACGCCACCGGCGTCGTCGGCCTCAGGCTGTTCCCCAATCCCGACTTCGACGAGGAAGCGGAAAAGCGATGGGACGCCGAGCGCTTCTACAGCGATCCCGACTATTACAACGACCCCAAGCTCGTACGGCCCTATCGCGTCGGCATGTCTTGCGGCTTTTGTCACGTCGGCCCCAACCCAACCAATCCGCCGGCGGATCCGGAAAATCCGAAATGGGAAAATCTCAACTCGAATCCGGGCGCGCAATATTTGTGGATCGACCGCATCTTTTCCTACAATGCGGATCCGACGGACTTTAATTTTCAGTACGTGCATTCGGCGCGTCCCGGCGCGATCGACACGTCGCTGGTTTCCACGGATTACATCATGAATCCGCGGACGATGAATGCGATTTACAATTTCGGCGCCCGTCTGCAGATGGCGTTGAAGCTCGGCCATGAAACGCTGAAGGGCACCGAAGAGAGCAACAAGCAGTTCAACGAATACGTGCCGGCGAATTCCCCTTTGACGAAATTCTTCCAGGCGCCCGATCAGGCGTGGGCGCCGCGCGTGCTCAAGGACGGCTCCGACTCGGTCGGGACCTTGGGATCGTTCAACCGCGTCTATATCAACATCGGCATGTTCAGCGAGGAGTGGCTGGAGCATTTCAACGCGATAGTCGGCGGCAAGCCGATCAGCGCCATCCCCATCGCCACTGGCCGGGCCAACTCCTCCTATTGGGTCGCAAATGAGGCGCAGACGCCCAATGCGGCCCTGTTCTTTGTGGCGACGGCGAAGCCCGACCTTTTGCGAAACGCGCCCGGCGGCGAAAAATACCTGACCGCTGACGCGGCCGTGCTCAATCGTGGCAAGGAAGTCTTCGGCGAGCGCTGTCTGCGCTGCCATTCGAGCAAGCTGTCCGAAAAGACCGCGAGCTTTTTCCCGAATGGCGGTTGCGTCGGCAAGGGCTACCTCGAATGCTGGAACAACTACTGGAACTGGACCAAGACTGACGACGTTCAAACGGGAGGCGAAAAAAATCGCGACGGCCGAGGACTTCCTGACGGACAACTTCCTCTCGTCGGATCTGCGCGTGCCGGTGACGCTGCTGGAGACCAACGCCTGCAGCCCGCTCGCCACCAATGCGATCAAGGACAACATCTGGAACGACTTCTCGTCGTCGACTTACAAGGATCTGCCGTCGGTCGGAACGATCACCGTGCACGATCCCTTCACGGGCGCGCCGCGGTCCTACCAAATGCCGGCCGGCGGGCGCGGATACACGCGACCCGCTTCGCTGGTCAGCCTCTGGTCGACGGCGCCATTCCTGCTCAACAATGAGATCGGCGACTTCAATCCCAGTCCGTCGGTTGAGGCTCGGATGGAGTCCTTCAAGAGCTCGATCGAGCAGATGCTGTGGCCGGAGAAGCGGCCGGGCGACATTGAATATGCGACGGCCTCCGGCAAAAAGCTGCGCGGGCGAGTGCTGCGGACGACGGCGACGAGCTATCTGCGGGTTCCGAAAAAGTTCGTGCCGGAAATTTTAAGGGTGGGCGCGAACCTCGAACAGGATTTCCCATGGATCACGCAGGCGCTGCGGCAGGAGCACTTCTTCGACGAAAACGGCGTGGCGCTTGGGCCAATTCCCAAGGGCACTCCTGTCGCGCTGATCGGCAATCTCGATCTCGACAAGCGCGACGACCCCCTCGAAGACGCAGTGCACAAGGCGAAGCTATTGAATCTCGCTTTCAAGCTTAAGCTGGATCTGAAGAGACTGCCGCCGAACGCCAGCGACGATGACGCGCGCGGGGTCTTCCAGAACCTCTATCAAGAGCTGCTCGATGTCAACAAATGCCCGGATTTCGTGGTGAACCGCGGGCATTACTTCGGCACCGACTACTTCGGTGAAGAGCCGGGGCTGAGCAACGCCGACAAAGAGGCTCTAATCGCCTTCTTAAAGACGATGTGAGCTCCGCGAAACGTTAGAGCGCGGCTCGCGAAAAAGCAGGAACCGGTTTTCCGCGCGAAGCGCGCATCGATCACGTCTTCTGCGCCTGAGCCATTTCGCTCAAACGCAGCGTGATCTAGGGAGCGGGCGCCGACGCCCGCCCCCTGGAAATTGGGCATAAAGGAGTGTTTGTCATGGGCAGCGCGAATAACGCCGTTTTCGATTACATCGTGGTCGGCTCCGGCGCGGGCGGCGGCACCGTCGCGGCGCGGCTTGCCGAAACTGGGAAGAAGGTTCTGGTGCTGGAGGCGGGCGGCGACCCGCTGCTCATGCAAGGCGACGATCGTGCGTTCCCGGGGCAGGAACGCCTGCCCGAAGATTATCGCGTGCCGGTGTTCCACCCGATCTCGTCCGAGAATTCGGCGATGCGCTGGGACTATTACGTTCGCCATTACGAAAGTCAGGAGAGGCAGAAGCGGGACTCCAAATTCGTCCAGAAGGAGAACGGAATCCTCTATCCGCGCGCCGGTTGCCTCGGCGGCTGCACGGCGCATAATGCCATGATCACCGTCTATCCGCACAACGCCGATTGGGACGACCTCGCGGCGTTGACTGGCGACGCCACCTGGCGCGCCGAGAACATGCGCAAATATTTCGAAAGGCTCGAAAACTGCAAACATCGGCCGTTCTTCCGCTTTCTGGCGGCGCTGGGAATCAATCCGACGCGGCATGGCTTCGGGGGTTGGCTGCATACCGAAAAGACAATTCCGCCCGCGGCGCTCAAGGACTTCGATTTGGTGCAATCGCTGCTCGACTCGATCGGAACGGCCGTCGGCGAAACACCCTGGCTGCTCAAGCGCGTCATGTGGTTTCTGCTTGGCAAGGGCGATCCCAACGATTGGCGTCTCGTGCGCGAAAACGCCTTTGGGCTTCACTATCCGCCGTTGGCGACGCGTCGGCACGAGCGCATGGGCACGCGCGAGCGTCTCGTCGAAACGCAACAGCGTTATCCCGATCGGCTGACGATCGAGCTCGACGCTCTGGCGACGCGGGTGCTGTTTGACGGCGACAATCGCGCGATCGGCGTCGAATATCTGAAAGGCGCGCGCCTCTATCAGGCCCAAGCGCAGCCGAGCGTCGGCGCGGCGGAATCGCGGCGGGCGACGGCCTCCTCCGAAGTGATCCTCGCCGGCGGCGCTTTCAACACGCCGCAACTGCTGATGCTCTCGGGGATTGGCCCGAGGGAGGAGTTGAAGAAGCACGGCATCGCCCTGCGCGTCGATCTCCCTGGCGTCGGAACCAATTTGCAGGACCGCTACGAGGTCGGCGTCGTCAACCGCGTGCGAGAGAACTGGGGCATTCTGGAAGGCGCCAAATATTCCAAGGGCGATCCGCAATACCGAGAATGGGAGCTGACGACCCAGGGCGTTTATGGCTCCAATGGCGCGGTGCTCGCCGCGATCAGGCGCTCCGCGCCGGACCGCCCGCTGCCGGATCTCTTCGTTTTCGCAGTGTTGGGGGATTTCCGCGGATATTACCCCGGCTATTCCAAGCGTATCGTCGAACGGCACAATTGTCTCACCTGGGCCGTGCTCAAGGCGCACACCAATAACAGGGGCGGCGTCGTGCGGCTGAAGTCCGCCGACCCGCGCGAGCGGCCCTACATCAATTTCAAATATTTCGCGGAGGGCAGCGCCGGAGGGGACGAGGATCTCGACTCCGTCGTCGAAGGAGTGAAATTCGTCCGCGAGCTCTCGCGTCCCTTGCGCGAGCAAGGAATCATCGTCGAGGAGGAGTGGCCGAGCGACCGTGTGCAGACCGATCAGGAGATCCGCGACTACGTGGTGAACGAAGCCTGGGGTCATCATGCGTCCTGCACTTGTCCGATCGGGCCGGATGATGATTCGAACGCGGTCCTCGACTCGAATTTCCGGGTGCGCGGCGTCAAGGGGCTGCGCGTGGTGGACGCTTCGGTTTTCCCGCGTATTCCTGGCTTCTTCATCGTCAGCGCGATTTACATGATCGGAGAAAAGGCGGCAGACGTCATCTTGAACGCCAAATAGGCGGAACTACGCGGCGCGATCGATCCATTGCGCCGCCGTATGAGGGAGGGCGCCGACATGAGTTCGAGCGATTTCGGCATCGAAGAGATCGTAGAGGAGGACTGCGCCTATCGCGGCTCGCGATACGCCAAAGTGCGCGAGGCGATCTTCATCAGAAGGTCTGGGGCGCGGCGGGCGAGCCGCCGCTGCCGAACTACCCGACGACCTTGACCAGCGTGTTGCGCGGCCTTTTTTCCTTTGGCCATTACGGTTTCGGTCAGGCCGTGGCTCGATCCGTGGATTCCCACGCCGATCTGCGTTGGGGCCCGGATCGCAGGGGGTTTCGCCGTCTCATCCATCCAAACGGCGTGTGCGTGACCGGCACATGGAGCATATCCGAAGAGACCGGCTACTCAGGCTATTTCGCCGGAGGCAGCGAGGCCTTGGTCATCGGTCGCTACTCGAGCCGCCTGGTTCGGCGCGGCGAGAAGACGCGATCGCTGGCGCTTGTCGGCAAGTTGTATCCGACGCGTGATCCTGATCACGCCGAACTGCTCCGCACTGCAAGCATCATCACGCAGGAAGACATAGGCGGCGACTACTCGGACTACATCAACGACGCCGAGTTGAGGAACGCGCCAAATGTCACGCCCTGGCGGCAGGGGCCCGGGCTTCCGATTGTCCTCCGGAGCGGTCCTCACGGTCGTGGACAAAAAAGCGAAGCAACGGCAGCTCTATCAGATTGCTGAGCTTGGAAAGCCGTCCGATGCGCCGACCCGCGCTCCGAATTTCATGCGACTCCTGGTTGCGCCGGACCAGCCGCGGATCGAAGGCGAAGGCTTGGATTTCCGCGACGAGATCATGAGCCAGATCTACGACGCGGGCGACCCCGTGCCGAAGCGACGGCTCCAATTCCTCATCGAGACGACCGACCAGGGCGCCGTGCGGGAAGTTCTGGGCGTCACGCGCTGGCGATTCGAAAACTGGCGGCGCATCGGCACGCTGACCTTCGACAGCGCGGTCGCGTCCTATAACGGAGACTTCGTCGAAGCGCCCGACACGCGCCGACTTGACCGGGGCGGCAACGTTTGCCGGGCCCGGGTTGATAGAAAGGGAGCGCCCAATGGAGTCGGATAACTTTGGCATCGAAGGAATCGTCGAGGAGGACCGCGCCTATCGCGGCTCGCGATACGCCGAAGTGCGCGAGGCGATCTTCGCCAATCCCTATCAAAAGATTTGGGGTGCGGCGGGCGAGCCGTCGCTCCCGCAATATGAGATCACACTCTCCAGCGCGCTCCGCGGCCTCTTGAAATTCCGCGAGCCCCTGATCGCGCAGGCCTCGCGCCGAACCGTCGACACGCATGCAGACCTGCGCTGGGGTCCCGATCGCGCGGGCTATCGCCGCCTCATCCATCCCAATGGCGTCTGCCTGACGGGTCTATGGGAGATCACCGAGGACTCGGGCTATTCGGGCTATTTCAAAAAGGGCAGCAAGGGCCTGCTCATTTCCCGCTATTCCACCTGCTGCACTGCGACACGACGCGGCGAGATTCGTTCCCTGTCGCTGGTGGGAAAGATCTATCCTACGACCGATCCCAACCATCCCGAGCCGCTGCTGCCCGCGAGCTTCTACACCCAGGAAGACATCGGGGGGGATTTCACCCGCTATGTCAACGACGCGCAATTGCTCAACGCGCCGAACGTGACGCCGTGGCGACGCGGCAAGGGCGTCGCGACCCTTGCGCTCGAAGGCATTGTCTTCACGCTCATCGACAAGAAGAACAGCCAACGGCAATTGCACCAGATCGCGGAGCTCGGCAAGATGCGCGACGAGCCGACCTGGACGCCCAAGGTCATGCGCCTGACCATAGCGCAGGGCCAGCCGAGGCTCGACGGCGACGATCTCGACTGCCGCGACGAGATCCTTGGCCAGATCTTCGATCGCGGGGATCCGACGCCGCGGCGCAAGCTGGTCTTCGACATCCATGTCACCGACGAGATGACTGAGACGGGGATATTGGGCTTCACTCGCCGCAAATTCGAGAATTGGCGGCGTCTTGGCGCCCTGACCTTCGAGGACGCCATCGCGTCATACAACGGCGATCACGTCATTCACTTCCCCCACCCTGCATGGCGCGACGACAGAAACGATCCCGCGACTGCCGTGCGACGCGGCCGGTAGCAAGTTCGGCTTCACGTGGCGTCGACTGCGTTGCGCGAAGCGGATTCTTTGGGGAGGTATGGAACCATAGGAGACGGCGAACGTTTTGTTTTCGGCTCCTGCGCGCGAGGGAGAAGAGGTGGCGCGCGCCTCGAATTGATCGCAATATTTTGGGAGCGAGCGAGCGGCTCGATCAACCCCGTAGGCTTGCTTTTCGCCAGGAGCGCAGAGAAATTCTTCGTCAGGAGGACTTGTCGATGGCCGATCACAACGACCCGAACGCCGTCAATTCGATATTCTCCGACATCGATGTGAGCGCCGCGGATCTTTACGATATTTTTGGCTTCCCGTCCGACGACAAGGATGGCGGCGAAAAGGTCGTCATCGCCCTCACTTTCGCAGCCGTTCCCGACACGGGCGTGTTCGACACGGACATGCTCTATCGTATCTTGATCGCGCCGGATAAGCGCATCATGCGCCCGGGCAAGGAAGATTTCAGCCTCGAAGGCCTGCTCGGCTATCTCGAAGGCGTGAAAACGAAATATCTCAGCACTCTTAAGCCCTCCGAAATTCGCGTGACCGTCGACGCCACCAATCGCGCGCATATCCGCTTCTTCAATTTTCCCGGCGGTGGCTTCTCCGCGGTGATCGACACCAACGCCAATGCGACGCTAAAGTCGCCGAAGGGTCACGCCATCAAGGCCTTCATCGGCGGTCGGGACGACGCCTTCTTTAATGATCTGCCGGGCTTCTTCCGCTCGATCAATTACGCGCCGCAATATTATCACGTTCCGCATTCGATGCCGGAGCTGCGCGAGCTGAAAATTCCCAAGACGTTAATCGAGCTCGAAGGCAATGATCTTTTCAACTACGATCCAGCCTTCCCCAACTGGGGCCACGGCTTCAAGAAGGATCTGCCGCCCGGCCCCTATGAGTGGAAGGGCACGAAATACAAGAAGGACGCCAAGGGCAATTTCCGTTTCGTCTATTCGGGTCAGGACGCGCGCGCCGGGCAGAATTGCAACGCGATCATCCTCGAAATTCCGCTCGCCTTTCTGACCGACGATCCGGCACAGGATCGCACGGTCAACGCCTGGGGCGAGAGCTGGGTGCTGAAGGCCGCCAACAAGATCGAGACGATCCCGGATGATCCTTTCTGGCTCGAGCATCCGCATGTGTTGCTCGACGCTTGGACGCTCGACGACGAGCTGAAGAAATACAAGCTCGTCGACACCGACGGTCAGGCCTTCGCGGATGCAGCCTTGAGCGAGCGTGAGGACAACCGACAGCTCGGCGCCAACAACTTTTGGCTCGCGCCGCATTTCGTCAAGCGGCTCGGCCATCTCGGCTGGGGGTTTGGCCCGTCAATCACAGCGCTCGGCCTCGCCAGCGCCTTCGATCACGACAATTCGCCGATCTCCATCCACCGCACCTATTCGAGCGTCATCGAGGCGTTCCCGCGCGTGAAGAAGATGTTGTTCCAGGAACTCAACATGCCGGACGATTCATGGAACCCGAAAGGCCTGCCGATCCCGTTGCGCCGGCCGGTCGACGTCTTCATCCCCAATGTGAATTCGATCGATATGGATACGACGGGCACTTGGCCTTTTGGCCGGCGCTTGGAGGATCAAGTGGCGACGCGCTTCCTCTCGCTTTTCCTCGACATGAGCGCGACGCTGAACGGCAAGAAATATCACATCGAGCTGCTCAACGATCCGGCGCTTTGGCAAGGCGCGCCGATTGAGCCGAAGACGCCGCCCAATCCGATGAAGAATGACAAGGAATTTTTGAAGAGCTTCCCTTATCTGGCGGAGCCTTGGTAGTCTGTCACAAAGGCAAAGTGGGCCAGAACCCGTAAGCGCGAAACGCCGCGAAACGATCCAGGGGCCGCAACGGCGGTCGTACGGCCTTTGTCCGACGACTGCGAGTTGATGAGCGCCCGCGGCTTCGCTCGTGGATCGGTTCATTCCACTCGCGAATACGGCCCGCAGCGCTTGCCCGATCCGATCATGCGGTCATAGGAGCCAATCATGATCCTCTCCGTCGAAGCCTTGGGCGGCTATGATGCAGAGATACGCCGCATTGAGCAGGCGATCGATCAATTCGGCGACGACGGGCTCGACAAGGCCGGCGACGCCGAGTGGATCACGCGCTATGCCTGGCGGCGCTTCCAGAAGGCCGCCATCGCTGGCGATCCTAAAGAGCTCGTGGTCGTCGACGGGATTTTGGACAAGGCCATCGCGCTCCTCAACGACCCATCGGACCTCTTTCTGCTCAAGGCCAATCTCGCTTTGAAGCTGCACCGTCTGGACCAGGTGCGCGCGGCGCTCGCGTCGGCGCCAGCAGCGCGCGAGAGCCGGGAGGCGCGAATCCTCGACGCGGACGTCGCCTTTCAGGAAGGGCGCTATGATGCGGCGCGCGCCCGTTACGACCAATTGTTGCTGGAGGAGCGCAGCTGGGACGGCCTCGCACGGCTCGCGCATTTCCTGTTCAAAATGGGCGACGCCGAGGGTGCCGAACGACTCTATGAGGAAGCGGAAGATTCTTTGACCGCAAAGCAGATGCGGCACTTCGCCTGGCTCGAGACGCAAAGGGGGCTGATGGACTTCCAACGTGGCCGCTACGCGGCGGCTGAGAGCCGCTATGCCAGGGCCGACAAGGCCTATCCCGGCTATTGGCTCGTGAAGGAGCACATCGCCGAGTTGTGGGGCGCCCAGGGGCGCCAAGCGGAAGCGGCTGCGCTGCTCGAGGAGATTGCGGTCTCCGCCAATCGCCCAGACCTGGAGCAGGCGATCGGCGAGCTCTATGGCCTTGCGGGGTGCGAGGAGGCGGCGGCGACATGGAAAGGCAAGGCGCTTGCGGCCTATTTGCGCTCGGCTCAGGCGGGCGAGGCGCACTATTACCACCATCTCGTGGACTATTACGCCGATGTCGCCGAAGACGGCGAGAGCGCGATCCCTTGGGCTGCCAAGGACTTGGCCTTGCGTGAAAATTTCGCGACGCAAGCGTCGCTGGCCTGGAGCCTCTATCGCGCCGGGCGCACGCAAGACGCCGTCCATTGGATCGACCGCGCGCTCGCCTCTGGCGCCTCTGCAGCGAAACTCTTCCACCAAGCGTCGCTCATTCACGCCGCGGCGGGAAACGAGGCGAAGGCGGCTTCACTGGGGCAGGCTGCGGAGGCGGTCAACCCGTTGGTGGAGGCGTTTCACATCCATCATTGAGCGGCGCAGCCTTGCGCTCGCGTTGACCCGGCTCGACCTCCCTCGACGCGGTGCGAAGCGCGACCATAGGTCATGGCGCGAGAACCGAAGCGATCCGGAGACAGCTTTTCGTAAGGCGCTGTGAATTGGCGCTTCAAGGGAGTCTGCGTCACTTTACGTGCACGTGACTGGTTCGAATGGGAGCATTCTCGCCCGCAGTAGCTCGTTGCCTGCTCGGTCGTACATGGCGCGCTTAAGCGTCTTTAGGCAATTTGATTTGTCCCTCGGCTTGGCCGCTGCTCCACGGCTCCGCGATGGCGTTCCTGATGGCTTCGATGTCCCGGCTCAGCGTTCGGGCGAACTGTTGCATTGGGCGGACCCCAGAATGCCTTGCGTCATGAAGCCAACGATCGAGTTTGCTGGGATCGTCGCCGCGCAGAAGGCCTCGGAAGCGCATCACGAGTTGTCGCATGACGACGAAGCTCGGCGAGGCTTTCTTCAAAGCGGCGACCTTGGCGGCCCCGCTCTCAAATCCGGCAAAACCGCCGGTGATCGAATAAAGCAGCCGTCCCCCCGGCGTCGAGGTGTCGATCGCCGGTGCGAGACAGCGAAGCGCAAGCAGTTGGCGGCGTCTCAGGCCGCGGCGGCGCGTAGCGACGCGGCGGGCGCGTCGAGCGCCTTCTTCGTCTGCTCATAGCCTTCCTTGGCCCGCGCCTCGATCGTCCAGGGGGAGAAATCACTCGCGTCGAAGCCGCCGACCAGATCGGGCCGCGTGATTTCGATGATCTTAGGAACACGGACATATTCCCGCTCGGCCACGGCCTGATAGGCCGGGTCTCCCGCGAGTGGATTGCCGCCGGGGAGCTTTTCGAGCGCCTCCATAAGCGCGGCCACCTCGTCGATGCGCACGAGCATCTTCACGTCCTCGGCGGTCTTGTTTGCAAACTGCAGGCTCTGCACGCGCTCGTTGACTTCGAGCAGGTTTCGGGGCAGCGGCGCTTTGTTGGGAAACAGATTCACGACATAGACCGTGCGCTCGACGCCCGGCGTCTTGTCGAGATGGTCGAGAACCGCGCCGAGCGGCGTGTTGTCAAAGAGGCCGCCATCCCAATAGTTGACGTGGTCGATCTCCGTCATCGGGAAAGAGGGCGGCAGGCTGCCGCTCGCGACGATGTGATCGATCTTGAGCCCGTCGTCGCCGCTGTAGAAATATTTGATCTGGCCTTCCATCACATTGGTCGCGCTGACCAAAAGGCCCGGCGCGGTGTGCGGGTCCACCAGGGCCTCGACATCGACGAGTTGGGCGAGCGTGCGGCGCAGCGGATGCGTGTCGTAGATGTTCGTCCAGGTGGGGTAGGCGAAGTAGTCGAGCCGCGGCGTGTAGAAGTTGGGATTGCCGTAGAGCGAGGCGTATTCGCGCAAGGGCGGGGGCAGGAGGACGCCCGAGACGCTCACCTTGCGCCAGAATTCTTCGAGCGCCTGAAGGGGCTTGAGGCCCTTGGCCGGCCGCGCAAGTAGCGCCGCCGTGATCGCGCCGATCGAGACGCCGGCGACGATATCGGGCGAGAAGTCGTCATGCTCGTAAAGTGCCCGAGCCGCGCCGAGCTCATAGGCGCCGAGCGCGCCGCCTCCTTGCAAAACCAACGCTGAGCGCTTTGCCGTAGCCATGACGATCGCTCCCCTGAAATTTGTGCGGCGCAGCAGGATAGTCGCCGCCCTGTAGAGCGTCAAGCTTGTGTCCGGGCTGCGCACATATGAGACTGAGGCGGGTCGCCTTGGCCGAGAGTTTGGAGATACTCGGTTCTGCCTCACTTTCTGTTGCGCTCTTGATTGGTCGCGGGCCGAGCAATAGCTTGACCGTGTGCAGAGAAGATCGAGTTGGTCCCTCGGGCAGGGCATACGAGTTTTGACCGCGGAGCGGATCGGCGGTCAGTGGCTGATTTCCGGGGTGGCCGGCGGGTCTGGCGTCTGTCCAGACTGCAGAAAGCGATCGACGCGCCGATACGGATGGCACGAGCGCCATCTGCAAGGTTTGCCGGCGCAAGGCGCCCCTGTAACGGTGAAGGTCCGTCTCCAGCGCTGGCAGTGTCAAAACGGAGCCTGCACCCGTAAGACCTTCACCGCGCAACTGCCCGAGGTCGCGGCTCCCCGGGCGCGACGCACCGATCGGGCGGCCGAAGTCGTTTATCTTTTCGGCCATGGCGTGGGCGGGCGCCCAGGAGAGCGCTTGAGCAAGCGAATCGGCATGCCGACGAGCAACGACACGATATTGCGCTGTCTCAAACGACGGGTAAAGGCGCGCAGCTCCGAAGACAACACGCGAGTCGTGGGCGTCGATGATTGGGCGTGGCGTAAGGGCTCCACTTACGGGACTATCATCGTAGACTTGGAGCGACGGGAGGTGCTCGATCTACTTCCGGAACGCGTCGCAGGCATGACTGCTGACTGGCTCAAGCGCCATCCTGGCGTCGAGATCATCAGCCGTGATCGCTGCGGTTCGTTCGCCCAAGGCGCGCAGGAAGCCGCGCCGCAGGCGCGGCAAATCGCCGACCGTTTTCATGTCGTGCAGAACCTGCGCGAGGCCGTTCAGGCGCAACTCAGCCGCGCGGTCGGGTTTTCCGCACGTCCTTTGTTGCCGGCGGAAGGTGAAGAGGTTGCCAGCATGAGAGATAAGCACGGCGGCGCCGAGCACCGCCGCATCACCAGAATGGCGAACCAGCGCTCTCGGCAAGCGGTTTTCGATCACGTTCGCACACTCCGGAAGGAGGGCAGAAATGTCAGTGACATTGTACGACAAACGGGGTTTGATCGCCGCACGGTCGCCAAATGGATCCGAGCCGATGCGCTTCCCCAACGGAGCGCTTCGGCGCCAAAGACGACGTCCCCGCCGCGGCATTTCGAGGATTATCTGTCACGCCGCTGGTCAGAAGGTTGCGTGCGCGGCCGGCGCCTTTTCCAGGAAATTAAAGCACGTGGTTACACAGGGAGTTTTTCAAATCTCGAACGGCTATTGGCGAAGTGGCGCAATCCGAAACGCAAAGCGGCAACGACTGCGCCGATGGTTCCGAGGCCGCAGCCTCTTGATCCCGCGACTGGACGTTCGATCTCGCCGATTGTGGCCGCAGCGCTCTGCATCAAGCCGCGTGGATTGTTGACCGCCAATCAGGCTGCAAAAGTCGATGCGATGAAAAAGAGCTCGCCAGAGTTCGCCGCGATGCGTCGACTCGCCATGCGATTTAGGGGCATGCTCAAAAGCAAGAGCGTTGGCAAGCTCGGCGTCTGGCTGAAAGACGCTCAGAAGTCGGGCCTCTACGCGATGCAACGTTTCGCTCGCACGCTGCAGAGAGACATCGACGCGGTGAGGAATGCCGTTACCGAGCCTTGGAGCAATGGCCAAACGGAAGGGCAGATCAACCGCCTGAAAACACTCAAACGAATGATGTATGGCCGGGCTGGGCCAGAACTCCTCCGCGCGCGCATGCTTCCTCTGTAGCGGCTCCCGCAACAGAAAGTGAGGCAGAACCAACAAATTAGAATATTAGACGTATCCTCGCAGCGCCACGGCAAATTGCACCCCGCGACTCCGGCAACCGGCTTTCGACGCAAACTCGACCCTCTCGCGAAAGTTCTGCGCGAATGGTTCGCTTCGAATCATGCGGGCTGGTCGTCCGCGCCTTCCTGCGGTGCGCGGTTTAGCCTACTCGACTCCTGCTGTAATATCCACTCGGCGTTCGCCCGTTACGAGAAGTTTTTGCGCGCGATGCGGAACCCCTCAGCCTTCGCGTGTCAGTCTTCTTGATAAAAAATGTCGGTCTCTCGCAGCACGCCGTCGACCCCCACGGACTTTTCCCAAATTTGGACCCCGATGTCGGAATCGTCCTCAAACAGATCGGCAAGGTAAAAGATCATCGGGCCGGACCAGCTCTTGCGGGTTCGGCATTTCGCGATCGTGAAGATTTCCCCTTCCGTCTCATAGATCCCGCCGCGCGGCTGGTTCGGGTCCATGTCTTCGACGCCCTGCAAATAGGCACAGCAAGGCGCCACCGGACGCGCTAAACGGCAAATAACCGAGCTCGTCCAGGATCACGAGATCGCTTCGGCGCGCCGCTCGGTGATCTGGCCGGGCTTGACATATCGCCTTTGCACGACGCCTGAGGTGAAGTAGATCCTAAATGGGCTCCACAAGACTTAAACCCAGTGGGGCCGTCGGCCGACTTTTTCCCGTGCGAAAATCAAAACTTCTGACGCGAAACCGCGCCTCGATTCATTTCTGAATTATAGCGCAGAGGTTACGCGCAAAACGGCGGAGACGCCGAGTGCCCCTGCCCGTGTCGCACAGCTCGGATGGGAGCATATCAACTTCAACGTTCAATTATGCGATGCGCAACATCGCGATGCTTTTCGACTTTGACGCGTCGCTCCGTCTCAAATTCCGGAATACACGCCGATATGGACGTTCACGCCCAAGAGCCCCGCGCCGACGAGCATCCCGACGACGAGCCATTGTATCATTTGCCGCCGCGCGACGTCTCGCGCCACGTCTCGGGCTGCGGTCGCTATCGCTTTCGCTAAATCCGCTTTCGCTGATTCGGCACCCGCTCGAATTGTCGCCTCTGCGGTCACCCGCCTTTCCGAGAGAACGCGTTGCGCTTCTGCCGCAATCGCCTTCGGAAATTGCCGATAGAGCCCCTCGTAGTAATGAAGAGAGAAGATGACGAGCCAAAGCGCATCATTTTCGCGCAGACCCTGCTCCGCTTGGACCCGCCGCAGCTGGTCGCGTTCGCGTTCAGTCGCCGCGCGCCCCGGCGATCGTTCGAAGCTCGAGAGCGACATGGTCGCATCAGTCATTGACGACGATCGTCGCGAACACCTTATTGACCTCTTCGAGCCAGCGGCGCAACTCTGCGCGATTGCCGATCGGCATGGATTGCCACGCGCGCGCGATGCTCAGACGATTGCTGTAGAGGTCGTCGCTCACTCGATCCGCCATATCGGGAAAAAGCAGCGAATGCCCACCTTGTTTCTCGACCGAGGCTTTCACCTGAGATCCATTGTAAAGCTCGAATTTCGTATCGGCTCCGAAGTAGCCGTTCTTCAGAACGTGGACCGCCGGGTTCGGAATCGCGTCAATATAGTCCTGCAGCAATCCGAGGCTGTCGCGCTGACGATTGACTAACCACTTAAAATCGATCCGTCGTCGTTTGTGCTGTGAGCGCGCCACGCGTTCCGCACCGCGAGTTTTCGCTATTTTCGGCCTACCGCGCCTCCGCCTCTTCTATGAACCGCTCTGAGGGGGCCTGCGGCGCCGGGACGAGGCTGCGATTATCCCTGCATCGCCGCCATGAGCGGCCTGACGCCCATGATGTTCAGAAGGCGCGTGCGATTATAGGCGAGCAGGTTCAGCGCCATCTCGGCGTCGACGCGCGGCATGGTCTTCATCAGGAAGAGGGCTGCTCCCAACGACGGATCTCCCGCAAATACCCCCAGAGACTGCTTGCTCAAGAGAACGGCTTGCTACGCGGAGGATCAGGGGTGCTCGCCCAGCGCATCAGCTCATCCCAGTCGGCACTCGCCATCCAATTGCGACGATGCGTGGTCTGCAGATAATCGAGCGCCTGCGTCGTGGAATCGACCTGGTCCGCGTAGCGCGAGCCCGGAAAGCCGGTGATCTCGGCGATGTATTCGGCTAGCCAGGGCGCCCGCTTCGGCAGGAGGACATGGCCATTCTCGAATACTGCCGTCTGCGCATGCAGGCGCATGATTTTGTCGGAACCCGCCGGCGGGGAATAAGGAACGACGCGGGGAAGGCGGTCGTCCTTCAGGGACTGAATGAGCTGGGTTCCTGAGGCCTTGTCCTCGACCAGGATCTTATTGGGTTTGAATTTATCGGCGAGCCGCCGCGCTTCCCGCTTCAATTGGGGAAAGTCCAGGCGCTTGCGAGACACATCCAGCAGATAGCATTTCTGCTTGATGTAGCCCCACGTCGTGCAGACGCTGAAGTCGTTGAGCTCGCCGGATTTGTTGGCCGTATCCCAGCTCTGGAGAACGAACGCAAATTTAGCTGGCTGCTCGCCGAGCTCGTAATACCGCAGCCATTCTGTTTTGACGATGGCGCCGCCGAGCGGGATTGGATTTTGCTGGTACTGGGCGGCAAAGCTGAATTCTCCAATCGCGCGCCGCGAGGCCGCCAGCGATTTGCGACTTTCCCGCTCCGGGTGCAGAATATCTCCGAGCTTTCGGACGAAATAGCGACGGCCGAGCGGCCCATCGATCAAATGCCGTTCGTTGGTTTCCGCAATCGCCGGCAAGGATAGGACCTCCCAGTTTTCCTGCTCGAGCACATGGCCAACCAGGTCGTCCTGATGGAGCCGTTGCATGACGATGATGATCGCGCCTTTGGTCTTGTCGTTGAGTCGGCTGAGAAGCGTATTGTCGAACCAGGTGTGCGTCGCCTTGCGGCTTGTGTCGGACAAAGCTTCATCGGCTTTCTGAGGGTCGTCGAGAATAATGATGTCTGCGCCGCGCCCGGTCAGAACGCCGCCGACCGAGGTCGCAAGGCGGCGGCCACCGGCGATGGTCTCGAAATCGCTCACGGACTGACGGCCGCCGAGCACTTCGCCGAACAGGCTCCGGTAAAGGGCGGTATGCATCACGCGGCGGCATTTGCCTGCGAGTTCGTCGGCGAGGTCCTGGCCGTAGCTTGCGCATATGACGTGCCTGGTCGGATCGTGGCCCATCAGAAAGGCGACGAAGGCCACAGTGACGCAATGCGATTTGAGGTGGCGCGGCGGCAGGTTGATGATGAGGCGCTTGATCTCGCCGTGGCGCACCTGCTCGACCTTTGTCGCCATCGCCTCAATATGCGGAGCCAGAAGGAGGCGGTGCCCGGGGTTCAATTCATAGAAGACGGCCTCGCTGAAGCTCGTCAAGTCGTTCTTGAGGATGAGGGCGCATTCCTCCGGCGAGAGCGACAAGGGGGGATTGAGAGCGTTTGAAGTGATCATTGCGGATCCTCGCCAGATTCTGGGTCGAGTTCGGGTGCAACCGCTGCGTTCAGACGGATGCGCTGGATGATGTTTTCGAGGACAAGCGGGTTCTGGAGCCGGCTGGAGTCCGCGGCCGCTGGCGCATCGATCGGTCCTTCGCTGCGCCGAATCTGATCGACGACGAGCGCCGTCGCCTTCGGATCGCAGCTGAGCGCCTTGTTGATCATCTGCTTGGCCAGCGCCTGCCGTTTTGGCATGCGCTTTCGTTTGCCATTCTCGGTCAGGGTCACGGGCTGGGCGAGTTCTTCCGCAAACAGCGTGCTAAAATTTTTCGAGCCTTTCGGCCGGCCGTTCGGATTGCCGCTGCGGCCCGCTTTGAATTGGCTGTGCTGTGGAGGTCGGCCATAGCCGACCTCATAGTCGTCCTTTGGTGGATCGTCGCGTTCGGCGGTCATGGAATGGCCTCCGAGTTGCGGCCCGTGGGGCTAACGACAGGCTCGCACAGCGCGATCCAAGCCTCGGCCTCAGGGTTGAATCGCATCTCGCGACGGGGCGGCAGGCGAGGTCTGCAGAGCAGAGGCCTCGTTAGCTCGCAGCCTCTCCTCGGTGATTTCATGAAAAGTTCGGCCATCGCCTTCGAGAATGGCGTCGGCCTGCGTGTAGGCTTGCCAACGTCGTACCGCGACATCGACATAGGCCGGCTCATATTCCAAGCCGAAGCAGCGGCGGCCGATCTTCTCCGCCGCCATGACGGTCGTGCCGGAACCGAGAAATGGGTCGAGGACGATATCGCCTTTCGACGTGCAATCCCGCATGGCGTCGGCGACCAGCGCGACCGGCTTGACGGTCGGATGCATCGCCAGCGCCTCGTGCCGGCCCGCGCCGAAGCTATTGACGCCGGGATAGGTCCAGACGTTGCTGCGGTTGCGCCCATGTCTGCCGAGCTCGACATTGTTCTGGTGCGGAGTTTCGCCGACCCGGAAAACCCCGATCAGCTCATGCTGGCTGCGGTAAAGCGACCCCTGGCCGGAATTGGTCTTGTTCCAGACGACCAGATTGAGCATCGAGCTATATATGTCGCGCCCGACCTTCATCAGAATGTCGATGTGACGCCAATCCATGCAGACGAAATGCGAAGCGCCGTCGCGCGAGGCGCGGGCTGCCGGCTCGAGGCATGCCAACAGAAACGCGTGAAAAGCGGCACCACTCATCTCGCCTGAAGCAAAAGCGAACTCGTCATGTCTGACCCGACCCCGCCCCTGGACATGCCCGCCAATCCGCACGTTGTAGGGCGGATCCGTGAAGACCATTGCGGCTAGATCGCCTTTCATAAGGCGGGCGTAGCCCGAGGCCTCGCGCGAGTCGCCGCACAAAATCCGGTGTTTGCCCAGGATCCAGAGATCACCGCGACGGCTGCCTGCGGGGCCGGCGGTCGGCGGCAAGCGGTCCTCGGGTTCGGGTTTCTCCTCTCCGATGTCGGCCAGGAGGACGTCGATCTCGCCGAGTTCAAAGCCGGTCAGCGCGATGTCGAGATCGAGAGACGGCAGGAGGATCGAGAGTTCCTCGAGCTCGCTCGCCAGGATCTCACGATTCCAGCCGGCACGCTCCGAAAACTTGTTGTCGGCGAGCACGAATGCGCGCACGAGCTCGTCGCTCAAGCCTGTGACGCAGATGGTCGGGACGGCTTTCATCCCGAGAAGTTTGGCGGCGGCATGCCTGGCGTGGCCAGCTAAGATCATCCCGGTTTCGTCGACGACGATTACGCCGATGAAGCCGATCGCCTTGATCGCCTTGGCGAGGTCTTTGATCTTTCGCTTGCTATGGGTCCGAGCGTTCTTGGGGTTCGGTCTCAGGTCATCTGGCGGCCGAAGTTCGATCAGGTTGTTCGACATCGCGTCAAGCTCGGCGGCGCAGGCGTTGTGGCCGACGCCGACCTGAGAGCAGTCAGGCTTTGTGACGCGGGGCATGTTCTTTCTCCAAAGAATTCATCCGTCCATAGAGAAAGCATCAGAAGGCTCGGCCATACAGGCACAAAATCCATCAAATTTTCGGAGAGATGGAACCCAGGCGCTTCGCGGATCAGCGAATTGCCTTTTCGCGGCCGACGCCTTGCGCCTTGCTTCTATGTCGCCGATGCGCTGGGCGCGGGTCGAACAATTCGTTCTTAAAAGCAGCCCGGGTCGCTGATGTGGCGTCGTCCGGATAGTCACTTGCGGTGCCGCTATTGCTACAGAGCTCTTTGTATAGATAGAGCAGTAACTCGTGCGTCAGACTGATCCTTGACGGCGTCAGTCCGCGCGGGCTCTTCAGGAAAGGCTTTAGCTTGGCGCAAACCTCGCTCAGACGTCGGCAGGAATTCGCGTCTCGGCGCGTCTCGGGCGACTGCTTGACCCAATAGGGCCTGAAACGAATAGGCATCCTCTTGTATGTTTGCCGAAACGAAAGCCTTGCCAAGCGATGACAGCGGCCAGCCGGCGCCGAGGGCGTCGACGACAAGTTTCGCCCGTCGCGACATGACGAGCGGAGTCGCCTCTGTGGCTTTAACAACGCCATTGATCGCACTGGCCAGTTTCCGTTCGGCTTTTATTTCCTCAAGACCTTCTCCGCCAAGTCTCAGGAGATTCAACGCCAAGATTCGCGCCACGAGCGGATCATGCTTCCGGCCGATCAGAAAGTCTTCATATCCCAAGACGGGCGGCAACTGCTCGATGCGCCGCAGACGAAGCGCAACCCGGTCGGCGAACTCAGCCATGCTGTTCAGAATGGCTTGCTTAAGCCCGATCGCATTCAGAATTTGGAGAACCGCATCCGACACATCTATGCTCGCCGGGGTGACAGCGCGTCAAGCGCGAATGCTCTTTACGCCAACACATCGCGAATTGCGCTGCTATCAATTCATTTGGCGGAATCGCGCTTGAGGTCAAGCCTGCGCCGCATGACGGCTTCGAGAATGCCGGACGAGCCAATAGGCCTTCCGTCTTTCGTTTGACATCGTTGCGGCCGTGAAACGCGTCGCGTTGTTCGTCCTCGCACCCAACGGCGGCGATTTCCCTGTTATTACGCCAAAGCGGCGGTGCATTTCCCTGTTCGGTCAATCGAAATTCCCTGTTCACCCGCTTAGGGAATTTGCCCGTCAACCCATTGAAATATCTGCCGCCTACGCGCCGAAACGCGCGGACTCCGCCGTCTTTTTCTAAAATTCCCTGTTAACAGGGAATTTAGACCTGGAGACGGGTTCGCAGATGACTGCGTCGTCAGCCAGGCTAAGTTAATGTTACAGCACTTTTCCAGCCAGTCATGTTGGAAAGCGAGTTGCGCAAAGGTCAGAAGGCTTAGCGTTGGCATCCCCGTGACCTCGATATCGATCGCGGGGAACTGGTCACGGCGGGCGAATTCACGCTTAACTGCTTCCAGCCGCCTCGCTCTGGATCGCATCCTTGATAGACAGCATCGATATCCCTTCGTTGGCGGCATAGAAGCCGGCTTTTCCATTCAGTCGCGGCAGCCCTTCCTTGCTGCCCTTGTGATGCAGGGCGATCACCTCCCACAGGCTCGATTCGAACACCGGGCTTCCGGAGCTGCCCGGCTCCGTCGGAGCCCGGTAGTGGACGCGGCACAGACCCGCAACTTGCGGAACGCCGGCGGGAGGCCCTTCGTGATCGAGAAGCTCGTTATCCTGAAACGAGAATGCGAGGTCATGTCCGCCTGGATGTCCGATGACATAGACTTTTGTTTTCGGACACTGCTGGACAATCGGCAAGGCCGCCGCGACCGGCAGCGCGGCGACGCCTGTCACGGGTCCCTCGAGCCGCAACACGCACGCATCGTGAGAAGAGACCGGAGAGGACCAGAGAATTCCCGCTACATTCCAGGCTTGATTGGCGTCTGCGGCCTCGAAGGCGACTTCCGCCTTCTGGGGGGTCAGGGCCCCGATCGCGCCATCTTTGTTGACGACGTGAAAATTCGTCAGCACCACGAGCTCATCGGGCGGCTTCAACCCGATGGCGCCGGCGCGCAGAAGAAACCCGGTGCCTATTCGTTGCCCCAGCCGCTGGCGGACAGCGGCGACCGAAGAGGCGCGTTGGAGGCCTGTTTTCCACCATTTGTAGGTTTGCGGTCCCTCCTCCCCAAGAATGGCCTCGAGCTGTCCTGGCGCGGGATCGGGTTGCGTGCGCCAGCGCTGGAGTTCCTCGGGAGTGGCCTTCAGTTCCCCTCCCTTGAGCTGCAGAAGCCTGGCGCGCAACGTGGCCACGAGCCCTCGCCCGCGGTCGTCCAAAGTCTCAATGTCCCAGACTTGTGTGAACTGGCGGAGCGTGCTCTCGATCTGAAAGGGCTGGACGTCGTCCGCGGCCGCGTAGGCGCGCAAGTTGCGTTCGACCGTGTCCCAATCGTTAAGGCCGAGACTGGCCTCGGCGAGTGTGGGCAGATACCAGTCCTTGTCCCGCGTCTCTTCCGGCGTCGCCTGGAGTTCGGCCACCACCGTCCTTGCGATCTGTTTCGCATTGAGGTCTGTCGCGAGCTGGAGACCCAGACGGCGGGCCCGGCTCAGAACCGCCAGCAGATTGACGCCGTGCCAGGTGTTTTTCCGCGGCGATTCCTCGAATGGGATGCGGTAGGCGCCGATGGCTTGCTCCAACGCCGCGCGGGCGGAGGGATAGGCCTTGTCGGCCGCGTCGAAGAAGATTTGCTTGTTGGCGCGCCCGATGAGACCCATCGCCTCGGCGAACTCCGGATCATCCTTGGGCAAACGTGTCGTCAGCGGCGTCAGCAGGTCGATCGCGGCCGTCGCCTTGCCCGTGTTGATCAAATACTGGGCATACAGCCGTCGGTTTTTCGCGTCCTTCGGGTCGAGACGACTGACGGCTTCGGCGAGCTGGCCCATTTCTTCGTATTCCGCGGCGTTGCGAAGCGCTTCGACCAGCGTCTTCGCATCGGCCAGATCGTCGTCCTCGAAAAGGCCGCCGAGCTTTTTGAGCGCGCCTCGAGCCTTGGCTCGCAATTCATCGTGGGACGGCTTGTCCATTGGCGCTCCCTCCCGCCTCGTTGCGGAATGATGGCGCGTCTCCGGGTGTTCAGCAAGACCGCTTGCGACGGCCATCGCTTTCGTTCCCAACCCCCGATCGTCCCTCGGACAAGATCCGCGTTTCTGTGACGCAGACGCCGCTTGTCGCGGCGCCGAGGTCCGGTTAATGTGAGAAAATTGCTGGCGCATTGCAAATATCGGCGCCGAATTAAAGTGATGTTAAGGGGGAGACGTCTCGATGGATAGCCTTGAAAAAGCGGCGCGTCTGAAGGCGATGCTCACGCAAATCGCGCCGAAAAACTCACTCGAATCCCTGTGGGCGCCGAGCACTCGGCCAAGCGGACTGGAGGGGATCGCGCCGGGAGTTGATCCTAACGAAAGCGTGCGGTCAGGCCTGGAGAAGCTGGCCGAAGGCCGTCACGCCAATCTCACGCCAGACGAGATGTTCGGACTCGAAGCGATAGTGATGCGCGAGAACCGGCCAGTCACATTCGTTCGCAACGGCTCGTACGACGCCCTCGGCGATCCGTGGCGCAGCCTCAATGGCGCAGACGTCAGAGCCCGCGTTGATCCGCTGTTGCCGCTGATCGGCCGGATCGAGCTGGCGCCGCCAACACCTTATCCTTATGCAGGGACAGGCTTTGTCGTCGGCGCGGGGCTCATCGCGACCAACCGTCATGTCGCTCGGTTGTTTTCGGAAGGCTTGGGGACGGTCATCCGGTATCGAGCTGGCGACGCGGCGATAAATTTCGGCCGGGAAGTCGACTCCCCCGACGACCCCTACTCGGCCGATCTGACGATCCTGGGCGTCGAGATGATTTATCCCTATTGGGACATGGCGCTGCTGAGGGTCGCCGGACTGCCGACAAGCAATATGCTGCCGCTGTCGATCAAGTCGCCGGACGATCTCGTCGGAGAAAACATCGTTGTGGTAGGGTACCCGGCGAGAGACGAGCGAAGCGATCTCGCCGTGCAGGACAGCATCTTCGGCGGCAAGTATTTCGTGAAGCGCCTGCAACCCGGCGTCGTCCGCAGTCGCGCGAAAGTTCAGAGTTTCGAGAACGTCGTGAACGCCATGACGCACGACGCGTCGACGCTCGGCGGCAACTCCGGCTCGGCGGTCATCGACGTCGCGTCGGCGGAGGTCGTCGCCCTCCATTTCGCCGGCGAATATCTGAAAGCCAATTACGCTGTCCCGATGTACGAGCTGGCGCGCGACAGCCGCGTCGCGCCGATGCTGAATTTCGAGGGCTCGCTTCCGAAGACGGCGGATTGGGCGTTCGCCTGGCGCGCAGCCGACGGCCGGGAGGCCGCGCCGTCGGCGTCTCCTCAACTGGTCTCTCCGCAACCGGTCGCGACTGTTCAGGACCGCCTGCTTCAGTCTCCCGCGGCCGCCCCGGCCGTGTCGGCTGCGCGCGAGCTGGAGGCCACTTGGACGATTCCTCTGCAGATCAGCATCAAGGTCGGCGCGCCTTCCGGGCCGGACGGGCCTCTAGCGTCAGTCCGTGCGGACGCGCCGGCGCCGTCCGTTGCGGGATTTCCGGAAGAGGCCGTCGTCGTCGACCAGGACTATAGCGATCGCCCTGGCTACGATCCGAAATTTCTGGACGGACTTGACGTCCCGTTGCCGGCCATCAGCGAGTTTATGGAAACCGACACGGCCCAAGTCAGGCCGGACGCTCGGCGGGACGGCAATCAATATGAGCTCGCCTACTATCACTACAGCGTATACATGAATAAGCGCCGCCGCACGGCGTGGTTTTCCGCTGCAAACGTCGACGGCGATCGGCGCCAGGACATCGGAAAGCGCTCAGGCGACCGCTGGTACGTCGACACGCGAATTCTCGAGTTGGAGCAGCTTGGACAAGAGGCGTTCGAACACGGCATCGATCGCGGTCATCTGACAAGGCGCGAGGACACGGCTTGGGGTGACGATGTCGACAGCGCGACCAAAGCAAACAACGACACTTTCCATTTCACCAACTGCTCCTTGCAGGCGTCGCCCTTTAATCGCGGAAAAGACCGATGGCAGGGGCTTGAACAATTTCTTCTCGAGCAACATGCCAAGAAGGAAAAGCGACGAATGGTCGTCATTACCGGACCGCTGTTTGCGTCCAACGACCCGCTCTACAAGAATGATCAGATGGCCTACTCAGTTCGGTGTCCTCTCCAGTTCTGGAAAGTTTGCGTGCTCATTCGTCAGGATGGATCGCCTTCGGCCACTGGCTTCATATTGGGTCAGGAAGACATCCGAAGTCTGCCAGGCTTTGAGGAAGCGTTCAACGTGGCCGCGACCCAGATCAGTATCGCAGATTTGGAGAAACGGACGGGATTGGATTTCGGCAAGCTCAAGAGCTTCGACCATTTTGCGGAAGGCGGCAAGCCTGGCACGCTGGAATTGCCGGCCGGCGCTAACGGCGAAGCCCAGACCGTCAAAATCATCCGGGCCGGTAGCGACATTGTCGTCTAGACGCCGCAATCGCAGCCGAAGCCGCTCGAGTTCGCAAGCCGCCGTCTTCTGCGCGCACAGCCAAGTGAATTCATGAAGTTCCGGCTGTTCGATCGCGCTCAGAACTCCTGGCCGCGCCGGGATATCATTCCGGATGGCAACTAATGCATTTGACGCCGAGACGGTTTGCGGCCTAGGGTTAAGGTTAGATCGAGGCTCTCCCCAGTTGGAACCCTCCGTCATGGCGATGAACGGCGCGCGAGCTCTGGTCAAGCTGCTCGAGAACCATGGCGTGACCCATGTGTTCGGCATTCCCGGCGCGAAGATCGACAGTGTCTTCATCGCGCTGCTCGACTCGAAGATTGAGCTGGTGGTTTGCCGGCACGAGCAGAACGCGGCCTTCATGTCGGCGGCCATGGGCCGGATGACCGGCAAGATCGGCGTCTGTCTCGTCACCTCGGGGCCGGGCGTCACCAATCTCGTCACCGGCCTCGCGACAGCGACCTCGGAAGGCGACCCGGTGCTGGCGATCGGCGGCGAGGTGGAGACGGGCGACCGCCTGAAGCACACCCATCAGGCGTTGAACGGCGTCGACGTTGTGCGGCCGATCACCAAATATGCAGCCGAGGCGCTGACCGCCCACATGCTGCCGGAGGTGTTCGGCAATGCGGTGCGGGCCGCCGAGAGCGGCCGGCCCGGCGCCGCTTTTCTCGGCCTGCCTAAAGATGTCGGGCTCGGCGCGTACTCTGGCGAGATCGGCCCCGGTTGGGGGCGTCGCGCGCCGCAGGGACCGCCGGCGGCGTCGGAATTGCAGCGCGCGGCCGCGCTCATCAATGCAGCCGCCCGGCCCATGGCGCTGCTCGGCATGCAGTCCTCGGAACATCGAAGCGCCGAGGCGATCCGCCGCTTCCTCGCGGCGACGGGGCTTCCCTACGCCTCGACCTTCCAGGGCGCGGGCGGCTGGGCGGCGCCGGCAGGGGCGACGCGATATGCTGGGCGCGTTGGTCTCTTTTGCAATCAGCCGGCTGACCGCCTCCTCGATGCGGCGGATTGCGTCGTGACCATCGGTTTCGACCCCATCGAATATGATCCGGTCGCATGGAATCAAGGATCGGCGCGGCCGATCGTAGCCATCGACGCCATCCCCGCCGATCAGGATCAGGCCTTCTTGCCGCCGGCCGAGCTGATCGGCGACCTCGGCGCGGCGCTCGATGCGCTGACGCCGATGCTTCGTGTTCAGGTGGAGGAAGACTTCCGGAAGCTGCTTGCCGCGGCTGCGGCCGAGGTCGCCGCCACCACCGCCGCATGGGCGCAGTGCGCCGGCGCGCCGGTGCATCCTCTGCGGGTGATCCACGAGCTTTGTCAGGCAGTGACGCCGGAGACGACCGTCGCGCTCGACGTCGGCTCGCATTACATCTGGATGAACCGCTACTTCCCGGCCTCGCATGCGCGGCAGGTGCTGGTCAGCAACGGCCAGCAGACCCTCGGCGTGGCGCTGCCGTGGGCCATCGCTGCAAACCTTGCCCGGCCCGGCGCGCCGGTGATCTCCGTCTCCGGCGACGGCGGCTTTCTGTTCAGCGGCATGGAGCTCGAAACCGCGAAACGCATCGGCGCGCGTTTCGTGCACCTCATATGGAACAGCTCGTCCTATGACATGGTGTCGTTTCAGGAGGAGGCGCGTTACGGCCGCACCGCCGGCGTGGCACTCGGCGATTACGACGTCGTGGCTTACGCACAGAGCTTCGGCTGCAAGGGCTATCGTATCGCCAAGGCTGAAGAGCTCGGGCCGGTGCTGCGCGAGGCTCTGCAATCGCCCGTGCCGGTCCTGATCGACATTCCGATCGATTATTCGGAAAATCTCAAATTGATGCAGAACGTCCGTCAGGACTTCATCCACTAAGCCGGAGGGAAGACCATGAGCCGCGACATGCATCTCAGCCTGCCCGATGCGCTCTGGAACGCGTTGCAGGCGCATTGCCAGCGCACCGGCGAAAGCCTCAATCACGCGGTCGCGACGGCGCTCGCCGAGATGCTCGACGTCGAACATCATACGATTTACCAGGTGTCGACCTCCGGCGCGCTGGTCGAGGGCGTTTTTGGCGGCTGCGTGCGTGTCGCCGATATTCTGCGCCATGGCGATTTCGGCCTCGGAACTTTCGACGGTCTCGACGGCGAGGGCTTGCTGATCGACGGCCGGTGCTGGCAGGCGCGCGGCGATGGCTCCGTTCACGAGGCGCCGCCCGACGCACGCGCGCCCTTCTGGGTTGCGACCCATTTCGTCGCCGATCAGACGCATGTTCTCGACGACATCCGGGACTGGGAGGATCTGGCCCGCCGCATCGACGCCTTGCGGCCAAGCGACAACGTCTTCGCCGCCATTCGCCTGCGGGGCGATTTCGAGAAGATCAGATATCGCGTCGCCTGCAAGAGCGCGCCGGGGACCGATCTCGTTAGCGCGACCAGCCGGCAAGCGGAGTTCGCCTTCGAGGCAATCGCGGGAATTCTGGTCGGTTTCTGGACGCCGTCCTACGCCCGCACGATCAACGTGCCGGGCTATCATCTGCATTTCATGAGCGCTGATTATCGGCATGCCGGCCATGTGCTCGATCTCTCGGCGAAGCGCCTCACGCTCGAATTGCATCTCGAATCCAACCTGCACCTCGCCTTGCCCGAGACGCCCGCCTTTCTCGCCGCTGATCTCAGCCGTGACCCGAGCGCGGCGCTCGCGAAGGCTGAAGGCGGAGAGCGCTGAAAAGACAAATCTCAGCCCAGGAGAAATCTTTCATGAACGACGTCGTGCCCTCGCCGAGCGGCGCCAGCATTCTGCACAATCCCCATCTCAATCGCGGCTCCGCCTTTACCGCGGAGCAACGGCGCGCGCTGCGCATCGAGGGCCTGTTGCCGCCCGTGCCGGATTCGCTGGAGACGCAGATCGCCCGCGTCAACAGGCAGCTCGAAATGCTCGAGTCCGATCTGCAAAAATATCTCTTCATGAGCGATCTGCAGGCGCGCAACGAATCTCTCTTTTATGCTGTGCTGATGTCGGACCCGGCCCGTTTCATGCCGCTCGTCTATACGCCGACGGTCGGCGAAGCCTGCCAGAAATTCGATCACGTTTTTCGCGCCTCGCGGGGCATCTATCTGCCGATTTCTGCGAAAGCTCGACTGCGCGAGATTCTATCGAACTGGCCTTACGCCGACGTGCGCTTCATCGTGGCGAGCGACGGCGAACGGATTCTGGGTCTTGGCGATCAGGGCGTCGGCGGCATGGGCATTCCGGTTGGCAAGCTTGCGCTCTATACCGCCTGCGCTGGCGTTCCGCCGCAGATGACGCTTCCCGTCACGCTGGATGTCGGCACCAATAATCATGCGCTGCTCGAAGACCCGCTCTATCTCGGCCTGAGGCAGGAACGTGAACGCGGCGCGGCCTATGACGATTTCATCGACGAATTCGTGCAAGCGGTGCAGGATCTCTTCCCCAAATGCTGCATCCAGTGGGAGGATTTTGCCAACATCAACGCCGTGCCGATTCTCGAACGCTATCGCGACAAGATCTGCACCTATAATGACGATATTCAGGGGACGGCGGCGATCGCGCTTGCCGGGATTCTGGCGGCGCTGCGCATCACGGGCGGCAAGCTGACCGAGCAGCGATTCCTCTTCCTTGGCGGCGGATCGGCGGCGACGGGCATCGCCGAGCTCATCAGCGAGGCGATGGCGCTCGAAGGCCTGTCACTCGCGGAGGGCCGGGCCCGCAATTGGCTCTTCGACATCAACGGCCTGATCGCGGCCTCGCGCACGGACCTTGCCGATTTTCAGAAGCCCTTCGCCCACGAACATGCGCCAATGAGCTCCTTCGTCGAAGCGATCGAGGCGCTCCGCCCGACGGCGATCATCGGCGTCAGCACCGTGCCGAAGCTCTTCAATCGCCAGGTGATCGGGGCGATGGCGCGCATCAACGAGCGTCCGATCATTTTCCCCTATTCCAATCCGACCTCGCGTTCGGAATGCACGGCGGAAGAAGCCTATAATTGGTCGGAGGGGCGCGCGGTGTTCGCGAGCGGCAGCCCCTTCCCGCCGGTCGAGTATCACGGAAGGAAATTTGTGCCGGGTCAGGGCAACAACGTCTATATTTTCCCCGCCATGGGCATGGCTGTGCTCGCCACCGAGGCGAAGCGTGTCACGGAAGAGATGTTCATCATTGCTGCAAAGGCCGTCGCCGAACAAGTGACTGAGGCTCATCTCGACGTCGGTCTGATTTATCCGCCTACGACCGACATTCTAAACGCCTCGCTGCACACCGCCGAGAAGATCGCCAAATATATTTTCGACAACGATCTCGCTCGCATTCCACCGCCACACGACATCGGCGCGCATATTCGCGCGATGACCTATAAGCCGGGATATGCGACCCAACTGACCTGATCGCCGAACCAATCCGCGCTGAGGCCGTTCTGGGTGTCCAGCCTCCAGTTTCCAGAGCGGCCGGGCGGTGCGCCGGTTCTTCTTCTACCGGCCCGCCGCTCGTTTTTGGGCCGGTCTTCGACTTCACTCCTTCGCGTGAGACCGCCCCGCGTTTTCCGCCTCTTCCAAGGCTCGGCGCTCGGGCCCCTCCAGAGCTTCCTTCGCATCCTTCGCCGCCGCGGGGACCTTTCCAGACTTGGCGAATTTGGCTTGCGCCTCGTTGAAGCGCTTGGCCTCCGTCTGATTGCCTTCGCCTTCGTTTTGCGGGGACGTGGTTTGGCTCATGGCTTGCTCCTATCAGGGGTGGTCGAATAACTGGCCTCCAGGCGGATTGTTCCGAGGCTCGAACTGCGAAGAGCGCAGCTACGAGTTGCGCGGGTAACGCTCGAAGCGGGTAGGCGTCTGCAGGTCTCCCTCTAGGTGACTCAGGGACGAGGGGCAGAATTCGCACAACAGTGATCAACGATGACCGATCGAGATTCGGAAATCGATTCCCTTAGGGCGCGCCTTGCGAAGTCGGGCCTGACCGGGGACGATCTAAATTGGTTCGAACTCGCTGGAATGGCGCGACACGAACGTGCCGCCGCCGGGACCTGACGAGGTGGATCAGTATAGGCGACGCGAAGCGGCGCTGAACGCCGATATCGCTAACCTGAGCGTGTTGGAAAAAGGTGCGACCTTGCAAAGCAAGCTTGCCGCAACGATTGGAGCGCGACTCGCCGATCTGCGAGATCGGCTTGCCGGCGAGGATGATTGAGCGCTTCTGGGCGCCGGCCGACGCCAATAGGTGAGTTCTGGCTCGTCACGGGGTGACGATGATGCTCGCGGTGAGGCCATCCGGCCCGAAGTTGAGCTCCGTTGGCCCACCGAGTTGCATCGGCAGGATGTTTTGCAAGAGCTCGAACCCCAGCCCGCATCTTTTGGGCGGCGACGTCGCCGGGCCACCGGATTCCTTCCATTCCACGAGGTGCTGATTGGCGGTTACGCCCTCGATCGGCCTCCAGTGAATTGCGACGTGGCCTTGGGGTTGACCCAAGGCTCCGAATTTTGCCGAATTCGTTTTCAGTTCATGCAACGCGAGTCCCAAAGCCAAAGCCACGTCCGAACGCATGCACAGCTCACATCCTGACGCCTCGATCTGGCTGTGGCCGAGCGTTTCGGGCAAGGCGGTGGCGACCAGCTCATCCATCGGAATGGTGGACCAGGAATTCTTGCTCAACATCACCTGTGTGCGGCTGAGCAGGGCCACTCTCCCCGAGAACGCCTCGCAGAAATCCTGCGCGGCGCTCGGATACCGGGCGCTCAAATTGGTGATCGATCGAATCATCGTCAACGCATTGTTCATGCGGTGATGCAGTTCCATGTGCATCAGACGCTCGCGCGCCTGCGCCTGCTTCACGGCCTCGATATCTGTGACGCACACCACGGCGCCGGCGAGCTTTCCCTCTTTGTCGTACAACGGGCCGCCGTCGATCTTGATCCAGAGCGAAGACCCGTCGCCACGCCGATAGCGACACTCCATTGTTGGGCTCTGCTCGCCCCGAAGCACCCGGGCCAAGGGATATTCGCGCGCTTCAACCGGTCTGCCGTCTTCGTGGAAGGCAATCCACTCGCCGTAGGAACTCGCGTCCTTGGAGTAGCGGACCGGGTGGCCCAGCATCGTCTCGATCATTTCGTTGCCAAAGACGATTCGCCCTTCTGGAGCAGCGGCGAGCAGAACCCCCACCGGCAGGCAGTTCAGAACGAGCTTCAAGCGCCGTGCGTGCTCGGGCGCCTCGATCGGCTCGGTGAACATCCCCTCAAATCCGGACAGCGGCATTGCGCCCTCCTGGATCGTCGGCGGCGGCGGTTCCTCGGCTCAAGGAAAAGGCTTGAGCGCGCAGTTGAGGGACCTCATTGAGCGGAAGCCCCCCGAGGCGCGCTTTGGTCATTCGCCCTGCTCCTTGGCTTCCAACTTGGCCAGCAGAGAGAGAAACACATCGGGCATGGGCTGACGGACGAGTTGATCGGCGTCGCGCGCCAGTAAGCGTCCTAGGCGCTCTTGGGTCGCCTCGTCGATCTCGGGCAGGATTTCGTCGTGTTTTCCGGCTCCCAAAGCACGCCACGACTCCTCGGTCCGATCAGGACTGTCCCTCGACATCGACGTCGCCTCTCGTCACAGCTTTCGACTCGCGCGCCAAGGCTTATATATAAGACCGCGAGCGGTCCAAGACAAACCGTCCCCGATCAGCTTTGGGAGGAAGAGCCAAATGACGCTGTCTCAAGAGATTGGTCCTTATCTCCCATATTTGCGCAGATACGCCCGTGCGCTCACCGGCTCGCAGAAAATCGGGGATGCATTCGTCGTTCAAACGCTCGAAGCGATCCTCGAAGAGCCAGCGTCCTTTCCGAAGCAGCATGGGGTCCGCGCCGGTCTGTATCGCGTCTTCTCAACTCTTTGGTCGACGGTCTCGGAGCAGCCGATTCTTGCGGAGAATCTGGAGGATTTCGCGGCTTCCTCATCGGTGATGCAAAATGTCGCGCGTCTCGCTCCCCGGTCACGGCAGGCGTTTCTGCTGAACACGGTCGAGCGTTTCGCGCGGTCGGATATAGCCTTCATCCTCGACGCCGACACCGAGTCGGTGTCTGGTTTCATGTCCCAGGCGGGACGGGAAATCGCCGAATGCATCGCCACGAACGTCCTCATCATCGAGGACGAGGCCTTGATTGCTGCGGAATTGTCGATGATTGTGCGAGAGCTCGGCCATTCGATCATAGGCGTCGCCAGAACTCAGTCAGAGGCGAAGCAGCTCGCGACGCAAAAAACGCCAGGACTCGTCCTAGCCGACATCCATTTGGCTGACGGGAGCTCCGGCATAGATGCCGTGAACGACATTTTGCAGCACGCCGATATCCCAATAATCTTCATCACCGCCTATCCCGAACGATTGTTGACCGGCCAACGCCCCGAGCCAACCTTCTTGATCAGCAAGCCCTACGACGTCGAAGCGGTGAAAGCGACGATCTGCCAAAGCCTGTTCTTCGATCAGAAAGCCTCCAGACTCTCGATTGTGTCGCCAGACACATGAGGTCGGCACGAAAGCCGCCCATACGAGCCGGCGTGTTAGCGCAGACGGCCCGCTCAGCGGTCGGAGAATACGGCGAGGTCGCCCGGCTTGCGCAGCATCTTGTTGACCTCTCCCTGATGCAGCTCTTCGGTATGGATCATCCTTCGCGCATATTCCTCCAGCATCACCGACACGCCTTCGACTTCCTTGAGAAGATCCTTGTAGAGCTGCAGAGCCACCCCTTCGTGGGCGAGCAACTCGCGCAGGATATCTCCGATGTCATGCTTGTGCGTTTCCAGCAGCGGACCGATCGCCAACGACGGATGACCGCCGAGATGGGTGATCAGCTCGCCCGCGTCGTGCGCATGCGCGAGAGATTCATCGGCTTGTGCGCGGAGCCAGGAAACGATCGGCAGGCGGTTGTAGCCGAACACCATGAGGGAATAGTGCGTGTAGCGCACCACCCCCGCCAGCTCGCTTTCCATGATGCGGTTGAGCAAGGCAATGACTCTCGCATTGCCATGCACCGAGGTTTCTTTTTGGCTCATGCGGGCCCCCGCTGCGCGGCGAACGTTAGCTCTTCAACTAGCGCTTGCGAGCGGTCGATCCAGGCGGCCATTTCGCCTAGCCCAGCAGCAGGTCGACGGCCTCGTTCAGATCCTTGGCCATCGCCGTCGGCGGCTTCTTCAAGCGCATCTCGTCGCCTGAGCGATATTTCCCGGTCCTGACAAGCACTCCGCCAAGGCCGGCGGCCATGGCGCCCTCGACGTCCGCTTCGGCGTCGTCGCCGATCATCGCCGCATCCTCGGCGGCGCAGCCCAGTCCTTGGAGGGCGAGCGCGAAGAACATGGGCGCTGGCTTCCCCAAGACGATCGCCTCTCGCCCGGACGCATATTCGAGCCCCGCAACGAAGGCGCCAACGTCGAGGCTCAGCTCGCCGTCCTGGTCACGGAAATTTCGATTCTTCGCAAGCGCCACGAACGAGGCTCCGCGCAGGATCTTCCGATAGGCTTCATTGAGCAGAGCATAGGTGAAGAATTCGCCGGCGTCGCCGACGACGACGGCTTCCGTTCCCCCGCTCGGCAAATCCAGAAAATCTTCGCGTAGCTCGGGATGAACGACCAGAAAAGGATTGAGACCCCGACGGCGCAGAAAGTCGCGCGCGAGCGCCGCGGGCGTGTAGATATCCTTGGACGCCGCATCGAGGCCGAGCGAGGCGAGATCCGCGACAATCCGTGCGAGCGGGCGTCTCGTTGTATTGGTGACGAATTTGAACGGCAGCCGCGCCGCCCGAAGCTTCGCGATTGCTTCCAGCGCGCCGGGCAAGACCGTGCCTCGAACATGGACGACCCCGTCCAGATCGAGGAGAAGCCCTCGAATGCGCCTCACATCCGCCGGGATCACCGGCCCGACCATTCACGCGAGATCTTGCGTCGCCCATGCGCCCGAGGCGCCCGCGAACGCTCCTCGAGACCCGCAACGCCCCGCTCGCGATAGCGCTCGAGCCATTTGTAGCCCGTCTTGCGGCTGATCCCGAACTCCTCGCAAAGCGCCGTCATCGACTACTCGCCTCCAGTCGCCGCAGCAATAAACCGCGCCCGCTCGTCCATCTTCCAGTTCCCTCGCCCAGACATCGGTTGGTCCTCCCAACCGCGAGAAAACTGTCACCCATGTTACCGGGCCCTTCTATCGTCTTTCTATCCGGGCTGCACACCACCCTCATCCTCCGCAGCAGGGAGGAAAGCACGCACCCGGCAAACCAATGCATCTCGTGAAGAGACCAACCAAAGTTGTTCCGTACGTACACGCTTTAACACACAATTAAGAATCTGCCTAACAACTCGTTAATGGACAGGTTTATGGCGCCCTGAATCATTAGGCTTAATCCATTCTTAAGACGCGCTGACCTATGTTTGCATTCGTGTTCAACTTCGAACGACGAAGGCGTCACAGCAGCGTTGCCGCAACCGCGCCTTCCTCGTCGTCTTGCACTCGGCGTGAGCTTTCGCCGGAGCAATCGGGCGCCGCCGCGTTGGCGGAAGGGTCGAGCGATTGCGTTTCGGGTTTTCGAAAGAAAAAGCGAACCGCGCTCGAGCATTCCGCCCTTTGTGTCGTTCGGTCAGCCGATGAAGTCTTGAGGATGGAGAAAGGCATGACGGCTCTCTTATCGAAGCGCATGTTGAGTCTTGTCAGCTTTGCGATCGTCTTCTCCGTCGGAGGCTCGATCGGCGCGAGAGCCGAACGCCCCATCGGCGTCGTGTCGGCGGTGCAGCCGGTCGTCGAGCAGGTCGGCGCGCCGACCGGAGACGACGTTAAAAGCGGCGACTCCGTCTTCATGAACGAAGCGATCAAGACCGGGTCGATGGGCCTGGCGACCGTCGCCTTCACGGATGACGCGACACTGACGATCAAGGCGGCGTCCCGAGCCGTGCTGTCGTCCTTCATCTTCGCCGACTCCAAGCGTTATTCCAGCGCGACCTTCCACCTGGCGAAGGGCGCCTTTCAATTCGCGCCCGGCCATTCGGAAAGCCGGGCCTATATTTTCAAGTCGCCGGCGGCGGTGCTGACTCTGCGCGGCGCGACGTTTGACGCCGACGTCACCGATCGCAGGACGATCGTGCATCTTCTGACGGGAGCAGCCGAGCTCTGCAGGCGAGGCGCCATCGCGGGCCTCATGCTGAGGAAAGACGGCATCGACGATGTGAGGGAGAGAAACGTCATCGCCTTCTCGAAGGCTCCGCCCTTCGTTCCCAAGGACGATATCTGCCACAGGGGCCCCCAATGCCTGCTGATCTCGGCCGGCGAAACGATCGCAATGTCCCTGGACGATGACGGATGCATTCCAACAACCGTACTTCCTCTCGTGATCAATCGAGTGATCACCTATGTGCCGCCGCCCCCGCCCGTAACCCCCCACTAAGAGGGAGTCGCGTTAGAAGCCCTGGGCCTTCGCCCGCCAGGGCCGGGCAGGACCCACCAGCGGGCGCGACTGCCCAAAATTACAGCAGCTTGCCCGGATTGAGCACGCCCTTGGGGTCCAGCGCCGCCTTGATCGCCCGCATGGCGGCGAGCGCGGTCGGATCTTTGGTCTCGCGCAACAAGCCGCGCTTGGCCTGGCCGATGCCGTGCTCGGCCGAGATCGAGCCCTTGAGCGAGACGACGAGGCCGTGGATGGCGGCGTTGACCGCGGGGCGGCGGGCAAGAAAGGCCTGTCTCTCCATCTCGACCGGCTGCGAGATGTTGTAATGGATGTTGCCGTCGCCCAAATGGCCGAAGGGCACGGGACGCGCGCCGGGAACGAGCGCCGCGACGCGCCGCGCCGCTTCCTCGATGAAGCCCGGAACGGCCTTCAGGGGCAGCGACACATCGTGCTTGATCGAGCCGCCTTCCCGCCGCTGCACCTCCGACATAGCTTCGCGCAGGCGCCAGAACTCCGCGCGACGGGCAAGCGAATCGGCGATCGACGCGTCAAGCGCGAGCCCCAGGTTCGTCGCCTCCTCCAGAAGATCGACGACTTTTCCCCGCAGCGTTTCCTCGTCCTCCGCTGCGGCGAATTCGACGAGCGCATACCAGGGGAAGGCGCGCGAGAACGGATCGCGCGCGGGCTTCGCGTGCTTGACGACGAACTCGACGCCGATGCGCGGCAGCAGCTCGAAGACCTCGAGAAAGGCGCCGAGCCGGGATTTGCAGCGCTCGAGGAGCCGCAGCGCCGCTGGCGGATCGGTCAAGGCGACGAGAATCGCAACGCGGGCGCGCCGCAGCGGAAATAGCTTCAGCGTCGCCGCCGTAATGACGCCGAGCGTCCCTTCGGAGCCGATCAGCAGCCGCGTGAGGTCATATCCGGTGTTGTCCTTGCGCAGCGTCGAGAGCGTCGAGAGCAGGCGCCCGTCCGCCAGCACGGCCTCGACGCCGAGCGTAAGATCGCGCGTCGAGCCAAAGCTGAGAACATGCACGCCGCCGGCGTTCGTCGCGAGATTGCCGCCGATCGTGCAGGAGCCTTCCGAGGCGAGAGAGAGTGGGAAATAGCGGCTTGCGGAGAGAGCCGCCTCCTGGGCGCGCGCCAAGGTCACGCCGGCTTCCAGCGTCATCGCATCCGAATCAGCGTCGATCTCGCGGATGCGATCGAGCTTCTTGAGGGAGAGGAGGACTTGTTCGCCCGAGGCGTCCGGCGTCTGGCCGCCGACGAGGCCGGTGTTGCCGCCCTGCGGCACGACGCCGACGCCGTGCTCGTTGCAGAGCGCGAGAAGCTCGGCGACTTCAAAAACCGTTTTGGGAAACACCGCAGCGAGAGCGCAGCCTGAAAAATCGCCGCGCGGCTCTTGCATCAATGCGTCAGACGAATCGGGTCGGGCGAGGAGGTTGTCTTTACCGACGATCGCCGCCAAGCGGGCGAGCAAGTCCATCGCGCATTTCCGACTGCGTCAAAGCCTCCAGCGGAGCTTGGCTCGCTTCGCTTCCGGCTCGCCCCGCTGATTCGTCTCAGCGGTGGCGGAAGCGATCTCTGCGCTTGGCGTAGACGTAGACAGCCTTTTTGGCGGGCCGACGGGCGAGGAAGACACTGCACAATGTGGCAGCGATCAGCGCAGTCATCATGACCATCTCCTTCCAGATTAGCGAGAAAGCCAGGGGCTTTCCCATTCACGCTGGACTATGACGCAAATGCTATGCCTGTTTTTTTTGAGCGGCAAGCAAAATTGAGAACCCCTTCTCAAGATTGCCAACCGCTGTGACCTTTCTGTCACATGGTCCGCCTGCAAGCCTTTCCAACCCCTTAAGGAACCGCCGCAATTGTGGCTGAAGCACGCGCAGAGCCCTTGTCGTGAATAGAGCGCCTCCCTTTTGAGACGGACGACGCGCTCGACGAGCGTCGCGGCGCGAATCAAAGCGACTTTTCATGCTCCTTTGTCGAACCAGATAATCCTCATCGGCGCAATTCTGTCGCCACCCGATAACGGCTCCGCCCATGCTGACGCATTCTGTCGCCGCAAGCCATTCCGCCAACGTCTCGCCCGTCGACTCGACAGGTACAGGACGCGCGGGTATCGAGGTCTTTTCCAAGCTTTCGCGAACGTGCGCCGTGGATCGGCTGCGATCTGCAGACACTGCGCAATTTCTTGCGGGGCGGCGCGGGGGAGCTTTCCGGCGGCGAACGGCTGTGGCTCGCCATGCCGGACGGCGACAGATTGGCGGCGCGGCTCGACCGGCCTATCGTCGGAGCGCCACCGAGGCCGCTGGTCGTGCTCGTGCATGGCCTCGCGGGGTGCGAGTCGAGCCACGACACAGTGGCGACGGCGCGTCATCTCGTGAGCGACGGCTGGAGCGTGCTGCGGCTGAACCTGCGCGGCTCGGAGCCTTCGCGTCCGACCTCCGCCGGCCGCTATCACGCGGGCAAGACCGAAGATCTGGAGGCGGCGCTGCGCGCGCTTCCGTCTGAGCTTGCGGAGCGCGGGATCTTCCTCGTGGGCCATTCGCTCGGCGGCAATCTCGTGCTGAAATTCATGGGCGAGGGCGGCTACAATCTCCCCGTGCTGGCGGCGGCGGCGATCTCGACGCCGCTCGATCTCGCGGCGACCTGCGCGCGCATGATGGAGCCGCGCAATCTCGCCTATCACCGCCATATGCTGCGGGCGATGAAAGCGGAGGCGCTGGCCGAGAGCGCGGCGCTGACGAGCGCCGAGCGGGCGACGATCGCCTCGGTGCGCAACGTCTATGAGTTCGACGACAAATTCGTCGCGCCGCATTTCGGCTACCGCGACGCGCCCGACTATTACGAAGCCAATCGCTCGGGGCGTTTCCTCGCTGGCATAAAAATACCGACGCTGATCGTTCACGCCCTCGACGACCCGTGGATTCCCTCGGCCTGCTACACGGCGGTTGATTGGTCGCGCCTGCCGATCATCGAGACGGCGCTGACGCCCAACGGCGGACATGTGGGCTTTCACGGCGTCGGCAGCCCCACGCCGTGGCACGATCGCGTGACGGCGATCTGGCTCGCGAAGCTTGCGGCCAAACAGCATTGACGCACCTTGCAGCTCGGCCGCCGCGTCGCGAAATCCTTGTCATTCGTCAAACCTGACGACATCGCTCAAGGCGAGCGAGAGCTTCCTGTCAGCGGTTGCGCGCCCCCGATCGTATTTTTCACTTGCAACCGCCTCGAGCTCAGCCCGCTCCGCTTCGACTTCAACCCGCAGCATCTCATCCACCGGCCAGCCAAGCGCGGTGGCTAGGATATCGGGCACGATGACCTGAACAGTCTCGTGAGACCCGGCGATCCGCATCGGGAAAGCAAAGCAGCCGGCCTGCCGTTCGACCTTTGCGTCGACTTTTTGCAGCGGCACGGGAAGCGTCTCCCTCAAGCCCCAGCATGCGCGATTTTAGCGCGCTTTCTGGTCCGTTGGAAACGGAATCCTAGGTTAGAACCTGCGCCGTTTGGGAGCGGCGGTCGCAGCGCAAGGGAGACAATGATGAAGGTGCTGATCGTCATCACGTCCCACGACCAGCTGGGCGACACGGGACGAAAGACCGGCTTCTGGCTCGAGGAGCTCGCTGCTCCCTATTATGTCTTCAAAGACGCGGGGGCCGAGATCACGCTTGCATCGCCGAAGGGCGGCCGTCCGCCGCTCGACCCGAAGAGCAATGAGCCCGAATCTCGCACCGAGCTGACCCTGCGATTCGAAAAGGACGCCGCCGCGGAAGCTCAGCTGGACAGGACGCTTCGCCTCGACAGCGTCGATCAGAAGGACTTCGACACGGTTTTTTATCCGGGCGGACATGGCCCCATGTGGGATCTTGCCAACGATAAGAGCTCCGCCAGGCTGATCGAATCCTTTCTAGCGGCCGGCAAGCCGGTCGCCGCGGTTTGTCATGCCACGGCTGTGCTGCGTCTCGTCAAAACGCCGGACGGCAAGCCTCTCGTCGAGGGCAAGGAAGTCACCGGCTTCACCAACGGCGAGGAAGAAGCCGTCGGCCTCACGAAGGTGGTGCCTTTCCTCGTCGAGGACGAGATGTTGAATCGGGGCGCCGTTTTTTCAAAAAAGGCGAACTGGGCGGTTCACGTCGTCGACGCTGGCCCCTTGGTGACGGGCCAGAACCCGGCCTCTTCGGGGCCGGCCGCAAGCGCGGTTCTGGCGAAGCTGAAGCAGCCGGCCAAGCGTCTCGCCCGCTGAGCGTCAGAGGGTTGGCCCGTCTTCTCCCAGCATCTCGCGACGAATGATCTTGATCGGCGGCAGGCCCGCCCCGAGCAGGCGATCGTGAAATTCCGTCAGGGAGAACTTATCGCCCATCTTCGCGCGATAATCTTCACGCAATTTCAAAATCTGGAGCTTGCCGAGCGTGTAGTTCATGTAGCCGGGATCGCGCGCGCCGCGATAGGCCTCGCGGCGCGCCTCGGGTTCTGGCGAGCCGCATTCTCTCATGAAAATCTCAGCGGCTTCATCGACGCTCTTGCCCTTCGTATGCAATTCGATCGCCGAGACAAACCGGCAGTCGCGCATGAGCGCCATTTGCAGCTGGGCGGCCCTCAATCTCGGATCGCCGCCGCCCAAGCCCTGCTCGACCATCATCTGTTCGGCATAATGCGCCCATCCTTCCGTCGTCGAATAAGCATGCGCCATTTTCCGCGCCAGCGACCACTCCGGATGCGAGCGGCGCGTGAGATACTGCATGAAATGGCCCGGCCAGACTTCATGCGACGAAATCATCTCGAGGCCGGCGAAAAAATAGGCCTCGAGATATTGCTCCAATTTCTCCGCCGAAAGTCCCTTGTCGGGCGGCGTCACATAGTAGAACGCTTGCGTCGCATGGGTCTCCAAAGGACCGGGCGCTTCCAGCGCGGCCGCCGTCGTGGCGCGCCGAAATTCGGGCGTCTCCTCGACGAGCGGAAGCAGATCGCTCGGAATTGTCGCGATGTGATGATCTTGAACGAAGGCGCGCAGGCCGGCGAGGTCGTCGGTTGCGGTCGGGATCAGCGCGTCGGCGGTCGGATGCTGCGCGCGGACTTCCTTCAATACCGCCTCGACCGGCATTGACGGGTCTATTTCGCGCGCGACCTCCGAGAGCGCGCCCTTGTCTTTTCGGAGCTGCGCATGGGCGATCTCGAGCAATCGGTCCGGCGGGATATCGACCATTTCGCTCAAGGCCGCGCGCTTGGCGAAAAGCTCGGGCCCAAGCGCGAATTGGCCGTCCGCCCTGGGTTTGAGCTCTTGTTCGAGATAAGTCTTGAAACTCTCGAAGGAGGCGATCGCGGCGTCGTTGGCGGCCGCAAATTCCCGCTTGAGCTGGTCGTCCTGGATCGTGGCGAAAGCCGCGGGGACGCCAAGCTTGAGGAAATTGATGGAGCCCGAGATGTTGCGGATCGCGAGCTCGACAAAGGCCAGAGGCGGATGCTCGACATTGGCCTTGCCGTTCGCAAGCAGGGCTGGGATCCGTCGCTCGCGGGCGATCACCGACCGAAAGCGCTCGCTGAGCGGCGCGAAATCGCGATGCACGAGCGCGAAGATCGCCGTCGTCGCGCTCTGACTATAGAGGCCCGGGTTTTTCCGCCAATCGCGGATGGTCTCGACGTCGAGCAGCCGCGCTTTGATTTCGTTGATCAAGACATCCCGATCATCGCGGTCGCTTTGCGACAGCTGAGCCGGGTCGATCGCCATGAAAGCCTCAAGCGCCTTATGCAGCCTTATCGCGTCCGCCGCTTGTCCCGCCTGGCTGAGATCGTCGACCTCGGCGTCATAGTCATGCACGCCGACCTGCGTCGCGGCGATCGGATGGGCTCGAAAGTCCTCGCCGTAAAAGGTCTCGACGGCCTTTTCAAAAGACTGAGCCTCGGCGGTTTTCGCTGCGGCGGAGGATGGCGCGGCGCCCAGGAAGAGCAACCCGCTGGCCAAAGTTCCGAAAAGCAACGAAGCAAACTGAGGAGAACGCATCGTCGCCCCCTGAGATCCATTCGGCGCCGGATTTCTTCATGCTTGTTGGCGGGGGATTTCGCGTCCGCCCGATCCAAAGCTAGGACGACGCAGAGATTTGGCAATCCATGCGCCGCGGGCGCTCGTCAGCGCAGGCGCTCGATGCGGATTTTCGAGACCATGCGGGCGGAGCGCACAGGGCGCAGATCGCCCTCGATGACGAGTTGAAACGGCCCCTTGTCGGCCTCTAAAGGAGCGCCGTCCATGCGGTCCGCCAGGATCACGCGTTCAGCGCGTATCGTCGAATCGGTCTCGGCAAGGCCGAGCGCGACGATGTAGCCGTCGCGCGCTTCGACGATGACGACATCCGCGAGCTCCTTCCCGTGGATCGCCTTGCCCGCCGGGGCGCCAACCTTTGCGAGCAGATCCCGAAGGAGCGCGCCCTCGAAAACATGTTGCGCGCCATGTTCATTTGCGCCGATCTGAACGCGCGGCAGCGCGTCGAGATCCGCCAGGGTGAGAAGGGTTTGCTGACCGTCCAGTCCGGCGACCGTTACGGCCGGGGCGCTTTCTTCGGCGACCGCGACGCTGCAGCCGAAAAGGAGAAGGAGGAGAACGAAGACGCTTTTCATGGCTGCTCCGAGGCCGACCGCGGGCGAGGCGGCCACTTCCCTTATAGCCTCCTCCGCGACGTCTGGCCCCTGCTCCCGGCGTTCTTTACTCGGCAGCCTCGACCGGTGGCGCGACCCTGCGGGAAAGCTCAGACATCTCGCGATAGCGCTCCTGCCAGTCCGATGGGCCGTTGGACGGAGACGCCTGCACCGCGGTGACCTTATATTCCGGACAGTTCGTCGCCCAGTCGGAATTGTCGGTCGTGACCACATTGGTCTGGCAGAGCGGATGGTGGAAGGTCGTGTAGACGACTCCCGGCGCGACGCGGTCGGTGATCTTCGCATGCAGCGTCGTCTCGCCGGCGCGGCTTTGCACGCGCACCCAATCGCCGTCGTGCACGCCACGCATTTCCGCGTCCTGCGGATTGATCTCCAGTACGTCCTCCGGATGCCATTGGCTGTTTTCGGTGCGGCGCGTCTGCGCGCCCACATTGTATTGCGAGAGGATGCGACCCGTGGTCAGCAACAGAGGAAAGCGCGGTCCGCTACGCTCCTCGGTCGGCACATATTCGGTGATGACGAATTTGCCTTTTCCTCTCGCAAAGCTCTCGATATGCATGATCGGCATGCCGTCCGGCGCGTCGTCGTTGCACGGCCATTGCACGGAGCCGTCCTGCTCGAGCCGAGCATAGGAGACGTTCTTGAACGCGGGCGTCATGCGCGCGATCTCGTCCAGAATCTCGCCGGGATGCTTATAGCTCCAATTGCAGCCGATCGCATTTGCAAGGAGCTGGGTCGCTTCCCAATCGGCGTATTGCGCCTTGGGACTCATCACGCGGCGAATGCGCTGGATGCGCCGCTCGGCGTTGATGAAGCAGCCGTCCTTCTCGAGGAAGCTCGCCCCGGGCAGCAGGACATGCGCGTAATTCGCAGTCTCATTGTGGAAGAGGTCCTGCACGACCACACATTCCATCGCGCCGAGGCCCGCCGAGACATGCTTGATGTCGGGATCGGACTGCAGAATGTCCTCGCCCTGCACATAAAGTCCCTTGAACACGCCGTCGATCGCCGCGTCGAACATGTTGGGGATGCGCAGCCCCGGCTCGGCGTCGAGCTTGACGCCCCATTCCTTCTCGAAGGCGTAACGCACCTCGTCGTTCGAAACGTGGCGATAGCCGGGGAACTCGTGCGGAAAGGAGCCCATGTCGCTGGAACCCTGGACATTGTTCTGCCCGCGCAGCGGATTGACGCCGACGTCGCGCCGCCCGAGATTGCCCGTCGCCATCGCGAGATTGGCGATGGCCATGACGGTCGTCGAGCCCTGGCTGTGCTCGGTGACGCCGAGGCCGTAATAGATCGTGGCGTTGCCGCCAGTGGCGTAGAGCCGCGCCGCGCCGCCGATCAGCGGGCACGCCGGTGTATTTTTCGACGGCCTCGGGACTGTTGCGCTCTTCCGCGACGAAGCCGGCCCAGTCCTGAAACTCGTCGAGATCGCATCGTGCGCGCACGAAGGCTTCGTTGACGAGACCCTCTTTCACGATCACATGGGCGAGCGCCGTGACGATCGCGACATTCGTGCCCGGCCGCAGCGGCAGATGATAGGCCGCCTCGATGTGGGGCGAGCGCACGAGCTCGGTCTTGCGCGGATCGATGACGATGAGCTTCGCGCCCTCGCGCAGCCGCTTCTTGATCTGCGATCCGACGACGGGATGCGCGTCGGTCGGGTTGCAGCCGATGATCAAGATCACGTCGGCCTCAGCGACCGAGTCGAAATCCTGCGTGCCCGCCGACGTGCCGAAGGCCTGGGAGAGGCCATAGCCGGTCGGCGAGTGGCAGACCCGCGCGCAAGTGTCGACATTGTTATTGCCGAAACCCTGGCGAATGAGCTTTTGAACCAGATAGGTCTCCTCGATCGTGCAACGCGAGGAGGTGATGCCGCCGACCGAAAAGCGCCCGTATTTCTCCTGAATGCGCTTGAACTCGGAAGCGGCGTAGGCGATCGCCTCCTCCCAGCTCACCTCGGTCCAGGGATCGGTGATCTTCTTGCGGATCATCGGCGAGAGAACGCGATCGCGGTGCAGCGCATAGCCATAGGCGAAGCGGCCCTTGATGCAGCTGTGGCCGTGATTGGCCTTGCCGTATTTCCAGGGGACCATGCGGACGAGCTCCTCGCCGCGCATCTCGGCCTTGAACGTGCAGCCCACGCCGCAATAGGCGCAGGTCGTCACCGCCGAATGCTCCGGCTGGCCAATGTCGATCACGGAGGTCTCGATCAGCGTCGCGGTCGGGCAGGCCTGCACGCAGGCGCCGCAGGAGACGCATTCCGAGTCCATATAGGCCTCGCCCACGCCCGGCGTGACGCGCGAGTCGAAGCCGCGGCCTTCGATCGTCAGCGCAAAGGTCCCCTGCACCTCGGCGCAGGCGCGCACGCATCGATTGCAGACGATGCACTTCGACGGATCGTAGGTGAAATAGGGATTGGACTTGTCCTTGGGCTGCCAATTCTCATTCGGGCGCCCGGCGTTGCGCGCGAAGACATGGTTGCGGCCGTCCGAGCCGTAGCGCACCTCGCGCAAGCCCACGGCGCCGGCCATCGCCTGCAGCTCGCAGTCGCCATTGGCGGGGCAGGTGAGGCAGTCGAGCGGATGATCGGAGATATAGAGCTCCATGATCCCCCGGCGGATCGCATCGAGGCGCGGTGTCGAGGTCTTGACCGAAATGCCCGGCGCGACCGCACAAGGTGCGCTACTACCTGGAGCGCCGCGACGCCGACTTCGAGGCGAAGATGGCCGAAGTGCTGTGCGTCTATCGTGAAGTGGCCCTTCTCAAGGAAGCCGCTGAGGCAGGCGAAGGCGACGGGAGCGTCGTGATCGTCTCCTACGATGAAAAGCCTGGGGTGCAGGCGATCGGAACGACGGCGCCGGATTTGCCGCCCAAGCCTCATGAGCACGAGGCCTTTGGGCGCGATCACGAGTATGTCCGACACGGAACGCTGAGCCTGCTCGCCGGCATTGATCTGATGACCGGCAAGGTTCACGCCCTGGTCAGAGATCGTCATCGCAGTCGAGAATTCATCGAGTTCCTCGAGCTGCTCGACGCGGCCTATCCGACGAACGCGGCGATCAAGGTGATCCTCGACAATCATTCGGCGCATGTCTCCAAGGAAACCAAAGCCTGGCTCGCCAGGCAGCCGGTGGGCCGCTTCACGTTCACCTTCACGCCCAAGCATGGCTCCTGGCTCAATCTCATCGAAGGCTTCTTCTCCAAGCTGGCTCTTTCAGCTCTTGCTTTGACGCGACGCGGATATGACGCAGCACGGAGCGACCGAGCGAGAAGCCAGCGTTGATCCTGTCCTTCGACGTAATTACCCACGCCCATTTTTAGGGCGCGTGCGCGGGTTTTTGCGGCTTCAGGCCAGGGCGCCGAGGATCGTCTGGAAGGGATTTGCGCCTTTGAGCCTTGCTGTGTCGACGGCGGTGCGCACATCCGCTTCGGCCTGTGCGGCCCACATGGCGCGATAGCCGTTGGTGACCTTTCGCTGGATCACGCAGGGCCTCAGCTTTCGCTCCGAGCCATTGTTGGTGGCCTCGACCTCGCCGGGATAATCGCAGAACGTCAGCAGCTGGTCCCGCGCCCGCCCGATCTTGGCTTGCAGTTCGCGCGCTAGATCGCATTGCGTCGCCGCGCCCAGGATATGGGCGAGTTGCAGTTCGAGCGCCCGTTTTTTGCTGGCGATGGTCGCGGCTTTGAAATTGGCGATGTCCGCGGCGAGATCGAAGGCCCTGCCGAACCACAGCTTGAACCGCAGGGGCAGATCGTCCGAGCCGTGCTCCAACGCGAAAGCCGTATCGCGCGCCAGATGCGCCAGACAGGTTTGCTGCGCGGCGCCATGATTTTGCTGCGCGGAGTAACGATCCGAGATCCAGACTTTCGGCTCATGGCCGTTCATCATCTCTTCCACGACGCGGGCGCCGCGCGAATGATCGGGCTGATGCACCACCGCATCCTTGCAGTGGAACACCCAATGATAGGAGTTGGTCCCCTCGATGCGAACACCGGTTTCGTCGCTGGCGACGACCTTCGCCTGACGGAGAATGGCCTTCGCCTTATCCGCCTCGGTTTTGAACCCGGCGTGGGAGCGGATGAACATGTTCATCAACGCGCCCTCGCTGACGATCAGGCCGAAAGCGTCGCGGAACAGGAAGCGCAGACGCTCGTAGGAAAGCGCCTGAAAGCTCTTCAGATAAATCGCCAGCGCATGGATGCGCGGTCCAAACGGCGTCTGCGTGGCGACCGCGGGCGGCGCAGCTTTGACGTTTGTGCCGCAATGCGCGCAGCGGCAGGCAAAACGCCGGTGGCGCGCGACATGGGGCTTGACCGGCGGGATTTCGATCTCGTCGTATTCGCCGATCAATTCCATGTCGGCGTCCGCCGCCATGGCCCCGCCGCAGAGCTCACAATGCGTTGGTCGATGATCGCGGAATTCGTCGGGATCGTCGGCCAGCCGACGATTGTGCGGCTCATGTCCGGGCTTCGCCCCGCCGGGACGCGAGTTCTCGCGCTTCTCCTTCTTGTCGGTGGACGGAGGCTTCGACGAATTGCGCGACGACTTGTCCGGTCGTTGAAGCTGGATCACCAGCTCAATCAGCTCGTCCTTGCTCAGCCGCTGCAAATCAGTGCGATCCATGCCCACATGGATTCAGAGTTTTGAGTCCATGGCAAGAGCGGCCCCCAAATCAGCCGCCGAGCCCCGTTCGGAGCCTTAAAAATGGGCGTGGGTAATTAGAGCGCCGGGAGACCGGCAAGGAGTAGTCGGTGCAAGTCCGATACGATGAAGGAGTAGCGATCCACATCGGCCCCGAGCCGTGCGGCGTCATCCGTGAGGGTGGCGGCGAAGCGTCGGCAGGGGAGCGCATAGGCCAGCCATTGAGCCTCGAAAATCACGATATCCCGGACGCCGACGCGGTTAATTACGTGGAAGGCAAAACCTCGGGCGCGTCAACGCGAGCGCTTCGAGGGTCCGGCGTGGTCGAAGACCCTGGCATGTGCAGAAGCTCCTTGCGCGGGAACCGGGAGGTCTCGCTTTCGACCTGCGGGAGGACGCCGCAGGTCCGCATCGGGAAGGTGAGGAGCCGTAGCCGATGATGCACGAAGGCGAGAAGTCTGACTCCGCCATAGTAGCCGAGAAGCCGACGAACAAGGCGAGGAAATCCGCTGCGGAGCCGGTGGAGCCAAGGGCGGGGACCAAGGGAAAGGCGAACCAGCAAAGCACGCGCCGGGCGCAGGACCGGGAAAGCGTGTCACAGGCGCTGGGTCGCATACGGCAAGCGGCCAAGGACAGGAAGAAGGAGAAGTTCACCTCGCTTCTGCACCACATCGATCCGCCAATGCTTCGGACGGCGTTCCATGCGCTCGCGCGCAACGCCGCTCCCGGCGTCGACGGGGTGACGTGGGAAGACTACGAGAAGGACCTCGATCGCAGGATCGAGGAGCTTCACGGAAGAGTGCAGAGCGGAGCGTATCGGGCGCTGCCGTCACGACGTCGGTTCATCCCGAAGTCGGACGGCTCGAAACGACCGCTCGCGGTCGCCGCGCTCGAGGACAAGATCGTCCAGAGAGCGGCGACGATGGTGCTGAACGCGATCTACGAGGAAGATTTCCTCGGGTTCTCGTATGGGTTCCGACCGAAGCGAAGCCAGCATACTGCGCTGGACGCGCTGATCGTCGGGATCGACACCAGAAAGGTGAGCTGGATACTGGACGCCGACATCCGATCGTTCTTCAACGAAGTCAGCCAGGAATGGCTGGTCCGCTTCGTCGAGCATCGAATCGGTGACAAGCGCATTGTCCGCCTGATCCAGAAATGGCTGAAGGCGGGCGTCCTGGATGACGGGGTCGTCGTCGTGGAGGAAAAGGGGACCGGGCAGGGCGCCGTAATATCGCCTCTGCTCGCCAACGTTTACCTGCACTACGTGTTCGATCTCTGGGCGCACCGCTGGCGACGGCGGGAGGCGAAAGGCGACGTGATCCTCGTGCGATACGCGGACGACATCGTCGTCGGCTTTCAATACGAGAGCGACGCCAAGGCGTTCTGGGACTCGATGCGTGAACGGCTGCGGGAGTTTTCGCTGTCGCTGCACGAAGACAAGACGCGCCTCATCGAGTTCGGCCGCTTCGCGGCGCAGACCCGAGCGAGGCGCGGACAGGGCAAGCCCGAAACCTTCAATTTCCTGGGCTTCACGTTCATCTGCGGGAAAACGCGCGCGGGACGATTCCTCGTCGTGAGGAAGTCGCGCGCCGACCGCATGAGAGCCAAGCTCAAGGAAGTCAAAGGGGAGCTGTGGAGGATGATGCACTTGCCGATCCCCGAACAGGGAAAACGGCTGTGGCAGGTCCTCTCCGGCTGGCTCGCCTATCATGCAGTGCCGACGAATTTTCGGGCGCTCCAGATGTTCCGTGACCAAGTGACGAAGCGTTGGAGACGCTCGCTCTCGCGGCGTAGCCAAAGGGGCGGAATCACTTGGGAGCGGATGCGGAAAATCGCCGACGAATGGCTCCCGAGGCCGAGAATCCTTCATCCATGGCCACGGACGCGCTTCGCCGTCCAACACCCGAGGTAGGAGCCGTATGCGGGAATTCCGCGAGTACGGATCTGCGCGGGGGGCGCTCAGCAATGAGCGTCCCTACCGCGAACCCTTCGACGATGGTTACAAAGATTTCATCGACAACGCCGCGCCGATTCTCGAAAAGCACGGCATCCGCGTAAATAATAACGTCCTGCCAAGCGCGATCGAAAGCGGCTTGCCGCCAATGAACGTCATGATGCAGGATTTCATCGAGTCCGCCCCCACCGCATTGCTGCGTGAGGTTCCACTGCCGGGGCTGCCGCAGGGCGCGGACCCTCAAAACCGCGGCGCCTCCTGTCTGCGAGCTTCCGCCGCGTTGAAGAACCGGCCGATTTCCGAGCAAAGGGCCATTTTCTCGCAGCTGCAACGAGCGTTCTCGCGCTTCGAGGAATTTCGCCCCACTGCGATGATGTCCCGGGAGGAGGTCCGACAAATCTCTTTGGCTCACGAAGTCGGCGCCCACTCCTTCGAGCATGCGAGCATGGCGTTCGAGAGCGACGATTACTTGTGCGAAGATGCGCGCAAATGCCGGGAATATTTCCTGACGAACCTCGGCTATGCTCCACAGATCTATGCCTTTCCGAACGGCAGCGCGCGAGCGGGTCAGGCGAAAATAGTGCACGGCGCCGGCTATAGGCACGTGCTGCTCGTCGGCCAGGACTATTCGCGTCCCGGCGCCTGGCTGCATCCTCGTTTCGGCTTGTATGCGAAGAGCGACCATGAGGGGCGGGCGCGGGCGCTCGGCTGGTTCCGGCGGGCGGGCGCAGCCGAAGTCGGCTAATTGCTGGCGGCTTTGAGGGCCCGGCGAATCTGGGGAACCGGACGGGAGATGCGCCTTGGCTCTTGATAAAAAATCAATAGCTATCAATAAGATATGCGCGAATTTTGGCGGAGACGGTGTCCGCCTAACTAGGGTCCGCTTGATTTTGACGCGTCCGATAAATTGAAAGGAATTCAAAGGAATGGACCTGCGCCCCCAGGCTTGTCTGTCGGCATGAGCAGGAAGTCATAGGACGTTCCTGCGATGATCGCCAGAAGTTCTGACTGGAATATTTGAATTATACGTAATTCACGGTCAGGAAGCCAAGCCTCTAGGCTTGCCAAGGACTCGTTAGTCCGCAATGCTGGCAGGCATCGACCTGTACAGGCGATTCGAACCCAGCTCCAATCCGCGAAGATTTGGGGCGCAACTATCAACGCGTAGTCGGCTCGCGCCCGGCGCGGGTTCGATTGCGCCAGCAGCAAATGCGTCACAGCAGGCCGCGTCCGCAGCGGGCTCCGCCGCGCGCCTTGGGTGACGAGGACTAGGTGATCCTATGGTTGATGTCGTCATCGTATCCGCCCGTGATGATGAAGAATTGGTGCAGCCCATCGCGCAGCGCGCGACTTCTCTCGGGCTCGAGTTTTGGAGGAGCGATTCGACGAGTGACCCTGACGGCGCGCACGACAAAGACATTTGCGCGGCGCAGATCGGGAGGTCGGGGGTGGCGCTCGTCTGCTGGTCGGACCGCGCCGTTGTGTCAAAATCGGTGTTGGCTGAGGCAAGCGACGCCTTGTGGCAACAAAAGCTCGTCGCTTGTCGACTGTCGCCATGCGTCCTTCCCTCGCCCTTCGACTCGATCCCGGTCAGGGACTTGATCGGAGGGGAGGGGCGCATCGACGTTTCGGCATGGACCGAGATCGTCGCCGCGATCGCTGAAAAATTGCGCCGGCCGGGACTCGCCGAATTGCTGCGAGCCCGCGATTCCGGAGACGAGAACGCTCTTTACGGCTTTGCGACGCGATTCCCCGACGAGCCTCAGGCGCGCGCGATTTGGGCGTCGTTTGAGGCGAAATACCGAGAGGAGTGCGCGTCCACCGTTCGTGAGGGCAGGCGCTATTTGGAGCGGCGGGCCGCCGCTCACCAGCAGAAAATCGAACAGACCTTGAAGTCGTTCGCCGACGACTTCCAGGCGTGGCTGGAACGCGAGCGGCGCGGCGAAGCATCACCCAAGCCGAGCCTGCAGACGCTGTTGGACATTTGGCTACGGCGGAAACCTGAGCAGAAGTCGGATATCGAGGCCAAGCCTGCTGGAGTGATGGCGGAGACGACCGCAAGCGCCGGCCATCGGGAAGCTCAACTCAATGTCGAGAGGCCGCGCTCCAACGAAACCGCTGAAGCCGCCGTCGCGCGCGCAGAGCTGGCGGAGGCGCAACTCGCGGCTGCGCGCGCGAAACTGGAGGCGGTAAAGATAGCGCCTCCCCCTACGACTGGCCGTGGCGTGCTGGCGGGCGCTGCGCTACTGGCCTTCGCGCTCGGAATGCTGGTTTCCCCGGTTTTTTACTTAGGGCGGACCACGCCTCAGTCTCTCGAGCCCGCTCAGATATCGGCGTCTAAAGAGCTGCCAGGACGCGAGCCTTCCCAACAGGCGGTCGCTGCGATGGGCAATCAGAGATCCAGCTCGGAAGTGTTGCAGGAGCTGCTTGAAGCGCACCGAGACGAAGCGATGAGCCGAGTTATTGGATCTGACCCTCAAGCGGCTCTTTCGAAGTTGCTCGACATCGCCCCGGAAGACGTCGTGAGGGCCTCGGCCTCCAGGATGCCGAGGCTTGCAGCGCGCGAAGCGTTGAAGGCGTCCATGCCTGAAGCTATGGTCCCGTTGGCGCAGTTACCGCCTGGCGATCTCTTCAAGGCGCTAAAGACGGCGCTGCCCTCAGCGAACATTTCGGAATTGGCGAAGTTGTTTGCGCCGCCCGCGCGGCCAATCGCGCCTTCCCCCGCGAGCGCCGCCAACTACAAAACCTTCGATAATCTGGATATTGAGAGCAGCGGCGTCACCAGACTGAAATCTGGCGACCTGGAAAATTGCGTTTCGGCGTGCCGACAGCAGGAGAGCTGCCGGGGTTATACGTTCGATAAATGGAATCGGATTTGCTACTTAAAATCTGAGCTGGGCGTCTTCAAATTGAATCCCCGATCGTCAAGCGGCGTACGCGAAGACACGCGGGTCCCAAAGCGCTCAGTGAGCAATGTAATAATGGAGCGCTATCCTATGAAAGCGTTTTCCGGAGGTGGCTATATGGCAGCTAGCGCAGCAAATCCTCAGATTTGTGAAAATGTCTGCGGATCTGATGAGGAATGCATAGCTTATACATTTCATTTTGCCAAAATGCAGTGCAATTTCTTCAAAAGCACAGGAGAGTATTTCGGCGACAGCTCCGCTTTCAGCGGCGGCAAGCGACAATAAAACCTCCGAGCCCGAGCTTTTGGCGCGCCGGCCTTCGACGGAAGGCGCGCGCCAAGCTCGACCGCATAGGCCGACGCTCAAACAGGAGATGCCTGCGGCGGGCGGACCTTGAGCGCGCCCGAAGGGGCGATTTGCGCCATCAACGAGCTTTCGCGTCGCGATTCCGGATACCAAAGAAGAGCGGATTCGTGTGAAGACCTACTCTGCCGACTCCAAGTAATTGACTTTTGCCTGGCGCAGCCGAGACGGCAGTCCCGGGGCCTTTCGATCGGGGCGGGCGGTCGATGGGGACAGCGCGCCTTGCCGGGCGGTCGGGGAGCGCGCCGCAGCCACCCTTGTTTCCTCCTCGAGACGGCCCAACAATTCGCAAAAGCGATAGGGAAGCGGCTCGCAGAGGACCTCACCATAGAGAGCACGCAGCTCCGATCCAATTCTCGCCCCGATTTCCTTCCGACGCGACGATCTCGAACGCATCCAAAGGTCTCCTGGTCGGCGATGTTCGACGTTTTGAGGCTGACCCGGGGGTGCGGCGACAATGGGGATCGATCATGATCGAAATTCGGCCGGCACCGATTTTCTGATCCTACATGCTCTATTCTAGCCTTGCCTACACGGGCGCCGGTGCGCTCCTGGGCGTGGCGATCCTTCTGACCGGCGTCCCGCTATTCAGTTTCGGCCGTCGGCGCTCACCGAGGCGCAATCCATGACCTTCTCGCCATCGACATTGCTTCGCGCACTACCCGTGATGTTTGCCACCGCCGCTCTGATGACGGCCGCGGCCTCAAAGGAATTCACGGAAGAGCGCCAACGCATGGTTGCCGAGATCGAGGCCATAATCGCAGAGACTGCAGGCGAGACCGGTGTGGTACGGCTCGATGCGCGCGTGCAGGCCGCAATCGCCTCAGTGCCGCGTCATGAGTTCGTGCCGCGCGAATACAGGTCGTTCGCTTACAGGAACGGCCCTCTGCCAATCGGCAACGACCAGACCATGTCCCAGCCCTACGTGGTGGCGCTGATGACCGAGTTGTTGCAGCTAAAGCCCACGGACAAGGTGCTCGAGGTAGGCACGGGATCGGGCTACCAGGCCGCCATTCTGTCGGCGCTGGCTGGCGAGGTATACACGATCGAGATTGTCCCCGCTTTGGGTGAGGCAGCGCGTGCCACGCTGCAGCGGCTCGGCTACGCCAACGTGAGCACGAGGATCGGCGATGGATATCAAGGCTGGCCGGAGCGCTCGCCGTTCGATGCCATCATCGTCACGGCGGCGCCCAATCATATGCCGCCAGCGCTGGTTGCGCAGCTGAAGCCGGGTGGACGTCTGGTCATACCCGTCGGCAGCTTATGGCAAGAGCTGATGGCGCTGACCAAGAACCTCGACGGCTCGACCACTACAAGGACCGCGGGTGCCGTCCGTTTCGTGCCGCTGGTTCGGGAGTAGTGCGCCTCCTTGGCGGCCGGGCGTTTTTGTCTGCCTTATGAACCTCGAACGTCCTCAGTTTGCATCTGCCAGCTGCATTGCTCCTTCCAGCGCTGGCAAAAACTGCGCAATCGCCTCCTTTTCCCGCTTGATTTCTGGGGGGAGGTTTTGCGCTTCTCGCTTCTCGATATATTCGATCGCTTCGAGTTGACGATCCAAAACGCGATGAAGCGCCGACGCTTGCTCCACGCTTAGCATTGCTCGCACTTCGACTGTCACCATTGCCGCCTTTGCCCCACGCTAATCATGACGCGCTCTCCACTTTGCGATCGGCACCATGCGCTTTTATGGCGGTTTTTTTAATTGTGGCGATTGCTTAGCGTCATTGCAGTGCAGCGTCGATCCTTTTGCGATGCGGGATCAAAAGCGTCCTGATGGCTGCTTGGCAGCGCAAGGTTGACGGCACCGCATCAGGCCTATCGGGAGCGTTGTATGAGCACTCGCAAATCTCGCCCCGAACTGGCGCGAACATCTGGCGTCGGATTCGGAGCCGCGAAGGGCAGAGAAGCGCCATAAACGGACCTTCTGGTGAATGTCTTTTAATATCCCCGCCCTTCGCCATTGAGAGTCGGCGAGCGGTGCTATTTCTTCTGCGGTGCCCGGACGCTCGAGTTTTTATACGAACGAGAGTCGCAAATGGGAGAATTGAAAATGAGTTGGTTGAAAGCTATCACGGGTGGCGTAATTCGACCTCCTCGCCGAATATCTGCCGATCGCGATCGACAAGGCGACTCCGGAAGGCAAGCTGCCGGCTCCCGAGAAAGGCGACGCCAAGAAGTCGCTGTACTAACAATTCTCTGCAGAGAAATAGAGCCGCCGGAGAGACTTCCGGCGGCTTTTTTCGCAAGGCGGCGACGTGATCCACCCCCAATGATCTGGTCCACCCCTGGAGGATATCTTTTGCCAGTTGCTGGCGAGTTCAGAAGGTCAGCTTAGCGTCATCCGTCCGGCCTTGCCAGGAGCGCGTCTGCTCCTCCCCACATTGCCGCCGCGACAGGCGCGTTCTCGCGCTTCGGGTTCGCGCCATGTGTGGACATCCGGTAATCGCGGTGGGCGCCTGATCGTTCGATAATGCCGCGATCCGGGCGGCGTCGCTCGGTGATTTGCACCATCGGGGGTTCAATCATGATGACCCACTTCGTCGGTTTGGACGTTTCGCAGAAAATGACAGCCATTTGCGTCGTCGACAATGCTGGCCGCAGGCTGTGGCGGGGCCAGTGCTCCACGGCGCCGGAACAGATCGCCGCTATGGTGCGCCGACATGCGGGGGATGAATCCTGCATTGGCATCGAAACTGGCGCGATGACGCCATGGCTGGTGCATGAACTGCGCGCTCTCGGACTTGAAGTCATTTGTCTCGACGCTCGGCATGCCCGCGCTGCTCTCAAGATGCAGATCAATAAGACGGATCAAAACGATGCGGAAGGGTTGGCTCAGATCGTCCGCACCGGCTGGTTCCGATCGGTTCACGTCAAGTCGTTCGACAGCCACCGCGCGCGTGCGCTTCTCGGTGCGAGGGCTCAACTCGTCGGCATGACGACGCGATTGTCCAACCACATCCGAGGAGTGCTCAAGACTTTTGGCCTGTTGCCAGGCGCGATGCGGGGCTTGCGATTTGATCGGAAGGTTGAAGTTCTTCTGGAAGACCGTTCCGATGTCGCGCCGATTGTCCGCCCCATGCTCGTCGCTTGGCGGCAACTGCGCGAGCAGATCTCTGCTTTCGATAAGGCAATCCGGGTATTGGTGAGGTCGAACTCTCCCTGCCGGTTGCTCATGAGCGTGCCGGGCATCGGCGTGCTGTCGGCTCTCGCTTATGTAAGCACAGTTGAGAATCCGGCTCGTTTTTCGCAATCACGATCCGTGGGCGCGCACTTGGGGCTCACGCCACGACAATACCAATCAGGAGATGTGGATCGAAGTGGTCGCATATCAAAGTGTGGCGACACGCTCGCGCGCACTTTGTTGTATGAGGCCGCCGTCGTAATCATGACGCGGGTCAAAAAGGCCTCGGAATTGAAGGATTGGGCGGTCGCGATCGCCAAGCGATCGGGCATTGGCAAAGCACGGGTCGCGCTGGCCAGAAAGCTCTCCGTCATCCTGCATAGCGTCTGGCGTTCTGGAAAGCCGTTCCGCTGGGCGGAGCGCGCGATCGCTGCCTGATCACTTTGCCTGAGAGTTTCATCCGCGAGAGGACGCGGGTGTGATGGTTGCCCGCCGGGCGAGGGTATGGGTGGCTGCGTGGGTGGCCGTTGAGCGGCGTCATTGCACGTCAGCTCGTTGTGGACATTGCAGCGCCTGTGCTTCGGACCAAATGTTGCGGCGGAATATTCCGACCGCGGAGAGAACCGTGACCCGGGGCGGCAACAAAGCCATTGACAAGGGAGACGCGATTAGAGAACGGCCTCTCCTCAACGGCATCATAGTGCCAAGGTGTAGCCGCCGAAGCGCTACAAAGAGGGAGACCGTCCGTGAAACAGTTTATCAGAATCGGCGTCGATCTGGCCAAGAACTATTTTCAAGTTCACGCGCTGGCGCACGAAGGCGGCTCCGCTGTGACGCGCAAATTGAAGCGCTCGAAGATGCACGAGTTCTTTGCGCAGATCGAGCCCTGCCTCATCGGCATGGAGGCCTGCGGTTCGGCGCATTATTGGGCACGCGAACTCAAGACGATGGGCCACGAAGTGCTGCTGATGCCGCCGGCTTACACCAAGCCCTATGTCAAGCGCGGCAAGAACGATGCGGTCGATGCGGAGGCTATTTGCGAGGCGGTGTCGCGTCCGGGCATGCGCTTCGTTCCGATCAAGGACGCCGAGCAACAAGCGACGCTGATGCTGCACAAGACCCGCGAACTGCTGATCAAGCAGCAAACGATGAGCGTCAACGCCCTGCGGGGCCATCTTTCGGAGTTCGGCATTGTCGTCGCGAAGGGAATTGGCCGCGTCGACGAACTGCTCGAGCTGGCCGAAAGCGATACGACGCTCCCAGAGGCCGCCAAGGCAGCCGTCGCGGTTCTGGCCCAACATCTCGAAGGGCTCGACAAGTCGATCGACGATCTGGAGAAGCAAATCGGCCGCGCCCATGCGCGAAGCGAGATGAGCCGGTTGCTCGACAAGGTTCCCGGTGTCGGAAAAATCCTCGCTTCGGTGATCGCAGCCAGCGTGCCGGACCCAAGCGTGTTCAAATCGGGGCGCGATTTTGCCGCCTGGCTCGGTCTTACCCCGCGCCAGAATTCGAGCGGCGGCAAGCAGACGCTCGGGGGCATCACCAAGCAGGGCAACCGATACATAAGGAAACTGCTCGTCCTGGGGGCAACGTCGCTGCTGAACGTCGTGGGCAAGCGCAAAGGCGCTTTACGCGACTGGATTGTTGCCCTTTTGGCGAAGAAGCCGGCGCGGCTGGTCACGGTGGCGCTGGCCAACAAGCTGGCGCGGACCATCTGGGCGATGATGAAAACCGGCGAATGCTTCCGTTGGGAGACGTTCGCCAAAGCCTGAACACCCCGCTAGGCCTGGAAAAGAGAAACCGCGCCAGCAAATTCGAGCTTGGTGAGCGCATTGAGGAGTGATGAACGACACGGTCGCCACCGAAGACCAGGAACACCCCGCCAGAGGTCATGAGCGAAAAGCTCGTAAACCTAATAGGGATCCCGGTCGTCGGACTTCATCAGGGCCAGCGGACATATGCTCCGCGTCAACAGGCCGGACATATGACCGCAGCCGACCAAATCGTTCGAAACGCCAAAAGGTGCTTGCCACGGGGCCGTTCTCTAATCGCGTCTCCCTTGTCAATGGCTTTGTTGCCGCCCCGGGTCACGGTTCTCTCCGCGGTCGGAATATTCCGCCGCAACATTTGGTCCGAAGCACAGGCGCTGCAATGTCCACAACGAGCTGACGTGCAATGACGCCGCTCAACGGCCACCCACGCAGCCACCCATACCCTCGCCCGGCGGGCAACCATCACACCCGCGTCCTCTCGCGGATGAAACTCTCAGGCAAAGTGATCAGGCAGCGATCGCGCGCTCCGCCCAGCGGAACGGCTTTCCAGAACGCCAGACGCTATGCAGGATGACGGAGAGCTTTCTGGCCAGCGCGACCCGTGCTTTGCCAATGCCCGATCGCTTGGCGATCGCGACCGCCCAATCCTTCAATTCCGAGGCCTTTTTGACCCGCGTCATGATTACGACGGCGGCCTCATACAACAAAGTGCGCGCGAGCGTGTCGCCACACTTTGATATGCGACCACTTCGATCCACATCTCCTGATTGGTATTGTCGTGGCGTGAGCCCCAAGTGCGCGCCCACGGATCGTTCTCTAATCGCGTCTCCCTTGTCAATGGCTTTGTTGCCGCCCCGGGTCACGGTTCTCTCCGCGGTCGGAATATTCCGCCGCAACATTTGGTCCGAAGCACAGGCGCTGCAATGTCCACAACGAGCTGACGTGCAATGACGCCGCTCAACGGCCACCCACGCAGCCACCCATACCCTCGCCCGGCGGGCAACCATCACACCCGCGTCCTCTCGCGGATGAAACTCTCAGGCAAAGTGATCAGGCAGCGATCGCGCGCTCCGCCCAGCGGAACGGCTTTCCAGAACGCCAGACGCTATGCAGGATGACGGAGAGCTTTCTGGCCAGCGCGACCCGTGCTTTGCCAATGCCCGATCGCTTGGCGATCGCGACCGCCCAATCCTTCAATTCCGAGGCCTTTTTGACCCGCGTCATGATTACGACGGCGGCCTCATACAACAAAGTGCGCGCGAGCGTGTCGCCACACTTTGATATGCGACCACTTCGATCCACATCTCCTGATTGGTATTGTCGTGGCGTGAGCCCCAAGTGCGCGCCCACGGATCGTGATTGCGAAAAACGAGCCGGATTCTCAACTGTGCTTACATAAGCGAGAGCCGACAGCACGCCGATGCCCGGCACGCTCATGAGCAACCGGCAGGGAGAGTTCGACCTCACCAATACCCGGATTGCCTTATCGAAAGCAGAGATCTGCTCGCGCAGTTGCCGCCAAGCGACGAGCATGGGGCGGACAATCGGCGCGACATCGGAACGGTCTTCCAGAAGAACTTCAACCTTCCGATCAAATCGCAAGCCCCGCATCGCGCCTGGCAACAGGCCAAAAGTCTTGAGCACTCCTCGGATGTGGTTGGACAATCGCGTCGTCATGCCGACGAGTTGAGCCCTCGCACCGAGAAGCGCACGCGCGCGGTGGCTGTCGAACGACTTGACGTGAACCGATCGGAACCAGCCGGTGCGGACGATCTGAGCCAACCCTTCCGCATCGTTTTGATCCGTCTTATTGATCTGCATCTTGAGAGCAGCGCGGGCATGCCGAGCGTCGAGACAAATGACTTCAAGTCCGAGAGCGCGCAGTTCATGCACCAGCCATGGCGTCATCGCGCCGAGCTATGCCTGAAAATGGGTGATGTGGGCTGAGAAGGCGGCGTATCGTGGCGGGTGCTGAAGCCTGCCAGAACCTCCAGAGGAGCGATACGCCATGGACGAAGATAACACGATCATCCAAATCCGCCAGCCGGCAGCGATCAGCGATCCGCTGACCGAGGTCGCTCGCGAGGGCGCGCGCCGCATGCTGGCTTCGGCGCTGAAGGCCGAAGCCGACAGCTTCGTCGACATGTTCTCGGGGGAACGCCTCCCGGATGGGCGCCAGCGGATTGTCCGGCATGGCACCGGACCCGAGCAAGTCGTCCAGACCGGGATCGGGCCGATCGCAGTTCAGCGGCAAAAGGTGCGAGACCGCGCTGCGGACGCGCCGCCGGAGGCGAAGATCCGCTTCACCTCGAACATTCTTCCCAAATGGGCGCGGCGGTCGAAAAGCCTCGATGCGCTGTTGCCGGTTCTATATTTACGGGGCGTCTCGATGGGCGACCTTCAGGAGGCGCTGACCGCTCTTCTTGGTCCCGAAGCGCCGAACCTTTCGCCTGGCGTCATCGCCCGCCTCACTGCCGCCTGGCAGGAAGAGTATGACCGCTGGCAGCGCCGGGATCTCTCAGCGCGCCGCTATGTCTACATCTGGGCTGACGGGGTCTACCTCCAGGCCCGGATGGAGCCGGACGCTGAATGCATCCTCGTCATCATCGGCGCGACGCCCGAAGGCAAGAAAGAACTCCTCGGCTTTCGGGTGGGAAGCCGTGAAAGCGCGCAGAGCTGGCGCGAACTCCTGGTCGACCTCAAGGCGCGGGGCTTGATGGTTCCCCCCGAACTTGCTGTCGGCGACGGGGCTTTGGGTTTCTGGAAAGCGTTGGACGAGGTCTTTCCCGCGACACGTCACCAGCGCTGCTGGTTCCACAAAATCGCGAACGTTCTCGGCAAGTTCCCGAAGTCCATGGGGCCGGCCGTCAAGTCCGACCTGCAGGAGATCCATCACGCCGAAACCAGGGCGGCGGCCTTGGCGGCGATCGAGGTGTTCAAGGACAAATACACGGCCAAATATGGCCCCGCCGTCGCATGCCTGACCAAGGACGTCGATGCATTGCTTGCGTTCTTCGACTTCCCCGCCGAGCATTGGGATCATCTGCGCACCTCCAACCCGATCGAGAGCGTCTTCGCCACCGTCAGGCATCGAACGGTGCGCTCTAAAGGCGCGCTGTCCCAGAAGACCGCGAAGCTCATGGTCTTCACCCTTGTTCGGGCGGCCTCGAAGACCTGGCACAAGCTCAAGGGCACAAACCAGTTGTCGCGCATCATCGAAGGAGTCAAATTCACGGACGGCGTCGCAGCCGTCGACGCGATCAAAACCCGCGCCGCTTGATCATCGCGCGTCACCCAAATTCGTTCATAGCTCCATCGCGCCAGTTTCGATGCCAATGCAGGATTTATCCCCCGCATGTCGGCGCACCATAGCGGCGATCTGTTCCGGCGCCGTGGAGCACTGGCCCCGCCACAGCCTGCGGCCAGCATTGTCGACGACGCAAATGGCTGTCATTTTCTGCGAAACGTCCAAACCGACGAAGTGGGTCATCATGATTGAACCCCCGATGGTGCGAATCACCGAGCGACGCCGCCCGGATCGCGGCATTATCGAACGATCAGGCGCCCACCGCGATTACCGGATGTCCACATCATCAGGTTTGCGGTGAGGACGATTTCCTGAATGTCCTCGTCGGAGAGTTGATCGATATCGAGCTGGCGGGGCAGCCAGCGGCGCAATCGGCCGTTGGCGTTTTCGACGCCGCCTTTTTGCCAAGAGGCGTAGGCGTCGCAAAACCATGTCGTCATGTTGCGCATGGAGCGTAGCAAGCCGTGCTGCGCAAAAGCCGTGTCGTTGTCGAACGTGATGGATTTTCGCAAGGCGTGATCAATGCGCCCGAACACGGCGAGCATGACGGAGATGGTCTCTGCGGCGGTCTTGCCGGCAAGACGGGCGGCCAATGTCACGCGTGATTTTCGTTCATGCAGCACAAGCACGGGCCGCGTGCGCTTGCAGATGATGAGATCGCCCTCCCAATGTCCGATGTCGGCGCGGGCGTCGATGTCCTTTGGCCTGTCATGAATGGAGCTGCGGTCTTTGATCAGATCGCGGGAAGGTCTGGCCCGGCGCGGCCGGCGGCGTTTGTGACGGCGGGTCAGATAGCGCCACAGCTCCTCGCCCTTGCGGGCGGCGCGATAGACAAAAGCATAGATGGCCTCGAAGCCGAGGACGCGGAGACCGCGCTCGTGGCCGGCCCTGAGCCAGCCGGCGATTTGTTCGGGCGTCCATCCTTCAGCGAGGCGATCGCAGACGAAGGCCCTGAGCTTATGATCCTTTTCGAGGATCGCTTCACGCCGCCTGCGCAGTTGATAGGCTCCGGCGGCGTGAAGCGGCGAATAGCGGCCGCTTTCCAAGGCGTTGCGGCGTAGCTCCCGCGAGATAGTGGATTTGGCGCGCGAGAGAGCCTTGGCGATGGCGCCGACGGAGCGCCCCGCCGCCGGAGATCGGTATTGGGTGTGTTATAGTCTTGGTCTGATCGAGCGGCGTCGGAGGAATGGGCTCGGGAAAGCAAGATCGGGTTTCGCGTCAAAAAAACGACTCTTTTGTCCGGGGAAATGAAAAAATGACTAAACTCCTGCCTGCGACGAAGCTTTGTGAACTAGCCGGCGTGACCTCTCTTATCGCGTGGCTCGGGGTTGGGATTTTGGGATCGTTCGTTAGAATTTCCCAGATGCTGGATGCGAGAGCCGAGTTTTTCGCAATTTTTTCTCAGTTCGCGACGGCCTTGTTTTTAAGTATGGTGATCGTGCTACTCATTATCAGGCTTCCGCCGGTCCGGAAAGCAAAAGGGGTTTTGCCGAAGCTCGCGGGAACTTTTGGCTTTGCGTTACCAATTCTTGTGTTTGCGCTACCGCGGGCAAGCCTGACGCACTCGATGACCATTTTTTCGTCTGCCCTGGTTTTTGCTGGAACCATAGGTGCAATCTTATCAGTTTACTGGCTGGGTCGTTCCTTCAGTATTTTTCCACAGGCCAGAGGTCTGGTGACACAAGGTCCCTACCGCCTTATCCGTCATCCTCTTTATCTGGCAGAACTATGCGTTGTGTTGGGACGCGTATGGGAACTCAATCAGCCGTGGCCATTCATTGTTATGATTACAGCTATTGCCATCCAAATCTCGCGAATGCATTACGAGGAGCAAATATTGTCGGAAGAATTTCCATCGTATATGGAATACGCAAGTCGCACTGCAAGGCTGGTGCCCGGCCTATACTGAAAGTTGTGGAGACGGTGTCGTGAACTGCGTGAACCCCGCCGGGTTGCGGAATGGCCGTCCCTCCTCCCAGCGTTTTGTAGGCTCGCCGGAGGCTTAGTGGGGACGGATCAATCTCCGTGCACGGAATCGACATCGGCAAGAAGATCTGCAGCCTCGTTGGCCTCGACGCCGATGGAAAACTGGCGCTGCGCCAGCCCGACTTGGACGCCGCGTTTTCATTGGCTTTTGAGTTCATAATTACATTGTCAAAAAACCTCAAAGGAGAGCAGGGCTCCCGACTCGGGCCATCCAGCGATCCCGGCTCAAATCATTCGACGCGAGACAGGGCGGGCCTTCAGCAAGCGGCGCGATAAGGTTCGCGCGTCTTGAGCACGGCCCTAATAAACCGCGCATTTTATTGCGATCGCGACGCTCACGCGGTTAGACCTGCGCCGCTGGCGTCGCGGCAAGGCCGCGGGCCGTCTTGCATTTGATCCAGTGGACTTGCACTTGATCCAGTGTAGAAGTGTGGCGCATTTGTCACACCGCGCAAGAATCTGGTTCTGCGCCCAAATTCGGGGCGAATCTTCAAAGGTCAGGGCTTGCCAAAGCCGTCAAATTCATGAATTTTTACATCCGAACCCGGGCCATCCCGCGGTATGCGTCCTCCGAAGCCGAGGGTGGCTGTGGAGACAAATTTGTGGGGCACGGTTATGCTCAGGGATCTTGAGCGGCGCAGAGTTTGGTTATGTTTTCTGCTCGCGGGGGCTGCAACCTCGTTGCCCCCCGAAGCTCGCGGGGAAGGAAACATCGGCGTCGCGTCGATCGTCCGCAACGATGTGACCGGCGTCTTGGTTTCGGGTACCGTTAAAGTCAACACCGGGGCAAGCGTTTTCAGCGAAGAAGTCATGAAGACCGCCAAAGACAGTTCCGCGAAGCTTGTCTTCACCGACAGCACGAATTTGGCAATTGGGCCGAACTCGACGGTCAAGCTGAACCACTTCGTTTTCTCGGGCCCCTCGAGTTACGGCAAGGCGACCATCAACGTCGCGAAAGGCGCTTTTCGGTTTACCACGGGACATTCCGACAAGGGCGCTTATGAACTCAGTACGGGGACCGCGACCATCGGCGTTCGCGGAACGATTATCGAAGGAGAGGCGGCACCACGTAAAACGAGACTTCGTCTGGTCGAAGGCGCCGCCCATATCTGCGCCAAAAATAAAGGAGAGAAAGACAAAGAAGATAAACGCCGCTGCTGCGAAGTCAAGGCTGGGGAAGCAGTAATGGTCACCGATACAGCTTGCATGCCAATTGCTAATTTCGACTCTGGTTTCGACTCTGAGCTCACCGAAGTTCAGGAATTCTCGCAAGTGCAAGCGAGCGAGCAAACCATCTTTTCTGCGGAGAACCCCGCTATATACGTCGTCTCCGGCGCGGCTATCGCCGGAGGCGTCGCGACGGCGGTGACGGTGAGCACAAATCAATCACCTCCCAATAATTCGGGGCAAGAGTTGTTGTTATGGCTGGTTTCTCATCCGCCGCAGTCGGCGACCCCCTCGGGCATCCCCTCATTTTGAAAACCGCGCGGTTTTCAACCGCGCGGTTTTGAAGATTTTTTGCTGAGTTGGAGCGAGGGCGATCTCGAAGGCTCCACATTCGCCCCGATCTGACGTTCAATCTCCATCAATCCCAAGCCGTCGTCGGCGCACTCCGCGGCCGCGCGGCCTTGTCAAAGGCGACAAATTGGTAAAAGTTGTATCCGAACAGGGGCTTTCGGGCGAATTTCGCTTGACGACAAGAACGCGTGCCACGGCTTCGATTCACGCGCGGCCGCGCCTCTCGCGCTCTGCGTCGGGGCTCGTGCTTGCGATCACTTTCGTCACGGGCGTCTTGGTACCCTGCGCGGTCCAGGCCTTCGACCTTTCCGACCGCGGCGCGCTCTGGCGGGTGGTGGATAAGCTCTGCCTGCCGATGCATGCGACGCTCGGTCTTCCCCTCCCCTGCATTGCGGTCGACGACAGGCGCGGCTTCGTTGTGATCCGTGCGCCCGGCGACGCGACCCGCATCATCATCGTGCCGACCGTGCGGATGGAGGGGATCGAGAGTCCGAGCTTGCTGCGCCAGGATGCGCCCAATTATTGGGCTTACGCGTGGGCCGAGCGCGGCCGCGTCGCCGACGCCGCGCCGCGTCCGCTCGGCTGGGACGATATCGGCATGGCGATCAATTCCCGGCCCGTGCGGACCCAGGACCAGATGCACATTCACGTCGACTGTCTCGACGCGCGCTTGAAGCAGGCGCTCGCGGCCGCGAGCCTCTCGACGCAGCGCTGGACGACACTGAATCTGAAGCCCTGGGCCGGCCGCTATCGCGCCAAGCGCCTTGCCGAGAGCGGGCTCGAGCGTAGCCCATTCCAGACGGTCGCCGAGGAAATTCCGAGCGCCCGGACGAGTATGAGCCTGCAGACAATCGCGGTCGCTGGCGTCACCGACGCCAAGGGCCGCCGCGGCTTCGTGCTGCTCGTAAAGGGGGCCGGCGGATCGGCCGAGAAGCTGCTCGACCATGAATGCCGGGCGCAGCGGCGGTGAGAAAAGCGGCCTCGCGCCTCAAGCCGCCCGCCTGCGTCGGCTCACCGCCGGCGCGCATCTCCTGGGCCATGCGCCACGCCTCGCTGAGGCGACGGCCGAAGAAGGGCTCGCTGCGCCCGCTGCGGGCCACAGAGGGCGTGCGCCATCAGCATCAACCCACGCCCGCCATGCGCGTACATTTGGCGTCATCGGACCCCCTAACCCTACTTGAACACCTGATTTCTATAAGCTTCTGATATTACGCAATTTGCGGCGAAATTTGAGGCGGCGTGGCGCCACGCTTGGGGCGACCTCGGCGTTTTTTGGCGAGAGCGGGCGGAGCCTGCGGTTTTGGCGGCGCGGTCTGCCGCGCACGGGGCGGCAAGGCGACATGGGCTGCGCGAAACAGCGCAGTCACCGAAGGCGCGGCGTCGGTGCGCACCAGCCAATCGGCGCCACGATGTTGGATGCGGATTTGCTGCAGGCGGTCGAGATCGCGCAGCAGCTCCTTCCACTCGGGCGCGATCTTCGCCTCGCGCATGAGGTCCTCGAGATGCTTTTGCATCGCCAGCGCGAGGAAGGAGCAGAACACATGGCCGCGGATGGCGGCGTCCGAGGAGTGGAAGATCGGCCGCGTGCGCATGATCGCCTTGGTGCGACGGAAGAGCTCCTCCACTTGCAGCAAATCGCGATAGCGCAGCACCGCTTGCAACGGCGTGACTTTCGCGTTCGTGCGCAGCACGAACACGCCGTCGAAGCGCGCTTCTTCCGCAAGCTTGCCGGCGTCGATCTCGAAGGCGTGCTTGTCCTTGGACCCTGGCGTTCTGCGCAGATAGCGCCGATAGGCGGAGTTGCCGACGAGCGCCTTGTCGCCTTTCTTCAGCTGCGCATCGAGGGCGCCGACGATCTTCTCCCGATCCTTGCGGTCCTTCTCGGCCTCCGCCTCATTGCGGCAGACGACGTAGCGCTTGCCGTCGACCTTGACCTCCTTGACGAAGAGCTGCGTCTCGCCGGCCTCGCGCTCGATGTAGAGCGGCGTGAAGGCGGCGGTGTCGCTCTCGAGCACCATCTTCCTCACGATGGCGTCGGAGCGCTCTCTGGCGCCGAGGATGTAGTCGAGCCCGCGCGCCTCCAGCCCCTCGATAGTGGCCGCCGAGATCATGCCGCGGTCGGCGACGACGCAAACGCGTCCCATCGAGAAGCGCCGGCGCAGCCGATCGACGACTGGCAGCAGCGTCGTGACGTCGGCGGTGTTCCCCGGCCACATCTCCGTGCAGATCGGCCGACCCTTGCCGTCGACGATCAAGGCCAGGATCATTTGGTTGAGATCTGGCCGGTAGTCTTTGGAGTAGCCGCGCTCGCCGAGCGTCTCGCCGCCCTCGCCGTAAAAAGAGAGCGAGGTCGTGTCCATGAACACGGCGGAGAGATCGCAGAACAGATCGCGCCTTTTCTCGAACAGCCTCTCCTCGATCGCATCCTTGACGCAGCGCGGCGCGCGCGCGTCATCGGCCTTCTCCTCCATCTCCTCGCCGAGCCAAGCCATGGCGCGATAGAAATGATGCAGATCGAGCCCCGCCGCGCCGGCGATGTCGTAGTCCTGCATCCAAGACGCGCCGTCGCGATCGGAGCCCGAGACGAAGAGGCGATGCAGCGTCGAAACGAACACGGCGCGCTCGACGGAGAACTCGAAGGCGCGGTCAGCGAGCAAATCGCTGAGAACCTCAGGGACGCCCAGCCTCTCCCAGATTTTGCCAAACAGCAGCGGGCCGCCGAGGCGCTTGGCCGAGGCCGACACCGCGCCGCCCTCGTCTTGATCGAGGGCGGTGATCAGCATCACCTGGTCGGTGAGCTTGGCGCCCGAGGCGAGCAGCGAGGCGAGCGCGCCGGAGGCTTCGAGCTCGTCGGCGCGGCCGAGCGTGGCGACGACACTCTGGCGCACGGCGCCGTCGATGCGCTTGTTCTCGACGATCTGCACGTAAGCGCGTTCGCCGGACTTCTTGAGGCGGAAGAACATGGCGGCCCTCGCAGGAGAGAGCACCACGGAATCAAATTCTGTAGGTCGATGAAAAGCCCAAAAACCAGGCAAACGTGGCACTACATTTTCGAAAAAATCCGGCTCCAAACACGTAATATCAATGGCTTACAAGCGCCTGACCCGCGATCACTGTTCAAGTCGGGTATTACGAGCAATGAAGCACGAGTTCGGGACTTCGAATTGCCGAGAAAGAGGTCGCGGCATGCGTAATCTGGGACCCAAGGGCCCTCCGTTCGGCCCTTATGAGGGCCAAAAGCCCCGAAATCTGGCCGTTCTCGAAATGAGGGGATTCCTGAGGTCGGCGAGGGGGCAGAGGCGTCACCGCGCCCGCGCCTCTATGGGCGCATAAAGGAAAGGCCGCCGAAACATGCCGCCCATATGGTGCGGATTGTGGCAGCGAAGCGCGATGATGTTGACGCCCTCGCGCAACTTGCCATCGAGAGGAACGTCCCATTCGAAGCGATAGTCATTGAACCACCACGGCTCCAATTGATTGTGGCGCGCCGCTTCGACGCCGTTGACGTAAAGTTCGCAGGCGTTCAACAGGCCGGGAAAATGAAGGCGCGGGTGGGCGCCGATCTCTTCCGCCGTGAGCGCCGGTTCGGTCCGATACCAATAGTCGCCGGTATAGCCCTGCCGGTCGGGATCGCGGATTCCCTGCGCCTGAATGTACAAGTCGGTCCGGACCATTTCCCACTGGTCCGGGGGGTAATCCTTTCGCGAATTCGAGATCGTATTCGCTCTTGTGCTCACGCCAGAATTCTCAGGTCGACGGAGCCGTCGCTATAGCCGGCCTCCAGGCCTTTTCGCTCCTTGTCGCGGTGAAAGCTCCATTCCAAAGGCAGCGCCCGGAGCAGTCGGCCTTTCTCGCCGTCGACCAAGGCGCGCAGATCCCGATATTGCGCGACCTCCCCCGGCCAGAACGCCGTTCCTTCTTCCATTTTGGTCGTGGTGAAAGCCGGATTGGCGCGCGTCAATGCGTCCCGCGCCCGCAAACCGCGTTCTCCCGCGGAGACCGCAGCCTGATAATCGAGATTGGTCGCGCCGGCTTCGACCATCGCGACATAGGCCTTGAGCGTCTCGTAGCCCAGACGAACGAAATTGATCCGCTCGAGATACTTGCGCTCCTCGTCGGTGAGCGTGCGGGTCGGCTGGCGCAACGGCTCGAGCGCTTTCTCCGCCTCGCGCAAGGGCGCCTCGAGCTTCTGGACGAGCTGCGGCGTGTAAATCGCCGGGATGACGAAATGCTCGTGCTCGGTCGCGATCGTGTTTCGCCAGGCGTCGAATATCGTGCTCCAATAGTCGCGCATGGGCGCGCGCGCCGGGCCGAAGAATTGAGCATAGAAATCCTCGAGCAGCGCGTCCACGTCTTCTTCCGGGTTCCACATCAAACGAGCGCGAAGATAAAGATTGATCCCGGTGGTCGCCAGCGCCATCCGGCTCTCCGTGCCGAAACCGAGCACGCCCGCGTCACGGTAACGCTTCACGTCCTCTTTGAAGGCCTGATGCGAGGGATTAGGCAAGTCTCGCCACACCAGCATCGACTGATCGTAGTCGTAGATGACCAGGCGGCCCTTGGTCAGCTTCGCCCATTGGAAGAGGATCGACTGATATTCGTTCTTTGGCGGCGACTGCGGATCGCCCATCGGATGAATCGGATCGATATCGATCGGGGCCAGCATCGCGTAAAGCGACGGCTCTAGCCGCGTCACCAGCTTGGGCGGCAGAAACATGTTGGAATAGATCAGGAAGCCGATCTTCGAGCGACTTTGCGGATGGCGCTCGCGCAGCCTCGTCGCGACACCGTTCAGAAGCTCCAGCATCGGATCGCTGACCGACCAGCGGAGAATGTACTTATCCCATTGCAGCACCATGAGCTGCTGGTCGCGGGGATAATCGGAGTGGTAGAGCCCGTCTTCCATCGCCAGCGAGAAATCCTTGCCGGCGGCGTAGAGATCCTCGGTCAATCGCGCGACCTGCTCGGCGGTCTTCGGATCCGTGAGCGGCGTCTCGAAAGGCGTCCTGGCTAGGCCCCCGGTATATTGGCCGAGCGCATGGCCTGCGGGATAGACAGAGTTGGAACCGTCCATCAGATTGCGCAACTGGTAGGCCGCGACGCCCGAGTTCTCTCCGAGCCATGAAACCCAGAAGGTGCGCACCTCGAAAGGCGGCGCATAGACGGTATCGAGAGCGCCGACCGAAAGGCTTGTCTCCCGAGGAACGCACTCGCCGAAATCGCCGGGCATGAACCAGCGGACGCCCCAGGCTCGCAAGAGCTCGGCGACCGCAAAGTAATGGCTCTCGTCATTCGCGCCGGCGACATAGACCTTGTTGCCCTCGCGCAGCAGCAGAATGCCGTCGGCACGCAGATGCGGCTTTTTCTTCAGGACGGCAGCGAGCTTGCCGGCGAGAGCAGGCTTGGCCTCAAACGCCGCCTGACCCAGGACGAGGATGGGATGTCCGCTGGCGAGCGCCGCCTTCGTCTCCTCGGGCGAACTGACGATTGGCGGCGCCGCT